>NZ_JAQAGY010000001.1 GCF_027533645.1 Paenibacillus caseinilyticus
TTGCCTCCAGCTTCCTTCAGATTCCACCTCACGGTGGACACCCTTGCTCTTGGCTAACGGTAGGCGTTCGCCAGCCCCCGTTCGGGACTTTCACCCTAGAGATGACGCCCATGCTGGGCGTACCACGAAAAAAAGGCTGCCGGACCATAACCGGCAGCCTCGTTCTTCGTAGGAGACAACTACAGCGGCAGCTGCCCCGTCACGTCCTTAGCTGATTGGAAGTTGGTATGAAATTCATTTTTTCCAAAACCGGTATAATACAGGAATGATTTAGTGAGTCAATATCGGCTATGAGTAAGTTATTCTCACCCAACATTACTCTGGACCAACTTAACTTGGCAAAACCTTCTCATTTGGCATACCCAATTTGTTATATTTACAAGCGTTATTACAACAAGCCATATTATTAGCGATGACATGGTGGTCCATAGCCCAAGCCAAGGAACCACTCGCCCAGCGGCCATGAATGTAGTTAGGGGTGAAAGCAGCACAAGAATCAAGCCAGGAAGAATCCACCAGACGGATGAAAAAATCAATTGTCCAGCCGTAATGCCCTTGTTGCTCTTGCTGATACGAAAATGTGTATACAACCCCCAAAGGCCCGTCGCAATGATGAGCAAAATCATAACGGTCTCCATCTTTTTACTGTTAAAGATAGGAGCTTCGGCCTTTTCGCCCTTTATGATCCTTTCAATGCCTTCGACAAAAGCTCCATAATCGACAAAAGTATTGATTCCCGAGTTAAACATCATGGTAATGCCGAGCCGATGATCTAAATCTATCTTCTCTTCACTCTTATACGTCCAGAAAATTCCATTGTGGGAAAGGGTCCGTCCTCTATGTTCGTCCTCGTCTACATTCCACCCCATTCCATACGGACCGTTCTGTCCGGCTGTATGGTACTCCTCCATTAGTTCTGAGGTAAGAAGCTCCCCATGATATTGAGCAAGCATCCATTTTGCCATATCTTCAGCAGTTGAAACAATCCCTGCCGGACCGTCAATGAACCAATGCGGCTCTTCTTGCCTTACAGGAAGGCCAAGCAATAAATAATTCCCCCGCGGAATGGCAGGATTTTCATTGATTTGCTGCGTAGTGCTAATG
Source organism: Paenibacillus caseinilyticus (assembly GCF_027533645.1). Lineage (GTDB taxonomy): Bacteria > Bacillota > Bacilli > Paenibacillales > NBRC-103111 > Paenibacillus_G > Paenibacillus_G caseinilyticus. Next base: position 1,105 of record NZ_JAQAGY010000001.1, read on the forward strand.
CTGAAGGTATGCCTCATACCCAGGTGCTCGAATATATTCTTTTTCATGTAGGCAGAGAAGTCCTGCCCGCTTACTTTCTCCACAAGCAGAGCCAAATACTGATAATTCGGATTGTGGTAGATATAGGCTGTTCCGGGATCATTCGCAAGCTGAACCGTGCTCAACGATTGGTTAATCTCCCGCAGCGATTGATATTGGGGGGAACGTGTCATGTCGGGATTCACTTTGTCATTAAGACCGGTTGTCTGATTCAATAAATTCCGGACCGTGATTGTACGAACACGCTCATCCTTAGGCGAGAGCTCAGGAAAGTATACAGCGTATGGCGTGTCAAGATGAATTCGTCCTTTTTCCACCAACTGAAGAACGGCTAGTGCCGTGAAAGCTTTGCTTAAGGAAGCAATGGGAAAAGGGGTGCTGCCGATGATCTGGCGACCATCTGGAAATTCACCGTAACCGTTGGTATAAAACACCTCTTCCTTATTGACTATTGCGAGAGACGCAGCTTTAATGTTGTTGGCTTCCATATTATTTTTGATGTAATTATCGATTTCTTGCCGTACTCCTTCGGCTTTGTTTGGAACTTCGATTGCAGACACAGGGTGAACCTGGATTGACATCCATAGCAGTACACTACTCAAGCATAAAATGAATTTGTTTTTGGCGGTAGTCATCGTGATCCTCCCTCCAACCCAGCATAGGGAAACGGTAAAGCATACAGGCTATGCCATTCTCGTGCTGCTTGATAGTTCATTGAATTGCTCCTCCTTATATTGATTTTCCCGTTAAAACCAGTGTTACAGATGAATCTTAAGAAATAAGGAGGGTTTTTCTTACTATTTTAGATAATAACAATCCAAATCCTTGCAAACTCACGACACTATCCACTTACCGGTACCCGATGGTTATCATTCCCATTTCCGTCAGCCTGTCTGCCCCATGAATTGAAAAAAAGGCAGCCATTATGCCGGCTGCCGATCATCGTATTTCATTGAGTTAACGTTACCCATAGCGTAATGATATGTCTTAAAAACCACCATTTTATATAACTTTGATCATTTGATTCAAAATATCATAAACCGCCGGGAAAGTAATATAACCATCATCTTCTAAAAAATGGCCACCCTTTTCGACAGAAATAAATGATGCATCCAATTGTTTTGATAAATGTTGACTGAATTGAAAAGGAACAATATTGTCATCCTTTGCAGCGATAACAGCACGTGAATTTGTTGCAGCAATTATTTTGTTGTAATCCACTTCTTTTTCTGTAAAAGGATTTATGGAAGGAAAGAGTGACAATGGTTTAGCGAAACCAGAAACAAGAATAAAGCCTCCAAAGGTTGGTAACGGATTTAATTGTTCTAGATATTTCAATAGTGTGATGGATCCTAAACTATGTGTGACAAAATAAGTTTTGTTATCTATACTCTTTATACCTTTAGCTAATGTATCCAACCATTCTTCCTTCCTGGGGTCAGACGAATTGGGCATGTCTAGGACCGAAACTTGATGATCGTCTGCCAATAACGCTTCTTTTAACCAAGGGAACCAATGATTGTTTGGTGAAGCTCCATAACCGTGGATAATATATACTTGTTTTCCCATTACTACACTCCCTTTTATAGAGATGAAAACAAGGAATACTAATTTGCACCATTCCCAGGCCGGAAAGGCAAAATATGGTATATCCATATTTCTAATAATATCGAAATTCATAGATCTGTCAACAACTTCTTCTCAGTAATGTTCTGCCCGATTATATGAAGAAGTAAGCAAGAGCTGACGCGGCAGCTCCTTCATTCTCGGGATCACGAGCAAAAATTACTGAAATACTGTTGCCAGGATTGATTCAAGATTCGTGCTGGACGACCAGATCGTTTCTCGATGTCTCATGTAACGATATGGAATTTCCCATTAGAGAAGTTCTGTTGTATACTCCCAATGCTTGTGATTACGTCTGTCGGAATTCCCATCTGTTGAAGCTGTCCTTGAAGCGTCTCAAGTGGCAATGTGATGAAAGCCAATGGCTTACCGCTGGCTTTAGCGATGGCCTCTGCTCGTTGAGCACCAGTGAGGCTTACTGGCCCGGTTCCTGTATATATTGCACCATCGTGACCTTCGCTGACTAGAAGACCGTTATGAATGCCCTCTAAGTTTGCATAACAGGAAAACTCTTACAACCGATCGTGGTATTGGCTGGCAACACACCACCATATCCAGTTCCCAATGGCAATGGCCTTTGCTGACCAGCCAAGTCGATAATACGCCCCTAGTTGTCCACGCTCGGCTATGGTAAGATGGGTGCAGCTCATGTGTGGGTTCTCCTGTTCAAATGGTGGTGTGGTAACTTCCATTGTACACGAATCCAAACATAGGCTCTTTTATTTTTCGCTTAGGTGTCGCACTTCATATTACAATCCGTCAAATGATTAAGATATTATAGAAGACTTCTTTACATATTATTTGTTGCTTCCGTATATCGGAAACTTACACCGACAGTAATAGTTGTAATCCGTGGATAACCTCATCTAATACCATATCGATAAGGTTTTTGGGGTCACCTTGATCCGCAAGTTCAAGCGCTTTGTAATAATCTTGACGATTCTCATTGCGGACAATTGCTGGGGGATATCCGTTCTTCAATAATACATAGTTCATGATAAGCCGACCAACACGTCCATTCCCGTCCGGGAATGGATGGATTGCTACAAATTTATGATGACATAACGCAGCTAACTCGATAGGATGCAATTGGCTCTGCCCAGAATACCATCGAATAAGCCCCTCCATTTCTTCCGGAACGAGTATAAATGGAGTGTAATGATGGATTTCGCCAGATATAGTCAATACATGATTGTCCTTCTTTTTATACTCTCCCGGTTGAAAATCCAAGTTCCGAACACCTTGAAATAATATAACATGGAACTCCTTGATAAGGCTCTCACTGAGGTCTCTATATTTAATGGCATCCTGTAGGTAATCAATCGCTTCCGCATGATTCACGATCTCCAAGTGCTCACGCAAAGATTTCCCCTTGACCGTTAACCCTTCCCTTAGAAAAAAAGCCGTCTCCTGATAAGTAAAAGTATTTCCTTCAATGGCATTTGAATGATAAGTCCACTCTTCCCGAAACTTCTGTGCTAAGGTCTTCATTAGATCCGGTTGAATTGGTCTCCGTTCTTCAACTTGCCGCTTTAATTCGTCAACTTGTTCCCACATTGAAATATTTCCCTTTCCGATACTGGAATAATTATATTTATTATACCACTTGGATGGACATATCTGCTCATTAGCTTAGAAAGTGAAGTCATCTAACGAGAGCCAGTGTACCAAAAACCAGTGCCATTAACCTCCGATACGCTCTTCTGATCATTCGCAATACAAACAGTGCTGCAAAGACCATAGCAATTAACCCAGCAGGATGATTAATCCAATCCATCTTAAACACCTTCCCTTCCTATATTAAAGTAGCGACAGCTGTACCGGCGGCTTGGAATATTCGGGCAGCAGCGGAAGCTATAGATCGATGCCGTGATATGCCTCCTCCAGCCGGAAGAGCCACTGCAGGTTGTAGGCCATACAGGCTTCGCCATCCCAACTCGGGTCCACCTTATCGGCAGCGACTTGCCCCCTCTCTGTGAGCACAAAACGCTTCTGCCGGCTCCAAATCGGAGTCGTAGAGTCCCAATGGCTCAGTCGCAGCCCCTTCGCCGTTTTGCGAATCCTGGCTATCTCTACAAACATGATCCGGAGGAGTCCCATCAGAAAGGAGGAGAGCTTGTTGAACTGCTCCAGGTTCCTCCGCATGATTGTCCGCCGATACAAGAAGAACGCGATCGCCGCGCGCACCCGCTCGCGGGAAATTCCATGAGATCCCTTGCCGCGCTGGGTTCTAAAGTGCACCTGCTTCGAGGAAACGGACTCAACGAGATTGATATTCCCAAGTCCTGTCTCTACTCTGCCGGAAGTAAACTTCTTAAAAAAACGTCGTTCCCACTCTCTTGCTGTTACGTCAAAATGATTCATACACTAACCCCCTCTTGTCGGGTGAGCCATCGTGGCAAACACGGAGCCTCTGGCTGCACCTCTTATTCGTTTTGATCATTTATGAAGGCATCTAAAAATTCTCTGAATCTACTTTCATAAACTGTTAAGATTTGATCTTTATGATGAACAACTGTACCGCGGCGACATCATAAATTTACGTATGGAAGCGAATCTTAACGAACTGGGAGACAACAATGAACTTATTTGACAAATCCACCAAGCAGACAGACACTCAAGATCCATTGCCTAAAACCACGCTAAGCCATTTTGCTGCGCTTTTAATCTCAGCAGGTATTCCCAAACTGACGCTCGGCATCGCGATCCTATTAAGCTTAATCAGCGCGATGGCGGGACTGATTGTTCCACTCGTCACCGGCAGTATGATTGACCAGTTCCGCCTGGAGTCGATTAATGCCCCGATGGTGCTGAAGCTAGTATTTTTCTTTATTTTGCAAGCGATATCGAGCGGGGTTTCCTATTTATTGCTGGCCTACGTTGGCAGCCGAATGGTCAAGCACTTGCGCACAAAACTCTGGAAGAAAACATTGGCGCTGCCGGTGCAGTTTTTTGACCGCCATCGCTCGGCAGACCTTATGAGCCGCGTAGCTAACGACACGAATGAGATCAAATCGTTTATTACCGACCACTTAATCGCCTTTTGTTCCAATCTGCTCACCGTCATTAGCGCGGTCGCCATTCTTTTTTACTTGGACTGGCAAATGACACTGATCATCTTGCTGGCGCTGCCGATTGGTATTGCCTTCCTGATGCCGATGGGTGATAAATTGTACGAGATTTCAGTGAACATGCAGGAACAATTGGCCGGGCTGGCTTCAACCCTTTCACAAGTACTTGGGGAAATTAGGCTGGTGAAGTCCTCTAATTCCGAATGGCGAGAAATAAAGAACGGTGAAGCCGACATAGACGGGCTGTATCGCTTTGAGATGAAAGAGGCCAGAATAAACGCAGTGCTGACACCATTGATGTCGCTGATCATGATCGTTCTTCTGGTTATCATCATCGGTTACGGAGGGGTCCGTGTTTCTTCCGGCGCTTTGAGTACGGGAGCACTTGTCTCTTTTATCCTGCTGTTGTTTCAGATTCTATTTCCATTCAGCCAATTCGCAGCCTTCTTCTCGCATTTAAAAAAAGTGATGGGTGCAACAGGGCGGCTAAGGCTGATTATGGAGCATCCCCCGGAAACCAATCCTCAAGTTCGCTTGCTGCCTAACAAGCAAAATACCATGGAGTTCCGCAGCATTCGCTTCGGCTATCAACAGGATAAGCCGATTCTGCTGAATGTCTCTTTTACGATCCCCCACTGCAAGGTGACGGCTCTGGTAGGACCTAGCGGAAGCGGGAAAACGACGATTTTTTCACTTATTGAACGTTTTTATGAACCGGAGAACGGTGTGATATACTGGGGAGATTCAGCAATTGGTGATTTTCCCTTCGAGGCTTGGCGCAGGAAGATCGGTTATGTCTCCCAAGAGAGTCCGCTTATGGCGGGTACAATTCGAGACAATATCACCTATGGCCGTGAAGAAGAAGTAAGCGAGGAAGAACTGATCGAGGTAGCTCGGCTTGCCTATGCCCATGATTTTATTGATGCACTCCCCGAAAAGTATGAGACAGAGGTTGGCGAGAGAGGAATTAGGCTATCAGGCGGACAACGCCAGCGTATTGCTATTGCCCGGGCTTTGCTGCGTAAACCCGATATTTTGCTCTTAGATGAGGCGACGGCCAGCCTGGACAGCGACTCGGAGCATGAAGTACAAAAGGCGCTCGACTATTTAATGAAGGGCCGGACAACCTTGATCATCGCGCATCGATTATCGACCGTCGTGCATGCGGACCAAATCGTCGTGTTAGACCATGGTCAAGTAACTGGAATCGGCACGCACGAGGAACTCCTTCATAAGCATCCTTCCTATAAGGCGTGGGCTTACAAGCAGTTTCAGATCAATCCATATACGAGCAAGGGGTGAAACGATGAATCCGAATCGCATTTTAGTTGTGGAAGATGATCAAGATATTCGTGACCTCCTCTGCGCCTCGCTTGCCCGAGCGGGTTACGAGGTGACTCCGGCCAAGGATGGACAGCAGGCATTGGAGCATATAGATGATTCGCTTGACCTGGTTATATTGGATATTATGATGCCAGGCATTTCGGGAATTGAAGCATGCAAGCAAATTAGGAAACGCTCCAATGTCCCGATCTTGTTCCTAACTGCAAAATCCGGCACAATCGATAAGACAGAAGGGCTCTTGGCCGGCGGAGATGACTATATGACGAAGCCCTTCTCCGAGGACGAGCTTCACGCCAGAGTCATAGCCCAGCTGCGCAGATATAAGATTTATCAGGACAAAAAAGATCACGGTGAAACGTTTCTGATTGCGGGCAAACTCAAGGTCAGCGAGCAGTTCAATGACGTCTGGAAAGACGATCGCAAAATCGAGCTGTCCGACCTTGAATATCGGATCTTAAAGTTGCTCATGAGCAGGCGTAACAAAATTTTTTCCGCGCAAAATATATATGAAAGCGTCTGGAATCAGCCCTACTTCTATTGCTCGAACAACACCGTCATGGTGCATATCCGTAAATTGCGCGCGAAGATTGAGGATGATGCCGCTCATCCGACCTATATCCAGACTGAATGGGGAAGAGGCTACCGCTTTGTCATATCGTAGGCTTTCGCTGACCAAAAAGCTGGCGTTGCTCATTTTGACCGCATCGATGGTGAGCGGGTTATCTTTTCTTATCATGCAAGCCATCAGCGATGAATGGATTGACCGTCATCTCGAATCGGAGACTTATTTCGAGCAGCAGTCTTCCGAATATGTGAAGAAATTTGCTGAGTACGTTGACGCGAATGGTTTGTCTTCGACGGACCGAGACGCCTTCGCCGCGTGGACGAAGAAAGAAAAAATTATTCTGCTTACCATCTATAAGGACCAGGTACTCCAGTTTGATTCCGTCTACACGGCTGGAGATGAATCAGCGTATGGAGTGGAATCCGAATCCCAATACGCGAAGAAGCATTCTTCCCCCGTTCTGTTTAGCGATGGCCAAGGAGATGTCATTATTGACGGTTTCTTCGCATCCCGTTATTACGACGCAGCCTTTGCACTGGAGGTTCTAGCATCAACGGCCATCTTTCTGTCGATTGTGCTAACGGGCATCCGCCGAAGCCTGGCTTATCTGAAGACGATCCATGAAGAAATTCACATTCTGGAAGGCGGCGATCTGGAGTATGCGATGACCATCCGAGGTCACGATGAATTAGCCATGATCGCCGGAAGCATTGAAGAGCTTCGCAAAGCGTTTCTAGGCAAGCTGCTCGCAATCGAAGCGCTTCAGGCGGAGAGCCGAAGCCTCGTAACCGAGATGTCTCATGATATGCGTACGCCGCTGACCTCCTTGATGATGTACTTAGAATTTGCCCGAAAGGAAAAGGACAAGTTGTCCCCCGAAGCCAGCAGCTATATCACAAATGCCTATGGCAAAGCACTTCAATTAAAGAGCCTGTCCGATAATTTGTTCGCTTACTTCCTTCTGGACAAAGAACAGGAGGCCGAACTGGAGACGTTGTCTGCGCAAGAGGCGATTTACGATCTGATGTCCGATCTGGTCGGTGTGCTGCGGCAAGAACAATTCCTGACCCGCTTGACAGGCGAACTACCCGACGCCTATATCACCGTTAATATGGAGTATCTTGGACGTGTTTTCGATAACCTGCTCTCCAACTTGTTGAAATATGCAGAGCTGCATGACGAAATCAACATCTCATTCGTGTTCGATCAAGAAGTGTTCGAAATTCATATCCGTAACACGATTAAGGCCACGGATGCTTCCTTGGAAAGCACAAGGCTGGGTGAAAAAATCATAGCGAAGATGATGCAGCACATGCTGGGTCAATTCTCCAGTTCCAACGATGGTCTCACCTATCGGACGGTCTTGAGATTCTGGAATACAAAAAGGTACTGATGATCCGCTGGCGTTGTTCTAAAGGACACCAGCGGATCCATTCATATCTATCATCGATAGGAACCTCCTCTGCAATTATTATATAAGTAAGCGTCAAATAGCCCACATCCTTTGACTAGGTATGGGCTATTTGACGCTTATTTTTCTGACGAGCGCCAATGTGCCAAAAACCAGTGCCATTAACAACTCCGGCCTCCACCCCTTGGACAGGCGTAACGAAGGAATGAGAGGGCAACGACCCGTTGAGTCATGGGAGTGAAAACCTCCAGGGGCGGCGTGAAGCATGCGTGCAGTATATGGAAGGATATGGGGTTGCAATCTCCCCTCTATTTCCTCACGCCTTCATGTTGTCTCGGTCTTCAACAGTGCTCCTGAAACTATCTTTCCGTATTTCTGTCAAAGGTGAAATCCTGCGAATAAGCGAGTATTCGTCAGAGAACTAAATCGTACCGAGGGAGCTTAATGAGTAATATGTGAAGTTAATCCTAATTTATCTATGAGAAAATCCCCTTGTTCTATTTTTAACGTTTTCTTTTCATTACTAAATTCCCATCCATTTTCAATCGCATATCTAATTAAACGTTCACAATTGCTTGGCTTATGTGGGATAAAGTGCCAGCTGCCTTCCCATGTAAATAAGACTTCAAAAAATGAGGTTTTTGATGAATAGACCTTAAAATTCACAAATTTATTATTAGAGATCTCATTAATAACGCAGTGGAATTGAGAGCCATTTACAATTATCTTTTTAGTTCTTTTGCAAAATGTCTTCCCCATAAATGTAACCCTCCTGAATACGACATTCTTCAAGCATGTAGAGTCATATTGTTACTTTGAAAGTATAGCACACCTTGGGATTAACTCCCCTTATTTCAATAAAAAATGAAGCAATTGCCGAGGCAAACTGCTCCTGAGTCGTTCAACTATCGTTCCCAGATAGTTCAACAAACCCTTATCCATCTTCAACATAGCAAGTAGCTATTATTTTACTCCATTGGCAGCTTCCAGTTCACATTGTTATACCACTTAGAAACAGAGGTACGGGTTAATAACAGTTTTTGGGGGATTATTGTTATCCCCGGAACTCGAAACTGATAGAGAACCTTAGGGTCTTCCACGCCCCCTCCCAAAACGTAACGCTCCTCTTCCATCATAATGGAGCCATGACCTTTAGCAGAATACACAGTGCCCTGGTCGTCTTGAAATACCCAGTTGGATTCAATGGGGTCGTTTAACAGTCTTCCTTCAAGATGCAGGCTGCCTTCGCTTTGCTTTGCATCAGGATTCTCATTGGGCTCAATCGTGAATCGTCTGAGCATGAATTCATCACCAGCTGAACGGAAAGCTAGGGGCTCCTCGCCTAGTCTCTCTGGCTCGAAGCTTATTTTTGTACCATCCTTCTCAGAGACTGAATATCCATCTATTACGAAATAATAAGGCTCATTCTCAGGCAAATACCGGAAAGTGTAGCTCCATAGCATGCCCCCCTGCTTCGTACCCGGTATGCTTGAGTATGTCATTAGACTATCGTTGTGAGGAAATTTCCGTGCATTCACACTATGAATTTCCTTTCCATGCTCATCTTCAAAATGAAACGATAGAGACTGCTTCTGCCAGTAATCCTGCGGGGAGCGAAGCAACGCTTCCGTGCTTAGCTCTGTTTCCAGCTCCAGTCTTACGCCTTGCACCATTCGAGTCAGTCGCTTTAGCCGGATTGTCATACCCTCAGGTGTGGTGTATTCCCCTTGTATTGGGGTGACCCGAGTTTTGGCTTTTGCTTCCTTCATATCGATAGTGAAGTCAAAATTCCATTGTCCATTAATGGGCTCCAGCCACTTATGGTATTCATTGGTGAAGCTTGTGATGCGACCCTCAACAATAATCTTGTCTACGGTAACCGGCTCCGCGAAATGGGCTACCATGTAATAAAAATCAGGAGTTATTCCTATGTCGTACATTTCTCCAAGTTGATGCCCCTCTTGATCCTTAATGGTAATGGCACCAGGATTCAGAAACCGGTCATCCGTCGCGGCTGGGCCACTCAATTGCAAGGCCAATACCACCCTTGTTGGGTCTGCAACAACCTCCTCAACACGTACTGTATGTTCATGATCAGTCACCTCAATACCCGGGTTCTGTACCAAGCCGAATTCCATAGCACGAAGCAACCCTATGTCCACGTTCTCTTCTTTAAACAAAGAACGGATGATCTGTGCAAATGAAGGGACAGTATAGTAGTTCACCACCCCTGCAGTAACTAGTAGTAAGGCAACGATAGCCGCGATCGTCCTGCGCATTCTCCAGCGGCTTTTAATACGGGGACGATGACTTGATGTGGTGATTTTGTCCATCACATCAGTGACAAAGGAATCTGGAAGTTCATCCTCATAAAGCAGCGTAGCAAGACTCTCTTGTTCCTCTAAGAGACGCTGATACTCACCTTGACAACGAGAACAACTTCCAATATGAGTAGAGAATGCTCTCCGGTGCTCTTCAGTCGGTATCTCGACCAGATAAAGCTCCATCTCCTTGCGGCTTAAGCAATCCATGCCCTGCCCCCTCCTTCTTGCTTAGTAATAAGCGCATCCGTTCCTTAGCTCTGTACAGATCGTTTCGAACCTTCGGCACACCTACACCCAGTAACTGACTGATTTCTTCGTAACTCAAATCGTTAGTATATCGAAGCAAGAGAGCAAGCCGATAGTGCTCGGGAAGTCGTTCCATAACTTGATAGAGCTCCTCACGGCTCTCGGCACGAAGCAGCTGCTCCTCAAATCCCTGCCCACTTGCAGTAAGATCTTCATCGAGTTCTGTTAAAATTAGTTTTTTTCTCTTTACTGAATCTCTCCATATATTGGTCGTAATGGTATACAGCCAGGCAGAAAAACTTTTCTCGGGGCGGTGAGTAGATAAATTATGATACGCCTTAATAAAGGCTTCTTGTGCCATGTCTTGCGCGTCTTGCGAAGGCACGCCTAATCCGCGTAGGAGTCCGAATAACTTTCCTTTGTACCTACGGACCAATATAGCAAACGACTCTGTATGTCCAGCCAGAACACGCTCCACGATCTCGCGATCCGTTTCAGATTCCACGCACTTAAGCTCCTTTCCTATTCCAATGAATAAGACGAGAATTACTGTGAAAAATCTCTTTTATCACGAATTTATTTTCATACAAGAGCCCGGTTTGTGCCCTTCTAGCTTCTCTTCTCAGTATGAGCGAATAAAGATGAGCCACTTGAAGCTGATTCTATGGAACACAAAAAAGCACCTACCAGCTAGATGCTTTGTCTTTCTTTAAGCCCATTTACCAGGTTATCCTGCCCGTTACTTCAATGAAAAAATAGAGCAGCTGCCGCGGCAAACTGTTCCTGGATCATTCAACTGTCTTCTCCAGTTAGTTTAACACGGAGGGTTCATACTGCTTTCTTTGTTCCGTGGATTCTTTAATCCACTCGCTTAGACCAGCACTACTTACAAATATGTCGTTACCTATTTTGATAATTGGCAACATTTTACCCCTGTATGAGCCACTTGTCGTCAGAGCCTTTTCTTCGGAACTAATAATCGCTTTTACTTGAGACTCAGATATATTTAAATAATCAGCTGTTTCTTGAATTGACATTAGTGGTTTATAAGTTTTGTTCGATGAAGATGACAATTGACCCCCGCTGATGATAAAACAACCAACCATGAATGCAATAGCTAAAAAAACTGAACAGATAATATTACTAAAATTAGAACTTTTCAAAGAAATATCCCTCCGAATATGGTAAAAGAGTTTACACTATATTTTACCACAATTGGAACTAAACTGTCCTTTAGTTTAACGAGCGACCAGGTTAATTAACTGTTCTGATCCGGCCATACAGGCGTATTCTGGAAGCCAATTGTTAACCTATTAGAAGCGGAAGATATTGAATTTTTAGTGGTAAATGCTCAACATATGAAAGCTCTCCCAGGACGTAAAACGGATGTGAAAGATGCGGACTGGATTGCGCAACTTCTTCGTCATGGACTGTTAAAGGCGAGCTTCATTCCGAACCGCAGCCAAAGGGAACTGCGAGAATTAGTTCGTTATCGCCGAAGCATCATTGAAGAACGAGCTAGACAACATAATCGGATTCAAAATGTGTTAGAAGGAGCAAACATCAAGCTTGGCTCTGTGGTTTCAGATATTATGGGGGTCTCATCTAAGGACATGCTTAACGCCATTGCAAACGGTGAAGAAGATCCTGGAAAATTAGCAGGCCTCGCTCTGCGAACTATGAAAAAGAAAAAAGATGAACTCGAATTCGCTCTTCGAGGTTATGTTAATCCTCATCAACGTATGATGCTCAAAACCATTTTAGGTCATATTGACTTCCTCACCGCACAAATGGGGATATTAGATCAAGAGGTTGCCCAAAGAGTTATTTCAGATCAAGAAGATCTCGAGCAATTAGATTCTATCCCTGGACTTGCCACTCGAATGGCTGAACAAATCTTAGCTGAAATAGGAACAAACATAAAAGCCCAGTTTCCAAGTGCGGCTCACTTGTGTTCTTGGGCAGCACTTGTACCTGGACATAATGAGAGCGCGGGCAAAAGGAAGTCTTCTAAAGGAAAAAAGGAAATAAAAATTTAAAATCTGCATTAACAGAGGCCGCACATTCCGTAGGTGCCTCCAAAAACTATCTTGGTGCTATGTATAGGCGAACATTTAAATTTGTGCAGCTCCTCCATCCACAAACAATTCGGTCCCTGTGATATAACTACTTTCGTTGAAAGCTAGGAACATAACTGCTTTTGCAATTTCTTCAGATGTCCCCAATCTACCTAACGGCGTTGTAGACTTGGCATACTCCATAGCATTATCGAGCTCAGCTCCAAATAATTCATCATGAGCTGGTGTAATAATCGTTCCAGGGCTAACCACATTAACACGAATTTGAGTTCCCTTTAAATCAAGAATCCAGTTGCGAATTAGTTGTCTGATTGCCGCTTTTGTAGCGCTGTAGATACTGAATGCCGGCATTCCCATTGAACCTGCCATAGACCCCGTCAGGATAATCGAGCCTACATTGTTCGGAAACAAGGGTAATGCCTTTTGAACTGTGAATATCGCTCCTTTTACATTAACATCGAAGGTTTTGTAATAATGCTCCTCCGTAATTTCACCCAACGGAAGAAATGACCCCACTCCAGCATTAGCAAAAAGAATGTCCAAATGACCTTTCTCTTGCTTCACTGCATTATACAGCCGGTCCAAATCCGCCAGATTGGAAACGTCGCCTTGAATACCAGTTACATGATCTCCAATCAGCTTCACAGCCGCATCAAGCTCACTTTGTCTGCGCCCCGTGATATAAACATGCGCCCCTTCTTTAGCAAACTGCTGTGCCGTTACAAGCCCGATACCGCTAGTGCCTCCTGTAACAACTGCCACTTTCCCATTAAACTTTCCCATGTTATGACTCTCCTTTTAAAGGTGCTTTAAGTATGTCTGTCCGTCGTTTTGTCATCAAACAACTGTTCAGTACATCTCATAAATGATATTATGTAATAAAAGTAACCACAATAATAGTACCCACTTTTTTGTTATATAGTAACTAAAAAGTAATAATTGTAATTGAAGGGAGATATACAACATGAAAGTTTATTATTGTAACCTTGAAGTTACCATGGAGGTAATTGGGGGGAAATGGAAAGGGCTAGTTTTATACTATTTGATAAAAGGTCCGAAACGAACGGGCGAATTAAAGCAACTTGTGCATGGTATCACTCAAAAAATGCTTATCCAGACCCTCAGAGAATTGGAAGCTGATGGACTTGTTAGCAGGAAAATGTTCAATCAGGTCCCTCCGAAGGTCGAATATTCGACTACAGAGCTTGGGCAATCGCTAGATCCGATTCTAAGAGCGCTTTGTCAATGGGGTGACGGTTATGCGGATAAAACATTCGCTGAAGGAGAGTTTCAAATTCTTAATAATGAATTTTGAGTATCCAACTAAGTCAGGAATGGATGAGCGTACAGAAATGACGAAAGGGACACCCCTCCAAGCGTTTACCGCTATCGGGGAAGTGGATGATGATAAAGTCTACGAATATCAGATGTCCGAATCGTTTGTGCCAATCCGCAGAAAATCCGCTATATTTCATGCCGGGAGGTACAGATTAGAGATCTATTAGAGCAGCTTAGCTTCACTCGCGGGAACCGAAATTGGGGGTATTCCTTAAGCTACGGTCATTTTGAGATCGGTCGGGAGGACTTTCTGACGATTGCGAGTGCGATGCTACCCAAGCCAGATAGCCAGCATAATCTGCAAATGGTTTGTCAGGCTTAACATTAGACGTTATTTTACTTTGCTTGGTTTCCGTAAAATGTCGGTCACTTCAATGCAAACAGAGAGCCGTTCACGGTGAACAGCCCCCTAGTTGTTATGCTAACCAGTTAGAATTCCTGTAAAACGAGTAATTTGGTCTTTGCAAAAAAACAAGCGCCTCTGTACGATGGGGTTGCACACGAAACTACCCACCTTGTAGTTGGCCAATTCTAATTTGTGGTACACGTCACCAATCAGATAATAAATGTTGAAGTGAAGACCATTATAATGAATCTTTACAACAGGATCTCCCCATTCATCTTTTTTCGTCCAGATATTATATATTGTGATCTTATCAAATTTTCCATTGAATTTAAGCGGTAGGTTATTGGGGATAGAGTTTAGCTAATATGGGAGCGTGGATATAAATCCATGCTTTTATTTGATTTGGACTAGCACCATGCCGATCAAGGACAGCGCCTGCTGGTTCAGCTCATTGGACAGCTGCGTAGCCTGCATCGCGGAATCGATCAGGTAGGTTCGCAGTTAGATTGCCCTTCGCCCATGATGTAATACAGCCATCACTGATCGGAGACAATAGATGGAAAAGGAGCTGAGTGGGTTGGGAAGTAAGCAGGAAAAGATATTCGAGAAAATACTTGGAGAGTTTCATGAAGCCAGTGACCACATGATTTGGTACTGGGTTCACTACTCCGGCTTTAACACCTGGCAATTCTGGCTCTTGGCAGCCATGCTCATTTGCCCCTTGATTGCGCTTTGGTTTTGGCTAGACCGGAATCGCGTGTTTCTGCTCGGATTTTACGGATACAGCGTACATATCATCTTCACCTATTTAGACTCGATCGGTACTTCCCAAAGCTTCTGGGCCTATCCGTATAAGCTGTTCCCGTTCCTGCCTGTGGGATTCGCGCTGGACGTATCACTTGTGCCGGTCTGCTTTATGTTCCTGTACCAGCACTGCCTGAAAAAGAGATGGAATTACTACCTGCTTTCCGCAGCCGCCAGCGCATGCTTCTCGTTAATCATTAAGCCCATTATGGGCGCAGCTGACCTATTCCAGATGTATAACGGCATGAACTATTTCATCTTGTTCGGCCTCTATGTCGTCGTCGCTTTCGGCGCCAAGTGGACAACAAACTTGTTCATCTACTTCGACAGGCAAAGCGACACCTATCGGATCCGTCGTATCAAATGAGGGCGTTCAGGTGAGCGTCCTCACCCGTGCTCGATCGCGACGGCAATTGGCAGTGGCTGACGCTTGAGGATCTTGGCTATGATGAAGAGCAAGTAGAGCGATGGGAACTACATTGCACTAAACTGATCGACCACAATGAACATGAAGCAAAACATTGGTCTCTCAGCAATCTTGAAGTTACTTCAATGGCAAACGGCAGCCGATCGTGTGCCGGCTGCTGTCGTCTCTTGTGGAGCTATCGTCTCCAGTTAGTTGAACAATGACTAGGGGTAATAGTTGGCCTTTGCTTCTAAAAAGATTGCAGCACATACATGATAATAAAAGTAACACTACATATAGCACCAATTGAGAAAACAGTATAACCGAAAATACGGAGAGCCCATGGCATAACTCCCATATCAACTTTACTGGTGGGTGTCCCCACTATAGTCCTATAGTGCTCGGTTACCGAATTAAACGAAGAAATTTCTTGATTCTCACTCTTCACTTGCTTTGAGTTGAATTGTTCCATAAGAAATCACTCCTTTTTTATATCATACCACGAAACCCTCAGTTTTTTCCTTTAATTGTAACTCTCCTGCCCTTCAGCTTAAAGCGAACCAGGGAGCAGCTGCCTCGCGGCGATCTGCTCCCTGGTTATTCCGCTAACATTCCCCGATAGCTGAATGATTTATAATAATTAGGACTTTCTTCCTTTATTGAATAAAAATAAAAGAAATCCTAAAATCAATAAAAGAATAATTGATGGTATTAGCATTGAAAAGTTAATAGTGAAGCCGAAGTCACCTTGAAACAGTGTTTCTATCAATGATAATTTGTTTTCAGTTAGTCCATATTCATCCATCAACTGGGCTCTTGTTTCTTCCGTAAGATCATTTTTAGTGGTTTCCAAATCCATATATATAATCCCCTTAAACCTTCCTAATTAAAGCTTAAGACGAGGAATATCCGTTGTGGATTCCTCTCTGCTTATTGAACTAACGTTCTCAGTTAGCGTAACGTCCAAGTGCCTTGCGAAGGCGAGGTTAATAGTTCTTTCATTGCTTATTTTTTTCGATATATCCCCACATATAATAAGCTCCCCAAAATAATACTGGAACAATTAATGTAACTGGTCTCCATTCTCTTGGTCAATAAAATGCCATAAATATTGCAACCAACAAGGTCCCATTGCGCTATACTCCCGTTACTTCAATGAAAAAAAGGAGCTGCTGCCGCGGTGGCAAACTGCTCCTGGTTGGCTCTAAACTAACGGTCAAGGATAGTTGAAAATGAAAGCTAAGAATAAGTACCGGACGGCGTTCACTTGAGCTGGTTTTGCGCTTCGGGCTTCAGAATATCGTCGCCCTCGATGATTAGATTTTTTAAGTCTCGCAAAGAGTTGATCTCTTGCCTGAGGATATGGTTCAACTCCTTCAGGTCGTCGGAACCATCAGTGAAATCCGCATCGAGGTACTGAGCTGGAACCTGTGTATTTTCTATTTTGATGTTGTACATATGATCGTCCATGACGATCAAGCCTGCATAAAGATTGCCCACAATCTCTATGGAACCATGATTGTAATATCCAAAGACGGCATCGCGGATGTGGGCGTCTCCGTTAATGAAGATTTCAGAGCCGCCGGAGAGGATATTCCGGGCAATGACATTCCCCTGAACCAGCAGCAGTGGACCACTGTCCATGTTGGTGTTCAGCACGTTACCCTCAATGGTCAGATCACCCAGAACAACCAGACCATTTAATTCCCAGTTTCCCTCTGGAGCCAGCTGTTCGAGTTCTTCCCAATCGAGCGGCAGATGCTGATTCAGCACCAGAGGTCCGTTGCTGACCAGGAATCGACTCTCGGGATCAAAGAAGTAGTCATCAAGGTGCGAAGGCAGTGAAAAGATTTGATGTAACTGTACTCTGGCGTTCAGACTTTTAAATGATTCAACGATCAGTTTCCCCTCTGAAATGTACTCATGAAGTGAATTCATTTCTATTTCTTGAACCTCATCATTTGAACTACTCATTATTGATCGCCCCCCCATAAAGATTGAAATCTAGTATCAATTCATGATAGTAAACCCATTGTCCTAGCCTCGAGTAAGGTTGAAACTCTCCTGATACGAATCTATCTTTTCATCTGTTGAATTGTAAAAAAGTTGGTTTCCATAAATTGATTATAGCATATCAAAAAAAGGCCTTGCTTTAGAGTGCACTCTAAAGTGTAACATTCAATTCAAGTTACTCACGAGGAGGAATACTATATGTCAAATGAATCAAACGAACGTTATACACGTGGTTGGGAAAAACTAATGCAAATAGATGGTGAAGGAGGAAAACGTGTCATTGAGTCAATGAGGGACATTGCTCCCGACCTCGGAAAGTATGTTGTTGAATTTGCATTTGGTGAGATCTACTCAAGGGAAGTTCTTGATCTCAAACAGCGTCAGCTAATCACGATCTCATCGCTTACAACACAAGGCGGATGCGAGCCGCAGCTTAACGTGCATATCAACGCAGCTCTCAATGTAGGGCTTTCACCGAATGAAGTCATCGAAACGATTATGCATTGCATTCCCTATACCGGTTTTCCAAGAGTTCTTAATGCAGTTTTTGTTGCCAAACAAGTTTTTGAGGAGCGGAATTTGAAGATTGCGAATTAATACAACTATCCTCCCTCATTGAAGGGCAAAAGAAAAGCGAGGCCCGCAGGCGCTGGATTATGAATGGAATTCAGAGTAAACGGGAAGCCCCATCGAAACCGCCCATCCGATAACCGGATGAGCGGTTTTTTTAATGGATAAGAATTGATATCTCGTCAGGGCTCGATCCTGAAATCTACTTATAAACGCGCATCGTCCTTAAAGGACGGCGAAGCCGTTTATCTTGCATTCTATTTCTCCTGCTCCTGGATCACCTGCTCAATCCCGAGCAGAATCAGCTTCAAGCCGAACTCAAATGCCGCGTCGGTCCCCATCAGCTCGAACAGCCCGCTTTTGAACATCCTCCGGAACAGTCCCGCTTCCGTCTCGCTCATGGAGTCCAGGAGACGAATCATCTCCTCACCCGGAAGCTCCTTCTGCTCCTTAAGAATAGCGGAGACATTGCGTTGATGCTGATCATCATCCAGAACAAAGTAGTAGACATAGTTCACAAGGGTGAGAACGACTTGCATCTTCTGCTCTTGCTCAAGCAGCGTTGATTCCACGCAGAGCAGCATACGGTTGGTGAACCGGATGATGTCCGGCTCGTGGGGGAGCGTCAGCATCATGAGCTGCGTGGAGCAGGGATACCGGCGGAGCACACTCCGTACCGTTACCGCAAGCCCCGTCAGCTGCTCCTTCCAATCCCCATCGGAGTGGAACTCCTCCAGGATCATTTTCGATACCTGGTTGGCCAGACGCTGGTAGAGGTCTTGCTTGCTCTTGAAGTACCAGTACAGAGATGGAGCCTGAATCCCCAGCCGGTCGGCCAATCGCCTCATGCTGAATTTCTCGATGCCCTCCTCCCCCAGAAGCTCCCACGAGGCTTCCAGAATCTTATCCTCCGAAATCTGAGGCTGCTGCTTTTTCATCGGTATCCGCCCTCTTATCTAACAGTGTAAGTTTGTTCTTTACAGGTTCATAAGTTCATGATATCATCTTACACTGTAAGGCTCAACCTTACACTGTTAGTCTGAGGTCAAAAAAATATGCAGAAAGTAGTGACCCACATGGATGCACAAAACCTCCATTACTTTGAAAAAGCACCGATCGCAAAAGCCGTAGCGCACTTCGCTGTACCGATGATGCTAGGCATGTCAATGAGTGTCATCTATTCCATCTTGAATGCTTATTTCCTTGGTACGCTGAACAATACGGCCATGTTAACCGCACTCGCACTAACCTTGCCGTTATTCGCGATCATTATGGCGCTAGGCAACTTGATTGGCATGGGCAGCGGCACCTTCATCTCCCGTTTGCTGGGGGAAAAGAAATATGATGAGGTAAAGCAGGTGTCTTCCTTCGCCTTTTACAGCAGTCTAGTTCTCGGTCTGATCGTGATGGCAGCCTGTCTTCCCTTGATCGATCCCATCGTTCATGGCCTGGGGGCAACGCCTGACTCCTTCGGATTCACGAAGGACTATGTCACGATGATGCTTATTGGTTCACCAATCGTCGTATTATTCTTTACGCTGGAGAATATCGTGCGCTCGGAGGGTTCAGCCATCACGTCGATGGTCGGTATGATTCTCAGTGTTGTCGTGAATGTGATTCTCGATGCGCTTGTCATCTTCGTCTTCCATTGGGGCGTGATCGGCGTTGCGTCTGCTACGGTCATTGCTAACTTGGTCGCGAGTGTATTCTATGCGTTCCATATGGGATATAGGAGCCAATTCTTAACGGTCTCCGTAAGATGGTTCAAGGCTACCAAGGACATTCTCGGCAATGTGTTCAAAATCGGTGTTCCCGTCTTTATTATGAGTATCTTCTTGGGCGCCATGTCACTCGTCTTGAACCATTTTCTTGTCGAATATGGGGATCAGGCTGCAGCGGCTTACGGAGTTTCTTCACGTTTATTGCAATTTCCCGAGTTTATTCTGATGGGCTTATGCGAGGGTGTCGTACCGCTCATTGCCTTTTCTTTTACAGCGAATCAAGTACGAATGAAGCAAACCATTGGATTCACGATCAAGGCGATTGTGGCGTTAGCCGTCGTGTTCGGCGTCATCATCTATCTGACATCCGACCACTTAATTGGATTATTTACGAATGACCCGCAATTAATAGAAATGGGCAGCTACATTCTGCACGTGACGTTCTTATCCCTGTTCATTTCAGGAACGACCACGTTGTTCACGGGAATCTTCCAAGCAACAGCGCAAGGAACCGCCGCGTTTATTATGTCAGTTATTCAAGGAATTACTCTGATTCCTGTGCTCTATATCGCCAATCGAATGAATGGCTTCCACGGGGTGGTCTGGTCGCTCGTCATTGCGGATGCCGTCGCGTTCCTTGTTGGAGCCATCATGCTGTATGTTCTGCGGAACAAATTGCAGCCGGATTTGGAACATTTAGGACAGTAGCAAAACCATATAACATGCAAGTAGCAGGAGGTCCTCGATGTTTACCTCCTCCCCCGCTCCAACCCGGCCGCCCATAAAAAATGGAGCAGCTGCCTATGCAAACTGCTCCTGGGTCGCCCAACGATCGTTCCCCGTAGTGGAACGAACCGCCCGTGATTCCATCAGTCGACCTTCAGTCTGTGGCGTGAACAAACAATACGGGTGATAGGACCCGATTATAGGGCAACCGGACTGATCGGTCTAGTCTTACTGCTCTTTGAGCGGCACGATCTTGCCGTCCAATGTCACTTTGTAAAGCGGAGCGTCACCCATCGAGCTTCCTGCGAAGTGGAGCTGACCACCGGCAAAAAACAGGTTGACCGCGCGCACACCCCCGGTCACCTCGGTCGGCTCGCTGCCGTCGATGCGGATTTTTTCAATGACGGCCGATCCCATGATGCCGAACGAGCCTTTGACGTAGTACAGCCAGCCGTCATGGTAGTTTAGCGTATTGAAGTTGACATGCTGGTCAAACTTCCGGAGAGGTATGCTGGAGGAGCCCTCCAGCATCATTTTGAATAATTGATTATTAGTGCCGTAATAAATCCAGCCTTCCGCAATAAGGAAAGTATCGAAATCTCCGGTAGAGGCTAGCGGTGTCAGCTGCGATCCGTCTTTACGGATTTTGCTCAAAACCGCAGGATGCTTCCCATCTCCCGGCTGTATGAAATAGATCCAGTCTTTTAGGACATGGATGGAATCTGTAACCACGCTGCTCACCGAGTCGCTTAAGGTTCCTTGGAAAAGCGTCGATTCGCCGCTTCCGTCCGTCCGTATCTTTTTAATGCCCTTTGTTTTGTAAAAACCGACCGAATATTGCTCTTGTCCGGTCAATTCCTGGTCTACATAGTAAATCCAATCCCCGTCTACTGTAATCCGGCCCGCTGGTGCATCCGATAGTTTAGTCCGTTCCGTACCGTCCGTGCGCACCTTGTATATGCCTTGATGTACATTTTTACTTTTGTCAACCACCGTATAATAAACCCAATCGCCGACCACATTGATCGAACCGGCGTTGTCATCCGTCAGCCTCGTCTTGCCACTGCCGTCCAGCTTCATTTTATACAGGTAGTTAGGACCGTCGTAGCTGCTGTTCGGGTTGAGATACATCCAGTCGTCTGCTACCGCGAGCTGTCCGCCGTTATTCAAATTGTAGTTGTCGCTCTCGGCGATCGGCCGTGTGCCGTCCGTAGACGCCGCCGTATGGATACGAAGGCCGTTGACGCTGTCCCACGACGTATTCCAGCCGAACTCGTCATGAGTAAAACGCCATGTCATCGGAAAATAGGTGATATTTCGGAACAGGAGCAGAGGATAGGGCTCCGTGCTATTCTCGATGCGTTTCCCGTTCACTTCAATGAGGAATTCGGGAAAAACCGCAGTTTCGCCGGATAAAGTATTCGCCTCCGTCGTCAGTGTTTGCACCAGTACCTCAGAACGCACTCGCTTTTGAATGCCAAGCCTTGACTCCGTATCCCAGGAGGTCTCTAGTCCAAGCGCCCGTGCGTAATCCCATGTCATCGGGAAATAGGTGATGTCCTTATAAATAAGAAGGGGATACTGGCTGTGTGTATTATCGACCGGGGTTCCGTTCAGAAAAACGGGGAATGGCGGAAGCGCCACCTTCGCTTGTTTCGGTGTGGCGGCAATTACGGGATAAGCGCTGAGCAGCAGCATCGGAATCGCGAGTGCGGCCGTTAGCAAGGAACGCTTCATGTTGCAGTCTCCTTTGTCACAGGTTAGTATGCTATTTACGTTAGACGAACGTTCGCAATGAATGTTGCATGAATAGTAAGAGAACATTGAATCAAGTGGGAAATGTACTTAGGGAACATGAAAGATGGAGCAAATTCCAACAGGAATTGAAATACGTATTCGGATTGGCTACTCCTCAGGAACGATATTATGATTATTATTGAAATTTTGGTAAAATAATATAGTAAAAGGAGGGGTATTTTGAAAAACAAAATTAAATATGCCGCAGCAATCGCAGCCTGTGTTCTAGTAAGCAGCTGTGATGAAGCTAAAGAAAATAGTTCGCCAGCAGCCATCACTACCAATAGCACCTCACAATCAAGCGATACTGCCCATCAGTACCACACCGCTGAAGAAAAGCCAACTGCAGAAATAAAGCCAACTGCAGAAATAAAGCCTATTGAGAGAGGTCCAGGTCCTCTAACTAAAGGTAACACTTCGATGGGTGGAATTCATATAGGAGATAGTCCAGAAAAAGTAAAATCGATCCTGGGTGAACCTACTACAATAGGGGCTGTACACAGTACCCCAGAAGTCGAATGGTATTATGAAAAGGAGAACCTCCGAGTTCGTTTTTATCGTACTAGCGAGACTGAACCCATTCGCGGAGTAGAATGGATCGTATTAGATGGACCCTCCACAAAGAAACTGAATGACGCCATTGAGATTGGTGACCCGGTGGAAAAAATTCAGCAAAGCTTTGAGAAAGTCGAGACTTATAAGGATAATGAGAACCAACTCGTAAAAAATTACTGGGTTACAGGTTCTACTTATACAGAAGGTGTTTACCATCCATATTTACTTTTCATGGTAGATGAAACAGGAAAAATCACAAAAATAGATTTATCCAATCATCTAATCGATCCTGCCCAAACAAAATAACAGAGGACTTCTAAAACAACGGCCACGCCATAAGCGAAGACGGCCCATCCACGAAGTGGACTTAGGGCAACTTTTCATATTGGGACCACTGACTTGCACAATTCCACACACTCCGAGCCGTTCTTGAACGGTATTTTCGTCTGTCCTCTTAACTTCTCCTTTGCATCGGAGACACTTGAGTCTTGTGTGTTGAACTGGTTCTACCCGACTGTAAGAAAGGTAAGCGAGTTTAGTCCTCATAGTGGAAGGCCGAGAAGCGAGCAGGCACGACAGGCCATTATCGGCGCAGAGCGACTCTTCTCGGGACGCATGGGTATAACCATCTTACAATGGAGGATATCGCCAAAGCCGTGCACTATCGACAATACGTTCGTCACAGGCACCGTTCTTGAAGTGGACGGCGGACTGCGGCTGAAGAAATAAGGAAGGGGCCCTGCCGGGGAATCTGGCTAACCGCCCGGCGTGCTCTGAACGGCCGGTCTGGTGCCGATCACAACAGTGGCGTCCAGCTCGTCGGAACGTACGGTCTGCGGAATCAGCCCGTTGACCGCCATGATCTCGGCGGTCTGCACCGCCTGCCCCTCGCTCGTCTCCAGCAGCAGGCGGCCTCCAGGCGCCAGCCAGAGCAGGGCCTCGGCGGCCACCCGGCGCTGGATATCAAGCCCGTCCGCCCCTCCATCGAGCGCCGCCCGCGCTTCATGCATACGGGCCTCCGGCGGCAGCAGCCGAATCGCCCCGGAGGGTACGTAAGGCGCGTTAGCGACCAGGAGGTCGACTCGGCCCCTCAGCAGGGCGGGCAGCGGATGGTAGAGGTCGCCTTCGTATACGCGACCCCTTGCGGCACTTACATTGCGGCGGGCGCACTTCACTGCAGCAGGGTCGATATCGACGGAATACAGCTCGATCTCCCCCAACTCGGAGGCCAGCGCGATGCCGAGCGCTCCCGAGCCGCAGCACAGGTCCACCACGACGGCTCCCGGCCGGGCGAGCGCTGCAGCCTGGCGGACGAGGAACACGGTACGTTGGCGGGGTACGAAGACGCCTGGGGCCACCGCGATCCGCAATCCGCAGAACTCGGCCCATCCGATGACGTGCTCGAGGGGGAAGCCTGAGACCCGCCGGTCCGTCATAGCCGCCAGTTCGGCCGGAGTGCGTGCCGCGCAGACGAGCAGCCGGGCCTCCTCTTCAGCGAAGACACACCCGGCCGCCCGGAGTCTATCGACGATGACCGGATACAGCTCCGCCCCCCAAGAGGATTCTCTCGCTTCCATTTCTTCCATTTCTTCCATTGATTTCATGGTTTCCATCGGTTCTATGGTGTCCATCCATTCCCTCCGTTTCTACCCGTCAGAGCTATTCCTCCAGCCTGTATTGTTTGCCGCCTCGAATCTCTTCCATCACGCGCACCACATCCTCTTCCCCCATCGAGCTTGTATCGAGAATGTGTTTGGGATCTACTCCCGAAGCTTCGAATTCCCTAAGCAGGATTAGACACCGTTCTCCCATCTGGTGTTCGGGCAGCCTCAATCGGTCTCTCTTGAGCAGGGTCTCTGGATCCGCCCGCAGAACAACATAGACAACAGAGACATGGTAATTCTTCAACTTATCCTGCAGCCACTTCGCCTGGGCCGGGAAGGTAACATAGTCCACGACCACATCGACTCCATGGGTAACAAAATTAAGGGCAAGGCTTAGAATATTATTCCATATGAGCGTCAATTCCGCTTCGCTCTCCCATGGCTTCTTGCGACCTTGAACATGCATGTGGCTAATATCGTCACCTGAAAGATAGGCGCTATGCTGCAATGCATGAACGAATTGCAGAGAAATTGTGGATTTGCCGACCCCGGCCGGTCCCGACACCAGGTATACAGTTCGCACGATGAGCCTCCTTGCCGTACCGCTATCCTTCCTGCGGAACGCCTAGTCTTCCCTCCATGCTACTCTGCAGCAAGCTGCGCTTCCAGGGGGCAGGTTGGCTATAGTCAAACTTTCCTAAGCGGCAACGAGCGTACCGGGAGTCTGATGCAGGGAATCATACCTATGCAGTACAAAAAGGCCGGGCCTCCATTCCAGCGGGAGGCCCGGCCTTTCATTTATATATAAGAAGAATTTAGATTATAAGAATTTAGATCTCGCCAGGGCTCGATCCTGTAATCTTATATCTTATAAACGCGCATCGTCCATAAAGGACGGCGAAGCCGTTTATCTTGCATCATGTTCAAACCGCGATCCTATCCGCCATCCACCCTTCCCCGTTACCGGCTGATCAGCGCAAGGTCCGGAGTGGATGGCGCCAGGACAGCCTGGCACCGCTCCCATGGCCGGTCCTGCTGCAGGTGCAGGAGCTGTCCGCGGTACAGCCGCTTCAGATACCTGTCGCGGATAGCCTGAACGGAACCATAATATGCAAGGTCCCTTTCCCGGCTGCAAGCCCGCTTCACGCCCGCCCGGAAGGAGAGCGACAACCAGATGCGGTAGTCGAACACATCGGGAAGATCTCTCCGCAGCAGGAAGACCCCCTCCACCACGATCACGGAAGGCTCGGGCACCGAATACTCCGTCTCCCTGTACGCATCGGACTCCCAATCGACATGGGTCACAGTCTTGCGGACCAGCTCCCCCCTGCTTAGCGGCACGAGAAGCTCCCCGAACAGCGTCCCGTAATCGCAGGAATCGAGGTAGTACCCGGCCGCCGGGTCCGGGTTCCGGTAGCGGACATGCCGCCGGAAGAAGAAGTCGTCGCCGGAGAGCGGCAGGACCGGCATCCCGCGTTCCGTAAGACTCTCCTGCAGACGCTGTGCCAGCGTCGACTTGCCGGAGGCATCGATACCGGAGACGCATACGAGCAGGTGCCGGTTCTCCTTCTTCTTCGCTTGATAGCCCCGCTGCAGCTCGTCCACCAGCTGACGGTACTCCTGATCGGTCATGCCCCGGCACCGACGGGAAGCGAATCCAGCAGGAGAGGCACCTGCCCGATTCTCTCCGCCTGATAATACCGCGGATGGGACCCGTAGCTCAGAGAAGGCTGCGCTGCGAGATGAATCGTGGTCATGCCCGCATTCAGGGCCCCTACGGTATCCTTCGTCTCGTTATCTCCGACATGCACCGCTTCTTCGGGAGAGACACCGAGGCGCTCCAGCGTAAGCCGGAATGCCTTCTCATTGGGCTTCGAGGCTCCCGCCTCGTCGGAGAAGGTGAATACGGCAAAGTAATCGAGCAGTCCGTCCCGCTCCAATACCCGGCGCAGCATCCGGCCCGAGGTCTGGCCTGTGTCTGAGATGATCGCGAGGGTGTACTGCCCGGCCAGCCTCGCGATCGTCTCCTTCGACTCGGCGAACGGGAGGGGCGGGTAGGAATGGCCGACGGCTTCAACCTCTCCAGCCAAACGGAGGGCTTCCTCCTCGGGCAGAGAGATGCCTAGAAGGGCGGCGGCGGCAAGCAGCCTCTCCTGTGCCCCCGGCGTGAAGTGCTCCTCGTCCCACTGCCGCTTGCTGGCATCGGCCGCCCGCCGGACAGCCGCTTTCAGCCGGGCCCGCTCCACGGCGAACCCGAGTTCGTACAGCCGCTGATGGATGAGCTCCAGCCTGAGCTGCCCGCGGGTGGCATCACGCTGCGGGCAGTCGTGGTAGATCGTATCCCACAGATCCAAGGTGATGGCCTTGATCGTCATGTTAAGCACCTCCGGAATGAAGCACGACCTTGATCGCCGTAGAAGAAGGCTGGAGCACCCGCCCGCTCAGGTCGCAGCCGAGCGTCCGGAAGGCCTCCGCATAGTCCGTCACGGGATAAGCGTGGGTGATCAGCTTCGCCGCCGGAACGATGCCCCGCTCGATCAGATAGTGCGCCGTCGCGAAGGTGCCCAGCGAGTCGATGGAGCCGATGATCTTCAGGCTGCGGTCAACAATTTCTTTGGGGTTGAAGCTCGACTCGCCGTCCCGGAGCCCGACCAGCATCAGATACCCTCCATTCGCCAGATAAGCGATGGAAGGGGACGCGAGCAACCCGGTCGTGTCCACGATCAGGTCCGCCTGCAGATCAACCGGCGCATGGCACCGCACCGCGTCTTCCAGCGAATGGTGTACATCCCATCCCTGCGGGACGATAGACCTGGCGATCTCCCGGCGTTCCTCCGAGATCTCCACCATGCTGCCGGTCACGCCCTTCGAGGCCAGGGCATAGCTGTAGAGCATGCCGATCGGACCGGCCCCAAGTACGACGGTGCGGAAGTTCGGCAGCAGCCGGATCTGGTCGATGCCCGTCAAGATGCAGCTCAGCGGTTCCGTCAGGGTCGCTTCCTCATACGTCGTGTGATCCGCCAGCTTGTACAGAAACCGGTCCTCGGTCACGTAGTAGTCGGTGAAGGTCCCGTCGCTGCTCACCCCGGTTTCCGTGGCGCCTTTGTGGATACAGTGATTCTGCCTGCCGGTGCGGCATTTGTCGCACTGTCCGCAGTAGTAAGTCGGATCGATCACCACGCGGTCGCCGGGCTTCAGCACGGTAACAGCCTCCCCCACCTGCACGACTTCGCCTGCGGACTCGTGTCCGAGGATGATGGACGATTTGGCGTGATATTTGCCGCTGATGATCCCGAGGTCCGTCCCGCAGACCCCCGTTGCCCGGATGCGCACCAGCACCTGCCGGTCCGTCCGGATTCGGGGAACCGGCCGTTCCTCCAGTGCAATGTCCCAAGCCGAATGGTATACAAGCGATAACATGGCTGATCCCTCCTGTATGGTATATGGTCTTCGCAGGCCCAAGAATTAACCGACCTTCCGGAGTACGGCGCTGAGCCTCTCCACAATCTCCACAAGCTCGTCGTCCGTCGCCACAAGCGCCGGCCTGACCTTGACCACATTGCCGAACCCGTATCTCGAACCCCTCAGGATGAGGCGCTGCTCCTTGAAGGCCGTATCGATGATGGCATTGGCCTTCCGGACATCGGGGTCCCCGTTCTCGTCGACGATCTCGAGTCCCCACATGAGCCCGATGCCCCGTACGTCCCCTATGCAGCGGAACCGGGCAGGCAGCTCACTCAGCAGTCCTGACAGAATCTCGCCCTTCAGCTTGACATCGTTCAGGAACTCGGGCTCCGATACGACTTCCAGCGTCGCCTTGGCGGCAGCCAGCGAGATGAGATTGCTTCCCGAGGTGAAGGAGTGCTCATGCTTCTCGAGCACATTGTAGCGGGAGCGCATCAGCACGGCGGCGATCGGTACGCCAATGCCCCCGAGCCCTTTGGCCAGCGTAATGATGTCGGGATCCATGCCGAGCATCTCGCTCGCGAACATGTACCCCGTCCGGCCGACGCCGGTCTGCACCTCGTCGGAGATGAGCAGCATGCCATGCTCGTCGCACAGCTTGCGCAGCCGCTGGAAGTACCCTTCAGGCGGAATGATGTTGCCCCCGTTGCCGAGGATCGGCTCGATGATCATGCAGGCCACGGAACCGGAGCTCGCATACTGGATATGGTCCGCTATGGCTTCGACGCATTGGAAGCCGCAGCCCGGGTAAGAGAGTTTGTAGTGGCAGCGGTAGCAGTAAGGCGCCGGCACGTGTAGGTGGTTCGCTGCCGCCGAATTCGGGAAGCCCTTGCGGCGGAAGCTGTTGCCGGATATGCCTGTAGCGAATTGGGTCTGTCCGTGATGGGACAGGAACAAGCTGACCACGTCGTCGGCGCCGGTATACTTCTGTGCGATTTTGACTGCGCATTCATTGGCTGTCGATCCGGTGATATCCCGCATCCAGCCGGAGTCGATCCCCGGCGGAGCATACTCCAGCAGCATGTCCAGCACCTCGTTGGCATAGGGCTCCGTGAACGTGGAGGACATGTGCGACAGCTGCCCTACCTGCTCCTGTACCTTGTTGACCACATGGGGATGGTCATAGCCGAGCGAGAGATTGAAGGTGCCCGATACCCCGTCGATATACTCTTCACCGGCCTCGTTGATCAGCTTAATCCCTTTGCCGTATTTGAACTTGTTCGCAACCAAAGTTTGCATGAATGGTCCTCCGTCCGAGTTTGGAATATGTTCATATATAAGAATTTGTATCTCGCCAGAGCTCGATCCTGTCTTCTTATATATCTTATAAACGCGCATCGTCCTTACAGGACGGCGAAACCGTTTATCTTGATATATAAGAATTTGTATCTCGCCAGAGCTCGATCCTGTCTTCTTATATATCTTATAAACGCGCATCGTCCTTACAGGACGGCGAAGCCGTTTATCTTGATATATAAGAATTTATATCTCGCCAAGGCTCGATCCTGTCTTCTTATATATCTTATAAACGCGCACCGTCCTTAAAGGACGGCGAAGCCGTTTATCTTGCCTATCCGCTCATCCGCTGCTGCTGGTACCAGCCGGCCGCCCCCACCTCCCTTCTATGTTGCAGCCTGGTGTATCGAGTATTCCTCTACCGGTTCGACACCTGGAGCTCCGTCTTCTCCGTGCTTGCCCGGTTCCCCCGCAGCCCTGTAGATAAGAGGACGGCAGCGAAGAGGACCAGGGCGAATGCCGCCAGAATCCACAGCGTCCCCCCGACCTCCCATGAGGTCATGCTCCATCCGACGAAGAGCTGAAGTACCGATCCACCGATCCCGCCCGAGGCGATGAGAATGCTTGTGGTCCGCTCGACCATGCCCGGCAGAAGCTCATTGGCCAAGACGAGGGCGATGGAGAACAGCCCCGACATGAAGAGGCCAACGGCGAGTATGAGGAGGAAGATGGCCGCTCGGCCCTCTACCAGAGCCAGTCCGATCAGAAGAAGAAGGGTGCCGAGGCTGCTTGCCGCCAGAAAAGGCACGTACCTTACCCGTTCGGCGAGGTGTCCGGCGAACAGCCTGCCGATCACCATGGCGATCCAGAAAAAAGTAACGCCGAGCGCACCTGTAGACGCCGAGACGCCGGTGCCCTCTACCAGAATGGACGGCAGGAAGTTCATCAGGCCCAGTTCCAGGCCCATGTAGACGAAGAAGAAGATCACATATATGAGCAGAATCGTCTTCTGGCTGCCTTGGTACTTCCCCGGCCGTGCAGGCGCCCCGGCGTGCTCCTCCGCCGTCCCGTCCGCAGCCGGAGGAGTCCGGAGCAGCTGTGTACATTCGGCAGGCATGCTCACCCACAGCACCAGCAGCCCGCCCGCCGCCGCAGCCCCTGCGAAGAACGAGTAGGACCAGGCATCCAGAGCCACGAGACCGCTGACGGCGGCAGGCATGAGCAGGGCTCCGACGCCAAAGTACACATCGAGCTTCGTCATCGCGATCGATTTGCGGTCTTCGGCGAATTCGATCGTGAACGCCCCGATCGCCGATTCGATGATCCCCGAACCGAAGCCGGTGAAGAAGGTCATGGCAACTACCACATACCAACCGGGCAGAAACCCGATGACCGCATACGGAATGACGATGGTGAGCAGCGCGAGCAGCAGAAGCTGCTTGCGGCCATAGCGGGAGGACCACCAAGGCGAAGTCATTACCCCGCACAGGAAGCCCGCGAACTGCAAGAACAGGAGCAGCCCCCCGTCGCTGTATTGACGTCCATAGTACGGGAGCAGCTTCGGCAGCAGCGAACCGAGCAGGACGCTCGTAATCCCGATGAGCAAATAAAAGTAACAGCTCAGTCCAAAAAGACGTTTCATTCCATTCCTCTTTTCCGCCTGAATCATCAGCATTGACTATTCCAGAATTTGTAACTATCTTTAGAGGTGGGTGTAATAAGAACAGTGGGAGTGATAGGACATGACTACAGAAACCGTATTATACGAAAAATTCGATGCCGAAGAGCTGCATCCCGGCCTGCAGTGGCACAGTCCGCCGCAGGAATGGTCCATCCGCGGGAGCAAGAAGGCCTTGGTCGTAAAACCGGGAGCCCAGACGGATTTTTGGCAAAAAACCCATTATGGGTTCAAGGTCGATAACGGTCATTTTCTGTATACGCAAGCAAGGGGAGATGTCGTCTTAACAACGAAAGTCCGTTCTTACCCGGTCCATCAATTCGACCAGGCCGGACTCATGGTCCGGTTCTCGGAAACCTGCTGGCTTAAGACATCGGTAGAGTATGATACGCAAGGAGAGTCAAAGCTTGGCGTGGTGGTAACCAATCACGGCTACTCGGACTGGTCCACACAGAACTTCAAATCAGGCTTCACCGAACTGCTCTTCCGCATACGCAGGGAAGCGGGCGACTATCTTGTGGAATTCTCGGAAGTTCCGCAGACGCAGACCGCAGTGCCTTCATGGACCCAGCTGAGAATGGCCCATCTGGCGGAAGACCTTCATGATGATACCCCCTTTCAGTGCGGCTTGTACGCATGCAGCCCGCAGGGCTCCGGTTTTACGGCGGAATTCGAGGAGCTGCACCTGAAGCAGGGCCGCGTATCGGGAAGTTAAGCGGTTTATTCGACCTAACTTGTTACAATTCTACATTTTTTATAAATATTCCCACAAGGGCTTATTTTACGAAAAGGTGTCATATTTTACGATATTTATGAAACTTATTCCTGTATCTGCCAACGGATCCCGCTGAACCGCGGTGCTCCGTTGGTTGTGCTGCGGCGAATCCATGGAACCGCCGCTGCACGCTGGGGCCGGCTTCCGGCCTCTGGATTGCCCCTCGCCCAGCAGCTGCCCCACGTCCCTGCCTATACTGCCTGTACCGCCTATCGTAACGCGGAATGGCCGGATGGTGTTGTCCGAGCCGGCCCTCAGCCGCATATGATGTCTTAAGAGACACCTATAACCGGGAAGGAGCTGTATGGCACGATGGAGCTTAGCGATTTGTCTCAGGCCCTGCCCCGCCGTACCGCCGATCCGCGTACATTCATCGGCGAGTTTACGTACGGGAGTCCGGAGGTTAAGCACTGGGGGGAGAACAGTTCCCTGCATATCGGCAAATTCTGTTCCCTTGCCGATGGGATTACGGTATTCCTTGGAGGCGAACACCGGGCCGACTGGGTGACGACCTATCCATTCAGCGCGATTCTTCCCCGATTCCGGCATATCGAGGGGCACCCCAAGACCAAAGGAGATGTCGTCATCGGCAGCGATGTATGGATTGCCTCCGGCGTGACCATCCTATCCGGTGTTACCGTGGGCCATGGGGCCGTGCTCGCGGCACGCTCCGTGATCAGCCGGGATGTGCCTCCTTACGCGATTGTGGGGGGCAATCCGGCAAGGGTGATCAAGTACCGGTTCGACGAGGAGACGATCCGCCGCCTGCTCTACATCCGCTGGTGGGATTGGCCTCTGGACCGGCTCGAGCAGGCGATCCCCCTGATGCTGTCAAAAGACATCGGCAGCTTCCTGCGCTATGCCGAATCGGCGGGAGGGTAAGCTTAGGGGCACGCTCCCGCAGCCGATTCAACATTCATCGCACAAGGATAAACGGCTTCGCCGTCCTCCTTTAAGGACGATGCGCGTTTATCAGATATATAAGATGACAGGATCGGGCCCTGGCGAGATATACATTCTTAAGGTATCAAAAAAAGGCTAAATCCGCTGATCCCAGGCGGATTTAGCCTTTTTACTATAAATTCTGCTCGGTTACGGTTCCGCCGGGCCCGAAGGTCAGCGTCTTCGTCGCGATCTTGTCGATGAAGAACCGGTCATGGCTGACCGTGACCACCGCCCCGGGGAAGTGGATCAAGGCCTGCTCCATCACCTGAATGCTCGCCAGGTCGAGATGGTTCGTCGGCTCGTCGAGCACGATGACCGAGGCTCCCGACAAGAGGCACTTGGCCAGCGCCACCCTGGCCTGCTGCCCGCCGGACAGCTGGCCGATCATCTTGTGCTGGTCCGCCTCGGAGAACTGCAGCATCGACAGGAAGCGGCTTACCTTCTTCCGCGGCGCATCCAGGCCGAGTCCGTACACGTTCACGGCGTGCGAGATCGTGTCCTTCTTGTCCAGCTCCTCCCACATCCGGTTGAAGTAGGCGTAAGAGACGCCCTTCTCCCACCGGATCTCGCCCGAGTCAGGCGGTTCCTGCCCGGTCAGCGCTTTGATGAGGGTCGATTTGCCGCTGCCGTTCGGGCCCAGGATCGCCAGCCGGTCCTCCTTCTGAATATCGAAGCGAACGTCCTGGAACAAGGTGCGGTCCCCATACGCCTTGCTGATGCCCTCGACCCGGCACAGGTTGTCCGGCACCCGCAGGTTGTTGTAGATGTCGGTAATCAGCGCATGGACCGGGTTCGGTTCGATCCGTTTCTTGAGATCGGCCAGCTTGCGGGACAGGCGGTCGCCGGACTTCTTCTGGCGCTTGTTGTCGAGGCCCTCCGCCTCGATCAGCAGCAGCTCTTCTTCCCACTCGAACTGGCGGTCCAGCTCTTTCTTGCGGAGCTTCTTCCGGCGTATGTATTCGGTATAGCTGCCCTCGTACTCGTGAAAATGGTAATTCTCGATCTCTACGATGCGCGTTACGACCTTGTCGATGAACTGCCGGTCATGCGATATGAGGATCATCGCGCCGCCGAACCGGTTCAGCCACTGCTCCAGCCACGCCAGCCCTTCCAGATCCAGGTAGTTCGTCGGTTCGTCCAGCAGCACGACATCCGGCTGCTCGATGAGCATCTTGGCGAGGGCCGCCCGGTTCCTCCATCCCCCGGACAGCTGCCCGATCGGCTGGTGGCGGGATGCGTCATGGAACCCGAGCTTGCTGAGCACCGTATCGATCACCACCGGCACGTTCCAGCCGTCGTGATGCTCCATCTGCTCGAACAGCTCCGCCTGCCGGTTCAGCAGCTCGTCCATCTCGCGGTCGTCCGGCCCTGCGCCCATCTTCTCCTCGATTTGCTTCAGCTCCCGTTCGATCTGCCAGATGTGCTCGAAGCACGTCTCGAGCTCCTGCTGGACGGACTTCTCCCCCTGAAGCTCCGAGAACTGCGAGAAGTATCCTACCTTTACCTTCCCGTCCACTTCCACCTTCCCGGCGGTCGGCTCTTCCCGGCCCAGAATCAGCTTGAATACCGTCGATTTGCCGGCTCCGTTCCGGCCGATGAGCGCCACGCGCTCCCCTGCGGCCACACGAAAATATACATCCCGAAGGATAAGGGTATCCTCATATTTCTTCGTCACATTCTCCAGTCGAATCAAACTCACACTTCTCACCTCTCCTCTATAATTCTGGAATCGCGTCCATTCTCCTGCACGGCACCGGAATACGCGGGCTCCGGGGCGGGTCGTTTGCAATAGAGGCGCCTTCTCTCTACACTGGAATTACCAGCCCAGGAAACAGGGAGCGGAGCGCAACTCACAAAATATAAAAACAGGAAGGCGGCGACTACCTATGAACATACTCCTCTTAGGCGCCACGGGACGCGTGGGAAGCGGGATATTAAGTCTTGCTCTGCAGGATGGACACGCGGTCACCCTGCTGGTCCGTACGCCGGAGAAAATCACCCGGAAAGACGGCCTTCTGACGATCCTGCAAGGAAATGCGCTGAATGAAGAGGATCTGGCTCTGGCGTCGCGCGGCATCGATGTGGTGGTGAGCGCCTTGAGCACAGACGGCACCACCACCTTGTCCGGCAGCATACCGCTGATTATAGCCGCCATGCACCGTGAGGGGATCAAGCGGATCATTACCGTCGGCACCGCCGGTATTCTGCAGAGCAGGACGGAGCCCGGGAGGCTGCGGTACCAGTCCAGCGAGTCCAAACGCAGACTGACCCGGGCTGCCGAAGAACATCACAAGGTATACGAGCTTTTGAATGCCTCGGACCTCGACTGGACGATCGTGTGCCCGTCCTATTTGCCGGATGGCGGCAGCACCGGCATCTTCCGCGCCGAGCCCGATTACTTGCCCGAAGGCGGAACGCAGCTATCCGTAGGCGATGCCGCCCTGTTCACTTACCGCCAGATCGCGACCAAGGATTACATCCGCTCCCGGGTCGGCGTTGTGTATTGAGGCTCTCGAAGTCCCCGCGCAGATGAGGGACTCCCATGCAAACAAGCTGACGCCCTAAGGACGCCAGCTTGTTTGCTCTGCTCTTCTGCCTCGCTCTTCTAAGTTTATAAGAAATACAAGAAGACAGGATCGGTGGATATGAGAATGTGCTCTGCCGCAGCATCCGGCTCCCCCGCTTTCTCCAGAATCATCCGGGCTGCGCGGGCGCCAGTGCTCTCCTTAAGCACTCTTACGGTGCTGAGCTTCGGAGTCATGAATTCGGTCAGCGTCAAGTCATCGAACCCGAGGATCGATATCTGGCCCGGACAGCGGCGCCCGGCTCCCCGGCATACTTCAGCACTTCGAAATCCAGCATATCGTTCGCACATTTAGAAATACGCCTCTTCAGGGCGGTAATGCAGGCTTCGGGCATGTGCCCAAAAACCGGCGCCCCGCCCACTTTGCTGTCCTGGATGCTCGATGTCATGCCGTCCCTTGGATCCAGGGCAATATCGATCCCCGACAGGATCATACTGATCCCATGCGCCGAGAATTCCGTATCGATTCCCTGCAGGATCTTGCCCAATACTCAATATCCGCCAAAGAAGCTCTCGGCATACTTTTTAGCATTTTTCTGCCCATTTCTCCGATCCATTGAATGATTCATCATCTCCTCTCGAACGCTGGCCTGCCCCTCATATGATCCCTTACAAACTTTTTTGTTATTTTAGTTATTGTATTGTTATCTATTCATTGTTATATTAAATAACAGAGACATCATTAACCTTCCGAGGTGAGCTTATGAACACGAACGTATTGCAGCCCTATGTGGCGGGAATGACTTGGGGCTGGACCGGCATCCGAGGCGAATGGGCCACGGAACAGGCCGAGCACTCTTTAGTAGAAATGAAAGACAAACTGCAGGTCAACTGGGCTACCATCGCCTTCGCCGCCCTGCAGCCTCATCCGCAGTCCACCGTCATTCCTTTCGAGGAAGCGCCGACGGTTACCGATGAAGAAGTCCTCTGGGCGATCCGCAGATCCAAGGAGCTCGGGCTGAAGGTCTGCCTGAAGCCTGTAGTCAACTGCGCGGACGGCACGTGGCGGGCACACAT
This sequence comes from Paenibacillus caseinilyticus, assembly GCF_027533645.1. Taxonomy (GTDB): domain Bacteria; phylum Bacillota; class Bacilli; order Paenibacillales; family NBRC-103111; genus Paenibacillus_G; species Paenibacillus_G caseinilyticus. The sequence goes on from NZ_JAQAGY010000001.1 coordinate 37,389, forward strand.
TAACTTCTTCGACATGGATGTGCCGTGCGAGCCGAAGTGGTCCGAATGGTTCGCTTCCTATACCCGCTTCATCCTTCACTATGCGCGGATCGCCGAGGAGACCGGCTGCGAGCTGTTCTGTATCGGCTGCGAGATGGTCCAGACCGACCGCCGCGAGAGCGAATGGCGGCAGCTGATCGCCGAGGTGCGGAAGGTGTATACCGGACCGATCACTTACAACTGTGACAAATACCAGGAAAGCCATGTCACCTGGTGGGATGCCGTCGATATTATCTCCTCGAGCGGCTACTATCCTGTCGGCGATTGGGAGAACCAGCTCGACCGCATCGAAGCCGTAGTGCGGAAGCACGGCAAGCCGTTCTTCTTCATGGAAGCCGGTGTGCCAAGCCGGGAAGGCTCGCAGCATCTGCCGAACGATTGGGGCCTGCAAGGCGCACCTAGCGAAGAGGTGCAGGAGCAGTACTATGAAGCGATGTTCGGCGCCTGCGAGAAGCGCGACTGGGTCCGCGGCTTCATGCTGTGGGATTGGCCCGCACGCCTCTACGACCGCAGCACGGCGGCACAGAATGACGACTACTGTATGTACGGCAAACGGGCCGAGCAGGTTGTGGAGCGGTATTATTCGCGGAAGCAGACGCAGGACGCCGCCCAGGCACTTATCGAACAATAGGCCAAGACCATAGGACCATAGGAAAGGTGACCACTCATGCAGCTCAGCGAACTTCGGGCTTCCTGGCTCCCCCAAGTGGAGAAGGAAGTTAAGGATAACATTCTCGGCTTCTGGTTGAAGTACACGGTCGACTCCAAGAACGGGGGCTTCCTCGGGGAGATCCGCAGCGACCTTACCCTTGTGGAAGATGCAGAAAAAGCACTCGTACTCAATACGCGCATCCTGTGGACCTTCTCCTCCGCGTACCGGATCTTCGGAGATGCCGCTTATCTCGAGGCGGCCCACCGGGCTTACGCCTATCTTACGGCTCACTTCACCGACCGGGAGCACGGCGGATTGTTCTGGTCGGTCGACGCGCAGGGTCGGCCGGCGCAGACGAAGAAGCAGGTGTACGGCCAGGCGTTCGCCATCTACGCTTATTCGGAATATTACCGCGCAGCAGCGGTTCCCGAAGCGCTCGAGAAGGCCGTGGAGCTGTTCCATCTCCTCGAGAAGCACAGCTTCGACCCGGTTCACCAAGGATATGTGGAAGCTCTGTCCCGTTCCTGGGAGGATACCGATGACTTCAGTCTCAGCGGCAAGGATCTCAACGAGAAGAAATCCATGAACACCCACCTGCACGTCATGGAGGCTTATACGAACCTCTACCGGGTGAACCCGACCGAGGAGCTCGGCCGCCAGCTGAAGGGACTCATCGAAGTGACCCTGAAGCACATCGTCGATGAGTCAAGCGCGCACTTCCTGCTGTTCTTCGATGAAGCCTGGAACTCTAAGAGCGATCATGTATCTTACGGCCATGACATCGAGGGCAGCTGGCTGCTCGTGGAAGCCGCCGAGGTGCTCGGCGATCCGGCCCTGCTCGAGCAGGTGAAGATCACGGCGCTTCGCATGGCGGAGGCAACATACCGCGAAGGCATCGACGAAGACGGCGGTCTCTGGAATGAGGCTGACGGGAAAGGGAATCTGCTCGATGCGGATAAGGACTGGTGGCCGCAGGCCGAGTCCGTAGTCGGCTTCTTCAATGCCTACCAGCTGACCGGCGAGGAGAAGTACCTGAGCGCCGCGCTCGCCTCCTGGACATTCATCGAGAACCATTTGATCGACCGGGAGCATGGCGAATGGTACTGGGGCGTCACCCGGGACCGCGAACCGATCACCGCGCAGTCCAAGGTCAGCGCCTGGAAGTGCCCGTACCATAACGGCAGAGCCTGCTTCGAGATCATCGAACGTCTTCATCATACCGTATAAATCCATTCCATCAACGGAGGAGAATCCCCATGAGTTCCCTTTTTGAACAAAGAAAACAAGCCCTGGAAGCCCAGTATGAGGCATTAATCGGCCGTAAGAACGAGAAACTGCCGCTCGGCAATGGCATCTACGACCGCTACACGTATCCGGTCCTGACCGCCCAGCATGCGCCGCTCGTATGGAAGTATGACTTCAATCCCGAGACGAATCCGTTCTTCATGGAACGTCTGGGCATCAATGCCGCGTTCAATCCGGGCGCGATCGAGCTGAACGGACGCTTCTACCTCGTAGCCCGCGTGGAAGGCAACGACCGCAAGTCGTTCTTCGCGATTGCCGAGAGCGAGAACGGGACGGAAGGCTTCCGCTTCTGGGATCACCCTGTCGTCCTGCCGGAGACGGAAGAGCCGGATGTGAACGTCTACGATATGCGTCTCGTGAAGCATGAGGACGGCTGGATCTACGGCCTCTTCTGCACGGAACGCAAGGACCCGTCCGCTCCTGCGGGCGATCTGTCCAGCGCCGTCGCCCAGTGCGGGATCGTCCGTACGAAGGACCTGCGTTCGTGGGAGCGTCTCGCCGATCTCAAGACGAAGTCCAACCAGCAGCGCAACGTGGTGCTTCACCCCGAATTCGTGAATGGCCAGTATGCCTTCTACACGCGTCCTCAGGACGGCTTCATCGATACGGGATCCGGCGGCGGGATCGGCTGGGGCTTGTCCGCTTCGATGGAGAATGCCTCCATCGAGAACGAAGTGATCATCGACCACCGCCAGTACCACACGATCAAGGAAGTGAAGAACGGACAAGGCCCCGCCCCGATCCGTACACCGAAGGGCTGGCTGCATATCGCTCACGGCGTGCGGAACACCGCTGCCGGCTTGCGCTATGTGCTGTACGCCTTCCTGACCGACCTGAACGAGCCGCAGAAGCTCACACACAGCCCGGGCGGCCACCTGATCGCCCCCGAAGGCGAAGAGCGGGTCGGCGATGTGTCGAATGTAGTCTTCTGCAACGGCGTCATCGCCCGCGAGAACGGCGACGTATTCCTGTATTACGCCTCCTCGGATACGCGCTGCCATGTGGCTACCACGACAGTGGACCAGCTGCTCGATTATGTGCTGAACACGCCGGAAGATCCGCTTCGCTCCTATGCCTGCGTGCAGCAGCGCATTGCCCTGGTCGATAAGAATCTTCAGCTGACGAACGTATAGGACCGGATTTCGATTTCAATTACAATTTCAATTTCACCATTGAATTCATAGTTCTATATCCTTTTTCCATAACAATCTGACCGTCCGGATGCCCGGACGGTCCTTTCGCGTGCTTGTCCCTCCGTTTCCAGAGTCAGCCTTTAAGCTAACCGGAATTGCCCATTGACTATACCATTAATGTCATGGTTTATCATGTCATCATAATCTAAAAGGGGTTGTTGACATGGTCGTATTGACCTTCTGTTACAAACGAGATATCCCGTTTGACGAGAACTATTACTTTAATTTCCACCTTCCCAATTTATCCAGCAAAACGGTTCTTGAAATGGGGGCATGCAAGTACGAGGTGAGAAAAGTCTTATATTCAGCAGACAGCTCCATTACTCCATATTCATTTTTATTCCATCTGTATTTTGAGTCTAAGGATGCTCTAGAAACATTTATCAGTGATCCTAGAATCAAAGCATTGCAAGATGATGTTCCTAACTATTACATCGGAGAGCAAGATATATTTATCGAAGAAATTGTCACATTCTTCAAAAAGTAACGGTTGAATCAGGGCTTTAAGCCCTAGCATAACAATGGATTGCACTGCTGTTTTCTTTGCTTTCCCGCTTTGAATAGATAGTTCGAATCGAATAGAATAGAATAGAATATCTTCTAAGCAATATAAGAAAGAAGAACCGTCCGGTTGCCCGGACGGTTCTTCAATAACTATAGACCCGTTAGGCCCGAAGCCCTCATAACGGAGCTCCTCATAGATTTCATCGGAGGAGCCTATGGCTCTATCGATGGTGCGGTCAATAATGGCTTTAGTCACATTGCAGGCCTTGGCCCGCTCCAGTACGTCTTCGAGCGCACGATTGGCCTCAGTCCTCATACCTCCGCAGCACAATGACGGCATTGTGTCCTCCGAAGCCGAAGGAGTTCGAGAGCCCGATCTTCAGGTCCGCCGGACGCGCCGTATTCGGCACATAATCCAGATTGCAGTCCGGATCGCTCTGCTCCAGGTTAATTGTCGGCGGAATCATCCCTTCCTGCAGGCTCTTCACGAGCGCGATCGCTTCGGCGCCTCCGGCTGCTCCCAGCATGTGCCCGGTCATGGACTTGTTCGCCGTCATCGGGATGCGGTACGCCGCCTCGCCGAACACCTCCTTGACCGCCAGCGTCTCAGACTTGTCGCCGAGCTCGGTGCTGGTCGCATGCGCACTGATGACGTCCACCTCGGACGGCTGCACTCCCGCGTTCCGGAGCGCCGCTCTCATCGCCTGGGCCGCGCCTCTCCCCTCCGGGTGGGTGGCTACGCTGTGGTACGCATCGGAGCTCGCACCGTACCCGATCACCTCCGCATGAATCCGCGCACCGCGGCGCAGCGCATGCGACAGCGTCTCCAGCACGAGGATGCCGGCGCCCTCGGCCATGACGAACCCGTCCCGGCCGGCGTCGAACGGCCTGGAGGCGCGCTCCGGCGCGTCGTTGCGCGCCGACAAGGCGGTCGCGTTCCCGAAGCTCGCGAGCGAGATCTCTGTAACCGCCGCTTCCGAGCCTCCGGCGAAGATCACGTCCGCTTCGCCTGTGCGCAGCACCCGGAACGCTTCGCCGATGGAGGTGTTGCCGACGGAGCACGCCGTGACCGCAGAGAGGGTCGGGCCGTAAGCACCGAAGCGGATGCTGATCGTGGCGGCCGCCATGTTCGCGATCATCATCGGCACCAGGTTCGGGCTCACCCGCTCGGGGCCCCGCTCCGCCAGCACCCTGCCCTGATCCATCAAGGTCTGGATGCCGCCGATCCCGGAGCCCACGTACACCCCGAGCCGCTCCCGGTCCAGCTCCTCCAGCACGAGGCCCGAGTCCGCCAGCGCCTGCTCTGCAGCCGCAACCGCAAACTGGGTGTAAGGGTCCATCTTCCTCGCTTCCTTGCGCCCGAACCGGGCTTCCGCATCGAAATCACGCACAAGTCCGGCGAATTTGGTTTTGAACCGGGACGTATCGAAGGCATCGATGAGGGAGATCCCCGAGACTCCCTGCAGCAGATTATTCCAGAACACGGACACCTCGTTGCCCAGCGGTGATATGACGCCCATGCCGGTGATTACTACTCGTTCCATGGTAAGATTCCTCCTTCTCTCTCTTGCTCTCCCCCCTATCTTGTCACTTCCATTATCCTATTACAAGTTGGTATTTATTATAGTACAATGAATACTAGGATAAGCTACTAGTACCAACTCACATTTACCGAGAGGGAGGACACCGCATGAACCGCGGAGCAAGACTGCAGGCCTTATCGGCCTTCCTGAAAGCACAGCGCGCGAAGCTGCTGCCCGAATACGTCGGCCTGCCGTCCGGCACCCGCCGGAGAACTCCGGGGCTCCGCAGAGAAGAAGTCGCGCAGCTGGCCGGCGTCAGTCCGACCTGGTACACGTGGCTGGAGCAAGGCCGGGACATCCAGGTGTCTGCCTCGGTGCTGGACTGCGTCGCCGCCGCTCTGAAGCTTAGCCGGGATGAACGGAGCTACCTGTTCTCGCTGGCGCTCGATACCGGGGGATCGGCCGCCGGCGCGCTCCCGGAAGAGCCGCTGCCGATCTCCCCGCCCCTGCAGAGAATCCTGCAGGAGCTGAGACACTGCCCCACGATCATCTCGGACCGGAGATGCCAGATCGTGGGCTGGAACGAGGCGGCCTCGCACGTGTTCTTGAACTTCGAGCAGATGCCGCCGGAGCAGCGGAATATGATCCGCCTGCTCTTCTCGCGCAAAGAACTCAGGCGGCTCGCGGTCAACTGGGAGCATTTTGTCAGCGGCTTCCTCGCGATCTTCCGCGCCTATTATGGGCAGTATGTGGAGGACGAGTGGTACGACGGGTTCCTGCGGGAGATGCAGGAGATGCACCCCGAGTTCCTTCCCCTGTGGGAGCAGAGCAAGGTCAGCTCCGCCCCGGAGGTGCTGCTGGAATTCCGGCATGCGGTGGCGGGCAAGATGCAGTTCCACCTCACGAGCCTGCAGGTGCACGGGACGGCCGACCTGCGCTGCAGCATCTACACCCCCGCACCGGATTCCCGGACCGAAGCCAAGCTCCGCCGGTGGACAGAGCAGCGTACGGCAGCCTCCGACTGAATGGCCCATGGAACCGCGTACCAAGCCCAGAAAGATGATAACGCCTGCTATGCAACTTGCTGTGTGTAGGCGCGCTATTTGCACAAAGAAGCCCTTGGGCACCATACCAAGGGCTTCTTTGTGTTCAATTGGCCTTCACCGAAGCTGCCTCTATCAGGCGTACAGTGTCTTGGCCGCTCCCGCCGTCGACTCCCGGTACATGACTTCCCCCGAGAGCAGCAGCTTCTCCGTAGCGTCCTGATCCTTCCCCACCCGCTCCAACAGCTTCTCTACGGCTCTCGCTCCCATCAGTTCCTTCGGAACATTCACCGTAGTCAAAGAAGGAGAGGTCTGATAGGAATTCTCGATATTGTCGAAGCCGCTTACCGACACATCCGCCGGTACCTTGAGGCCCATGCCGAGGAGCACCTGAACGGCATCCAGCGCGATCGTATCGTTAGCACAGATGAATGCCGTAGGCAGGTTCTGCTGCCGCTGAAACCCCTCCAGCACTTCCCGGATCTGATCGCCGAAAGCTTCATACCCTTCCAGCCGGATCAGCAGCGAAGCCGGAGTATCGGTTGCAAGCCCCTGCTCCTCCACCGCGCTGCGGAAGCCGGTCCAGCGGTCATAGAAGCTCCGCGAATAGCGGGGGTCTCCTACGAACATCAGACGCTTGTGGCCGATGCCGATCAAATAATTCGTCAGCCGGTGCATCGAGTCGTAGTTGTTGACGAAGACCGTATCCGAAGGGATCAGCCCATCCTCATGGTCCACAAGCACGAAGGGCACACCTAGACGGTGAACTTCAAGAAGAACGGAACTGGAGATCTCGCCGACCCCGATCATGCCGAGAATGCCGTTTGGATTCAGCGCCTGCAGAAAATGATCCGCGCTCTGCTCCATCACGATCATCATGCCGAGTCCGGCGCCCTCCAGCCTCGCCGAGATTCCGTCCAGAATCCGTCCCCAATACAGGGACTCCTTCGTTTGAAACCGGACATTGGGCATCAGCACCAGCACGGACTGCTTCGAGCCTCCTTCCGCAGGGGCCTCCGGCGGTTTCGGCGGAAGATACGGGTTCGTATTCGCGAAGTAGCCGAGCTGGGAGGCCGCTTTAATCACTTTCTCTTTCGTAGACTCGCTTACGCCGCCTTTGCCCGACAGCGCTTTGGACACAACAAATTTGGATACGCCCATATAATCCGCAATCTGCTGCATGGTTACTTTCTTAGCCATTCGTCTGCACCAACCTATTGTATCAATGATAGATGACCCCATTATAACACGGTTAGCACTATTAACCTAACAAATACTAACATAACGGGAGCCCTTCTTACTTTCCGCGGGCACGGTTCTCGAGCGCACGGATCCGGTTCGCCTTCCAGCTGGCATTGAGTTCTCCGAACGCAGCCGGCAGCCGGTCCGCGACAGCGGCACGCTGCAGATACTGCCCCTTGTAGAAGTCGATCTTCGCTTTATTGCCAATCTCGTACCATAGTGGCGACGACGGGACATTCTCGAATACGGCGGGACGGTAAGAGAAGAACTCCTCAAGCTGCGGAAGCTCCGGCTTCCGCTTCTTCTGGGGCGGGATGAAGCCCGACAATTCCGCGTAGCCCGACTCCTCGACCATGAAGCGGATCCAGGCCTTGGCCGCCTCCTTATTCCTGCTGTTCTTGCTGACAGCGTAGAACCAATCTGTATTCATGAGTGCATGATAAGTACCGTTGTTATCGTAAGGGAACGGAATATACCCGATATCCTGCGGCGCGGTACCTGCCCTCTCCAGCTGTCGGATCATCCAGTTTCCCATAAAAAACATGCCTACGCTGCCCTGCGCAAATTCCCCCTTGGACAGCTCCCACCGGTTGGTCTGCAGATCTTTCTCCACGTACCCGTTCCCCATCAAGGTCCGCAGAATCGTCAGCGACCGCCCGAACTCGTTCTCCGTGCGGAACGGTTCGTCGGTTTCGATCATCGAATCGAGATAATTGCCCTTGCCGCTCATCATCGTGACGAGCACTTCGCCCCACTGCTTCATCGGCCACTGTGCCCCGTAATTGATGTAGAACGGCGTAAGGCCGGCTTGCTTCAGTTTCGCGCAGGCGGCATACAATTCATCGAGCGTCCGGGGCGGCGATACGATCCCGGCCTTGGCGAAGGCCCTCTTGTTGTAGATAATGCCTTCGGTGGATACCCCGGAGACAATGCCATAAATATTGCCGAGGTAAGACTTATAATATTTGAAATACAGATCTCCGAGCCCTTCTGCCGTGTCGTTCAGGTTCTCGAAGAAATCCTCCAGGTTCACCTGCGCGATATTCCCTGGAATGAGCAGCACATCCCCCGCATCCCCGGTCGTCAGCCGGATGCGGATATCGCTCTCGTAGCTGACGATCGGCTCGAAGACCACTTCTTCCACTTCCGGATACCGGGCTTGGAACGCTTCGGCATACCGGCCGAACGTCCCGTCTTCGACCAGATCCACGCGATGGGTCGAAACCGTCAGCCTGCCGTTCACCTTGGGCGGAGCTGCGCTAAGAGCAGAGTCAGCCTCCGGCCGGGTTGGCGGCTGCTGTATGCCGCCTCTGTCTGTACAGGCGGAGACCAGCAGCAGGATAACCATCAGGAGCAATCCCCTTCGCATGGTTGTCATCCGCCTCCTTCTTTCTTTATTTTCTGACGGTATCCCTATACTCTTTCGGCGTGAAGCCGACCGTCTTTTTGAAGATTTTATTAAAATAGGCCGGATCGGGATAGCCTACCCGCTCCCCGATTTCATAGGTTTTGAGCTCGGTGCGTTCCTTCAACAGTTCCTTCGCTTTCTGAATCCGGATACCGATCAAAAATTCGGTCAGCGTCTGCCCGGTCTCCGACTTGAACAGCTTGCTGAGGTAATTCGGCGTGAGGAAAACTTGGGCTGCCAAAGCAGACAGATCGATGTCCCTTTGGAAGTCTTCCATGAGAATCTTCTTGACTTGGCCGATCACCCGGTTCTCCTGACTGCCCCGCCTCTCCCCGCTCACCCGGAGCAGATCGGACATGATCCAGCTCCACTGCGCCGCGATCTGTTCGAATCGCATGGCATCATAGACCAAGGATTCCCACTTCAGCGAGCCGTCATAGTCGGAGTCGATCACTTCGGCCAGCTCGGGGATCTCCTGTCGCAGCAGGAAGAGGGTCCCCTCGAAGAGCTCAAGCACCTGCCGCTTCTCCGGCCTGAGTTCGGCCAGTCGGAGCAGAAGCCCCTGCAGCGCCTCGCAGATGCCCGCCGTATCCAGTACATCAAGATAGGGCCTCAGGTCTTTCTCGACCTTGGCGAACTGCCCCTGTACCGATATCACGGGAATCTCTTCCACAGAAGCGCTCAGCACCCTCCCGCTGCCGTACATCGCATAATGGCTCGCCCGGAGCGCTTCCTGGTACGCCTCATTCCACTCGCGGGGCTCCTGTACTGCCGGCCCCATCCCGACGGACAGGCAGCCCTTCTGGCCCGCGGTGCAGGAGTGAACCAGCAGCCGGCCGAGGTCAGCCGTTCCCTGCGGATTGGCGTGCGGGCCAGCTGAGAACAGCAGGCAGACGAGATGCGGGGACACGGGGACGACCTCCAGGAAAGCAGCTCCCGTGACGCCGGAAGCCCACTTTCGCAGCGCCCCCGGATCGATCGGCTCCTCTCCCCGGATGACGATGCAGGCCGCTTCGCCCCCGCGAGTCAGCTCCGGCATCTCCTCTGTGGGATCCGGCTCCCTGCCCTCCAGCCTCTCCCGGATCCAGTCCGTGCGCCTGGCCTGCCCTTCGCTCCGCCGCTTCTCCGTCTCCCCGTGCAGACGTCTCAGCAGTTCGAAGAGCTCCTGCTTGTTCACGGGCTTCAGCAGGTATTCCGTCACCCGGAACTGCAGTGCCTTGCGGGCATACTCGAACTCGCTGTAGCCGCTTACTATCACGCACTGCACGCCGGGACGCTGATCCCGGAGCTTTCCGATCAGCTCCAGGCCATCCATCCCGGGCATCTGGATGTCCGTAATGATCACATCGACATCTTTGCCCGGCAGATCGGCCAAGAGCTCCGTGCCGCTCGCATAGGATCCGACGACCTCGTACTCCGCGCTTTCTTTCGTGATGATTTTCTCCAGTCCGAGCCGGATGCGTTCCTCGTCATCGGCTATCATAATACGCAGCATGCCTTCCCACTCCTATTCCCATGAACGGTGCAGCCTGACATGAACCTCCGTGCCGCCGCCCTCCGTACTGTATACTTCCAGTCCGTACGCTTCGCCGTAATACAGCTTCAGCCGCTCATTCACATTGCGCAGGCCGATGCCCCGCTTATCGCCCTGACGGGCTTCCGCGGATGACAGGGATCGGCGCAGCTTCTCCAGCGTCTGCGGACTCATGCCGATTCCGTTATCCTTGATCACCATGACGGCATCCTCCCCGCTGCTTACGAGAGAGACGGATACGAGCATCTTCCGCGACGTGTCCATCCCGTGCAGGATCGCGTTCTCCACGATCGGCTGCACGGTCAATTTGAGCATCCGCAGCGGTTCGAAACGCTCGTACGGCTCAATGGCCAGCTGGAAGCGGCCCGGATACCGGAACTCCTGCAGCAGCATATAATTGCGCAGATGCTCCAGCTCATCTTCCACCTGCACGAATTCCTTCTTGTCCGTAATGCTGTATCGCAGCAGCTTCCCGAGAATCTCCGTCATATCGGCCACTTCATCGTCGTCGTTGAACTCGGCCGTCATGCGGATGGACTCCAGCGTGTTGTAAATAAAATGAGGATTGATCTGCAGCTGCAGCGCGTGCAGCTCGGCCTCCTTCTTCCTCTCCCCGATCCGGATATTCTCCTCGATGAGATGGCGGATCCGCTCGATCATCCGGTTGAACTGGTTGCCTAGCCGCCCCGCCTCATCCTGGGTCGTGACCGGGAAGCTGACATCCAGGTTGCCCTGCTGTACGCTCTTCATCAGGGACACCAGCTTCCGCAGCGAACGGGTAAGAGCGAAGGACAGGAAGATCGACACCACGAGAGCCAGGGAGATCGTGAGCAGCGTCGCCAGCAGGGTGAACTCCCGGGTGCGCTGTACGCCCTGGGTCAGTTCATCGAGCGGTACCGTGATCACCACGCGCCACCCGGAGCGCTCCGATACGGAGTAGACGACCAGCGACTTGCGTCCTCCCACCTCTTCGGTGAAGCTGCCTTGGCCCTCCCGTCCCTGCTGCAGCCAGTGGCCCTCCTCCACCTTGCGGGTCATGTAAGTGCGGTCGCTGTCATAGATCACGACATCCTCGTTATTGATGATAAAGGTCTTCCCGCGGGTCACCTCATCCATATCCTTCACGAAGCGTTCGAAGGAATCCATATTGGCATCGACGACGATCAGCCCGATCGGTTCGTAAGCATTGTTGAACACCTCGCGGACCACCGAGAACAGATAGTTGCGCCGGTTCGTGTTATTGACGACCTCTTCGGTCGGTATCAACGCCGGGAGCCCCTTATGCTCCTCCACCGCCCGTTTCCACACCCCATAACGCTTGTCGATATCCAGGCGCACCCCGCTCTTGTAGCGGTAATACGCATTCCCGTAGGCGTCAAAAAGATACACGGATGTCGTATCTTCCTTGATGTTGTTCAGGAAATTGATGCTGGATTCGATCCGCTGCCGGATATCCACGGAGGACGGCGTCAGGGACTGCGAGGCCGCAGGGGTTCCTGCCGGTCCGTTCGCCACGCTCTCGTAATACTGGTTGGAGAGCTCCAGGTTTTCTTTGATCTCCTCCACGTATGCCGGAATGGTCGACAGCTTCTCCATATCCCGGATATATTCGTCGAGCCGGTTGGCGGTTTCCTTGGACACCTCTTGGACATAAGCCGCCGTATTGTCCTGGACCGACCTCGCGTAATTCTGGTCCGAGTAATAACTAAGCATCGATATGGGAATAATCAGCAGACTGACAAATATAAGGATGAGCTTCCATTCCATCCGCAGCTGAGCGAGCTGCACCATGGGCCCCCGCAGAAGAAAAAGTTGAAGTCGTTTACGCATTCCCGTTCTCCTAACCGCCTACCAGCGTCAAACTTGCCACATCAGACGGACCAGCTTTCTGGCTCCCAGTCTTCTATTCCTGTTCTTATTGTAGCACAGGGATCTCCGCCTGTAGTCTGCCAATAACAAACAACCCGAAAGAAGAAAATCCTCTTCCGGGTTGTCCGCACTTCCCTACTCTGACGCGCTCAATCTGACCTCGTCCACGTAGACGACGCTTGACCCGGTCCCGCTCGCCGGTTCGATCTTGACGCCGATCGATTGGACCAGATCCGCATTCGCAATGGAAGCGACAGGGATCGAGAGCTCTGCAAACCCGCTCGAGTCCACCAGCGCCGCCCCGCTGTCATGCCAGACCCAGTCCGGGCCCGTCTTCACATACAGCCGGGCATTCGCCTGGCCTGCGGATAACTTCAGCCTGACGCTCAGCTTATCCACTGCGGACAGATCCAAGGCTTCCACCTTGCTCAATTCGAAGCCTGCGCTTCCGGCCAGAGAGAAGCTCGAGCTTAGAGAGGAGCTTCCGGAGGCGGCCGCTTCCGTCGTCACGGCAGGGGCCGTCGCGGAAGCCCCATTCTGCTCCAGGACCCAGCCTCCGGTATCCGTCTCGAAGTCGTAGAGAATGCCGGGCTGTGCCGCCGAGCTGCCCGGGCCCGATCCGCCGTTCGGCACCGTAGGCGCCTCCGGGTTCAGCACCGCACGGATGTCATCGAAGTACATCGCGCTCTCGAGCTTCGCACCGTTCACAGCGTTGGTATAAATCGAGAACTCCTGGACGCTCTTCAGCTTCGTCTTCGTAAGCTGTCCCGAGCCCCCATGGACGGGAACGAAGGCTGTGAACGGAATCTCCTCCAGGTGGGGCGTGGACTGATCCGTTGCCGGATAATATTCATAGTAGGTTCCATCCACCTTCAACTGAATGACGAGCTTCTGGTTCTGCCCGTCCGGCGTAAGCCAGAACTGCAGCTGGTTGACTCCGGACCAGTCGCGGCTGCCGAGAAGCTTGTTCACTCCCGAGTAGCCTGCGCCGGCTAACTTGTATTGATACTTCATCGCATACAGGCCTTGGCGTGCCTGACCCGGTGCCAGGGACACCGACGCGCCGTCTCCGCTGGCGGAGACGAAGGCAGTCTGGAGTCCTACGTCCAGTCCCTGATAGCCTTCGAAGTCGTCCACTACGGACGGATCCTGCGGAGCATCATGATACACACTGTACAGCTCCACATTGTCGAGATACACAGGACCGGTGTACTCCAGTCCGCTGCCTACGATCGAGAGGGCAAGTCCTGTGGCCGCTGCGGACAAATCCGGACTGGTGAGATCGATGGATGCCGGATAGACCGCATACACGGCGTCACCTACGGTCACTGTCTCGAGGTCGGACAGCTTCCTTGCCGTCGCATTCATGCCATACTTCGTGTCCCAGTCCGGCGGCAGCATGACGACCGCCTGCAGCGACGCGTCTGCGCTCTTACTGCCGGCCTCCAGCGGAATCATAAGATCGAACCGCACCCGCTTCACATCCGCCAGATTCACATCCCGGGCAGCCGATGTCAGCTGGAGCTTCAGCTCCTGCCAGGTATCCGTGTACACCATATCCGTTACGTTCAGCTGCAGCCTGCCGCTGCCGGCAAAGTCCGCATGCCCGATCGATGTCACGGAAGCCTGGTACCCTCCGTTCGACTGGAAGCCTGCGATGCCGTCATCGAAGGTGTAGGCGTGCATCAGCATCTCTTCCACTTTGACGAAGACCGTATTCGTCTCCTGGTGGGTCACGGCGCCGTCCTGATATACCTTCACCGTATATTGCGCCGTCTTCCCGTTGAAGGCCGGGTCCAACTTCCAATCCGCCGAGTAATAGCCTTCGGCATCCAGCGTCATGGGAATTTCGCTCTCCGATCCGTCCACCGTGAAGACGACGCGGTCCGGATTCATGTGCAGCACCTTGGCCCGCACCTTCGTCACCGGGGTGCTTACCGTGCTCTGCTCTACCGGTGTAACGGCATGCATGAGCGGCGCTTCTTTGGCCGGCGTCAGCTTCCTGCCGGTCACCTCGTCCACTTCCCGGAGGAAACTGGAATAAGGATCGTTGTAGAACGCCTTAAAGTCCGGCAGCAATTCATGGTCGCCGAGCTCCGGGTGGCTGCTGTAAGGCACGAACAAATTGCTGTTCAGCCCGAAGTTGGCCCAGGTCTGCATGTAGGCCATGCGCTTCGCCTGCGGATCGCTCTGGATCGCGCCAAGCACCTTGCTGAACCAGGCGAGATCCCCGTTGCCGGTTGTCTTCATCCCCTGCGGGCTGTAGCCGAACTCGGTCAGGGCGGCAATCTTGCCTTTGCTGTCGGCCACGCCGGAGATCATCCGAAGATCCTCTACGAGCGCATTCAGGAAAGCTTCCGTTCCCGGAGCGGCCTGGTTGTCATATTGGTCCATCCCCAGGATATCCACATAAGCATCGCCCGGGTAGGTAGTGAGATACTTCGCGGAATCGCCGCCGAACGGACCGTTGGGCGACCAGGCATAGAGCAGGTTATGGACGCCCTTGGTGTCCCGCAGATACTCGACCGTATACCGGTAGAGCTCGATGTACTGCTCTGTCGGCGTCGTCTTGGCGCCCCACCAGAACCAGCCGCCGTTCTGTTCGTGGAACACTCGGAAGATGAGCGGAATCGGCGTGCCTTCATCGTCCTTCAGCCTCAGGGCAAAGTCGGCGATGAGGTCGAGGTAAGCCGTGAACGCCGCATTCGCCTTGCCGCCGGGAAGCACATTCTCCGCCACATTCCCGGTCGTGTCGCTGTATTTGCCCCCCGTCACAAAGTTCGAGGGATGCATGCTGAGCGCAAGCAAACCGCCGAGTTCATGGGCCTGCTTCATCTTAGCGAGCAGCCGGTCCCGGCTCTGCGCGGTATCGCCCGGCACGCCCGGCTTCTCATCGCCCTGGAGGCTCAGCGTATCCCAGCCGAACATGGCGGGATAATCGCCGACAGCCTGCCGCACATCAGACTCTGTGCCCATCGGATTCTGGATGGAGAATCCCTCGTCTGTTGCATGCTGGTGCCCGAACAGAATCTCCCGTCCCCTCACGTCCTGGAGGTAGGCGAACAAGGAGCGTGTCGCTTCGGTTGCGCCGGCATCCACCAGGTCGGCCGTAAGGCCGTCACCGTCGTCTCCGCCGCTGCCGTTGTCTCCACCGCTGCCGTCATCTCCACCGCTGCCGTCATCTCCACCGCTGCCGCTGTCTCCGCCGTTGCCGTCGTCTCCGCCGCTGCCGTTGTCTCCACCGCTGCCGCTGTCTCCACCGCTGCCGCTGTCTCCGCCGCTGCCGCTGTCTCCACCGCTGCCGCTGTCTCCACCGCTGTTGCTGTCTCCGCCGCTGCCGCTGCTTCCACCACTGCTGCTGTCTCCACCGCTGCCGCTGTCTCCACCGCTGTTGCTGTCTCCGCCGCTGCCGCTGCTTCCACCACTGCTGCTGTCTCCACCGCTGCCGCTGCTTCCACCACTGCTGCCGCTGTTGCCGCCGCTGCCGCCGCTTGCGGGCGCCTCGGGGTGACCGGCCGTCGTCAGCACGCCGCCGGTCACTTGATAGTTCCCCTTGGCCGCTTCCTTCCCGTTGATGCTCACCCGATCAGCCGCTACCGCCAGCTCTGTCACATTGCCGCCGAGCGTTAGGCTTGTCCCTGCCGCCTCCGCTGTAATACGGAGTACACCGACCTCGGCTCCCTCAGCCACATCCACTGTAGACGCCCGGTTCACATCCAGTTCACTTACCCGTCCGCCCTTCTCCAGCTCCAGATGGGCGGCACTGCCGAGCTCCAGACGCCGGATGGATGACGAGCCGGACACCACCGTCCGAACCTTGCCCTCCTGGCGGCTCACGATCACCCCGCCGAGCGAGGAATCTTTCACATGAACGGAGTTCTCGCCTCCTCCGGAGATGAAGGTCGTTCCTTTGACCGTGACCTTCTCCAGATGAGCATCACCGTCGGCTATCCCCGCCGCTATGTATAGATTCCCAGCCACTTCCGCATCCCGCAGATGGGCTCCCTTCTTGTTCAGGATGGCATGGCCTTCGACAGGCGCACCGGCTCCCTGCGGATTGTAGCCTGCGACCAAGCGGTCAAGCAGGCTGACGGTTTCCCCTCTGGTAATGTTTTCTCTCGGATGGAAAGACCCATCCCCGTAACCGTTTACAATTCCGGCAAAAGCCTGCACCGCTTCCCGGGCATAGGATTCGATCTCGTCACCATCCCTGAATTCCTTCCCTGCCTGAGAACCTGAAGCTGACTTCAGTTCGAACGCTCTGGCCAGAAAAACGATGGCATCCTGTCTCGAGATCTCCGTCTCCGCCTTCGATAAGCCGCCGGGGAAACCTTGATAATATCCGGCTGTTTTGGCGATCGAGAGTTCCTCCGCATACCAGGCGCCTTGCGGCACGTCCACGAAAGAATCCTTCGCCGAGGCGTAGTAACCGAACAACTCATTGACAATCGTCACAAACTCCGCCCGGGAAATCCGTTGGTCCGGGCGAAAGCTGCCGTCCTCATATCCGCGTATCACGCCGTTCGCGAGCCACTTCTCCACGCTTCCCTTCGCCCAGTGATCCGCCGCATCCGCCGGAATGCCGGTTACTGCCGCTGCAGCGGAACCTGCCGCCGGGGACGCGGCCGAGAATACAAGAGATGCTGCCATACACGCCTTAAGCCATGCCTGATGCTTCTTCATGGGGATTCTCCTCTTCGCTATAAGGCCGCCCGGAAGGCAGCAACCGCCATCCGGGGGATCCTAAGTCATCTGTGATGTTTTGATTGCGGGATGTTATTTCACCGAAGCTCTGGCTTCTTTCCACTTCTGATTGAGCTTATCGAGCTCCGCCTTGAGGTCTTTCGCTTCCAGAACGTCCTGGATGTACTTGCCGCCGAAGAAGTCGATCTTCGCTTTGTTCCCGATATCGTTCCACTTCGAGGAAGTCGGAACATTCTCGATGAAGTTCGGCTTATAGGACTTGAACTCTTTCAGCTGCGCGAGGCCCGGTTCTTTGGATTTCTGCGGGGGGATGAACCCGGAAGCTTCCACATAGCCCGCTTCTTCGACCATGAACTTGATCCAAGCTTCGGCGAGCGGCTTGTTCTTGCTGTTGGCATCGATACCATAGAAGTAGTCTGCGCTGAGCGGAGCATTCAGCTTGCCGCTGTTATCATAAGGGAACGGGAAGTAGCCGATATCTTCCTTGGCTGCCCCTGCACCGATCACCTGGTTGATGACCCAGTTGCCGAGGAAATACATCCCGGCTTGGCCGCCGGCCACTTCACCTTTGGAAGCTTCCCACACGTTCGAGTACAGGTCTTTTTCCACATAGCCTTTTTCCTTGAGCGTCCTTACGATCGTGAAGCCCTTGCCGAAGTCATTGTCCACCTTGAACGGCTCGTCGGTATCGATCATCTTGTCGAGATATTTGGCATCCCCGCTGGAGAACTGCACAAGTACCTCCCCCCACTCCTTCATCGGCCACTGTGCCCCGTTGTTGATGTAGATCGGCACGATGCCAGACGCTTTCAATTTCTCGCAGGCGGCGTAGAATTCGTCGAGCGTCTTCGGCACGGAGGTAATGCCCGCTTTCTCGAACGCTTTCTTGTTATACACGATCCCTTCCGTCGACACGCCCGATACGATCCCGTAGATCTGTCCGTTATCCGCCTTATAGTCCTTGAAGTACAGGTCGCCGAGGCTGTCCGCCAGCCCGTTCACCGGAGCGAAGAACTTGCTGAGGTCCTTGGAGGCAATGTTGGTAGGAATGAGCATCACGTCACCGACATTATTAGCAGACAACCGGACGCGCATATCGGACTCGTAGTTCGTAATCCCTTCGAATTCGATGTCCTCCACCTTCGGGTATTTCTTCTTGAAGGCTTCTTCATACTTGTCGAATGTACCGTCATTCACCAGATCCGTACGCTGGGTGACGAAGGTGATCTTCCCTTGGATCTCGCCACCCGCGCCTGCCGCTCCCTTCTCTCCTGCAGGAGCCGCTTCCTTAGCCGGCTCGGAATTACCGCCGCAGCCTGCAAGAGCGGAAGAAGCAAGGGCAACAACCAGCATCGTACCGAACATTTTTTTCATGTGTAGAATCCCCTTTTCGTCTGTGTAATGGTTGATATCGCTTACATCCTTATTGTATAAAGGCCGGAAGGAAAATTCATTGTATTCTGTTATCAAAAGTTGTCCTATAATACTCATTAATCGCAATTTACTAAAATAACAATTATAACGACACCCTTACGGCAAGCACTCTATTCCTTGACTGACCCGCTCGTAACACCCGCATAGATAAACTTCTGCAGGAACAGGAACAGGATAATCGCCGGAATGAAGATTACGATAATCATCGCCGCAATGTAGTTCCAGCTTGCCGCATTGGGCCCGACGAATTGGAAGATCGAAGTGGATACGACCTGCAGGTTCGTCTTGGTCATATACAGGAACGGAATGTAGAAATCGTTATAGATATAGATCGTACGCAGGATCACAACCGTAATCGTCGCCGGCAGCAGCAGCGGGAAGATGATATTCCAGTAGATCCGGAACAGGGAAGCCCCTTCGAGCATGGCGCTCTCGTCGAGCGAGTACGAGATATTGCGGATAAACTGCAGGTAGATGATGATCGAGATAACATCCGCTCCCAGGTACAGCAGGATCGGCGCATGAATGTTGTTGATGAGTCCCAGCGTATTCATGAGCCCGTAGGTCGCTACCTGCGTCGTCACGAGTGGCGTCACGGAAGCGAGCAGATACAAGCCGATGATGACCTTCTTCAGCTTGAAATCAAAACGGCCGAGCGCGTAAGCCACCATGGTACCCAGAATAATGTTGCCCGCCACCGACAGGCCGATGATGTACAGCGTATTGGGGAACGCCGTCGTCAGGATTTTGGTCTTCGTAAAAATGTACTCGTAGTTATCCAAGTGGAACCAATCGGCCGGAAGGGCGAACCGGTTCTGAAGATACTCCTGCTTGGTCTTCAGCGAGGTAATGAACACCGTATAAGGCGGGAATAGTACGACGAATACCCCAATGAGCAATGAGACATATTGAAACGTCCGGACCAAGTACGATTGCTCTCTCATGCTTCATCTCCCCCTTTCAGCAGCAGGCGCTGCAGCCCTACGAAGACCAGAACGATCAGCAGCATGACCACGGCGAGCGCGGAACCGAGTCCCACCTGCTGGAACTTAAAGGCCACATCCACGGTTTTGATGATGAACGTCTCGGTGTTGTTGGCTCCGAGCATCATGATGTACGGAATTTCAAATGCTTCCAATGCTCCGGTAAGCGTCAGCAGCAGCAGAAGCTCCATGACTTTGCGGATACTTGGCAGCGTAACATGCAGGAACTGCTGCGTGGAGGAAGCGCCGTCGATCCGGGCGGCCTCGTAAATATCCTGCGGAATGGACTGCAGGGTGCCGAGGAAGATGACCATGCTCAGTCCCATGTACTTCCACATGGAGACGAACGCAAGCGAGAAGTTGACCACCGACGGGTCACCAAGCCAATTTTGTTTTAAGCCCGAGAGCCCGATCAGATCCAGGAAGGCATTGAGCGTACCGTACTGGTTGTTGTACAGCGCCTGGAACATGAATACGATCGCTACGCTGTGCATGATATAAGGCAGGAACAAGATGACCCGGAATCCGTTGCGCCCCTTGAGCTTGCTGTTGAGCAGCACGGCAAAATAAAGGGCCAGCGAAGTCTGAAGCAGTCCGCCGATAAAATAATAGACGTTATTCTTCAGTACGCCGAAATACTCTGCGTTCCCAAAAATCTCTCCGTAGTTCCGGAAGCCCACGAACACCTTCTCGGTCAGTCCGTCCCATTCCATGAAGCTGTAATAGAACAAGCTGAACAGCGGATAATACGAAAACGTAAACAGAAGCAGCAGCGGTACCGTCAAAAAACCGACAAGGATGATGGATCTTTGCGTGTTGTAACTCAAGTTCATAGGCCGCAGCCCCCTCCTATCCCAATATCTCTAGAAATTCCAACCAACAAGTATGCGCTTTCTTGTCAGGTATGCCTTGACCTCCCAACACCCACTTGTTATCGCTTGCATGATTGATTATAAGACGGTTCGTCCCCTGATAAAATGCACTCAGTAAGCATTTCTTGTCTTCAATTATCCAAATGCGGCAAGGACTCTTCGACTGCGGCCAAAAAGAACCACGAAGAAAGATACGATGACCGCAAAAAAGGCGGTACACGGAGATGAGCATTAATATAAATAACACAAATAACAATACCGCCCCATGAATCGTCATTTTTAATAGAAATCAGTATTAAAAGAGCTCAAAACCTTCGATTTATCAAGACAATTCGCAAATTCTTATATCTAAAAAAATGATTGACTTTTCCATTAAATGAATTTTATTATTATATCACGCTAACAAAACAAACAATAGATATCCCATTCTCCTTTGCCCGCGTTAGCGATCCATTCGGCAGAAAGGAGGACTTCTGCAGCATCAACCTTCTCTAATTTGTAACCGCTTTATATTCTGCATGGTTAAAAGGAGATGTATGACATGAAAAAAACGATGATGCTCTTCACGCTGACCTCCCTGCTCTTCAGCAGTGTGCCCGCCGCCTACGCCCACACGTCGGCCCCTGCGGACTCCTCCGCCTCCCAGAAAACAAAGGATACTTACAACTGGCTAAGTCACCTGCCTAACCGCTCGGACAACAGGGTGGTATCCGGCTTCTTCGGTGGATACAGCAACAATGGCTTCTCGACTACCCAGCTCGAAGAATTGAAAGCGGCTACAGGACAATATCCGGGGATCTTCGGCTGCGATTACGGCGCAGGCTGGGCTACGGCATCGGATCCGGCCACCTTGATCGACTCCTCTTGCAACTCCACGCTGAAAACCTACTCGGCCAGCGGCGGGTTGGTCACGGTCAACGTCCACTATCCAAGTCCGGGCTATTCGACCGGCGGCAACCTGAACACGAAGTTGACGAATTTCGGCGATCTCACCAACCCGAACACGGCAACCGGCCAGCGCTGGAGATCTTACCTGGATAAAACGGCAGCCGGTCTGAAGGACCTGCAGAATGCCGGTGTGACCGTACTGTGGCGCCCCTTCCACGAGATGAACGGCGACTGGTTCTGGTGGGGCAACCAGGATGCGGCAGCTTTCAAGGCGGCTTGGACCGATATGTACAACTACTTCACGGACACCAAGGGTCTGCATAATCTGATCTGGGTCTATGCGCCGGACTTCAGCAGAGGCAATCGGACCGCCTACTATCCGGGGGCCAGCTACGTGGATATTGTAGGCCTGGACGCGTATGACGATAATCCGGAGAGTGCTGTAACCGGTTACGACGAATTGGTCGCCTTGGGCAAGCCCTTCGCCCTGACCGAGATCGGGCCCGATACGTTCGGTTCGTTCGATTACACCAAGTGGCTGAACGCCATCAAGACCAAGTTCCCCAAGACGGTGTATTTCTTCGCCTGGAACGACAATTGGGCACCACACCGCAACCAGAATGCTTCCACGCTGTTCAATGATTCGTGGACGGTGAACCGGGGCGAGATTACGCTGAGCTCCATCACGGAGAGCGGAGGATCGACACCGGGGACTACGAACCCGGGTACCGCTGCAGCGCTGTATACCTTCGAGGGGTCTACCGAGTCCTGGGCCGGCACGAACCTAGCAGGCGGACCGTGGGTCACGAGCGAATGGAAAGCAAGCGGCAGCTCTTCCCTCAAAGCGGATGTGAACCTGGGCGCATCGAGCAAGGATTATACGCTCAGCCGTGCCGCAGTACAGAATCTGTCGTCCAAATCGACGCTGAAGGCCACCGTCAACAGAGCTTCCTGGGGGAGCGGCACCGTGACGGCCAAGCTGTTCATCAAAACCGGAGGCACCTACCAGTGGTACGACGGAGGAGCCGTAACGGTCCCTGCGACGGGCACAACGCTCAGCCTCTCGCTGTCCGGCCTCGCGAACCTGTCCGATGTGCGCGAGATCGGCATCCAGTTCACGGCGGCTTCGGGCGGCAGCGGCACGAGCGCGGTCTATGTCGACCATGTGACCGTGGAGTAATCCAGCTCTCGTCTTACACAAGTTAGTCGCGCGAAAAGGTAGAACCCTCTGACGCTGTGGATACAGCAAGAATAGGGCCGGATCGGCCTCCATAACGGAGGCTGATCCGGCCCTGTCGTGCTTGCAGTACCGCAGACGGCAGGATTCACTTCTTGGAACGCTCCCGGAAGACGGTCCAATAGAGTACCGCCGATACGGCGATCCAAATACTGAAGACGATGAACAAGGTGCTGAATACATTCTCCGCTCCGGCCCCGCGGTCCAGGGCAGCCCCGATCAGGGTCGTGCCGACGGCTCCGGCAATGAAGCTGGCCATCATATAGACGCCCATGCCGACGCCGGTTTGTCTGCCGGTTAACGTCCGGGAGACCGTGTTCGCCATCGTAATCTGTGCGAACGTCAAGCCGGTGTTGAGGACGACCAGCAGGACCGCAATCACCGCCGGCAGGGCGCCGGTGAACAGGATCAGGAGCAGGTAAGCCGATATCTGGAGCAGGAACGCCAGCGTGAACAGGAACCGGTTCCCTCTGGCGTCCGCGATCCTGCCGCCCACGAGCCCGAGCAGCGCCGCGACCAGAGCGCCGGGGAACATCACGAGTCCTGTCTGCTGGGAAGACAGGTGCTGAACGGAGCTCAGCAGCTGCGGCACCAGATACGGCACACACAGATTCAGCGCGAGGACCATGCAGCCGATGACGAGGCCTGCCGTGTATCTCGCATTGCTGAAGATGGCGGGATCGACGAAGGGATGGGGCGCCTTCCGGATGCGGATCACGAAGAGGAGGAAGACGACAGCGGTGACCGCGGCATACATCCAGCTCCGCCCGGTAATCGACAGGAGCAGCATGGCGATGGAGCCCGCCAGCAGCAGGCCGCCCGGAAGATCGGCATGACCCTTCGTGCCCGGCTGCTCTGGGAGATGCTTCCGGAACAGAGGCACCGCCAGCAGCACCAGAAGAGAGATCAGGAAGAGATACCGCCAGCTGGCCAGACCGATCACGAAGCCGGCCAGCACCGGTCCGATCGCGGTCCCCAGCGCCATCCCGGAGGAGGTAATGCCAAGGGCGCGCCCCCGGTTCTCAGCCGAGATGCAGCGTATGGGGATCAGCATGGAGGATGCCGGTACCACCGAGGCGCCGATCGACTGGAACACCCGGCCTACAATGATCATCCAGTAGCCGGTGGACAGCAGACCGATCAGGGAGCCTGCCGCGAAGATGAGCAGCCCGAACGTGATCAGGTTCTTGAGCTGGAACATATCGGCCAGCTTGCCGTAGGCCACCGACCCGACCGCATAAATAATAATATAGACTGTGACAACCCAGCTGACCTGCGAGGACGTCAATCCGAATTCCTGGCGCAGCGCCGGAAGAGCGACATTGAACATGGTAGAATTCATGACCGAGATGACCATGGCAAAGGCCAGGACCCAGATGATGGCGTAAGAATCCGGTTGATGTTGGTTCTTCTGGATGTGATTGGACATAGGGGGCGCAGCCTTTCCGTTTGCTATTTGCATTTCCTGATTTTTGGAAGTTTGCTGTTTGCTCTTTGCTATTTGCGGTCCAGCGGCGACTTCGCCACTACATTCAGGTCCAGCTGATCGATGATGGCCATGACACGGTCCATGCGGAGCGGGCCCGGAACGGCAGGGAAGGCGTGATCTTCGTAAGGCTCGCCGAGAGCACGGAAGAAAGGCTCGAACAAGCCGGAGGCGAGCAGGCCGACTACCTTGGTGTAGTGGGCGTCGAACCGGTACGAGTGCAGGGTGCCCGCCGGCACATGAAGGAAGTCTCCCGGATACAGCTGAACCTCTTCCCCGTTCGCCCACATGGTCATTTGTCCCTGTACGCAGAAGAACGTCTCGGTGTGATGATTATGGTAATGCTCCACAATCGGATCGCCTTTGGGTCCATCCGTGGCTACGATAATATATTCGCCGTCCGTATTCTGCTGGGTCGCCAGAATCCGGTGCAGCTGGTCCCCCGTAAGCAGGCGGTCTCCTTCCCCGTTCTCCAGCAGATACGGCGCGATGCGGCCCGGATTCATATGTCCGTCGACCGGCTTCGATGGGCCCCATGCCGCCTTCTCCTGTACGAATACGATGTCCGCCGCCTTCGCGGCTGCGTCCCGATGGTCCGCGCTATACGAGTTGTATGCACGCGGCGGGTGTTCGTAGTGGGCGTAGGGCTCCCCGATCATCTCATAGATCTTCGTCAGGCTGCCCGCAACCGTATACGAAGCAAAGCAGTTGCGGTGTCCGGCCATCCGGTAGGCGTGGACGGTTCCCGGAGGGATGTGCACATAATCGCCGGCCGTCAGCAGGTGATAGGCCCCGTCCAGCATCCATTCGATCTTGCCTTCGAGCACGTAGATGGATTCATACGTATTCGGGTGGCTGTGCGCCGGGAATTCTTCCCCTTTGGCCCCTGCGATCGTCGTCAGTTCCATCACGCCCCCGGTGCTGCCGGCATCCGCGATTACCGTTGCCAGCTGCCCCTCGAATACATAGCGTCTTCCCTCTCCGCGCCGGAGCAGGTACGGCATCTTTTCTTGGGGCAGGCTTGTCGTTAATACAGTCATCTCTTTGTGCCTCCTTCGTTTGTATGCTCCTATTCTAGCCCGGACGCTATGGCCGCTCATATGGTCACGGACGACAGCTTATGGGCAATGGAGACACCTGGAGGCTTGATTTTTATCTGTGATGGATTTAACATGTAAGCTTGGCCTTATTGTGGATCTGTTGTGGATGTGTTGTGGATCTGTTGCAAATCGAAGCGCAGGATGATATAGAAACGAACGGAGGGATTGTGTGATTGCCAGCGAACCGAATTACATGGATCATTCCTTTGCTGACGGAACCCCGATCTCTCTTCATCCCGTTCAGACGGAAAGCCCCTTCCGGAAGCATGCCCATACCTTCTACGAGATTACCTACATTGACGGGGGACACGGCACGCTGCATCTGGCGGGGGAAACTCGGCCCGTCTCCAAGGGAGACTTGGTCTTTATCCCCTATGGGCATGAGCACGTTATTCTTCCATCGGGAGAATCCGGGGACACTCCCCTCCGGCTGATGAACTGCCTGTTCGACAAGCAGGTACTGGCCGTCCCAGGCGATCCTCTCCATAATCCTATCTATGAAGACCTCCACGGCCTGGCCCGTGTGTTCCGGGAGAGCACGGACTGCATCCAGGTCAGAGAGCACACCAAAGAATTCGCCAGAATCATGTATGCGCTCGAAATGGAGCAAAAATGTAAAGGGACGGGCTTCCGGTACAAGCTGTACCTATACCTTATCGATTTGTTAACCCGCATCCACCAGGCCAAAGACGCTGCAGCGGCCCCTTCCGCTCAGGCTCTCTCGAATCCGGTTCAATATGCGATCGACGACATGACCCTTCATTATCAGAATCCGCTGGCGGTTGAAGACCTTTGCAGGGAATTTCTGATCAGCCCCCGGCATTTTCAACGAAAATTCAAAGAAGCGACCGGAACAACGTATACCAAGATGCTTCAGGACATCCGCATCCACCGAAGCTGCGAGCTCCTGATGGACACGGACTGGAGCGTGCAGACGATCGCGCTCGAGGTCGGCGTTCACGATATGAAGCATTTTTACCGGCTCTTCAAAGAGCGCTGCGGGGTGACCCCGCACGATTTCCGCTGCCAAGCCCAGCCCAAAAACAGCGTCAGCCCGGGACTTATGTAGAAGTCCAGGACTGACGCTGTTTGTTATAAGCCTAGCCGTAGAGCACGCCTTGGTCTGCCCGGTACTGTCCCGGCGTGACTCCCGTCCATTTTTTGAACGCGCTCTGAAACGCGCTGGGCTCCGAAAAATGCAGCAAATACGCAATATCGCCGACAGAATGCTCCGAACGCCTTAAGTAGCTTAACGCGAGCTCCCTGCGGACCGCAGCAGAGATTTCATTATAGGAAGTGCTCTCTTCCTTGAGCTTGCTCTGCAGCGATCTCGTACTCATCCGGAGAGCGTCAGCCGTCTGCCCCAGCGTAGGGAACCGGGCAGGCATGCATTTCATCATCCATTGATAGACCTCATCGGAGAAGACCTTCCCCCGGGTCAGCCGTTTCCTCGCTTCATCCGCCATCGGTTCGAATAGACCCAGCAGCCGGGCATCCGAATAGAGAATGGGGTAATGCATGACGTCCTTGCTCATCCGCAGATCGTTGCCTTCCCAGCCGAAGACCGGCAGGGTTCCCAATATGGACAGATAGGGAGCGGCATCGGCCGGGGCGGCGTGCGAGAAGCGGACTTCATGCAGAGGAATGCGCCGGTGGGACAGCTTGCCGATCAAATGATAGACCGAGCTCGCCATATCCTCCATGCAGTGACGGGAGATCCGCCCGTTCGCGTTCTCGAAGGTCAAGCGCAGCAGGACATCTTCCCCCTGCTCCTCCCAATCCAGATTGAAACCGCTGCACAGAATGACATTGTACCGCCGGAAGGCAGCAAGCGCCTCGGCCACCGTTCCGGAATGCATCATGACATACCCGAGGATCCCCATATCCACGATATCCGTCATCTGCCCCTGGACCAGACCGAAGTGGTCGTCCTGCGTGTAATCCGCCGCCGCCTTCATAAGCCTCTCCAATTCTTCCCCGGGAATACGGGCCTCCACATCCTGCAGCAGGCGGGAATCAAAAGAAGCATAGCGCCAAAATGCTTCCGGGTCCAGTCCCTTGTGGACAAGGGTCTTCATGACCGGGTATACCATGGAAATAGCGATTCCCTGGCTCGTCACGCTCCATCCCTCCTTTTGCGCGAATCAACAACTTTTATGCGCGGCAGATCATTGGTCTGCAGCCGCTGTAGCCCTATGATGAGTATAACGCAGCCACTCAAGGGGGAGAACCGCAGTGAAAACAAAAATACTCGTCATTACAGGACATTCCGATCCGCAGAGCTTCTGCTCCGCTTTGTCACACGCTTATATAGAGGGAGCAGCCAGCCGCGCCGCCGAGATCCGGGAGATCGACCTGAGCCGCATCGAATTTGATCCGGTGCTGCAGTATGGATACCGCAAGCGAACGGAGCTGGAAGAAGATCTGTTGGAGGCTCAGGAGCTCATCCGCTGGGCCGATCACCTGGTCTTCGTTTATCCCACTTGGTGGGGGGCGATGCCGGCCATCCTCAAAGGGTTTATCGACCGCATCTTCTTGCCCGGCTTCGCCTTCCGGTACCGGGCCAATTCCTCCCTGTGGGATAAACTGCTCAAGGGCAAATCCGCGCACCTGATTGTCACGATGGACACTCCCTCCTGGTACAACCGGTGGATCTACGGACGTGCGGGGCACAACGTAATGAAACGCAATATCCTCCAGTTCTGCGGCATAACACCGGTGCGTATCACCGAGATCACCCCGATCAAGACTTCTACTGCCGAGCAGCGCGCCAGTTATCTGGAGAAGGCGAAGCGGCTCGGCGCCAAGCTGGCTTAAGGTAACAGCCAGGTGAGAATCCAAAACGGAGCCGCCCCATACGGACGGCTTCGTTCTTTGGTGCTATCCCCTTCCATCAAGGTGCCCTGCGTCTGTTATAATCAAAATCAGCAGCACTTGGGTAATATAAAATCTAATGGCAAGAAAATGCTGGATGATGATCAATGATAGATGGGGATGCTCTATGTGGAAACCGGATCGGAGTCTTAAAAAACCGTTATACCAACAAATCGCAGAACATATCGAGCGCAGTATTTATCTGGGGGAATACCCTTCCGGCAGCTTCCTGCCCTCGGAGCGTAAGCTCGCCGACCGGATGGAAGTCAACCGGAGTACGGTTGTACAAGCCTATGAAGAACTGCGCTCCACAGGCATCGTCGAGAGCACGGTAGGCAGCGGAACCATGGTGAGCAGGCACATCTGGGGCATTCGCCCAAGCCTGTCTCCGAATTGGAGGCATTATATCCAAGGAGGCACCTTTGCTCCGAACCTTCCTTTTATCCGGCGGATCCGTGAGGTATTGCAGGACCGCCCGTCCCTGATCAATTTCGCAAGCGGCGAGCTCTCGGCCGACTTGTTCCCGGGCCACAGCATGATGCGGCTGATGAGGGATGTCCCATTCGAAGCACACCTCGGCTACGATAACCCGCAGGGGTACTATCCGCTCCGGGAAACCTTGGTCCGGTTCATGCAGGAGGAATTCGGCATCCATACAACGGAGCCGTCGATCCTGATTACTTCCGGTTCCCAGCAATCCTTATTCCTGATTCTTCAATGCTTGCTGGCCCCCGGTGACGCGGTCGCCGTAGAGGACCCTTCTTACTGCTACTCGCTGTCGATGTTTCAGTCGGCAGGACTCCGGACTTTTCCGCTGCCGGTTCACGAGGACGGCATTGACCCGAAGGATGTGGAAACCCTCTTCCGGGAGCACCGCATCAAGATGGTATTCCTGAACCCGAATTATCAGAACCCGACAGGGACGATTCTGCATCCCGACAAAAGACGGCCGCTGTTGAACATGGCTGCGGAACTTGGAATCCCCATTGTAGAGGATGATCCCTTCAGTCTGACGGATTTTGCCGGACAACCTCCCCCCACGTTAAAATCGATGGATGAGCACGGAACCGTTCTCTATATCGGCTCCCTCTCCAAGATCGCAGCTTCGGGACTCCGCATCGGGTGGCTGATCGCTCCGAAGACCGTAGTCCAGCGGCTGGCGGATGCCCGTCAGCAGATCGATTTTGGCCTTAGCATCGTCCCTCAATGGATAGCCAATGAATTCATGCGCTCCGGTATGCTGGGAGAGCATCTCGGCTTCTTAAGGCAGGCACTCGCCCGCAAGCAAGAAATCCTGATCTCCAATCTAGAAAGGGAGCTGCCGGGGGACCTGAGCTTTACTGCCGCCGGGGGCGGTCTGACGCTGTGGTGTCAATTGACCCGCCCGGTCGATGACGCCAAGCTGCTCGAGGAATCCATCAAAAGAGGGGTCGTCTATACCCCTGGAGCCGTGTATGGATCCGATCCCGGGTCTATTCGTCTAAGCTTTGCCCGCCCGTCTATGGAGGACATCGCCGCCGGCGTATCGGGTATTGCGCATGCGCTGCGTTCGCTTTAAGCGTCCCCCAGAGCCGATGGCCCTGGTAATGATGAATGAATCTGCCAATACCTACAGATCATATCATTATCTGGAGGAGGCATTCATTATGGATAAAGATCAAAAGATACAGCTCATCGATGAGAACCTTATCAATATTGAATTCTATATCGATCAAAAGGTAAAATTCTGGATGGAGCATGTCCTCTTCTCCGGATTATGGTGGTTTGGGTTTATTCTATCCATTGTTCCATGGGTGATTTGGTTCTTCTTCAGGAAAAAGGAGAGTACGGACCGTCTGTTATATATTGGTGTGTTGGTCATGGTGATTTCGCTTGTGTTTGATATTCTTGGAGATCAATTTGCCCTATGGCATTACCGGTTTAATGTGGTTCCCATCCTTCCAACCTACTTCCCTTGGGACTTAACACTTATGCCGGTGACCGTTATGTTACTTCTGCAAGTGAAACCCAAGGGGAGTCCCTACCTCAAAGCCCTTTTGTTTGCGCTGGTCACTGCCTATGCTGCCGAACCCTTCATCCATTGGCTAAAAATCTATGACCCCAAAAACTGGAGGTTCTCTTATTCGGTCCCTATTCAATTTGGCATCTATATGTTCGCTCACTATTTATCCAGAAGGAACAAGTTTGTGGAGCTGGCGAAGTAGCTCCTGGTATGGCACCTGGTCTTCCTCTCTGATGACATCGATCAGGAGGGGGCGGCTGAACCCCCAGGGTATCGCGCATGCGCTGCGTTCGCTTCAAGTGTGAACATCCCTTGAACTTGGATGGCCAAATCCGCGCGAGAATGGATGGTTACTTTGGAGCGGAGCCCTGTTATAGTTCGGAAGTAAGATGTTTGAGGCAAGCCATGCAGCGGAATAAAAAAGGGGGCTCTACCGTGGAACTGTATGTCTACTATATCTTGTTTGCAACCATTATGTTGTTTGCCGTCGTGGCCACGCTGCTTGTCGGCAGGTCGAAGAAGAATGTGGAAGGCAATCCCCAATATGATATGCGTACCAAAGGAAACTGGTCCCGTCTTACTTGGATCTATATTGTCGTCATACTTCTGGCTTATATCGCATTGATTGTTTATATTGTCCAATCCCATAACTAAAGAGTAAATCCGGAATGACCGAGGATGTGTTATAAGTGTATTCTCCCTTTGGAACCTGGTTCATGCTGATTGCGGTGCATGTCCTGATGGGCTTGATGTTCTTGGCCGGATGGATTTTCTATAAGAAAAATAAAGATTTGTTCTGAGGCTCACGAAAGCCGATGCCCCTGTGTTGTATAGAAGCAGCCTCCCCCTGCCTAACCTGTTCGCGTGCATGTTACAGAAGGACCGTCTCTCACCGTGACGGTCCTTCTGTGCTCAGTTATCCCGCGAACCTTGCATCAGGCGGCTAATTTTCAAACCGTTCTGACGAGGGGATTACTGTGCTCCCACTACTTTATGAGGAACATACAGCTCTTCGAGCGACGCTATTTCTTCTGGTGTTAGCCTGATCGCAAGCGCACCTGCCGCCTCTTCGAGCTGGGTTATTTTCGTAGCGCCGATAATCGGAGATGTCACCGGTTCTTTCTGCAGCAGCCAGGCGAGAGCGATTTGAACGCGGGGAACGCCCCGTGTATGTGCAATCGCGGTAACGCGGTCTGCAATCCCCCGGTCCACACCTGCCGTTGCATCATACTTCGATTTCTGGGCTTGGTCGGTTTCGGAACGATGCGTCGTTACGGACCAGTCGCGTGCCAATCTGCCTGAGGCGAGCGGGGAGTAAGGAATAACACCGATTTGTTCTTGCTTGCAAAGCGGCATCATCTCCCTCTCCTCTTCACGGTAAATGAGGTTAAGATGATTCTGCATCGATACGAACCGGGTCCATCCGTGCTTCTCCGCTGTATGCAATGCCTTCAAAAACTGCCAGGCATACATGGCAGAGGCACCGATGTATCTTGCCTTCCCCGCCTTAACCACGTCATGCAAGGCTTCCATTGTCTCTTCAATGGGCGTAGCGTAATCCCAGCGGTGAATCTGATACAGATCCACATAGTCCGTTCCTAGTCGCTGCAAGCTTTTATCCACTTCGCTCATAATGGCCTTTCGCGAAAGCCCCGCTCCATTGGGCCCCGGGTGCATTCGGAAATACACTTTGGTTGCAATGACAATTTCATCCCGGTTGGCATAATCCTTCAATGCCCGGCCTACAATTTCTTCGCTGGCTCCAACCGAATAAACATTCGCCGTATCAAAAAAATTGATCCCTAGCTCCAGCGCTTTCTTGATGATCGGACGGCTATTCTCTTCATCCAGTACCCATGGATGTGTCCACCGCTCGGCCGCACCGAAGCTCATACATCCAAGGCAGAGCCGAGAAACATCCAATCCCGTATTTCCCAGTTTCACGTATTCCAATGATTTCGCCTGCTTTCCAAGTGATATGTTTCCTGTCTATGCAATTCACTCAGCTGACTTAGTACCTGCAGATATCTGTTATTATCACACTTGGAGTTCACTCCAAGTCAAGAGATAATCTAGATGCGTTTCCCCATCATGTCAATAAATGCCCCCTCTTTGTACAATATTGTCTATTTCCAAATATGACCATACACCTTAGAGTAGTACTTGTAAACGTTTCCTAATGCTTCGATAACCTTGTAAATTCGTTTCCGCCCCAACAAGATTAGCATGATTAGCACTTTTCGGAAACCGGTTTCAAAAAACTAAGGAGGATGATGTTTTGTATTCCGGTACACTTGTTTGGAGGAAGAGTTGTCTGTATTTGTTGAGCTTTTTCATATTGATTTCGACTTTTTGGGGGTCTTTTGCAAGTACGGCCAAAGCCGAGGTAGCTAACGATTTCCAGGCTTCCGTCATGGCGCCGCTGACCAAAATCACGGATTGGAACGCATTTAAAAATCAGTTGAAGACCTTGAAAGACAATGGCGTCTATGCGCTTACGACCGATGTATGGTGGGGCGATGTAGAAGCAGCGGGCGACAATCAATTCGATTGGAGCTATTACAAAACGTATGCTGACGCGGTTAGTCAGTCCGGCTTAAAATGGGTTCCGATTCTTTCCACCCACAAATGCGGAGGAAACCCCGGCGATGATTGCAACATTCCGATTCCTTCCTGGCTGTGGAGTAAAGCCGGCACGGATGTCTTGCAGTACAAGAGCGAAACCGGTTTTGTGAATAACGAAGCCCTCTCTCCATTCTGGAGCGGCGTTGGACAGCAGTACAATGAACTGTACGCCTCCTTTGCAGCCAATTTTGCCAGCTACAAAGGCTTGATTCCCAAAATCTATCTGAGCGGCGGACCGTCGGGAGAACTCCGGTATCCTTCTTACTACATGCCGGCAGGCTGGTCCTATCCAGCAAGAGGCAAATTCCAAGTCTATACAGAAACTGCTAAAGCTGCATTCAGATCAGCTATGATGACCAAATACGGGTCCATCAACGGCGTCAATCAAGCTTGGGGTCTGCAGCTCACGAGCGACAGCCAAATCAACCCGCCAAGCGACGGAGATTCCTTCTATTCGACAAGCGGTTACAATTCGACTTACGGCAAAGACTTCCTCTCTTGGTACCAAAGTGTACTCGAAAATCATCTTGGCGTCATTGCTGCGGCAGCCCATACGAACTTCGATTCCGTATTCGGCGTTCGAATCGGCGCGAAGATCTCAGGCATTCACTGGCAGATGAACAATCCGGCAGCGCCTCACAGCGCAGAACATGCTGCTGGCTACTATGACTACAACCGGCTCGTTCAAAAGTTTAAAGAGACCGATCTGGATTTAACCTTTACTGCACTGGAAATGCATGACAGCGGGACATCCCCGCAATATTCTCAACCTTCCACCCTAGTGGATACGATCTCCTCTACCGCCAATTCCAAAGGCGTTCGCTTGAACGGCGAAAACGCTTTGCCTACGGGCGACTTCCAGAAAATCGAGCAGCAAATTACGAAATGGAACTACAATGGCTTCACCCTTCTGCGCCTTGGCAATCTCGTGAATAGCGATGGTTCGGCCAGCGGCAATATGTCCGGCTTCAAGCAGTTCGTCATCAGCCACGCAAAGAAGCCAGTCGACGACATTACACCGCCAAGCGTTCCAACGAATCTCGCCGCTTCCGGCGTAACAGGTTCGAGCGCCACGCTGAACTGGACCGCTTCGACCGATGCTGTCGGAGTAACCGGCTACGAAATTTGGCGCGATGGCGCCAAAATCGCTACTTCCGCTACGAACAGCTACACCAATACGGGATTGACTGCGGATAGCACTTACAGCTACGCTGTCAAAGCCTATGATGCGGCAGGCAATATTTCGGGTGCAAGCGCCGCAATTAGTGTGAAGACAGGCACAACCACGAGCAACAACGTTACGATTTACTACAAGAGAGGTTACGCGACTCCGTTCATTCACTATCGTCCTGCGGGCGGCACGTGGACTACGCCTCCAGGCGCAGCTATGCCTCAAGCGGAAGCTTCTGCTCCGGGCTACAACAAATTTACGGTGAATATCGGCTCGGCTGCCCAACTGGAAGCTGTGTTCAACAACGGCAGCGGCACTTGGGACAACAACAATTCGAAGAACTATCTCTTCAGCGCAGGAACATGGAACTACACGCCTGGCGCTAACGGAGCACCTGGCACGATCAAGCAAGGCCCTCCGGCCGGTATCGACATCACGCCGCCAAGCGTTCCAACGAATCTCGCCGCTTCCGGCGTAACGGCTTCGAGCGCTACACTGAACTGGACCGCTTCGACCGATGCTGTCGGAGTAACCGGCTACGAGATTTGGCGCGATGGCGCCAAAATCGCCACTTCCGCTGCGAACAGCTACACCAATGCGGGATTGACTGCGGATACAACCTACAGCTACACGGTCAAGGCCTATGATGCGGCAGGCAACATCTCCGCTGCAAGCGCTGCAATTAGCGTGAAGACAGGCACAGCAGCAGGCAATACCGTTACGGTGTACTACAAAAGAGGCTACGCGACTCCGTACATTCACTATCGCCCTGCGGGCGGCACGTGGACTACGCCTCCAGGCGCAGCTATGCCTCAAGCGGAAGCTTCTGCTTCCGGCTACAACAAATTTACGGTGAATATCGGCTCGGCAACCCAATTGGAGGCTGTGTTCAACAACGGCAGCGGCACTTGGGACAACAACAATTCGAAGAACTATCTCTTCAGCGCAGGGACTTGGGATTACACGCCTGGCGCTAACGGAGCCCCTGGCACGATTACACCAAGAACCACGGCCGGAGACGACCTTACACCGCCAACCGCTCCAACGAATGTTGCTGCTGCCGGGACAACAGATACGACCGTTTCACTAAGCTGGTCAGCTTCTACGGATAACGTCAAAGTTACCGGGTACGATGTGTACCGCAACGGCAATAAAGTCGGCACTACTACAACGGGATCGTTCACCGATAGCGGCTTAACACCTGAGACATCCTACACGTACACCGTCAAAGCGTTCGATGCGGCCAAAAATGTGTCTGACGCCAGCGCGCCAGCAACCGCAGCAACAACAAAAAAACCAGTGGATAACGGAAGCAGCAAAGCATATTCCACGAATCCAACCTTTGGCAAAAGGACAGCTTCTCCCATCACGATTGATGGAACCAACACGGGCGAGTGGACCGATGCGAACTTGATCGCTGTCGATGCAGCCAATGATGACCCTAGGACGCTGGGTTCCAACTGGACGCTTCACGAGACGCCAATGGATCTCTCTCATTTGTGGGCTTCTTGGGATAATGACAATTTATACTTAGCATGGCAGTACGTTGATGTTACGGATGTCGTCGATCCGGCTAATGCAGGCTCGGCAGGCGGAACGCCCATCCGCTCCATGGATATGCCGCAGACGATTGCCATCGATACCACTCCAGGTGCGGGTGCTGTGCTTGACATGTGGAAAAAGAATGGGAACAAGCCGATGTGGGGCGGAACGGAACTGCCTGATTATCAAATCAATATCGCATCCAATATGTTCCACACGGGCTACATTTCCAAAGCAGTAAACGGGGTATTTCCTGTAGACGATGCTGGCGTGAACTACAAAACAGGCGCTGCCGCAGGCATCGTTGTGAAATTCAAAGCAGGCAATGCCGCCGCTTCGTTATGGGGCGCTAAAGACGTGGATGATGTGAATACGTCAAGTAAGCTTGTCGACTTCTTGACTCTGGGCCATAGCGCAGCAAGAGATACGTTCTATGAAGCGAAGATCCCTCTGAGTGCGATCGGCAATCCGAATCTTGAACTAGCCGGCATCGGCGTTAAGCTTCACCAAGGCGAGTTCTCGCCTGTCGATTCGATCCCTAATGATCCGGCAACGTCCGATACGCCGGGCATTAGCGAGTCAAACTCGCCGAAAGAATGGGGAGATACCGATTTATTAACAACGGGCTTCGCCCGCATTGGAAAGTAATTCATCCTATCCATCCCCCCAAAAAACCTCCAAAGCCTAATGGCCTTGGAGGTTTTTTACGGATCAAACTTTTGAGTTATTATTGCCGAATGACAAGAATGTCTTGAGGGGGTCTGCCGGTGCTTTGAATGTGGGAGATTTCTAAGTTGGTAAGATTGCGTCCTACCACAATGAACGAAGAGGTGACATTGTTGAAATTAAAATTGCCCAAGTTCGCCACGCTTTGGCTGCCGCGGAACACACGGAAGGAACCCTGAAAATTGATTCGCGAAAACAATACAAGCGTTACTTCGGAACTCTGGGCAACATTTCTTAGCCGGAAGCTCGAAAGAACGTTGTTAAATCGAAACGCGCCAAGATCACGGACAGCAACTCCTCCGCGTCTGAAGAGGATTCGACGAACGGTAAAGTTTTTGCCGGACCATAGAGCAAGACGTACATCACGGTTTGCCAACTATATCACTCCTTTTTTTGAAGATGATATAGCTTATTCCAAATTGCAAGATTGGTATAAGACAAGTACCTCAGGCAAAACGTTTGTTTATTAGAATGGGAGACTTCACTTTGCCGCTCTAAATGGCCGGCATGACGTTGCCCCCGGTTACCGGGATATAGGCGCCGGTTATAAAGCTTGCCAGATCGGAGGCCAGGAATGCGACCGTATTGGCAATCTCTTGATCGGTGCCCCTCCGCTTTAACGGCACGCTTTGCACATAAGGATTGTTGGCATCCATCCCGCCCGTACGGTCACGGTCGCTGATGGTCCACCCGGGCGCGACCTGATTGACCGTAATCTGATGTTCTCCCACTTCCTTAGCCAATACACGATAGACGCCGTCCATCCCCCGCTTCCCGGCAGTATAGGCCGATTGGTTCGCAAAATTCTGCATCGCGCATTCCGTATTTATGCCGATCACCCTGCCCGCTTTGCGTTCCATCATCGCCGGGACGAAGGCTTTGGCCAAATAAACGCTTTGCAGCACACAGGATTCAAACTGGCTTACATAGTCCGCTATAGGCTGCTCAAGTATGCTTGTCCATTGATATTGGATAACCGCATTGGCGACAACGATATCTACATGTCCGAGCTCCGCGGATACCTTATCTTTCATTGCATTCACATGTTCTTCGTTCGTTACATTCGCCTGTACCATCATCGCCTGGCTTCCAAGCCCGTTCAGTTCTTGCAGCAGTTCTCTCGCTTTCGCTTCGTTACTATGATAATGAAGCACGATGTTAGCGCCACAGCTTGCGAGCGTACGTGCCATAACCCGTCCCAGATCACCGGTCGATCCTGTGATCAATGCGGTTTTATTCGAGAGATCGATTTGCATGCGAGGGTCACCCTTCTGAAAATAAGAGATTTGTTATTTCATTTATTATAGGTTATGCTACCAAAAAAACAAAGATGGACTATGAATCTTTCGTGCTCCGGCCCGCCTTCACATGTTTCAGCTGGGCAACAATAATGACGCTGATGATGACCAGAAGGAACCACGAACTGATCTTGCTGAAGCCCACCAGCTGCCAGGCTTGCTGCTGGTTAGGATATTTCCAAGCATTAAAGAACGTAGCTATATTTTCGGCCAGCCAGATAAAAAAACCTACAATGAAAAAAGCAAGCGTCAAGGGCATGCGATAAGTCATGTTCCGCACCCTATATATAATCCAGGTTCTCCAAAAGACAATCACCACGAGGGCCGTCAGCCACCAACGAAAATCCGGAATCACATGATGCGTGAAAAAGTTCAGATAGATGGCTCCCCCCAGCAATCCCGCAGAAGCAAGCCCCGGCCAGCCGGTCATGTCCATCTTCAGCCTGCGCCATACCTGGCACATAAAGCTCGCTACGCTTGCATACATAAACCCGCTATAAAGAGGCACACCGAGCAGCTTCGTAAAGCCGGGCTCCGGGTACGACCATGAGCCCATTCTTACTTTATAGACTTCCAGGGCCAACCCAATCAGATGAAATACGCAGATCACTTTCATCTCGTCGCGTGTCTCTAATCCGCTGCTGTACATAAGGTACTGCACCGCAAGCAGTATAACAAGAATGGCATCATAACGATGGATGAAGGGCACTTCTATTACGCTGGAAAGAGCTAGCGTTCCAAAGATCGCAACAGGAAAGATGCAGCTCATCGCCTGATGATAGCCAAAATGCAGCAGTTGTATTATTGGTTTCAATGATGTATCTCCTCGTCATGCCCCGGGCGGCTTTATAATTCCCATCCCTCTCCCATAGGGCTGTGAATAGTTTATCTGGGTGACGGCCTGTCTTCAATGATAGGAAGCTGATGTTCTACTCACTATTCTACAGCCAGTCCCCGCCTTGTAGAACACCAAGCATCCCCTGGATGGATACTAGTATAGAATATCTTAATACAAAATATAGAAAATTAGGTATTGATATGATTTGGTTCTCATAGTTACAATGGGTCTAATCCATTACAATTTGAGAGGGGAATTTGATATGGCTTATGTCACTGTGGCAGAAGAGAAGGCCGCACCGGTAGAAATTTATTATGAGGATCATGGAACAGGGAAGCCGGTCGTGCTGATCCATGGCTGGCCGCTGAGCGGACGCTCGTGGGAGGCTCAAGTTCCAGCCCTGACCCAAGCCGGTTATCGGGTCATCACCTATGACCGCCGCGGCTTCGGCAAGTCCTCCCAGCCATGGGACGGATATAACTATGATACCTTCGCGGCCGATCTGCATAAGCTGATCGAGCATCTGGACCTTCGCGATGTGACCTTGGTCGGTTTCTCCATGGGCGGAGGCGAAGTGGCGCGATACGTAGGCACCTATGGCAGCGAGCGGGTGAGCAAAGCCGTGTTCGCCGCATCGGTTGTCCCTTATTTCTATAAGTCGGACGAGCATCCGGAAGGCGGGCTCGATGAAGCGACCCTTCAATCGTTCCAAGCGGGTGTAAAAGCAGATCGCATCGCATTCCTCGAATCGTTCACCACAAACTTTTTTGCCGCCGGCGGCCGCACGGACTTAGTGAGCGAACCGTTCCGTCTCTACAACCTCGATATCGCTTCTTTTGCTTCGCCAAAAGGAACATTAGACTGCATCGACGCCTTTGGACGTACCGACTTCCGAGATGACGTAGCGAAGTTCAAGATCCCGACGCTGATTATTCACGGAGATTCCGATGCCATCGTACCGGTTGAGGTCAGCGGCCAAAGAGCGCATAACCTGATCCCAGGCAGCCAGCTTATTGTCATCAAGGGCGGTCCGCACGGGCTGAATGCGACACATCCGGAAGAGTTCAATGCAGCACTGATTGGTTTTCTGAAAGGTTGATCCCCTGTAAAGAAGAGAAGACCGTGCCCTAGAAACCCTGGTGTACGGTCTTTTCATATTACGTGATTTCCCGATAAGCAAAAGAATCAAAGTCCCAAACTTTGCTTCAGCATTGCTTTCCTCCCTAGCAAAGGCAGGGACTTTGTTTTAAACATTTGACAAAAAAGGGGGTATAAGTAAAATAAAGGTGAAATTAAATGAAACCGATTACATTTCGACTAGAATGCAGCTTCCCTTTGCCATCATGATCAAGGAGGTGGTGGGTTCAACCGCGGCTTATCTATTATTGACCAACAAAGGAGCGTGTTTGTTATGATCCCATTCAAAAAACGATATGCATCCATCGTGTTAGCTGCCACTTTTGCGTTCTCGTCCGCTGGCTTGGTAGTGCTGCCGACGTCTACCGTATTCGCTGCTGATGCGTCCGGTGCTACAGCCACGATCTCCGATATTATAAAAAACCAGCAGGCAGACGGCGGCTGGAGAAAAGACTATAAGGTCACCAGCGGGGACTGGGCCAAGTCAACGATCGACAACAAGGCCACTTATACCGAGATCAGAAGATTGGCAGCCGAATACCAAAAGACCAAAGACAGCAAATATTCAGCAGCTGCGGTCAAAGGAATCCAATTCTTATTGAATATGCAGTATGCTAACGGCGGATGGCCGCAGATCTATCAAAGCACAGGGTATCATCAGCATATTACCTACAATGACGATGCCATGATTAACGTCATGATTCTGCTGGATGAAGTCGCGGGTAAGAAAGGTAATTTTTCTTTTATTAGCAGCTCATTAGCCGATAAAAGCAAGAATGCCGTCGCCAAAGGGGTACAGTGCCTACTAAAAACACAGGTTGTGGTTAACGGGAAGCTGACAGCATGGGGACAACAACACGACTCCGCCACTCTGAAGCCTGCTGGTGCAAGAGCGTACGAAGTTCCTTCTCTTTGCGCTAAAGAAAGTGTGGGCATTATCCAATCCCTGAAGACCCGGCCTTCAACCCCGCAGATCGCCGCCTCGGTTCAAGCTGCGGTAGATTGGCTTGGCGCCGTTAAGATGAAGGGGATTAAAGTAGTGAAGACAAGCGATGATGTGGTCGTTGTCAGCGATCCGAACGCTGCTCCGATCTGGGCCCGCTTCTATGAGATGGGAACGAATAAGCCGATCTTCGTAGGGCGGGACGGGGTAGTCAAGTACCAACTTCGCGAGATTGAGCAGGAACGAAGAACCGGGTACTCCTGGTATGGCACCTGGCCTTCCTCCCTCGTAAAATAATCCATTCACGTTCCAACTAATGAAGCCAGGGTACGATGGCCCCTGGCTTCTTTGATCGCTGCCGTAACTTACGCTGCGCTTGGCGCTTTCCCTGTTATACGGTTACGGCCGAGTAGATCGACTTCAACTCGTAGTGTCTAAGGGAAACCAGCTTGGCTTCGCCGCCCAGGACATACAGCTCCAGACCGGTACTGGATGGGTCCGGGAAAATTTGATCGGTCATCACGATCTCGCCGTCGCCCGCGAAGACTTCGACCGAAGCATGATCGACGAACAAGCGCAGCTTCAGCTTGCCGTCTTGGGTCTCCAATGGAGCCTCATGCCTGCAGCCGAATGCCGGATGGAATCCGGTTTCGCCCGAGCGGCTGCGGTCTATGAACAACGTCCGCGCTGCGGCGTTATATCCAACGACCGTCTCCTCCCGCTCCGACTGCCGAAGCTTCAACCCCAGCTCGATTGCGCCGCATAGATCGAACTCGCATTCGATCTCATACGTCGCGCTGTTCAGGCCCGCTAACAAATTCACACCCGGCGTCACCGTTATGTCCTCCCACTGCGTCCCTTCCACGCGCAGCTTCTGAAGCTCGGTCACCGGCTCCTGCACCAGCCGGACTCCGAATAACACGGTCTTCAGGGACAGCACCCGCGGAAGCGTCATGGCGCTTCTCCAGCTGCTCGTTGGCGTAAGATTGGCATATTTCCAGTTGCTCATCCACCCGATGAAGAGCCGGCCTCCATCCTCTCGGTTCGTATCCGACCAGGTTACCCCCGCATAATTGTCCCTTCCGTGGTCAAGCCACAGTACCGTGTCCGGCGAAGCGTCATTCGTGAACTGCCTGCCGTCAAAGCTGCCGACAAAATACTGGGTCCGGGACCCTTCCGGGCACTCGGGATGATCCCCGATACTGACGATCAGCACCCACTTGGTGAGT
Organism: Paenibacillus caseinilyticus; assembly: GCF_027533645.1. Lineage (GTDB taxonomy): Bacteria > Bacillota > Bacilli > Paenibacillales > NBRC-103111 > Paenibacillus_G > Paenibacillus_G caseinilyticus. The sequence goes on from NZ_JAQAGY010000001.1 coordinate 78,790, forward strand.
CCAGCCTGCCCGTCTACCGGCAGCTCCATAAGATCGGGGCATTCCCATACGCCGTCGTGCGAGCCTTCGGCCGCCCCGAACTCGCTCGCAAATGCCCATTCTTTCAGATCGGGAGAGGTGTAGAACTGCACACGGTCTCCCGCAGCCAGCACCATAACCCACGTCCGGCCGGGACCGTACCAGAACACCTTGGGATCGCGGAAATCGGTGATCTGCTCCTGGACGAGCACCGGATTCCCCTCATACATCGTCCAGGTTCTTCCCCTATCGAGGGAGTAGGCCAAGCTTTGACGCTGTCTCGGTCGGTCCGTATCCGGATACTGATCCGCATGAGTGAAGACCGCTACCAGGCCCGGCCTGCCGGAGAAGAAGCCGCTGCTGTCCTCCCAGTCCACGACGGCGCTGCCCGAGAAGATCAGACCATGCCGGTCCGGCTTCAACGCAACCGGCAGATGCTCCCAGTGGGTCAAGTCCGTACTTACGGCATGCCCCCAGTGCATCGGCCCCCAGGTGGTACCGTTCGGATGATGCTGGTAGAACAGATGGTACTCCCCGTCATAATACACCATCCCGTTCGGGTCATTCAGCCAGTTGGCAGGCGGTGTGAAGTGAAACTGCGAGCGGTATGTTTCCTGGTATAGTGTGGTATTCATTGCATCTCTCTCCCTCTGTTTATTTCGTCACGCTGCGGTCATACCCCGCCTGCTTGATTGTGAGCCAATCCTGCAAGCCGAGCCGGTCGAGTTCTTTCAGGTAGGCACCCCATTGCTCTTCCACTTTGCCGTTCTCGATCCACTCCGTACGCATGCGGAGCACATAGGCGAACAGGTCGGTTTCGATGGTTGAGATCCGGTCCAGCTCCTCGAGCGAGAAGAACACCTTGGGGTATATATTCTTCGCTTTCATGTCCGGCACCATGACCTTCTTCATCAGGTCCAGCCTCCAGGCGGCGTCGTCCGGCTTGGTCGTCACCTTGCCATAATAGCTGTCGAGGATCGCAAGCGGTCCGGCGACCGAAGTCTTCTGCCGCAATTCCACCGGAGCCATACCATTCAGCGGCAGGTGCTTCAGCATCTTTTTCGATTCATCGAGCTGGAAGATGTTCTGCTGGGCTGTATCCCCGTAAGTGCCCCAGTTGTTCTGCACGGACTGGAGCGGATCGTACAGCTGATCCATCCACTTGGCGGTGGCCTCCAGGTTCTTGTTCTCCCGGGTGACCACCATTCTCCCGCGGTCGAAGCCCATTCCATTCGTCCGGGTGACGTTCTTCTCGCCGGACGGACCCTTGAGGGCCGGCATTAAGTCGTACTTGTCATTCGCGCCGGTAATATTCGCTTTGTCCCAAGTGAAATAGAGGCCGTACCGTTCCTCTTTCCCCTTGGCCAGATACGTATTCCAGTCCTGTGTGAAGGCTTCGATGTCGATCAGTCCCTCCCGGTACAATTCATGAAGGAACTTAACCCCTTCCTTGAAGCCGTTATCCGAAGAGGTGAACAGAACTTTGCCATCATCGCTGACCACCGTGTGGTCCCAGTTCTCCCCGAGACCGAAGGAGCCGAATAAGAAAGCGAGATCCTCGCCGCCGGTTTTGTTAATGAAGGATAGCGGAATCTCATCCGCTTTGCCGTTGCCGTTCGGGTCTTTCGTCTTGAAGGCGATGAGTACCTGCTTCAATTCCTCCGTAGTCTTCGGCATCTCGAGGCCCAGCTTCTTCAGCCACTCCACATTAATCCAAGGAAAGTCATCGACGGAGTGGATGCTCTCCTTCCCTGCCCCGAGCTCCTCAATCCACGGGAGGGAATACACGTGGCCGTCCGGCGCGGTAATCATCGCTTTGTACTGTGGAGCCTGCTCAAGGACTTTCTTGAAGTTCGGCATCTTCTCTACCATGTCGTCCAGCGGGATAATCGTCCCGTCTTTGGCGAGGCGCAGCAGGTCGTAGTCCCCGAGGCCCGCGTCGAAGATCGCGTCCGGCAGATCGCCGGTGGCCAGAGCCAGGTTTCTCTTCTCCGTGAACGTTTCGCTGGTGTAGTTCTTCCACTCGATGTGAATCCCCGTCTTCTGCTCCATCCGCTGGAAGATCAGCTTCTGATTGGGATCCGCCGGAGCCAGCGGGGAGCTCTGGGTCATGAATTTCAGCGTACTGGCAGATGTGCTGCCCGTGCCTGCCGGGTCCGAAGTCCCGGAGTCCTTGTCGCTGCTGCAGCCGGTTACGGCCAGCGCGGATGCTAATGTGATCATTGCTGCCTTGTTGCAGTATTTCATATGTAACCCTCCCTGTAGTCGAACCGTAATCCCCATACCTGCTTCGTCCCGATGCTTGCTCTCTTCCCGGCCTTACTTTAAGGAACCGACCATAACCCCTTTCTCGAAGTATTTCTGGAAGAAGGGATACATGATCAGAAGCGGAAGGCTGGAGATCACAATCGCCGCGTACTTGATGATTTCGGATAAGCGCTTCATCTCCGCCATCGCCAGCTGATCCCCGATCATGCCGGGTGCCACTTGATTCTGGATCAGGATGGACCGCAGCACGAGCTGCAGCGGATACAGCTTCGGGCTCTCGATATAGATCATCGCGTCAAAGTACGAGTTCCATTGACCGACGAAGGCGTACAAGGCCAACACGAACATAATCGGCTTGGAAAGCGGAAGGATGATCCGGAAGAAGAGGAGCAGGTCGGAAGCCCCGTCCACCTTGGCCGCTTCATTCAGCTCTTTGGGAATGCCCTTGAAGAACGTCCTCGCCAGGATAATGTTCCATACATTGACAGCCCCCGGAATAATGACGGCCCATACGGTGTCAAGCATCCCCAGACTCTTCACGACGAGGTACGTAGGAATCAGCCCGCCGCCGAAGAACATGGTAATGATGAACAGGGTCATAAAGAAGCGATGGCCGGCGAAGCCGTCCACGGACAGCGGATAACCCGCAAATACGGAGACCGCTACCGTAACGACCGCAAAAGCGGCTGAGTAAAAAACGGCGTTCACAAACCCTCGGATCATGGCTTCATTGGTCAGGATCCGCTTGTAGCCTTCGATGCTCCAATCCGCAGCCTGAAACGATATGCCCTTGTTCAGCAGGGCTGTCGGTTCCATGAAGGAAGCGAATACAACATAGAGCAGCGGCACAAGCACGACCAGTACAGCACATCCCAGGAACAGATTGCTGGCCCACACGATCAGCCGGTCGTTCATAGACTGCTTGATGTTCATAGAGCGTTACTCCTTTCTTCCGGAGGGATTAATACAAGCCATCCCCTTCGTTCAACTTCTTCACGATATAGTTCACTAGGACGAGCAGGATGACGTTGATCGCCGAATTGAAGAGTCCGACTGCCGATGAATAAGCGTAGTTCCCCGACTGCAGGCCCACCTTGTAGACATAGGTAGGAAGAATCTCTGAGGTCGGCAGGTTCAATGCCGTCTGCATAAGGAAGGCCTTCTCGAACCCGATGGCCATCATCCCGCCGGCGCCCAGGATGAACACGATGGCCATGACCGGTTTGATCGTCGGCAGATCGATATGCCGGATTCGCTGCAGAAGATTCGCCCCGTCGAGGGTGGCAGCGTTATGCAGCTCCGGGTCCACATTCGCCAAGGCGGCCACATAAATAATCGATGCCCAGCCCGCTCCCTGCCAGATGCCCGATAGGATATAGACGGTCCGGAAGTAATCGGGGTCCGACATGAACTTGACCGGCGTGCCGGTGATCGAAGTGACGATGCTGTTGATCGGCCCGACAGGCGAGAAGAAAATGAACAGCATCCCTACGATGACGACGACGGAGATAAAATTCGGAGCGTATAAGACCAGCTGGATGTTCTTCTTCACCCCCGCCCTGCGCAGCTGATTCAGCATCAGCGCCAGCAGGACAGGCACGGGGAAGCCCAATAAGAGACCGTAGAAGCTCAGTTTGAGCGTGTTCATGAAGATTACCTCAAAGTTCGGTGCGGTCAAGAACTTCATGAAGTGCTTCAGTCCCACCCACTCGCTGCCCCAAATGCCCTTGCCGGGATTATAATCCTTAAAAGCGATAAGGGCTCCGTACATCGGGACATACTTGAAGATGATCGTAAGGATCACAGCCGGGGCCATCAGCAGATACAGGAAAGGATTCTTCCTGATGTAGTCCAGCCTGCTCTTTCGAAGGCGGCTCCCTTGCATTTGCACGTTCTTATTCCACCTCACCGTTTCTTCCATGACGTTCCTCCTGCCTGCAAAATGAATTTCGTTTTTGCACATTTGACCAAATCATTTTCACACAAAACTATCCTATCCCCCTGAAAAAATGCTCACACCCGTCATTTTCCAAGCGCTTACACTTCTAATTTACATGGTCGGCTGGACGTAGTCAATCATTATTTTTACATTTAAGTATTCATATGCATATTTTAAGTTTACAAATAACACCTAGATACAGTTAAAAATGATTCGCATGGTCCTATAACAACGCTATGCTCTTGCTATATTCGCTTCTACTTTGTCCTTTATTCCCATTTCCGCCCCCACCGATTTGGTCATTCCAGCGGGACCACGTCCAAACCCTATGTTAACAAATATCAATTGTGCATTTGTTTATTAAATCACAGAAAATCCCGATCCCCCCTTCCCCCTTTACATATGCATATTCGATTGTTCATTTGTAACTCATCCATATTGATAATTCGGGTCAATTAGTATACAGTAAATATAATTTACCGTCCGTAGAGGAGTATTACTTATGAACAAAGAAAAAATCACCATTCAACATATAGCGGACTCGCTGGGCTTATCCCGAAACACCGTCTCCAAAGCGCTGAACGGCGGCGAGACCATCCCCGCCGAGACCCGGAGCAGAGTGATCAAGCGCGCGATCGAGCTCAAATACAAGCAGTTCGCTCTGATGGAGCCCGAAGCGGCGGCATCCAAGCCCCCCGGCAACATCGCGCTCTTCACCGCCAACATGCCGAATAGCACCCACTTTGGCACTTCGCTGATCAGCGGTATGGAGAAGATGATCAGCGCGGAGGGGTTTAATTTATCCATCCATATCGTCCGGGAAACCGAGCTGGAAGCGCTGATGCTTCCTGTGAATTTTGACAGAACGAAAGTCGACGGCATCGTATGTATCGAGCTGTTCGACAAGCCATATACCGAGTTTATTAACACTCTGCAGATTCCGACCATCTGTATCGATTCGCCTTCCGACCTCTCCTATCCGGATATCGCAGCCGATGTGCTCTTGATGGAGAATGAACACAGCATCTGCCGGCTGACCCAAGCCTTGATCGACAGCGGCCACCGGAGTCTCGGGTTTGTCGGCGACATCCACCACTGCAGGAGCTTTCATGAACGTTGGACCGGATTCACCAAGGCCCTGGCCGGAGCCGGATTGCAGCTTGACCCTTCGCTTTCGATCACTGATGCCGACCGTCTGATCTCGAACCTCTCCTGGCTCGAAGAGAGACTTAACGCGCTGCATTCCCTTCCATCCGTCTTTGTCTGTGCGAATGACTTTATCGCGATTAATCTCATGCGGATCCTCAAGCACAAGCAGATGCGGATTCCCGAGGATATCTCGGTCACGGGCTTTGACGATTCGCCCGAAGCGCAGATCGTGGAGCCCCAGCTGACTACCGTCCATATTTATCGGGACGACATGGGCATCCAAGCCGCCGAGATGCTGCTATCCCGTATCCGAAGTCCGCACAAGCCTCCCCAGGTCACCCATGTTCAGACCAAGCCGGTGTTCCGGGGCTCTACGGGAGACCTCCCCCCCCAGTAACAGGTCCGGCGAATATTTTCCGGGAAATGAAAGATAAACGCGCATCGCCCTTAAAGGACGATGCGCGTTTATAAGATAGATAAGATGACAGGATCGAGCCCTGGCGAGATATAAATTCTTGGATATTAAGCAAGATACCTCCCCAAGTTCTGGAGAGGTGTCCGTAGATCACTATATAGAGCCTCTTAAGATCAGCTCGCTGGGCAGCTGATATTCCTCCGATTTCTTCTTCGGCGAAGAGATCCGCTGCAGCAGCAGCTCGGCTGCTTGTTCTCCGATCTTGAAGGTTGGCTGCCTGATCACCGTCAATGACGGGGTCATGACTTCCGTCCACTCATAATCGTCATAACAAAGAATGCCGAATTCCTGCGGAATTCGAACTTCACGTTCTCTTAGATAACTGGTCGCTCCCAAGCCTAATGTATTGTTGGCGGCGAACAGAGCCGTAATATGCTGCTGCTCGAACAGCTCCGCCGTCAGCTGATAGCCCGCTTTCCAAGCGGTGTCGAGCGATTTTCTTATATAATCCTCTTGGAACGGCAGCCCGTGATCCAGAAGCGCCTGCCGATAGGCTTCGAACCGCGAGCGGGTCGACGAGATCTCGAGCCCCCCCGATACAAAACCAATCCGCTTGTGCCCCTGGTCTATTAGCAGCTTCATCCCCGCATAGCTGCTGCTGAAGCCGTCGACGACAACGCAATCCCCCTCCCTTTCAAAGCAGGAAGGCTTCCGGTCAATATACACGACGGGATATCCGCCGAACGGGGTTTCGTCCTGTCCGCAGCCTAGTCCGCTGGTAGGCGCGATGATGAGTCCCTCGATATGCTGGGAGTTGAACACTTTGATCCGTTCCATTTCCTCTTCGGCATTCTCCATCGAATTGCTTAATAACAGATGATAACCGTGTTTCTTCAGAACGCTTTCGATGCCACTGGCAATCGACATGAAGTATTGTTGGGTGGAATCGTTATTTTTAATCGGTACAATGAGTCCGATAATATTCGATCTCTGGCGGCGTAAGGAGCGTGCTGCGGGATTGGGCAGATAGTTTAATTCCTGCATGGCATCGGTTACTTTTTTCTTCACTTCATTGGAGACGTATCTCGTGTTATTAATGACGTGGGACACGGTTGCCGTAGAAACACCGGCAAGACTGGCGACATCTTTTATTTTAGCGACCATAGGCCTACCTCTCGCTCATCCATCATTGCAGATATCATATAGGTTATCCTCTAATAATAACTTCACCTCCCCTAATCTTCAAGGCACCACCCCATGAAAAAAAGGCACTAGATCCGCTCTAATGCCGTCTTATGATCTCCATGGCCGCCAGCCTGCTGCCGCATATCCGGACAGGCACGCGTCCTGGACTCTTTTAATTACGCAGTTTATCGAGCAGTACAGCTACTACAATAACCAATCCCTTCACGATGAGCTGCCAGTAGTAATCGACATCCAGCAGCGTCAAGCCATTGCCGAGCACGGCCATAATCAATACGCCGACAATCGTCCCCTGAATGCGTCCTACCCCGCCGACGAAGCTGGTGCCGCCCAGGATAACGGCTGCAATCGCATCGAGCTCGAAGCTGATCCCCGCGTTAGGCTGTCCGGAGATGACCCGGCCGGCCATGACCACGCCTGCAATCCCCGCCATCAGACCGCTGATGGAATAGACATGGATGAGCGTGCGCTCCACCTTGATCCCCGTTAACCGGGCAGCCTCCTCATTGCCTCCGATCGCATACACGTGGCGTCCGAACAGGGTATATTTCAGGACGAAGAACATCGCCACATAGACTGCTGCCATGATATAAATCGGAACCGGAATCCCGAGCAGCGATCCTGCACCGAAAAAGATAAAAAACTTATCCTGCAGTACGACAGGCAGGCCGCCGCTGATCACGAACGCAACGCCCCGAAGATAGGTCATGCTTCCAAGCGTGACGACGAAGGATGGCAGTTTGGCAACGGCTGTGAAATATCCGTTGATCGCACCGGCCACGTATCCGGCAGCAGCTCCCGTGAACATCGCGATGACAGCAGGCACCCCTGCATTGGACAGCATGACGGATATAACGCCCGCCAACGCCAACGCAGCTCCTACGGACAGGTCGATCCCTCCGGTTAAGATCACCATCGTCATGCCGGCAGCCAGAATCGCCGTGATGGAAGATTGTTTGAGAATGTTCAGGATATTGTTCGTCTCTGTAAAATAGGGAGCGAATAAGGCCAGCACCACACATAACAGCACCAGGATGATCAGCATCCCGAGTTGATTCCATACAGGCAGTATTCTCTTCTTCAACGATATTGACGGATTCGCGGCACCTTGTATATTCGCACTCATTCTTTACTCTCCCCCGTGGCATAGTACATAATCTTCTCCTGCGTCGCTTCCTCGCGTGATAATTCCGCCCTTATCCGCCCTTCATGCATAACGAGAATCCGGTCACTCACGCCCAGAATCTCGGGCAATTCGGACGAAACCATGAGTACCGCGAGGCCCTTCCCGGCCAGCTCGCAGATGATTTTGTGAATTTCCGTTTTGGCTCCCACGTCCACTCCCCGTGTCGGCTCATCGAGGAGCAGAACCTTCGGCCCGATCGACAGCCACCTGGCAATCACGACCTTCTGCTGATTCCCCCCGCTCAGCCCCATCACGTTTTGGGCGGAAGTCGCCGTTTTTACCCCAAGCTCCCGAATGTACCGCTCCACTTCGGCATCCATATCCTTGTACCTGAGGATCTTCGCTTTGCGGTAACGGTGCATCTGATTCATGATGATGTTTTCCTTCACCGTAAGGTTGGGGAACAAGCCCTGCTCTTTCCTGCTCTCGGGTACATGGGCAATCCCCAGCTCAATTGCATCCTGAGGGGAGGCGATATGCACCTGCTCTCCGTCCAAGCGGATGTGGCCGCTTGTCATTTTGCTTACGCCAAAGATGGTCCGAAGCAGCTCCGTTCTTCCAGCGCCCACGAGTCCGGCTAAGCCTACGATCTCCCCCGGACGGATCTTCAGCGACACGTTCTTGACCAGGGAGCGGTCGGAGACGCCAATCAATTCGAGTACCGGTTTGCTGATCCCAAGTGGAAGAGCTGCTGCGTTCGGCACGGACTTTCTTTGAAACAAATCATTCAATTCCCGTCCCACCATTAACTTCACCAGGTGGTCCGGATTCGTTTCCCCTATCGGCAGGCTTGCAATATACTGCCCATCCCGCATCACGGTGCAGCGGTCCGATATGTGGAAGATCTCATCCATGCGATGGGAAATATACACGATCGCCACGCCTTTTTTCTTCAAATCTTCGATGATCACAAAGAGCTTATCGATTTCCTTATCCGTTAAGGAGGCTGTCGGCTCGTCCATAATCAGGATCTCCGAGTTAAAGGACAGCGCTCTGGCAATCTCCACGATCTGCTGCTGGGCGACACTCAAGGCGGACACTTTCATTCGGGGATTCAGAGGGGACCCGATCGATTGGAGCACGGCTTCGGCTTTCTCATGGATTTCATTCCACTTGATGAGACCGAATGCATTCTTCGGGAACTTCGTTCCCATGAATATGTTCTCGCCAATCGTCAGGTTCGGCGACAAGCTGATTTCCTGATGAATGACACTGATGCCCCTGTTCCTTGCTTCCTGCGGGTTATTCCAAGCTACCTCGGCATTCTTGTAGACCATCTTTCCGGAATTCGGCCGGTGTATGCCTGAGATGATCTTCATCAATGTCGATTTGCCCGCCCCGTTCTCCCCCATTAAGGCGTGCACTTCCCCTTTATACAGCGTCAGGTTGATCTGGCGAAGAACCTGGACCCCGGAGAAGGATTTACAGATATCCTTCATTTGCAGAATCGTTTGATGCGGCAGCTCTCCCTGCAGCTTCACTTCCGGCTCCCTTACGACGGACATATGGCCTCACTCCCGAATGTTTCGTATCTGGTGAATTATGCTGCTATACCGTATGCACCCGGTGCGGTATCCCTGAAGACACCACACCCGCATGCCGGCGCTTACCTCTTACCAACCCCGATATTGATCGACATTCTCCTGTGCGATCAGTTCCACGGGAATGAGCACTTTGGATTCGATGCTCTTGCCTTCCTTAAGCTGAAGCCCCAGCTCCACGGCCTTGATCACCATTTCGTTCGGGAATTGAGCGGAGGTTGCGGCAAAAGCTTTCTTTTCTTTGAGAGCCGTTACAGCGTCAGGCGCGCCATCCACACCTACGATGAAGAATTCGCTTCCCCGTCCGGCCTGCTCTGCGGCGATTTTGATCCCTACGCCTTCCGGGTCGTTAATGGCGAATACGGCATCGATCTTTTTGTTCGCCTGCAAAATATTCTCCATAACCGACAAGGCCTTCTCCCGGTTGCCTTCGCCATTCTGCTTCGAGAGGACCTTGATCTCGGGATACTTCTTCATCACCTCTTCGAAGCCTCTGATACGGTCCGTTACCGCCGAGACGGGAGGACCATCCATAATGACGATATTGCCCTTACCGTTCAGGCGCTTCGCCAAGTATTCGCCCGCCAGGGTACCGGCCATGACGTTGTCGGACATCACGACGGAGTTAATGCCGCCTTCCGCGAAGCCATCCACGGCGATGACAGGAATATTGGCCGCTTTCGCCTGGGCTACAGCTGCAGCAATGCCTTTGGAATCAAAGGGGCTCAGCAGGATGAGGTCCACCTTCTTCGTGATGAAATCCTCAATCTGGGCGGTCTGCTTCGCGAGATCCTGATCGGCACTCACGGTGATCACTTCCGCGTTGAACTTGGAAGCCGCTTCTTGGGCTCCCTTCGACATCGCAACGAAGAACGGATTGCTTAATGTGGGGACCGTCAAACCGATGCGCAGCTTCTTGGCAGCCGAGGCCGGCTGGGCATCGGATTTTGCACCGCCCGCAGGGTTGGCGCCGGAAGAGCAGGCCGACAGGATGATGAACAACATAAAGGCCATGATCATTGCGATAGGTTTAGCCGTACGTTTCATTTGGTTTCCTCCCATAGCTTCTACTATTTTTGTACTGTTTTTGCTATTGACCACCATTTTTTGAAGATTCCCTATAGCCGCTCGTTGACCACCTCCCTTCCTGGATTCGTTGGTCAGATGCCAGTTAATCGATTACGTAAGGGCTGTAAGGTGAGATCGGATGGCTCAGCCTCATGCCATACGCACCTTGGTTAATCGATTACGTAACGAGTAGGATCCGACAATCGCTCACGATTCCTGCCCTCTCCTGTTAGTTAATCGATTACGTTGACACCCGCCCGAAATGTAATCGCATTCAAATTTCGATGCTTGAATTATATGTCCTAATATTTGGTTATGTCAATCCTTATTTTTGGAATCTTGCGCCAGAACCATTCATAGTGACATCTGGCAGTTGTTTTACTGTAATGACTTCGTCGCCATAACGAGGCTGAAGCTGCTGCCAACATGGCGGAGCGCCCCCCCCCCCCAACTATACGGGGGCGATCACCTCCAATCCCACAACTATAGGGCGGATATAGATGGATTAACCGGCCCTAGCCGATCATCCCTTGCTCTCAGGATAAACGGCTTCGCCGTCCTTTAGGGACGATGCGCGTTTATAGAAATCCGGCCGTGGAACAGCAGCTGGTCGGCTGCTCCGCGTTGATCCTCCACGCTGTGCCGAACCTTTGCTCTAGGATTTGAACAAAACCAGCCGCGGCCCGGTCATGAACCGAACTACGGCTGGTTTTGTTGTAAAGAGGCTTTGGAGCCCCCCTGTATCATGACTCAATGACTACCCTCTCCTCCGGGAAGCACATTGCTGCTGCATTGCTCCCCGGATCGCCCGCAGGTCATCGGGTGCCTGTATTCCATGCCCTTCTTGCGGCTTATGCCAATGAGAAGCCCTTGCCGCCGACTGGCCGCAGTTTTGCTCCATCAACGCCGGCAATATACGGCATCGCCTGCGCGATCGCCGCTCGGGTCTCCGCTTGGGCGAGAACTTCGGCATGGGCCTCCGGGCTCGTCCAGATCTCCGTTACCCATATCGTATCCGGGTTCGTTTCCGAGATATGGATGATATAGGATTCACAAGCTTGGTTAGCTTGAGCGGAAGCTGCAGCTTCCAGCAGCAATCCTGCCAAGGTTTCTCCTTCGCCTGCCTTGGCCGTGAATTTCGCAACCATCGAAAATTTCTGCATTTTGTGTACCCTCCTATGACATTTCATATCTTCTTTATGATAAGTCACGTTTACAATGGTGTATTGTAAAAGTGCGACACGATAAGTCTGTAAATGGGGTATCCACAAATGGACAACCTGTCATATACTGGATTCATATTATTCTTTATAAGTTTATCATAGATCCGGGATGAGAATCGCAGCAGCTTCTTTTGTATGAACTACGGCGGCCGGGTCCTTGAGTCCCGCAATTCTGGTTTTATTTTTGGCCCGCTTTTGGAGAAATGTAATTCTTATACCTGGAGGTGCGGCAGGCGACCGCTCTTATGAAGATGAACACTCGAATCATGAAGGTACCTCAAGGCTTGGCTGCAACCCTGAAGAACCAGAGGCTGTTACAGCTAAAGGGATTGACCGTTATCGAATCCTGCAGCCTTTCCGCCGGTACGCAAGGAGCGATGTACCTGGAGGATCATCTGCTCTTGTTTGTGCTGCAGGGCAAGTACACGGTGCGCTACGGAGAGCAGGAATTTACGGTTCACAAACACGAAATGGTCCTGCTGCAAAAAGCGATCGTCGTACAGTATGAGAAGTGGGGCGAACCCCATCAGGATTATCTCCTCGAGTATATGATGTTCTTCCTCAAGGGTGATCTGCTTGCCGAATTCAGCAAGATGGCGAAGCATCCCCCCGGCCGGCCGGCGGCCCTGGTGCCGGTGACCGTCCAGCCGGTTACGGACCGCTTGACCGCCTACCTGGAATCGCTCAAGCCTCTATTCCATGAACGGTCCGGGGTTGAGGAAGAATTAATACGTTTGAAGCTGCTCGAATTACTCTTCGATGTGGCCCATGCGAAAGCAGACCTGATGGGCCAGATGCTCCAGCTGGGACGGCAGCTCCCATCGAACCTTTCGAGCGTGGTCGAAGAGAATTTGTTGAACCCGGTGTCGGTCGATGACCTTGCTTATTTGTCGGGGAGAAGCTTGTCCAGCTTCAAACGGGAGTTCCAGTCCGTATATAACGTACCTCCCTCCCGATGGATTCGCGAACGCAGATTGGAGAAGGCCAAAGAGCTGTTGACCTCTTCGTCCATGTCGGTGACAGACATTTGCTTTTCCACCGGCTTCGAGAATGCTGCGCACTTCTCCAAAGCATTCAAAAAGCACTTCGGCTGCTCCCCCTCTTTATTCCGGCAGCAGCTCAGCTGAACATGAAGAGCCTGTAAGGCAGCCTGAGTTCACTAGTGACGGACTTAGGCTGCCTCTTTTACTTTTTGAGCCAATATGACAACGAACCTGGGCCGTATGGCAAAGCATCCTCCCCATCGATCCGGTAATCTATACCTTGTCAGGTAATACCACACGATGAAGAAGGGACGACAACAAACATGAAACCGAAACAAAAGGTATGGATGATCACAGGTGCTTCCAGAGGCTTCGGCCTTGAAATTGCTCAAGCGGCATTGGAGGCAGGAGATCAAGTCGTCGCTGCCGTCCGCAGCAAGCCGGAGGAACTGGCTCACAAACTCCAAGACAACAAGAATCTGCTCGTGACTGTGCTGGATGTAACGGATGAGCGGCAGGCCGAGGATGCCGTTAAACAGGCAGTGGACCGATTTGGTGCCATTGATGTCCTCGTGAATAATGCGGGCTATGGTCTGCTCGCCGCGGTCGAGGAAGCCTCGGCCGAAGAAGTTAACCGCATTTTTGAGACCAATGTGTTCGGACTGCTGCACGTCACCCGCGCTGTTCTTCCGCAGATGCGCAAGCAGCGTTCCGGGCATGTGATCAATATTTCCTCGGTGGGCGGATTAACGGGGATCGCCGGCTGGGGCCTGTACGGTTCGACGAAGTTCGCAGTAGAAGGCCTTACGGAGGCGATGGCTTCAGAGCTGTCTCCGCTGGGAATCCATGCGACCGCGGTGGAACCGGGCTTCTTCCGCACGGAATTCCTGGACACCTCATCCCTAAGCCGCAGCAGTCACCAGATCGAGGATTATGCGGGAACCGTTGGCGAGATGCGCAGCTATGCAACGCAGGTGAACAAGAAACAGCCGGGAGACCCCCGCAAATTAGCGAAGGCCTTGATACAGCTGGCCGGCTCGGAGAACCCGCCCGTACACCTGCCGCTCGGCAAAGATACGCTTGACCTTTACCGGGCCAAGACCGCCGCGTTCGAAAGGGACATCGAAGCATGGTTCGATGTGATCGCCGGTACGGACCACGATGATGTAGGATGAGCCTCGAACCGGAGCGTCATCACGACGAAAGCGCAGGCAGCCTCGGACCTAACCGTCCATGCTGCCTGCGCTTTTATTTTCGCATATCACATTCATGCTCATTTCACTTCTTTATAACTCATCCCCATCCCACCATCTCTTCCGGACGCCCAGGATGAATCCTTTGATCTCCTGTCCTTCCTCCGCCACGATCCCTCTAAATCCGGGGGTGTTGATATAATCACTTACATACTGTTCCGCAGCTTCCGGGGTCCAACGATCATTCCACGGCTCTTGATTAAATACTTCGATAAATAACGCCGTGCATGCCTGTAAATCATCAGGAGAAAACAGTCGTGTTATCATGGTTCCACTCTTTCTATATGGTCTCATTTCTTGATCAGCTCTTCAGGCATGATCCAGAACTGCTTTGTATCTTTATTTAATGTTAAGTGGATTGTTCTTTGCTCACCTTGCTTCAATCTCCTATAGCTTGTGCCCATGCTATAGACACTTCTGCCCGGAATGAACTGCAATCCACTCACTTGCCTGTTTTTATGCACAACAAAATATTCGTTCACATCCAGTTCGCTTCCCTCATCAAGATGATAGGAAGTATGATTCCATTGGACGTTTTTGATCTTGATCTTCGTAGAGACTTGGTCATTCACTATGTTCTGTTCCCCCGTGCCTTCCACTGCCACTTCCACATCGGCTGGTACAGGTATAAAATCATAGATTTCCAATTCCTGGCTCGTCCGATCAAGTACCAGGAATTCATTCAATATGAAATAAGTCCCAAATATTCCACATAAAAAGAGTGCAAGCGATATTAGTAATTTCCTCTTACTCACCGAATGGACCTCCACTGCTCTTACTCCGATTCCTGGGGCGAAGCTGCCTGCTTCTTGAGTTACTTTCCGTTCACTTCCGGGTCTTTCATAACGATCCATAAGTTCGAATCATCAAATCCCGATATCTTCCCTTTGATCTTATTTCCCGGATAAATTTTATGTGCACCTGATACTCTTCTGCACTCCTCATAATCTGTGATACCATATCTGCCACCGCCAAGATCGATAATAATCCCCTGAGGGTATATGACTTCGATCTGTCCCTCTAATTCCATCCCCTCCTTCAACTTTCTCCTGGCTTCAATCCACTCATTCCTATACGGTTTATTTCCTAATTCCCAAAGTTCCTGAAATTCATTTTGTGGAATCAAAATACCATATTTAACGTCAATAGGTGCCTCTGACAAGCAAAAGTCAGGCCTGTTGGAAACTAACAAACTTTCCTTCTGCCCTACAATTTGTCGCATGGTTATACCTTCTGAATCAAGTTCAAAAAAGAAAGATTCTTCTCCTTCCTTCCATTCCTTTTTCAAGTACTTATATGTCATAATGGGCTTCAATCCTTTTGAATTTGGGCATTTTCATATAGCGTCGTTGTATTCACGAGTCGGTCGCTGAATCCGCTTCTTTAGAAGAGGTATCTTGCGGACGGAGGCCCGTTAGGGTTTACTCTCATGTCTAAGATCTCCTTCATTGTTGACAAGGACCGGTTCTATATCAAATGCTAACGGATCACAGAGCAGGTTAGTTCCAGCATAAAACTTGCAGTTTTTAACTACAACTGGCCCCATAAACCAAGCATCAAAAAAATCTACGAAGGCATTAAAACTACAATTGATTAATTGGACTTGGAAAGGGGCCTCATTGTGCCCACCACAATCAAAATAGAAAACTTCTTCAAATGTACAACTATTGATCGTAAACCCCTTTAAAAAGTATGTTCCATGGAAACTTATAGACCCAATAGAACAATTGTGAAAACAACTTCTTCACAAAATTGAATAATAGTAAAATCAAGTTTATGGATGGAACAATTCTCAAATACGACACCAACTCTTATACTTTATTGATGAGGAGCAGAGTTTCGATATTATTTCCGGGATTGAAAATATAATTTTAGCTGTTATGGTCATAGGATTATTCTCATTTTTATACCTGCGGAAGGGAAGAAAGGTATTGGTATTATCCTCATTACTTGTTCTGTTTCTTATAGTAAGCTTGGGAATTTCTAGTATGATCATTCGTCACGAACTAAGTCAAAAATATCACGGAAAACATCCAGTAATTACGATCTTCCCATCCCCCACATGGTTTCATTGGAATTACTTTGTAAGAATTGATAACACTACCTCATTTTCAGGTTCTGCTTCTTTCTATCAGATAATTGACGATTCACTTATAGTACACTAGGTTTTATATCTGCTAAAAATTCTAGTTCGGGACGGACCCCGAGGATTTTTCATCCCCCGGCCTTGCGGGCCACGGCCATCCACTCATCGATATGAATCCGGGAGATCGCGCCGTCCGGCTGCCGAACCAGCCCGATGTACTGCTGCAGCCGGGCGTCGGCCAACAGAATATGTTGGGTGACGGTATCCACCTGATCTTCACTGCGGGCCGTCCGTCTTACCCAGGTCGTATAATCGAAGGTTTTTTTGCGTGTCCGCGACGCCAGCCCGCTCATTCCTGCCTGCCGCATCCACTCTTCCCATTCCCCTATACGGTGGCAGCGCACATGACTCTCATCCCGCAGCAGCTCAAGCCGGTTCACGAAAGCGTCGAGGGCATCATCGTCCGGGACGACATTATCAATAAGAAGCAGCCGTCCGCCCGGCTTCAGGACCCTGGCTGCCTCACGTACGAACCGTTCGGGGCTCGGAAAGTGGTGCGCGGCAATCCGGCAGGTAACGGCATCGAACGTATCATCCAGAAAAGGGAGATCTTCCGCATCCGCTACCACATACTCGACGTTATCGTAGGATTCGCTAATGAACGTTCTGGCGGTCTCGAGCATGGGCCTCGTGAGATCGACGGCAATGACCGTCTTCACAAGAGGAGCCAGGGTCTTGGCTGTATGGCCGCCGCCCGTGGCGATGTCCAGCACCTTCCACTGCGGCTGCAGTTCCAGCCAATCCGCAAGCCGGCCGAGATCGTCGCCCTTCGCATGGGTGGTGCTCGTTACATAGCGGGAAGCGTTCCTTGTGAATTGGTCCCTGACCTGGTCTTTCTTCGTCTGATCGCTGTCCTGGTTCATTGCTGCTGCCTCCGTTCGTTCATATGCTTAACCAAGAGGATGGTTGGGGCGGCCCTCTTCCTGACCCGCAAGGGGTGGAGCTCTTCGCCGTTCTACCGCGGCTGCTTCCCCCTCCTGTAATATAACGGTGCGTGTCCCGTGACGGACTTGAACACCCGGCCAAAATGCGTAATGCTGCCGAAGCCTACTTTCGCGGCAATCAGATTCACCTTCATCGACGAACGCTCCAGAAGCTTCTTCGCTTCCTTGATCCGGACGCTGTTCACATATTCCACAAACGTAAATCCGGTGGCTTCTTTAAAAAAACGGCTCAAATAGTAAGGACTGACATAAAACCTCTCTGCAAGCAGATTCAGCGACAGCTCCTCTGTATAATGGCTGTTGATATATTGGACAATCTCCGAGATGCGCTCATGCATCGGGCTCGGCGATTCCAGCGGTTCCATCGAGTTCTGCCGGATCAGCCGGCAGCACAGAATGAGCAGCTGCAGAACCATCGTCCGGGCATACAGCTCAAAGCCGGGCTTCTGGTCCAGTACCTCCCGGATCATACTGTGCACCAGCCCCTCGATAGGCAGCCGGTCATGCAGGGAACAGCGGACGATAAGAAAATCGTTGTCGAACAGCGGCTGCAGAATGTCCGGATACGAACCATCCGCCGACCTCATATCCTGCGGATGCATATTCACAATGAACCGCTCATGCTTCGGCTTCTCGGTATTCGTCGTCCGGTGCAGGATATTCGGCGAGATGATGACCGCATCGCCTTCGCCAATCACCATGGTCCGGTCCTTAATGAAGAATTCCCGCTGCCCGGACATCAGATAGTAGACTTCGTATGTACTGTGAAAATGGCTTGCCGGCATATGATGGCTGGCAGCCCTGCGGTGGGATACGATGAACGTTCCCGCTGTGTTGTGGTAATGAAGATCCCCCAAACTGGCTCCCTTCCTCCTTCCATTCTCCCTTTGATTATATCGCAAAATATAAGAAGAAAGCGTATAAATCCGCAATTAATGTACATATTCCAGTGCTATGATAAGGATATGAACAAGAAGGAGGAACGAGTACAATGAATTCATCCGTATCCCTACGAACCCCCATCCAATGGGCGGAGAAGGCCTGCGAGGCGCTGATGACCAAATTCGAGCCGGAGCTGCTTCCCCCGGACCGGTTCCACTATCACCAGGGCGTCTTCCTCTCCGGTATGGAAAAATGCTGGCGTCAGACCGGGAATGCCAAATATTATGACTATCTGAAAGCCTGGGTGGACAGCCAGATTCTTCCGGATGGCAGCATCAAGAAGTACAAGCCCGATGAACTCGACGATATCCAGCCGGGTGTGCTGCTCTACAACCTGTTGGAGCAAACGGGGGAGGAACGCTATAAGACAGCCCTGCACACCCTTGTCCCCCTATTGAAATCATGGAAAACCAATCCATCGGGCGGTTTCTGGCATAAGGAACATTACCCGAATCAAATGTGGCTGGACGGGCTGTATATGGCCGGGCCGATTGCCGTTCAGTTCGGTAAGACCTTCGATGAGCCTGAGTATTTTGACATGATGACCTTCCAGGCACTCCTGATGGCGAAGCATACCAAAGACCCAGTCACCGGTCTGCTGTACCACGGCTGGGATGAAACCAAGATGGCGGCTTGGGCTGATCCGGTTACAGGCCTTGCTCCGGAGTTCTGGGGACGCGCCATCGGCTGGTATCCTGTCGCCCTGCTCGAGATGTTCGAACACCTGCCGGAGGATCATAAAGATAAAGCGGCACTGGTCGGAATCCTTCAGGATCTGCTCATCGCCCTGACGAAGTACCAGGATCCCGCCACCGGGTTATGGTATCAGGTCATCGACAAAGGTGACCGTCCGGATAACTGGCTCGAGAATTCTTGCACCTCATTGTTCGTTCATGCCATAGCCAAAGCCGTGCGCTTCGGCTATCTGGACGCCTCCTATCTGCAGTATGCCTGGAAGGGATATCAGGGTGTGATCGATACGCTGAAGTTCGACGAGAACGGGAACGTCGTCATCGGCCAGATCTGCATCGGCACCGGGATCGGAGATTACGCCCATTACATCGCCCGTCCGACCAGCGAGAATGACCTGCACGGCGCAGGCGCCTTCATTCTGATGTGCGTGGAGATGAGTCAGGCGGCTCAAGCGGCACGGCAATAATATTCACGAAAGAGCACCTGCTCCTCGGGCTGAGAGGACAGGTGCTCTTTCGTTTGGCGGTGAGCGCTGCTCTGCGCCCACGGATAGAATCCTTCTTGGTACGGAGGTGGTTGTCGAGCTCCGCTCCGATATCTCTTCCTGTACCAAGGAAGCTGGCTCAGCGCTCAAACCGTTCAATCGCCGAGTGCTTGTCCTCCGGTTGCCATAAGATCCTTACCGGATCGATATCATAACGAGTACGCAGATCCTTCTGCACTCTCAAGCCTTCCCATGAACGAATCATGCTCGAATCCCTTTCGGTTTAGATGCTGCTCGCAATGAAATAGGCAATCGCTCCCATAATAATCACGGGAATCGCAGCAAGGAGCGAAGCGACAACCAGCACTTTTTTGAGCCCCGGTCCGGATGCCTGTTCCGCTTCCTAATTAGCTATGATAGGGATACCTTACCGCTGATGATACGCGCCAAGCTATCATCAAATGATACGATTATTCTCTTGCGATACGGCAGACGGTAGTGAATGGCCATTCCTTAAGTGCCGCGGCGCTGCCTCTATTATGCTTTGCCTACTCTCTAAAATATTGTACCTGCGCATAAAATTCCGTAAGAAAATGATAAAATAATTGTTCCGTAGGAAGTAGCTTGCGCTGGGTTGGACGGATCACCCCTATCGTTCGGGTCACATAGGGATCGACGATAGGTATTTTCACAGTGGATTGCGGAACGTTATCTACCAATGTCACTTCGGGCATTAACGCTACCCCTAGCCCAGCCGAAACCAACCCTTTCAAAGCATCAATATCATCCCCTTCGAAAGCAATTTTCGGGACAAATCCAAGTTCGTTGCATGCATTTAGTGCGATCTTTCGAAACACAGTTCCTTCCCGCAGTGTCACAAAGGGAACATCTTTCAGCTCTCGCAGCTGGATGGTGGAACGATTGGCAAGCGGATGATGGACCGGCAGTAATGCGACGATATTCTCCGTAAACAATATCTTTTGTTCAATTTTTTTCTCTTCGCCAGGTACCGGAGCGATCATGGCCAGGTTAAATTCGCCGTCGATTACACCGTCGATCAAGTCACGGTAGAGCGCTTGTCTCATCTGAAAATTCGCTTCCGGGTACCGTCTGCGAAAAGCATATATCGCTGTAGGTAAGACGTGGGCCGCCAGACTGATGGGAAATGCTATGCGGACCGTCCCTTTCTCC
This sequence comes from Paenibacillus caseinilyticus, assembly GCF_027533645.1. GTDB lineage: Bacteria > Bacillota > Bacilli > Paenibacillales > NBRC-103111 > Paenibacillus_G > Paenibacillus_G caseinilyticus. Next base: position 99,436 of record NZ_JAQAGY010000001.1, read on the forward strand.
GGCTCCAAATATTCCTTAACCTCCCTCTCTGCTTCGTTGATCATGTTCATTGCCTGCTTCACGCGTTCGAGGAAGATCCGGCCGATCGGCGTCAGCTTTACTCTCCGTCCTTCCCGGATAAAGAGATCGACTCCCAATTCACTTTCCAAATTAAAAATCTGTCTGCTTACGGATGACTGCGCAACATGCAGGGCATTCGCAGCTTCCGTCACATGTTCTCTCATGGCAACTTCCATAAAGTACCTCATTTGCCTTATTTCCATGTCTTCCTCCCAATTGATGCAAAAAACGCATCAACTTCATCGGATATGAATATTGGAGCGATTAATTATTAAATTATAAAATCAATTCACAATGAAAAAAAGAGGATTATTTTTGCATCCAGTAAATTAAGGAGTGTATTCATGAAATTACTAACTGAGATTGAACAAACGCATACACGTATCGCAGAGGAGTACGTCAACGCTTTATTCGAAACCGTCACTAAACGCAATCCCAACGAACCGGAATTTCATCAGGCGGTAAAAGAAGTGTTTCATTCCTTGATCCCTGTGCTCACTAAAAATCCAAAATATATGGAACATGCCATCCTGGATCAGTTGGTTGAACCGGACCGGCTCGTATCTTTCAGGGTTCCCTGGGTCGATGACAAGGGAAAGGTAAGAGTGAACCGGGGATTCCGGGTTCAATTCAGCAATGCGATCGGACCCTACAAGGGCGGATTAAGATTTCACCCCTCAGTAAACGCCAGCATCATCAAATTTTTGGGGGTTGAACAGATCTTCAAAAACTCACTAACCGGCCAGCCGATCGGCGGCGGAAAAGGCGGTTCCGATTTTGACCCGAAAGGGAAGTCGGATCTGGAGATTATGCGGTTTTGCCAAAGCTTCATGACCGAACTGAGAAAATATATCGGTCCGGATAAGGATGTTCCGGCCGGCGATATCGGCGTCGGAGCCAGAGAGATCGGCTATATGTTCGGGCAGTATAAAAAGCTGGCGGGCGCGTATGAAGCCGGTGTACTGACCGGAAAAGGCATCGGTTACGGGGGAAGCCTGGGACGTAAAGAGGCAACCGGATACGGTACGGTCTACTTTGTAGAACAAATGCTGAATGACAAGGGCTTGAGCTTTCATGGCAGCACCGTCGTCGTCTCCGGATCAGGAAATGTCTCTATTTATGCCATGGAGAAGGCGATGCAGTTAGGCGCTAAAGTTGTGGCATGCAGTGATTCCGGCGGATATATTTATCATAAGGACGGCATTAACCTTTCTACGATCAAACGTTTAAAAGAAGTAGAAAATAAGAGATGCCGCGATTACGTACTGGAGTATCCTGATGCGATCTATGTGGAAGGCTGTTCCGGGATCTGGACCATTCCTTGCGACATTGCTTTGCCCTGCGCAACACAAAATGAGATCGACAAAGCCTCCGCTGAACTGCTCGTTCGCAATAGAGTCAAAGCAATCGGCGAAGGCGCCAATATGCCTTCGACGCTGGAAGCCATCGACGTGTTCCTCGAGAATCAAGTGCTGTTCGCTCCCGCTAAAGCGGCAAACGCAGGCGGTGTGTCGGTCTCCGCGCTGGAAATGGCCCAAAATAGCGCAAGACTGTCCTGGACGATGGAGGAAGTGGACGAGAAACTGAAAAGCATTATGAATCATATTTATCGGGAAAGCATGAAGTCCTCTGAAGAATACGGCGTTCCCGGCAATCTGGTTATCGGTGCAAACATTGCCGGATTTGTAAGAGTCGCTGATGCGATGATAGCTCAAGGCGTATAAACAGAAACTTCCTCAGGTCGGTCGGCTCCAACATGTGTTCCAGATCGTTTCGTCTTACCCATAGTCTTGAATTTGTATAACTGTAACTGCAAAAAAGGCATCTCCTTTCTATCCAGGGAATGCCTTTTTTTGTATGCGTCCCATCTCTTTGTCTGATTCCATTGTGCGCTTGTCTCATGGGAAACGATGTAATCTGTCATCTATCCCCCTGGATATCTTCCCTGAGGCGGGTCAGCCATACCTCCAGATCGCGCCTGGTTACGGGTTTTGCGGCCTCTGTAAGCTCATAGCCCAGCTCACCGTTCATCTCGATGACCCCCTGTTTGATATCAGCTATGTCGGTGATGCCCAGCTGGCGCAGCCTCATCTCGAGTTGGTTAACCGTAATGCGAAGCTTCCGCAGCGCCTGCATATCCAGTTGGCCCTCCCGAATGACGGTAACCGCCTCTCCCGTGATCAATTTTTGCAGCTTGCCGAAGCGAATTTCCACAAGTTCCAGTACAACCAATACTGCCAGAAACAATGCGACCGCGGCAATCGCCCTCCATACGGTCTTCTCTATAATCCCCTGGGCAATCAACTCACCGATGGAGATCATAATGACGGTCGTCGCAACATTCATTTGCGCGATTGATTTTCGGCCTGATAAACGCAGAAGTATGATGCCCGTCAAGACAAGCAGCATGCACTTCCAGACCAAGTGCCAGGATAAATCCATCCTTTGGTCGCCTCCTCTTGGGATTTTATCCAACCCTATCTTTCCCATCTCGGCTGCAATCCACCCCCGCCATCCGCTATTTGGGATTGAACCGGCTGAAACTAAAAAAGACTTGGCGATGAGGCCTTATTAAAAGCCGACGAGTATGAGCGTGTACACATGTTTTCTCGGATGTTGAAATACAATGGTAGTATTTGAACAACTGGAGGATAGGAGTCCCGATGCCGCAACCGAAGCAAACCTTCATGAGAGGTACGTTATTCTTGTCCGCCGCCGCGCTGATCAACCGCATCCTGGGTTTAATCAGCGGCATGTTCGTAGCCAGGGTGCTGGGTGCCGAGGGGATCGGCCTCTTGATGATGGCCCATCCTCTGGTCCCGCTGGTGATCACGATTACGGAGCTCGGCCTGCCTGTCGCCATCTCCAAGCTGGTCGCCGAGGCCGATGCCCGCGGGGATCGGACGAAGGTGAGACGGACCCTGCACGTCTCGCTGCTCGTTACCGGCTTCCTGAGTGTCACGCTGACGACGCTCTCCCTGCTCGGCTCGCATTGGATTGCCTCCCTGCTTCTCAGCGATCAGCGAGCTTATTACGCCATGCTCGCGATTACACCCATTGCGCCTATCGTTGCCGTCTCAGCGGTGCTCAAGGGCTACTTCCGCGGGAAGCAGCGAATGCAGACCATCGCCGCTTCCGACGTATTGGAGAACACCGTACAGATCGCGTGTGTGCTCGCTTTGGTCCACATCTTGCTGCCCTACGGCGTTGCCTATGCCGCCGCCGGGGCTATGGCCGCCTCCGTGGTCAGCGAGATCAGCTCTCTGCTGTTTCTACTGGCCAGCTACAAGCTGCGCGGCGAAGTCAAGCTGCCGGGCGAGACATGGGCTGCCCACCTTCGGAAGGGCCGGTCAACCCTTACGGAGCTTCTGCGAATCGGCTTGCCGACCACCGGCAATGGAGTGATTCACTCGGTCTATGGCGCCTTCCAACCGCTGCTCATTACGACCAGCCTGGCCGCCGCCGGCATAAGCACAGCGGTAGCCACCAAACAGTTCGGAATGATTGCCGGATATGCTTTCCCGCTGCTCTTCATGCCCAGCTTCATCACACAGTCCCTCTCTACCGCTCTGATCCCGGCCATCAGCGAAGCGGCCGCCAACAAGAACAGCTTGTTAATGCACGAAAGAATGGAGCAGGCTTTACGCTTGGGCTTTTTGAGCGGGGCACCGGCCACCGTGATCCTATTCGTTTGGTCCACGCCGCTGACTACCCTCATTTATAACGCGCCGGAAGCCGGCCCTCTGTTGAAAATTCTAGCGCCGATGTTTTTCCTGCATTATTTCGATGCGCCGCTGCATGCCATACTGCTGGGGCTTGGCCGTGCGAATGCCACCCTATGGAATTACGCCATTACGACCGTGTTCAAAGTTACTGCCATCTACGTGCTTGGCAGCAAGTTTGGCATTGTCGGAATCGCTTTTGCACTGGGCCTCAGCATGGTGGTCATCACGATGCTCAACTTCAACTCGATCTCCGGCAGCATCGGGTCCTACTGGGATATCCGGCCCTATGCAAGGAGCACATTCGCCATGCTCATCATGGTACTATGCGGGCAGTGGGCTATCCGTTACCTGGATAGCCTGGCCCTTCCCATGCTGTGGAATACCATCGGTTCGATCGGCTTCTCGCTGCTCGTTTATTTCGCCGTACTGTCCCTTACGAATGCCTGGAGCCGGAGGAGCAGAAGAATCTATTCATAAGCTCTAATAAATAATGCGAAAAAAGCTGAGACCCTTGAACACAGGCCCCAGCTTTTTTCGCATTCTCAGTCCTTACCCACGGGTAAGTATTAGTTGTACTTGGCACGAATCGCATCATACTCCGTCTGAGTAATAGGCAGCACCGTACCATGACGCGGGCTGGCGGGCAATTTGTAATCGGAAGACAAGGTCCATGCGCCCAAATCCAGGTCTGTCGTTTCATACGGGATATACCCTCTGCCGCCGAACTCATCCACGAACAGATACCATTTCTCTTCCGTGTTGGATTTGAAGACTGTCGGACCTTCGACCCCTTTACTGCCGCCGACCCCTTCTTTGATCATTGTAAATCCGGGATCGAATACGGAAGCCGCAGCTTCCTGGAACACCATTTTTCCGTAAGGAGAGGAGGACGTGTTGTCTCTTTCGTCCTTCGTGAACCGGTACACTTTGCCTTCATTGGCAATCATCGTCGTATCGATGACGGAATGACCGAAGTCCATATACACTTGAGGCTTGGTAAATGTATAGAAATCCCGTGTTTTGCTGTACATCATTTTTTGATACGTGTTTCCGGTATGACTTTGATCTGCGTAGATTTTGGATGCCCAGAAGACGATATACTCGCCTGACTTGTCATCATAGAACACTTCAGGGGCCCAAGTATTCCCGGCCTCTTCCGGCGCAACCTCTACCATTCTTTGCTCCGACCAGTCCACCAGGTCATTGGATTCCCAGACCATGATGGACCGGCTTCCTTGTCTTTGCGCCCGGTCCCAATTCGAGTTCCCGTTGATTTTCAAATCGGTTGCGATCATATAGAACTTATCGCCCTCGGGTGAGCGGATGATGAAGGGATCCCTGACCCCCTTCTCGCCTAATCCCGATGTAAGCACAGGCTTCCCTTTGTTCGTCTCCTGCCAGTGCAGCGGGTCGTTCCCTTCGCTCAGAGCAAGATAGATCTGCTCACCGTCTGCCGTTCCTTCCCCGGTAAAGTAAGAGAAGAGATACCCGGCATACTTTTCTTGAGCCGGCCGTTCCTTGACGATGGCTTGGAATTCCTTGGCCTCGGACGCTCCATTGCGGGAGACCGTGGCTGTAAGCTTCACCGCTGCATCCCCGCTTCCCTGCCCCGGACGCGTCACTTCCCCGGTTGTTGTGATGATTCCAGGGGCTTCGGATTTCCAGGTAATGGTTGTCCCGTTCGCTCCTGCTGCAGGCAAGGTTAAGTTGCCGCGCACATCGTCCACATGGTGAACCACCAAAGCTTCCTTGTCCAATTGAACCGCTTGTTCATCGCTTGGCAATCTGAGAACGGTCACGGTAAACTCTCTTGTGGCAGATTTCGTGCCATCGGAGAAGGCTGCCGTCAAGGTTACCGTTTGGTCTCCGGCTTCAAATGCCGGTCTTTGGACTACGCCTGCATCGGTAATGACAGCCGGGAGGGACGATTTCCAGGTAATGGACGTCCCGTAAGACCCGTTCGCCGGCAAAGTCAGATTCTTCACCACTTCATTTTCGCTTGCATTGGCCCCCAGGATATCGGAGTAAGCCAGCTTGCCCGCTGCCGTACCGACGAACATCCCCTTCATCCGGGCAACCTTCGCATCCGCTTCCGCCTTCAGCCCCTTGATCTCGGCCTCTGTCAGAGCCCCGTTATATAGTTGAAAGTCCGCAATCATCCCTCCAAAATAAGGATCCGCGGGGTAAAATGACTTTCCGATAAATCCGCTTGCGCCCAGCTCCTGTCTAATCTGCTCTAAGGTGAGACCGTTCAAGCCGGCTTTGGATGCCGGAACGCCATCGATATACAGGCTTAACGAACTGTCCTTGCCGGACAGAACGGCAGTGACCAGCTTCCATTCCCCGGAAGGCAGTGTCGCGGATTTGGCGGACACCTCGTTCTTCCAGCCGTCGGTAGCGATACCGAGCCGCGAGGAACTATCGGCATTATACTTGGGCGTGAAGTAGGTATAATGCGTCGAGCTATCCGCTCTTCCGAGGGCGTATAACCATTCCGCTCCGCCTCCCCCGCTCCAGTTGACGAGCGTTGATACGGTCATATCCTGTAATCCGTTCAGAATGCCGCCAGGCAGCTCGATATACGAATTGGCCTTGCCTCCGGCGAAGCTTAGTACGCCCGCTTCTTGGCTGCGGATCCACTCGGCCGACGCCGGGTTCACCCAGGTACCGTCGAAGGTTCCGGTTTGATCCTTCACCTTGGCACCCTCGATTTGCGACATGTCATAATGTAGAATCCGTTCTGCGCCAGACGGTTCGGTTACGGGAGGAATGTCGGTCTCCACTTTGAGCCAGCTTAGCATGGGCTTGGACCCGCCCCCCTTGACCGCTTTTACGATCAGCTCCCCGCCTGTCACCGTGATGCCGCCGAACGTTTTCTCTTCCTTATTGGAACCGATGAGATAATGGTCGAGCTTCGTCTCTCCGTTAATGACGATACTCATCGCCCGATCCGCCGCATGCCATGGATCAAAGAATCCGGCCGTTACCTTATACGTACCGTTCGGAACCTCGAAGCGGTAGGCCAATCCCTTGCCGTTAGTGTTCCCGTCGTATTGGCGGATAGAATCGTAGGGATCGGTCGACCCGGTACGGGCCCAGGTCAGTCCTTCATCGGCTTCGTAGCCCCATAGGCTCCCCGTCACCGGATCCTTGCCGTACGGCTGTTCTTCCAAGGATTGGTACGTCCCGAGCGTCTCGCCTTCCTCTGGCTTGCCTGGCGTATCGTCACCCGCATCGACGTAGTACAGCGCTTGACTGCCGGCACGGCTCGGCGTCGCTTCCACCGGCTCGGACAGGATCGCTTCCACTCCCCGCTTCGCAACGACGGTGAAGGAGTACGCCGTGCCGTTAGTTAGACCGGTTACGATGGCTGACCCTGGATCAGCAGGGACTTCAGCATACGTATCATCGCTGACCGTGGCAGGCTTATACCGCACTACGTATGCATCCGCACCGTCGACTTGACTGAACTGCAATGACACCTGCCTGTCGCCTGCCTTCACCTGGTAAATCACCGGCTTGGAAGGAACTTGGCCTCCCTCGCCAGTCACTTGGACATAAGCGAACTGTGCATCCCCCCAGCTGTGAAGACCCGCGCGCCCGCTGGTATAGGAGGTATCCTCCACACCGAATACCGGCTTCCCGTCGATGAAGGCGCGAATTTGTTTCCCTTCCAGGTGAACCTCCAATTTGTACAGCTCGCCCGGTTTCGCTGTGAACGGAACGGCCGGAGCCAAGTTTTGACCATCCTTTTTCAGGGTGAGCACGCCGTTCTCGAACCCGAATATGTATCCTTTCGAGTGACTCGTTCCGCGGAACGCAATCCCCCAGTCCGCGCCACTCGTTGCATGCTTGGCAATGGCGGTCATCGTGCCGTCAATGATCTCCATCCCGGCCATGCTTACTTCGCCTTGGCTGTCACTCCCGGATACATGCTTCAGCAACCCGTCTTCCATCTTCCACGAACTGAGATCCTGCCGGTAACGGCTCATATTGCCATCTTCAAAAGAGTCTGCCACCCGCACCGACTCCTCTTCCGGAGTCACGGCCGTCTCCGTATACCCGGTACCTTGGCCTCCTTTGCCGATCGCAGCGACACGAACGGTAACGGGGCTTCCGTTGGTCAGATCCTTTATATCGAATGACGTCTTATCGGTCTCCATCCTAGCAATCGGCTCGGAACCGGCGAGCACCTGAACCGCATAGCCGGAGGCCCCTTCGATCTGACCGAATTCCACATGGGCCGATCCATTGCCTGGTACAGCTATGATTTTGCCGGGCGCAGGCGCATCGGGGAGCACTGTGAATTCTTTCGAAGAAGGACTGCTTGCCGCCCCATCCACAGCTTCCACGACGCCATAATAAGTTGTACCGTTCGAAAGTCCCTCGACTTGAATCGATCCGTTCGGCGTACCACTCAGGAGCTCCTTCGTATAGACGCCGGATTGCGTCCCATAACGAACGCGATAGGCGGGAACGCCGCCGCCGGCTTCGTAGTAGACGTGGAATCCGCCGTCCTTGCCGGCCGCCGACACACCGCTCGGAGCCAGTAATGCCGGTGTGCCTTGAACCCGCTTGGAAGGAGGACTGAACCCGTTGCGGTTGCCTGCACGAAGGGTAAGATCGTACTTCTTCCCGTTCTCCAAGCCTCCGATCACGACTTCCTCTCCGGACACCAGCGTAAACTTCTGCTTGCGGGTCTCGCCTCGCACCCCGTAGGTTACTTCATATTCGTAGGCCCCTTTGGGAGCGCTGAATTCCACTTTCAACCCTTTATTGAGCGGCTTGACATCCAAGATCTTCGGCGCTTCAGGCTTCTTATTCTCCTTCATCACATCCCCGTTCAGAGTCACCACGGAACGTGCGGGAATGACGGCTTCGAACGTACCGCCGCCCTGAACCGGAATATCTGCTCCCCGCATGAGATCGCGGTCAGCCGAGGTAACATACGATTTCAGGACGAACACGGATTCCTTCTTCCCGAGCCCCTTTACATCGATCTTCACCCGTTTCTCCTCTTGGCTGTCATTGACGAACACGGCCGTTACCGTCTTCTCGCCCTCATGAAGGTATGCGGAGCCCAGCAGCCCGCTTCGCGCTTGTTCATCAAGCCCCGTAAGCGCGATACGTTTGGCGCCGGGACGAATAAATTTGCTGTAATTGCCAAGGGCCCACAAGATTTTGGAAGTGAGTATATTCTGCTCGTCTCCCGCCTGATTAAAATCGGTATAAATCAGACCATCCTTATAATCTTCCTTGGAAACCGCCGTCCACCACTGCCATGCCGACGCATTCGCCTTCGTCAGATCATAATGAATCGTACGGGCCACATGCAGGGCCGGATCGATCCCCAGGTCGCGGCCGGGTCCGTAGGAGCCCAGAATGCAATACTCCGACATCCAGTAGACAGCGGCAGGCTCGTATTTCTTCATGTTGGCATCGAGCAGTTCCCTCAGCTTGCCAAGGCGGTCGTCGCCCGGGCTGCTATAATCGGACCAGTAGGAATGAGAGGCGATTTTGTTCCCTACCGCTTCCTTCATCTTCGGGTCCCCAAGCAAGTCCTTGATATATTCCCTGTATTTCCCTGTCCCTAAACTATTGGCACCGCCGGTATATTGCTCTTTATTCGAGAACATCTTATAGAATTCATCATCCAAGAGTGCGGTAATCTCTACGCCGTCCGGAGCGCTGATTGTGGACTTCAGGCCTTTCTTCTTCAACTGCCGGTGCAGCTCGAGAATCACGCGCTTCAGATCTTCGTTATTATAGCGGTTCCCCTCCTGCCCGGCCTTATTCCAATCCCAAGTCGGCTCGTTAATCGGGCTGATGTACTGGAATTCAAGACCTTTCTGTTTAAAATGTTTCAACACATCGATCAGATAAGCGGCGAATTCGTCTTCGTAGCCTTCCTTCAAATTGGTAGAGCCTACGGTCGAATCCGGTTGGGCATGGCCGTTCTTCGTCATCCAGACCGGCGGGCTGTTGACGAACGCGATCAGCGTATCGACGCCCCGGTCTTTGGCCGCCTTCAGGAACCACTGCTGTCCCGCCTGCTTGCTCCAGTCGTACTTGCCGTCCTCCGACGATTTGAACGCTTCCGCTCGGCGCCATGGGTTCGAGATGATCTCTTGGTCCGTTTCGGTGGAACCCGCGCCGATATTGAACCGCCACGCAGACAGGCCTATGCCTTTGTCCCTGGAGAAGAGCAGATCGGCTACGCGGTTTTTATTGTCTTCCGTCCAGTGCTTTCCAAGCGGCTCCATCGACCATGCGTCGGATGCGCCAAAGTTGTCGATCCGCTGATAGGAAGCCGATGCGTCTATGGACACCGTGCTGTCCGGCGCAGCCGAACTGGCATACGAGAACCCGTATGTATTGATCAGGCATGTGCACGTCAGCAGTGCAGCTGTGAATTTCTTCCTAAGCTTGGTTTTCATAAGACATTCCTCTCTTCAATGAACTTGGCCTGCTCTAGAAGCCCTGCAGCATCCGCCGCCTGGCCCGGCATGCCGCTCACCGGTTTCAAATAGCTTCTAAGCAATAACGGATTAGCTGCCTTGATGGTGGGTATACCGGATTCTCTCCCCCTCCGATTACGATTCCGAAGCCCTTAATGAAATCATTTATGAAACCCATTACATGAAACGGGTTTCATAATAGCGGAAAAAAATACGGCGCTCATCACCGTGTCTTTTCCCTAGGATGTAAGGGGTTTCACTGACTTTATTCTATTCTTCCAATATTGCCCTGTCAATCCTTTTTTGAGTGGGCTTACCTCACGCCCCTACCGCCTTTTTGTACTTTGGCGTACGACAAGTTCCGGCTCGATTACGGTCACTTTCTTTACTCTTTCCTTCATGATCAGCTTATGAAGTACATGGACCGAAGTCCCGCCTAACGTTTCCATTTGCTGCTTCACGGTGGTGAGCTCCGGGTAGATCGCCGAAGCTAACGGAATGTCGTCGAAGCCTACGATTGACATCTCTGCAGGAATCGCTATGCCGGATTTCATGGCCGCTTTCACCGCCCCTACGGCGGTATAATCGTTCACGCACAGTACAGCTGAAGGGCGGTTTGTCTGGTTCAGAATGATTTCCATGGACCTTTCTCCGGAAGCCATCGAGAAATCCCCGAACAATACGCGGTCCTTCGGCACTTCCAGCCCGTTGCGCGCCATAACCCGCTTATAGGCCCTGACTTTCTGGGCGGTGGTCGTCATGTTATCATTGCCGGCGATGAAGGCAATATCCGTATGTCCGATATCAACTAAATATTGAGTAGCCATCTCGGCTCCCTTGCTCTCGTCGGTGACCACGCGGTGAAGCGAAGTGCCTGGCAAGCTGCCGTTCACGAGCACCAAGGGGATTCTCGCTGCCGTCTCTACCACCTCATGGACAAGAGCCGGGCTGCATTTGGTAAGATTAATCCGTCCCCCGAGGAATATAATCCCGTCGACCTGTTTCTCTCTCAAGATGTGCAGGTATTGCGATTCCCTCTCGTAATCTCCAAGCGTGTCGCACAGAAAGAAGGTGTATCCCATATCCCGCGCCTCCCGCTCGATCCCGCTGAATACCTCCGGAAAGAACGGATTCGTAATGTCCGGAACGATGACTCCGACCGTTCCCGTCTCCTTCTTCGTTAAGCTGCGGGCGAGCGCATTCGGCTGAAACTGGTATTTATCAATGAGCTCCATAATCTTGAACCGGGTGCTTTCCTTAACCGGCGCCGTATTATTCAATACCCGCGATACCGTCGCAACGGACACTCCGGCTTCGCTCGCGATATCGTAGATCGTCATTTGCTTCATTTTCTCATGCCCCTAGCTTCTTCACAATGTGGTACCGATTTCACCTAATGATATCAAATCCCGTACCATCATGCCTAGCTTCTCCAGACAAAAAAACAAGAACCCCAATATCCCTTACGGTCATGGGGCTCTTGTCTCATCCTATTTTGCCAATAAGGAGTAGTTAGAAGCAGGCTTGGCCATTGTGAAACGAACAAAAAAAAGAAGCCGCAAACCATGGCTCCTTGGGATGAGACTCTTATCATGAATAGGGTCCTTCTATACCTCTTCGTGTCCGTCATCAACCGGCCCGGCCGTGGACTGACGTAGGCGCAGCTCCGGCCGGAGAACGATGCGCCGCTTGGTTGATTCCGCATGCTGCACGTTGTCGATCAATAACTTGAATGCCTGCTTCCCCATCGTGGCAATCGGCTGCGCTACCGTTGTCAGCGGCGGATCCGTCACCTGGGCCAATATCGTATCATCAAAGCCGACGATCGACAGTTGATCGGGCACCTTAACCCCAAGCTGCTTGGCCCCCTGCATAGCGCCGATCGCGAGCAGATCGTTGCAGCAGAATATAGCCGTCGGTGGATCAGGTCTGCCCAGCAGTTCAGCTGCCCCGCGGCGCCCTTCCTCTACCCTATGTTCGCAAATGACAACGTTGTGATCGTCGAACGGAATCTGCATTTCCAGAAGACCTTGTTTAAAGCCCCGAATGCGTTCGCGGCTGCTGCTGACTCTCAGATTCTCCGAAAGGATAGCGAGCCTTCGGTGTCCGAGCTCCGTCAGATGACGCGCCGCCATCATACCCCCGATAAAGTCGTCGACTAAGACGGTATCCACCACCAAGGCACTGGTTTCGCGCGCAATCAGGACGATCGGCATGTTCTTCGTTTGGAGCCGTGCCAGAATATCCGTATTGTCAACACCGGTTCCGATCACGATCCCGTCCACCCTTTTTTGCTCCAGGAGGGCAATATACCGCTCCACCCGCTCATCCTGGTTATCCGTACTGCACATAATGACGGAGTAGTCGTCCGTATGGGCCTGATCCTCGATCGCGCGGGCGATTTCGGCAAAGAACGGGTTCGATATATCTGGAATCAGAAGACCAACCGAATAGGTTTTCTTCCCCATGAGGGCAGAAGCGATTAGACTTGGCTGGTAATCGAGCTCTTCCATGATTTTGAAAATGTGCTCGCGTCTTTTTTTGCTGACTTTCCCTTTTCCGTTAATGGCATTGGAGACGGTGGCGATCGATACGCCGGCTTCCTTGGCCACATCATATATGGTTGCTTTCATACCCGTCCCTCTGAAAATAAAATGCTGGGAGACGAGCTGCTCATCCCCCATATCCATATTATGAACTTTTCATTAGGCGGTTGCAACGTTGCTGCGGAACGTGCCGGCTTTCCTTAGATGTTCGCCTTCATGATCCATTGATGATCGGGATCGTTGTGGAATTTCCAGGTCCGATGAGGCCCGGCCATCACATTCAAATAATAGACGTCATAGCCGGGCGGGGCCGCTACAGGATGATACCCGCGGGGCACGAGTACCGCTTCGCCGCTCTTGACGATCAAGGTTTCGTCAAGCGTACGGTCGTCTGTGTACACCCTTTGTACAGCAAAGCCCTGCTCCGGTTCTACTCTGTAATAGTAGGTCTCTTCCAGGAACGACTCTTCGGGCAGCCTATCCCGGTCATGCTTATGCGGCGGATAACTGGACCAATGGCCGTTCGGAGTGAACACTTCCACAACGAGCAAGCTGTCTGCCGGCTCCTGCTCCGGCAGGATGTTGTGGATACGCCGTTCGGTATGGCCTGTGCCGCGAATTTCGACGCCCACTTGTGCGGGCTCGATAAGACGGGCGGCATAGCTGCCCCGGCCGGGCGCCGAGCAGATCGCAATCTCCAAGGAACTCCGTGCCTCTACAGTAAACGGCTCCCCGTTCGGAACGTAGACGGAATAAGGGGGGATTCTTTCAAATACGCTCATTCGCTGTCCAACGGCGCTCCATTGCATCGCGCCTGCCGAGATATCCGCGATGCCGCTTAGCAGGACGACGCATACCTCCTGATCGCCGGTATCCCGGCGAATGGATTGCCCTTCGGTCAACCGGACAACTTCGAAGCCGACATAAGTCCAGCCTGCGGATGCCGGCGTAATGGACAGGATTGTTCCCTCAGGCCCGGGGTTGCGTTCGGCCTTCACTACGAGTGTATTCTTGGTCATAATGGCAGCACCTCGCCATTGTTGTTCGACAGCTCCCGGCGGAGCGAACCCAGCTCGCTAAGTTTAACAGGGCGGTTCCATTGGCTGCTCCACTTGGCCGCCAGCGCGATTCGTTCGGCCTGCAGTCCATCCAAGCCATCGACCGCAGGCGGTGTACCGTCAATCAGGCCGTCAATGAATCGCTGCACCTCTTCCACATAAGCCTGGTTGTATCTCTCAAGGAAGAAATGCAGCGGTCTGTCGGCCACGACACCTTCGGCTGTGCTGAGGACAGCCGTACTCGGATGGTCGTTGGCGATCGACACACTTCCTTTCGAGCCGAACACTTCGACCCGTTGATCGTAGCCGTACACCGACTTGCGGCTGTTGTCGATGACACCAAGGGCGCCGCTGGCGAACTTTAACGTAATGATGGCCGTATCGACGTCGCCGTACTCCGCGAATACCGGATCGACGAGAACGCCCCCCTGCGCATACACTTCCGTGACCTCGCTGCCGGATAAGAACCGGGCCATGTCGAAATCGTGGATGGCCATGTCCATGAACAGACCGCCGGATACTTGGATATATTCCTTCGGCGGCGGACTGGGATCGCGCGAGGTGATCTTCACGATCTGCGGGTCGCCAATGCTGCCGCTCTCAATATGTTCCTTGACACGTTTGAAGTTATGGTCGAACCGGCGGTTGAAGCCAACTTGAAGCTTCACGCCTGCGGCTCTGACAGCTTCGAGCGCCTCCTCCGTCTGTTCGATATCCATGCTGAGGGGCTTCTCGCAAAACATGTGCTTGCCCGCTGCCGCCGCCTGTTTGATCAGTGGAACGTGAGTATCGGTCGAGGAGCAAATGAATACCGCATCGATATCCGGGTGATGGATAATGTCAGAGCTGTCCTTCGTCAATAGACCGATCCCCCGCTCCGCCGCCCAAGCCTGCAGCTCGGGCCCCATGAATAGGTCGCTGACGGCGACGACTTCCGCATGCGTATGGCGGAGCAGATTATCCGTATGGATCTTGCCTATACGCCCTGCACCGATGATGCCTACTTTGATTGTTTTCACATGAACACCCCCACTATACTTTTCCGGAAGCACCAAAAAGTCTCATCTTCGTTTGAACGGCGGCTTGGATCGCTTCCCGGGCCGGAATCAAATAATTCCTTGGATCATATGCCCCGGGATGCTCCTGCAAGTAGCTGCGGATCGCCTGCGTGAATGCCATCTGGTTGTCGGTATTGACATTGATCTTGGCGGTGCCCCGGGCGATCGCCTGAAGGATCTCATCGTCCGGTAAGCCGCTGCCGCCGTGCAGGACAAGGGGCGATCCGGTCAGACGCTGAATTTCCCCCATGCGGCGGAAGCCAAGCTTCGGCTGCCCTCGATACGGTCCGTGTACGGAGCCGAGCGCGGGTGCCAGACAATCGATGCCCGTCTCCCGCACCAGCCTGGCGCAGTCCTCCGGGACGGCATACAAGCCCTCCGCCTCCTCTACGATCAGGTCGTCTTCACGCCCCGTAATCCGGCCCAGTTCCGCCTCCACCGATGCACCGAGCGCATGCGCCGCTTCCGTCACTCTCTTCGTCAGCTCGATATTCCGCTCCAGGCTGTGGTGGGAGGCGTCGATCATGACCGACGTGAACCCGGCGTGCAGTGCGCGGATACATACTTCATAGGTCGATCCGTGGTCCAGATGAAGCGCCACCGGAACGGTAATGCCGTCATGGCCGATCAGCGATTGGACCATGCCCGCGATGGTTGTGAGCCCTCCCATGTAAGGAATATAGGCTTCACTGACCCCCAAGATCACAGGGGCCTGCTCCACCTCCGCCGCCTGGAGAATGGCCTGCGTGAATTCGAGATTGTTCAAGTTGAACTGGCCGACCGCATAGCGGCCTGCGAGTGCCTGCTTCAGCATCTCCGACATCGATACTAGTGCCATAGATTGTGTACCCCCGATTTTCTTTACGGCGCTGCTTACCAGCGGGCGGTGACCATTTTTTTGCGGGTGTAGAACTCTACGCCGTCCGTACCATTGGCGTGCAGGTCGCCGTAGAACGATTTTTTCCAGCCGGAGAACGGAAAGAATGCCATAGGCGCCGGCACACCGAGATTCACGCCCAGCATACCCGCGTCGATCGTGTCGCGGAATTGACGCATGGCTGCCCCGCTGCGGGTGAAGATGCAGGCGCCATTGGCAAACTCGGAACGATTGGAGAGCTCGATGGCTTCCTCCAGCGTCCCGACACGGACAATCGAGAGGACCGGAGCAAAAATTTCGTCTTCCCAAATCTTCATTCCGCACTCCACCCGGTCAAAGATCGTAGGCCCTACAAAGTACCCGCTGCCGCCCGCCGCCTCATCCTTCCGACCGTCGCGCAGCAGCAGCGCCCCTTCCTTCTCTCCGGTGTCGATGTACTTCAGCGTTCTCTCCTTATGCGGGCCGCGGATGACCGGTCCAAGGAATACCCCTTCCTCCAGACCGCTGCCCATCGTAATGCTGTTGGCCGCTTCCACCAGTTTGTCGACAAGCTCATCGCCGATCTCCCCTACCGCGGCGACGACGGAGCAGGCCATGCACCGCTCTCCGGCAGAACCGAACGCCGCATTGATAATTTCCTTCACGGTCAAATTCAGGTCGGCATCCGGCATGACGATCGAGTGGTTCTTGGCGCCGGCCAGCGCCTGAACGCGCTTGCCATGGGCGGAGGCCGTGGTGTATACGTACTCTGCCACAGGCTGCGACCCTACAAAGGAAACGGCGGCGATCGACTGATGTTCAAGAATGCCGTTCACGACATCGTGGGCGCCGTGAACGATATTGAAGACGCCCGCAGGGAGCCCGGCTTCGTGGAACAGCTCCGCGAGACGGTTCGCGAGCAAAGGCGTCCGCTCCGATGGCTTCAGAATGAACGTGTTGCCGCAGGCGATCGCCAGCGGGAACATCCAGCAAGGGACCATCATCGGAAAGTTGAACGGCGTAATGCCGCCCACGACGCCTACGGGGTACCGGTACATTCCCGATTCGAGGTTCGTGGCGATATCGGGTAATTGTTTGCCCATCATCAGGTTCGGTGCCCCAGCCGCGAATTCGACGCATTCGATCCCCCGCTGCACTTCGCCATAAGCTTCGTTGTAGCTCTTCCCATTCTCCAGCGTAACCAGCTTCGCGAGCTCTTCCCAGTGCTCGACCAGAAGCTGCTGGAATTTGAACAGGACCCGTGCCCGGCGCGGCACCGGCGTCCGGCTCCAGCCCTTGAACGCTTCTTGCGCGGTTTGGACGGCTTGGTCCACGTCATCCTTAGTAGACAGAGGCACATAGGCGAGCACCTCTTCCGTAGCCGGATTGTATACGGGATCGCTCTGATTTGACCGGGATTCGACCCACTGCCCCCCGATCCAATTTTTCAGCGTTTGCGTCATTTGGATAGTCCCCTCTCTAGTTAAACCATGATTTCGCCGCGTTCGCAGCGGGCGATGTAATCATGCACTTGCTCCACGTTCGGCATCGCGTCGGAGCAGCTGTGGCTGGAGATGACAATGCAGGCTGCAGCGCTGCCGAATTCCATGCTCTTCTCCAGTGTCCAGCCCTGCGTCAGGCCGTACAGGAAGCCGGCCGCGTAAGAATCTCCCGCCCCGAAGGTCTTGATCACCTTCGCCGGATACGACTTGGCGCGATGGCTTGCGCCGTCCTTGGTATAGGCAATGGAGCCTTCCTTGCCGTGTTTGATGATGACGATCTTAGCGGAATAGTCGAACCATTTGGCTGCCGTCACCCGGTCGCTGCCATCCGGATTGTGATCAAAGCGCTCCATCATATCGAACTCTTCGCGCGTGCCTAAGATCACATCGCATTTTTCCGCAGCGAGGTTGTAATACACGGCGGTTTCTTCGGGGGATTGCCATGTATAGGGGCGATAATCGAGATCGAACACGATAACGGCACCATGCTTTTTGGCATAGTTCAGCGCCTGAAAGACGGCCTCTCGGGAAGGGCTTTGCGCCAGTGCCGTTCCCGAGATAAGGAACATTTTTGTCCGCGCCATCAGCTCCTCGTCCACTTCGCCCGGGGTCAGCAGCAGATCGGCGGCATGGTCACGGTACATTAGAATGCTGCAATCTGCCGGGCTCTTGATTTCGGTGAAAGCCAGCCCCGTCACGGCGCCTGTGCGATCCGTCACGACATTGCCGGTTTCGATCCGGTTCTGCTGCAGGTACTCCTGGATAAACCGCCCCATTGGATCGTTTGCGATTTTGCCGATAAACGCGGTGTGGAGACCCAATCGAGACATGCCGATCGTGATGTTGGCAGGGGAGCCTCCCACATACTTGGTGAATGTCCGCGTCTGTTCCATCGGGCGGTTGATTTCGTTGGCGTTGAGATCGATGCACAGCCTGCCGATCGCCGTGAAATCCACGCTGCGGTCCGCCGGAAATTGAATATAGGTCATCGCTATTGCCCCGCTTTCCCTGAGGATATATGAGTCAGGTAAGAAAGTGCCTTGCTCGCGAAGTCGTATGCCGGAGCAGCAGCCGGATCCTGTTCGCCCTCCAGCATGGCCCACCCGCTATAGCCACGTGCGATCAGCTCGTCTAGGATGGGTTTAAAATCCAGATCCCCGGTACCAGGCACGGTGAAGACGCCCTTACGGATGCAGGTGATAAAATCAGCCTGTTCCTCCTTCGCCTGCTCGAGAACGGCTTGGCGGACATCCTTCAGATGCACGTAAGCGATACGGTCATAATGCCTGCAGAGTAATGTATAAGGATCATATCCGCCGTAATAGGCATGACCTGTATCGTACAACAGGTAGACCAGCGAGGGATCGGTCATCTCCATGATCGTGTCGATCTCTTCCGGACGCTCTACCACTGTGCCGCCGTGATGATGATACGTCAGCTTCAGGCCGTATTCCTTGGCTATCGCGCCTGCAGCGTTCAGGCCTTCCGCCAGATGCCCCCATCCCGTGCGGTCCAGCCGAAGCACTTCTTTCTCATTCGGTGTGCGGCGCGGATCGAAGTGGAGTGACCCTCCGACCTCGCAGGTGCTGATGACGGTGCTGCCCATCTCCTTCAGGAACTGGGCATGCTTCCGATAAGCCGCAAGCTCCTCCTCACGGTAAGCGGGATCGGAGAACAGGACCGATTTCCACTGGGAGACGAGCTGCAGATTCCGCTTGCCGAGCTCTCTTCTCAGCGTTTCGATATCGCCCGGGTATTTGCGGCCCATCTCCGTTCCATGCAGGCCAAGGAGCTGGATTTCATCCATGATTTGCTCGTACGTGGTGCCTGCTCCATGTTCTTTCACATCTTCCCCGACCCAGTTAATGGGATGGGCTCCGATTTGAAACGTCCCTATGTTCATCGCATGCTCTCCGTTTCCCTTGAGTGTTATAGCGATCTAGCAGACTGGATCCGCTGCTTCATATCTTGGTGGGCCCCTACCACCTTGTCGCTGACCGATACTTCCGGCACGCCGACATTCCACCAAGACTCGTAACCGGACGTGTTCGTGCCGGGAACGACGGGGATTTCAATCAATGTGGTTATTTTCTCGTGTTTGGCCTGCTCGAGCGCCTGCGTCAGCTCCGCTTCCGTACTTGCCTTATAAGCGGCAGCTCCGAGACTGCGGGCGTGTGCGGCAAAATCAATTGGCATGTAGCTTCCGGTCAAGCGGCCCGTCGCCGGTTCCCGATATCGGAATTCGTTGCCGAAGCCGTCGCTGCCGTGTCCCCGCTGCAGGTTGTGGATGCACTGGTATCCGTGATTGTCGAATAACAGGATCGTGATCTTGACCCCTTCCTGTAAGCTCGTGACGAGCTCGGAGTGAAGCATCAGGTAGCTCCCGTCTCCGACGACGGCGTACACTTCCCGTCCCGGCTCGGCCAGCGCCGCTCCGAATGCGCCGCTGATTTCGTAGCCCATGCAGGAAAATCCGTATTCCATATGGTACGTCTTCGGCTGCGACGCTCTCCACAACCGGTGCAGGTCGCCGGGCAGGCTGCCCGCCGCACATACGATAACCGAGCTTGGATCCAGCGTCTGCTGAATGATACCGAGCGCCCGGGTCTGGGCCAGCCCCATCTCATTCCCCAGTGAAAACAGCGCATCCACCTCTGCATCCCACTGTCTCTTCAGGTCTGCGATCCCACCCTGGCTGTAGGAGCTGTGATAGCCGCCCTGCCGAGCGCTCAGTGCTTCGCCAAGTGCCTTCAGTCCAACCTTGGCATCCCCCGTCAGTGCAGCGCCGCCCCATTTGGCCGCATCCATTATGCTGACATTGATGTTAATGAACTGGGCACCAGAAGCGAATGCCGACTTCGACGATGTCGTAAAATCGGAATAGCGGGTCCCTACGCCAATGATCACGTCAGCTTCTTTGGCCAAGAGGTTCGCGGCTCGTGTTCCGGTGACGCCGATCGCTCCGACATTCAGCGGATGATCCCATGGCATCGCGCTTTTGCCAGCCTGCGTCTCGGCAACCGGGATCCCGAAGGCATCGGCGAAGTCCCGCAGTTCTTGCATCGCCGATGCATACAGCACACCGCCTCCGGCGATAAGGAGTGGCCGCTTGGACGCTTGGAGCAGCGCCGCCGCCCGGCTGACCGCTTCACGCGCCGGCGGCCTGCGGTCGATATAGTGCACCCGTTTCACGAAGAATTCTTCCGGGTAATCGTAAGCCTCCCCCTGCACGTCCTGCGGCAGTGCCAGCGTGACAGCTCCCGTCTCGGCGGGATCGGTCAATACGCGCATCGCCTGCAGCCCCGCGGACATCAGCTGCTCGGGACGGACGATGCGGTCCCAATATTTACTGACGGCCTTGAAGGAGTCCGTTGCAGAAACCGTATAATCACTGGCCACCTCCAGCTGCTGAAGCACCGGGTCGGGCTGCCGCGAAGCGAAATTGTCTCCCGGGAGCAGCAGCACCGGAATACGGTTCACCGTTGCCGTTGCGGCGGCGGTCACCATATTCAGCGCCCCCGGTCCGATCGAAGACGTACAAGCAAAAATTTGCTTCCGGTTGTTTTGCTTCGCGTAAGCGGTTGCAGCATGAACCATCCCCTGCTCGTTTTTGCCCTGGATCAGGGTCAGCCCGCCCGGGCTTCTCTCCAGCGCTTCCCCTATCCCCGCTACATTCCCATGGCCGAATATGCCCATCACGCCGCTAACGAACTTGGTCTCCTCGCCGTCAACCGATATCCATTGTGCATCGAGGAAACGAACCAAAGCTTGGGCCATCGTTAATCGAATGGCTGCCATATTACCCCTCCCCTTCTGGATTAAGCGCTTAACATAATAGTGCTAAAATCCCTTGGAAAGCCCAAATAAGGTTAAGAAGGTTAAGCGCTTTACCTTATTTATATCATAACCTGTTTACGATCACATTTCAACCAATTCTTAGGAGGGTATCCAATATGATCATCATGGCAGGGTGAAAGAAGCTGCCTCATCCACAGAGGCAGCTTCTTCTTATTACTCAGCGAGCGGCCCGGCCGGCCCTCAGCAGCTGCCGAGGCAAGCAAATGAACCTTCAAATCCAACAGTAAGTAGAGATGAAGGTTCTTTTTTCCGTTGCAGAATCAGCCGTTTTGTTTCCCGCTTTGTCTACTGCTGTGTAAGTAAATCCGGCCGCCGCGGTGGACAAAATGGGAAATGAACAGCCCTTATATAGTTTTTTCCTATGTAATGTATAGAAAACTGCAGATGGTTTGCACCGTTACATTTCCTTAGACTGAAGTTGTGAACAGGATCCTACTAAGTTCAGTGCATTCTTTACTCCTCCTTCTGCCTTCGCTGGTTTCGGAATTCCAACGCTGTGATGCCTTCGGTATCTTTGAATATTCTCGTAAAATGCTTCACATTTTCGAATCCAACCTGCTCACTGATTTCGTACACCTTCAAATCGGAGCACACCAACAGTTCCTTCGCCTTGTCCAGTCTTAACCGGCGAACATAGTTTGAGAAACTCTCACCGCTATATTCTTGGAAGGCATGGCTGAAATACGAGTAGTTGAGGGAGAAATGGTTGGACACGACCGCCATATTCAAATCGTCGGTATAATGCGTCTGCAAGTAGGCGATAACTTTTTGCATCGTATTTTGTCCCGTCGGCGCCTTCTCTCTCCGTTCTTGGATGAACCCATCCAGACTACCCAGAAGTTGCTCGACGGCTGTGTAATAATCTTCAAATCGATCGAAGTTCCCGATGTGCCCAACATGGGCGTGCAACCTTAATAGACCAAGTACCTTATACCCGTAGATGCCGAACAACTTGTCGAACAGCTCCTCGTTCAGCAGCTGGCTGATACGTTCTAGATAGCCGATCTCACAGCTGCTAATCATGCGAACATCGAGGATTTGATCGAGAAGCCCTTTGATTTCATCCCCGCGCCCCATTCCGATTAGATTCAATACTCGCCCAATTAACTCGACAGGAACGACATGACGCTCATTGCGGTCACTTATGCTAGTGTGTTCCAGCACATCGAGTTCTGGAAGCAAAATACCGTATTTCAAGGTTTGCTTCGCTTGACTGTATGCCCACCTGATCTGCTCGATCCCCTGAACAGACTCGCTAATCGCAATTCGCAGCTGCGACTCCGATCCACTTAACCTCCACCGTTCCGCCAGCCGGTAGAATAGTACCGGATCGCGTGCAATCAGAATCGTTCCGCCTTTTCCATCACGCGTGAGCATCCAATCCTTATGCCCTTGTAACAGCTCCGTGATTCCATTCCTGAAAGAAGCCGCATCCGCTCTGCTAGCCTGTGATCCCTCGCCGCGTCGCGTTAGCAAGCCCAGCGTATATCCTGCATCCAACCAGCTTAAGCCGGCTTGGTTCGGTGTTATCGCATCACCCACATCCTCCTGGGTCAAATGCAGCGTAATCAGCTCGGCAGCAAACAGACGGGCCTCTTGGCCCGCTGTGTCTGCCCGCTCTTCTCTCATCCTATAGTCAAGCATTAATCGCTCCAGAACGGCGAACAATTCCTCCCGCTTCACCGGCTTGATGAGATAATCCTTCACAGCAAAGCGGATCCCTTTCTGTGCATATGCAAAGTCATTATAGCCCGACAGCAGTACAACCTCCGGTTTAAGCGGATGGTCTTGCAGCTGCTCGATCAGTTCGATCCCATCCATAATGGGCATTCGGATATCGGTGATCATAATATCCGCAGGTTCCTGGCGGAGCAGCTCCAGCGCCTCATGGCCATTCTCGGCGAATCGGTAACTGAATAGATTAGGCAGCTGCCTCTCAATGACCGATTGCAAGCCTCTCCGAATGATCTTCTCGTCGTCGACGATCAGCAAGCTAATCACAGATGTCCGCTCCCCCTCCCATGACCCGATAAGGCAAAGTCATGATTACGCGTGTATAGCTTCCTTCCTGACTCTCGATTCCAATCCCATATTCCACCCCATAGCTCATCACTACTCGTTGATCCACATTACGCAGTCCAATTCCGTTGCTGTCCTGGTTATCTTTGCGAACGAATAATTGCCGGGCATTCTGGTAAGCGGACTCTTCCATTCGCAGCATTCGATTCAATAAGCTCAGTGACTCTTCCGGTATGCCGCAGCCGCTGTCCGTAATCTCAATGACACAAGCTTGATCACGCCGGAAGGCAGAGAGGGTAATGACCAGATTTCCATCGCTGGAATGCATGCGGCGCATCCCATGCTTGATTGCATTCTCGACTGTGGGCTGCAGTGACATTTTGAGTGATTCCTGCTTGAGGCATTCCGGTGCAATCGACAATCGGAGATCAAGTCTCCCATCATAACGGATATTCATGATCGATATATAATCCTGGACATGCTGAATCTCATCGCTGAGCATCACGTGATCCTGATTCCATTCCATTGAATACCGCATCATACCGCCCAGCGAGGTCATGATATCCGATATAAGATACTGCCCTTCAATCTCCGCCAGCATCTTGACGTTCTCCAGCGTATTGTAGAGAAAGTGGGAATCGATCTGGCTCTTCAGCGCGCGAAGTTCAGCTTCTTTGCCTGCGGCCTGCCTGGCTGCCTGCTCTTGGATCAGCTCGTTAATCTTCAGAATGAGTTTGCGGTAATGATAGCCCAGCTCTCCTACCTCATCGGTACCGGTAATGGGCGGCAGCTCGACGTTGAAGTTACCGCTTCTCACCTGCTGCATCGATACTCTTAGCGCCTTAAGCCTGCGCAGAATTATCGCCTGCATCGAGTAAGACAGCAGTACGAGGAATGCCGCTAGTAACGAAATGAGCACAATATAACGAATTCTCGAATGGTTAATGCCTTTCATCGTGTCCGCAAGACTAACCATATTGACCAGATGAACGTCGATCGATGGGATGTAGCTCTGAAATGCCAAGTAGGACTGCCCATTCACCTTGAACTGTACCGTCTCGTTATCTGTGTTACTCGTCAGCTTCACCCTGTTAATCAATTCCTCCGCGCTATGCTGTTCGAACACAGGGGAAGACTTCAAGCTGAATACCTGTCCGCTCCTGGCGACTACGATCAGTTGGGAGTTCATATCCTGCACACTACTGAACGTTCGAGAGAAGAAATTCGATAGTTTCATCGATATCTCTAGGATCCCGTTATGTGTTGCGTTGTCCGGATATTTGAATTCCTGCAAGAACGTCATGAAGGGCTCGTCCGGCGACGGTTCGGATGGCAAACCGGTGAGGACAATATTCCCCTGTATAGCCCACCAAGGCATCCCGTTCTGCTTCATCACTTCATCATGCCAAGGCTTGTCTCCAATACGTGATTCCTGCAGAATAACGGGCCAAATTTCATTCACATAAAGATTATCCGTGAATAACCGGACATTCGCAATTCGTGGATTATTGAACAGAAAATATTGAAAGCTGTTGACCACCACTTTCTTAATATAAAGAACATGCGCTGCATCCTGAGTTTGTTCAACTCGCAAATATTTGTTCATTTCCCGGTTGGATAACGCAAGCTGTGCTGTCCATCCCATCAGCTCTATGTTATTCTCAATGTTGATCTTCTCGACCTCAAGCACATTCTCGTTGTTCTTCATCAATTCTTTCATGGCCTTCGCGGAATCTTCATTAAGCGTATACCAAGAGAATAGAACAACCGGTATGAAGATAACGACCACAAAAGACAGAATCAGTTTGGCTTGAAGCGAAAGTTTAAACGTAATTGCACGTATCCCCAATAACCAACGGATTACCGCACGTCCCATCCCCTGCCTCACATCCTGCTGCTTCCTCTATAGAACTATGGATTGAGCGAAGAATTCAGCTTCTTTACATTTCGTTCATAGGCTGCTTGACGACTAGCTTCGATAGCTTCATACTCGGGATCCCCGGTAATGGTTTTCATGAACTCGGCGAACAGCTGATCAAATTCAGCATCCGACCCCGCCATCAGCAGTTTGGGCAGCGTCTCGGCCCAGAGCCGCGTGTTTTCGCCTTGTGCAATACCTTCCTTCGTCGTCGGGTCGGGATCCAGATTTTCGAACTCGGTCATGCTGATCGTCTTGCCCCTTGTCCAATCCGCAATTTGTTTGGCCGGTTCAGCATCCATCCCCGTTATCCATGCCAGATTCATGTTCGTATCCATGAGCATCCAGTACATATAAGAACCGCCATATTTCCTATCGAATGCTTGGCGGTCGGTGTTGAGCAGATGCATGGCCTCCGGCAGGAACTGATCTTTGCCGTCTATCGTATCGTAGGTAACACCCTTCTCTCCTAAGAACAAATCTTTGTTGCCCTCTTCGCTGAGCAAATAGCTGAGGAAGGCAATGGCCCGCTTCTTATCCTTGACGTTCTTCGAGATGAGCGTCACCGTCCAGCCGGAGACGCCATTTCCTGCAAGTGTCGGCGCATCATGTGCATCATTCGCAGGACCGTCAATCGCGATATACACCTTATTCGGGTCCTTACGATATAACGCTTGGTTAATCTCCGAGAAATCAGACCACTGGTACAGCATGGCAAAATAACGCCCTTGCGATATTTTTTCATCCTTTTCCAGCCGTTTTTCATCAATATAGACATCTGTCGGTATCAGCCCGTCCTCATTCGCTTGCCGGAATACCTTCAGCCATTTGAGATAGGTTGGATCGCTTCGACGGTCGTACAATTTGCCGTCTTTCTGCTGTGGAATGGCCAGGAAGTTCTGCAGATAGGCTTCCAGGGAATAGTTGCCTGTTTCCGTAAATTCATGCAGGCCGATCGGAATGAGCGGCTGGCCGTCCACTTCCGGAAACTTCTCCTTCGCAGCTTTCAGCGCGCCGAGAAATCCCTCCGGCGTGCTCATATCCGGTTTTCCAAGTGCTTCATACATGTCTTTGCGAACAACAAAGGTTTGATTAGACGTAAAAAGCTGACCATATTTTTGATAGTCCGCAGGGGATGAAGATGCATTCGGGTAGCCATACACATTGCCGTCAGCCTGTGTATACCAGCTCAGCTTCGCGGGGTCTGCGGCTTTAAAGAAATAAGGATCATACTGGTCCGCCAGCTCATTTAAGGGAAGCACCATATCCCCATTGATCATCTTCTGCACGGAATCCTCATACGAGCCTAGCGTGATGAAGTCAGGGAGCGACCTTGCCGCCATCATCGTGTTGAGCTTCTCGCTGGCATCGCCAGCAGGCACGATAAAGTTCAAGCTGACGCCGGTCTTCTTCGTAATATACTCGGAAACGACGTTTCCTCCCCACTTGCTGGTGTACCAGTCGAAATTGATATACCAGTCGAACGTAATCGGTGTCGTGTCCTGCTTCCAGGCAGGCTCATCCTTCGTTTGAGAAGGATCTGCCTCCTTAAGATTGGCTTTGAAGTTCATACGACTCTCAGCAGTGCCGCCGCTCGATGTGCCCTCGTTCCCAGAACAAGCCGCTGCGGTCGAACACATCATCAGAGCTAGTAACAGCATGGCTGATTTACCCCTTTTACCCACTCATAGCTCCCCTTCTTCTGCGCACTGATAGACTTCATGCCCTGATGCTTCCCACAAAAAAAGTGGGCTTACGCTATTCAGGAGCATCAATTTAGTGCCAGTATAAAGGTTATTGCAAGCAAATGAAAGAGTTAACATGATATTGGGGAGGGGAGGCGCACTGGATATCGCAAGCGAAATCGAGTCAAGACATAGGAATATGTTCTAGTAAAAAATCGATACATTTCTGAACAGAAGAATCCTTATAATGATGCCTTCTAAAAATAAGCTTGATCTCACGAACAGGCGTTGGATCTACAAGACGAATGATTTTCAATTGCTGACCAGATAAGATTTCAATGGAAGAAGCAGGTAAAATAGCTGCCCCCAACTTTTGCAGTACCATAGAAAGAAGAATGGCTGTGGAAGTAGACTCGAACTGTGGCTGCAAAGATTTGGCTATTGTAGTGCCCCCTGTAGGAAGATGCTCGTTTAAACTCATGTCCCCCACAAATAAGGAAGATTCTAAAGCTTCCAGCTCGCCAAAAGAAACAACGGTTCGATCTGCCCATGGATGATCCGCATAAACGACCAATGCTAGTTCTTCTTTGTACAGGTGCATCATATGAACTTCTTTATTCGGATCATAATGGTCGGTAATCCCAATATCGATACTACCATTGAGCAATTGTCGCGATGTATTCTCTGCACTGGCAAATTTTAACGTAATGTCAGGAAACTGTTCTTGAAATTTCAAAAAATGGGGTATGAAACAAAAAAAGTCCATCGGAGGAATCCCTATCGAGAGTTTATTGACCCGAGGAGCATTGCGTAACTCGTACGTTTCTTTCTTTGATTCTTCAATAAGCCTCATCACGGAAAGTGCTTTTTCGTAAAGTATTTCCCCATCGGCTGTAACCTTTATCCCTCTGCCAACTCTCTCAAATAGAGAGGCTCCCACCTCAGCCTCTAGAAAGCGGATCTGTTGACTTAGAGTAGGTTGAGAAATCATTAGAACTTCCGAAGCCTTAGTAAAGCTTCCTTCCCTGCAAATTTGAATGAAACATTCTAGTTGCCTGAACATGAAAGACTCACCTCAACTCCCCTTACATAGGACTCCATTTCTTGAATAAATATACTTGCTGTAGATCTCATCGTAACCGAATGAAGATGGACAAGAGATATATCCCAACAAGGAGTATGGCCCTCTAGTTTAACAATACGCAATGAATCGTCCCTTAGACTTTCGAGCAAAGATGTGGGTATAAGTGCTGCTCCAAGTCCATGACGAACCCAATGAATCAATACGGAAGTGGAGGACGTTTCTATGATCGACTTCAAGGTAAACCCGCAAGAGAAGCCATACATATCAATTAAGGATTTGTTTTGTTCTCGGAACATAATCGAATTCATTTGCTTCAAGGATCGAAAAGGAATCGAGGATTGATCGGCCAAAGGATGTTCGGAATGAACCAATAGCGCCATTTCTTGTCGATACAAATGAGTCGAAATGACCGAAGCATCTGAAACCGGATAGGCCGTAATTCCAATGTCC
Organism: Paenibacillus caseinilyticus; assembly: GCF_027533645.1. Lineage (GTDB taxonomy): Bacteria > Bacillota > Bacilli > Paenibacillales > NBRC-103111 > Paenibacillus_G > Paenibacillus_G caseinilyticus. The sequence goes on from NZ_JAQAGY010000001.1 coordinate 127,713, forward strand.
ACCCTCCCTTCCAAAACTTTATTCCCGGCATCCTCTGTATCGATAATTTTCAATGAAATATTCGGGTGCTTTTGGTGAAATCTCATAAAGTAAGGGGCAAGATATTCAAGTTCAGCAGGACAACATCCAATAGAAATGGTTTCTTGAGATTTTCGGTTTCGCCCATCTATTTCATTTCGCGCCTCTTCAAGAAGATTCATAATAGCGTTGCCTTTATTCAAGAGAATTTTTCCCGCTTCGGTTACTTCTACTCCCCTGCTTACCCGATTGAACAATTGAATATTATACTCATCCTCCAACACCCGGATTTGCTGACTTAGGGTAGGCTGGGTCACACCTAATTCTTCTTTAGCTTTGGTAAAGCTGCCTGAGTTGCAAATTTGAATAAAATATTCAAGCTGGCGCAATTCCACGGTATATCCCCCCTATATTCGCCTTGCTAGCCAATACATTTCTTGGTGCTTCCCGTACTGAGTTTTCACCCGCCGGTAGTGATGATCGTGATCGTGGTTTTTGCTGGGCTTTGTAAATATTATAAGAAGGAATGCGTCGTGGAATATATCCGCTGGATTTCAGGTGAGGGTTACTGGATTTTAGGGTCGGTGCGGTTGGGAACATGATGTGTGTATTCGTTCTTCTTTAGACAAAGGAAAACTCCCCTTCCAGCAGCGGTTTAATTCCTAAACCTGTCTACTTGAAGGGGAGCCATCACAATCGGCAGCCTGTTCCGTAATTTATAATAGCGAGGTTACGAACTTCACCTCCGGAAATCGGCTATCCGGTCCTTTCATTAAGTTTCCGCCTTGATTTTTCAGATGCATATCGAAGAAATCCAGCATATAGGCATTGATAACGGAGCTCGCTCTTTCGGGCGCCATCTTTCCTGTAATGCCCAGCATTTTGAAAATCGGAGAAATGAACTGAATGTCGGTATAATTCAAATGCTCGGTATTCTCGATATAGAGGAATTGTCCCCCTTCGTCGACCGTTTCGCGCATCCGCTCAAGCTCCAACTTTTTATCTTCCGTTACTTGATCCTCCCACTCTCTTGTTGAGCCCATACGCTTAAGCTCTGCATCCGTGTAGACCCGGTTATCCATCACCCTTTTTAATTTTTCGAAATAGCTTTCCGAATTGATGAACAAAAACGGCTTTCGCAGACCCTCTCTGTCACGCAGTCGATAAAGCCCTCCATCCAGGTCTATGCCAACCGCGATCCGCGGATCGTAAGAAGCGTCATAGGCCGCCGCTCCGCCGATGGAATGACCGAATGCCCCGACATGACCGAGATCCATCCTCCCTTGGAGGTGACTTGGAATCTGCCCCGATTGGATGAGCTCGAATTGATCCAGGACAAACGCCACGTCGCCGGTGAGAACTTTTCCGAGCTTGTCGCGATTTTCTCTGCTCGTCCGGTAATCATCGCCGGGCGAGAATAAGTCGTTGGTTGTGCTCGTCGTGATTCGCCCGTCCGGAAACTCGGTTGCAAATGTATTGTAGGTGTGGTCGATCACGGCCACGATATATCCGTGACTCGCGAGATTTTCGGCTTGCGACGTGTGGAGGAACCGGGAAGAGCCGTTGCCCGGATTCGCAAGGATCAGCGGGTATGAAGTCTGTGCCGAAGAGACTTCGGCCCCCGAATAAGCATGACTGGATACGTACTTCAGATGTTGAAAAGTAAAACCGGGAAGGCCATAGTCCGCGGCCATATAATGTAAAATCGGGGTATCGGGAATCAAGGGGGCGTACTTGCCGGTGCCAGTTTGAGCCGGATACCATACCTGAACCATCAACTCTCTCTTCCCGTCTCTGGCATCGTCGAATATCTCTTCCCTATTTGTATCCACCAAATGGAGAGTTTGCGTTCCTACCTTACACTCGCCTGTCGGTTCAGGTAGTTTAAATACGGGGAAAGCATACATGAGACCCGCTGTTCCGACCAGCATGATCGCTATAGCGGTATAAGCTGCACCCAACATGAACCGTGGGATTTTGGGGGGCCCGTTTTTTTTAAAATGGCTATAACCTGAAATGGCTAAAACAATGATCGTTATGCAATAGAGGGGAAATAGCTGAACTCTGTATCCTTCCACCGTCCAATGAATAACCAGTAAAAGTGTGGCGAGCCCGCTTGCAGCGAATACTGGAATTCTACGCCGTCCTTTTTTTAGCAGGACGGTTAATGCAAGCAAGCCGATGTTTGACAATAAAAGCAACAGTTCAAACAGCCTCATCTCTATCCTCCTTTTCACAAATTCCTATTTTCGTTTGTCCCCATCTTATCCCAGCCAGGCTGGTTTAAGCTATCGATTTGCCTTACATCTACCTTACACTCATGTAATTCGATCGCCGCGCTTACATGTTGAAGGTGACTTGAACATGGTACCTCGACCGTACTTTCATCCGGCTAGTTGAGCCCAGCTTTGCTAGTCGCGCAAATATGTACAAGGGCCCATCCCAAAAGCTAGGCTGTTCGCTGCTTTTGAAATAGACCCCTTGAGTATAGTAGACGAGTTGTACTACCCTATTTCCAGTATTCTTACGTTACTGTACAGTCACCTTCATTGTCTTGCTTTCAGTCAAACCTGCATCGTTCTGTAGCTCTGCCCGGTATTCATAAGTCCCTGTGGTAGTATTGCGGATGCCATAAACACTGCAAGAAAAACACTCGTTTTTCTCATCAAATCTTACCTCCATCACCATACGGTAGCCCCGCGAGATTCATAAATGGTCTTACTTCGCGCTGTTTTTGCTGCGATTGGAGATATCAAGCCATACGGCGAAAACCAAGATACTTCCCTTTACCAGGTACTGCCAAAAGGATTCTAATCCCATTAATGACATCCCATTGTCCAGTGAGGTCATCACCAGGGCGCCGAGAATCGCGCCACTGACCTTACCGGAGCCGCCCATCAACGAGGTGCCCCCGATCACGCAAGCGGCAATGGCATCCATCTCCGCCATATTCCCTGCCGAGATCGTAGCGGATGACAACCGGGAGGTCAGTACGATCGAAGCAATCGAGGCCAGAAGGCCGCTGAATACAAAGACCATCATAGTCTTGAGTTTGATGTTAATTCCCGACATACGAGCCGCTTCCCTATTTCCGCCGATCGCATAAATATGCCGCCCGAATGTCGTCTTCGATGAGATCAGAGAAAAGAGTACCGCCAGGGCAAGAACAAAAATAATGGGAAACGGGATCCCCTTGTAACTGTTCACGATCAGAACAAATGCGATGACAAGCAGGCTGAAGCCGGCCAGTTTGAAGAGCATCACAGGGAACGGCTCTACCCGGAAGCCATACTTCAATCTGGATCTTCGCTTCGTCATGGCAGTCCACACAAAACAAGCAATCGTTACGACAGCCAGAAGCCATCCGAACCCTCTTGCAAAATAGGCATTGCCCATCAACGCGAAGACGGGATCCGAGATAGGAACCGTCATCGATTCCGTAACCCCCATTAACACGCCCCGGAAGACCAGCATGCCGCCAAGCGTCACGATGAATGCCGGTACGGCTTGATAAGCGACCAGCCACCCCTGGAGCAACCCGAGTACCAATCCTATTGCCAGTGTTCCAAGAATGACCACAATTGTAGGCTGCCCCATCCAGTTGCTGAGAATTGCAGCGATGCCGCCTGTTAAACCAACAATAGAGCCTACGGACAAATCGATATGTCCTGCAACGATCACTAGAACCATACCGATCGCAAGAATGGATGTTACCGACATTTGAGTGAAGAGATTGGACAGATTGCGCGGGGTAAGGAACGTATCATTCATGACGCCGAACAGGATCCAGATCAAGATCAATGCTCCCACCATAGTGTAGGCGCGAACATCGAATTTGAATAACGTTCTCCACATCGAGTTGGGCCCTCCGGTCTCTGCCGGGTTCAAGTCCTGCTGCGTAACTGTATTCATAATTATTTCCCTCCAGTAGCGGCTAGAATGATACTCTCCTGTGTTGCTTCCCGGTAGTCCATCTCCTTGACAAACTGGCCTTCGCACATAACCAGGATCCGATCACTCATCCCAAGAATTTCTGGCAGCTCAGAAGAAATCATGATAATGGCGACACCTTGATCAACCAGGCGGTTCATCAGATTATAGATCTCATATTTGGCCCCTACATCAATACCGCGCGTAGGCTCGTCCATAATGAGGATCTTAGGGTTCGACATGAGCCATTTGGCGATAACGACCTTCTGCTGGTTACCGCCTGATAAAGTGCCGACTGGAGTTTCAAGCGTTGCGGTCTTGGTTTTCAACTCCTGCACATACTTCTGTCCCCACTTGATCTCTTCATTGTCATTGACGATTCCGAACCGGGAGACGCGCTTCATGGTGGCGAGTGTCGTGTTGGTCTTAACATCCATGGATAAAACAAGTCCCTGCCGCTTGCGGTCCTCAGATACAAGCCCTATGCCAGCTTTGATACCCTCCGCTACCGAACGAATACGGACTGGCTGTCCGTCGATCCGGACCTCACCCTCGGATCTTCCTTCGTATGCTCCGAAAAGTGATGTGACAAGCTCCGTCCGCCCCGCGCCCATCAGGCCTGCAATGCCAAGGATTTCGCCCTTGCGTAGAGCAAAATCAACATTTTTGATGATTTTCTGATTTTTGTTTTCCTTATGCCATACCGAATAGCCACTCACTTCTAAAACCACTTCTTGCGGGCTATGCTTCACTCTTGGATAGCGGTCCGTCAATTCACGTCCGACCATCAAGGAGATCACCTGATCATCATTGGTTTGTGCCGTATTCAGTGTCGCAATCGTCTGTCCGTCGCGCAGAATCGTAATGCTATCGGTAATTCGAAACACCTCGGGCATTTTGTGTGAAATATAGATGCAGGACACACCGTTATCCCGAAGCTGGTGCAGAATCCCCATCAGGATTTCGACTTCGCTTTCGGTTAACGCGGCTGTAGGCTCATCCAGAATCAGAATGCGGGTATGCTTGGACAGCGCTTTCGCGATTTCGACAAGCTGCTGCTGGCCGATGCCGAGCGACCCGATATACGTGTCAGGGCTCACATTCAGCCCTACCCGCTTGAGCCAGACGGAGGCTTCATGATACAGCTGGTCCCATTGGACCATCCCCCGCTTTGTCGGCTCCCGTCCCAGAAAAATATTTTCCCCGATGGTCATATCCTTAACCAGTGCGAGCTCTTGATGAATGATGGAGATTCCTGCTTGCTCTGCATCCGTAATGCCCTGAAACCGTTTGGTCTCTCCATTAATCCGAATCTCTCCTATATAGGTCTCAGATGGATACATACCGCTCAGTACCTTCATCAGTGTGGATTTCCCTGCACCATTCTCACCGCAGAGGGCATGGATTTCTCCTTGACGCACCTTGAAATTCACGTTATTCAGCGCCTTGACACCGGGAAATTCCTTGGTTATGTTCACCATCTCTAATGCATACATTCCCCCAGCTCCTATCCTTTGAATTCCCCTCGGTGGGAGGTAGAGCGCTCGCTAGAATCCGCTCCCCTCCCGCCTGAGCCTTTACTGCTTCGGCCACTGATCCTTCGGTACATTCTTATAGACTTCCTCCAACTTGTGGTATCCGTCCTTGATGACCGTATCTGTCAAGTTGGTTTTGTCTACGGCAATCGGATCGAGAAGAACCGATGGAACATCGATCTTTCCGTTGTTCACCTTACTTGCTTGACCATCGACTTTGCCGTTCTTGGCGAGCGCTACGGCCATCTCTGCCGCTTTAGCCGCTATGGCCTTAATCGGCTTGTAAACCGTCATGGTCTGTTTTCCTTCCGCAATACGTTGTACAGCTGCCAAGTCGGCATCCTGGCCTGATACAGGAATTTTGCCCGCCATACCCTGAGCGCTCAGCGCCTGGATCGCACCGCCTGCCGTACCGTCGTTGGCTGCCACAACGGCTTGGATGTTGTTATTGTTCGCCGTCAGCGCATTCTCCATATTTTTCAGCGCCTCTTCAGGTTTCCAATCCTTTGAGAATTGGTCATATACAATCTTGATATCACCTTTATCCTGCAGAGGCTTTAAGATATTCATTGCACCTTGTTTGAACATATGAGCATTGTTATCCGTATCCGCACCACCGATGTACACAAAGTTACCTTTGGACACTTTCTCCGTAATGGCTTTTGCCTGCATTTCACCCACCCTGACATTATCAAAGGAGACGTAGTAATCGACATCGGAATTCTTGATAAGCCGGTCATACGAAATGACTTTAATTCCCTCTTTATGTGCTTTCTCGACGATCGGCGCTGTAGCTTCGGCATTATGCGGAATAATCACCAGCACGTCGACTCCCTGAGAGATCAGCTGCTCCGCTTGACTGAGCTGCGTAGAATCATCACCGTTAGCTGCCAGAACTTTTACTTCGCCGCCCAGTTCCTTGACTTTTGCCGTGAATAGATCCCTGTCCTTCTGCCAGCGCTCTTCCTTCAAGGTGTCCATGGACATCCCGATGACAAGCTTCCCATCATCTTTCTTCTCCGCAGTTGTTCCTGGGCTCTTGGTTTCCTGGCTGTCAGTTGATACAACGCTGCAGCCTGTCACTAATGCAGCCAGCAGCAGTCCGCTCATACTCAAACCCGTTACTTTACGCCATCTTTTCATTCTTCGCTCCCCTTTGTGATCCAAAATATGATTCAATGGAATGCGCTTTCAATAATGATGCGCTCCTTACAAATATGATTTTATCGTGATCCTAGCCAAATCTCGATGTGATATATTTTTTTACCTTTTGATTTTTTATGAATTATGAACCGCTTTCATAAATGATTTTTCCATGTGTGACATCATTCCTACAGGCCGGGGGCCGGGTAGCAGCTTCAAGAGCGCTCACCCTTCTACTCTTGAGCCAAATAGGTCCTGTAATCCGTAGGGTTTATGCCGACAGCTTTTTTGAAGGCTACGCTGAAATAATGTGCGTCCCGATAGCCAATCCTCTCTGCGATTTCGTAATTTCTTAAATCGCTCGTTCGCAGCATCTCCTTCGCCTTATCGATTCGGACCTTCGTTAAATAATCAATGTAGTTTTGGGACGTTTGTTCGCGGAACAATAAACTCAAGTAACTCGAGCTAATCTTGAATTCCTTTGCAAGCGAAGTTAACGTAATATGCTCATGATAATGTTCATCGATGTACTGTTTTAAGGTTAATACGAGAGCGGCATTGCGATCATGGTGCTTCCGGTGGATATGCTCATTAATCTGTTTAAAATGATCAAGAATGTGCCCTCTCAGAGCTTCGAAATCTTCGTATTCGCTTACGTTAACACGGTAAAGCTCGGTCTGATCCATCATATTTTCCATGCTGTAACCTAAATCGTGCACCGCCTTATAGGCCAGGAGCAGCATGTGATGGATCACGCTGCTGCTGGCTTCCGGGTTTAACCGGGCTTTCTTGATTTCAGACAAAATTTCGTCTACGTCGTTTCTGATATCTTTGAACAATCCATATTTCATATGCTCATAGAGTTTATGTTCTACCAGCATCTGCAATTGTTTGCTGTATGTTTCCCTCTCCTTGTTGAGATCGGAGAACGTATAGACGATTCCTTTGCCATGGATTTTGCTCAACGCAGCAGCATTGCAAGCCTCATGGTAAGAACTGTACATTTCTTGCAGAGATGTACACATGCTGCCAATGCCTGCTGTGAGGCGGCAGCCTTTCTCGCTCCAAGCTCTCTCAATCCATTCCTCCAGCATGGAAGCAAGGACATCGATATTCTCGTACCCGGCCACAACCAATTGGTCCAGCTTGTAATTGATCACGAGATAATCTGAATCGACTTCTTCAGTAACACGCTCCAGCCATTGACACAGCATTAGATTCGTAATATACAGATCCTCGTCCGGCACGCCATCCAGATTGGTATCGATTTGCAGGGCGATCACATGATAGGGACGGGATTGCAGGCCGTATAGGCCTAAGAATGAAATTTGTTTATCCGGTTCATTCACTACGCAATGACTCAATAAATCTCTCAAGAATTTCTCCCTTAGTATTTTTTTATTTTCCAGCAGCTGCCTGCGCATCTCTTCGCGCTCTTGAAGTTCATTTTGTGAGGTCTCCATTTCTTGTTTCGCCTTTAGGACCTTAGACAGCAGGTTGCGGGATTGAAAAGGTTTTAATACATAATCGCTTACATTGAGTCGAATCGATTCAATGGCATACTCGAATTCGGCATGTCCTGAGATGATAATCACCCGGCATTCCGGGGAAAGCTCCTTAATGTGTTTCGTTAGTTCAATCCCGTTCATTTCTGGCATTTGTATATCGGTTATGACGATCTCCGGACGATACTTTATATATAAATCCCAAGCTTCCTTCCCATCCTGAGCCTCGTAAATCTCTCCAAAACCATTGGCCTTCCAATCAATATTGTTCTTGATTTTCGCCCGAATCATATCTTCGTCCTCGGCGATCAGAACCCTCAGCATCATCTCACCTCGTTATCTGCTATGTGTTGCTGGAATGAGTACAACGGCTCTCGTTCCGCCACCCAGCGCCTGTTCCAAATACAGCCCGTATTCTTGTCCGAACGTGAGCTTAATTCGGTCATTCACATTTCGGATTCCAAAATAATCCGATTCATCCTCAATGGTCTCCGTGCCGGAAAGCACACTGTTGATATGCTTGATCTTATATTCATCAATCCCTGCACCATTATCTATCACTTCCAGCTGGATTAGTTCGTCCTGCATCTCTCCCTTTACGATGATCCTCCCGCGATCCATTCCTCTCACCCCATGGTAGATGCTGTTTTCTACAAGCGGTTGGAGAATTAGCTTCACGGTCAAAAATAGCGAAATCGTAGGATCGATGACGAATATACAGTCAAATTTATTAAAAAAACGAAATTGCTGGATATTCATATACGTACGTACATGCTCCACTTCTTCATGAATCGTTATGATCTCCTTGCCATGACTCAGGCTGGTACGAAAGAGCTTCCCTAAAGCCTCAATCATGTCCAAAGCTTCCTCCGTGCGGTTCTGTTCCAACAAGCCAATAATCGAGTCCAGCGTGTTGTATACAAAGTGAGGCTTAATCAGTTCCTGCATCGCTTTGATTTCCATCTTCCGCATTCGATCCTGATCAAGTATAATTTGGTCCATTAATTCGCGGATTCGCGTGATCATCCGGTTAAAACTGACAGCCAGCAGTCCGATTTCATCCCTGCCTTTGACCGTAGCGTATTCTGTAAAATTCCTGTCGGCAGCTGTAGAAGCCAAGAGCTGCAGTTCCTGAATCGGCTTCGTCATCACGTTGGTCAGATAAACGGCCACCAGTACAACCGCCAAGCTGCAAAGCGTTGCCGCGGCGAGCGTGATCCCTCTGATTCGATATACTCCTTTCACAAGTTCGGACTCTAGCGATACTCCTATAATCCTCCAGCCCGTGATGTTGGAAGTTTTAAACGTAACGATGTAATCTTGTTTCTCTATCGTGTGTGTAAAACTGCCGTTCTCCGTTTGTATAATCCGCTCATTGTAGATTACCGCCTTGGGATTCTGGGGGTCATCCGCATTCTCTTCATGATAGATAACTCGGCCCTGCTTATCCGTCAGATATACATACCCGCGCTTTCCCAGTTCGATGTCTTTCACAATACGTTGAAGAAACGCCGTATTGACATCGATACATATTGCGCTCGATATGCTTAACGAGGAATAATGAATTTGTTTACATATCGAAAACACATTCTCATTCAAAAGATTGGGATGCGGCGGAATGATAACCGCTTCATCCGTCTGTTTACGAGTCAATTCCTGAAAGAGGCCTACGGGGGGCTTATCCCAGTAGATCCCCCTAGATCCAATCGTATGCCCGTCCTCCAAAATAACCCGAATATCCTCCAGATCTGTCTTCATGGTTTTAAATTGATTGAACTGCTCCCACATCCGAACCGTATACTTTCGATTTTTCTCGATATTACCGGCTTCCATAAGCTTCAGATACTGAAGCAGATAGTAGTCATTGCGCATATTCAACACGTTGACGATATCACTGACATAGGTCTCCATATTTTTGTCGACACGACCGATTACTTCATTGGAGTACAGTATCGTATTCTCCTTAAGGTTACTGATATAGTATTGATACGAAATATATCCCAGTATGATAATAGGAAAAATACTTAACGTCAGAAAGCATATGATCAACTTGACCTTGATGCTGGAAGCGACTAGGTTTCTCATAAGGTTACTTAATCTCCCACGGCTCTTTTGTTTGCAAGAGCTTATCAAAGTTGCTGCGGTCCGCATATTCCAAATCCGTGTAGAACTTGCTTTGGTGTAACGGTTTGGCCTGAATCGCTTCGATCATGTGCTCCACACTCCAGCGCCCCATCATCGCAAAATCCTGACCGACCAAGCTGTCCGCCATTCCTTTTTGGGCAGCCATGATTATTGGATAAAAGGTGTCTACCGCAACAGCCAATCCTCCTTCTTCCCGCCACTTCTGGTAGTTGGGCAGCGAATCTACAGGAGAGATGAGCGGCCAGCCCCCTGCACTAAAAAAGAGATCAATGCCCTTTTCGGAGCGCATATAGGCCTCCAAAAGCTCGCCAGCCAAGGTGAGATCGTCGTTACATTCAAGCACTGCCCGATATTCTACGTCTACTGCTTCTGCTAGCGCATCTTGAAAGCCTTTTAGCCGCTCGTTCAGGTTCAGGCTTTGTTTGCTCCCAGTCATCAGAAGCGCTTTCAACGGCTCATGAAGCCGCCCTTTTTCTTTTATAATTTTTAACATTTGCAGACCGCTCGCCCAACCGATATCATAATTATCGGTCCCCACATAAAAGAGCCTCTTGCTGCTTGGGCAGTCTGAGTCGAAGGTGGCCACCTTGATTCCCGTTTCTACTGCTTTGTCAATAAAAGGAGTGAGTCGTTGCGCATCGATGCAGCTGACAATGATCCCATCTACCCTGCGTCTGATTAAGCTTTCCATGATCCTCTCCTGTTCTTCTGCCTGAGTGTCCATGGGACTAAGCCACTCCAGCTTCGCGCCATACTGTCGGACCGTCCGTTCAGCCTCCTCCTTAGCTTCCAAGAAAACAGGATTGTCCAGCGACTTCGGTACCATGGTGATAATCATTTCATTTGGCATTGACCGATACCCAGCTTTCTCAATTGAATCCCCTCCCAAATTAGAGAAGGTTTCGAGTGCCCCCTCTTTTTTTGAAACGCTTTCACAACTGAACAAAGGCAGAAATACCAAAAGAATAAGAAAACTATGGAAACTCCTCATCATTTATGCCCCCTCGGAAAACCAAGTGTCCTTCTACATTCGAGCATCTACATTATATTTATCTACGTAGATGGTACCGGTGTCAATGAAGGATTCAACCTTTTCGCCGTGAATGGCTTTCACAAGATGCTTTAACCCTAGCTCACCCATTAACATAAAATCCTGCCCCACCTCTACCTGCACAACGCCCTCCTTTACATATCTGAATGTTGAATGGTAGGACTCTGCGGACAAAACAATCCCACCTCTCCCTGTAAATTCCTTGAGAATCGGCATAGTTTCAGTCGGAGTAAGGAAGGGCCAAGGCCCAGCTACAAACCAAGCATCGAGATCCGGATTAGCTCGCGTATACTGTTCCAGTATCGTCACCGCTTTATGGAGATCTTCATCACAGGCCTGGACAGGCAAATACTTGATCCTTGCGCCTGCGGCACCGTCTTTAAATCCTTTGATCCGCTGCTCTGTTTGAAATGTACCCGGAATTCCGGTAAGAATCGCCATCTGCAGCTCTTCTCTGCCTGCAGCCAATTTGGCTAATGCTTCACCAACCTGTCTGCCCAGCCTATAATTTTCTGTGCCGGTATAAAATAATCGTTTGGAGTCCGGAGCATCGGAATCAAACGTCGCGACCTTGATCCCCGCCTCTACCGCTTTATTAATGACACCCTTCAACGCATTCGGATCGATCACACTAATCAAAATTCCATCCACCCTTTTTCCAATCATCTCCTCCATGACTTCAACCTGTCCGTAGGTGTCCGGTTTCATCGTTTCTTTCCAAAGGACTTCCACACCTAATTCTTTGGCAGCCTCTTCTGCGCCGCTCCTCGTATCACGGAATGCGGTTTGCTCCGGCGTTTTAGGGATCACAGCAATGGTCATTTTATCATTCGCTGCTTTGTGAGAGACAGCTGTCCACCGATTGGATTCTTTCGGTGCCATTCTAGAGATTGCTAATAATACCACTAATACCATTGTGAGCCATACGACCAACCAGTTTCTCAATTTGGCTGCTTCCTTTCTGCAACGAATAACTGATTTATGTATACTTTCAATCAGTTTAATGTAAGCGAGAAAGGATATACATGAGCTTTTTTTGTTAATCATTAAATTTTTTAACGCGAGCAGAATCCAGGCCTTCTCCCGGGTTGGGCTCGTCTTCATTGTGTAGGTAAGGTCCAAGGCGTGGAGACCGATAGCGTTAGCGGATGGGGCTGTGCCCTACTTCAACGTCCGAAAAGGGCCTATCCCAAAAGCCAGGCTGTTCGCTGCTTTTGAAATAGACCCCTTGAGTATAGTAGACGTGTTGTACTACCCTATTTCTAATATTCTTACGTTACTGTACTGTCACCTGCATGATCTTGCTTTCTGTCAAACCTGCATCGTTCTGTAGCTCTGCCCGGTATTCGTAAGTCCCTGTGGTACGACCAGTAATACTCGTCACGGCTGTCTGCGCATTGGGCGTGTTCACTGGTAATGTCTGCGTATCAATAAGCACACCATTCTCATACAGCTTGTACACCCCTGCGTTCGTTCCCCACCACATATTCATTGTGACTTTGTAGTCTCCATTGCCATCCCAGTTATCATTCGATAATACAATTGCCCCCGATGCCGCGTTTGTAACCTTAACAGTCATCGGTGAACATGATGTTGTACCGTACGAATTAATTAACTCGCAGGTATATACATACGTGCCGTTCACTTTCCCGCTAATGTCCGTCTTTGCAGTCTGCGCCGAAGGGGAACGATCGATTAGCGTCTGCGAGTCGATCAATACACCATTCTCGTAGAGCTTATAAGTACTGCCGTTGTTGCCATACCACATATTCATTGTGAGCGTATAGCTGCTCCCCCGCAGTCCCGTGTCATAGCCGGAATTACTCGATAGCACCGGTGCTCCCGGCACGCCCTTCGCCTGATCAGGGAGCTGTATGGGCAGCGTCGTAACGGATATTTTGGGATTGTCGGTGCTTACGTTCCCGCTTAGGTCCACTGCTTTGATTTCAAACTCGTACGTTGTCTCGGGGGTCAGGTTCTGGATCACGTATGCATTGACATCTGCACTTACCGTATTGATTTTTTGGCCGTCTCTGTAGATGTCGTAAGCAGAAACTCCCTCATCATCAACTGCCGACTGCCAGGAGAGCTTTGCACTATCGTATGTCAACGAGCTTACAGTCAGGGGAGTGGATGATGGCCAATAGGGTGGCGTCGGCTCCGTTTGATCATATTCACCTACAAAAGTTGTAATGCTTTGGGCAGGCAGATCTGCTGTAAAGGAACCGCCCGACACTGTGATGGACGATCCGGGTGCAAGATTTCTGCTGCTGTCCGTTACCCATGCAGATACCTTCTTTGTAGTCCCATTTTGCAGGACAAAGTTTTGACTTACTGCTGTAGTCCCTTTATTAATTGCAACCATAACCACTTTATTGTCACCTTTATAGGCAGATGTGTAAACCTCTGGATTGGGATTCTTAGTTGCATCAACCCTCACGTAGCCGGGACGGATAAATTTGGAATAATGCGCCATCATGTAGCCGCGCTTGCTTATCGTACCGTCCTCTTTCATGGGGCCATAACCTCTGCGGATGTACCACCATACATAGGTCTGAAAATTGCCTTCTACCATGGCGTTGTACATATGCTCCGCAACCCCCAATGCTTCAGGCCAGCGGTCTCCCGAAGTCATCTCGCTGTTCGGATAGTATACTTCCGTCATCCAGAGTTCTTTTCCCGCTCCTTTTTCTTCGAATAATGGGTAAGGGAAATCGCTAAATTTCGTGCCATACGTATGTGCGCCAAGAATATCCATATTTGCCAATGCTTCTGGGTCTTTCAGAATAGGGTCCGACATGGATTTAACATACGAAAAGGACTCCGGTGCTATGACCCTGTTATTGATGGATGGGGCATTTTCTTTCATAAAACGAAGTATTTCTTCCGGAGACCACCACGTCCACTCATGTGCATAATCAGGCTCGTTTTGAACGGAAATCGCATACAGATTGACACCGTTACTTTTCATAAATGAATCGAATTCGTTTAAGTACTGTGCATACTCATCGTACATATCGTGTTTAAGGCGTTTTGCTGTTGAATCTACAATATATGGGGTAACATGGATTTGATCTATATTCGGTCCATCTGTACCGGTCGGTACCAGTTTTAATGTATTATTGTTCCCAACGCTCATAGGAATCTGGATCGACTTATCCCCCCAGACAGCCCAGCTGCCGGTACTTTCGAAGGTTACATCACTGATCATTTTCGTACCGTTAACATAAACATCCACCTTGCTGATCCCTGACTCAAGTGCGTACCTAATCTTAAAGTTTTTCGTTCCTTCACTCCCAATAACGATGTTATTCCACTGAACAGCTGCACCCGAAGAAGCCTGAAAGTTAACATAACCGCTACCACTATAGCCCGTATGGGTGCTTTCTATTACCGAGTTGGTCAACGTAGTACCCGTCTCTGCTTCATAAATGGTGCCACTGCCTGTACTCGAATCGCGAGTGAAGGTCTCGACCATTTCACTCGGGGGATTCCATGGTGAAGCAAACACGATGGCTCCATGTTCTATCGCCTTTTTTGCCGTTTCCACTTCTTTTATCCAGTTATCTTTATTTTCATGGATCGGAATTCTTAAAACAGAGAAACCCAACTGGTTTTCTCCATTGCCAAAGGCGGTTTCTCTTTGGTCTGGTGTCAAATCTCCAATCCAAACGGAGTGGTTCATACCTCCAAAACCGCGTATCGTTTGTTTTTCTGCCGATAAATTAACCATGACATCATGTGCTGCTGAAACTTCGGCAGCTGCCGGTGCGGTCACCATCAGCGGCAGCGCAATTACGGATGCCAATAATACATGAATGGATTTTTTTACACGTGAAATCATGATATCGTCTCCTTAAAAATATTATTTGGGGCTGCTTAACAAACTCTGCTTTCCCCCTCTCTTAAAGAGCAGCCCATTATTGCATACGCTTTCAGTGTAGCAACTTCAAGAGGTCACCCCTTTACACCGCCGACGGTCATCCCTTGTACGAAGTATTTCTGCAGGAAGGGATAGATGAGCAGAATAGGAACGGTTGCAATGATTGTCATCGTGGCACGGATAGAGGTTGGCGTTACCGTGTTGACGTTCCCGCTTTGGGCGAAAACATCGGCGGCCGATTGCGAACCTGCTGTCGTATTGGAGGTTTGGAGGATCTTCATCAGCTCATACTGCAGTGTGCTCAGATTCAGATTGGATGAGTTGTACAGGAACACATCAAACCAAGAGTTCCACTGTCCTACGGCCACAAATAAAGACACGGTTGCCAGTGCCGGAGTCGTCAGTGGTAAGACAACCCGCCAGAAGGTGGTGAACTCGCCTGCCCCATCGATACGGGCCGATTCAAGGATTCCATCGGGCAGACCCTCGATGAAGGAACGGATTACGATCATGTTGAACACGCCGATGATCCCTGGAATGATATATACCCAGAACGAATTGAGCAGACTGAGATTTTTAATTAACAAATAGGTGGGAATCAACCCCCCGCTAAAATACATGGTAAATATGAAAAACATGGTTACGAACTTTCGAAATACATAATCCTGGCGGCTGATCGTATAAGCCAGCATTGCCGTGCACAATACGGAACTTACAGTTCCGATAACCGTCCGTAGCGCTGAGATGAAAGTGGAATGGTAAATGCTCGATTCCCCAAAAATATATTTGTAATTCTCCAGCGTCCACATTCGTGGCCAGAGGTAGATACCGCCCTTGATGGCATCATTGGCATCATTTAACGAAACGGCAATCATATTGACGAAGGGATATAAGGTAACGATCATTAAACATACCATGGAGATGACGTTGCAAGTATCAAACAAACGATCGCCCAAGCCGGAGCTGCGCAGCCGGGACGTTTTCCCATATTCCATGACGGATACCCTCCTTTAGAACAACCTGTTTTCACCCATTTTCTTAGCGATAGAGTTGGCGGAGAAGAGGAAAATGAAACTGACCAGGGTTTTGAATATGCCGGCAGCCGTTCCGAGGGAAAAGTTGCTCATCGCCATACCATACTTCAACACAAAAATGTCAAGATTCTCCGAATAGTCTACATTCATGCCATTGCCCAGCAAGTATTGGGGTTCAAATCCCGATTCCAATATATTTCCCAGACTCATAATCAACAAGATAATGATAACCGACTTCATTCCCGGCAGCGTAATATGGCGGATTCGTTGGAACCGGTTCGCACCATCCATTTCAGCCGCCTCATATTGAGCTGGATCAATGGAAGTAATGGCTGCCAAGTAGACGATCGTATTCCAACCTACATCCTTCCATACTTCGGAGACTCCGAGGATCCCCCAGAAATATTCCCCTTTCGCCAGCCAAAGCACCGGTTGATCTATCAGATTCAGATGCGTCAGCAGTAAGTTGATTATCCCTTCCGGCGACAATACCGTCATTACAATACTTGCCGCCACAACCCATGAAATAAAGTGAGGGAGATAGCTTACGGTCTGGACAACCCGTTTGAAAAAGATGTTCTTCAATTCGTTTAGCAGAATAGCAAGTGTAATTGCAGTTACAAACCCTAACAACAGCTTGATGGAGCTCATGACCAAGGTGTTTCTTAGTACCCGGTAGAACGTATTGTCCTGAAAGAGAAAATGAAAGTTAGTCCAGCCGACCCACTCTTGCTCTAAAAGGGCCTTGGCCGGCCTATATTTCTGGAAAGCCATCGTCCATCCCCAAAGGGGGACATACTTAAAAATAAAAGCCCAGATTACAAAAGGAATGGACATCAAGACAAGGGCTCTCTGTTGGTGAACACGCTTAAAAAAGAGAGGTGCTTTATTTCTATTCCCTAATCCCGCAATGGCTGCTGAGATTGTGGATTCCTTATGGTTCTCCACTTGGTGTTTCTCCTTTCCGGTAGCAAAGCGTTCAGAGTCGAAAGGTATCACGATTCAACTCCTGCTTACCACTTGCCAGCTACCCGGTCTTGTACGGCCTTGGTGATGGTATCCTCATATACCTTCTTGTCCAGTTTGTTCAACTCCGTAATATATTCCTTCCACGTTGTTTCGAATTTATCCTGAGATTCCAGAATCAGCTTGGACAAATATTTCTTCTGCAGATCATCAGATTTGGTTGTGAAGATTTGTTCCGGCGAGCCTTGAGGGATATTAATGGACCATGCGGGGAACCACTTGCGTTCATCCGGCTTGTTGAAGTAATCACTGAAGGTCTTTGCACCATATGCTTCAAGGATCTTCTTGTCTCCATCGGTATATAATTTCGTTGCTACTTCCGGCTGGAATGACGGTGTAAAAGCGTTACCGTCCTTTAAAACAGAGTTACCGCCGTAGCGTGGCCAGTCGTATCCGAAATGAGTGAATCCAAATTGGCGGGACAATTCAGGATCTTCATGGTATTTGCTCTGGTCATCCTTATAGTAGAAACGACCCTTTTCGTCCACACTGTAGGTTTGATCCTTAATTCCCCAGGAAAGCAGAATCTGATTCTCTTCTTTCAGCATGTTGTCGAAGTACTTAATGATGCGAACCGGGTCTTTGGCATTCACAGTAATCCCCGCACCGTAGTTGTTTACAAATCCCGGCGGGTCAATGTACTGATCTTTGATTCCCTTGTCGAATACGATCGGCAATGGCGCATAGCGCTTTTCATCAATACCAGCTTTCTTCAAATTCTTGGCAGCATCTCCAACCTGCCATGCGTAGTTAAAGTAGCCGAGAACCCGACCTGAAGCCAGTTTGGCCAGATATTGATCCTTATTCATGGTGAAAGACTCAGGATCAAACAACCCCGCTGCATTCATTTCATTCAGCTTCTTAATCCATCGCTTTTGATATTCGGTTCCGGCTACGATCTTTGCTTCATGCGTTTTCATATCCACTATGACACCGCCGTCATTTGGATAGCCGGCCAAGTGCATTGCTGGGTTTTGCAAGGTGAAGAAATTGTTAGTTACACCGGCGGATATCGTAAATCCTATCGTCTCCTTTCCATCCACCTTCGGATATTTTTCCTTGTACTTTTTGAGTAATTCAAAGTACTCATCAAGGGTCGTAATTTGGGGGTACCCGAATTCTTTCAGTACAGAACGCTGAATCCAGAAAGCACCGCTGCCGATATCAGGTTCCGCAATATACCCTTGGTTAGCTGTGAAAGGCAGCGTATAGATTTTCCCATCCTTAGCCTTCATCTTATCAAAATAAGGTTCATAAACGCGTTTGATATTGGGGCCGTACTTCTCAATCAGCTCATCCAGCGGAATGTAAACTCCCGCATCCATTAATTTCGCCATCTCGCCACTGGAGCTAATCACATCTGGATAGTCTCCGCTTGCAATCATGACCCCCGCTTTGGTGGCGCTGTCGCCTACTAGGTATTGCAACTTAAAATCCACACCCGTTTGCTTCTGCAGCTCCTTACCGATCGTTGTTTCACTAGCCATGACATCTTTCTTCCCTTGCGCAAAGAGAAAATAAGAGAACGTAACAGGTGTTGTGTGATCTGCTCCCTCAGTTCCAGATGCTTCCCCTGACTCCGGTGCCGCATGGTCCTTACTGCCACTGCATCCTGCCATTGTTGCAGCTGCCAGTACGGCCGCCAACCCAGCAGTCCATACTTTACTTCTGTACATCTGATCCATTTCCCCTCTCGTTTTTCCCATAATCTGTACACGCTTTCATTATAACAAGAATAAACTTTGCTGATTAGACAACAAACTTTAGTTCGTAGTATGAAAAGTATATTGAAAAGCGACTACCTTATCATTGATCTGTGGGTAGAGGCAGCACGATCTCAATATGTGTCCCTTCCCTTTCCACGCTATGGATATGGAAAATAAACCGATCTTGATAGATTAGCTTTAGGCGGTGAAAAGTATTTTTCATTCCGACTCGTTCTCCCATCACATCGTCTTGAGCGAGGTACTCGCGGATTTCTTCCAATTGTAAAGGGGACATGCCGATTCCATTATCTTCAAGCGTGAACTTGAGTTTGTTTGACTGAACGCCGATCCGGACACGAATGATCCCCTTCTCCGGCACCGATTCAATCCCATGAATGCTCGAATTTTCAACAAATGGAAGGAAAATCATTTTCGGAATCATGAAATGCAATGCATTTTCATCCACCTGAACATCGTATTCCAACTCTTCATCAAACCGGTACTTTTGAATTTCGAGGAAGCATCGAATGACCTCCAGTTCCTCGCCTACCGTGATCCAATCCCGGGTCCAAGAGATGGATTTACGGAACATTTTGGCCATATTATGTATAATATCCGCCGTTTCCTCTTCGCCCTTGATCACGCTTCGCATCCGTATGGATTCCAGGGCATTAAACAGAAAGTGGGGATTAATCTGACTATGCAGGGCATGGAGCTGGGCACGCTGCTGCTTTAGCTCCAGATCTTTCTTCTGGATATCCGTAAGATAAACGTCGGTGATCAAACTGTCGATGCGCTCGGTCATCCGGTTGAACTCATTTGTAAGCTGACCGATTTCGTCGCGGCCATTCTCGTGGGGGATGGTCTGAAAGTTTTGGTTCTTAACCTTCTTCATATGCTTGAGTATCCGCACAAGACGGAGATGCAGAGACCGGGAGATGGCAGCAATAATAAGGGAAGGTACCACGAAATTAATGCACGCAAGCAAAATAACGAAGGACCCCGACTTTCTTACTTCATTTAAAACCATTTCTTGATTCATAACCCCATGTAACGTCCAGCCTTCCAGATAATTGATCCCTGTGTAAGTGGTTTGGAATTCTTTAGACTTTGATGGCAGTGGAATATCTTGAAGCATTACGGTCTGTAAGGCCCAGTTGACATCTGAATCATTGCTGTACTGTACTCTTCCCTGGGGATCTACGAGATACACCTTACCATCAAAGCTGTTGCTGCCGAATGATTGGCTGATGTATTTCATGTTTAGATCAACCTTGAGTATTTGATTAAAATCGGTCGTGTAGTTGTCAAGTCTCTGAATCAGGCTGAAGGATTGATCTGAGCTTATGAGAGTAGGGTAGGGTGCGGAGAATGACTTGAACTCGGAATACCAGCCGGAGCTCTTGATCTCGTCGGTCAACGGCTCAATGTAGCCAGACAGAATGGTGGGATTATCGGTGTATACTTTATAGGCACTTTGAATAATCCTGTCGGAATTGGAGAATTGCCCTTTCAAATAAGAATTATAAGCATCCACATAGTCAGATGCCCCATTATAGCGGCGTGCAATATATTCGTTAAAAATGCGGTCGGCATAAAACGAATAGGATAGTCCAGCGGCTTGGTCAACGATGACTTTAAAGGACTCTCTAATATTTTCTAAAGCCCGATTGGCATCACGGATCTTCTGGTTATGAATATTCGTTGTAGTCACATGATAGAAGACGACATTTGTCATCACAATGGGAATGAAGACAGACAGCACATACATGAGGAGCAGTTTGTCGCGTAGTTTCATATGATTGAGATGAATGGTTCTCACGTAAAACCGCCCCCGTCTATTCTTTTTTTACCAGTTTGTTCCGATATTCCATGGGCGAACACTTTTCCAATTTCTCAAACTGGGTTACGAAATAGTTTGCATTCTGGATGCCTACTCTTGCCGCAATTTCATACATTCGCAGGTCGGTTTGACGGAGTAATACTTTGGCTTCCTTTACCCGCAGCTCCAAAAGGTAATCGTTAAAATAGACACCGTAGGTCTTCCGGAAGAGCTGTCCCAGATAGACGGAATTCATATAGAAGTGAGCGGCAATGGATTTGAGGTTTATATTGTCCATATAGTGGGAGTCAATATATTTCTTAATTTTCTCGATATCCCCTTTCATGCGCTCCCTGCGCAGCTCTGCAATATTCTCGGCAGCGTCGGAGACCATGTGCGTAAAGTGCTCTTTCAACTGCTGGAGACTCCAGGTGTGATATTCCTCTTCCATCGTTTCTAGCAACCGCCGCTGTTCTTCATCGTTACCTTTCATTTGCTTCATGACCCCCATCACTCGGTTGCTGAAACGGGAGAGCGTGCTGACAACGGCTGGCGGCGTAAATCGCCGTTCATGAAAAGTCTGAAACAAGCTTTCAATCATTGCCTTACAAGCTGCCTTATTGTTTTCCTCTAACTCTATCAGTAAGGGATCGCAGATGCTTGGGTCAAGAGCGAAGGAATAATGAGGCTTGTCCTTCACCTGGTCGTATAGAATCACTTCGTTATGACATTCTGCAAACTTGTGTTTGAGTGCCTCATTGGCGCTGAGATAGGACTGTTTGATATGAGTGATGCACTTCACCGTGTCGCCAGCAAAGAGGGTTACATCACGGTGCGAAAGCGTTGAAATCTCAACCCGGATCGCCTCCAGCGCCTGCGAAAGATCTCTCCCCCAACAATGAAGCAGATCGGTGCTTAGCAGCATTCCGAATAAGCCGGGTCGCTGTTCAAGTACTGGGATTCTGATTCCGGCTTTCCCGCAGGAACACAACATATCCTCGAACATTTTTAGACCAACCTGCGGCAGCCCTGGCGCAGCATGGACCTCTGCAAATACATACAGGTAAGCGGAGATTCCTTCCATGCCCAATACCTCGGCATACCACTCCGCATCTTCGTCTTGAAGATTCTCCTTCAGTAACGCTTCGAGAGTAGAAGCGACCGAAAAGCTCCTCCCCGTAAGCGTTGTCATTCGTTTCATGCGAATCTTTTCCGCCAGCTTCTTTAGCGTAACTGCCAATTCATTAACATCAATGGGCTTCAGAATATAATCCTGAACCCCGAAACGTATGGCTTGTTGAGCATACTTAAAATCATTATAACCACTGATAATAATGAATTCAGGGTCTACTCTCTCCTCTTCTTTTACGCTGCGGATTAGCCCCAGTCCGTCCAATACCGGCATCATAATGTCGGTAATGATCAGATCTGGCTCGAGGGTGTTGATCATGGCCAACGCATCCCCGCCGTTTTTGGCTTCGCCCACCAATGTAAACTTGAACTGCTCCCAGCGGATCAGCTTTTGAAGTCCTTTTCGGACAAATACTTCATCATCCACCAATAAAACCTTAAACATATCCTGGCCTCCTTCTGAAGACTGTTGAATAGTAATCGCTTTATTCGTATTACGGAAGAGATGACTACGAAAGAAATGGGTATGGGATAAATCATACGGTAATACCCGTTCATCCGCATTTCGCTCC
Organism: Paenibacillus caseinilyticus; assembly: GCF_027533645.1. Lineage (GTDB taxonomy): Bacteria > Bacillota > Bacilli > Paenibacillales > NBRC-103111 > Paenibacillus_G > Paenibacillus_G caseinilyticus. Next base: position 150,214 of record NZ_JAQAGY010000001.1, read on the forward strand.
GACCCCCTGTCTCTTCATGATATCACTATACCCCCTATACGTTTTCAAAAAGGGAAGCAGATGAAGAATAAGCGATAATCGGCATCCCTGGTACATTACAAATATCATTAGGAGAACTGAACTGTCAATAATTCACTTTTGTTTTCTATCATCCATATATTGCGTTTGTATAACCTGCAAGAGATATCAATTTTCAAATAAACTTGGTTTACAAAGAAAAACACTGTGGTACGGCAGTAAACACCTCTGCCAACCGCAATGTATATTTATTCATATTTATACATATTAATGTATTTTTGTGTTATAAAATCTGCAAAAAAAAAAAGAGGCCCGAAGGCCTCTCATCTAAAACTTAACTGCAGCGGCTGTAGCCGCAGTTGGAACAATTCTTGCACCCTTCGCTGTTGATCAGCGAAGCCGAGCCGCACGAAGGACACAGGTCGAGCGACGTGGCCGCGTTGCGGGTCACCGCATACTGCGCCGGCGTCTCCTGGATCATGTCGATCTCCTGCGTCGCCGTAACAAGCTCATCGGCGCTGTCCGTGAACTCGCCGTGGGATTCGAGTGCCTTCGCAACCGCATCGGCAATAGACTCGACACGGTTGGCGCCGAACCCGATCGCACCGGAGCCGCCGATGCCCTTGAGGTGCTTCACGAGCAGATCGACCTTGTTCCCGTGGTCGCCGTAGCGCAGGAACAGGGAGCAGACGCGGCCGAGCGCTTCGGACATCGCGAATACGTCGGAGCCGGCTTTGCCCACGTTGAGGAAGATCTCGCTCGGGGAGCCGTTCATGTCGTTGATCGTGATATACGCCATGCCGAACGGCGTATTGAACTTGTATGTCGCGCCGCGCAGCACCTGCGGACGGCGTTTGTATTCCTTGTCGAAGACCTTCTCGGTCTTCGCATCGATATTCACCGCGAGCGTCTGGGAGAGGCTGGTCAGCGAAGCGTTCGATGCTATCGGCGCAGCAGCCGGAGCCGCTTCAGCAGCTGCCGTGTCCGCAGCAGGCGTACTGACCGCTTCGGCCTTATCTTCCTTCTTCTCCGTCGAGAGCACCTGCACGTCGCGGGAGCCGTCGCGGTAGATCGTCACGCCTTTGCAGCCGAGATCGAAGGCGAGCTCGTAGAGCCGCTTCGTCTCTTCGACCGTGAAGTCGGCCGGGCAGTTCGCCGTCTTGGAGATCGAGCTGTCCACCCACTTCTGGATCGCCGCCTGCGCGCGGATGTGGTCTTCCGCCGAGAGATCCATCGCGGTCACGAAGTGGGCCGGCAGATCCTCGTTCGGATGTGCGTCCTTCCACTCCTGGGCGATCGGTACGTACTGCTTGTCGAAGCCGAGGCGGCTCTGGCGGTAGTATTCGAAGGCGAAGTAAGGCTCGATGCCGGTCGACGTGCCGACCATCGTGCCCGTGGAGCCTGTCGGCGCCTGGGTGATAACCGTGACGTTGCGCATGCCCTTCTTCTGGATGGCCGCCCCGACTTCCGGATACGTAGCCACCATGTTCTTCATGAACCCGCTCTGCAGGAACGGCTCGGCATCGAAATGCTGGAAGGAGCCCTTCTCTTCGGCGATGTCGGCAGAAGCCAGATAAGCTTCCTTCGCCATGAAGCCGTACAGCTTATCGAGGAACTCCAGCGATTCCGGGCTGCCGTAGCGGATCTCCAGCTTGATCATCAGCTCGGCCAGCCCCATCGAACCAAGGCCTACGCGCCGCTCGCCCTGCTGGTTGATCCGGTTCTCTTCGAAGTGGTACGGCGTCTTGTCGATGACGTTATCGAGGAAGCGCGTCGAGTACTGCACGGTCTTCGCGAGTTCGTCCCAGGCGACGTCATGCTTCTCCTCATCGTAGAACTTCGAGAGATTGATCGCCGACAGGTTGCAGACGCCCCATGCCGGGAGCCCCTGCTCACCGCACGGATTCGTGCAGATGATCGGATTGAAGTACCAAGAGTTCGACATCTGGTTGTAATATTCCAAGAACACGACACCCGGCTCGGCGGATTTCCAAGCGGATTCGATGATCGTATGCCATACGTCTCTTGCTTTCACCGTACGGTACGGGATGACACTGCGGCCGGCTTTCTTCCACTTGTCGAGATCGCCGTCCCATACGTCGTCATACTCCGGATCCGTCGTGTCCGGGTAGACCAGCTCCCAGTCCAGATCTTCCTTCACCGCCTGCATGAAACCGTTGCTCACGCATACGGACAAGTTCGCGTTGGTGATCTGGCCCATGGTCTGCTTGACTGTAATGAAATCGACCACATCCGGATGCCAGTCGTTGATCATGAGCATGAGTGCGCCCCGCCGGCTGCCGCCCTGTTCGATCAGCCCGGTGGCATAGCTGAAGAGCCCGCCCCACGAGACCGCGCCGGAGGACGAACCGTTCACCCCGCGCACCACCGAGCGCCGCGGACGAAGCGAGGACAGATTGATGCCTACGCCGCCGCCCCGGGCCATAATCTCGGTCATCTCGGAGAGCGTCGCCATAATGCCGCCCCGGCTATCGTGAGGGGAGGGGATGACGTAACAGTTGAACAAGGTCAATTCGTCGCTCGCACCCGCCCCAGCCGCAATCCGGCCGCCTGGCACAAGCTTCCAATCATCAAGCACATAACGGAATTTCTCCGTCCATTCGCTCTGTTTCTCGGGCGTTGCTTCCACGGAAGCCATCGCAGCAGCCAAACGGTCCCACATCTCCTGAGGGGATTTCTCGCGGGTCAGCGTCAGCTTCTCGACCTGGGATTCGACAACGTCCCCGCTGCGTGTGCGGACCTGAACCGTATTTCCCTGTCGTTCGATGACCTCGCCTACTTCCTTCGCAGGAAACTTAGGATCGTCCTTCGTCAGCACGAGTACCGTGTCGCCCACCTTGGTATTCGAGGTATCGGCGTCTTTCATCGCATATCGATCAAGGAAAATTTTCTCGCTCAAGCCTTCTAATTTGGTCTGCTGTATGGTCTTCACAACAACAACCTCCTGTATGTAAGATCATCGGAATGTACAATATCTGGTTGAGAATACGATTATACAATACAATATGTAGTGTTTCTAATAGCCAAAAAGCGAATTTCGGCGTCCAGGACAATCTGCCGTGCGATTCTCTTACGTTTTCTCTTCCTCGCTCTCTTTCTCATTCGTGCTAAATTAAGGAATTTCGACAATCTTGTCGAAGAACCTCCCCTATCAGGCACCTCTGCGAAGCCTCATTCCACCGGCTGTCAGTCATCCGTCAGGCTGGAATCCTTTGACAAAGGCGGGCCTGTCTTGGTAGTCTGAATCCAGATTAGCATAAGCCTAAGGGAAACATCAAACATATGTTCCCCGCCTTACCCCCATTGTATGTCAGGAGGAGCATCCGCATGTCAACCATCTACTGGTATCAAAATGAGTTCCTTCCCAAAGAGGACGTCCGCATCTCGCCCGAGGACCGGGGCTATTACTTCGGCGACGGCGCTTACGAGGTGTTCCGCGTCTACGGCGGCCAGCTGTATGAGGCAGACGCCCACTATGACCGTCTCGTCCGTACCGCCGAGGCGATCCAGATGTCTCTCCCCATGTCCAAGAGCGAACTGCTCGGCGGACTGAACGAACTGGTTACCCGCAATCAGGTGCAAGAAGGCACCGTCTACCTCCAGTTGACCCGGGGCATTGCCCCCCGCGCCCACAGCTTCCCGCAGGACGCGGAGCCCGTCCTGATGGCCTATGCAAGTGAACTGAAGCGCCCGCTGGCTGCCATGGAGAAAGGGATCCGTACCGTGACGATGGACGACATCCGCTGGCTGCGCTGCGACCTCAAGACACTGAACCTGCTCGCCAACACGATGGCGAAGCAGCACGCGCTGTCCCAGGGCGCCGATGACGTCATCCTGCACCGCAGCGGCACCGTCACCGAATGCAGCGCCTCCAACGCCGCCATCGTCCAAGACGGCCGGATCGTCACGCATCCCGCCAACCATCTGATCCTCCACGGCATCACGCGCATGGTCGTGCTGAGGCTGGCGGCGGAGCTCGGCATCCCGGTGGACGAGAGGCCCTTCACCCTGGACGAGCTGCGGGCGGCGGACGAAGTCTTCATCACGGGGACGACCGTGGAGGTGACCCCGGTGATCGCCATCGACGGTCAGCCGGTCGCCGGCGGACTGCCAGGCCCGGTAACCCGGCGGCTGCAGGATGCGTTCGCGCAGACCCTACGTCCTTGAGTTTTTACCACGCCCGTCTGCATGTGCATCATCGCATTTTGACAAAACCATGAACAGGCAAAGCGAATCCCCCGGAAGAAAGATTCCGGGGGATATTTGCGTGTCAGTGAGCCTGCCGCACCAGCCTTGCGCCCGCAGGCCGATCCCTGGGCGGACCCTCGTACGGACTCCGGTACGAACGCGAATCGGACTCCATTCGGACTCCATTCGGACTTCATTCGGACTTCATTCGGACTTCAGTACGGATTGTAACCGCAGCCTCTGCGCGTGATCGGCACGGACCTCCCTTACGGCTGGCGCACAATAGGAAGGCTCGGGACCCAAGTACCTCCGCTATATCAGCCGGCCCGGCCCTCCCGCTCGTACATCCAGAGGCCTACCGGCGCAGATTCCACTCCGGATTCCCGTACTTCTCCTCACGCAGGCGCTGCGCCAGCTCTTCTTCCCATGAGGTCAGCTCTCCCGGAACGAGCCGGATCCCGAGCCCCTCGGCGATGCCGGCCGCGAACGCTTCCTCCACGTCCCCCAGCGTCACATCCCGCAGACCGGCACCCTGCCGCAGCTCGTTGATCGCCACCGCTTTGCGCAGGAACTGGGCTTTCATCCGCTCCCCGACCCGCTCGCTGGCGAACTTCAGCAGCCCGAACAGCTGATCCGCGTCGAGATCGAGCAGGATTGAGCCATGCTGCAGCAGGGCGCCCTTCTGCCGGGTCTGCGCGCTGCCGGCGATCTTGCGTCCCTCGACCACCAGCTCGTACCACGACGGCGAATCGAAGCAGGCCGCCGAACCCATCGACGCATACTGGCTCTTGTCCTCTTCGCTCTCGAGCTGCACCATGTCGGCCGCCAGCCCCAGCCGGCGGAAGCCGAGCAGCAGCCCTTGGCTCAGCACCCTGTACGCCTCCGTGACGCTGCGGGGAATCCCCTCGTATTGCTCCGAGACGATCATGCTGTACGTCAGTTCGCGGTCGTGCAGTACGGCCCGGCCCCCGGTCGCCCGGCGGACGAAGCCGATCCCTTGGCGCTCCAGCGCCTCGAAGTCGACCTCGGTCTGCGCCTTCTGGAAGTAGCCTACCGACAGCGTCGGCGGGTTCCAGCCGTAGAACCGCACGGTCGGCGGCACTCTCCCTTCGCTGTGCGCCGTCAGAATCGCTTCATCCACTGCCATATTGTAATCCGGTGCGGAAGAACCGCTGCGGATCCATCTCCATTCGTTCATTCTTCTCCAACCTCCTAAGTCCGTCCCTTCATCATAATGGATCGCGCTTTCGTTTGAAAGTTTTTCTTTGTGTACATACTAGGAATTGATTGGAGCGTAAGAGAAGACGGCCGGCAGGCCGGTTACAGCAGGGACCCCCGGACACAGCAAGAGCCGGGTACTGCCTGACCCGAAGCCGTTCCCCATGCCAGAAGGAAAAGGAGCGCGTGAGATGCAGCCAACCGAGCGGAAGGAACACTTACGGCAGTTGAATGAGCATGTCCAGATCCACTTTGAACGGGACTGGTTCGAAGAGCTGCACCAGCGTGCCCAGCGCAACGGTCCCTGGGACAGCTTCACGATGTTCAAGCTGGCGCACGAGGCGGAACGTTCCGGACTCATCCACAGCTTCGACGAGCTTCAGTGCCTGACGCACCTGCCGAATCTCGTGCCGATGGACCATCAGATCGAGACGGCCAAAAAGGTGCTCACCGGGATGCGCGGGCGTGCGATTCTGGCCGACGAGGTCGGACTCGGCAAGACGATCGAAGCGGGTCTCATTCTCAAGGAGTACCTGATCCGCGGGCTCATCCGCAAAGTGCTGATCCTCGTCCCGGCCTCCCTGGTCCTGCAGTGGGTGCGCGAGCTCAACCAGAAGTTCGGCATCCCGGCCGTCGCCCAGAAGAAGGAATACATGTGGGCCCAGAGCGACATTATCGTCGCCTCCATGGACACGGCGAAGCGGGACCCTCACCGGGAGATCGTACTCGGCCTGGAGTACGACATGCTCATCGTCGACGAAGCCCATAAGCTCAAGAACAAGAAGACGACAAGCTACCAGTTCATCAACGAGCTGCGCAAAAAATACTGCCTCCTTCTCACGGCGACCCCCGTGCAGAATGACCTTGGCGAGCTCTATAATCTCATTACGCTGCTGAAGCCCGGCCAGCTCGGCGGCAAGACCAGCTTCCAGGCCAACTTCGTCGTCGACAAGCGCGTCCCGAAGAACGAAGAGCAGCTGCAGTCGGAGCTCAGCAAGGTGATGATCCGCAACCGGCGCAGCGACGGCAACGTGAACTTCACGAAGCGGATCGTCCGCAATATCCCGCTCCAGCTCTCGCCGGAAGAACAGGCGCTCTATGATGGCGTCACGAACTTCGTGAAAGGGCGCTTCGAGGAAGCTGGCGGCGATCTCAGCTCCGTGCTGTCCCTCGTAACCCTGCAGCGGGAAGTCTGTTCCTCCCGGGACGCCGTGTTCATTACCTTGGTCAATATGTTCAAAAAGACGGACGAAGACTCCCCGCTGCGGCCGCGGATCTGGGAGCTCGTAGAGCTCATCCGCAGCATCAAGGCGAACACGAAGGCCGAGAAGGTAATGGAGCTTATCCGCGACATTGACGACAAAGTGATCATCTTCACGGAGTACCGCGCTTCCCAGGAGTATCTGATGCAGTACCTCAAGGAGCACAAAATCTCGTGCGTGCCTTACCGCGGGGGCATGAACCGGGGGAAGAAGGATTGGATGATGGATCTGTTCCGCAGCCGCGCCCAGGTCCTGATCGCCACGGAAGCCGGCGGGGAAGGCATCAACCTGCAGTTCTGCCACAACATGATCAACTTCGATCTGCCGTGGAATCCGATGCGGGTCGAGCAGCGGATCGGCCGTGTGCACCGGCTCGGGCAGAAGGAAGACGTGAAGATCTACAATCTGTCCACCACCGGCACGATCGAGGAACATATCCTCTCGCTGCTCCACGAGAAAATCAACATGTTCGAGCTGGTGATCGGCGGGCTCGATACGATCCTCGAGCGCTTCGAGAAGAAGACGTCGCTCGAATCCCATCTCGCCAAGCTCATCCTCACTTCCGGCAACCAGGACGAGATCCGGCGCCATCTGGACGATCTCGGCCAGACCTTCACCCAGGTGCGCACCGAGGTGCAGCAGGAAGCCGCTGACGGTTCGCGTCTGGCGAGCATGCTGAACGCCGTCGGGCAGTCGGTGCCGGGAACCGGCACGGAGGAGGCACAGCCATGATGAACACCGAGCAGATCCGCAGCTTCGTCATGCGCTATCTCGAGGCAGAGCAGTGCGAAATTCAGGAGAAGCACCCGGCTTACGTGACCGTGAAGCTGTCCCCCTCCGCGGACCAGGACTTGAATCACCGTCCTTATTATTGGAGCTTCGTGGAGCGGACGGGCGTGACGCCCGAGACGATGACCTGCACGTTCATCTTCGATCCGGACACGTACCGCGAGCTGCATCCGCCCCAGGGCGTTCCGGCTGCCGCCATGGCAGCGCCGCCGGGGATGGCCGGCGTTCCATCGCCGGGCTCTGCCGCACCACAGATTCAAGCTTCTGGCGCAGCCTCCCCGGCAGCCCCCGGTCCAGCCGGACCGCAGGCGCCCGGAAGCCCCCCGCCGCAGGGCGACAGCATCCTCGGCCGGTATTTCGGCTTCGTGCCGACGTCCTTCACCGCCCGGGTGCCCCGGGACGAGATGACCTACGGCAGCCGGCGGCTCGAGCAGATCTTCGGCGCCGTACGCGGCAAGGGCCGGTTCGTCCGGCTCTTCGAGCATTACGTGCCCGCGCAGCCTCACTCCTCGACCGTGCCGTACGAGAGCTGGTTCGGCGTGAACTACAAAGTCGAGCTGGCCTGCGACATGAAGCGCAGCGAGATCCACTCGATCGGCATCCAGCTGCAGACCGGGCAGCTGCGGGAAGAGTTCCACGAGTGGATCTCCGGCCGCAAGATGACGCCCCGTCTGCCCGCTCACGTGTATGTAACGCCCGACAAGATCACGCTGCCCCGGGCAGTTCTCTTTCTCGAACAGCATCTCGAAGAGAAGCTTGCGGCGTACGACCACGGATGGGCCCGGGATGCGCAGCTGCGCCTGAGCGAGGAGCTCGAGCGCATCCGCGGCTACTACGACTCCCTGCTGCAGTCAGCCGATCCCGAGAAGAGACCGGAGATCGAAGCGCAGTACGCCAACCGGATCAACGAAATCGAATGGCAGTATCGCCCGCGTGTGCATGTATCCGCCATCAACTGCGGTTTGTTTCATGTCCCCGCTGCGAACGGGGCTTCCTTCTGACGAAGGGCCGCGAAGCTTAGCGGTTCTTCGGGAAAACTTTATTTGTAACGCTTACAGGTTCTAACAAACTTTTCGCCGCATACCCTATATACTAAAGACATATTCGATACGGACAGCGCATAGAGCCGCCAAAGCCCCTACTTCCAGCAAAGATGGTGAATATCTTGAACAAGCTCACGCTCGCTCTGACCGCGCTGCTCCTCGCTGCCGGCCTGCATGCCGCAGGACCGCTCGAATACGCTCCCGCCCTGGCTGTGGAGCAGGCATCTTCCACGGAAGAGTCTATCGCCCCTTCCACGGATGTGCCGCAGCAGCAAACCGCCTCCTCCTTGGAGGAAGCCGTGCAAAGCCTGATCGCCTCCATCTCCGCCCAGAAGGGCTTCGAGGACTGGCAGCAGGCGCAGTGGACAAGCTATCCGCTCGGTCCCGGCACTCACGGCTGGGTCGTCCTCCTGAAGACCGGCGGCCGCGAGACCGGATATCTCGTGATCCACGATACCGGTGACGGCGCCTACCGCCTCTCGGAATACGGCCGCGGCGAATACCCATTATTCAGCTTACAGACTCTGCATCACTCTCTGGTGCAGCTTGACCTTATCCCATCCGACATTCAAGCGCAGCGCCTGTATTACAATCCGCTCGAAGCCTTCTGGATCATCGCCGCCCCGGGCGGCAGCCCGCTCCGGTATCTCGATGCCAAGACGGGCGAAGAGCTCCCGCTGAAGCCCGGAGACCTCCCCAAGCTGGAGCTCCGCGTATCGGATGGCCAGCTCTTGCACACCGGGAGCCCGGCTCCCAGGCCCCAAGAGCCCGTTCATGGCATCAGCTCCTTCGATCCCTACGAACGCCTCCCCTGGGTGCAGTCGGCCTCTGCCGCCCCTCCCTCCTCCGATGTGCTTGGAGCGTGGCTGGAACAAGGCCGCAAGCCTATCTTTGCCGCCAATGTATACAGCGGCCGGCATCTGATCCCGCTGCCGGTGACCGGTCTGCAGACTTGGTCCGGCGGCACCGCCTATGTCAGGGTTCAGGAAGACGACGAACGTTATCTTCCGCTCGAATCCATGCAGCGTCTAGGCGGGTTTTACCCCTAACCTTTGGTTTCTCTCCTCTCCTATATAGAAAGCTTCCAGCCACCCCGCTCCGGATCTTTTCCGGCAGCGGACGGCAAGAAGCTTTCCTTTTTTTTGTTTATTCAAAACATCCACCCGATCCAGTAGGCCAAGATGAAGAGCGTGAACAGCATGGCGGGAGGGATCGTCGTGAACGTGACCATGACATATTCCTTCCAGGGCACGTGAACCTTATGCTCCTTGAGAATGCCGAGCCAGATCAGGGAGGCGAGGGTTCCGATCGGCAGGAGCAGCGCCCCCAGATCGCTTCCGATGACAGCGGCCAGGTAAGCTGTTTTTAACGTCATCGGGTCAAGCTGCATGCCCGTCAAAGTCATCGTACCGATCATCAGGGCGGGATGGTTGTTGAACATCACGGACATCAGCGTAGTCAGCAGCCCCATCACGAGACTTGCCGAGAGCAGGCTCTCCTGGATCCAGGGCTCGAATGTCGTGACGAGCAGGCGCGTCAGGCCGATATTGTTCAATCCATAGATAATCACGTACATCCCGAAGGCGAACACAAGAATGTGCCAGGGCGTCTTCTTCAGCATGTCCGCCGGAGGAATCTTCAGTGCGACCCAGCGCCAGATCAAGAGGACGACTGACCCGAGTACGGCCACCAGATCGATGGGAATATCAAGATAGGATGCCAAGAATAACGAGCAGCGGACCAGGAAGACGAACAGCAGAATCCTATGCATGAAACGGTCGCGCTTCATGGACGCCTCGGGATCGGCAGGATGCTGAAGAGGGTGTCGTCCCGGTCCGTGAAAGTGCATGGCGCGGTGAGGCAGTTTCTTCGGCAGGCGGTCACGGTAATAGAGAAAGAGAAGTACGGCAAAAAAGAGCAGGCCGAGCGTCGATGGTATGAACATGAGCAGCGTATGCATGTATAAATCCATGCCTACGATCTTCAGGGCGATGAGGTTGACGATATTGCTTACGCCGATCGGAGCGCTCGACGCTGTGGCGATGAGCGCTCCCGATAGCAGATAAGGAACCTTCTGGTGGTTCTTGAGCCCGAGCCGCTGCAGCAGAATCAGCAGGATCGGCGTTGTGATCAGGATGCTTCCATCATTGTTAAAGAACAGCGTCATCAAAAAACAGATCAGGTTGACGTACCAGAATAAGCGGATGCCCGATCCCCTGGCCCGAGCGGCCAATCCTTCCGCGGCCCACTGGAAGAAGCCGAAGCTCTCCAGCACGATCGCCATAACGATCGTTGCCATGATGGTAATGGCCGCGCCGCTGATGGTCGTGCCGATCCGGCCAAGGTCCGACACCGACACGCTGCCGCTGAGCACGACGAGCGCCGCACCGATCACGGCAGGCACCGCCTCGTTCAATCCTTTTGGACGGAGAAGGATCAACAGCATCGTCATCAAGAAGGAAAACACCGTCAAACTGATCATGGCCGGTTCCGTCATAAGACATGAACTCCTCTCTCCATGGGTTGTTTGAGGTGCTGATTACTCCCTGGCCAAGGCCGGCGGCAGTTCGGGCAGCTGAGTCTCGGGCAGCGCAGTCACATAGGCCTCCATCTCAGCCTCCTCCAAGGCGGGAGGCAGGGGGGGCTTCAGGACGAAGTACAGCGAGCCGCCGGCCGCAGCGATTATCAGCAGCGTAATCATCTCTCATTCCTCCTCTCGGGACCGGACCTCTATATGAATATGCCGTACGAAATTCCGGGACGGATTCATAGGAAGGCCATCTGCCGTTGATATAAATCCATACTGCATGATACGTTACATGATAGAGAGATGTTCTGAGAGAAAAGCCTGTCTTTGGCCGAATTCCGCATTACGGCAAGGGGAGCAGCTAAGAAGCGAAAGCACAAAAAAGCCCCAGCCGGGAGGGGCCGAGGCGAATCTTAAGCACTTTTCTACCGTTTCTATTCTCTCGCTCTTTCTCTGAATCTTGCGATCTGCTCCCGCAGCGGGCGCAGCCACATACTCAACGCCAGCGGCAGCATGCCGAACCACCGGTACTGCCAATGCTCGCGCGCTTCCCTGCGCCCCGCCCTCTTCTGACGCCGCACTTCCTTCGGAGTCTCGATGTACTTGACGACCTGGACGGTCAAGTATTTGACGAGCTCGTCACCCTTTGCTGCCATATCCAAGCTTTCACCTCATCCTTAGGTCTGTTCTACCATTATCGCCCGGGACCGTTTGAAGCAAACCCGCCCTTTCCTTATAATGGAGATGAGCGTAAAATCGCGGTCCGGTTGGTAGCCCGGATGCACGGAGCCTATGGATGGACGCGCAAGCGGATGCGCAATGGAATCCTCTTGCCCGCTCTTTCTCCCCGTGTCATATCCTTCCCCCCTCGGGATGTCCATCGCTCGCAAGACAGAGGGAGGGGAACGAAATGAAGCTGACGGTGTTTTTCGAAGGTGAATTCTGGGTTGGGATCGTGGAAGCGGAGTCCGGCGGGGTATACAAAGCCTGCCGGCATGTCTTCGGTTCCGAACCGTATGATGCGGAGGTACTGGACTTTGTCCGCAGGGATATGCTGCCTCTGCTGGAGAGGGTTCAGGCCGGCATAGAAGCCGGAACTCCGCCCCTGGACCGCGGGCGCGTGAATCCCAAACGGCTGGCGCGTGAAGCGGCCCGAGAGATGCAGCGCACCGGTGTCCGCAGTCTCGCCCAGGACGCGCTGATGCGGGATCTCGAGCACCGCAAGAAGACGCGCCGGATCGTCACGAAGGCGCAGAAGGAAGCGGAGCAAGCCCGCCGGCGCGAGATTGCCGTCCAGAAGGCAAAAGCCAAACACCGCGGCCGGTAACGGCACAGCGCTGTAGTGACGCAGCATCAGTAATGGGCGCCGCGCCGGGATCTTGACCCGGCGCGGCAAGGGGTCCGGCCCCTGCTGTACGCGCCGGAATCCAGGACCGGGACTGCTGCTGAGCCCGGCGCTGCCGCCATAACCCAAATACCCGCTTATCCGAAGACGCGTCTTCGGGATAAGCGGGTATTTGGGTATTCCGGTATTCGCAGAACCGGGAAGAGCCTACACTTCGTTCGGCGCTTCCAAGCCGATCAGCGAGAGGCCGTTGCGGATCGTCGTACGGAAGCAGTCAGTGAGCGCCAGACGCGCAATCCGCACCTCCGCCTCATCCGCCGTCACGATCTTGCACTGATGGTAGAAATGATTGAAGCTCTGGGCCAGATCGATCAGGTAGCGGGAGACGATGGACGGCTCCAGCTTGTGCATCGCCTGCTCCACGCGCTCCTTGAACAGGTACAGTTCACGCAGCACCGCTTGAGCTTCGGGGTTCGTCAGGTGCTCCGGGTTCAGGGACGCAGCCGCAGCCACTTCCGCCGGATCGGCTTTGCCGATGACACGGCATGCACGGGCATGCGCGTATTGCACATAAGGTCCGGACTCCCCTTCGAAGTTCAAGGCATCGTCCCAGGAGAAGACGATATCCTTAATCCGGTTGTTGCTGAGATCGTTGAAGATGATCGCGCCGACGCCGATCTGGCGGGCCGTTTCATCCTTGTTCACCATGCCCGGATTCTTCTCCTCGATGATGCTGCGCGTCTTCTCGATCGCTTTGCCCAGGAGGTCTTCCAGGTTGATGACATTGCCCTTACGCGTCGACAGCTTCGCGTTCTCGAGCGATACTTTGCCGAACGGCACGTGCTGGAGCTGATTCGCGGCCCACTCGTAGCCCATGAGTTCGAGTACCTTGAACCATTGGTGGAAGTGCAGGCTTTGGCCGGCATCCGTCACATAGACCGCCTTCTCAAAATCGTAGGTACGCTTGCGGTACAGCGCCGCCGTCACGTCACGGGTATGGTACAGAGTGCCTCCGTCCTTCTTGACCATGAGTGCAGGAGGCATATTGTAATCGTCGAGACGGACCAGCAGTGCGCCCTGGTCTTCTTCCAGCAGCGACTTGGCCTTGAGCTCGTCCAGCACAGCCGCCATCTTGTCGTTGTAATAGCTCTCGCCGGCGTAGGAGTCGAAGGAGACGCCGAGGATCTCATACATCTTATGGAACTCTTTCAGCGAGATGTCCACGAACCAACGCCACAGCTCCGTCGCTTCGGCATCCCCTTGCTCCAGCTTCACGAACCAGGCACGGGCCTCGTCGTCGAGTTCAGGCTTCGCGTCAGCCTCGTCATGGAACTTGACGTAGATCCGCTGGAGTTCCGCAATGCCGTCCGCTTCCACCGCGTCCTTGTCGCCCCAGAGCTTGTACGCCACGATCAGCTTGCCGAACTGGGTGCCCCAGTCGCCGAGATGGTTGATTCCGACGCTGTTATACCCGAGGAATTCGAAGATTTTATAGAGAGCGTTCCCGATGACCGTAGACCGCAGATGTCCGATATGGAACGTCTTGGCGATATTGGGCGAAGAGAAGTCGATCACAATATTGCGGCCCTGCCCGATATTCTGGGAGCCGTAACGCGCCCCCTGCTCCTGCACTGCGCGGATCACCTGGGAGGCGAACTGCGACGGATTGAGATACACGTTAAAATAACCGGCAACGGCATCCACCCTCTCGACAGAGGCATCCGGGGTCCATCCCGCTTTGAGCTCTTCCGCAATCGCCTGCGGAGCCTTGCGCAGCGCCTTGGCCAGTTTGAAACAGGGCAGCGAAAGATCGCCCATCTGCGGATTCGGCGGGTATTCGATCAGGTCCGCGAGCGTTTCCCGGTCCAGACCTTCGAACTTCCCGGCCAGCTGTTCCGCCAGCCAATGTTTGTAATTCATTATCGGACAAACCCCTTTCGTCGTACAAAGAAGGCGGGCACAGAAGACTCGCATACCGGGACGGGCAGTGGGCGGCGCAGCCCGTGGGGATCACAGGGCCGCAGCCGGAGCCCTTCTCCGATTACAACAAAGCACCCCGCCTGGGGGTGCCGTTCTGCGGTGCTTCTTGACTTTCCAGCCTTTGCATACCTTCCATTATATCGGCAGCCCAAAACCGAGTCAAGCTTGGGCGCAGCCCTTCCCGCCGCCCTGCGGTCGTTCCGCCGGAGCCGGATTACAGCATCTTCTGGAGCAGAATCACATCGAGCATCCGGCCGAATTTGAATCCGACCTGACGCATCGTTCCCACCGTATCGAAGCCGTAGAGATGATGGATGTGAATCGAGTTGTCATTGCCCTCTACTATACGGGAGAGCACCGTATGCAGTCCCGCCTCGCGGCCCGCTTCCAGCAGCGCCTCGAACAGCTTCTTGCCGGTGCCCTGTCCCCGGTGCCCCTCATGGATGTACAAAGAAAGCTCCGCCGTTCGCGCATAGGCCAGCCGGTCGGAATATTGGTTGAGCGAAGCCCAGCCGATCACGATCCCGTCCACCTCCGCGACCAGTACGGGATACGCGTCCCCATGCTGTTCGAACCACGCCTCCTGCTGTTCCAGCGTGCGGGGAACCGTGTCGAAGGTGGCTACCGTGTTCAGCACGGCTTCGTTATAGATATCTACGATTGCGGGAAGATCGCCCGCGGCGGCTTTTCTGATGATGAGCATGGTTCGTTCTTCCTCTCCATATCTTGGCTGTATCCTATTCTACTGCCGCATACTATAGCAGGGTTTGGAGAGGTTGACAACCGTCAATATTAGGCAAATGTCAGAAAAGCTCACGTTAGATGAGTTCACCCATACAGAGCGCTGTCAATGGGAGCTCCTGCGCCCGACCACAGCTTCTTGGCGGTCCACTCCGCTTCCCCGTTCCAGAACGGATCCTCCGGCGGG
Organism: Paenibacillus caseinilyticus; assembly: GCF_027533645.1. Taxonomy (GTDB): domain Bacteria; phylum Bacillota; class Bacilli; order Paenibacillales; family NBRC-103111; genus Paenibacillus_G; species Paenibacillus_G caseinilyticus. The sequence continues at coordinate 165,533 of NZ_JAQAGY010000001.1, forward strand.
AGCCCCAGCGGCAGGAACACCGCCGTGCACAGATACAGGCTTCCGGTCGAGATATAGCCCTCGCCGAGATTCTTCTGGCTTCCGCAGAAGCCGATGGTCAGCCACCCCGCCGCATCGAACGTGCCGGGGGCTTCGGCCAGCCGCCGCATCACGGCCGTCAAGGCGCAGCGCACCGCGGCAGGCTCCACGCCCTCCGGCAGCTCCCGGCGGAGCGCCATCTGCGCGAGCAGCTGGAACGCGCCGAAGCGGTAGGCCAGCGAGCGCCCCACCGGCGGGAAGGTGCCCTCCGGCGAGATCAGCCGCTCGAGCACGGCTGCGTGACGCTGGGCCCGCTGCAGCACGGGCAGCCGCATGGCCTCCCATTCCGGGAACCGGTGCGCAGCCTGCTCCACGATGTCGATCAGCATCGGCTGGATAACGAAGGAGTTGTAGTAATCCCAGTGGAACTCGGGCCCGTCCCCATAGACGCCGTCCCCGAGGTACCACTGTTCGTGCTGACGAAGCGCATAATCGAGGCGCATCGGGTCTCCCGCCTCCTCTGCCCGCTCGAGGAAGGCTTCGATCATACCGCTGAAGAGCAGCCAATTCGAGAAGCCGGGCCGGATCGCCCGGGTCGCCCGCAGCGCCGTGAGCACCTGCGCCTGCACCCGTGCGTCCAGCCGATCCCACAGCTCGCCTGGGGCGCGCATCAGTGCATGAGCCAGGAAGGCCGCATCCACCACCGGCTGGGAGCCTTGGCTGAAGTTCATGTAGTCCGGTGACGAGGGGTCTGTCCCCGCATCGATCGCTTCGCGGGCCAGCCCCGCGTACCGCTCGCGCAGCCGCCCTTCTTCGCCGTCGCGGCTCCCCGCTTCCAGCCAGGGGGCTATACCCGTCAGGGTGCGACCAAGGGCTTCGAGGTGTGTATACTGCCCGCGTCCCTCCGTATGCGCCTCGACAGGCATGAGCGCCTTCAGTCTCCGTTCGGACAAAGCGGTAAGCACCGGCCCGGCGATCCGGCACAGCGTTTCGATCCAATAAGTGCGGTCCTGATGCATGTGGCAGCCCTCTTTCATTGTGTAATTGAAACGTTTAAATTAAACTTGAACGTATTATATCAGATAGAGGAGCAAGCTGCCGCATTTATTTGGAAGAGCGGCCGCGGTATCCTGGCTCTCTCCCGGCCCTTGATGCAGGCGATGGATTCTCCTCGCGGCTGCCAGGCACGGAGCTTCAACGCCGACGCATAAGCAGGATCGTCTCTTCCCTCTCTTCACCTGACTGAAAAATCCTGGGCTCACAAATAAACAAGGGCCTGATCCCTTCGGATCAAGCCCTTGTTCCTGTATTGCTTGCGATGCGGTCGAGAGGACTCGAACCTCCACGGCTGTTACACCACTAGAACCTGAATCTAGCGCGTCTGCCAATTCCGCCACGACCGCACAATAGATACGGTAAACTTCGTTTGACCGTATAATTCGGTATATTGCGTTAGATAATCGTTAGCAATGAGGCTTCCTAATGATCCAGCGCCGTTCTTCTTACCGATAAATCGTAGTATATATCGTTTATTTCAAGAAGTCAAGCAAGCGGAAATTCTTTCACCCCGGTCCAATTTGCAGAAGAAGATGCTGACACCTTTGAAGAAAAAAAGTCGGCAGCGTATGCTGTTGACCGACACTCAATTTCCGCGTAATGTTCTCTTGCTGCGCTGCCACTCCACTGCCAACCGCGAGAGTAGATGCCCATTCGTTCATGAAGAAGACAAAACAAAAAACGCCTCCTATCCGTTAAAACGGACAAGAGGCGCGACGATGCGCTTATGGTTTGAATAATAAAAGCAATGCGGTCAAGAGGACTCGAACCTCCACGGTTGTTACACCACTAGAACCTGAATCTAGCGCGTCTGCCAATTCCGCCATGACCGCATATGATGAGTATCCGCTGTGAAAGAATTCTTTATGAAAGCCTTCTCTTCAGGAGACAAGTAGTATCTTAGCATTTTGAATAGCCACAAGTCAAATATTTTTTTACAAGCGGTTTTATGATACAATTCGTATACCCGAACGGGACCGTACTCTACTGGTGACCGTTCATAAAGAGTAGGTGCACAGCATGCGAAAGTGGGTCAAATACGTTATAGCGGGTCTTATCGCAGCGGCCGGAGCGGCAGGGCTTCTTTACCGTGAGCTGCAGCCATCCCGGCATTTTGAGGAGAAACAGCACCCGGTGGTCGCCTCCCCCGCGGCGGATCTTCCGGATTCGGCCTCTGCTTCCGCAGGCGGGCAGCCGCAGCCGACGCCCGAGCAGCCGAAGGAGCCCCAAGCCGAAGAGGACCATTCCGGCAATTTTAACGTCCTCATCCTCGGCCTCGATACCCTCGGGCAGCAGTCTTCGAGGTCGGATGTCATTATGCTCAGCCGCGTCAAACCGCAGGAGCGCAAAGTTAACATGGTCTCGATCCCGAGAGACACCCGGGTTCAGCTTCCCGGCATCGGACTGACCAAAGTCAACCATGCTCATTTTATGGCTGAATTGAAGGGCGGCAGCGAAGCGGGCACGGATGCCTCCATCCAGGCGGTAAGCAACCTGCTTCAGGTTCCTGTCCATTACTATGTCAAAATGAATTTTAAAGGCTTCGTCGATTTCATCGACGAGATCGGCGGCGTGGATATCGAGATCCCGGCCGACATCTACTTGTCGACGCTCGGACAGCCTCTGTCCGCCGGCAGACAACACTTCGACGGATGGAAGGCCTTGGCCTTCGTAAGGGAACGCTATTCGCTCGATAACGGCGACTTCGGCCGGCAGGCCGACCAGTCGGCCCTGGTCCGCGCGGTGGTCCAGAAGCTGCTCTCCCCCGAACGCCTGCCCGATCTTCCGGGTCTGATCAAGAAAGCCAAGCAGAACGTGATCGACACTAATCTCTCCGACAGCGACATTATCTCGCTCACGCTCATGTTCAAGGATTTGATGCCCGAGGACATGGTACACGTGCAGCTGCCCGGCCACCCCCTTACCGCGCAGGATCCGCTGGTCGGCCAGCCTCTCTGGTACTGGGAACCGGATCTAGCGGAAGTCCGCAGCATCGGCAGTCAATATCTGCGCTAACTAGTAAGAAGAAGCCGTCTCCCTTGAGGGGAACGGCTTCTTTGCTGCGCAAGAGTTACTAACCGATCCAACGGCTGATCCCCCAGATGATGAGCGCCCAGATCGGAAGCGTAAACAAAATTCCATACACCGTCCCCTTCAAAGCCGAGCCTTCCCTCATCCGCCCCGCCTCCCGAGCCATTATGGTCTAACAGTATATGCGCGGCCGCACCCCGGTATGACGGCTCCCGCAGATGCACGGGCACGGTACGAACGCCTAGCGCGCCCGCATCATCTTTTGTACAAGAGCTCATATACTCCTCTTAGGAGGGATGTAACGTGGTGATTCTGCAAATCCTGACGGGCATACTGCTGGCGGTGCTGTTCTGGAAGCTCGTGGAGTTCACGGTTCATGTCCTGCTGATGTCGATCGGGCTGTTTTTCTTGCTGTCGTTGTGTTCCCGGGTGTCCTGCTCCTGCTGGGAAGCCTGCTGCTTCTCGTCGTCAGTCTTTTCGCTACCTTGGGGCTGCTGTGTATCGGCGCTTTCTTCCGCTCCTAGCCTTCCCGGATCGCCCTCAGGGCCATGGAAGCCCAGGTTTCCGCTTCTTCCTCCGTCTTCTGGCAGGGCACGTCGAACAAATGCGTCCCCGCACCGGGGGAGTTCAGGTCTCTCATGACGACCTCTCCTTTGACTCCCTCGCCTTCGGCATACAGTTTGAGGATATAGTCCTTCTCGAGTTCCACGCTGCGCCAAGATTGTTCATCCCTGCGTTCCATGCGGATGCCTCCTGTCCATTGGTCTGTTCTTCCTCTTCCGTCCGATTCCCCTGCTTCGCGCTCACTCATAGAGTGTACGGCTTCCGGCGCTCTCATTCCTTCACCATCCGGTCGCCGCGATTCAAACACCTCGCCGCCGACTCGACCGCCGCTTCATATACAGTGCGGGAGATCGCATACCCGAGGTTCGTCGAAATGCCCGCATAGCGGTGGCGCTCTCCCTGCTGCAGCGAAGCGATCATGACGGCATCCGTCGATGTGCCGGTGGCGGTCAGCCCGCAGTCCTCCAGCCTGACATCGAGGTCTTGGAGCGCTGCAGTCTTGGCTTCCGTAGCGGTAATGACCGCGTTCACGAAAGCGGCGTCAGTCAAGTACCCATCGATGACCACGATGATATTGATCGTCCCCGGATTCCCCGGGTACAGCAACGATTCATCGCATTCCCTGCCGCCGCGGATTCGGTTGCTTAGCCCCGCTGTGACCCAGGAGCAGACGCCCCCGCCGAGGCCGAGCTCCGCATGCCGATACCCCCGGTCCCGCAGATCGGCAGCCGTCAGCAGCGCCGCGGTTTCCTCCCAGGGGGTGCCCAGCCCTTCGAGATAACTCCGCATCTCCTGAAGCGGATCTTCCGCCAGATAATGCTTCGACACTTGGCGGTTGATCAGCCGCCGGGCCGTTGTGAAGCCTTCGCCCCACATGGAGGAATTCAGCACCCGCAGAGGGGCCTCACCTTCGATAGTCAATAGGCTCTCGTACCCGTTGTCAACGAAACTGGATGACAATCCCTCGATGGGCAGCGTGGAGTACGTGGCCCTCCTCACTGTTCCTCCCCGTCCGGGAACAGCTCGGCCCTGGTCTCGATATATGGCTGGTACACATAACTGCGGTCCAGCTTGACGACTTTGCGCGTGCGCTTGCGGATCATGACGGTCTCGTCATCCCAGGCCACGACATAGCCCCTGACGTCATTGGTCCGGTCGGCGTCCCGTACGATTCGAAGGAGGGTGCCGTCCAGCCGGTATTTGTCCAATTCTTCGTCGGTAATCATCCCTATTCCCGCCTTTCCTTTGTTATAAGAATACACCAAATGGGGGATACAATAAACAGAAGCATGAGACGGCAATACAGAGGGGGCATGAAGCGTGGACAAGAAAACCTTTTACATCACCGTAGGGTCCGGCGAGATCCTCGAGCCCTCCAATACGATCGGCAATTTCGATTTCGAGATTGAGGCGACAGAGGAAGAGATTGACCAGCTTACCGATCTATTCGAGGACCAGGAGCTCGCGGGAGAAGACACGGCTATACGTGCTCATATCCCTTACCGCCTGTATCATAACGATAAGGAAAATGACGCCTACGACGCTAACCTGCAGGAAATTTACCGTATGCTGCACAAGCTCGGCACCCAGGAGACCCGGCAGCATATCGAGTCAATGAACATCCTCGGCGAGCAGGCGCCCTAACAAGATAAACGGCTTCGCCGTCCTTTAAAGGACGGCGCGCGTTTATTAGAATATAAGATTACAAGATCGAGCTCCAGTGAGAGTATTTGTACAAAAAAGAACCTGTGTCGCCGGCATGCCGGGGAACAGGTTCTATCGTTAGCTCTATATTAGCCTACATGCTCGCGGGAGTCGTTGGTTTCAAACCAGAAATCCAGTACTTTGCTGGACATCACCCGCTTGTTGATATAATCGATCTGCTGTTCCGTGAACTGCTCTTCCCACGAAACGTCGAGTTCTTTGCACAGCTTCACAACGGTGAGCAGCTCGGACCAGGCGACATACCGTTTGTACCAAAAGAATTGTGGATGCTCAATCATATAGGGATACAGATCATCGAAATCCGTATGTTTACAATCCAGGGCACGTTCAAAATGGTTCTTGGCCTCATTCAACTTCGTAACGAAAAAATCAACCGGAATTTCTTTCCCCATGCTAGCTGCACCTCCCTTGTTAGTCAAGCAACAATCCTTATTGCATCAATACCCTGCTTACGGCTACAGTGATCCGACAGTCACGCTACCCCGCTCAGCTAATGGCTTGTATAATAGCAAACCTATGACAGGACATCAATATCCAGTCGCTTACTGCTATTATAAATGAAAACGACTTCGGATGGAAGGCTTCGTCCCACAAACCCCTGCGGCCAAATCTTGTTATTCGAACTCGATCCGCCCGCCCGCAAGCGAAGATATTCTCACGAGTGACTCGACACGGACGCCAGACTCCCGAATCGTCCGTCCGCCGGCCTGGAACGACTTCTCCACGGCAATACCCAAGCCCAGGAGCTCCGCCCCCGAGCGGCGGATAATGCGGATCAGGCCGCGGGCCGCGTCCCCATTGGCAATGAAGTCATCGATGAGCACGACACGGTCGGTCTCGTTCAAGAACTCTTTACCCACCATAATATCCGTTACAAACCCTTTGGTGAACGACGGCACCCGTTCACAGTACATTTCGGCATCCGCATTCAGCGTTTTTTTGCGTCTGGCGAACACCATCGGCACGCCAAGCTCCTGGGCTGCGGCGAACGCAATCGGAATACCCGAAGATTCGATCGTCAGGATCTTGGTTACGCCCTGCTCGCGGTAGAGTCTGGCGAACTCCCGTCCCATCTCCGTCGTAAGCTTGGGGTCAACCGCATGGTTCAGAATCGCATCCAGCTTGATGACCTCATCCGATACCACCACGCCCACTTCGCGAATCTTTTGTTTCAATTGTTCCATTCTTGTTTCTCCTTCCGCACTTCAACCTTATTCGTAAACTTATCATAACGCCAGCGGGGGTTTCAAGTACCGTCTGCCGGGAAGTTTCCTCCAGTCCGGTGCAACTTTCCTGTTTTAACCCTCGTCGAATAGGGTAATAGGCAAGAAAGATCGTGCTTCCTCAAGCATTCGGCATGTTGAAAATGAAAACAGAGCGCCAGCTTTCATTTTGGCCGGATTCGGGCCGATTTGCTCTTTGAGTCGCGGAGCCGGACAGAGTATGATTAGATAGTCTATCTTGACAGAGCACTTCTGAACGGAAAGGAAGTTCGTGATGACCAGAAAGAGAGCCTTCACCGGTTTCTTGTCCGTCTTGACCATAGCTTCATTGGCTGCGGCCAGCTGCCAGAACGGCAGCAGCCGCGTCTCCGAATCGGCTCCTCAGCCCGGACCGGAGTCCCCTGCGGCCCAGCCGTCCCGGTCGGTCGTCCTCGACCTGCCTGCAGGCCCGCCGGCCCCTGAACTTCCGGCCGCCGCCGCAGCCCCCGAAGACAAGGTATCGCTGGCGAGCAACACGGAGACAACGGCGGGGGCCGGGAATACTCCCCCATCCAAAGAAACCAAAAGCAAGTCCGCCGCGGCGGACAAACCCAAGATCGAAATCAAATCGCCGTACACCGAGACGAACCCGACCCTCCTCGGCTTGACGCTGAAGACGGGGGCCGATGAGATTACCGGAAAATTCGGCAAGCCCAAAGAAACTTTCGTGATGGAAGACGATGCCGATCCGATTACCGTATATGACTATACCGACTTCCTCATCGGATTCAACGGCCAGAACCAGCTCCACTTCGTGGACGTGCGCAGCGGGGACGTCAATCCCGGGCTTAACGGGCTGAAGCTGGGCGACCCCGTGGCGAACGTATACGAGGCTCTGGGCAAACCGGACGCCAATACAACCTACGTGCTCACCTACAAAGCGACGGGGGCCATCCTCAAGCTCGATATTGATCCCAAAACCCAGAAAGTCAATTCCATCAAGCTTTTTGCGGAATAGCGGACCGGCTGGCTAAGATCAAACAATTAATTTGAGAGAGCAAAAAAGCCTTGACCGGGCTTCCGGTCAAGGCTTTTTTGCTGTATTCACACTGGGCTGTCATAAGAGGAGCCGCCGCATATGGCCGGTCTCCCCTCACTCCGGAGAGGAGGAGCCGTAAGCCGACTTTTTGCGGCGCCGGTAGCGGAGGAACGCAAATACGCCTGCAGCAAGGATAAGAATGAGTACGATGGGAAGTGCCATATGATGATGAAGCCCACGAAGCAGCAGCAGCGCATTGGCGCCGATGACATGTCCAAGCGTAAGGAACGTCGTGACCCATACGAGGGCGCCGGTCCCTGCATACAACAAGTAACGCCAAATTCCCACATTGCTGACCCCGGCCAAATAACAGGTAAAGTGACGTACCCCCGGCACGTAATAACCGAAGAAAACGGCCCACATGCCGTATTTCTTGAACCAGCCTTCCGCGATCGCAAGGCGCTCCGGCGTCAGCTTGACCCACCGGCCGTACTTGTAGAGGAACGGCTTGCCCACCGTCCGCCCGAGGGTATAACTGACCATCATCCCCGTCATCGCCCCAAAGAATGTGACGACCAGCGTAGGGCCAAAATGCAGCACGGGATCCCGGGCTGCCGTCAAGGTGCCCACGGTCGTCATCAGAATTTCATCTGGTACCGGAACGCCGACGATTCCCAATGCCAGCAGACCGTACAGCGCAATGTAACCGTAATGGTCTATATACTGCAGAAGATGCTCCACTCTGACACGCTCCAGCAATTTTTTCGATAGTAGAAGGGCCCTTGTCGAAACTTGTACCCTTCTTCCCCATTGTATCAGAAAACACCCGAAAGCCCAAGCTCACCTCCTGCCCCCTGAAGAAAAGGCATGAGGCTTGCCTCCCATTCATAGGTTGTATAGTAAGCTCAGGTCGGCGAGGAGGACTCTTGTACGCATGAAAAAATGGACGGGCGTCTTGCAGGTCAGTTTTACCTATGTAGGCACGGTGGTTGGCGCCGGCTTCGCAACCGGCCAAGAGATACTCCAGTTCTTCACCCGCTACGGATGGATGGCCACGTTCACCATCGGCTTGTCCACGTTCCTGTTCATATGGATCGGCATCAAACTGATGATTCTTGCAAGCGAGGTTGGCGCCAAATCCTATGAAGATCTCAACAAGCTGCTCTTCGGCGAGAAGGCGGGCGGATGGGTCTCCCTGCTCACGCTGATCTCCCTGTTCGGCGTCTCGACGGTCATGCTCGCAGGGTCCGGGGCCGTCTTCTCGGAACAGCTCGGCTTCCCCCACCAGCTCGGTCTGCTGCTCACCTTGGCGCTGGCTTACGTACTGCTCGTACGGGGCATGGATGCCATCGTAGCGGTGAACACCGTGGTGGTCCCGCTCATGGGGGCCTTCATCTGCCTGATCGTCTGGCAGACGGTCGGCACTCCGGGCTCAGGCCGGTGGCTTACGCTGGATTCTGATTATCCCGCGGCCCGGATCTGGTTCTCTCCCCTGCTGTATGCCGCCTTCAACCTTACGATGGCCCAAGCCGTGCTCGTCCCGCTCGGGGTGCGTGTCGGGGACCGCAGTGTGCTCCGCTGGGGAGGCATTGTCGGCGGAATCTGGATCGGCATCATGCTCCTCGCCGGGCATTATGCGCTGTCAGCCCGTATGCCCGGCATCACCCAGTTCGATATCCCGACAGGGCAGCTCATCAAGGGTGTCGGCCCCGTGCTGCAGCTGCTTTTCATTCTCGTCATCTACGGCGAAATCTTCACCACGCTGCTCTCAGACGTCTATGGCTTGGTCCTGCAGCTCGAACAGCGGACAAGATGGCCCTATCAGGTTCTGCTGCCGCTCGTGCTGCTGCTGAGCTTCGCGGTCAGCCAGTTCGGATTCAAGACGCTGCTCTCTTCGCTCTATCCCCTATTCGGACTGTTCTCCCTCGCCTGGCTGGCTCTGATGATGGTCCGGCGAAGCGGTGCTTCCGGCGCCTCCTGAACCCAGCACCAGGAAGAGTCGGACCGTCATCATGAACATTCCCGTGACGCAGAAGACGAAGCCGCACAGCAAGTATCCGTAGTGGTAAGGCGGGAAGGCCTCCGCATCGCGCAGCACGGCGATCAGGTCCGTGAAGAGGAACAAACCGCCCGTAAGGAACAGGAACAGAAGCATATAGTCAAAATAAGTCCACTGCCGGGGCACAGCTGCCTGCAGGTGGGGCAGAAGAGGCATCTTGACGTTCTCTGCCCCGAGGGCGGCTGCTGCCGCCGCACGTCCGGCCGACCAGACGGTCCACGCCATCCATACGGCCGCTCCGGTCATTGTCATTCCCACTATGGCGCCCATTACGGCAAGCAAGGTCATCATGCTCTCTCACACCTCGGGTTATCGGGATTGGTCGTTATTCATACGTAAGTCGGGCAAGCCGGTAGACCAGCCAGAGGAACATACCGAAGACGGCTGCAGGCATCAGCAGGAGCAGCCAGGGCAGCCCCTTCGGCAGAACATGGCGGGGACTGCGCAGGAGTAAACGGATCGGCTTCGGCAAGCCCATGTCCCCTTCCAGGCGGGAGCTTGCTGCCATCGGCTCCGGCTTGGACTGCGTACGGGAGATCTTCCCCCGCTTCCACCCGTCCCGGTAAGTCAGCTCTCTGGGTGCACCATCTCCTGGTTTCATAGAGAAGCTCCTTTCTACTTGAAATCATCCTGCCGGATTCGCTATACTCAGAGGAATGAAGTGCCCCGGAGGGCGCAGGCTTCATCCGTGATATGTCCAGAATATACGATTGCGCTTTCGCTGTACAATGCTGCGGATTCCATTGAACCGGAGGTGAGGTTATGAGCAAAGTAGCCGCAGTGACGGGCGGGGCCCAAGGGATTGGCCGCGGGGTCGCCTTGGCGTTCGCCGAAGCCGGATACGATATCGCGGCCGCCGACACCGACAAGGAAGCGGGCCACGAGCTCGTCCAGGACATTCGCAGGCGCGGGGGCAAAGCGATGTTCCTGCCGGTCGACGTCGCCAAGGAAGACGATGTCGAGCGGTGGTTCAAGCTCATCCGTGAAGACTTCGGGCGTGTCGACGTGCTTGTCAACAATGCCGGCATCATGAGGCCCGGCTCCATGCTGGAGCTTCCCCTGGCGTCGTTCGACGAGGTGCTCGGTGTCAACCTTCGCGGAACCTATATGTGCTCCCGCCTGGCCGCCCGGCTCATGAAGGAACAGGGCTCCGGCGTCATCCTCAACATGGCCTCCACCCGGGCGCTCATGTCGGAACCGGATACGGAGTCGTATTCGGCTTCCAAGGGCGCCCTGCTTTCCTTGACCCATGCGATGGCCGTGTCGCTCGGACGCTACGGCATCCGGGTGAACGCCCTCTCCCCCGGCTGGATCGAGACGGCCGACTGGCAGAAGGCCTCCGCGCGCCGCACGCCGAATCATTCGGATCGCGACCGGCTCCAGCATCCCGCCGGCCGCGTCGGCGCCCCGCCGGATATCGCCGCCGCCTGCCTCTACTTGGCCGGCGAGCAGGCCTCGTTCATCACCGGCCAGAATCTCGTCATCGACGGCGGCATGACGGTGAAGATGATTTACGAAGAAGAATAGCACCAATCTGGAACATCAGGCGCCGCTTCCGGCTCAAAGGGGAGGGCGCCATCACCTTGTGGACAGGGAGTTATCCGTGATGTGGTTTGTATTCGCAGCCGCCTCGGCCCTATGCTTCGGGCTGAGAGGCATTCTGTATCAATGGTCATCGCAGCGGCCGATGGACCGCAGCCTCATGCTGCTTGGCGTCTATTTCAGCGGGATGCTCATCGCCTTAGCCGCCAGTCTGCTCACCTCCGCCCCCTGGAGCCCGGCCGTAGGGATGGGGGCCGCGCTCGGCCTGTTCTCGTTCATCTCCAACGCCGCGATGTACAAGGGCTACGCCGTAGGCAAAACCTCCCTCGTCGCCATGTTCACCGCGCTCCCCCCTGTCGTCGTCGTGCTGCTCGCTTATCTGATCTGGGGAGAAAAACTGAACGGCTGGCAGCTGCTCGCTTTCTTCATTATTATCGCGGGCGTCCTGATGATCCGTTATTCCAACGACATCTCGCTGAAGAACCTCCAAGGCGCCCAGTGGGGGCTGATCGCCATGCTCTTCTTCGGTCTCACCGACCTGTCGACGAAGGGCGCCACCCTGATGGGCGCGGCGACCCTGCCCACCTTGACGCTGATGTATGCGACCGGCACCGTGCTCTTCGGCCTCTCCTGGCAGGCCGGACGCGCAGGTGCCTCGGCGGCCCGAGCGGAAGCGGCGCGGGGACGGAGCGAAATGGCCGCTGCGGGTGAAGGCAGCGCCGGTGCCGCCCCTCCTGCCCCGCCTGGGGCATGGACGAGCCGGCGAACGCTGCTGTGGGGCATGGCGGTCGGCCTGACGAATATCTCGGGCATGATGCTCCTCATGCCCGCCTTCCGGCTCGGGGTCACCGGCCTGGTCTCCGTCGTCTCCGCGATGAATGTCGTCATCGTGCTGCTCTACGCCCGCTTCGGCCTCCGGGAACCGTTCACCCGCCTCGAAGCCGCCGGCCTCACAGCCGCTCTGGCGGGCATCGTGGTGCTCCGGCTCGCATCGTAAGCGGATAGCGGAAGACGGGCGCCGCCTCAGGAATAGCCAAAGTGCGGGCTCAGCGAGTGCCGCTTCCCGTAATGCTCAGTAAACCAAAAGCCTGGCGGCAGAATCCGCCAGGCTTTTGGCTGTGCCGGAAGGCCGCGACGGCACCGGCTGCAGACTTCCGCGGAGGCCCGGCCGGCGGACCGTCAGCCAGTTGCGGGGCGCGGCGGTCTTCCGAGGAGCGGAAAGAGCGCACGCCCTCCCCCGCCTCAGACCTGACCCCTGGCGACGCTTCAGGCGTCCTTGCTCTCCTTACGGTACGTCCGGTACACGCCGCGCAGCTGCTGGACCACGCGGGCCATCGAGTACGACTTCGTCGCCTTCTCGAGGGCCACACGGCCCAGCTGATAACGGTACATCGGGTCCCCGATGACCTTCTCAAGCGCACTGGCCAGCGCTTTCACGTCACCGACGGGAACGAGCAGGCCGTTCACCCCGTGCTCGATCTGTTCGGTGATGCCCCCTACCTGCGTCCCCACGACGGCCAGGCCGCACAAGGCCGCTTCGGCGAACACCGAACCGAACGCCTCCGCCTGCGACGGCAGGACGAAGACATCGAAGAACGGCATGAAATCCTCCGGATGCAGCATGTAGCCGTAGAAGATCGTATCCTCGTAGAGGCCCTGCTCGATCGCCAGCGCTTCGAGCTGCGGCCGCATCGGGCCGTCTCCGATAAGATGAAGCACGAACGGATGCCCTCTGCGGCGCAGTTCGGCGCAGGCCAGCAGCAGCGTATCGAGGCCCTTGGCCGGCACGAGGCGGCAGACCGTAATGAGCTGCGGCACCTTGTTCTCATGGTGAACCGGGCGGAACCGCTTCTCATCGAAGCCGTTCGGGATGACCCCGATTTTCTCGGGCTCCTGCACGTACTCCGAGAGATACTGCTTGAAGGAGTTCGATACCGTAATGAGCTGATCGACCGTTTCTTCCAGTTCCCGGTAGATCGAGGTCAAGAATTGGTGCTCCGGTCCGTCCGCCACTATCTTGCCGTTCAGAATCAGCTCCCGCTCATAGCTCGAGTGCACCGTCATGATCAGCGGAATGTCCGGGAACAGCCGCTTCATGACGAGGGCCGCAATAGGATGATGCGCATGAATGAGATCGTATGATTTGTGCTGGCGGAGCTTCGTCCACCAAATATAATCCTTGTACGTCTGTATGTATTTGTCCACAATGGGATGTCCCGCATAGACCGTCCAATCGAATGTGGAGAACGATATTTCCTCGCTCCCCTTGCTCCGTACCCGTTTGGGAAGCGAGAACAAGTCCATCTCCCAGCCCCGCTTGTTGAAACGGTCCAGCATAAAGGGAACCATGGAGGATACGCCGCCCGGCTGCTCCGGCGGAAAAAACAACGCTTGCAGAATACGCATGATTCTCCTCCTCCGGTCTTCTCTTTGTTGTCGCCTGCGGCATGAGGATCGCTTCTTGGTGCCGCTATGCAGCACGCTTTCCTTTCGCCCTGTCCTTGCACTCTTCCATCCTAACAGATTCTCAGAACCTATCACAAGACTTTCCGAAACGAATATATGTTTGGTATAATAGACAGGTGTCAGTTATATTCACACCATTACTCAAGGCCGGAGGCTGTCCCAAACCGCATGAATCCGAATCCGATGTCACTCCGCGATATGCTCTACGGCCCCGCCGGCTCGGTGTATCTCTACAGCCTTCTCATCGTCATCATCCTAATGACCATGATGGTCTCCTTCCGGCTGCTCCTCTCACGGCGCAAGATCGGCTACCTCTCGATGATCATTGCCCTGGGGCTTCTGGTCATCCAGCATATCCAGATGATTGTCTTGGCTTACTCGGGCGAACTGTCGCCGGGAGAGGAATATACCTCGCTTCTGCTGAAGGTGCTGGCATTCGTCACCGTGAACGCCGGCATCTACCAGCTCTACAATGCGACCAAGCAGAGGGATTTCATCCTCTATGGCTGCACTGCGGCGGTGACCGTCCTCGTCTCGCTGACTTACTGGTCCGCACACCGCTGGCTCGCCGGAAGCCCTCAGCTCCAACCGCTGATGAGGCCGCTCGGCATGGAGCTGTTTTTGTTCGTGCTGATCTTCCTGTGCTTCATGCTGGTCCACCCCCGGATCGGGCAGAACGGGAAGTACCAGACGATGCTCACCGTCTATTTCGCCTCCCATGCCATCCATATGGCCAATGTGTATCTGTTCGGCGGGAAGCAGGGAGAGCTGCGCTTGCTTGAGCTTGCCGTTCCCTTCTTCTTTTATATCGTACTCTTCCTCTTCATCGTTGAGAGGGTTATCGAAATCCTGCAGGCGATCTACACCTCGTCCATCACCGACGGCCTGACGAAGCTCTATAACCGGAAGTATTTTGAGACCCGGGTCTCCCAGCATATCAAAAGCGGCGCTCCCGTCTCCCTCATCTTCAGCGACATTGACAATTTCAAGCAGCTCAACGATACGAAAGGCCATCACATGGGGGACAAGGTGCTGAAACAGGTGGCCCGGATTCTCGCAGAGGAGACGGAAGAAATCGGGATCTGCAGCCGGTACGGCGGGGAAGAGCTGGTCATCCTCGTGAATGATCTGGATACGGATGCGCTGGAGCTCGCCGAACGGATCCGCATGCGGGTCGAGAAAGAAACGGCCGTGACACTCAGCATAGGCTGCAAGCGCTGGCGCAAGCGGATGACCGCCGGTACCTTGATCAAGGGAGCCGACAAAGCGATGTACGAGGCCAAAACCACCGGCAAGAACAAGGTGGTCCAGGGGTAGTGAATGGAGGCTTCTCCAAAGCCCCATTCTTTACTCCTTGGACCGAGGCCTTCGCGTGCGCGCTTCTGCCGGAAGAGGGCCGGCTACCTTCCTTCGCATCCGCCGGCTGAGGCTTGGCCTGGCTCTGCCCGCCGGCTCACGGACGGGCTGCCTGTCCCCGGTTCGCTTCCATCCACTTCACGGCAAAGTCCACCAAGGCCCGCTGCGGCATGAGCAAGGTCCGCGCCTCAGCGACGCTCCCTTCCTGTACCAGACCGGAAGCGGCGGCGAAAGCCTCCCCGATCTCCTCAAAATCACCGCTGTCGATCGCCACATCCCGGAAAGCCGTCCACACTCTCTTCCCGTCGATCTTCACGGGCGCCGCCTGCTCCATCTCCGTTTGGCCCGAATAGGCTGCGCGATATTCGGCCAGATGAATCGATGTGTTGTTCGCATGTCCCACGCCAAGGAGCAGCACACGGGCATCCGCTTCGTACAGACGGGCCAGCGGGGAGGTCTCCCCGAGACTGTAGGCCAGCGCATGCCCTTCCGTGATCCGCACGGCTCCGGTGCCCCAGGCGGCGAAGGACAGCTGCGGATGCGCGCTGCGCAGCACACCTTCCTGCGCCCGGAAGCATTCGGCGATGACCCCCATGCCCCGCGTCGGCGTCAGGCTGGGATCGTACGCCGGCATCGTGCGGCGGATCTCCTCCCACCAAGCTTCGGGCACCGGCGGATTCTGCCAGTGCGAGGGGTCCGAGAGGTCGCTGGAGTGGGCCGGCATCACCAGGGTCCCCTCCCCGCCGAGCACCTCCTCCAGCGCCAGAATGACGGAAGCCGGCCCGCCCGGAATCCAGCCTCCGAACGATTTCAGTGAGGAATGTACGAGGAGCGTCATCCCTTGATGCAGCCCGATTCCTCTGAAGTCTTCGATCAGCTTATCTATCGTGTACATGTTCCCTTCCAAGGTTTTCATCCTAATGCCCCTCCTTTCTATTATCGTGTATGATGCAGCCTGGAGCGAGCGAGCCGGATCCCCCCGTAGAACGCCACGAACGCCGCTGCCGTTCCCCACAGGACGTAGCTGCGGAAGTAGAAGGCGCCGCAGTACATAGGAAGCTCTTCGCAGAGCAGCGCATTGCCGCTCCACGGATCATAGCCGAGCAGGTAACCGAGGACGGCCGCTCCCCCTTTTTCCAGAAGAAGACCGGTTCCTGCGGCATGCATACAGAGCAGCAGCGGACGCTGCCGGATATGCCGGTACAGCAGGAACCCCATCGGCATATATGGCAGCACCGAGAAGAGCACCCCGTAGTAGATCCATGATACTTCTGTGGAATCGTCCGCCGGCACATGCCAGAGCAGACTGTAGCTCATCGCCGTCAGGAAAAAGGTGATGAGATAGAATCCCCCGAACAGCCAGCAGGACAAGAACGTAACGGTCACCCATGGATAGCCCGGTTTCATAACATCACCCCGGTACTACTGACGAGGAGGAGCAGGCAAAAGTTTCCGGACAGCCGCCGGAAGGTGGTGCTTTATGTCATGCAAAAAAGCGCTTCGCCTCTTCGGAAGAGACAAAGCGCTTATCGTGCTGCGCAGGTTGTTAGGGCATAAATCAAGCAGGCTGCCGTGTACAGCCCGCAAGGGACATGCCTCTGACCGGCCCCTAGGATTCGCGGTACGGGATCGGGTCGGAGGAGCCCGCTTCCTCGAAGCCCTTCAGCCGCAGACGGCAGCTGTCGCACTCGCCGCAGGCCTCTTCCTGACCATTGTAGCAGGAGGTGGTGAGCTGGTACGGGACGCCGATCCGGTTGCCCTGGCGGACAATCTCCGCTTTGGTCCAATCGATGAGCGGCGTCTCGATGCGGATCGGTCCGCCTTCGACTCCGACACGCGTGGCCAGTGCCATGACTTCTTCAACCTTGCGGATGAACTCCGGACGGCAGTCGGGATACCCGCTGTAATCGAGTGCATTCACGCCGATATAGATCGCTTCGGCTCCCGTCACTTCGGCATACGAAGTGGCGATGGACAGGAACAGGAGATTCCGGCCGGGAACGTAAGTCACTGGAATATCCGAGCCCTCCAGCCCGGTCTCTCCTGCAGCCGGCACCTCAATGCTGTCATCGGTGAGCGCGCTGCCGCCGAATTCCTTCAGGAACCCGAGCGAGATGACCTTATGTCGGGCCGAGACGCCGTAGAACTCGGCGACCTTGCGCGCGTTGTCGATCTCCCGCTTTTGGCGCTGTCCATAATCGAATGTGATCGGGTACAGCTCGTACCCCTTCTCGCGGGCCAGTCCCATACATGTGGTGCTGTCGAGTCCGCCGCTTAGAATAACGACCGCTTTTTTGGTGGTCATGGTTCGTTCCTTCTTTCCTCTTAACTTTAACGTATGTACGTCTCCTTCTCCAAGGAGGCGCTGCCGCTTCCGTCTTCCGAAGCGGATGGAAAAACCCGGCCCTGCGCTTACACGCCCCGTTCGGCCGGGTCCCAGATGATTTTGTGCAGCTGCATGTTCAGCTTAACCCCGCTCAGGCCATGCTCCAGCATCAGACCGACCAGCTTCACCGGCGGCATCGTCTCCCACACTGGAGAGAACAGAGGCAGCGCCTTCGTCGGATAGTCGCGGAGCACCTGCACGGCTGCAGAGAAATCGCGTTCGCTTCCGATGACGAACTTGAGCTCGTCCTGCGGGCGGAGCAGCGCCAGGTTGCCCTTCAGCATCTTATCCTCTTCGCCGGAATCCGGCAGCTTGTAATCCATCACGTAACGGACCACCGGCGAATCGATACGCTGCAGGAACGGAGCCAGATCGATCGCTCCGTTCGTCTCCACATGCAGGTCCGTGTAACGGCCGGTGGCCACGAGCGCTTCGATCAGCGAAGCTGACTTATCCCCATAGAGCAGCGGCTCCCCGCCCGTGAAGCAGATGTGCTTCGACTTGTACTTCCCCGCTTCCTCCACAATCTCGCCGATCGTCATGACGAATTCGGCTTCGGCCGGCGGGTAGCTGTACTTCGTATCGCACCACGTGCAGCGCAGATTGCAGCCGAACAGCCGGATGAAGACCGTAGGGAACCCGGCACGGGTGCCTTCGCCCTCTACGGTCTCGAAGATCTCCACCATCGGCAGCTTGATGCCGTGCGGGTGCCGTGCATTCTCTTGCCTCTCTGAAAGCTCTTGCTGTTCCAAATCGATCATTCCTCTCCCATCATCCGGGCGGTGACCGCTGCGAACGAGGTCGGCGTCTCCCATAAGCGGACTTCTTCCAGACGGACCGCAGGGTACAGGGCCTCGTCCTTCAGCGCCGCCGCCAGCTGCTCGTAGATCCAGACGACCATGTTCTCGGCCGTCGTGTTCATTGGAGGCAGCACGTCGTTCAGGTAGCGGTGGTCGAGCAGGTCGATGACACGTTCCTTGGCGATCCGCTTGATATCGCCGAAGTCGATCGTGATCCCCCGCTCGTCCACTTTGCCCCGCATGATCACCTGCAGCTTGTACGTATGGCCGTGGAGGCTCTGGCATTTGCCTTCATAACAGTGAAGATGGTGGGCGCTGTCGAAGGTGAATTCCTTCGAGACCAGCACTTCCCGATCGTGATATTTAAGCTCGCTTTTCTGTATATCTTCTCCCAGTATCTGCACTTTCTTGGGAATCGCGTACTCCATTAGAACTCCCCTCTCCCAAAAGACAATCCATTATATCATGTCCGGTTGACTTCTCACAATAAGGCGAAACTTGTATAATAAAGGAACCGTGCGGGTCCGCACGGCCGAAGCGATGCAAGGGAGACCGACGACAAAATGACCACCTTACCCTCAAGCTATATCGAACAAATGCGGAAGATGCTCGGAGAAGAGTCCGGGGCGTTCCTGGACAGCTACGGGCTGCCCCGGACGCAGGGACTGCGAATCAACCCGCGTAAAATAAACCCCGAAGAGCCCGGGGCGCTGCTGGAGCTGCAGCGTCTCTTCGCGCTGGAGCCTGTCCCATGGTGCCCGGGCGGCTATTATTACCCTGAGGACAGCAGGCCCGGCAGGCATCCGTACCACGCCGCCGGCGTGTACTACATCCAGGAGCCGTCCGCCATGTCAGCCGTCGAACTGCTGGATCCGCAGCCCGGCGACATCGTGCTCGACCTTGCGGCCGCACCCGGCGGCAAGTCGACCCACATCGCGGGCAAGCTCGCGGGAGAAGGGCTGCTGATCTCCAATGAGATCCATCCCGCCCGGGCGAAGATTCTGGCGGAGAACATCGAGCGGATGGGCATCGCGAACGCGGTGGTCGTCAGCAGCAATCCTCCGCAGCTCGCTGCGCGGTTCCCCCGCTTCTTCGACCGGATCATGGTGGATGCCCCCTGCTCCGGCGAAGGCATGTTCCGCAAAGACCCGGACGCGGTAGCCGAGTGGTCGCCGGCACATGTGGAGATGTGCGCGGCCCGGCAGCTCGACATCCTGCAGGATGCGGTCCGCATGCTGAAGCCGGGCGGCACGCTCGCCTACTCGACCTGCACGTTCAACAGGCTGGAGAACGAGGAGACCGCGGAAGCGATCCTGAAGCTGTGCCCGGGACTCGAGCTCGAGCGGACCGAGCGCATCTGGCCGCACCGGCACCGGGGCGAGGGCCATTTTGTCGCCGTGTTCCGGCTGACGGGGACGGATGCGGCCGCAGAGGACGCTCCTCCGGCCTACAAGCGGCGGGCCCCGGCGCGAGCCAAGCGGGGCACCGTCCGGCCCGAGGAAGAGGCCGTACGGCTCTACGAGCGCTGGTCCGCCGAGACCTGGGCGCCCGAAGGCCCGGCCTTCCCGCTGCCGCCGGGCGAGCCCTTCCTCTACGGCGAGCAGCTCTACTGGCTGCCGCAAGCGGAGGGCTGTCCGTTCGACGGCAGCCTGCTGCAGGGCCTGAAGGTGCTGCGCCCCGGACTTCACCTGGCCGAGGTGAAGAAAAACCGGGTGGAGCCGGCGCATGCCTTGGCCCTTGCGCTGCCGAAGGAAGCGGACGTCCAGCTCCGAGTGGACCTCCGCGCGGACGGCGAGGAGATCCACCGCTACCTTCGCGGCGAGACGTTGGAGAGCCCGCTGCCGGGCAGTGGGTGGACGCTCGTCACGGTGGACGGGTACCCGATCGGCTGGGGCAAGCTCTCCGGCGGCCAGCTCAAGAATCACTATCCGAAGGGCCTGCGCCGTTGAAGCCCGGAGCAAAGGAGGCAGGCGGCGGCAGTGCAGGCTCGCCGGCTCCGGAGTATACCGCAAGCGAGGCGCCTGAAGGAACCGCCAACACAAGGCTTGGACCTCACCAATTGTGCTGTTATCCAGTGTAAGGCGTGGGTGTACCCCAGCCATCAGCGCTGCAGAACCTTGCCGTATGGGCGGCATTGACGCGTCCCCGCCTGGATGCCCGCCCCCCTTCAGGTTCACGGCTCCTCCTCCCGGGTAAGGGAGAGGAGGCGGACTTGTCCCACCGACAAGTCTAATTCATACCTGATGGTACAAGGAGGGACCCTTCATGGAGACGACGGTACTGAAAGGCAAATGGAACCAGATCAAAGGCGAGGTCAAAAAGCAGTGGGGCGAGCTGACCGACAACGATATCGAACAAATCAGCGGCGAGAAGGACAAGCTGATCGGGATCCTGCAGGAGCGCTACGGGCACGCCAAAGAGGATGCCGAGAAGGAATATAAGGAGTGGGCGGTTCGCTGGACGGACAGCGATCCGCTGCACTAAGCGCCCAGGCATACTGCCAGGCGAGCACGGAGAATAGGCCCGCCTGGCAGTATGCCTGCGGCTCCTCGAAATAAACGCGCATCGTCCTTTAAAGGACGATGCGCGTTTATTAAAAAGATCAGATGACCGAAACAAACAATGCGACTTTCTGATATTCAAGGAACCGCACAGAAGGTCCGGACCGTGAACAAAAAAGGCGGAAGCTTAGCTTCTTGCTTTTTTTGCTGTTCCGCTTCATCCCCTCGCACCTCTGCACCGGGCCTTCGGCTGGAAAAGCACGGCAAAAAGAACGCGGCTTTCTTCGCCCCGCCCTTTTTGACCGCTTCTTATGTTAATGGAACGACTCCGTCTCGAACAGCACTTCCTCAATGACCCGGCTTCGGTGCATCATCGACAGGTTGATCGCCTCGTAGTCTTTTTCCTTATCCAATTCCTCCATGAGCAGCGCTGCAATCTCCTCGCGTTCCGACGGATGGCCCGGCTCCCGAAAATCGATAAAGCCTGTAAGCTGCCTGTCGCTGATATCGACTGTAGCCGTGCCGATCGGCAGGCCGCCGCTAGACTGCTGATAGATCTCGTAGGTCAGCACATCCCCGTCGTCGCGGGCCAGAACGATCGTATGATCCCGGCTTCCCGTGAACACATCTTCATCCTCATCGTCTTCGAGCAGAAGCAGAGAGTCCTCGTCCGACTCATCGAGCAGGTCCTCATGCGTCAGTTCGATCGTCTCGATGATCTCATTGTCATACAGCATATGGATCACGAACGTATCCACTTCATCCTCATCGAAGTCCAGCACGAGCAGGTCGGCTGCCGCATCCAGGATATCGTCCTCCGGTTCGATCATCCAGTGGACCGTTCCGCTGACTTCTCGGTCCTCGATCTGCAGGAAGGCTTCCGCCACCCAGTCCTCGTCCCCGTCATAGATATGATACTCCACCGCGTCCTCCGCTTCGCCGACCAACACCAGCTCCAGGTCGCCGAGCGTCAGTTCGTCGCGCTCGTACGGATCGTCATCCTCCAGCCGCGTGTCGGTATCGATCCATTCGGTGTCATAGTCGAAATCCTCTTCCGCCGCCTCGAGTCCTTCGCGCAGGGAATCGGCTCCTTCCGTGGCAATCACATGGTCGAAGGAACTGTAGGTCACCATCACTTCGCATTCCTTGGCCCGCAGTGCGCCTACCAGCGATTGTACATAGGAGTGCACGTGATCGTACACTTCGTCTTTGGCCTCGGCAGTGAGAACTTCTTGTTCCAGCTGGATCGAGCCAGCGACCCGGTCCGACTCCCGGTATACGAGAGTGAGGGTACCGACGTACCTGTTCTTATACAGGATATCGTTGACCTCGCCGCCGGCCGTCTTCAAATCCGGTCTAATCCACACGTGATTCATCTTATTCCCCTCCCAATCTGCCGCTTGGCTCATAGATCAAGGCATGCCTCACTACATTTTCCTACGGCCTTAGCATGTCCTTCCACGCCCAAACTCTATGCGCCGGGCGGATGTCTATACGACAATCAGGATATCCGCATATGCTGTAATGTAAACCGAACCTCACACACACCGCACAAAAAAAGCAGCATAACCGGCTAACGGTCGCTTCCCGAAGGGGTTCGGTCCGATTCCAACACCCGTAAGGAGGAATTTCCATGTCTGCTGGAACAGCTTACACTTCGGCTGGTATCATCCTGGTGCTCTTCATTCTGCTTGTCATCATCTCGAGTGCTGTCCTGATCTAATATAGAGTGGATAACGGGGCACCCCCGTCCCTGTATCCTGCTTACGTTAAGAAACGGCTTCACCGTCATGCGCGTTTATTAAAAATATCAGATGACAGAAACGAGCAATGCGAGTTATCTTTTCTGAAATTTCAAGTGAAACGCCTGAGCGTCCTTAGCGGAACATCAACGTTTCATTGGCTGTCCTGTGATTAAAAGAGGAGCATCCCTGGACAGGGATGCTCCTGTTTCACTTCCAAGTTCTTTTCGCAATCGTCTGTACAATCCAGCCGCGTTATTCCTTTCTTGCGGCCGTACCAGCAGCGGATGCCAAGACATGCCGCTGGATCGCTTCATGCACGCCTTCCTCGTTGTTCGAGAGCGTCACCGTATCGGCCGCCGCCTTCACCGCCTCGGGCGAATTCTCCATCGCAATGCCGAGGCCGGCAAAGCGGATCATGTCGATATCGTTGTAATAATTGCCGATCGCCAGCACCTCGGAGGACGGAATCTCCCAGAGCTCGGCCAAGTAACGAAGAGCACTGCCCTTGGATACGCTGTCCAGCATAATATCCAGGAAGTGAATGCCGCTGCGGATGCTTTGGATCCCGGGAGGCAGCCCCATCTTCGACAGCTCCGCCTCGGCCGCATCGAGTTCGTCGCCGGAGCCGAAGAGGGTGCACTTCACGATCGGCGCCGTGAGGGCCAGCACATCCTCCACCCGCTCGACCGTCACGCCGAATTTGTCGTACATTTCGGACACCGCATCTCCCAGGCGGTCGACGAACATATCGAGCGCCGTACAGACATCGTAGTGGATCCCCCGCTCGCGGCAGAACCGGATGAGCTCTTCGATCTGCCCAACTCCATAGCTGAATTCGTGCAGCAGCTTCGGGCCGGGCGACTCTACCGTTGCCGCCCCGTTATGGGTAATGAGCACACCCTGCAGTCCGAGCTCATCGAGCACCGGCACTGCATTCCCGGGGCCTCTGCCGGTACAGAGCACGATGCGCGCGCCCGCCTCATAGGCCTCCCGCACGGTCAGCGCCGTCCGTTCCGTCAATTCATCCTTGTCGTTGAGCAGCGTTCCATCCACATCCAGTGCAATCAGCCTGTAGCTCACCGTCTTCACTCCATTCTCTCTGCCTTCTGCATCGCACTTGCTTAGGGCCCCGGTGTGATGGGTTATAGCCCTGCTCCAGCTCTCAGACGCCGGTGTGCTGCCGAAGCCCTTCCAGCTCCGCTTCCGTCAGCTCCCTGGCGCTGCCGAGCGGCAGCTGCGGATCAAGCTCGAGCGGTCCCATCGACAGGCGCTTGAGATACACCACACGCTTGCCGACCGCCTGAAACATCCGCTTCACCTGATGAAACTTGCCTTCTTGGATCGTCAGCTCAATCCTCGAGAGCTCCCCGGCTTCTGGATCTCCCTTGTGCAGGATGCGCAGCTGCGCCGGCATCGTTACATAGCCGTCATCCAAGGCAACCCCCTGCGCAAAAGCTTCGATGTCCGTCTCGCCTACCGCCCCTTCAACGTCGGCGTAATACGTCTTCGGCACGTGCTTCCTCGGCGATAGTAAGTTGTGGGACATCTTGCCGTCGTTGGTCAGCAGCAGCAGGCCTTCCGTATCCTTATCGAGGCGGCCGACCGGAAAGAGCTCCAGGTGGGCATAGGCTTCATCCAGCAGATCGAGTACCGTCCGGTCCCGGTTGTCTTCCGTTGCCGATACCACCCCCGGAGGCTTATGGAGCATGAGATACACGAACTCCCGGTAGCGCACCGTCTCCTCGTCCACGCGGACGACATCCTTCTCGGGTACGATCTGCTGCCCGCTGTCTTTGGCGGTCTTGCCGTTGACGGTCACCGCCCCGGACTTCACGAGCAATTTGATTTGGCTTCGGGTGCCGAAGCCGGTATGAGCCAATAATTTATCGAGCCGCAAAGAAGATTTCATCGCGGTTACGTCCACCTCCAACCCGGGGGATATTCATTCTTGAGCAGTCCCTCCTGCCACTTCGCCCAGCCGACCGGATAGCCGTCGACACAGACGAGCGTATAGCCTTTGGCCGGTACCTGCCCGCCGGCCTTCTCCAGCTCCTCGGGCTCAAGCTCCAGCGTCTCGCCCTTCAGATACCGCACCGCGCGCGGATCGCCTCCAGCGAAGTGCACCCGGCGCGCAGCCTCTTCGGCGCGCAGCCCCATGGCGAGCGCGTGTGACGGAGCAAAGCGGCCCTTCGCGGCGCTGCCGAGGTACCAGCCGGGCCGCACGACGCGGATGCCGTCAAGCCTCGGCAGGCCGGCGGGCGCGGCGTAGACATGCTCGCCGCGCAGCACGAGCTCCGCGCCGCCGTATGGCTCGCCCGCGAGCGCCTCCGCTGCGAAGCGCACCAGCGCCTCGAGCGGGTCGGCCGCCGCAGCGGCCTTCGCGGCCGGGCGGCCGCCCGGAGCGCGGCGCGCCGGCTTCGCTGCCGGCGGCCGGGTCCCGCGCGCGGCTGGCGCAGGCGCCGCGGCCAGCGCAGGCTCGCCGCCGGCCGGAGCGGCGTGGCGGCGCAGGGCGGCCGCGAAGTGGCCCTCGCCCGCGAGGCGGTGGGGCCACAGGCGCGCGGCGCCCGCCGTCTCCGCGGCGCGGGCGCTGTCCCCGGCCGGGACCCAGTCCGGCCGGCCCGGCGAGAAGCCCGGCAGCGCAGGCGCCGGGACGACCTCGAAGTCCGGGTGCTCGTCCAGGAACCCGGCGATGATCGCCTCGTTCTCTTCTGGCGAGAACGTGCATGTGGAGTAGACGAGCCGTCCGCCGGCCTTCAGCATGACGGCGGCCTGCCGCAGCAGGACACGCTGCATCGCGGCATACTTCTCCGTCCAATCCTCCTGCCAGGCTTTGGCCATCTCCTCTTCCTTACGGAACATTCCTTCTCCCGAGCAGGGGGCATCGATCAGAATCCGGTCGAAGTACCCGCGGAACGCCTCCTGCAGCTTCGCCGGATCTTCGTTCAGCACGAGGGCACCGTGCACCCCGTTTAGCTCGAGATTCTTCACGAGCGCCTTCACCCGTTCCGCGTGGATGTCGTTGGCGGCGATGAGACCGGAGCCCTGCAGCTTGCCCGCCAGCTGTGTCGTCTTCCCGCCCGGCGCGGCGCAGAGGTCGAGCACCCGGTGTCCCGGCTGCACGTCCAGCAGTTCCACGGGCGCCATCGCACTCGGCTCTTGAATATAGTACAGACCCGCATGATAATGCGGGTGTTTGCCCGGACGGACGCCTTCTTGATAATAGAAGCCGGCGGGAGCCCAAGGGATCCCCTCAAGCTGCCACTCGGTCAGCTCCAGGAACTGCGCCGGCGTTATCTTCAGGGTGTTGACACGGAGCCCGTAAAGCCTCGCTTCTCCGTAAGAAGCTTCGAACGCCGGGAACTCCTCTTCCCCGAGCAGTTCTTTCATATGTACTAAGAATGATTGCGGCAGCATACACTCCGCCATGAAGCCTGACCCCGTTTCCTTATGCGATTCTTGGTGCCCTTCCGGCGCTAATCCGCCCCTGTCGGACTGCCCGGTCTCCAAGCCTTGCGGCACAGGACCTGCAAGTACCCCCATTGTACTGTTTCTGCCCAGGACCCGCAACCGCCCGCAGCCTCCTGTCCCGAAGCTGCCGATCCCGTGGAACGTTCGAAATTCCTTCACTTTTGTGGGAAGGCTAAGGAGGAATTTGGACAGCATAAGCCGAACTCTAGGTACAGGGGCAGCACTACTACATTCCATGAAATGAGGGGCAGCAAATTGAAAAAGCTGGGGATTTTCCTAGCCGTCATTCTCGTCCTCTTCGGCGCGCTTTACTTCGTAAACCAGCAGTCGAACAAGGAGAAATTCGGCAAGCACACAGACAATGTCTACGGCGTCTCGCCGGACAAGCTTCACCCGGAAACACTGAAACTGCTCGATGATCCGAATTATCAGAACATTATCCTGCCGGCCGCGCTCGATAAGAAACTGGCCGCCAAGGAAGATTTCTTCGTGTATTACTTTGCGTCCACTTGTCCGCATTGCAAGGTGACCACACCGATTTTGATGCCGGTCGCCAAGGAGCTTGGCATCCAGATCAACCAGTTCAATCTGGAAGAATTCAAAGACGGCTGGAAGAAGTACAGCCTGGAATTCACGCCGACGCTTGTCTACTATAAGGGCGGACAAGAGGTGGAGCGTCTCGTAGGCGAACAGACAGCCGATAAGCTCAAAGCCTTCCTCGAGAAATATAAGAAGTAAAAGCGGGGCCAAGTTTGGCTTACCCGCGTTCTCCGGGCAGCGGGACTCCTGCCCCCAAAGAAAGGCCTTCACGATGGTATCGTGAAGGCCTTTTTGGTTATGTATCCGTAACTCCAGGGTGCAAGCCGCATCGATCCGCTGCCCGTTCAATCCTCAGGGTGCGGCTCTGGCGGATGCTGCTGGAATTCCTCCACCAGCGCCTCCAGCTCCTCATCCAGAATGCGGATATCCAGATCATAGAACGGGAACGGCTCCTGCGGCAGGCGCAGGAGTTTGTCAAGATAGGTCCGGCCGTCGTCCCGCAGCTTCCCCAGATCGATCCCAAGGGTCTGCTCCGGGCGGCCTTCGAGCTTCTCGAGCGCAGCGGTCATCAGCTTCACCGCTCCATTGCTGTTGCCGTTCCTGTAATGATACAGGCCTACCGCCACCTGCAGCAGGCCTTGATACAGCGGATTCCGGCCTTCCTCGAGCCACAGCTCTTCCATCACTTCGTGACATTCAAAATAATCGCGCGGGTTATTGAAATAATAGACGAACAGCACGTACAGACGGTCGTAGCCCATGGTCCGAGAGTCCCCCGTTTCCCTGCAGCCCCCCTCGCGGGGAGGCTTAAGACTGTCCTGCTTTTTTGGCTCTGGAGATCGCTTCGGTGATCTGGTTGTACAGCTCTTCGAGCTGGCGGAGATCGTCGGTCTCCCAGAGCTCGTTGAAGCGGAGCTGGAACTGTGCGGCCTCCCGCACCCGGTGGTAGAAGTAGAGCTCCTGGATCGCGTTGAGCACCTTCGTTACCGTGTTGGATTTGTCTTCGAAGAGCTTCTGCGCTTCCATGATATCTACGCGGATGGAGCTCATCTCCTGGTCCAGCAGATAGGCGGCTTCAGCGGCTTTGCTGAGGCGGTTGACGACTTCCTGCGGCAGGCTTTCCCGGTATTTGTAGTTCAGCGAATGCTCGATCGTCGCCCAGAAATTCATGGCCAGCGTGCGCAGCTGGATCTCGGCGAGCACCCGTTTCATACCGAGCGCCGTCTGGACCGGATATTCCACGATCATATGATAGCTCCGGTAGCCGCTCGGCTTTTTGTTCACGATATAATCCTTCTCATAGAGAAGCGTCATGTCTTCGCGGCTGCGGATGAGCTCGGCGAGCCGCTCGATATCCTCCACGAATTGGCACATGATGCGGATGCCCGCTATATCTTCAATGCCGGTTTCAAGCTTCTCCATCGGCACGCTGAGGCGCTTGGCCTTATCCAATATGCTCGAAATGCGCTTGACCCGCCCCGTTACGAACTCGATCGGCGAATACTCTTCCCGGCTCTTCAGCTCCGTACGCAGGGTTTTGAATTTAACTTTCAACTCTTCCACAGCCTGATCGTAAGGCATCAGAAATTTCTTCCAGTCCCGTCCGTCCATACGTCGTCCTCCGTTCTGTTACTTGCCCCGGTGTGCCGCCCCTATGGCTTCCTTCACATTCGCGAAGCCGTCTTTCTTCAGCAGTCTCACGAGGCCTTGGTTGATCCGTCCGAGCAGCGCCGGTCCTTCATAGATCAGCGCCGTATAAATCTCAACCAGCGAGGCACCCGCACGAATCTTGGCATATGCGTCTTCGGCCGTGAAGATCCCCCCGGAGCCGATGATCGGAAGCTTCCCTTCCGTCGCCCGGTAGAGACTTGATATCAGCGCCGTCGAACGCTCGGTCAGCGGCCGGCCGCTGAGGCCTCCGGTCTCCTCGCGGTGCTTGCTCATCAGGCCATCGCGACCGATCGTCGTATTGGACGCGATAATCCCCGATACGTTGCTGCGCAGGATCGTGGCTGCCATATATTCGACTTCCTGCGCCGTAAGGTCCGGCGCGATCTTGACGAGCACCGGCTTCTCCCGGCCGCCGAAGCGGGCATGCTGCCGCCCGATCTCATCCTTCACTGCAGCGAGAAGGCCGGAGAGTTCGTCCCCGTGCTGCAGGCTCCGCAAATCCGGCGTGTTCGGCGACGAGATATTAACCACGAAGAAATCCCCGTACCCGTAGAGCGCTTCGATGCAAGCGCGATAGTCATTCTCCGCCTGTTCGTTTGGTGTGGCTTTGTTCTTGCCGATATTTATGGCGAGCGGAATGGTCCGCTTGCCTTGATTGCGGAGATTGCGTTTCATGCCTTCGATGCCGACATTATTGAAGCCCATCCGGTTGATCAATGCCGTATCTTCCGGCAGCCGGAACAGCCGGGGCAGCGGGTTGCCCTCCTGTGGCTTCGGCGTTACCGTCCCGACTTCCATGAAGCCGAAGCCGATATTCGAGAAGCCAGGTACGGCTTTGCCGTTCTTGTCGAGCCCTGCAGCCAGTCCCACCGGATTGGGGAACTCGATACCCCACAGCTCGGTCCGCAGTTCCGCGGCAGGCCTCACGCCCCATACGGCGTTCAGCACCGTCCGTCCCCCCGGCAGGTTCCCGAACGTGTGCAGTCCGTCGATGATCAAATGGTGGGCCTTCTCTGGATCCATGCCAAAAAGAACCGGCTTGGCGATGTTTTTGTACAGCATTTCCTTGCGTCCTCTCCCCCGTGCAGCAGCGCTTGCTCTGTCATAAAAGTGTCTTCTGATTAGTGTATCTTTTTGGCGCACAAAAATAAAGGGGAGCCGCCAACAAATCCCTACTGGTAAAACGATTACAATATGATACTATACTCTTACACCATTCAAAAAGGCAGGGCTGATCACCATGCAAAAAAAGAAACCGGCTCCCCAGCTGTCCCGCAAAGCAAAAGAAGAACCGAACAAAAAGCTGATCATTTGGGTCAGCTCCGTATTTGGCGCCCTTATCGTCGGGATGGCCGTCCTCCTGATTCTCAATCAGTAGACCTTAATCCGTAGACCTCATCCAGCCGGCTCCGGCCACTCTATCCCAAAAAAACACCTGCCCGCTTGGAAGCATCGCTTCCCGCCGGACAGGTGTTTTTGGCTTCTTCCCAGCTCGGCTGGAAGGTCTCCATCAAGTCCGCCTCTTCTTAGGACGCGGCTGCCTTGGCACTGTGCTCAGGCCTTCTTAAGATGGCCGTACGTGACGCGGCATCCCACTGGACGTCGAGCCCAATCTCCTCCGCGAAGAACCGCACCGGCACATAAGTCAAGTCGTTCTTGATGTAAGGCGCAGCATCCGTCGGCTTCTCCTTAAGCAGAGCTGCTCCCGCGTACCGGCGGATACCGGTGCGTCCTACGTCGAGCTCGACGGACTCCCCGTCTCTCGTCAGCTTCACGGTACGTGCGACCGCCTCGAACGCCACCTCGTAGCCCAGCGCTTCCGTGACCGCTCGCACGGGAACCATTAAGCGTCCGTCCGTAATTTCGGGCGGCGCGTCGAACCTCATCCAGCCGCCGTCCAGCGCAACCTTCGGCTCATCCCCTTCAGACATACCGGCCGGCAGCCGGTAACCGCTTAGCAGACGGAGCTTGTTGTTGAACGAATCCGCCACGAGCACGCGGCCGTCCCCAAGAACAGCAACGTCCGATGGACGGCTGAACGACGCATATCCTTCAATGCCGTCCACCCCCCCGCTCTTCTGCCCCGCTGCTCCCGCCAGCGTGGAGAGCTGCCCGTCAAGCAGATAGCGGACCGCATGGTTCTGGCTGTCCGCAATGAGCAGTCCGCCTTCGCTTGTCACAGCGATGCCCATAGGGTAGTTCAACCTGGCCTGCAGGGCCGGACCGTCCGCGAAGCCGCCGGGAACGTAGGGGTCCCGGAGGAGGGCGGCCGTTCCCCCGCCGGCCACTGTCGTTACCGTGCCCTGTGCCAGATCGATATAGCGGATCCGCTGATTGCCCGAATCGCTGACATACAGATTGCCCCTTGCGTCGAGAGCAATACCGCTCGGCTCGTTGAACTTGGCCTCAGTGAGCGGCCCGTCGGCATAATCCCCAGCTGCCGCTGCCTGCCCCGGCGTAGCTTCGACTACGCGGCCGGAGCGCGCGGTCAGCGTCGTAACTTCGCCCTCTGGCGAAATTCGCCGGATCGTGTGGCCCAGCGTGTCGGCCACATACAGCGTACCGTCCGCAGCAGCAGCCACGTCACCCGGGCGGTAGAACTCGGCCGCCGCTCCCCTGCCGTCCTTGGCGCCAATCCGGCCGCTGCCCGCAACGGTGGTCACGCGGCCCTTCGGGTCAATCCGGCGGATGGCATGGTTGCCCGCGTCGGCGACATAGAGGCTTCCGTCCCCGCCTGCGGACAAGCCGAGCGGCTCCTCGAACAGCGAGGCATCCCGCTCTCCATCCAGCAGGCCGCCGGCCGGGTAGCCCTTATCGTCCATACGGTACAGGACGCCGGCGAGGTCCGCGACCCCATCCGGGGTCCATCTGCGGATGACATGGTTGCGCGAATCAGAGACGGCAGCCGTGCCGTCAGGCAGCACAGCGAGCCCCGCTGGAACGCGGAACGAGGCGGCCGTTGGCCTGCCGCCTGCACTGCCGAGCCGGCCGGTGCCTGCGGCTGTCGCCACATCGGTCAGGAGCCGCCCTCCCTCTCCCCGCAGGCCCCCGGACCAGGATGATGCCGCCTCCGCCGATCCGGTGCTTCCCCCCACGAGTGCGGACAGCAGGCATACCGCCATCCATTGCTTCGCCTTGAATCTCATTGTTGATTCCTCTCCCTGTTCCTGATGGACTATGGTGCGGTAACCGTCAAGGATACCGGGGCGTTCAGCTCGTATACCGTCTCCCCGGACGCCTTCAGTGCCTTGAAGTGAAACAGCTCTACCTGCGCGGTCTCACCGGGCTTCATCCCGGAAGTCTCCAGCGGCAGGTCCACCAGCAGGGCTGGTGCTCCGTTCAGGCGTACCGGAGCCGAAGCCTCGCTTCCACTGCGCTGGAAGAGCGTGCCCGCATAGATCCACTCGCGCTGTCCGGAACCTTCCGTCTGGCGCAGCATCTCGGCAGTCTGCTCTCCGTCGAAGACCGTGGAAGGCGTATCCTGGAGCCCGTCGTTCTCCGTACCCGCGTAGTTCAGCTTATCTCCGGCGGAAGACAGATGGGCTTCCACCGCATAGAACGGCATATCGGCCGTGAAGCCCTCCATCTCGATCCGCAAGCGGACAGAGCCCGGCCCCGCTCCCGCAAGCTGGGTAACTTTCACATGAGGCCCAACCGGCGGCGGAGTCTCGGACCCCTTTCCCGAATCCGAATTCGAATCCGATCCAGAGTCTTGAACCGGATCAGGGGCTGGCTTGCTGATCCCGGACTCATTCTTGACGCGGTTCTGCTCGAAGGCTTCCCGCGCCGCTGCATCCAGCTTCTTGCGAAGATCCCCCAGCGCTTTCTCCGCCAGCTCCCGTTCCGTTCGGCGGTTGGCCTCTTCCAGCGCCTTCCGCTGCTCCTCGGCTTTCTTCAGCACTTCTTTGAGCCTTTCCCGGTTCTTGCGCAGGAGCTCGTCTTCCGCGGACGCTGTCCCTTTGCCGGACAGCCCGGCTTTCTTCTTCTCGATTTCGGGATCGAGCCCAGCCGTCTTATCCAGCGGAGGAACCTGCGAGAGATCCAGTTTTTTTCCGCCCTCCGGCAGGCTCCGGTTCACCTCATCGATGAGCCCCGCTTCGATTTTGGCCCGGTCGACGGCTTCTTTGGCGATATTCGGCAGCAGGGCATCGAAGTTGCGAAGCACCCCCAGAAGATCGCCGTCCGTTTCGAATTTTACTATCGACTGCGGATCGGGCCTCGCTGTCCCCCGGTCAAACTGCTCTTTCAGCTTTTGCTTGATCGCCTCGTTCTCCTGCTGGATCTGGCCGGCATTCCTCAGGAACGTCTCCAGTACCTTGGGATCGGCGAGACCGACAATCCGGGCGACATCCGCATACTCCACTGCTGTTCTCAGGTCGTCAGGCAGGGTCTGCGACTGGAGCTCGATCTGCTGCGACGGGTAGATCATCGCGGTCTGCTCCGTTGGTGTCCCCTCTCCTATACCGCCTTGCGCACCGGGCTCACTGCTTACTGTGGTGGCAGTTACTTTGCCTGCAGCCACGAGCATCACCGTCTCCCCTGTCTGCGGATCAATGAAAGTGGCGAACTGCGTTCCGCGCACCCCCATCACCGCCGTCGGCGTTTCGAGCTCCACCTCATCCTCCGAACTCACGAGTGATTTTACCTTGGACCAGAGGCTGCCCGCCCAGGACTTCACCCTGGTCTTGTTCCCCGCACCCTCCGTCAGTTCGGCCATATAGATCTCCGTATTCGCCGCCACCGTGAACTCTACCTCGCTCTGCCCCACCCGGAGGATGGCGTATGAGTCCGCTCCCGTGTACAAGTAATCCCCCTGATTCAGATTCAGATCCTTGTACACCCGGAAGGTCTTGGAACCGCCGGCTTTCTTATATTGGACGTTCCCCGATACTTCCGCCACGTAAGCCGCCCTTGCCGATTCGGCCCGGGCCTCAGGCACCGCCTGGAAGAAGGACATCAACACCAGCAGCACCGCCAGAGCGGCCGGCATACGGACGGAACGCCCCGGTTCCCCTTGTACTCTCTCTCTCACCTTCGAAACCCCTCTCTGTCTGCGAGCATCCATGCGAATCTATTTCTATTATTGTAAAAGCCAGCCAGCCAAAGATCAACGAAAAAGAACGAGAATCGTCAAACGGTGTCGAATATTCGGCTATTCCGCCTCTCGCAGCCCTATGGCTTCGTAAATCTTCACCGGCATGCTTTTCCCCTTGAGAAGCTTCTCGCCCGCGTCCCTGTAGCGGAAAGCTTCGCTAGTGCGCGCGTAAGTAGCCTCAGAGACAAAGATCTGATGGGGGCCGGTGGAAGACTCGATCCGGGCGGCCGTATTGACGTTGTCGCCGATCGCCGTATAATCCATCCGCAGGTACGATCCGATATTGCCGACAATGACGTCGCCGGTATGGATCCCGATACCTACGGCAATCTCGACGCCGTATTTGTCGTACACTTCCCGGCGAACCCTGCTCATCCCTTCCTGAATCTCGCAGGCCGTCTTCACCGCGCGGTACGCGTGGTCCGGAACATCGAGCGGGGCATTGTAGAGGATCATCGCCGCATCCCCCATGAATTTGTCTATCGTTCCCCCGCTCTCAAGCGCCCGCTCCGTGATCAGGTCGAACAGGGTATTGAGAAAGTCGACGACTTCCTCCGGCTTCAGCTTCTCGGACAAGGAGGTGAACCCCCGGACATCAAGGAAAAGTATCGTGAGCTCTTTGGAGATGCCCCCGAGTCTGATCTCCTGTTCGCTTCTGGCGATCTGCTTGACGAGATCCGGCGAGACATACCGGCCGAACTGCCTCGTAATATACTGTATTTGCAACGATTCGAAGTAGGTCTTCATCGCCAGATTGCCGAGATAAGCGAGCAGTCCGCAGGCTCCTGCTGCCGTAATGTCCAGATACTGCCCGCTCCATGCGAACAAGGCATACTGTCCGGCGAGCAGCCCCCCGAACACCGCTAGCGCCGCCAGCGCACCGCCGATCGCCCGCATCCTCCATGTCAAGAGACCGAGCAGCAGCAGCACGAATCCCGCCAGTACGATGTCCGTTCCCCTGCGGACGGGTACAAGCATCTGGCCTTGCAGAATCTGGTTCAGAAGGTTCGCGTGCGCATACACCAGGTGCATGTGCTTCTCGACCGGAGTCAAGCCCTCGTCGGTACCCGGCACCGTATAGCCGATCAGGATGATGCGGTCTTTGAATATCTCAGGCGGGACCGCTCCCTTCAGCACGCTGGAGAACGGAATCGTCTCGAAGTCGAACGCCCGTGCATCCCAGCGGATCAACGCCTCGCCCTTCGGCTTGCCCGGCAGCTGAGGAGGATCGAGGTACCTCGCGACGTCGGCCCCCGCCAGCTTGGCGGCTGCTAGCGCGAGCGAAGGATAGGGGCCTGCGGGCGTGTCCAGCACCATCCAGTTCGTGCGGATCACTCCGTCCGTATCGTCGAACGCCGCATTGATATGCGCCGGGTTCCCCCCCTTCCGGAAGGCCGGGATCGGATCGATGATCCGGTCCGAGCGGAGCAGCTCCCCCTCCCGAATGACGGTGGAACGGCTCAGCCGCTGCTCCACTTCGCCGTGCGAGGGCAGAATGACATTCTCGTGCTTCGCGAGTTCCCCCGCGAACTTGGCGTCTCCCTCGCCTCCGCTATCCGTATACAGCTCGATATCGAAAGCGACGGCCTTGGGCTTCCCGCTCTCCAGCCGGGCGAGAAGATCGGCATAGAACCCGCGGTCCCAAGGATACGGCCCGAGCTCCCTGATCGACTGCGTATCGATAGCGACGACCAGAATATCCTCATGCGGCTCCCGCGTCATCGTGGCTTTCATATGGAAGTCGAACAGCTGGTTCGACAGCATCCGCAGCGAATCCGTGCCCAGCAGGATCAGGCAGAGCAGGAGGACGACCGCATTGCCTGCCGCAATCACGCCCGCTTTGCTCCATTGCTTTTTCATAGATGGGCCCTCCTGAGGTTGATAAGTGTGATGTCCGGTACCGCCGCACCGGGCTGTGACTCCCATCTTAGCATGACGGGCCCCCTGCGGCGAGCGCTCCCCTTCAGTTGGCGCAACCAAGATAAACAGTTTCTCCGTCTTTTAATGACGATGCGCGGTTATGAGATAGATAAGATGACCGGATCGAGCCCTGGCGAGATTTACATTCTTGTATATGAAAAAAGCCTGTTCCCCGAAGGAAACAGGCTTGTCCTAGGACCTATTAGTTGAAAGGCGTGTCTGCAACTTTGATGGAGTCGGTAGGGCAGCCGTCTTGTGCATCCTGGAGATCGTCGTACAGGTCTTCAGGAATCTCGATTACGCCCTTGTTGCCGTCCGCTTCGTAGATGACTTCAGCCAGACCCTCGTCGTCGTAGTCGTAAATGTCAGGTGCAGTAGCGCCGCAAGCGCCACAGGCGATACAGGTTTCTTTATCCACGATTGTGTATTTTGCCATGATTACTCTTCCTCCTCGAATGT
Organism: Paenibacillus caseinilyticus; assembly: GCF_027533645.1. GTDB lineage: Bacteria > Bacillota > Bacilli > Paenibacillales > NBRC-103111 > Paenibacillus_G > Paenibacillus_G caseinilyticus. Next base: position 201,176 of record NZ_JAQAGY010000001.1, read on the forward strand.
GTAGCCTCATCCTAGAATATAATATAAAAGACTCCAAAGTTCAAATAGAAAAGTTACGACCAGGTGATAAGCTAAGCTTATAGGTCTGCCATTGAGCAGTACCATGCCGGACCACGTCCGCTTTATTACTCCTTATTACCCTTCAGAGAAAGCACAAAACAGGCGATCCCGCGGACATCGTCCGGGTGGAATACCGGCACTCCGGCAGGAGGAAATCCGGCAGCTCCCGCGTCGGGCGTGACCCAAGCAAGGGGCTGAGGCGACAATTCGCGGAGGATACCCGCCTCGGAAGGCGTCCGGAACAAAGCGATCTTATCGTGCAGCTCTTTCTTGAATCCTTCCACCAGGACGTAATCGTACAAGCCGCTCTCCTGCAGACGCTCCACCGTCTCCTGAAGCCCGGTTCTCCGCCGCTCATAGGTACGGACCGCGTCCGGCGATACGACAATCACCGCCGACGCCCCAGCCCGGACGAAGCTCGTGGAATCCGCTCCATCCTCTTCCTTATAGTGTCCGTGGGCGTCGTGTTTTATGACGGCCACACGCACGCCCTGCTCCTCCAGAAGTCCGGCAAGTTTCGCCAGCAGAGTGGTTTTGCCGCTGTTAGACCAGCCGGCCAGTCCGATGACCGTGGCGCTCATGGGCCTTCCTCCTCCTTCAGTCCCCGCAGCTTCAGATGATCCATCTGCAGCGAGGTTCCTCTGCGCTTGCTGTTGCGGATCAAGGAGGACGGATCGTCCCCAAGCATCCCTGCCGTCAGCACCGCCCCTTCGCCGAATTTGTCGCGCAGCGCATCCATCGCCTTCGTCAACTTGTCCTTGGCAGGCTGCTGCTGATAGCTGAACAAGTCAAGCTGGACCGCCGCCTCGCTGCGGGCCGTCAGGCCCTGCAGCGTGACGCCGAGCAGACGCACCTCGCTGCCTTCGGGCCAGTGCCTGTCGAAGAGCGCACAGGCGGCCCGGTAGAACTCGTCCGTCTGCTCCGTCGGCTCCTTCAGCTTCGAAGCCCGGGTGATCGTCTTCATGTCGGGATCCCGGATGGTGATCTGCACCGTACCGGCCATCAGCCCCTGCTTCCGCAGGCGGCGCCCCACCTGATCGGACAGGTTCAGGAAGACGCGGTGAATCTCTCCGCGGTCCTTATAGTTCACGGGCAGCGTCGTCGTATGGCCGATGGACTTGCTCTGCTCGGAATCGGGGTTCACGGGCGCATCGTCCTCCCCGTTCGCCGCCCGCTTCAGCGCAGCGCCCATCACGCCGAACCGGGCGGTGAGCAGCCCTTCGTCCGCGGCAGCCAGCTGGCCTAGCGTATGAATCTGCAGACGCTTCAGCTTCTCCGCTGTCTTCTTCCCGATGCCGTATAGCTGGCCGCAGGGCATCGGCCAGAGCACCGATGGCACGTCCCGCTTGCGCAGCACCGAGATGCCGCTGGGTTTCAACATATCGGAGGCCATCTTCGCGAGCAGCTTGTTCGGCGCCACCCCGATCGAGCACGGAAGCAGCAGCTCGATGCGGATCCGGTCCTGGATGCTGCTGGCGATCTCGAGCGGTGTCCCGAAGATTTTGGAACCTGTGATATCCACATAGCATTCGTCTATCGACACGGCCTGCACCAGCGGCGAATAAGCGTAAGCAATCTTCATGAAAGCCCGCGAGAAACGGCGGTAGAGATCGAAGTCGGGGCGGATGAGGATGATGTCCGGGCAGAGCTTCTGCGCCTCCCTCACCTGCATCCCGGTCTTGACCCCAAGAGCGCGCGCACGATAGGAGCAGGTGACGACGATGCCGTGGCGAAGCTCCACGCTGCCCGCCACGGCGGTTGGCTTGTCTTTATACTTCTCCGGCTCCACGGCTTCATGGACGGAACAATAGAAGGCGTTCATATCGATATGCAGAATCACCCTCCCGTTGACGGGGTACCCCGCCGCAGGTCCGCTGCCTTTGTCCGTTTCGTTCACGAATATCGTCACCTCCCTTTTCAATCAGCATACCGCCCCCAATCCCAAGAGGCAAGGGCGCTTCTTTTTCCGATCGGAGTACTGAAAATATATGAAAAGAGCATAGATGGAACTGCGCCACATATGCTATAATTGTGCAAATCTATTATACCTTACTAAGGGATGCAACGAAGAGGCTGCCGAAACAGGAGGAATACGAGAGTGAGTACAGTTAAAATTTTCGATACTACCCTGAGGGATGGAACACAAGGTGAGGGCGTCAGCCTTTCCGTGGAGGACAAACTCAAGATTGCCCAGAAACTGGACAGCTTAGGCGTTTCCTATATCGAGGGCGGCTGGCCCGGCAGTAATAATAAAGATATCGAATTCTTCCTGCGTGTGAAGGAGCTTCATCTGAAGCATGCCAAAGTGACGGCCTTCGGCAGCACGCGGCGCAAAGAAACGCTGGCCGAGAATGATCCCAACCTGAACCGGCTCCTGGACGTCGGCGTCGAAGCGGCGGCGATCTTCGGCAAATCGTGGGACTTCCAGGTACATACCGCGATCCAGACGACGCTCGAGGAGAACCTCGCGATGATCTATGATTCCGTGCGCTTCCTGAAGAGCCGCGGCCTTGAAGTCATCTACGACGCCGAGCACTTCTTCGACGGCTACAAGAGCAATCCGGAGTATGCCATCGCCACGATCCGCAAAGCCGAGGAGGCCGGCGCCGATTGGATCGCCTTGTGTGATACGAACGGCGGCACGCTGCCTCACGAAGTATCTGCGATCGTAACGGATGTGCGGAGCCGGGTCGCCTGTCCGATCGGCATTCACGCCCATAATGACTGCGAGCTCGGCGTCGCCAACTCCATCGCAGCCGTGATGGCCGGCGCATCCCAAGTCCAAGGAACGATCAACGGATACGGCGAGCGCTGCGGGAATGCCAATCTCGTCTCGATCATTCCGAATCTCCAGCTGAAGATGAACTATGATGTCATCAGCTCCGAGCAGCTCGCTTCCCTCACCAGCGTGGCACGGTATGTCAGCGAGATTGCCAATATGCATATGCCGATCAATCAGCCGTATGTCGGGACGGCCGCTTTCGCGCACAAAGGCGGGATTCACGTATCGGCGATTCTCCGCGATTCGAGCACGTACGAACATATCAAGCCCGAGCTTGTCGGCAACAAGCAGCGGGTGCTCGTATCCGAGCTTGCAGGTCAGAGCAACCTGGTCTTCAAAGCGCAGGAGCTCGGGCTCGAGTTCGATACGAGCAAACCAGAGACGAAGTCGCTCATCGACAGAATCAAGACGATGGAGCATGAGGGCTACCAATTCGAGGGGGCCGATGCCACCCTGGAGCTGCTCATCCGCAATGCTTACGGCCAGCTAGAAGAGATCTTCACGCTCGAATCGTTCAAGATCATCGTCGGCAAAACGGTGAACCAGCCCGTCGTATCCGAGGCTATCGTCAAGGTACGGGTCCACGGAGAATCGGTCTACAACGCCGCCGAAGGCAACGGACCGGTCAACGCGCTCGATAACGCGCTCCGCAAATGCCTTGAACGCCACTATCCGGCGATTCAAAACATGCATCTGGCGGATTACAAGGTCCGCGTGCTGGACGACAAAGATACGACGGCTGCCAAGGTTCGGGTTCTCGTCGAGTCTTCGGATTTCCAGAGCTCCTGGAGCACGGTCGGCGTGTCCGAGAATATCATCGAAGCGAGCTGGGAGGCACTGGCCGACAGCATCCGCTACGCGCTGCTCAACCAGACCCCTTCCCAGATCAAGCAGCAGGAATACCGCGAACCGCTGGGCATCGTTAACCATTAGTTGGAACAGATACTACCAAAAAGCCGCTGCCTCCGATCGGAGGCAGCGGCTTTTTGCGCATCGTCATTGAAGGACGGCGAAGCCGTTTATCTTGCTTAGCCGGATTCACGGCCCGGCAGTACCGATCAGCCGCTGGATTTTCGCTTCGAGCTGATCGGCGGGCAGCACGTGGATGACCTCCACGAGCTTGCCCTCTCGGTCGATCAGATAGCTGGAAGGCACGAGCCGCAGCCGGTAAGCCTCCGCTGCCGTTCCCTCGGTGTCGAGCAGCACCGGGAAGGTGAACTGGTACTTCTTCACGAACGCCTTGGCTTCCTTGGCGCTGTCTTCGCTCGTCACATTCACCCCGTAGAAATCCACCCGGTCCTTATACTTCGCGTACACGGCTTGAAGGTCGGGCGCTTCTTCATGACACGGACCGCACCACGATGCCCAGAAGTTCAACAAGAGCGGCTTGCTCCGCCCGCCTCCCACGGCGAACTCGCCTCCCCCCATTCCCTGCAGCCTCAGCGCGGGAGCCGGAAGGCCGGGAGCTACACGGGGCGGTCCCGAAGCCGCAGCATACACCGGCTTGCCGTCGCCGCGCCGCTCTGTCAACTGAACGAGCAGCAGCGCTGCCAAGAGGCTCATCACCGCGAGGATCCCGCCGTATCGTCTCATTCGCTCATCCCCTGTTCTTTCCATGATGGATTCTCTTAGCAGTATTGCCCAAGAAAGGCCAAACCTTACGGCGGTCAGCCCAGAACTTCGTCACACACCGAAGTGTTCCTCGCGGTACGATCCTGCCGTCCGTCTCCCTGCTGAGGGTACAGGCATGAGGGGACACTCCCCTGGGAATAGTAAACTTACGATAGAATGAATGAGTAAGGAGGCTTCATCCGGGTGGAAAAGACGAAATCCAAAAGACTCCAAATTTCATTTGAAAGCGATATGGCTTCCGCTCAGGAAGAAGGACAGCATCAAACGAAAAACAAGAAATCTTCTTCCTCCGAGGGCGGTTCCTCCAAAGGCCATCTGATGGAGTTCGTGGCCATCGCAAGCGTCCCCATGGTCCTCGTACTTGGGAACTCCATGCTGGTTCCCATCCTGCCGGACATGCAGGAGAAGCTCGGCATCTCCCAGTTCCAGAGCTCGCTCGTCATTACCTTGTTCTCCGTCACCGCGGGGCTCGTAATCCCCATCTCGGGCTATCTGTCCGACCGTTACTCGCGCAAGGGAGTGATGATCCCTTCCCTCATCATCTACGGCTCTGCCGGCGTGCTGGCGGGCTTCGGGGCAGTATGGAACTCGTATACCATCATCATCATCGCCCGTGCCATCCAGGGGCTGGGAGCAGCCGGGACGGCCCCGATCGCCATGGCGCTCGCCGGAGATTTGTACAAAGCCGGTACAGAGAGCAAAGCGCTCGGCCTGACCGAAGCTTCCAACGGAGCCGGCAAGGTCATCTCGCCGATTCTCGGCTCGCTGCTGGCCTTAATCGTCTGGTATGCCGCTTTCTTCGCTTTCCCGCTCTTCTGCCTGGCTTCGCTCCTGCTGGTTATGTTCGTCTTGAAGGAGCCGAAGAAAACCAAAGAAGCGCCGAAGCTCGGCGCCTACATTCACGGGATCGGCAAAGTGCTCAAAGAGAAAGGGCGCTGGATGATTCCAGCCTTCTTCGCCGGCTCCCTCGCCTTATTCGTGCTCTTCGGCGTGCTCTTCTATCTGTCGGACATTCTGGAGGAAGCGCCGCACAGCATTGAGGGCGTGCGCAAAGGGATGATTCTGGCCATCCCGCTGCTGGGCCTCGTCATCACTTCATATACGACGGGTTCCTTCATCAAGAAGAACGGCCGCTTGATGCGGATTCTCATGAATATAGGACTGGCCGTCATGTCGATAGCCCTTGGACTGTGCACCTTGTTCTACGACGGCAACATCTATGTATTCATCGGCCTGCTTACGCTCAGCTCCGTCGGAACCGGACTGCTGCTCCCCTGTCTCAATACGATGATTACAGGTTCTGTAGGACGGGAGCAGCGCGGGGTCATCACATCGCTCTACTCTTCCCTCCGGTTTCTCGGGGTAGCCTTCGGTCCGCCCTTGTTCGGCTGGATGATGGACAAGTCCCATGGCCTGGTGTTTATTGTGGTCACTACCCTTGCCGTGATTGCACTGGCGCTCGTCTTTTTCCTGATCAAGCCCCCCGCCCGGATCAAAGGCTGACGCTTGGCACGCCGCCCCCAGGAAAGGTATAATGAACCTTACTTGGCAGGGCATAGACGTGTGATAAAGGCGGGACTACGCAAAATGGCACCACTGCTCACCTTACCGGAACAGATATACCGGGAGATGGTCACCCATGGCCTCTCCCTCCTCCCCGAGGAAGCCTGTGGGGTTCTATCGGGCTATCCCACAGAAGAGGGAGGCTGGATCGCGCACCGCTTTCATCCCGTACCCAATATTTCGGTTCAGCGCAGGCACCGGTTCGAAATGGAACCCGGTCGGCTCATTGCGCTGCTTCACGAAGCGGCGTACCGCGGCGGGGCAGTGATCGGGTTCTTCCATACACACCCCACCACACCGCCGATTCCCTCCGAATGGGATCTCGCCACAGCCTGGCATACGCTGCCAAGCCACTGGATTCTCTCGCTCCAGCGCCCTTCCGTACCAACGATGGGGGTGTACCGATACGTTCAGGATGCTTCGGGCCTCTTGCAGGCCAAGACTCTGCCATACCGGGTACTTCCAGACTCCCCTACCCTATAACCAACACAAAAAAATCCCCAGACCAGCATTCGCTGCATACCGAAGATCCCATGTCAGTTCGTATGGCTGAGGTGCGTATAGAGATCCCCAAGCGTCTGTATGCCTCTAGACTCCACTTCCAGCATTAATTTGCCCCATAACTTCGCCGTCATCACTGCATCCTCCAAGGCATGGTGCCGAACCGTAACTTCGATCCCGTACAAATCCAGCAGCGTGTCCAGATCATAGGCAGAGAGCCTCGGATTCAGCCACTTCGCGATCATCATCGTATCGAGCAGACGGTGGGACAGATTAACCTTGGAGGTCTTCCACAGGGCCGAATTCAAAAAATGCTTGTCATGACCCGAGCCGTGGGCCACCAGCACCTTCTGCTGCACGAACTCCAGGAAGCCGCGAAGCGCATGAATCAGATCCGGAGCCTCTTCCACCATACCGTTGGTGATCCCTGTCAGCTCCTCGATTTCCCGGGGAATAGCCCGCTTGGGGTTGACGAGACTGTAGAACGTCTCATGGCCGGACAACAGACGGCCGGTTACGTTCACAGCGCCGAAGGAGATGATTTCATCGCCGTTATAAGGAGAGAATCCGGTGGTCTCGAGGTCAAAAACCACCACTTCCACCGTATCCAAAGGGATTTCATACAGGGAGTTCTTTCGCTGCTCTTTCATAATAGAACGGATGAACGCCATCTGCTGGGCGCTCTGGACATCGAACATCGACGTGAGGGCAGGCGTCAATCCGCCCATTTTGTACAGATGCCACATCCGTCCCGCGGGCCTCATATCCTTCATAAGCGGTTCTCACCTAACCTTTCTCGAGCTCATTGTGAACGCTTCGTTTGACATACTTCTGCAGTTCTATGCCGATGCGCAGACACAGCTTCAGCTCTGAGATCCGCTCCTTGGTCAGCTGCTCCGCCGTCAGCTTGCCGCGCGTAGTGTACCTGCCGCCCTCCACCTGATAAGGGGTCATGGACCGCAGCTTGAATGCCAGGCTCAGCGCTTCCAGCCAGTCGAGACCGATTTCCTCCTCCACATACCCCTCCCGGATCAGCGCGAGCATCCGCTCTTCCGTCGACGTACTCCGGATGCCTGCCTCGATGGCGAGCAGCCGGATCCCGTTGACGATGGGAATGTAAGCCCCGTACTTGACGTCCACCCCTCCCGCATCTTCGCCGTACCGCTCCTTGATGAGCTGGCCGAAGAGGCCCAGCGAGACTTTGTGGTGCAGCGTATTGTGAAGCAGGTGCTCGAGCATAGCCGGGTGCGCGGCCACATACGCATGAAACTCTTCCGCGACCGCCTCGCCGAGCGCCTGCTCGCCGTATACCGTGCGAAGATCAGCGGCGATCAGCAAATACCGCACGTTCTCCCAGTCCGGGTCCTGAAGCCAGCCGGCAATCGTCTGCCGGTATGCCGTTACACTTTTGCGCCACTTGGCGTTCGTACAGATAACATTGCCGCTGCAGGGCGGATACCCCGCCAGCTCCAGATTGCTTGAGATCTGCTGCGCGAGCCCCTGGAAGTACGCCTCGGCCGCCGCTTGCTCACCCGGTGACGAGGGGTCCTGGTACACGAGCCCGTTATCCTGGTCGCTCCACAGTGTCTGCTCCCCCCTGCCTCCGCTGCCGAAGAGCAGGAAGGCATAAGGCAGCGGTGCCGATGACCCATGCGATTCATCGTACTCCCGCTCGGAGAGCTCGATCACCCGGCGGATGACCGCATCGTGGAAGCGGTTCGCAGCCCGGTTCCACTCCAGGGGACCGGCAAAAAGGAGATGCCGCCGGAACTCCCCATGCATTCGATCCCGAAAGGCCCGCAGCTCCTGTATACCCTGAGCGGCCGCCGCTTCCCCGCAGATCTGATCCAATGAGAGACGTTCCATGACGACATCCCCTTCTATTTCTATTGTTGTGTAAAGCCTTTAGAAGCTCGCCGAATTGCCTCCGGCGGATTTCTTCATTTGCTCAGGATAGCCGTAAGAACCGTGCTCCGACAAGTCAAGACCGACTACCTCTTCTTCCTCCGTAACGCGAAGGCCGATCGTGACTTTCAAGATAGACAGAATAATGAAGGACACGACGAGAACGAAGACGAAGGTAGTGAAGATCCCGAGGGCCTGCACGCCAAGCTGCTCCAAGCCGCCGCCGTAGAGCAGGCCCGGCTTGCCCACGCCCACTTTCTCGACGAGTTCCGGTGTTGCAAAAATCCCGTTGGCGAGCGTCCCCCAGATCCCTGCAATCCCGTGAACGGAGAAGGCATAGATCGGATCGTCGATGCCAGCTTTTTCGAACCACTGCGCCGTAAAGAATGTCAGGATACCTGCCACTGCACCGATGATTACGGCATCTCTCACCGTCACGAAGGCGCAAGAAGCGGTAATGGCCACAAGTGCTGCCAGCACACCGTTCAGCATGCTTGGAATGTCCGCTTTGCCAAAATAGATCCATGCTACCACGATCGCCGCCACACCGCCGGCCGCCGCCGCCAGGTTCGTTGTCATGGCAATGTAACCGAAGAAGCCGTCACCCATAGCGCTAAGCGTGGAGCCCGGGTTGAAACCGAACCAGCCGATCCACAGAATGATTACGCCAAGTACCGAGAGCACCTGATTGTGACCCGGAATCAGGTTCGGCGTTTTATCTTTATTGTACTTCCCGATCCGCGGCTTGAGCATCAAGGTAGCGACCAGAGCTGCCGTTGCCCCCTGCAGATGCACGACCGTAGAGCCTGCGAAGTCCTGCTTGCCGTGTCCGGCGAGCCAGCCGCCGCCCCAGATCCAGTGAGCCGCTACCGGGTAGATGAAGATGACGAAGAGGATACTGAAGATGAAGTACACCGAGAGTTTGGCGCGCTCTGCGAAACCGCCGAAGGCGATAGCAAGGGAGACGCCGGCGAAAGCGAGCTGGAAGAGGAATTTAATGCCGATCGGCACATCGGAGTAAGACAGTGAACCGAAGGCTGCGGTCGCCTGCTCTTCCGATCCGTCCACGAAAAAGCCCTTCATCCCGATGAAGCTGTTGCCGTCGCCGAAGGCTAGACCGAACCCTACCGCCCAGAACGCGATCGCACAGATCCCGAAGGTAAGGATCGTTTTGCCGGCAACGTGCCCCGCATTCTTCATGCGTGTGGAACCTGCCTCAAGCAGCGCGAAGCCCGCCTGCATGAAGATGACGAGAATGGCGGCCAGCATGACCCAGACCGCATCCACCGCTCCCTGAAGTTGAGCGGGTGTCGCGTCATCCGCGGCAAAAGCCATGGCTGTCGGCAACATAACTGACATAAGACCCGTAGAGAAGAGCAACTTCTTTAACAAACCGACCACTTCCTTCTTAATGTTAGTTTATATAACACGTTTTGAAATTCTTATTGTCATTATATAGGCCGTCATTTCTTTTGGCAATAGGTTTTTGAATAAATACTGGGTAAAAACGAAAAATAACCTAACATCAAATGCGCATAATTCGGTTTTCTTGTCCATATACTAGGGGATTCGGATGCAAAAACGTAACATAGCATCGCTCCCCTCCATTTTCGTTCCAATATTTAGGAGGTGATTCGCCGAGGTTGTCTCAGGCTAATAATGGAGAAGCATAACGTTTGACTGTATGGTTTGGGTTCAGGTATCATGAGATAGGGAATGCTCATTCGTTTTGCACCGGAGGCCGGCCCAATCTACATATAAATGAGGTGGAGGATGATGGGGATATGAAGCTTTATAAAATCGGTGAGCTGGCGCGCTTATCGGAGGTCAGCCCCAGAACGATCGACTATTACACCAAACTCGGACTGATCGACCCGGAAACCCGGTCCGACACCAACTACCGGTTATATAGCGATGAAACCTTAGCCCGTCTCAAACGTATTGAATCGATGAAGAGGGAGAAGTATACCCTAGAGGAAATCAAAGCGAGTCTTCAGCAGCTGGGGAAAGTCAGCAAGGATGAAATGGTGACAGATAAGCTTACAACACTGCAGCTTTTATTGAAGCAGCTCGAGAAGGAAGCCAAGGAAGTCGGCCCGCTTCTCGAGAAACTGAAACCATCCCAGCTCAAAAAGCTGCATAACATGCTGAATCAACCCACGGCGGCCTGCATCGAAGCGCTTCTGCTTCTCTTGGGCAAAGGTCCCTTTTCGTAGTTACACTCATATTGATTTCATAAGAAGGAGTGTCATAGCATGCTGTTTACACCATGGACCGTACTCATCCTGGCAGCAGTTGGTTTAAGCTTTTGGGCAAGCTTCAGGGTTAAGGGCACATTCAACAAATGGTCTGATGTTCCCGTCACATCCGGTTTAACCGGATATGATGTAGCACGGCGCATTCTGGACGAGAACGGACTCCATGACGTGCCTGTAGAAGCGGTCCGCGGCGCGTTGACGGACCATTATGATCCCGTTGCACGTGTCGTCCGCCTCTCGGAGCCCGTCTATTACGAACGTTCCATCTCGGCCGTATCCGTTGCGGCACACGAAGTCGGCCACGCCATCCAGCACAAGGTAAGCTATCCGATGCTCGTAGCCAGACACAAGATCTTCCCTGTGGTGAACTTCTCGTCGGGGATCGCGCCTTTCCTGCTGATCGGCGGCTTCCTGTTCAAGTTCTCCGGACTGATTCTGCTCGGCATTATTCTCTTCAGTGTGGCGGTGATGTTCCAGCTGATTACCCTTCCGGTCGAATTCAACGCTTCTTCCAGAGCGCGCGACATTATGGTTTCTTCCGGATTCATCCGCAACAGCGAAGAAGAGGGCGTAGGCAAAGTGCTCAACGCCGCCGCCTTGACTTATGTCGCGGCAGCCTTGGTCTCCGTACTCCAACTGCTTGAGTACATCTGGATTTTCAACCGTTCCGACGATTAAACAGCCTCCATACTACGAAAAGCCCGGACTTCCCCTAAAGGAAATCCGGGCTTTTCTTTATGCTTGCAGACGGCTGCTTCCCTCCGCTTCCGGCTCCGCAGTGTACGCCGGCTCGAACCACAGATCCCGAAAACGGACCCAGCCGAGCGAACCCAGCGACACGTTCTTCAGCGACGGATGAAATATGGTGCGCTGCGTATGCTGGAAGAGAAACAGTACGCAGGCTTCCTCCATCACCAAGGCCCGCAGACGCTCCAGATAAGCTTGGCGTGTCGCGGGGGAGCTTTCCTGATATAATCGTGCGATGAGCCAATCCACATTCTTCCTCTGCTCTTCGCTTAGGTGAAGACGTACCGCACTGTTCTCCGCAAGGAACAACTCGATGACCGATAATTCCGGGTGTTCATCCATAATATTGCGGTGAAACCAGATATGCGCATCACTCTCCGATGCGCCGGCCGTACAGGAGCGGATCCGGTTTTCGAGCTCGATGCGAATCCCAATCTCTCCGAGCTGCTCCCGGATGCTCTCCAATTCAAAAGGGGAGTGATGATAACTAAGACGCAGCACCTCCCCCTTGTAACCGCTTTGGCTCAAATACCGCCGGGCGGCAATGGGATCGAATCCCTCATCGGTATCACTATGCTCCCGCTCATCCTCGTAGAACCACTTCGCGAACGTCCGGACCCCTTCTCCATCCTGAGGAACCAATAGACGGCGGTCAATGCCATGCTGCACCGCTTTGCGGAACGAAAGCGATTGATGCGGACCAGGCACAAGATGATTGAAAGTCAGGAAGCTGCAGTCTCTGCCCGTCTTCTCGATCGACTTCCACCCCTTCGGCGTCTCCCCGTCCTCCATCGTGCATTCATAACGCATTCCATAAGACATCGCCTCGAGTTGGCTTGCCTTCCGAACCAGCTCCGGCGTATACCAGATTTCAATCCGGTCCAGATGGGCTCTCCGGTCATAATACCGCCCGAACGCTTCGAGCACCAGCATATTGTCATCGTGCTGAACGATCTTGAATGCACCGGTTCCGATGGGGGCCATTTGAAACCTCTCTCCCATGTCGGTGACGGCATCAAAAGGAACAATACAGGAACGATTATAGCTCATATGCTGCAGGAAGAGGGGATTCGCGCGGCTCAGCCGGATCCGTACCGTATACCGGTCCGTACACTCTACCTCCTGTACGTCAACGAACAGCCATCGGTACGGTGAACGAAGCTCCTCGCTCCGCAGCCGCTCGATCGTGAACTTGACATCCTCCGAAGTCATCTCCCGTCCATGATGGAAGAACGCTCCTTTACGAAGATAGAAGAGCCATTCCGTTCCCTCTCCGAGGCAGCTCCAATGATGAGCCAATCCGCCTTCGAACGCCCCTGTCTCTTCCCGGTACCTGACCAGCGTATCGAAGATCTGCTCCACGACATGACACTCGACCAAGTAAGACAGATGGGCCGGGTCAAGGCATTCGATCTGCTTGTGATAAGGCAGCCGCAAGGTATCGGTCTGCCGGTCGTTCTGCCGGTGGGGCCGGAAGCCGAACTGGGTATCGAGCCAATAGACGAAGTGGTCTTTGACCGCCGGCAGGTGGGGATAATTCTCCAGATAGGCGAATGCCTGCTGAATATCTCCTTTGCGTACGTATTCCTGCGCCGCTTCCAGCGCCACCGCCTCTCCTGCTGCCAGCAGTCTTAGCTTCGAACGGTGTCCCCGCCCGCGGCCCGGCGCGTAGGAGATCCACCCCAGCGCCTCCAGCCGCTTCAGCACCAGATTCACGTTGCGGCTCGAACATTGGAGCAAGTCCGTAAGCTCCGGCAGGGTCACCTCGAACTCCTCATCCCTGTGTACTTCCGCGAACTTCCCGTGCAATTTCAGGTAATAGAAGTCTAACATCCGTTTCAAGCCCCCTCTTCGGTATCAAAAGATGAAGGAATAGAAAATACCTTACACTTTTTATTCATCTTTCGCAAGATATAATGAGAAGAAAGAGGGGAGCGTGGCGTCATGAATCATTTTGAGCTGGAAATGAGAATGAAGGATCACCTGGAGGAAATCCGTTCCCAAACCAAAGAGCTCCGCTATTACCGGCTGCCCTTACTGGATTGGCTGATCGGTACAAGCGGAGCCCTGATTCTAGCGGGGCTGTAAGCCTGATAATGAACACTCTATTCGGTATCGAGGTGAAGGATACCTGGGGTTTACTGCGGTTCAGTAGACCGCTGTTCGGAACTGCCGACGACCCGGTATTTGGTCGCCATAAAATCAAGCAGGAACTTCCGAAAAACTTCCGCCACCAGCGGAAGTTTTTCGCCGCTTCGCTGGATCATCCCGACACTGCGTGTCACTTGGGGCTCCACCACCCGCACCTTCACGGGCTGCAGGACGCTGATCTCCGTGAGCGCCATCTCCGGCAGCAAGCTTACGCCCATACCCGCGGCGACCAACCCCCGGATCGTATCCGTCTCTTCTCCCTCGAATCCGATCCGGGGTACGAACCCGGCTTGGCTGCACGCTTCGAGCACGATCGCGCGCAGCGAGTATTCCTCGCTGAACATGACGAACGAATCGTCTTTGAGCTGCTCCAGCCGGATCGTCTTGTGCTCAGAGAGCAAGTGACCCTGCGGAACAATCGCATACAGTTCCTCCTGGAGAAGCAGATCGCCGGTTACATGACTGTGCTTCTCGGGAAAAGGTGAAATAAAAGCCAAGTCGATTTCGCCTTTCATCACATCGCGGATCAAGCTATTATAGGTTCCCTGGCGAAGACGGAACGTAACGTTCGGGTAATGTTTGCGAAAGCTCGCAATGAGGGTAGGCAGCAGGTAGATCCCTAAGCTGTGCGGGAATCCTACGCGGATTTCCCCTTTCTCGGGATCCAGGTACTCATGAATTTCATTAACCGCCCGTTCGAGATCCGTCAGAATGCCTTCCACCCGGCATAAGAACAGCTTGCCGACAGAGGTTAGCTGCAGGTTCCTGCCTTTCTGAACGAACAATTGAACGCCCAGTTCTTCTTCGAGCTGATGAATCTGTCGCGAAACAGCCGACTGGGCGACATGCATTTCTTCCGCCGCCTGGGTCACGTGCTGCTTGCGCGCCACCTTTACAAAGTATTGAAGCTGCCGCAGTTCCACAAACGCTTCCTTCCTTCCACTGACGCCATTCTAAAGTTGTATAATCGCATGTTCCGAGGGATTTGTCCACCCCTGATTAGCCAGCTTCGGCCAGCTGTTCGTGCACCATTCACGGCAAGCTTGTGGGCTTGTCTTCGAGAATGTTATACCGGATTCCCTATCGAAGCATCTCGAAGAGGAGCGACCGCGTTCAGCGGGAGAATCCGGTGCAACCTTAGGCGACGAGTTCCGACTGGATTACTCGTCCGATCTAATGTTATAATATTCCTCGGTGAATACCAAACATTATCAGGATTTTGAAGGAGGCCCATGTAATCATGGCACAAGCGACTCTCAAAGGCAATCCGATCAACCTGGTCGGCACTCAACTGAAAGTTGGAGATAAGGCTCCGGACTTCACAGTGAACAAGAATCTGCTCGAAACCGCCTCCTTGGCCGACTATGCAGGCAAAGTAAAACTGATCTCCGTAGTCCCTTCCCTGGACACGGGCGTGTGTGATGCACAAACCCGCCGTTTCAATGAAGAAGCTGCGAAGCTTGGCGACAACGTGATCGTGCTGACGATCTCCGTCGATCTGCCGATGGCTCAAGCCCGCTGGTGCGGCTCTGCAGGCATCGACAAAGTCGTTACCCTCTCCGACTACAAGAACCACACGTTCGGTAAGGCTTACGGCGTACTCATCGAAGAGCTGCACCTGCTGATGAGATCCATCTTCATCATCGATGCGAACGATACCGTTCAATATGTAGAATACCTGAGCGAAATGACGGAGCACCCGAACTACGAAGCAGCGATTGAAGCGGTTAAGAAACTCGTATAATCGGCTGTCATCCGCTTCCAACTCCATAGCTTCACAAAAAAACAGCGTACAGCCACCCGGCTACCACGCTGTTTTTTGTCATTCGTTTATTTTATAAGCGGCAAGGCGCTTGTCGATATGCCGATAGATATCGAGGATGGTTCTGTAGTTGGCCCCCATATCCCCAAGGGATCCGCGGGAAGCGGAATAGATGTCGACAGCCGTCTTGACGGGTGTAATACCGAATAAAGTCAGTGTAATATCCTGGGTCCGGCCGGTGATGGTTTTGCGTTCGACAACAATTTCCCCGACGCTTCTTACCTCGTGAAGCAGTTTATATCCGTTCAACTTTTTGAACATATTAACGATCTCTTCCCAAGCCTGATCCATGGAGATTTTGTAGTATCTGGTTTTTAATGCCGGATCTTTCGCTTTCTCTCCCGTTGTTTCATGGCTGCGGATGAGACCGACCAAGGTACGCTTAAGCAAAGCCTTCCCTCCTCAATGAAGTAAACAATGAACTCCGGTTCACACTATCCTTAATCATATCATTGTTTGGTTCCAAGAGAAAGAGGGAATACACAATTCGTTCACGATTCGTTCGGCAGTTCGGAATGGTTCCAGACCGGCAGCGCCTCGTATTCCTGCAGACGCATCCGTGTCCTGATGACCGATGACGCGGCCCCGAGCGCGCAGCTGTTCTCACCGAGCTCCGAGTACCGGACCGTACTCCGAAACGATGCCAGATAGGAATACCGGGAAGCCAGCGCCGATAGAAGAGGCTCATGCAGCCAGCTGCCGTACTGGCTCATCGCATTGCCGACGACAATCATCTGCGGGTTGAACGTATGCATCATATTTCCTATCCCGATGCCCAAATATGCTCCGGCCCCGCGTACCGCCGCGCACGCCTCCTCATCCTCACGCTCCAGCAGGTTCAGCAGACGCTCCGAGAAGCCGGGTCTATAGTCCATGCCGAGCCGGTCGGCGACGGCCCGCTCGGATGCGTAGCGCTCCCAGCATCCGCGGTTGCCGCAGGAACAAGGGAGCCCGTCCATCTGGATGGTGGTGTGACCCACCTCCCCCGCCAGGCCCCGGGTGCCCCGGAAGAGCTCTCCCCCCAGGATTAGACCGGCACCAATCCCTCCCCCGGCGCTGAGATACAGCATGTCGCTGCAGTCCGCTTCGGCTCCCGCTCCGAACTCGAGCTCACCAAGCGCAGCGAGATTCGCTTCGTTGTCGATCAGCACAGGGAGTCCGAGGCGTGCCTCCAGATCGCTCTTCCAGGACAAGTCCTTCCACCCGGTATGCGGCATAAACACAATATGACCGGAGGGATATTCCACGAACCCGTGAACGCCGATCCCCGCTCCGATCAGCCCAAGAGGCGTTGAATCCAGCAGGGCGCGTTCCTTCTCCAGCAGCGCCAGGATCGCGGCCAGGCACAGGTCCGGATCGGCCCACGTACCGTCCGGATACGGGTGTACCGACTTCCTTACAATCTGCCCCTGCAGATCCGTAACGACAAGCAGCATATCCGTCGGCCGCAGATCGAGTCCGATGACCCGACCGCCATGCCGGTTAAGCTCCAGCATCATCGGCTTGCGCCCTCCGCTGGATTCGCCGATGCCCGTCTCGATCACCAGGTGATCTGCGATCAGCTCTTCGACCAAGGCTGACACTGTGGCCCGCGTCAGGCGCGTCTTCTTGGCCAGATCCGCCCTGGATACCGGAGCCTGCCCCCGGATCAATCCCAGCAGCGTTGATTTATTTAAACTTTTCAGAAATGTACTGTCGCCGGAAACCGGTCTCGACTTCACGAACGTTCCCCTTCCTTCTATCCACAGCAGATCTATCGTCCTATTGTATCCGATCTGCTCCTCCATGTTAAGCAGCCTGCCGATTTTACGCATTGCCTTCTTTTCTTTATCGTAATATAATTTGTTCATTAAGTAAACAAAGTTAAAAAAGCTTCAAAATTAAGCTCTTATTCTATTCTTGGGGGAAACGATATGTATTTTTTGGGGATTGATCTGGGTACGTCTGCGGTCAAATGCATCCTGGTCGACGGAAAAGGCGAAGTCAAAGCAAGCAGCAGCGAAGAATACCCACTGCTGCAGCCGCAGCCCGGATGGGCCGAACAGCACCCGGAGGACTGGTGGAACGCCACCGCATCCTGCATTCGCCGCCTGTTGGAGAAAGCCGGCATAACAGGGAGCGAAGTAGCTGGCATCGGCTTGTCGGGTCAGATGCACGGCTCCGTGTTCCTGGACAAGGAGCGGAACGTCGTGCGTCCCGCCCTGCTCTGGTGCGACCAGCGGACGGGTGCCGAATGCGAATGGATCGAGGAGACCATCGGCAAGGAGGAGCTTGGACGACTTACCGGCAATAAAGCGCTCACAGGATTCACGGCACCCAAAGCCGTATGGCTGCGCAACCGGGAACCCGAGAACTTCGAACGTACCGCCACGCTTTTGCTGCCGAAGGATTATGTCCGCCTCCAGCTGACCGGAGCGTTCGGCATGGACCTGGCGGATGCCAGCGGTACGCTGCTCCTCGACGTCGCAAACCGACGCTGGTCGGCTGAAGTGCTCGAGAAGCTCGGTCTGCCGGCTTCTTGGCTTCCTCCGCTCTTCGAGAGCAGCGATATTGCCGGCACCCTCCTCCCGGAAGCGGCGGCGCTCACCGGATTGGCTGAAGGCACACCCGTCGTCGCCGGCGGCGGCGACCAAGCCTGCGGCGCTGTCGGGGTCGGAGTGGTCCGGAGCGGGATCGCTTCGGTGGCGCTAGGCACCTCTGGCGTAGTCTTCGTACACGATGATACTTATCAGGCCGACGAGGAATGCAGGCTCCATTCCTTCTGCCACGGCGTCCCCGGCAGATGGCACCGCATGGGGGTTATGCTGGCAGCCGGAGGTTCTTTCCAGTGGTGGAAGAACCACTTCGCCTTCGAAGAACTACAGCTTGCCAAGCAGGAAGGCAGCGATGTCTACGAATTCCTGACGGAGCTGGCTTCTACGGCACCGATCGGCAGCGAAGGGCTGCTGTTCCTGCCCTACCTTACAGGAGAGAGAACGCCGCATCCGGATCCGAAGGCCCGCGGCGGTTTCATCGGTCTGAACCTGCGCCACGGCAAAGCCCACTTGACCCGTGCCGTACTGGAAGGGATCACCTTCGGCCTCCGGGATTCCCTGGAGCTGATGAAGGAGTCCGGTATCGATATCACCGAACTCCGTGTGAACGGCGGCGGAGCCCGCAGCCGCTTCTGGCGGCAGATGATCGCCGATATCTTCGGCTATCCGGTCGTCACGGTGAACTCTACCGATGGCCCCGCTTACGGCGCTGCCGTGATGGCTGCCTCCGGCGTGCTACGCAGGGAGATTCCGGACTTATGCGAGGAGTGGATCCGCGTGGAGGACCGGATCGAGCCGATCGCGGCCAACCAAGAGCGCTACCAGGCCTACTACGAGATTTACCGTAGCTTGTACGGCACGCTCCAAGGCACCTTCCATGAGCTCAGCGATCTGGCAGCGCTCGAAGCATAGACGGCAGCATACACCCCGGCTGCCGGGATGTTGGGCAGCCTGCACTCTCCGGCGGCCTGCTGCGGCTAATGAGCAGGCCCTCCCTTCAGCTCTCTCTCTTCCCCGCAACTCCTTCTTCCCCACACCTCCCTTCCCCGTGTCATGCCATAACCAAAACAAAGGAGGCTTCCGATCAACGGAGGCCTCCTTTGTTTTGGTTACCACTTCTCCTACTTGGCCGCTTTCATAATGCGGCTCCTTGTAGGGGGACGTGCTTTTCTAGAATACGGACTGCTTGGCGCCTTCCCAGTCCTTCAGGAACCGCTCGATTCCCGCATCCGTCAACGGGTGCTTGGCCATGCCTTGGATGACTTTGTAAGGCACCGTGGCAATGTGGGCGCCGAGCAGGGCCGCTTCGATCACGTGAGTGGTCGTCCGGACACTTGCTGTAATGATTTCGGAAGCAATATCATGAATAGCGAAAATTTCGCTGATTTCTTTGATGAGGTTCATCCCGATCTGGTTGATATCATCGAGTCGTCCGACGAAAGGCGATACGTAAGTAGCCCCTGCCCGTGCGGCCAGCAGTGCCTGGGTGGAGGAGAAGATCAGGGTGACGTTGGTCTTGATGCCGAGCTCCGTGAAGATTTTCGTGGCTTTCAGCCCTTCCTCGGTCATCGGCACCTTCACTACGATGCTTTCGCCGAGGGCGGCCAGCTTTTTGCCCTGCTCCACCATCTCGTCCGCTTTCAGCGAGATGACTTCCGCGCTGATGGGCACATTCCCTACGACTTCGATGATCTCTTTCACCGTAGCGAAGAAGTCTTTGCCTTCCTTGGCGATCAGGGACGGATTCGTGGTTACACCGGCAATGACGCCAAGCTCGTGAGCCTTGCGAATTTCTTCGACATTAGCGGTATCAATAAACAACTTCATTTCTCCAAACTTCCTCTCTGCTCTTAGTATTGTTCTATTGTCTTGGTCTCCCCGCCGTTATTATGTAGGTTCCTGCTGCCTGTTCACGTGAACAATCCGGCATAAAAAAAACCCGCCTATGCCGTCCGGTCAACTTGTCTCAAACCTGCGCTAGCAGGTGGGTGACCGCAGAATTGGTTTTGAAGTCCCTTTTCGAGGGCAGGTCAGCCGCAATTCTATATAGGTCTCCCTAGAAACAATCATTGGTTTAAAACACGATAACCGAAACGCACATCGCAGGATTTGGTTGTAAGCTTATTATAGTCCACTCGGAACCGAAAGTAAACCTCGGGTGAGCCGTGTACTGTTGGCACTGCAGAGAAATGATGGAGTTACCGGCTGACGTTACCGCCGCGGTCTTCCCTGCGCTCTTCAGCCTCATGCAGCTCCGCTCCGTCGAGTGCGGCCTCCAGGGCATCTCCGCCCTCTTCGGCCTTCAAGCGCTCCTGTTCCGCGGCCTCGGCTTCCTTCTCCGCGATCTGCTGCTGCTTCTCCTGCAGCTTGCCGAAGATCAGGTTGAAGTGCCAGAACGATACGATCGCAACCAGGCTCCCCATGAAGAAAGGAATAAGGAAAGTAAAGACGTTAAAGCTCACATACAGGACGACGCCGTTCAGAACGATCATCGAGATCGACCGGATCGGATTGCCGATCGTGATCAGCATCGCATTCTTTACGATCTGGAGCGTCTTCATATGCAGGTGCGACAAGATCGAGAAGAAGTGGAATAAGGATATCGTCAGCAGGACAGTCAAGGAAAGGACGAGAAAGCGCAGAATGCTGAATAATCCGCTCTGGTTGCCGTAGAACCGGAAGTTCGTATAAAGAATGACACCGAACAGCATATACAGAAGCCCGCCCAGCATCGCCTGCACGTAGTTGCTTTTGTAGCTTCGGAAGAATGTCTTGAACAGCGGCACATCCTCATCGCCCGTCAGCCACTTGCGTGCCACGCTGAACATGGCAGCCGTCGAAGGAAACAGTGTGAACGGTGCGACCACCGCCATCAGGATAAGCGTTTGCAAGACTTGATCGGAAGTTCCAGCCTGCAGCAGAATCAGCCCCAGCAGAAAGAAGGGGATTCCGCATAGAATCCAAAGTACGTTAATGACCGAAAGGCGCATAATCCATTCGGAGATGCGGTAGAAACCGCCCATGATTCCACGAAATTCCAACTTGATGCCCTCCTTCTTGTATACACCCTATTATAGCCTAATTCCCCTCTTCTAGGTAGCAGTCTATACCAAAAAGGCTGCCTGGCATACGATATATCACCACCTGGTAAATATCAAACAAAGGAGGTTGTCACTATGGGAGCAACGGGTGCATGGACTTCCACGGGAACGATCCTCGTCCTCTTCATCCTGCTGGTTATCGTTAGCCGCAGCCTTCTCGTGTAATGAACAAGAGCTAGGTCTTAATGGTAATACAAAAAGAAGCAAGCGCGCCTTAAGCGTGCCTGCTTCTTTTTTTTAATATAAGAATTCATATCTCACCAGGGCTTGATCCTGTAGTCTTATATTTCTTATAAACGCACATCGTCCTAAAGGACGGCGAAGCCGTTTATCTTGTTACACGAGAGTCTCTTCACCGCGGCCCGACGGACGGGAGTAGTTGCTGCCGCCGCCGTCACGGTTGCCGCGATATCCGCCGCCACCGCCGCCGTCACGGTTGCCGCGGTATCCGCCGCCATCACGGCTGCCGCCTTCGCGACGTCCGCCATCACGGTTGCCACGGTATCCGCCGCCATCGCGGCTGCCGCCATCGCGGCTGCCGCCACCGCCACCGCCGTAAGGACGATCGTTACGGCGAGCGCCGCCTGCCGTACCGTACGAACCCGAAGGACGACGACCGTTGCTGCGCACATCCGGCCTTCTCTTCTTCGCACGGATCGGATCTTCCGGCGTCAGCTCGATATCGACTTCCTTCTTGTCTCCACCTGTCAGCAGCTTGAGTGCCGCTGCAAGCAGATGCACGGAGTCGTGATGCTCCAGGAGGGAGATCGCGAGGCCTTTGTACTCGTTATGCTCATCTTTCTGGAGCACTTCAAGCACACGCTCAGCCGTTACCTTTTGCTTGCCTTCGATTGCTTCGGCAAGGCTAGGTACAGGCTTCTTCGTGATCTTGTGGCGCGTGATCTTCTCGATGAAATGCAGGTGATCGATCTCGCGAGGCGTAACGAAGGTGTAAGCTGCGCCTTCTTTACCCGCACGGCCCGTACGGCCGATCCGGTGAACGTAGCTCTCTGGATCCTGCGGTAGGTCAAAGTTGATCACGTGCGTTACGCCCGATACGTCGAGACCGCGCGCTGCTACGTCCGTAGCTACGAGCACTTCAATGCTGCCGTCGCGGAACTTGCGCATCACGTTGTCACGCTGATTCTGGGACAGATCGCCGTGAAGGCCTTCTGCTGCATAGCCACGCTTTTGGAGCGCTTCGGACAACTCATCTACCCGGCGCTTTGTACGGCCGAAGATGATGGCAAGATCCGGTGCTTCCATGTCGATCAAGCGGCAGAGCGCTTCGAACTTCTGGCGCTCGTGCAGTTCGATGTAGGATTGGTCGATGAGCGGCGCGGAAACATGCTTCGGAATGACCGAAACGTGCTCCGGATTCTTCAGGAACTGCTGTGCCAGTTTCTGGATATTGATCGGCATTGTAGCCGAGAACAGCATTGTATTGCGTTCTTCCGGCACCAGGCTCAGGATGGACTTGATGTCATCCATGAAGCCCATATCAAGCATTTCGTCAGCTTCATCGAGAATGACGGTCTGCACGTCATCCAGCTTAATGGTCTTCCGATTGATATGGTCGAGCAGTCGTCCCGGCGTACCGATGATGATCTGCGGCTTTTTGCGCAATCCGCGGATTTGCTTGACGATATCCTGTCCGCCGTAGATCGGCAGGGAACGGATACCTTTGAAGCGTCCGAGCTTCTCGATTTCCTCCGCTACTTGAATCGCGAGCTCGCGGGTAGGACACATGATCAGAGCGACGATCTTCTCTTCCTTGACGTCGATCTTATGCACCAGAGGGATACCGAATGCTGCGGTTTTACCCGTACCGGTTTGCGCTTGGCCGATCAGGTCGCGGCCTTCAAGAGCTACAGGAATGGCTTTTTCCTGAATGGGCGTGGATTCCTCGAAGCCCATCTCCGTGATGGCGCGCAGTACCTTTGGCTCTAAGCCGAATTCACTAAATGTTTTCAAATGATTTCATTCTCCTTTTTACTCGGGTTCTTCTGTTTTCTATACCCTTAAGTGCGACTCCTATCTTCCTAATTTAACTCTTACCAAAGACACTTTCCAGAAGTGTCAAAATTGAACAGTCAGGCCGTACTTAAGAATATCTTTAGTATTATACCACAACCCGTATTCATATTCCACTGCGCTTGGCAATGAAACGGAAAAACCTTATCATCGTAATAAGTGATAAGCATTTGGGTAATCGGTAGTATGATAACAGTAGAAGAGGCAGTGCAGAACCAACAAATCAAAAAAAGACGCCGGACAATCGGCGATTTTCCAAAGGAGCGAAGAATCATGTCCATATGGAAACGGGTCGGATCGATCTTGAAAGCAGGTAAAGAAGCGCCGCAGACCCCGCCGGCCAATCCGTACGAAGATACCCGGGTCGGGGACATTCTCACCGTGGATCTGGAAGAATACGTCGTTTCCGGCAAAGCGGTGTATTATGACCAAGGGTTCCCGCCCCACCGGTTCGCTTATTATCTGCAGAACGGCAAACATATCTCTTGTCTGCTCATTGAAAAAGGCAGGACCTACGACAGTTTCCTCTGCGAGTTCGTCGAAGGCTCTCTTGACGATCCCAATGACGTACCGACGGTGCTCGATGTCGGAGGGGAGGTTACCTATGACCTGGAGCACCACCGCAGCGATCAAGTGCGCACCGAAGGCCGCACGGATTTTCGTTCGAACGATACGGTTCTCTTCTGGAGCTACCTCGGCGCAGGGGACCGGCACTTCTTTCTCCAGTGGCAGGACGGCAAATATACCGCACTCGAAGGAACGCGCACCCCTGCGGGCCAGATTCGCTTCATGAAAGGCTCGTAAGCCCCCCGGCCGCTCAGGAGATTCGATACTTGTGGGGGAGCTTTGACAAGACAGGAGGTGCGCAAGACGCATGCAGAGCCTATGGATCCGCCTGCTGTCGCTGCTGTTGATCCTCTCGCTGATCGCGGGGTGCTCCAGCGACGCAGGCCAATATATCAAACAGAACTACTCTCTTATCGATGTGCAGGGACAAGGCAAAAGCACGGCTAAAGTTTATTCCGTCGAAGGAAAAGATGTCCCGTCCGTCGCTCAGGAAATTGCGGGGAGCGATCCTCCGCAAGAGATGTCGAAGTCATCGCAGGACCAAATGTTCCTCGTGTACAGCGACAAAGTCGTCAACGTGCAGAAGGATCCGAACCACGAGGGCACTACGCTGGTGGAAGTGGACACGATCACGTACGCCCGGGACAATTATGACTCTTCGTTCCTACAAGGCTATATTACTGCGACCCTGCTGCAATCGCTCTTCGGTGGAGGATGGTACGACAGCCACAGGGGCGGTTATGATTACCGCGGCTACCGCTCTTCCAAGAGGTACGATGACTACGGCAAGTATCAAACCGTTCCTTATCCCAGTACCGGTGGAGCCGGCAAGAGCGGCACCACTCCCCCCACAACCACGGACAGGAAAGGAAGCTATACCACGCCGCCCGCGGCCAAACCCCCGGCTGGCGGCACGCAGGATTCCGTACGCCGCAGTGACGGCTCCACACCGACTTATCGTACACCGGCCAGCGCGGGTTCCAAGCCAAGCACCTCGAAACGGTCCGGTTCATTCAAACGGCGCAAATAAGAGCTGGGACGCATCCCGCCCCAGTTCTCTTTACTGAACCTCCCCTTTCATGTAAAATATCTCTTGCCGAAAGGGGGCCGGGCGCGTCTGCTTTCGCTGTCCCCCTACAAGGCTTTCCGCCTGCCGCGGAAAGCCTTTTGCTATCCGGGACGCACCGCCCGAAGGCCTTGGCGGCTGCACGTTTGCCCCGGACGCAAACTAGACATACTACCCCATAGGAGGTGCAGCTTGTGATCCAGTGGTTCCAGCGTTCCTGGTTCGGTTCTCTGTTTGTATGTGCACTCGGCGCAGCGATCGTCGCCACGGCCTTTAATCTATTTTTGATTCCGCACCAGCTGCTCAGCGGGGGATTGTCGGGCGTAGCTATGATCGTGGGCTACTTTACGAATTGGACGATATCCCTGCTCTATCTGCTGTTCAATCTGCCTGTCTTGATCTGGGGACTGACGACGATCGGCCGGCGCTTCATTCTGCTCAGCGTATTCTCCGTAGCGATGACGACCTGGTTCATGGAGCTGGTTCCTGTCCTCGCGGTCAGCCAGGATCTCATCATGTCGGCGGTGGCCGCCGGCGTACTTATCGGTCTTGGCGCGGGCATCTCGATGCGGGTGGGGGGCTCCACAGGCGGGTTCGATATTATCGGTTCCATCTTGACGCGCAAGCGCGATTTCTCCATCGGCACATTCTCGTTCCTGATGAACGGGGGAATCATCATCGCGCTCGGGTATTTCAAACAGAGCTGGGATCTGGCTCTGTACTCCATGCTGTCCATCTATATTGCGGGCAAAGTCATCGATTCCGTACATATCCGCCATGTGAAGGTGACGGTATTCATCGTTACCAAGAAGAAAGAGATTCTGCTCAAAAAAATGAAAAAGCTTCACCGCGGCGTAACCGTCGTCGAAACGGAAGGAGCATACACCGGGCAATCCCAGCATATGTTAATTACGGTAACTACGCGTTATGAGCTCATCGATCTTCAAAATCTCGTGCGTCAATGGGATCCGCAGGCTTTCGTGAACATCACCCAGACGGTGGGCGTCATGGGACTGTTCCGCAGAACCTGATCCCGCTTGAAGAAACCGGCTGCCCATTTCCAGCCATTACCTGCTTTTTGTCAAATGTACCGGTACATAAGTCTGCAGCATATGCTATAATGAGGATGTATAATTTCATACAGGATTTCCCCTGGCAGCCTGGATTGCTAGTAAGGCGCACACGTACGCTTAACAACAATGGACAGGAAGGGTGATGCTTGTGGAAACCGTTAAATTATCCATTATCGTGATGAAGCTGACTCCCGAGATGTACCCATTCTTACGCAAACATGAACTCGAGTCGGAAATCGTCCTCCGGAACGGCTTGGCCGCGCTGGAAGCGGACGACGCGTTAGAAATCATACAATACAGTATCTCCGAGCATCAGAAAGACGTCCACCTTCACTAGAAGGTGGCGTTTTTCTTTGATAGATAAGAAACGCGCATCGTCCTTAAAGGACGGCGAAGCCGTTTATCTCGCATGCCCAAAAAATCCGCCGGAATGTTTGCGGATTCGTAAAAAATATGGGTTATCCTACCGATAAAAGCATGGTAAGATAGATTCGAGTATCATCTTGGAGGTGTACGTTTATGGGCGCATTGTCCCCCATGCATATTATTCTGATCGTCATCGCCGCTCTGCTGCTCTTCGGACCGAGCAAGCTTCCGGAGCTTGGCCGCAGCTTCGGCCGGATGTTCCGCGAGTTCAAAGATGCGACGAATGGGAACAGCTCTTCGAGCGAGCCTGTCCGCGAGATCGAAGCGAAGAAAGATCTGAGCGTATCGGCTGAGCCCGTCCAGCAGATCCCTAACAAATAAAAAGGCTTGTTTACGGCAGCTAGGCCGGTGCCCGGGGAGGGCGCCGGCTTTTTTCCATTCCCGCCAGACGCCCTGGAAGCTATGCGCGAAGATGGTTCTGCAGCTCCTGCCCAATCCGCTTCATCGCTTCCTTGACGGCTCTCTGGACAACGAGGGAGTTCTTATGGGCCGCATAGTCCGCCTCTTCGTACTGCACGCGGATTTCGGCCCTCCCCCCGGCTGCCGTGCCGTTCACGAGCGCGACGATCTCCCCGGGGTCACCGACAGAAGCTTCCGCGCTATCCCAGGCATTCACCTGGAGACTGCAGCGGAAGGCATCTCCTTCGCTCCTGCTCTTTAGAAACCCGGCGGGCTCCGCCCTCATCCAGATTTTCATGCCGCCTCCCCCTTTCCGGAATTAAGATATGCCTTTTTTGCGGTAATAGGCATGCGTACTCAGCAGCAGGACAGCGGCGATCAAAGTCAATACGGCGCCTCCGTAATACATCCCGCTCCCGCCCCAATGGTCCTTGACCCATCCGCCGGCGGAACCCCCTGTGATGCCTGCCAGCCCAAGGAACACCATGGACAGCAGGGCCTGGCCTGTCGACTGCAGCTCCCGGGGCACCAGGCGCACGGCGTATTGAACCGATACGATCCAGAAGGCCGCGAAGGTGACGCAGTGCATCGTCTGAAGCAGCATGAGGACGGCCGGATCGGTGATCGAACCATAGAGCAGCCAGCGGATGGTGTACAGGATGCCTATGATACCGAGCAGCGCGAGCTCGTGGAACTTATGCATGTACCTTCCGAGCAGCGCGAAGGTCGGAATCTCTGCCGCCGCTGCCAGCGCCCAAGCGTAACCGAGCATCGTATCGGTTGCCCCGAGATCCCGCAGATACAATACGAAGAGCACATCGTTCATGCGGTGCGGAATCATCAGGATGAAGATCAGGAAGAGGAACCACAGGAACCGGCGGTTCCTGAAGGTGCTGGCGAACATCGCTAGGGTCACCCGTGGGGCCGCGCCCTTCTCGTCCCTGAGCAGCAGCAGCAGCACGAACGGCAGCACCCAGATGCTCCAGTACAAATAAGGGATGCTCTGCAGGCCGCCCATCAGCCCCAGAATCCAGCCTGAGGATAAAGCCAACAGGGTAAAGCCCATCGACCCCCACATCCGGATGCTGCCATAGCTGCGTCCGGACTGCGCGGCCGCCTTGATCGAAAGCGTATCGAGAATCGGATTCGAGGATTGCATGAAGAAATAAAGCATGAGCATGAACAAAAGCGCCATGGGATACCCCTGCGTTTCAAAGATGCCGACGCTGGATAATAAAGTCATGGCCCATAAACCGAAAATCATCAGCTTCAGCGTCTGGTACCGGTCGCTGAGATAGCCCCAGAGCGGCTGCCCGAAGATCGTGACGAAGGGGCCGATCATCATCAGAAGGCCGATCTGGGAAGAGGAATAGCCTCTTCCCTCGAAATAGACGGGAAGGAACGGCATCAGTACCGCCGTCGTCGCATAGTAAGAAAAGGTGAGGCCGCGCAGCGTCCAAACTTGTTTGTTCACGAACATCGTTCCTTTGACATGAGTCTGGCGCATGGCCGGGTGGAGTCAGGACTTTCCGGTGCCGGGCAACCGCCCTGCAGCCAACTCTTTTATTATAATTCAAGATACTAATCTAGCAAGGAGAATGCCTCATGGAATTACTGCTTGCCGCTATGCTCCTGGCCTACGGAGGATTAAGCGGCGATCACCCCGGCACCACGTTCGAAGAGGCCGCCCAAGCGGCCGTGAGCGCGAAAGCGGCCGTGGCCCAGACCGGAGCATCCCCTCTTCCGTCCGACGCCCCCGGGAAGTCCGATCCGCAGAAGGATGCCCCCAAAGTAAAAGGGGTATACGTCACGGCCCACAGTGCTGCCGGCTCCCGGATGAACACGCTGCTGAAGCTGCTCGATGAAACAGAACTGAACGCCATGGTCATCGATATCAAGGACGACTGGGGTTATATTACATACGATACCGGCAACCCGGAGCTGCAGGCGATGGGAACCACGCAGAAAATCATCTCCGATATGCCGAAGCTCATGGCGACGCTGCAGGAACACGCAGTCTATCCGATCGCCCGTATTGTCGTGTTCAAGGACACGGTTCTTGCCAAGCAGCGGCCCGAGCTGTCGTTCGTCAATCCGGACGGAAGCCTGTGGGGCAACGCCAAGAATCCGCCCGACAGCTTCGTGAATCCCTACAAGAAAGAAATCTGGGATTACAACATCCAGCTTGCGAAGGAAGCGGCCAAAGCCGGCTTCAAGGAAATCCAATTCGACTATGTCCGGTTCCCCGAGGGATTCGAGAAGCGGGCCGATATTCTGCAGTACGGCAAGGACGAGCGGAGCCGGATCGATGCCGTCGCCTCATTCGTCCACTATGCGAGGGAGCAGCTCAACCCGCTCGGCTTACGGGTCTCCGTCGATATCTTCGGCTACGCGGCCGCGGTTCCCGCTGCCGAGGGCATCGGCCAGGATTTCGTGAAAATATCCCGAAGCGTCGATGTCATCTCCCCGATGGTCTATCCAAGCCACTATTCAGCCGGATGGTACGGCTCCCAGGTGCCGGACGCCCAGCCTTACGCTACTATCGAAGGGTCCATGAAGGATACCCACAAGAAGCTCGAGGAGCTCGGGGAGCAGAAACCGGTCATCCGGCCTTGGATACAGGACTTCACCGCCGGATGGGTGCGCGGCCACATCCAATATGGCAAGCATGAAGTCGAAGAGCAGGTCCTGGCCCTGAAAGCCCAGGGAGTGGAAGAGTTCTTGCTGTGGAACGCCGTCAACACCTATACCCCCGGCGTGGCTTATTAGTCATCGGGGCCATTCCGTAAACCGGGGCTGATCTGCAGGACACAGCCGAAACCTCATACGGCTCATGGTGATCGTCCGGACGCGTGCCGCTACACAGTGCAAGAACAGCAAAAGCCCGGTATCCGGATGGAGTTCCATCCGGTACCGGGCTTTTGGCGTAGGACTCAAGCCTCCATCAAGCGCTGCCGCTCTGCTTCCGTACCCCAAGGTCAGGAATCTGCCAATCAATCGGCTCGTTCCCGTTCTCCTCCAGAAAGGCATTGGCCTGCGAGAAGGGCCTCGAGCCGAAGAATCCGCGATGCGCAGACAAGGGGCTCGGATGAGCCGCACGCAGGATACAATGCCGCTTCTCGGTGATGAGCTGGCCTTTTTTCTGGGCAGGACTGCCCCACAGCAGGAACACCACCGGCTGCTCCCGCTCGTTCAAAAGCGAGATGACCCGGTCTGTGAAATGCTCCCAGCCCTGGTTCTTGTGGGAATGGGCCTGCCCCTCCCTCACCGTCAGGACGGTGTTGAGCAGCAGCACCCCCTGCTTCGCCCACGGCTCCAAGAAACCGTTGTCCGGTACGGAGCAGCCGAGATCGTCCCGCAGCTCCTTGAACATGTTCTGCAGCGAGGGCGGCGTGGAGACGCCCGGCTTGACGGAGAAGCTGAGGCCGTGCGCCTGGCCTCTTCCGTGATAAGGATCCTGGCCCAGAATCACGACCTTGGTTTCCTTGTAAGACGTGTACTGAAGGGCGTTATAGATGTCGTGCATCTCCGGATAGACCGTGTGCCCGCCGTATTCGGACTTCAGAAATTCGCGGAGGCGGAGATAATACTCCTTCTCGAATTCTTCGGCCAGAAGCTGCGCCCAGTCGTTCTTCAAGATGGCTGGCATCCTGCATCCCTCCTTTACCGTTACTTAAACGCTCCGCTCACTTCTTGAAGCGTTCCACCATGCTGACATAATATTGAACGGTCCGGAGCACCCGCTCCTGAGTCTTGCTGTCCGCCGGCTCGCCGTCTGCGGCAAAATCGCGCTGGGAGCCGCCGACCGATATCCACTCGGGACAGTTGATTCCGTGCACGTTGCGCACGATCGTCTGCAGCTGCTGCAGGGAGCTGACACCCACCGCTCCGCCGGCTGAGGAGACGGAAAGCGTGACTTTGCCGTCAAACTGCTCGAAGCCTACCCAGTCCAGCGCGTTCTTGAGCACCCCCGAGAGACTGCCGTGATACTCAGGGGTCGAAAGCACGATGCCGTCCGCCTCGTTCAGGGCCTGCCGGAAGGCGGCCAGATTCGGATCGTCCCCTGTGATGTCCGGGCTGTAGAACGGCAGCGGCCGTTCGAAGAGATCGAAGAGCGTGACTTCGGCTCCGGACTCTTCCAGAACCTTGCCGATATAGCGGCTGAGCTTCGTGCTCGAAGCGTCCGTGCGGTTGCTTCCCGTAACGATCGTAATCTTCATGTTCTTTCATCCTCCCGGCTGAGGCAGACAGCGGCGCCTGCTCTGCAGTAACTTTTTATACATCTTATTATAGTATGTATAAAATTGTCAATCGGTTTTGTCCGGTCCTTCCTTGTGGCCCGGGGCGATAAGCAGCCCGCCGGGTTCCTTGCATAGCGAAGAAGCATCCGAGCCGGCGGATCACCGCAGATCGGATGCTTCTCTTGGGTTCCGCCGGCGTCTGCCAGATGGAGCCCCCTTGGCTGTCTATTGGGAAAGCCGCTTCGCGAGCTCGTACAGCCCCATGTTGAACGGCTTCTTCGTGTTGACGACCTTGTCGATGTCGGTAACGGTGAGTTCGCCTTTGATGATGCCGCAGGCTTTGCCGGAGTCGCCTTCGATCAGCTTACGCACGGCAAAGTCACCGAGGCTGCTCGCGAGAATCCGGTCATTGTGCGTCGGAGCGCCTCCGCGCTGGATATGGCCGAGCACCGTGACGCGCGGCTCGATGCCGTTGCGCTTGGTGATCTCCGAGGCGATCTCGTCGCCGCCGCAGACCCCTTCCGCCACGATGATAATGCTGTGGCGCTTGCCTTGGGCGAAGTTCTCCGCCATCCGGTTCGAGATCTCATCCATATCATAGCCGACTTCCGGCACGATAATCGTCTCCGCCCCGCTCGCGAGGCCCGCATAGAGCGCGATGTCGCCGCAGTGGCGGCCCATGACTTCCACGACGGACGAACGCTCGTGGGAGCTCATCGTGTCGCGCAGCTTGTTGATCGCGTCGACTACGATCGATACGGCCGTGTCGAAGCCGATCGTAAAGTCGGTGAACGGAATATCGTTATCGATCGTGCCTGGAAGCCCCATCGTCTTGATCCCGAGCTTGCTGAGCTTGTTCGCGCCCTGGTACGATCCGTCCCCGCCGATGACCACAAGTCCGTCGATGCCGTGCTTACGCAGATTATCCGCACCGAGCTGCTGGCCTTCCGGCGTGAGGAACTCCTTACAGCGGGCCGTCTGGAGGACGGTGCCGCCGCGCTGGATGATATCGCCTACGCTGCGCAGATCCATCGGACGGATGTCGTCATTGATCAGGCCCGAATAACCGCGCTGGACGGCGAACACCTCGAGGCCGTGGAAGAGGCCGCTGCGCACAACAGCGCGTACCGCCGCGTTCATTCCCTGGGAGTCGCCTCCGCTGGTAAGTACTGCAATTTTTTTAACTGACATAATATGGTTCCTCCTTGGTCTATCCCACTCC
Organism: Paenibacillus caseinilyticus; assembly: GCF_027533645.1. Classification (GTDB taxonomy): domain Bacteria; phylum Bacillota; class Bacilli; order Paenibacillales; family NBRC-103111; genus Paenibacillus_G; species Paenibacillus_G caseinilyticus. The sequence continues at coordinate 233,260 of NZ_JAQAGY010000001.1, forward strand.
ATGGTGAAGACTTATATATAGCTGTCAGGCCTGGGATGTTCGCCGGATCCAGACGCTGTTGACGAAGAAGAACATCCGCATCAGCGGACTGTCCTTCATGAGCTGCCGGGACACCTGCTTTACCTGGGCCTGTTTGCTTACTTTGGGATCGGAGAGGTACAGGGCGAGCAGCCCTTCGATGATCATCCGGTGAAACGAGGACTGATCGAGCCGCCGGGACCGCTGCCTCGCCTCGGTAACGATGGCTGCAATACGTTCCACCGTCAGCGTCATGCTGTCATAGTAGCTGCAGAAGTTGAGGTCCCCTCCGGCCTCATCCTCTTCCTGGTCGATCAGATAATCGAGCAGGATGTGCAGCCCGCAGATATAGGGGAAGTACGTCTCCCGGATATTCTCCACGGTCTTCGTATCCAGAGCTGCCTGCGATGCGGCAAGGAACAGCATGAACATGCCCAGGGTCGACCCTGTCGCCGCCGCAAATTCGTTCCATGCGATGGAAGGATACCGCGGGCGGTAAAGCTCCCACCACTTCAGGAGGGCGTCTTCCCGGAGATCCCGCCGGATATGCTTGTACACCTGAAGATCGCAGTACAAGCCCACCAGCTCCCGGACCTGGGCGGACACGAGGGCATAGGAAGGCAGCAGCCGGATGCTGGCCTGGCATGTTTTGACAAGATCGTCCAGATACCCGCCATCCTCCCGCTCGGTGCGGAAAGCATAATAGTCGTGCAGCGGTTCGGACGGATCGACCGCATCAAGCATCGACATGTGGAGCTGGCGGAAGTCCTCTGGATCCAGGGAAGTGCTCCGGTCGCACAGATTATCGAGATAATCGCTGATGGTCTGCAGTGCCACGATCAACGGGATCAGCACGTGCCTCATCGATATATTCGCTACGGCATAGACGGCGCCGCCCTCGCAGTGGAACTGCTTGCAGGCCATGGAATCAAGCGCCTGCCTGCGCAGCTCCTGATCGGGAATCTCCTCTGCGCGCACGCGCCAGTGCTTCAGCTGCTCCCTGACCCCGGGGAGCGCATAGCGGTACACCCGGAGCATCAGGGTTACAGGATTACCCGGTGCTCCGTTCTCCCCTCCCCTGTTACGCAAACAGCCCGCCCTCTCCGCCGGAGCGGACATAGCAATAGTCCAGCAGCAGACACAGTTCCATCCGCTGCAGGCGTCTGAGTATGGCTTCGGCCCTCTCGTCCCGCGACCGGGTGACCTGCTGTTCCACGGCGGCGGTGAAGGAGGCCGGATCATATACGGTCCGGCCCGACAGCGACTCGAGCTGTTGTCTCAGCGCCGCGCTCCCCACCAGGCCCAGATCCTGCTCCTGAAGATAGGATTGCATGCTCCGCCCCAGCTCGCCGTACACCTCATGGCGTCCCGCCAGACGGAACCAATAGTTCGCGTTGGGGTAATCGCCTTCCATCCGGTGCATGATGCCGTGCAGCAGACTCCCTTCAGCCGTGTGCAGCTCCTGAGAGAGATCATGGGAGGCATCCAGGCTCTCATTGAAGAGATATAGACCCGACAGCACCGCCAGGGCGTACGGACGCTCCGTTTCGCCGAACTCCTCCAGGGACACTTTGGACAGACGAATGTCATCCAGCTCATCCAGCTCTTCAGCCGGATAAAGCGACGGTTCGTGAGCCGCCAGACGCTGCGCGAGCGCTTTGAAGTGATCTTTCCAAGCCAAGCGGTTCTCCTCCTCTTTGGGCCGCGGGAAGCGGCAGACTAGAGGTGGGTCTTGCCCACCGAGATGTCCTGATGCACGCGGAACCAGAGATGGAGCTCGTTAATCGTGCTTGCCAGCTCGCTGATCTCTGTGTTGAGCCGGCAGGAGCTGACGAAGTTATCCTCCACGTTCAGCTGGTCCTGCCTTGCAATGATCATCGTTTCGAGACGTTTTATCCGATCGGGGATCATGCCCCGGATTTCTTCCCACCGCAGCAGAATGGCCTCCTGCTCCCGTTCGCCGTACTGCTCGAATTCCTTGTCCAGACGAGGCAGCGGGATCCCCAGACGTTCGTCGAATACAAATAGATGTTCCAAGTCTGTTCCACCTTTCTCTCCCGGCTTATAGACAGGCGTGCGCAGGTTGTACAGCAGAATATCTATATAAATGTATCACGAACCATGAAAGGCTTCCAGTGCCCCCGCAAATTTTATTAAAGCAAACACGCCGAAGCCCAGGATTCATGCTATAATGTCTAAACCGAAAAGAGGGGAACGTTATGTTACAAGGGAATCTGGAGCGCGTTACGCTGCGGCAGCTGTTCGCATTCTTCCTTCCGCTCGGCCTGTCCGCCAGCCTGGTGACCATCTCTCACGTCATCATCAACAGCACGCTTGCCCGCTCGGCCTCGCCCGAGCTCATCATTGCGAGCTATGCCCTGCCGATGAGCATTCTCGGCATCACCGAACGGCCGGCCGTGCTGCTGAGGCAGACCTGCTCGGCCTTGGTGCGCGACCGCCGCTCCTTCCGGGCGATGTCGCTCGTCGCCTTGTATGTACTCGGCTCGGTGTTCGTGCTGGGCGGCATCATCTCCTATACGCCGCTCGGCCCGTGGATCTTCACGCACCTCTTCGGCGCCGACGAAGCGATGATTCCCGGCATGCTCTCCGTGTACCGGGTACTCATGTTCGTGAGCATCTTCTCGGGGATTCGCTGCCTGTACCACGGAATCATTATCTACAACATGCGCACCAAGTGGCTGACCATCGGCATGGGCATCCGGCTGCTCGGGATGTATCTGCTCTCGTTGTATTTTATCCGAAGAGGGGTGGACAGCGCAGCCGTCGGGGCCGTAATCTTCCTGGCGGGGATGATCATCGAGGCATCGGTCAGTGTCTGGGAGGGGCGGAGCCTGCTGCGCCGGGTGATACCGGCCGTACAGGAGGGACATGCGATCGCAGCACCGTCCCAGATCTTTCCTTTCTATAAACCGCTGCTCTACTCGTCCTTCATTGCGGTCATATCCGGGCCTGCCATTAATGCCTTCTTGGGCAAAACATCCGACATCGCCCTGGCTATCGCCGCGTTCGCTATTGCAGGCAGCGTAACCCAGCTCGTGCAGAGCTTCTTCTCCTACATACACCAGATCGTGCTTAACTTCCACCGCAGAGACGCCGGGGCGGTGATGCGCTTCACGCTTATGCTGTCGTTCATTCCGGGCGCCCTGCTGGCGCTGCTCTGCTTCACCCCTGCAGGACCTTGGTTCCTGCAGAACATTATGGGCGTGAATGAAAGGCTTATGCTTGCCAGCCTGTCCACTTTGAGGATATTTATGCTCATGGCGCTGCTCTTCCCCTGGCTCGACTTCGGCAACGGCCTGCTCATGCTCCGGGGGCAGACCAAAGTCATGGTATGGTCCCAGGCTGCGAACGTGAGCGTCACCTTGGCCTCCTTGTTTCTGTGCGTGATGTGGAATCCAGGATGGAACGGCGCGGTCGGCGCCCTGGCCCAGTCGCTCGGGATGGCTGCCGAACTCGCCGTCGTCTACTACGTGCTAAGGGAAACCTCCAAGGCGGAGGGCCGCCTGCCCGGTGCCCTGCTGGCATCGCCGACAAAACCTAACGAATCGAGTGAGTCCGAATGACCGGTACAAACGAAACCGGCAGCCCCACGCTGCTCCGGTGTTTCACGTTTTCATTTTTTATGACCGTAGCCGTCATCACTTCCTATTTCCCGCTTTATTTTCAATCCAAAGGCTTCTCTACCATCCAGATCGGCCTCCTGTACTCCGTCGGTCCCATGATCGGCATCATCTCCAACTTGTTCTGGGGCGTGATGAGCGACCGCTTCCGGACCGTGAAGAAAGTACTTGTCCTCATTCTGGCCGGACAGCTCGTCATGGCGTTCCTTGTCTTCCGGACCGATACGTTCGCCCTGCTGATGCTGCTTATGGGCTGCTTCTTTTTCTTCCAGACGCCGATGACCTCCCTGAGCGATTCGCTGTCGCTGCTGACCGCAAGCCGGACGGGCAAAAGCTATGCCTCCTTCCGCGTCTGGGGCTCGATCGGCTTCGCCTTCGCCGCCCTGGTCTTCGGCCAGCTGCTGAAGAGCTATGGCGCCAGCCTGACGGCCGTCCTGGTCCTTGGCACCATCTCCTGTTCGCTCGCGCTCTCGCTCTTCCTGAAGGATGCGAGGGAGGCGGGCGTCAAGAGACCGGACTTCTCGGGACTGATTCCCATTATCGGGTCGAGGCCCTTCCTGGCGTTCATGCTGACCGTTCTCGTGCTCTCGGTGGCCCACCGGATGAATGACGGCTTCCTTGCCCTGTTCCTGCAGCGGCTCGGAGCCGATCCGTCGATCGTCGGCAACTCGTGGATGGCTTCGGCCCTCAGTGAAATTCCAGTCTTCTTCCTGCTGAGCAAATACGGGCACAAGCTCAAGGAGCTTCCGCTGCTCGCGGTATGCGCGCTCGTATACGCGATCCGCTTCCTGCTTATGAGCCAAGTAGAGAACCCGCAGTGGGTCATCGTCATCCAACTGCTTCATTCCATTTCCTTCGGCGTCTTCCTGTTCACCTGCATCCGCTATATCCAGAGCGTGGTGCCCGACCAGTTCCGGGCAAGCGGCCAGGCGCTCTTCGCCATCACCTGGTCGGGCCTCGCCGGCCTGTTCAGCGGCCTGCTCGGCGGCTGGCTGTTCAACAGCTGGAGCCCCCATGCCATGTACGGCGTGGCCTCCATCCTCGCGCTGATCGGCATGCTGGGGTTCCTGCTGCTTCACGCGCGGACCAAGGACCGTTCTATGGAAGCGGGTATGGGGAGAGGCGGGAAGTAACGGCACTTGAACTTGACTTGAACGCCAATAACCATTATATAGGCTCGGGTACAACACGAAGCCCGGTACCGTTTGCTTAAGCAGACGGGCCGGGCTTTTTCGACGGGAATAGGGACGGCAGATTTCTTAACTTTTCGTTAATAATCCCCTTTTCCTGTAACTATTGGAAACCTTCTAGCGTTAGATACCTTGGACTGATTGTATCATCCTATCCATCAACCGCTATAGCTAGGAGGAAAGAGATGTTAGCCGTACAGGGATTATCCCATAGTTTCACGAACGGCACCGAAACGACGCCTGTTCTGCACGGCATCGATTTTGAGGTGGAGAAGGGCGGCCTCGTGGCGCTGCTCGGCAGCTCCGGCTCCGGCAAATCCACCCTGCTGAATCTCATGGCGGGACTGATGAAACCTTCGTCCGGCAGCATTCTCATCGGAGGGGAACCGATCGAGCGGATGAGCGAGAACCGGCTGGCCGAGTTTCGGCGGTCCCAGATCGGCTTTATCTTTCAATCCTACGAACTGATCCCCCATCTGACCGTACGGGAGAACGTCGAGCTGCCGCTGGTCTTCCAAGGCGTGAAGCCGAAGATCCGCAGGGACAAAGCCGAGGCTCTGCTGAAGCGGGTGGGCATCGGTGAGAAGGGAATGCTCTTCCCCTCCCAGCTCTCGGGAGGCCAGCAGCAGCGGGTCTCCATCGCCCGCTCGCTGGTGACGGAGCCGGCGATCGTATTCGCGGACGAGCCTACGGGGAACCTCGATACGAAGACAGAGGAAGAGATTATTCTTCTGCTGCTCGAGCTCAACCGTACACTCGGCATCACCTTCGTCATTGTGACCCATGAAATGGAGGTCGCCAGACGGACGCGGAGGGTCATCCAACTGCGGGACGGCCATCTTGTAGAGGACCGCACCTGGGAGGAGGTGACGCCATGAGACTCGGCGATTATCTGCGGCTGGGCTGGGACCAGCTCCGGCGCCGCATCGTGGTTACGCTGCTCTGCGCCATGGGACTTGCGATCGGCTCCTCCTCGATCATCGTCGCTCTGGCATTCGGCGAATCCATTCAGGCATTCGCCCGCCATTCCATGAACCAATTCCTTAAGATGGACGAGATTCTCGTCATGCCGGATAGTGGTTCAGGCCCCAGCTCCGGCGGGCAATCCGCCGCTCAGACCCCGGAAGACCATAGCGGCGATCTCACGCGGGCCAAGATCGAAGTGATCAAGAAGCTGCCCCATGTCAAGGCCGTCGCGACTTACCGCACCTTGAACAACATCAGCTTCGAGATGGACAACAAACGGGGAAGCCTGAATGAAGTGAATATAACGGAGCTCGAGACGCTGCCCGATTTCGGGATCGAATTCGCGCAGGGAGGCACTATGCTCGACCGCGAGAACACCATTGTGCTCACCTACGGCGCGACGATGGGACTGCTTGACGCGCAGGCCACACAGATGTTGTCGGAACAGCGGCGCAGCGGACAAGAACGCGAAGCGGAAGAAACATGGCGTTCCTACCGGCTGATACCGTACACAATGTACCAGAAGCAGATCCTCCTGAAGCCGCGCAGCGGCTCCTCGCAAGGCAGGCCGAACAACGAATCCGCCGATGTCAGCGTCGCGCCGCTCCCGGTCAGGGTGGCTGCTATTATTAAGCGGCCCGAGGGCGTATCGGACGAATCCGTATCCTATCAGAAAACGGCTTATGTTTCCCCTGTTCTCGGCAAACTGCTGCTCGAAGCCTCCAAGCGTTCGGATGGTACGGCAGCGGGTACATCCCCGCCGGGGAACGAACCGGAGTTCGAACAGGTGAAGGTCAAAGTCGACGATACGGCGAATGTGAAGGCGCTTGAGGAGCTGATCAAGAAGCTGAACTTGAGCGTCCAGACGAATCTTCATTACGAAGAGCGGATGAAAAACGAGTTCCTGATGATCCGTCTGATCTTCGCCGGGGCCGGCCTGTTCATCCTGTTCGTCGCTTCCATCTCCATTGTCGTGGCGATGACCATGTCCACCTACCAGCGCCGCCGGCAGATCGGGATCATGAAGGTGCTGGGCGCGAATCTCCGCCAGATCCGGCATATGTTCATGGTGGAGTCCGCTCTCCTCGGAGTGGTCGGAGGGATGGTCGGCATCCTCTTCTCCTATTGGGTCATCTGGGGAATCAACATTGCGGTGATGAAGTTAAGCAAAGCGGGCAGCGATGAAGTGCTTTTCATCTCACCGTGGATCCTTCCCGTCGGTCTATTCTTCGCCGTCCTGACCGGCGTACTCTCCGGCATCTATCCGGCGGTCAACGCCTCGCGCACGGACGCCCTGACCGCGATCAAGCGGGATTAGCATATCGCTGTCTAGCAATACGAGAGAAAGGAAGTCGCAGTATGAGCAAAAAGAAATGGCTGACGGGAGCGGCGGTCTTCGCGGTTCTTGCGGTCACCGGCATACTCTACACCCAGAGCCGGCCTTCAAACCACAGCCCGAAGTCCTCCGCGCCGGCAGCTCCTGCTATCGAGTTTCAAGTCACGAAGGAAGACATCGTCTCCACGGTGGAAGTCAAGGGGAAATCTTCCTACCAGAAGGAAACCTATGTCAATGCTCCTTTTGGAGCCGAGGTCAAGACGTGGGCCGTCAAAGAGGGCGCCCAGGTGGCCAAGGGTGACCTGCTCTTCCGCCTGGATGACACCGCCCTTCGCAATGAAATCATAGAGCTGCAGGCTGGGGCCAAAAAACAGGAGATGGAGAACCAGCTCGCCCGGTTCCGGAAGTCGGCCGCCGGTACCCAAGAAGCCCCTGCGGGAGTAACCGAAGCGGAAGCCAAACAGCGGTTCGCCGATGCCGAGAATCTGCGGGTTCAAGAGGAGATCGGCTCGATGACGCTGGAACACACCCGTACGCAGCTGGCCGAGAAGTCGGCGAAGCTGGCTTCCGCCGCCTATGCCGCTCCCGAGGATGGGATCTTCCTCTTCGACGGCACCAAGGAACCGGAGTCCGTCAAAGAACATGAGCGGATCGGAAAAATCGTCGATCTGACCAAGCTGCAGCTGATCTGTATGGTCAGCGAGTACGATCTGTTCCGCATCCAGGAAGGCCTCCCTGCCGAGGTCCGTGTCGATGCGCTGAAGGACGTCAAGCTGCAGGGCAAGGTCGAGAAGCTATCCAAATTCGCCAAGACGCCGGAGAGCGGCAGCGGATCCGGTACTACCGTGAATGCGGCGGCGCCATTCGAAGTCATTCTCTCGCTGGAGCCCCATGAGCGGCTGATCGCCGGCCTCAGCCTTACCGCCACGATCGAGACCGGACGAAAAAGCGCGGTGCTCGCCGTCCCTACACTGGCTATCCAGCGGGATAAAGACGGCTCTTACGTGATGGTGCGCAGTGCACAGGGAGCAGCCGAACGCAGGACAGTCAAGACCGGTCTCGAAACACCGGATAAAACTGAGATCCTCGAAGGTGTAGCGGAGGGCGAAACCATCGTACTTTAGTAAGTTTGCGCAAGGCAGATCGGCCCCCTCTCATGAGTCATGCATTTGCCGTACCCTTAGGGGTACGGTTTTTCGAGTTTTTTATTGAATTTCCTCCCTCCCGTCTTGTATAATCGTTGCTATTGGACATCGGCCCCGGCTTTCCTGAGAGTGGAAAGTCAATGAAGCTGTACCGAATCTGCATCATAGGAGGGGTTTCTTCTGCTTGCCCAACAACTGAAAACTCACTGGTTCAGCAATACCCGCGCGGATATCCTATCCGGCATTACGGTGGCCCTGGCCCTCATTCCCGAAGCTATCGCCTTCTCCATCATCGCAGGGGTCGATCCGATGGTAGGTCTGTATGCGTCCTTCAGCATTGCCGTCCTCATCTCGATGGTCGGCGGGCGTCCGGCCATGATCTCGGCAGCTACAGGCGCCATGGCCCTGCTCATGGTCAACCTGGTCAAGGACCATGGCCTCGAATACCTCTTCGCCGCGACGGTGCTGGCCGGCATCCTGCAGTGGATCATGGGGGTACTGAAGCTTGGCCGCTTCATCACCTTCGTTCCCCATTCGGTCATGACCGGGTTCGTGAACGCGCTGGCTATCCTGATTTTCATGGCCCAGCTGGTTCAATTCACCGGACAAGGCTGGATGATGTACGCCCTTGTAGCATTAACTCTTGTCATTATCTACGGCCTGCCGCGGATCACCAAAGCGATCCCGTCCGCCCTGGCTGCGATCATTATCGTATCGGTTCTGGCGATCTCGCTTGGGCTTGATGTCCGGACAGTCGGGGATATGGGGCACATCACGAATGCGCCGCCGGTCTTCCACCTTCCCCAGGTTCCCCTGACGCTGGAGATGCTGCTCATTATCTTTCCGTACAGCTTGTCTCTGGCCGTCGTGGGCCTGCTTGAGTCACTGCTTACTGCCACGCTGCTTGACGATATGACTGGGACGCGAAGCGACAAGAACCGTGAAGTCCGAGGGCAGGGACTATCCAACATCGTCACCGGGTTCTTCGGCGGCATGGCGGGCTGCGCCATGATCGGCCAATCTGTCATCAACGTTAGATCGGGAGGACGCACCCGCTTATCCACCTTCGTGTCCGGCATCTTCCTGCTCTTCCTGATCCTGGTGCTCGGCAACGTAGTCAAGCAGATTCCGATGGCCGCTCTGGTCGGCGTCATGTTCATGGTATCGCTCGGCACGTTCGACTGGTCTTCCCTCCGGAATATCCGGAGCATACCCGCAAGCGACTCGGTCGTCATGATCGTGACTGTCATGATAGTGGTCGCCACCCATGATCTGTCCAAAGGCGTCTTCGCCGGGGTCCTGCTCAGCGCCGTCATCTTCGCCTGGCGTATGGCCCGGATTCGGACATCCAGCTCCATCGATGCCCAAGGGGTGAAGCACTACGTCGTGCATGGACAGATGTTCTTCGGTACCGTTTCCGGCTTCCTCGATGAGTTCGATGCCGAAGGCGACCCGGCCGGAGTAGTCATCGACTTCACCCATTCCCATCTCTGGGACCACTCGGCTGTCCATGCGCTCGCCAAGCTGAAGGCCAAGTATGAGAACGCCGGGAAGACCATCAAGCTTGCTGGACTCAATGAAGAAAGCCAAAGGCTATTGAACCGCATCGGGCTCAGCGCCTCCGGCGCCCATTAAGCCGCTCGGATTGCCGCCTCTTCCCGGAGAGGCGGTTTTGTGTTGAGGGGTCCCTGCGTCCTTATTGTCAATAACGGCACGGAACGGTATAATTAAACGGCAGATCTTAACACCAAGTACCAATCCAACGCGAACTCAAGAGCTTTCCGAGAGGATGAATCCATTCATGAACCCGACAACGCCCGCCCCCCTCGCATTCGAGGCATTCAAAGAAGTGCTGCTGGACCGCCGCAGCATCCGCAAATATACCGATCAACCGGTACCCGTTGAGGAGATCCGCGAGATCATCGATTGTGCACGGTACGCCCCTAGCGATACCAACTCCCAAACCTGGGAATTCATTGCCATCACGAATAAAGAGAAGATCAAAGAAATCGAGCGTCTTACGTGGGAACAGCTTCACCGGATCGCGGCCCAGGCCGAAGAGCGGGGACTGAGCAAAGAAGGCCGCCTGCTGGTCAAATCCTTCGGCCCTTATGCGACGGCCTTCTCCGATGCGCCGGTGCTCATCGTCTGCCTCGCCACACCTTACAATTCCAAGTTCCGCGAACGGATCTTCGATCCGGTCCGGCTCGTAGAAGATTCGGTCTGGGCCGAAGAAGGCATCAAGAGCTCGTGCCTCGCTGCCCAGAATTTGATGCTGGCCGCACACGCCAAGGGGCTCGGCACCTGCCCGATGACCGGTCCGGTGCTTCTGGCCGAGGAACAGCTCCGCGAAGTACTCGAGATCCGGCCGGAATGCCAGGTGAACATGGTGATCGCCCTCGGCTATCCTTCCGAGCGTCCTGCCCGTCTGGCCCGCAAGCCGGTGGACGAGATTCTGACGATCGTGGAATAACCCGTTGTGCTGTTTATCCGGAGCTGCAGCACCTACCGCCAGAGGGGTTCATCCCCAACGGCGGTTTGTTGTTTATCCGGAGCGGGAAGCCCGTATAACCTTCCACCACCCATGCCTGGGCGGTTTTGCAGGCTTCCTCCCCAGCAGCAGAAGTACAATCGGCAGCAGAAAAAAGCGGTCCCGGAATGATTCCATTCCAGTACCGCTTTGTTGATGATTAGTAAGATGATGGCTGATAGCACAAATGTAAGAAAACTATCTACACATGAATGAGTACCGTTCTTATACGCCGGTAAGTTTTCTTATTGAAATCAAGAAGCGAATTCAAGAGGTTAAATCGTTTTGATTTCCGGAAGAAACCTTATATCATGCAGCCCGTTCCCTGATAGGATCCGGACACGTTAGTTTATATTACAGTTTGTGAACGTTAGCCGCTTGTGGACCACGGTTGCCTTGAACGATTTCGAACTCAACCGATTGGCCTTCGTCCAAGCTCTTGAAGCCTTCGCCTTGGATAGCGGAGAAGTGTACGAATACATCGTCGCCACCGTCAACAGAGATGAAGCCGTAACCTTTTTCTGCGTTAAACCATTTCACTGTACCCTTCAATGAAAACAACCTCCTAGATGTATCGCCATCTTGGGCGAATATGATAAGTATACCATCGCTGACAGGATAAATCAACAGAGGGCAATTCAGGAAGAAGGCTTACAAAGGCGCAGCAGCTCTTCCGAACCGGGAATAAAAGGCAGATTCGAAGCGACCAAAGACACCTCGGCTCCTTCCTCTCCAAGTGCTTTCATCAGACGCTCAAGATCCGCGTAACGCTCCCATTTCAGCGAGTAGACAGGGTAGATTCTAACCTCTCCTCCGGGCCGGCATACGCGCAGCAGCTCCTTCACCGCCTCCAGATGAAAATCATAATCGAACTGATCCTGATACAGGAACAGAAAATGACTGCATAATACAAGAGAGAAGCTGTCGGCCTCATAAGGAAGATGGGGCAGCAGGGCCGGAACATAACGCCCGCTCTCCTTGCCCTCGGCAAAATCCTCCGAGAACCGCTGGAGCGAGGCTTCCCTCATCGCGCGGTGGCGGTCCAAACCGCCGTAATAGCTCCAGTCGAAGCGGTGCTGCAGGTTCCCTAGCTTTTCCGTCGACACATCGATCTCTACCCTGCCGTGCTCGCTTATTTCCTCTGCCGTCATTGCATACAACGGGTCGGCTGCAGCTGCCTGTAAACCGCGGCACGACGCCTCCGCTACGAAGGAAGACGCGCCAGAAGCGACATCCAGAATGGGCCCCGCTTCCAATTGCCCGCTGTTCAGCGAAAACATCAACAGGTACTCATCAAAGGAACGGCAGGTCATCGCTACACCCGTTTGTTCATAGGTATCCTTGTTCTCCAGGGACTTCTTCTCGGCATGATCATTTACATGGGTCATGATTCTCATCTCTCCTCATCTCGGCTCGGCATCCGTCCGCTGCTCCCACCCGCCCTACGGCACGGTGCTGAAGCTTACAACGGATTGTATCACAGGAAGGGAGGATTTTACAATCGTTTCCCGCACTCCGATCCGTACTCCGCAACAGGGACAACCTTGCTTTTCGGCTCCGGCTGCGGTATCATTTTCGCGCAAGGACCCTTATTTCATCCAACTACCCGGCACCGCCGATGTGCGGTCCGCAAGAAACGGAGTCTGCCTAATGATCAAAAAACACGTCATCTACAAAAAAGATAAATGGAACATGCTCACCGTCGAGGTCAACGGCAAACAGCTCATCCTCCGGGAGATCTCGGAACAATGGGGTGAAGAATGCCGCACCTTCCTCTCCCGCCCCGAAATGATGCACTGGGTAGGCATGAGGTTCCCGAAGGAGCAGTTCGCCGAGAATCCGGAAGAGTACGAGGAACTCATCGAGGCCTTCAAGCAGGTGTAAAGGGCAAGAGAGCCTGAGTAAGACGGCTTCAGTGAGCAGGCTCGAGTAAGGCTTGAGTAAGAACCTGACCTCGACTTGCAAAATCGGCAGGATAAGCTTGACTCCCGGCTTGGCTCTTCGTTATAATGAAGCTAATTACATAAAGTGTCCTCCAAAGGGGAGTAGCTTCCACAATAAAAGTCGTCAATTCGGGTTCTTCGCGGAGCCCCGGCTTTATTGGCAACGTCACGTTGTTAGCAAGACCTTTGCCTATATTTAGGTAAGGGTCTTTTCTGTTTGTCCAGACCCTTACCTCCAGCAGGTACGGGTCATTTTTATGTAATCAGCGCTGTGGAATCCCCCCAATGCAAGACAAACTACCAACCCCAAAAGGAGTGATGCCTTGTGGAATTCTCTCTGGAGTTCCTGCTCAAACTGCTGAACATTGTCCTGATCGACCTTGTTCTGGCAGGCGACAACGCCATCGTCATCGCGCTGGCCGCACGCAATCTGCCCAAAGAACACCAGAAAAAAGCGATTATGTGGGGTACCGTCGGAGCGGTCATCATCCGCGTGCTCGCGACGCTCGCCGTCGTATGGCTCCTTAAGCTTCCCTATCTGCTGCTCATAGGTGGCGTAGTCCTGATCTGGATCGCCTACAAGCTGCTCGTGGACAAGAGCGACCATGCCGTAGAAGCGAAACCGCAGTTGTGGCCGGCCATCCGCACCATCATCATAGCGGACGGGGTCATGGGCTTCGATAATGTCATGGCGGTAGCGGGCGCCTCCCACGGCGATTTTGTTCTCGTGGTGCTCGGTTTGCTGATCAGCGTGCCGATCATGGTGTGGGGCAGCACCATGTTCATCAAGCTCGTCGAGAAGTACCCCTGGATTATCTACATCGGCTCGGGGGTTCTGGCTTACACCGCAGGCTCCATGCTGACGGGCGACCCTTCCGTGGCGGGCTGGTTCGAAGAGAACGGCATACTAAAATGGGTGTTGATTTCGCTGATCGTTATCGGCGTACTTCTGACGGGATACGGCAAGAAGCTGTTCGGCTCCTTCGTCTCCATCAATGAGAATGGGCATCTGACCATCCCCCAAGAACTGGTGCAGGAAGCCGACATCCAGCCCAACGACAGCTTCAAAGCCAAACGCGACGAAGACGGGCGCCTCGTGCTCGTGAAGCTGAAACCGAACGGATAAAGCACCTGCGCTATCATACCAAGCTTCGCTTCATACTACAGTCCGAGGCCGGCATCCTATACGATGCCGGCCTCCTTCATGCCAGAGGGGAGTGAACAGGAGGCACGTTCTGTTTCCGTAACGGTCTCCATAGGTATGGAGGAGTACGGACGAATATTCCGCTCCCTATCCCGAGCCCGAGACAGATGCCTGAAATCCGTCATTCAAGAGGAATTCCGGCCCTTTCTGGCGAACATAGGTGTATATCCCACCCATCCGAACCGAGGTGAACCCTTCAAGCTCATGAGCAACAGCGCATCCGTGGTTACATTCATCATCCTATCCTTCTCGTTGGGATTGATTCTCATCATGAAGAAAGACACTCTCCCGCCGGGAACGAAACGGCCGCTTGCGATTATCGCACTCGTCATGATCTCCTTCTCCTTCTTCATGATGGTCTACAGCTTCTTCTCCATGGCACCGCAATAGACTTCCCTGCGGCAATTGCCTATACTAATATTTGAGCCGCGCTCCGGTTATACTAACCAACGTTTCCAGACCCACCCATCTATCTTCATGGAGCGTGAGCGGCAATGCGTGTGTCTCCCCTGTTGTTCTGCGGCATTCTGCTATCCGGACTGCTGATCTCATCCGCAGCGCAAGCGGGCAGCGCCGTGAAACCTATACATCCAATAAGGAGGGCTCCCATGAATCAGCTACCCAAACGCAATGACGTTCCCGCCGAGCACCGCTGGAATCTTCAGGATCTGTTCGCCTCCGAGCAGGCTTGGGACGCGGAGTACCAGAAAGTCAAGAAGCTTCTTAAAGATGTGGGCCGCTTCGAAGGCAAACTCGGTGATCCGACGTCCATCAAGGAAGTGTTCGAGCTCGAGGACGAAATCTCCCTATATACCGAACGGCTGTATGTGTACGCCAATATGAAACACCATGAAGACATGGCCGATGCGGTATACCAGGCCTTATCCGATAAATCCAAGAAGCTCAGCGTCGAGGTCGGCGAAGCGCTCTCCTTCGTGTCCCCCGAGATCCTGAGTCTCTCGGACGAACAGCTGAAGAAGCTCGTCGAGCATCCGGACCTCGCCTTCTACAAGCGGACGCTCGAAGAGATGATCCGCCAGAAGCAGCATGTGCTCGGCAAGAATGAGGAAGCCCTGCTCGCGCAGGTCGGCAACCTCTCCCAAGCGCCCGGCACCATCTACGGCATGCTCAACAACGCCGACCTGAAGTTCCCGAAGGTGAAGAACGAACAGGGTGAAGAGGTCGAATTGACACACGGCCGCTACATCCAGTTCCTCGAGAGCCGTAACCGCGAGGTCCGCAAGGAAGCCTTCCAGACGATGTACGAGACCTACGGCAAGCAGAAGAACACGATTGCGGCAACCCTGTCGGCCAATGTGACGAAGAACATTTTCTACGCCAAAGCCCGCAAGTATCCTTCTGCCCTCGAGATGTCCCTCTTCGGCGACAAGATCGACAAGGAAGTGTATACGAACTTGATCGACGCGGTCCATGAATCGCTGCCCCTGATGCACCGGTATATGGAGCTCCGCCGCAAGCTGCTCAAGGTGGACCAGCTGCACATGTACGACCTCTTCGCCCCGCTCGTCGACGAATACCAGCTCGACATCACTTATGAAGAAGCGAAGAAGAAAGTCAGAGAGAGCCTGGAGCCGCTCGGCCCGGACTATCTCAAGGTGCTGCAGGAGGGCTTCGACAACCATTGGATCGACATCTACGAGAATGAGGGCAAGCGCAACGGCGCATACAGCTGGGGAGCGTTCGGCACGCACCCTTACGTGCTGCTGAACCATAAGGACAACCTCAACAGCATGTTCACGCTCACGCACGAGATGGGCCATGCGCTCCACTCCTATCTCTCGGATGCGAACCAGCCTTACCGCTACGCCCAGTACACGATCTTCCTCGCGGAAGTGGCTTCGACGCTGAACGAAGCGCTGCTCATGGACTACATGCTGAAGCACTCGACCGACAAGAAGGAAAAAATGTACCTGCTCACCTACTACATGGACCAATTCCGCACGACGGTGTTCCGCCAGACGATGTTCGCGGAATTCGAAAAGATCATCCATGAGAAGGCAGAAGCGGGCGAATCCTTGACGCCGCAGCAGTTCAGTGAGATTTACTACAACCTGAACGTGCAGTACTACGGCAAGGATATGGTGGTGGATAAGGATATCGAGATGGAATGGGCCCGTATCCCCCACTTCTACAACTCCTTCTATGTCTACAAATACGCCACGGGCTTCTCGGCCGCGACCTCCTTCGCGAAGCAGATTCTCGACGAGGGACAGCCGGCCGTGGACCGCTACTTGGGCTTCCTGAAGAGCGGTGGCAGCGACTACTCCCTGAACATCTTGAAACGGGCAGGGGTCGATATGTCGTCGCCGGAGCCGATCAAGCAGGCGATGAGCGTATTCAAGGACCTGCTCGAGCAGATGGAACAAATATCTGGGTAAATATGAATGCGGGCCGAGCCGGCTTACCGGTTCGGCCCTTTTGGGCATAGCGGCGCTTCAGGAGTCCTGCTCCGATGCCGCCGTCATCGCCCCATTCTGCCAGAAAGGAACGTGCTTCGTGAAAGCTCAATGGATTCTCATACTCACTCTCTTATTCGCACTTGTCACCGCCGTCTTCGCCGTCATCAACGTCGATCCCGTCCGGGTGAATTACGTCTTCGGCGAACGGGACATTCCGCTGATTCTGGTCATTCTCGGCTCCGTCCTGCTCGGCGGACTCATCACAGGGTTCATCGGGCTCTTCCGGCAGTTCAAGCTGAAGCGGCAGATCCGGCTTCTCGAGAAGAAACTGGCGGAGTATGGCAGCGGCCAAGCGGCCCCTGTCCCTTCGGACGGTACCTCGCTGCAGCCCGCAGAGGATACGGCCGCCAAGGACAGCGGAATCTAGCGCCTGCCGCGCCACCCGGCGTGCCCGCAGCCAAGCCAAGTATCTTCGATACGACAGCGAATAGTATACGACCTATGGCCGTGGGCCCTGCCGCTTTGACGCGCGCAGGGCCTTTTGGGTTGAAACAAATTGGGGCGGCGGCGCGTCCATAGGAGTAAGACTTACCGGCTCACACTCGATCACCATGGGAGGGACTTTCATGAATGCAATAAAGCTAGGTGCCGGACTCCTGGCGCTTGCTCTGCTCTTCTCCGCTTCGCCCGAACCGCGGGCGGGAGCCGCCGGCTCCGCCTCCGTCCTGATGAACCTGAACGGACAGGATGTCCGGTTGGCCACGGAATCCCGGTTCGCCGGCAGCACCCTGATGGTGCCGCTGCGCGAATTGTCGGAGGCTCTCGGCGTACAGGTGACATGGGATGCCGATCAGCAGATGGCCTCGGCCTCCAAAGGGTCAGACACGATTAAGCTGTTCCCCGGCCGGGCCGCCGCCTACCGTGGCGACCGGGAAGTGGCGCTGGAGCAAGCTCCCTTCACCGAGGGGAATAAGCTGCTGGTTCCGCTGCGCTTCTTCAGCGAATCGTTCGGCTTCAATGTCTACTGGGACGCGCTGAACCGCAAGGTATCGATTGTCGATGCGGATAAGAGCCTGCCTACCGTCGGTTCATTCGAGAAGCTCGAATCGCTCTTGAAGGAGATGCCGGCCTCCGCAGGCATCGGCATCGCTGTCGAATCCGGGCTCATGCGGTTCCAGAGTAAGCAGACGGTTACTGGCGATACGGCTGCGGCAGCCCCTGCCTCCTCCGCCACGGGAGAGTCTGCGAATGCGTCTAAATCCGGAACTGCCGGATATTCGACTACCAATGTGCAGGTAGAAGGCGTGGATGAGGCTGACGTCATCAAGACAGACGGCAAGTATATCTACCAGGTGAACCGCACCCGCATCATCATAGCGGATGCCCTTCCGGCGGAATCGATGAATGTCGTCAGCACCGTGTATTGGCAGGACCCGAACTTTTATCCGATCGAGCTCTATGTGGATGACAGCCATCTCGTCGTGATCGGAAGCACGACTTACCCGTCCGGCAGCCTGCCGGTTCCGCTTGGCGAAGCGAAGGAACAGCCTCCGGCGGCGCCGGTCAGCGGATCAGCCGATCTCATGATCGAAGGGGACCGCAAGATGGCCCTGTGGCCGGCTCCCTACCGTACGGCGACTAAGACTATCGTCTACGAGCTCGGTGACCGCACCGCCTTGAAGCCTGTCCGGGAAACCGAACTCGAGGGCCATTATATTTCTTCCCGTAAGATCGGCGACTCGCTCTATATCGCCACGAACAAGTCGATGGACTTCCACTGGCTGCTGCGGGAGAACGCGACTCCCGCCCAGAAGCAGGCGGCGGCGGCCGGTCCGTCCTACCGGGATTCGGCGGCCGGGGACCACTTCGTCACCATCGGGTTCGAAGACATCCGCTATTTCCCCAAAGCAGTCGAACCGAACTATCTGCTCGTCGGCGGCATTCACCTCCAGCACCCGGAGCAGAAAATGCAGGTCGCAAGTTACCTGGGCTCCGGACAGCATGTGTACGCGTCGGATTCCCACCTGTATGTGACCGTGAGCGAGTACGAGACGGCGCAGCCCATGCCGGTCGATCCGGGCATCGGCGGCATTGTACCCCAACCGCTGCCGCCGGCCGAAGAAACCGTAAGCGTCATCTACAAATTCGCTCTGGATGGCGGCACGACCCGCTATGCGGGCCGCGGCACCGTACCCGGACATCCGCTGAACCAGTTCTCCATGGATGAACACGAGGGCTATTTCCGGATCGCCACTACCACGGGGAGCCCCTGGCTGTCCGGCGCGGGAACATCCGGCAACCATATCTACATTCTCGATGAAGCGATGAGGGTGGCCGGCCGGCTCGAGAATCTGGCGCCGGGCGAGAAGATCTATTCGGTCCGTTATATGGGAAGCCGAGCCTACCTGGTCACCTTCAAGCAGGTAGACCCCCTGTTCGCGGTCGACCTCTCGGATCCGACAGCGCCGAAGACGCTCGGCCAGCTCAAGATTCCGGGCTACAGCGATTATCTTCACCCTTACGACGAGAACCATCTGATCGGCTTCGGCAAAGAGGCGGTCCAGGCCGGCCCGCAGGACAATGCCTTCGCCGGCGAACCCGCCGCTTACTATCAAGGAATGAAGCTCGCGCTCTTCGACGTCTCGGACCCCGCGAATCCGAAGGAGCTCTTCAAGGAAACAATCGGCGGCCGCGGAACCGAGTCCGAGCTGCTGCACAACCACAAGGCGCTCTTGTTCTCCAAAGAAAAGAACCTGCTCGCCTTCCCTGTCACTGTGATGGAGATCAAGGACAGGGGAAGAGCAGATTCGGACTCCGTACAGACTTACGGCGAATTCACCTTCCAAGGCGCCTATGTCTATGGAGTGGATCTACAGACGGGCTTCCGGCTGCGCGGCAAGGTGACGCACCAGACCGCCGATGATATGAAGCAAGCAGGCAGCAGCGGCTGGTATGGCAGCGAACGGAATATCGAGCGGCTGCTCTATATCGGGGATACGCTCTATTCCGCCTCCCAAGGGATGATGAAGGCCAATGACCTTGCCACCCTGAAGGAACTGCGGGCCCTGCCGCTGCCGGAGTGGAAGCCCCAGCCCTAAGCGCTTGGCAGCCGGTCCGCAATCCGGTACAATGGCAGGAGCAATTACACTACCGTGGAGGGACTCCAGCCCATTATGGTCACTTTTATTATCATCGTCTCGATCCTGGTTGCCCTCGGCATCTCTGCCGCAGCGATCTACGTTACGAATAAAGCTTACTCCCGCAAGCAAGACGACGACGACATCTAGGCGAAGAGAAGGCTGAGCGACAAGGCTACCACACCGCCGAGCGCCGAGCTGAGGCCGTTGACGAAATCGTTCGTCATCCAGGCCCATCCCCGGACCGGAACCGCCGCTGCCCCGCAGTGGCGGTTTTTTTCGATGTCCCGGCCGCAGACGGAGCAGCGGTACATCGCCTGAAGGACGGCGCCGAGCCACGAGTCGGCGAGCGAGCCGGCGAGACCTGCCGCCAGGCCCAGTGTGCAGAGCGCGGCGGCGGAGCTCACGCTGCCCTCCGGCAGCATAGAAGCCGCCGGCAGCAGACCGAAGGCCCACGCGGCGGCGCCGATGAACAGGCCGCCCGCGGCGGAAGCCCCCAGCCCGAGCGGCGTGACGCCGCCGGAGGTGCCTGCCGCTACAGGGCGCAGCGAGATAATGGACCGCGGGGCGGTCCGGCTCAGCCCGCCGACCTCCGTGGCCCACGTATCGGCCGTGACGGTGGCCATCACCCCGATAAAGGCGGCCCACCACGCCGGGTGCGGGAAGAAGGCCGCGCCGAGGCACAGGAGCAGGCCGAGCCCGCCGTTGGCGAGCACCTGGCCCGCATCGCGACGGCCGGACTTCGCGTAGCCTTCTTCGGCTGCCGCTTTGCGCCTCGCCTTCCACTTCGACAGCAGGGACGAAGTGATGAAGAAGGCGATCAGCGTGCCGAACCAGGCGGCGCTGCCCGCCGCATACATCAGAGTTCCGAGCAGAACGGCGGCCAGGAAGCCGGATAAGGCCAGAGAGCGTTTGAGATAGGCCGCTCCCGCAATCGCGGTACTTCCGAGCAGCCCGATAAGCAGATCGCTCATCATGCGGCACCTCCTATTAGAACATGTAGTGTAGGTAATCGTGCAAGAGACGCGCATACCGGCAGGACGCCATGAAAGGGGTATGGACCGCTCTCCGAGGAGGAGAGACGGTCCATACCCCTTGTGCCTGCCCGCAGCGCAGTAATTATCAGCCCCCAAAACGTGCCGTGAAAGCTCCCAGCTGCTCGTCTCCCCAGAGAAGTTCGAACCGGTCGCCCTCCCGCACCGCAGCCACGCCAGCCGGCGTGCCCGTGTAGATAATATCGCCGGCTCCAAGCCCGTAATGCTCCGCGATATAATCGATAATCACCTGCAGGTTGAAGATCATATCATTCAAATTCCCCCGCTGTACCTCTTCTCCGTTGCGCTGCAGGGTGTATTCCACCTGCTTCACCTGCTCGAATCCAGGAAACGGCCGGAAGGCGGTCAGTGCCGCGGAATTCAGGAAGCCTTTGGCCGGCAGCCAGGGATGCCCCTTCTTCTTGATGACCGACTGCACATCGCGCAGCGTAAAATCGATGCCGAGCGCCATGCGGTCGACGAGTTCGTCCACGGCGATTCCCGGCTCATAAGCACGGCCCACATGCAGGACAAGCTCCGCTTCGTAATGCACTTCGCCGCGTCCTTGCGGCAGGGAGATCTCGCCTCCATCGATCGGCGTAAGGGCATGCGTCGGCTTCGTGAAGATCATCGGCTCCTCCGGAATGTCATTGCCAAGCTCTGCTGCATGCAGTCCGTAGTTGCGTCCCACACAATAGATGTTGCGGATGGATTCGTTCATTAGGGCATCGGTCCTTTGTATGTAAGATAGTATCAATCCGGTGAGTATAACTCCCCATAGTGACGCTTCGTGCCTAAGGTGTCTTGACTTGCCTACATTATAAATCCCTGCCTCTCAAAGCACAACGGTTCGGCCGCGCTCACTGTACAGCGTGGGAAGGTACACCGTTCCCCGGCTTGAACGTCCGGCTGCAGTGGTACTCATCGAGATAGCCGCAGGCCCGGGCAATTCGAACTCCGCGGCAGATCTACCGGGGCCCGCTCCCCGCTAGCCTGTGGAGCCAGCCCAGTCTGCCTCCTCCTAAGGCCAACGGGCTCTCGCGGGGAAGCACTGCGGGAGCACGCCCGGCGCAGCAAGGCGCAGCCTAAGTACCAGGCATGGGGAATCAGGCCCTAACCTGATCCTTCGCCCACTTCTCATCAGCCCAAAGAAGGCCGTCATCCCCATGGGGATGACGGCCTTCTTCGTTATTCTTTGACGGATGCCGCCGGTTTCTTGGCACTCTCCGCCTTCGTGCTCTGCGTGCCGCCGGACGTCTTGCTCTCGCCCGTCTTGGCGCCTGTCGTCGTCTTGCTCTTCGCCGGCTCCGCGGTCGCCTTCGAAGAGGACGATGACTTGGCAGCCGGTCCCGTGCCGGAAGAGA
This sequence comes from Paenibacillus caseinilyticus, assembly GCF_027533645.1. Classification (GTDB taxonomy): domain Bacteria; phylum Bacillota; class Bacilli; order Paenibacillales; family NBRC-103111; genus Paenibacillus_G; species Paenibacillus_G caseinilyticus. The sequence continues at coordinate 255,188 of NZ_JAQAGY010000001.1, forward strand.
CGGCTCCACTCTTCTTCTCCGTCGTCTTCAGAGGCAGCGGCAGCGGTGACGCCGGCTTCGCCGGGGCCTTGTACGGATTGACTTCGCCCGCCGTCACTTTGCCCTCTCCGTCCACCTTGGCATTATAGGAGATACGCGTGAGCTTCTCGAACAGCTTCTTGCCCTTGTCCGCTTCCATCGGCACCGGCTGCGCCCATTCCGTATGAATCGGCACGAGGCTCAAGTCGCAGCTGCGTTCCTTGGAACAGCTGGCATCGAGAATCATGCTCTCGAGCGTGTTCGGATTCGTATTGGTCGTGAAGATAAAATTGCCGAGGCTGTAGGCAATCCACTTGCCCTTATAGAGCTCGAAGCCCTGCACCACGTGCGGATGGCTTGCGACGATAAGATCGGCCCCCGCATCAATATACTGGCGGGCCAGATCCCGCTGCTTCTCGTTCATCCGCTCCTCCCGTTCTTCTCCCCAGTGGGCGAGAACGACTACGAGATCCGCTTCTTGCCGGGCCTTGGCAATAGATTCCAGAGGCCGCTTCACTGAATAGGACTCCGCGAGTCCGGGCTTGTCCGCTCCCGCGAACCAGGAGGCTTCGGGCAGCACCTCGGAGAACCCGAGAAAAGCGATCTTCACTCCTTGGCGCTCCACGAGCTCATAACGGTACGCTTCATCGGCGTTCTTGCCTCCGCCGACCCTCCGGATCCCCTGCGCATCAAGGTGGTCCAGCGTGTCGAGCAGCCCTTTCTCGCCATAGTCCATGGAGTGGTTGTTCGCCACGTTCACGAGATCCACTCCCGCGCCCTTCAGTTCCGGCAGGGCCAGCGGGGAAGACCGGTAGACATACTCCTTGGACTGTGCGGTACCGCTGGTCGTAATCGGGGTTTCGAGGTTCGCGATCGTCAGATCCGCCTTCTCGAGGTAGGGCTTCACTTGCTCAAACGGGTAGGCATACCCGTTCTTCTTCAAGATGTCCTCGACCTTGCCGGCGAACATCACATCCCCGACGAAGCTGAGCTTCACCCGCTGCCCGCCCGCTCCCGCCGGCGGCGCTGCACCCCCGCCGTCTCCGGCTGTGGATGAGACCGGAACAGTCCCCGGCACCGGTTCCGCAGGTGCTGCGGGAGATGCTTCAGCGGCAGGTGAAGGCACAGGCTGCACTGGCACGGCCGCAGGCTGCTCAGCCGCAGCGGCAGGCGGTTCGCCTCCCCCTCCCGGCCGGGGCCCTTCCAGCCAGCCGATCAAATAAATGAAAGCGCCGATCGTCACGGCGACGAGGCCTGCGATTTGGACCCACATCGTTTTCTTGAATTTGCTCGCTTTCTCCTGCTTATGTTTCTCCGAACGCGATTGAATCGTAACCTACTCCTTTACCCTGTTTCTGCTGCGCTGCAGCGGGAGCCGGCAGGGCATGCCGGGCTTCACGGACGAATCCGCCGTCCGCCGCTTATTTTCGTGTTCCCATTATACCAGAACGTTCCATCCCGGTCATGGGCCTTTATTCCAAATTTTATCGGGGTATCCGGCGGGCGGTTCGGTGCGGACCTACTGGCGCGAGCGCTTGTAACGAAGGGCTCCGCCTCCATGTCCGGGCCAGATTCTCCGCTCGGCCTGGAGTACGGCCGGGGCCGATTTTCGCCTGTTCCCGCCCTTGTGATATAATGGAAGGCAATCTGAACGCAAAAGGAGGATGCCGCCATGGAACGCATCGCTCTCATCTCGGATATCCACGGCAATCTTCCCGCGCTGGAAGCGGTCGAAGAAGACCTGCGCTCCCGCGGCATCCGGCGGGTCATATGCCTTGGTGATCTCGTAGGCAAGGGACCTCAGCCCGCCGAGGCGGTGGAGAGGATCCGCGGGCTCTGCGAGCTTACCGTACAGGGCAACTGGGATCACGGCATCGGCACCCCGCAGGAGAAGGAAGCGGGCCTCTGGCAGCAGGAGCGGCTCAGCGCCGAACAGCTGCAGTATCTCGGCGGCCTGCCGTTCGCTGCGGACCTGCTCCTGAGCGGCCGGCGCATCCGCCTCGTCCATGCTTCGGCGAAGAGCGTCTACCACCGGGTCTACCGCAAGTCCGATAAGAAAGAGAAGCTCGCCATGTTCGATAACACGGAGGCTGCAGGCGGCTTCCTCGGAGGAGACCAGACGCCGGATGTGGTCGGATACGCCGACATTCACGTGCCGTACCTTCAGACACTGAAGTCGAAGCACCGGCAGGGGCTCCTGCTGTTCAATACGGGTGCCGTGGGCGCACCGTACGACGGCCTCCCCCAGGCCAGTTACATCATTCTGGAAGGCGTACCGGATTCGGAGCGTCCCGGGCCTTTTTCGGTACAGATGGTGCGGGTCCCTTATGACACCGAACGTGCCATTGCGATAGCCGAACGCGTCGGTCTGCCGCAGCTCGAACGCTTCCGGTACGAAATGCGAACCGGACTTGAACAATAAGCGGACTCATTCATAGCAGCCCCTCACATGGGAGACAATGATATCCATGGAGAACGGCTGATCTTGGGTCCGCCGTCCCTCCGCCGCAGACAAGCTTGCCGCTTCGATGCATAGAGCAACCGGCCGGGTGGCCTGCACACGGAATGGAGCCCGCCGGTACGGATTCATCATAGAAAAGAGGCGATACCGTTTGCCCGGTTGGAGAACCAATCTTACCGTTCTTTGGGTGGGCCAATTCCTGGTTATGGCCGGCATGACCATGATCGTTCCCTTCCTCCCCCTGTATCTGCAGGAACTTGGGGTCACCGAACCTCATGCCCTGGCCACTTGGTCGGGCATCATCTTTGCCGGCAACTTCGTGACTTCGTTCGTCTTCCAGCCCCTGTGGGGCGGCCTCGCGGACCGGTACGGCCGCAAGGTCATGCTGCTGCGCTCGGGCTTCGGCATGGCGGTCGTGATGACGCTGATGGGCTTCGCCACCGGACCTTGGCACCTGCTCCTGCTGCGCCTGCTCAACGGCACGATCTCCGGATTCGTCCCCGCAGGCGTGGCGCTTATGTCCGCTACCGCCCCCCGCGAGCGGATGGGCTTCGCCATGGGGACGCTGCAGTCAGGCTCGGTCGCAGGATCGATCCTCGGTCCGCTGTTCGGGGGACTGCTCGCCGAGTGGATCGGCTTCCGGTATATCTTCTATATTACGGGCGGACTGCTCTTCCTTGCCTCGCTCCTGGCCGCCTTCCTGGTCAAAGAAACGTTCGACAGCAAGGCGGCAGCCAAGAAAGCAAAACAGTCCATGGCCGCGGCATTCGGGCAGCTGAGACGCATCCCCCAGCTGCCAGCGCTCTATGCCGTAACATTCCTGATCCAATTCTCACTCCTGAGCGTCCTCCCGCTGCTTCCCTTGTTCGTGCAGCAGCTGCACGGGTCAGGAGACATGCTGGCGTTCTATGCAGGGCTCGTCGGTTCCATCACCGGCTTCTCCAACATGATCGCCTCGCCCCTGCTGGGGCGATGGTCCGACCGCATCGGCCCTGAGAAAATTCTCGCGGTATGCCTGGTCGGCGCTTCAGTGGCTTCCATTCCACAGGCGTTCGTACATAACGTGTGGCAGCTGTTCGCGGCCCGGTTCTTCCTCGGGATCTTCCTCGGAGGCCTGCTGCCGACCGTGAACAGCCTCATCCGCAAGTATACGCCCGGCGGAATGGAGAGCCGCTCGTACAGCTTCAACTCCAGCGCCCTGAGCCTCGGCAATATGCTCGGGCCTGTCGTCGGCGGCTTCGTATCGGGATATGTGACGATCCAGCAGCTCTTCCTGATCTCTTCGGTCCTGCTGTTCGTCAACGCGGTCTGGGTGTACAAATCGCTGCTTAGCCGGGTCAAAGGGACGGGTCCTGCAGCGGATTCGTCGTCCTAGCCTAGAAGGGCCGCCCAAGCCGATATAGCAGCAGACTTCGCAGCTTGCCAACTGGAGGGCATGCAGAAGAGCCTCCGTCCGTGACGATCACGGGCCCGGAGGCTCTTTAATTAGGTATACGCCAGGCGGGCTCTAGAGCATGCTCCCCATCAGACCGGAGCTTCCATGCCCATAGCGGACCACTCTTCCTTGGAGGGACCGTACATCCCGGTCACCGGCAGACCTGCCTGACGCATCAGGATGGTGAGCTGGCCGCGGTGATGGATCTCGTGCTTGAGGAAGATGTACAGTGTCTCCCCCTTGGTCCAGCTCTGGCCGAAGAGATTCACCGTCTCCGCAAGCGATTCATTGCTCCACTGCTTCTGTACCGCCTCCAGTATAGCATGGGTTACCTGCCGGTAAGTCCCGGCAATCGAAGCGGCGGAAGCAGGCACGGGGCTGTCCGCAGCCGGGGCCTCGAAGGCCAGACCGGCTCCCGTCAGAAGCCCTTGCTGGGTATGTACGAGATGCCAGGCCAAATGGCCGAGATTCCGGTAGCCCGGTGCAATCTCTTGGGCGAGCGATGCATCCGTCAATGCATCGAGCAGCTTTTGGGTAGCTGTCGACTCATTCTCGTACTCGGCAATAAAGCTTTGAATCGTGGGATACATAGATTAGCCTCCATTTCGGGTGGTGGGTTCTGCAGACTCCGACGCTGCGGACTGCTTTCTTCCAGTATACCCAAGCTCTGCTGACAACAGGCTGTCAGCGATCGAAGCCCTTCCTCCCCAAAATAAAAAATACCGCTCCTGGCCGCCCTAAAGGAGGAGGAAACGGTATCGCTTGGATATCCGGAGCATATCCGGCTTGGGGCAGACTAGCCGGACATGCTCCGGAGCGACACAGGGGTTGAAGTGCATCCATAGCAGCGTGCACAGAGAGCCGCCTACTGCCCGGCAGGCCCTTCCGCATTTTACAGCCCCCTTAACGGACCCTCGCAAGGGCAAGCCCGTCGTAAGCCGGCAGCATCACGCCTTCGAGCCGCGGGTCCCCGGCAATCATCCGGTTGAACTCTCGCATGCGGGTCACCCCGCTGCCCTTCTCCTCAGGATTCGTCGTCTTGCCGCGCATGAGCAGGTTATCCCCGATAATCAAGGCTCCCGGGTTCGCCAGCCGGATCGCCCACTCGAGGTAGTTGGGATAATTCCCTTTATCCGCGTCGATGAAGAACAGGTCGAACTTCCGGCCTTCTTCCTCCAGCGTCTTGAGACTGTCGAGCGCTTCGCCGATCCGGTACTCGACTTGATCGCCGTACCCCGCTTCCTCCAAATGCCTGCGTGCTACGGCCGCATACTCCGGGCTGAGCTCGAGCGAGTACAGCCGCCCGCCCTCGGGCAGTCCGCGGGCCAGGCAGATGCCGCTGTAGCCGCCGAGCGCGCCGATCTCAAGAACCTGCTTTGCCCCCGAGATGCCGACAAGCAGCGTAAGCAGCCGGCCGTATCCCGGCGCGATCGAGATATCGCGGATGCCGCCGGCCGCAAGGCCTTCTTTGACACGCTGGAGCTGAAGGTCCTCCCCATACAGGGATTCCATATATTGTTCGGCTGTTTCCTCCGCTGCCATTCCTGCCATCTCCCTTCACATCACCTGAAAGATCGTATATCTAAGCATCATATCGGACCCGGCGTTGTATATTCCGGCCCAATCTCCTATACTAGAGTATTGTATGGCTTTTGCCCCAGGAGATCAACCAGACTGAAAGACGGAGTGAACATTACCATGTCTATGGATAAGATAGAATTGATCGCCACCGCCCCGATGGGGCTCGAAGCGGTCGTCGCCCGCGAAGTGCGGGAGCTCGGCTACGATGAGATTACGACGGAGAACGGAAGAGTGACGTTCAAAGCCGATCTGCTCGCCATCGCCCGCGCCAACCTGTGGCTGCGCACCGCCGACCGCGTGCTTGTGAAGATGGGGCAATTCGAGGCCCGCACCTTCGACGATCTGTTCGAAGGCGTGAAGGCGCTGCCTTGGCCGGACTGGATTCCCGAAGATGCGGAATTCCCGGTCGAAGGGCGGTCCCACAAATCCCAGCTGTCGAGCGTGCCCGCCTGCCAAGGGATCGTGAAGAAGGCTGTCGTGGAGAAAATGAAGCTGGAGTACGGAACCGAGTGGTTCCGCGAGACCGGCGGCCGCTATGTGATCGAAGTGGCGCTGCTGAACGATATCGCCACGATTACGCTCGACACGACCGGCCCCGGCCTCCACAAGCGCGGATACCGCAAGCTCGTCACAGAAGCGCCGCTCAAAGAAACGATGGCGGCGGCGATGGTGCTGCTGAGCCGCTGGCAGGCGGAACGCCCGCTCTATGACCCGTTCTGCGGGTCGGGCACAATCCCGATTGAGGCGGCCATGATCGGTTGGAACATCGCCCCGGGCCTGCGCCGCACGTTCAACAGCGAAAGCTGGCCCGTCATCCCGCAGGAGCTGTGGGAGCAGGCCCGCGAAGAGGCGTACGATCTCGTGCGCGACGACGTGCCGCTGCAGATCACGGGCTCGGACATCGACCCGGAAGCGGTCGATGTGGCGCTGGCGGCCGCCAAAGCGGCGGGCCTCGCGAAGGAGCTGCGCCTCGAGGTGCTGCCCGTGTCGAAGATGGCGTCCCGCGGCGATTACGGCTGTATCATCACCAATCCGCCCTACGGCGAGCGGCTCGGCGACCAGAGAGAAGCTGAACGCGCTGTGCGCCAGCTCGGCTCGATCTACGTCCAGCTCCCGACATGGTCGGCATTCATCCTCTCTCCGGGGAAGCAGCTCGAGCTTCATATCGGCCGCCCTTCGGACAAGAAGCGCAAGCTGTTCAACGGCCGGATCGAGTGCAACCTCTACCAGTATTTCGCTCCCGGCGGCCTCTACGGCTGGCGCAAGGACAACGGCAGCGGCAAGAGCCCTGAAGCGTGATTTCACGCTTAGGGCTTTTTTTGTCGCGGCGGGATGGGGATGGATGGGCGGATGGCAGCGGGCCTTACGGCGAACTGCCGATCAGCCTGAGCAAATGCTTGGAGGCAGGCCGCCCACTGAGTAGGGTCTAGCCCGATCCGGTACAGATCCGGCGGATCTGTGGCCTTCCGGACTGGCTAGACGGCACGCGGAAGCCCCCGCAGCCGTTACCCGGCCGTGGAGGATTTCCTTATCCGGTACGGTCTACCCGTCCGACTTCATTGAAGAGATCAAATCGTCCAGCACGCGGTCCGCTTCCTCGTAAGGCACCTGGCATGTTCCTGCCGCCTGGTGTCCTCCTCCGCCATGCTGGAACATCAGGGCGCCGATATTCGTCTTCGACGAGCGGTTCAGGATGCTGTGGCCGCAGGCGAAGACGCAGTTCTGCTTATTGCGCCCGTCGATCGCCCAGATCGACACGTTCTGCTCGGGATGCAGCGCATAGACCATGAACCGGTTCCCCGGGTAGATGGTCTCCACACCGCGCAGGTCCGTGATGATCACATTCCCATCCGTGCGGGTATGCTCTTCCAGCATCGCCCGGTACTCCCGATCCAGCTCGAAATACCGTTTGACCCGCTCCTGCACGTCGGGCAGATTCAGGATCTCCTCTGAGGACATGTGGGCGCAGTGCTCCACAAGATCCTCCATCAGCTGGTAGTTGCTGATCCGGTAATCCCGGTACCGGCCGAGCCCTGTCCGGGCGTCCATGATGAAGGACAGCAGATCCCAGCCCTTCGGCGTCAGAATGTCCTCTCGCGAGAACTGGGCGGAGTCGGCCTTGTCCACACCGGCCATAATGTCGTCGATGTCGCCGAACTTGTCCCTGCCGCCATAATAATCGTACACGACCCGTGCTGCGCTCGGTGCGATCCGCACTTCGCCTTCGTATACCGCCCCCATCTCCTGCGTGCGCTTCACTTCGCTGGAATGATGATCGAACCACAGGCCGCAGCCCGGCACATACGGGACATTCGCAAGTATGTCATCCGCCGTTACTTCTACGGTGCCGTCCTGCATATCTTTGGGATGCACGAATTTCATTTCATCGATCATACCGAGCTTACGCAGCAGCATGGCACAGACCAAGCCGTCAAAATCCGAACGTGTAATGAGACGCATCTAAGGCCCTCCCGGTAAATTAGTTCAATAGAACTATTTCTATAGTCACGATCATTATAGATGCTGCACCAATCGTTTACAATCACATTTGTCACACTTTGGCTGAATTTCCCATCCCCGCAAGCCCCACGCGTGGCTTCGCCGGAAGAGCCGGTTCCTTCCTTACAGTCTGCCCGATGAGCCCGCCAATCTTGCAAGGAATTCCCACAGTTCGCTCCGGCGAGTTACTTTCTACGAATTCAAAAAAAGCATACTCCCGCATCCTGAAGGACACAAAAGTATGCTTGATACACTTTTTACTTGCGGGACAGACAGAGAATCAGCCTTCCGTCCGGCTCCGGGTCGGATCGCAGCCCGGCGGCTTCACCTCCGCCGTCTCCGACAGCTTCACGAGATAGTAGCATTCCTCCCGCGCCATATGATCGGCCATCAGGGGTGTGAGCGTGCCGAGCGCTTCATTGCCGAGCCTCAGCTCCTCCAGCTCGCTAAGAAACTGGCGGAAGAGCACCATCTCCAACTCGACTTCCCGGTTGAGTCGGGCCAGCGCGGGGAAGCGCTTCTGATGCGTCCGCAGGAATCCTGCCAGCTCGACCGCCTTCAGGTAATAGTCGCGGAACTGCCGGTCGAACGTCCTCGCCATCTCGGTCAGCCGGGTCTCCGACATGTCGATCTCCCCGGCGATGGAGGCCGCATGGCCGTATGCGTCCTGAAGCCAGACCAGGTGATGGTGCAGCTCGCCCCAGACCGGCGCCGGCTGCCCCGCAGACAAATAACCGAGAATTCGAAGATACTCCTCCAGCTCGTTCACCATATGGTTCAGGAAGGACGGCGACAGCCGGAGGCCGATCCGGCCTGTCAAATGGCGCTCCAATAGATGGAGCTTAAATCCCCTGAAGGCCTGGGCTTCCCTGGCCGCCTCGCCCGTCAGCTCCAGCAGCGCTGCCGCGGACAGCCCTCCCCGGGCTCTCTCCAGCAGGCCGTCCAGGGTGCCGACGAACGCCGACGCCTTCTCGAGCTCCGCCGTTTCGTCCGCCGATAAGCCTTCCTGGATGAATCTCGCGTGGTCGCCCAGCACCTGCAGCCAGAAGCGGTGCTCGAACAGCGCCGATCTCACAAACCCGTTTGCACTCATGCGCAGCCTCCTGCTTCTCCCTCTAGGGAATATGTAAGGTCAAGAGCATGATATGCACAAAAGCCCAGATGGTGTCTGGGCTCGAATCAGCAGATGAATGCCACGGGAGAGTATCTGTCGTTCGTCGGACTTAGGAATTGCTGGCAGTCTTCACCCGGCAATCCAGATAATCGAACAGCGGCAGGAACACATCGTTGTTCGCTTCGCACCGGACCGACAGCTTTACCTCTCCGCGCCAATAAAAATTAATGATTTGCCGGCTGCGGCCTTTGACCATCTCCACATCCCAATACGGCGACGTCAGCTCATAGACGTCACGGTTCACGAACATCTTCGGCCCTTCACTGGATAAAAAGACGCCTACGAAATCCTTGCCCACCTTCGTGTAAAATCCTTTTCGGCTCATAATGCTGCGTTCCTGCTCCGGCATTCCCGTCCACTCCTTCATTTCTGATCAAAGCCCAATCCTTCCAAATCAAAAGGACTCCCCGGAAGCGGGAGCCTCATCTATTTGCGTCGCGCAGCGCCCGAGAACAGCCGGCAGCCATAACTCGGCGCTTTGCGGCGCATACCGTTGTTCCGCGTCCCCACCGTTCGGGCCGCTTCGGCAGCTAAACTCGGAATTTGTCTGATTATGCAAAAGAATTCATCTTTAAGAATAAGAGATGGGAAGCACCGGGTATATAGTTCTTAGTGCCTATTTTTTCACAATTAGATCATGATTGGACCTAACTCATGCCAAAACAAGATAAACGGCTTCGCCGTCCTTTAAGGGCGATGCGCATTTATAAGAATATCTAAGCGTACAGGATCGAGCCCTGGCGAGATCTAAATGATTAGATACTAAAAAAGACCCGTTATCATAACTCATAACAGGTCTTCCATCAACGTCCAAGCCAAGGGGACTGCCGGCAGCCCCCTCTTCCCTCCCCCGCTTTTAGCGCAGGTCTTCCTTCAACCGGATCACCTGGAGCTGTGTCGGAGCTTCCTTTACTTTCAACGCCCCCTGCTCGTCGTAACCGTCGACGCCAAAATCGTTGTCGTTGACCACGGCCAACGTATTCTTGTTGACGACCGCCAGCCCTTCGAGCTTCTCGAACGGGTAGCCCAGCTTCGCTACATCGGCGATGAGCTCCTTGGATACAGGCACGATGCCCTGCTCCCGGATCTCGGAGAGGCTCATCGCCTCAAGCTTCCCGCTGTGCGGGCTGCCGAGCAGGTTCGTCGCCTTGGAGAAATCCGCTCGGTAGATACGCTTGATCTGCGCCTCGGCTCCGGCATTCTTATCCCGCTCGTCTACGAGTAGGACATCGCTACTCAGGGCGGCGAGGTCGCTGATCACGACGTCCTTCTGCTTCACGCCCTGGAAGAGCTCCGCATTCTCGGCGATATACACGTACTCGCCCACCACCTTCTTCGAAGCGGCCTCCAGCTTCAGAATGCGCAAAGCGCGGGACGCTTCGCCGGTCTTCTTGTCCGGCACGGCCATCGGGCTCTGGATCGAAGCGTACAAGAACTTGCCGTCCGGCGAAAGGCTTACACCCTCGAAGCCCCGGTTCGGAATCCGGCTGGCGTACATGCCGGGAAGGATATCGTGAATCTCCGTCTGCGCGCCGGCTGCCGTCATGCTCTCCTTCATCCCTTCAGGGACCAGGCGGCCGACAATCGTACCGTCCCGCTTCACCTGCACGAGCGACGGGCGGTACTCGTCCGACAGCCAGAACGTATCATCCGCCGGATTGTAGGCGATCCCTTCGAGATCCAGCCCGTCCGGGTCATAGGGGAGCCCCTTCGATCCCGATACATCGTACGGCACTTCGTCGGGGCCCGGGATGTTCGGCAGACCCGTGATGTCGGCCGTCCCCGTTACCTTGTCGGTCTTACCCGCGGGCAGGTGCAGCTTGATCGTCTCGAGCACTTGAATCTCCCCATTCGCCGCTTTGATCTTGTAGATCCGCGGCACATAGGAGACATCCGGGAACGTACGGAGCTTGTCCTTGCCGAATTCGCCGTTCGGCCCCCGGTCTGCCAGCGTGTAGAACGTATCCTCCGGATCGCCAGGCAGGTGCAGCAGGCCTGAGAAGCCGCCCTCCTTCAGCGTGCCATTGAGAGCGCCAGGCGCTTTCCACTCATGGACGGCGGCGATCTCCGGCTTGTCCTTCAAGCGGATCGCCCCGTTCCACTCGTCCCACTCCACCTGCTTGCCGAGTGCCTCGCCGAGCGCACGCACCGGCAGGTAGGTGCTGCCGTCGATGACGACAGGTTTCTTCTCCAGTTGGAGCTCCTTGCCTGCGGACCAGATGCCATAAGGCGCCGGAACCGCCTGCCCTCCCTCCGGAGCCGCTGCGGCCCCCTGTGCGGCCAGCAGCGTTACCACCGCCGCCGATACGGCGATCCGTTTGATGCCCTGTCTTGTTGTAGTCATTGTGCGTTTCTCCTCCATAGGTATGTACTTGGTCTCTCCACTCACTGTTCCCCAGCATAAGTCCGCAATGTTTTGACCATGTAAACGAGATGTGAAGAAATCATTAAGATTGGCGTCAAGCAGTCCGGCAGCACGGCAGGCGCACAGCAAAATAAGCCTCCCCCTGTCCGCCGGGACAGGAAAGAGGCTTATTCGACTCCCGCAGCCGCAGAGTCCGCTTCCTGGGGGAAACGCACGGCTCGATTCAGGATTTCTTGATGTATTTCGATGCCTTCTCGATCGCCTCATCCTCTGTCTTGCCGGTTACATACCGGCCGTTCACGAAGATGAAGGCAAAGCGAGAGCAGGGACCGCAGTAGGACTTGCATCCCACCTTAATGTCCGCGTCAGGCGCGAGCTTCTGAAGCTTGGAAAGGGTGGTTTTCATGCGCATATGCTTGCATTTGTCGCACACCCGGATATCATTGGCCATGCGGGCAGTTCCTTTCTATTCCAAACACGCCGCTCTTAGTGGTCGCCGTGGTTGCCTTTGCTCGGATTCGTGACGGCGAAGCCTTCTTCCGGTACATAGAAATAGTCGATACGGATCCCGTCAAGCAATGGCTCGTCCTTCTTCAGGATGACATCGATCTCCTTGTCTGTCGACACCACTACATCTTCCTCGGTCGGCGTATCCATCGCCATGCCGTAGTGGGCATGGTCGCCATGCGAGTGTGTAATATAAACGCGAAGCTTGAGTTCTTTGTTTTCTTCCTGCTGCAGTTCGGCCTGAAGCACTTTAGCGGCGTTGCGCGAAATTTTGACGTTCATTATGAGGGCCATCTCCTACTTGTGCGTTTTCAATTCATTGTACGCAATCGGGGCCGGGAAATCAACCGTTACCTCTTGGGCGGGATCTTCGAGAAGCCCCGTTTTAACTTCAAGCTTTAATTTTCGTTTCTAATAATTGATTGTCGTCAGATTACTTCCTTCGTAAAGGTATTCAGGTATTCTTCGTTAAATCCATAAGCGAATGCCGCTCCAGCAGCCTGCAAGTGAGTCAGATCCCCCTACCGCTACCTGCGTGCCCGTCCATCCGCTCGCCGACGCCCCGCTGCTCGTAATACCCGTAGGCGAGCACCGATACCCCGATGAAGAGCACTACCATAACCAGGGAGTAGAACAGCAGAATCCGGTTGAACATGCGGGATTCCTCCTGATCTCCCCCCCATTTGCCATTTGGGTGCTTCTGTTCTACTATGGAAAGTAGCCGGCGGAATGCATCGTTCGTATACTCCGTATAACTACTTGCCCGTTCATAACGGAAGCCGCCGCATCACCCACCGAAAGCGAGGTTGACGAGAGCATGACCTTACATGAAAGCGTAACGGCTTCGACCAAAGAACCCGGCAATTACATACCGAAGACCCCTGAATCCGTGGAATGCTCTATTGAGAAAGCGCTGGATGTGATCGGAGGCAAGTGGTCCTTCCTGGTGATCCGCGAGCTGTTCTGCGGCAAAAAACGCTTCGGCGAGCTGCAGCGCAGCATCCAGTCCGTCTCGCCCAAATCGTTGACGGATACCCTGCGCCACTTGGAGGAATACGGCGTTCTGGAGAGAACAGCCTATGCCACCGTTCCCGTGACGGTCGAATACTCGCTCACCCCGAAGGGCGAAGACCTGCACCAGATGATCAAAGAGATGAAGATGTGGGCGGCCAAATGGTGCTAGCCTGATCCGCTAACCGAGGTGACGTTGACCATGATCTCTTTTTACCGCAAATATTACAAAACGGCGATCGACATCGGTCTGCTCGTCCTCACCGTCTATCTGTTCATGTCCGCCTTCAGCTACCTGTACCGGATTGCCACACCGATCTTCATGGCCTTCGTGATCTATCTGATCATCGAGCCGCTGGCCCGCGCCCTGCACCGCAAAGGACTGAAGAAATCGATCGCCTCCGCGCTCTCGACGCTGGTCTTCGTGCTCGTCATCCTCAGCGCCTTGACCGGAGTCGGCGTCATCTTCACTTCCCAGATCATCAACCTGAAGGACAAGCTGCCGGAATACGCGGCCGTGATGGAGAGGGAGATTGTCGAGCGCACCGATCAGCTGCAGGACCGGCTGGGGCCGCTGCCTACGCAGGATCTGATTAACCGGGCCAAGGAATTCTCGACCGAAATCACAACCAAAGCCACCCAGATTGCGAGGAATTTCCTGACGAGCACGTTCGTCATGCTGACCTCCTTCTCCACGTTCGTCGTCAATTTCGTCATCGGGATCATTCTCGCCTACTTCCTCAGTATCGAGATTCAATCCTGGAAGCGGGCCGCTGCCGAGAAGACGCCGAAGACGTTCCTGAAGGTGTTCCATTTCTTGCGGGAGAACGTCCTGATCGGGATCGCAACCTATCTCAAGGCTCAGGCGAAGCTTATCTCGATTACCTTCGTGGTGATTTTCGTATCGCTGCTCATTCTCGGCGTCAACAACGCGTTCTCCGTCGCCCTGCTCGCAGCGGTATTCGACGTACTGCCCCTGCTCGGGGTAGCGACACTGTTCATCCCGTGGATCATCTACCTGCTCATCGTGAAGCAGACGACGCTTGCGATCTCGCTAGCGGTGCTGCTCCTCATCGTAGTCGGCGTCCGCCAAATCCTGGAGCCCAAGATCACCGGGGATTCGCTCGGCGTCTCGGCGTTCACGATGCTCTCGTTCATGATCATCTCGCTCTCGTTGTTCGGCATCGCCGGGGTGATCCTGTCGCCGGTGCTGATCATTCTGATCAAGGCGCTATATGAAAAAGGCCATCTCAAACGCTGGATCCGCATGCCGGACGAAGAATACGAGCCGGAGCGGCCGAACCCGTTGTAGGCATTACTATCACCGGCCCGGGACTGCATCGTACCGGCGCGCATTGCCAAAGAGGAGGATCCCAGGATCCAATGCCATTTAGTTAAGGTTATCTAAATGACATTGCCCCAGGGTCCTCCTCTTTGGCGTAGATTCGAGATCAGGCCATCCGCGCCGCTTCGCTGCAAGCCATCCATCAGCCGTTACTTCAGCAGCTCCCGCAGCTCCTGCGTCATCCGTTCGGCCAGATCGGGCCTTCCATGGAACTGGGCGGGGGTGTTCTGGAAGAGCTGAATCCTCCACGATCCTCCCGTCTGTACGGCAAGCACCGTATGATGGGCATTAACCGCGGGATTCAGCTCCGCCTGTCCCCGGGGGACCATCCCTGCTGACGCACGCAGCAGAGCGGTGCCTTCTCCGAGCAGATTCACACGCAGGACTTTGGCCACATACCGGGCAGTAGGATGGTTCGCGAAGATGGGGGCCAGGTGGGCATAGATTTCCTCCGGGCCGGCCGATATGCTTCCGTCATATCCGATGCTCTCGCCCTCCACGGCGAACAGATCGGCCATGGCCCGGGCATCCTGCCCGTTCCAAGCCTCAAGCAGCTGCCGGTATAACGCCTTGATATCGTTCTCTGCTGGAGAACTCACACGCATACCTTCTTTCGCGAAACATCATAAGATGCCGAAGCTAGAGATATCGCTCGGCCCGCTCCGTGAACCAATTCATGAGCAGCAGGGTGACCGCGACATCGTCAACAGGCAGGAAGTTGAGCAAGTCCGGCGCAACCCAGTAGACCAGCACCGGTACAGCGAAGAAAAGCTTCTCGCGAAGCGGCACTTTGGGCGACCGAAGCAGAGGGAGAATGCGGCGGAAGACATGCCCCCACCGGCGCATCGATAACAAGCGGGTCCACATACGCTAACCTCCTTCTAAGGGACAAACTGGACAAGCTGGATACCACCAGTATACCCGACTTTCGATCCCAAGCCGAATCCAGCGGTCCAGTGGTCCAGCGTTCCTGCGCTCACCAGAAGCTCGCGGCACCAGCCTGCCTATCCCGGTCAGCCTCTGGATCACGTTACTCCATCCGGCTCCCTGCCGGCAGCTTCGGAGCGGCGCCCGGACATAAGGCTGCGGTATTCCGTCGGAGTTACCCCTTTGTGTACCCGGAACAGCCTGTTGAAGGTCTGGAAGGACCCAAAGCCGGCCTCCAGCGCCACATCGAGCATCCGCATGTCGGTGGATGCGAGCAGCGAGCAGGCATGACGCAGCCTCACCTCATGAAGAAGCTTGGTGAAAGGGATGCCGGCCTGCCGCTTAATCGCCTCGCTGAGCTTGGAAGGATGATAACCGAACCTCTCCGCCAGGCGGGCCAATTGCAGCTCCTCCCGGTAATGCGTGTGGATATAGCGAATGACCGGCCAGACCGACGGCACGTTCGCAGACGAGGCATTCCGCACAGGGCGCACCTGACCGGGGCCGGCTCTAGCACGGTGAAACCGCAGCAGCACCTCCGCCAGCTTCAGCCTAAGCAGGAACGTTCTCGCCTCGCCTTCTCCCCGGTATTCCTGCAGCATGTCCCGGAATACCGCTTCCATCCCCTCCCTCTGCTGTCCTTCCAGCGTCACATAGGGGGACTCCTCCGTTTCGGCGAACAGCAGACCGGACATCGATTCTTCTTCACGGAGGATCGGCAGCAGAAGGCCCAGGTCGAACATTAAGTTATACAGCTTCAGGGCGGAGCCCGGCTTCGCCGATATCTCGTGCACTTGGTATGGCAGCAGCAGGGTGAAGACGCCGGGCCGCATGGCATGCGGGCCGCCGTTGACGGTCTCGGTTCCTTCGCCTTCCGTGACGAGGGAGAACTCGAGGAAGTCGTGCCGGTGGGCCGGGAAGCGGCCCTCGATCCGGTTGAGCGACAGATGAAAAGGAAAGCCCGGATCAATATACGGATAATCCGTCAGATGTTTGTTCCCGGGAAATGCCGTCATGGGTGATCAGCCCCGTTTCCGGAAATTTTGAGAGAGTTCCATGAAGGAATGAGAGGGTTCTTTTCTCTTTTTACTTTATCATGAAAACGTATCCTATTCCCCCTAAAGTAAAGGAGACCGACCGATGACCACTCCTTTGATCGGCCCGCTGTCCTCTGCGCAGATCATCCGCCGCCATCCGGCCAACCCGGTGCTGCAGCCCTCCGACGTGCCTTACAAGCCGGCTCTCGTGTTCAATGCCGGCGTGACCAAGTTTCAGGGCCGGTATATTATGGTATTCCGCAACGATTACGGCGATACCGGCGCACAGACCCTGCTCCCGAGCCGCACGACCAACCTCGGTCTGGCCTACAGCTCCGACGGTATCCACTGGGAGGTGCAGCCCGCTCCTTGCTTCGGCCTCACGGACAAGGAGATCATCCGCACATACGATCCTCGCCTGACCGTGATCGACGGCCGATGCTACATGTGCTTCGCGGTAGATACGATGCACGGCATCCGCGGCGGGATCGCCGTCACGGACGATTTTGAGCACTTCGAGGTGCTCAGCATGTCGGTGCCCGACAACCGCAATATGGTGCTCTTCCCAGAACGCATCGGCGGACAGTATGTCCGGCTGGAACGGCCTATGCCCGTGTACAGCCGGGGGCGGGACCGCTTCGATGTCTGGATATCCGACTCGCCCGACCTGCGGTATTGGGGGAATGCGAAGCTGCTGCTCGGCGTCGAGGATCTGCCGTATGCCAACGATAAGATCGGCCCCGGAGCTCCTCCGGTGAAGACGGCGAAGGGCTGGCTGACGGCGGTTCACAGCGTCGATCTCGATCCATCCCGGGGCAAGAACGGCTGGGAGCCCGCCTGGAAGAAGCGGTACTGTGCCGGACTCGCCCTGCTAGATCTTGAAGACCCGAGCCGGGTCGTCGGCTTGTACCGGGAGCCGTTGATCGCGCCCGAAGCCGCCTACGAAGCAGAGGAAGGCTTCCGCACCCAAGTCATCTTCCCGGGCGGCATGGTGCTGGAAGACGACGGCGAAGTCAAGATTTACTATGGCGCCGCCGATACGGTGGAGTGCGTGGCGACGGCCCATGTGGACGATCTCGTGAAGCTTTGTCTGGATGGAGGACCGAAGCTTTAACGCTATGCCGGCGGCATGCAGCCATGGGACCGCGGGCCGCCGTCTATGGAGAAAAACCGTGCGCAGCCTCTGCCCGAATGGGGAGGATACGCACGGTTGTGGTGTACTTATACTTGCAGCCGTAGGCCTTCCAGCATCAGCGGGAGCAGTTCGTCGTAGATCCGCGGGAACTGCGAGATCGGCAGCGGATTCACGCCGAAGCCCGCTTCGATAGTGAATCCCGGCCGGCGGAACTCCTGGATGAACCAATCCTTGTAGCCGGCATCGCTGCCGGTCAGCTTCACGGCCCGGTATCCGCTGATCCATGCCAGCCGCCCGGCGAGCTCCGCGGCCTCCGGCGGTTCGCAGTCCCGGTAATTCCAATAGATCTCACGGCCTTGCGTATGGAAGGCCATGACCATGGAGAGCGGCCTGCTGCGGGTGAACGCCGCCATCGCGGCGGCCTCCGGTTCTGTCAGCGGCGCGCTTCCGGGATAATCCCTCGGCCCGGGTCCGGGCACTCCGCGCCGGTCCCTCTCCGCCTCCCAGCAGGCCGGGAACTGGTCGTTGAGATCCACGCCGCGAATATTCGCCTTCCAGCCGGAGAAGTCGTGCGAACCGCCGTTCCACTCCAGCAGCCTGCCGGAAGACGGATCGCCAGGCGCGGCTCCATGATGCACGAGCTCCACCCCGTCCGGATTGACCATGGGAATCAGCCACAAGGTCGTCTGCTCGAACAGCGGGCGTACTTCATACCCTCCAAGGGAAGGAGCGCCTGTATATACCGTGGCGGCATACTCCTCGAGGAAGCGCATCAGCAGCAAGGAAGTAATCCATTCGTTGGCATGAAAGGAAGCATTATAGAGCACTTCGCTGGGTCCCTGCCCGATCCGCACCCACGGGATGTCCCTGCCCGACACGCTGCGGCCGATCGAGCCAATCGACAGATCAGGGTACTTCTGACCGAGCAGAGACAAGTCTTCCATCATCTCCGCGTACCCATAGGGCTCGGCGCACCGCAGCGCGGTAACGCACTCCTTCGCCGGGATGACCAGCGGTTGTCCGATCCGCAGCCGCCGGGGATCGACCCCCGGATTCGAAGCGGCAAGCTCCGGCACGGTCAGACGGAAGCGTTCCGCCAGACTTCCGTACGTATCCCCTGCCCGCACCGTGTACCGGTTCGCCGACCCCACGGGGATATGAATCACTTGGCCCGGGTGGAGCGTGTCACCCTCGCTGATCTGGGGATTGGCCCCATAGAGCGAGGCCAGGTTCGTCCCGTACCTCGCAGAGATCCGGCTGAGCGTATCCCCGCGCCGCACCACATAAGGAAATGTCATGCTGCAGCCCTCCTGTACCGCCGGCAGCCGGCGGTCATTTGACAAGCCTGCCTGTTTGTCATGGCTTCCTAATCTATATGTGGCGCAATTAAATAATATTCGGCACCCGCCAGACCACCGGCGTCACCTTGATTTGTTCGTTCAGCCATGTTTGGGCGATCGACTTGAACATCCGCGGCTCGCCGCTGCAGAAGAATTGATGGACCGGCATCGTCCCTCTCGCAGCGAGCAGGCCTTTATGATAAAGGATCGTACTGATTTCTCTGGCTGTCTCATCGGCCGAGGAGATCAGCGTCACGCCAGGTCCCATCACTTCCCCGATCACCTCGGATAAGAAGGGGTAATGCGTGCAGCCGAGAATGAGGCAGTCCATCGGCAGCCGGCGCAGTCCCGTCAGCGTCTCTTCCACGACGCGGCGTGTGTGCTCCGTAGCGAATTCGCCCCGTTCGACGAGGGGGACGAACAGCGGACAAGCCTGGCTCACGACTTCGATCTGCGGAGCGATTTGCCGCAGCGCCAGCTCATAGGCATGGCTCTTGATCGTTCCTTCCGTCCCGATCACGCCAACCGATTGATTGCGTGAAGTTTTGATGGCGGCACGCGCGCCCGGATGAATCACTCCGATGACCGGAATGGATACCCGGGCACGGATCTCTTCCAAGGCCACAGCCGTGGCCGTATTACAGGCGATGACGATCATCTTGGGTCCGAACTGCAGCAAATAATCAACGATTTGGTGCGTGAAGCGGGCCACTTCCTCCGGCTCTCTCGGTCCGTAAGGCGTTCTTGCCGTATCGCCGAAATAGATAATCTTTTCCTGGGGGAGCTGCCGCATGACTTCCTTCGCCACGGTCAAACCGCCGACCCCTGAATCCAATATGGCAATCGCTTGCTGCACGTGGGTTTCGCTTCCTTTATCTTGGAGTGTGATAACCTTCGGTGAATTCTCCCTATTTTATGTGGGGAGAGGAAGAAAGGTACCAACCCTGCGCGGAACTCCGCTGCAGGCTTATTCATAGTACCAGAGGCCGGGACAAATGAAAACCCCGCTGCGGCTGACAGCGGGATGAGGGATACATGATGAAATTAGGGGGCGTCCGGAGGCTCGATATCGCTCAGCAGAGCGAACTCGTAACCGGCTTTGCGGACTTCTTTGATAATGCGGTCCAGCGCCTGGATGTTCTCCGGCGAGCCTTGGTGCATCAGGATGATGTTGCCGTCATGGAGGTTATTCATGATGTCGTTGTAGGGATCCTCCGCCCCGTTCTTACGGGGCTCCCAGTCCCGCATGGCGGTGGACCAGAAGACCGAGGTATAGCCCATTTCCGATACCTTCTGGAGGATATGCATGTTGTACCGGCCGTAGGGGAAGCGGAAGTACGGCTGGATTTTCTCTCCCGTGACTTCCTTGTACAGCTTCTCGTAATCCTGGATTTCTTGGACGATCTGCTCGTCGGTCTGCTCGTTCATATCGGTATGGGTCATCGTATGGTTGGCGACCAGGTGTCCGTCCTTCACGAGCTGGCGTACGAAATCCGGATCTTTCTTCACATTATAGCCGGCAATGAAAAAGTTCGCTTTGGCTTTATTATCCCTAAGCGACTTCAGCAGCAGCTTCGTATCGCCGAGCGGACCGCCCGTATCGATCGTCAGGTACACTTTCTTGCCCGTACCGACCCAGAGCGCCTTGGTTCCCTTGGGGTAAGTCTTCGTCTCCCCCGGGAAGTTCGGCACTTTGCCCTTCGGCTGCTTCATGTAATACCAGGACAGCGCCTTGCGGTCGCCGGTTCCCTGTGCGGGCGGCTGCTTCGAGCCCGCATTCCCGGCAGCGGCTGCCGCAGGATTGCGCAGGGCGGAAGATGCGCTCTTCGCACTGTCCGCCGGTTTGGCGGAATCGGACGGCTTCGCTGACTCAGCGGCCTTCTCTGGCGCCTTCGAACTGCCAGCCTCCGCGTTCTTGTCCTCTGTACCGGCAGCGGCATTGGAGCTGGTCTTGGAACCGGAGCCGGCTGCGGCTTCCTTCGGCTTCTCTTTCTCCTCGGCCGTCCTGCCCCCGCCGTCAGCTTGGTCCTTCGCTTCTCCCGAAGGCTGCGCGGTGGTTTCCTTGGCCGGTGCGGTCTCTTGAGGTTTCGTGCCGGAAGCTTCCCCGTTCGCGGAGGCTTGGGCCTTGGCGGTATCCGCCGGTGCCCCGGCGCCCGGTCCGTCCTCCACTTTCACGCTGCAGCCTGCGAGCAGCACACCGAGCGCTGCGGCGAGCAGTGTCATTCTGGCGGTAGAGTTCATTCTCAGCTCTCCTTTATCCGTGATGCTGACATTCGCCGTTCGTCCTCGGAAGAGCGAATTCACGTTCGCGTCCATTGTACCAAAGGCTTCCTGTACTGGCAATCGCAAGAGGATGGGGATGCCGCCGCGGCCACGGGCTGCAGCGCTTAGAGTTACAGCGCAGCGGACAGCGGAGACAGACTTTAGCGGTGAGCGGCTGCGACAGGCTGCGTCCGTCACCGGAATCTTCCGCTGGGTTACCCGCACCACCGCGAAGAAGCCGTTCTTACGCGCGGCAGCGTGTACGAACGGCTTCTTCAAAATGCTAGAATTTATATCTCGCCAGAGCTCGATCCCGTAATCATCTACTTCTTATAAACGCGCATCGTCCTTCAATGGACGGCGAAGCCGTTTATCTTCTACGGCTGTGCCCCGCCCTGCACGGCAGCGCCGGATGAACGCACCGGTGAGGCAGCGTCCCGCCGTCCAGCTTACCGGTACTCCGGCAGCCAGCCTCCGTGGGCTTCGATCAGGTCGTCGCAGAGCGCTACAATCTCGTCGATCGACAGCTCTGCGGCCGTATGCGGATCAAGCAGTGCGGCGTGATAGATATGCTCCTTCTTGCCGGTGACGGCCGCCTCGAGCGTCAGCAGCTGCGTGTTGATGTTGGTGCGGTTGAGCGCAGCGAGCTGCGGCGGCAAATTGCCGGCATACGTCGGCGTCACGCCGCTGGCATCCACGAGACACGGTACCTCGACGCAGGCCTCCTTCGGCAGATTGGGGATCAGGCCGGTGTTCATCACGTTGCCGCCAATTTTGAACGGCACGTTCGTCACCATCGCCTCGAAGATATAGGAAGCGTATTCATGAGAACGCTTGTGCTCCAGATTTTTGCTGCCGACAAGCTCTTCGCGCATCGTTTTCCATCTTTCGATCTGGTCCACGCACCGGCGCGGATACTCATCGAGCGGAATGTTGAAGCGGTCGATAAGCTCGGGGTAATTCTTTTTGATGAAATACGGGTGGTATTCGGCATTGTGCTCAGACGACTCCGTGACGTAATAGCCGAAGCGCTGCATGAGCTCGAAGCGCACCATGTCGCCGTGCTTCTCCTTCTGCTTCTCGAGCGCGCGCCGCTTGATCTCCGGATAAAGGTCGATGCCGTCCTTGGTCACCTCAAGCAGCCAAGCCATGTGGTTGATGCCGGCAATCTTCGTCTGTACGCCCTCTGTCTCCATACCCAGCGATTGGAAGAGATGCGGCATGCACACCTGTACGCTGTGGCACAGGCCGACCGTCTTGATGCCTCCGTAGGTGATCATCGCATTGGTCAGCACAGCCATCGGGTTCGTGTAGTTCAGGAACCATGCGTCCGGGCATACTTCCTGCATATCCCTGGCGAAGTCCAGCATGACCGGAATCGTACGGAGGTTCCGGAAGATGCCCCCGATCCCGAGCGTGTCCGCAATCGTCTGCCGCAGGCCGTACTTCTTCGGAATCTCAAAGTCCGTAATCGTGCACGGATCATAACCGCCCACCTGGATCGCATTCACTACGAACCGGGCCCCCCGCAGCGCTTCCTTGCGGTCCGTATACGCTTTCACAACACAGCTGCTCCCGGCCGTGGACTTCAGGTTATTGAGCATATTCTCCGAATCCTTCAGCCGCTCTCCGTCGATATCGAACAGAGCGAGCTCGAAGCCCTGCAGTGCCGGCGTGAGCATCACGTCACCGAGCACATTCTTCGCGAATACGGTGCTTCCCGCACCAAGGAACGTAATCTTGTCTGCCATTCTTGAACCGCCTCCCAAGCGTTGGTTGAGTAGATCCTGCCTAAGGAAGACTATACTCCTGCGCCTGGGAAAACGATATGGACACATGCGAGAACTATATGGACGATTGTCGGATGGGACTAGTCCCGGTCCGCCGCCCACAGCAGCAGCTGAATGATCGTGATCAGGGCAAAAGCGATCAGCGCCAGGAACGGAATCGTGATGAAACCGAGCCAGTCGATATAATCGACATCGCATGGAACGAGGCCGCAGGCCGTCGCCCCGCTTTTGAACCATTCGGTCTTCTGCATGAGGTAGTGATATAACGAGATGCCTCCGCCCCAGATCGACATCGGCAGTACATAGTGGTACAAATGTCGTTCCTTGCGAATGGCCGCGACGGCCAGTATAATCACGAGAGGATACATCAGGATCCGCTGGAACCAACAGAGCCTGCAGGGCTCATAGTGCATAATTTCCGAAAAGTAAAGGCTGCCGAGCGTCGCCGTCAAAGCGACCACCCAAGATAAATGCATGGCATTCTCGCGAATAAACGGCTTCCATCTCATGAGTCTATTGTCTCTCCCTTCGATATTCCCATCATAACAGAACAGCCGGAGGTGTGTCATCATGGCCGAGAGATTCCATTCGGTAGCGATCAATCCCGCCCCCGGCAGGGGGGAACTGACCGTGCTGTTCGGCGGACATGCGGAGACGCTGCCCCTGCACAAGGTAGGCCCGCAGGTGCTCGACTACCACCTGGTTCATCTGGTCACTTCGGGAAGGGGAAGCTTCCGCTGCCTGGGCCGCGACTATCCGCTCGGACCCGGCGACAGCTTCTTCATCTTCCCGGGGGAGCTGGTCTCCTATGCCTCTGACGAAGAGACGCCTTGGTCTTACCGCTGGATTGGGTTCAAAGGCACGATCGCGGACGAATCCCTCAGCGCCCTCGGGATCTCGCAGCATCAACCGGTGACCCGCTCCAAGGAAGTCCGCCGGCTCGGCACCCTCTTCCATCTCATCGAGCAGTCGCTGGCTTCGGGACGACCCGGAGGCGATTTTCATTCGGGCGGCTACCTTCGCCTGCTAATCTCCGAGTATGCTCGGGACGCTGCCGCCGCGGCGCCGCCGGTTACCGAGAGCTCCATCATCCAGCAGCAGGTGCAGCAGGCGATCCGCTGGCTGACGCTTCAATACTATCAACCGATTTCCATTGAGCATATGGCGAAGACGCTCGGTTATCACCGGACCCACCTCTCCAAGATGTTCAAACAGCACACCGGCATGTCCCCCATGCAGTTTCTGCTGAAGGTCAGGATGGAGCGGGCGAAGCAGCTGCTCACGGAGAGGCTCACGATCGAGCAGGTCGCCTCATCCGTCGGGTTCGCCGATGCCCTGTACTTCTCCAAACAGTTCAAAAAGTGGTACGGAGTCTCCCCTTCCGAGTACCGGAACAGCCAAAGCCCTTATACCGGATGTACCAGCGGCTGCTGAAGCGGCCGGAACAGGCAGAAGCTTCGACAAGGAGTATCTCTGCCGGTGATCTGTACGGCGAAAGGAGAGGCTTCACCATGAACTTACGGAACCGCATCTTATGGATTAATCTATTGTGTACCCTATTCGTCGCCTCGCTGGTTCCGGCGGAGGGCGTTACTTATGCGCTGAGCTGCGCCGTCAAGCCGTCCGCTCCCGAGGAGTACGACCGCAGTACGCTCGTATTCCGCGGCATCGCGGAATCCAAGGATGGGGACGAGACGGTCACCTTCCGCACGGTCTCTACCTGGAAAGGGCAGGAAGAGAGGCGCCTCGAGGTCAAATTCAGCGGGTGGACCCCGGTCACGCTCGGCGATGAGTACCTGGTCTATGCCGCGGAGAAGGACGGTATACCCACAGCTCACCTCTGCGGCCGTACAGGCCTTTGGTCCGCGGCACAGGACGACCGGACGTTCCTGCCCGCGCCGCTGCACACCTACGATCCGGAAGCGGATCCGCCTATGTCCGCCTTGGCCCGGACCCTGATCGGCGCCGCGCTGGTGATCGTGCTGCTGTTCGTGCTCCGTGTATATAGCCTGCGCAGCCGCAAGAATCGCTCAGAACGCTGATCCATGCCGCGGCCGCAGCCACGGGAGGGCATGGACCCCCAACCACAAAAAAAGCGAGAACTCATCCAAACGAGTCTCGTTTTTTTGCACATTTGCCTATATCTGCTCATATGTTGCTCATCAGCGGCGCGCATACCTGCCGCCGGGATACTCAGACCGTAAAGCTGTACACCACTTTCGCTTCCGCTGCCCCGCTTTCGTCTTCCGTCCGGACCAGCCGGCCCCACTCCTCCTGCGGGACGACATCCACTACGGCTTTGATCCCGAGCTTCGCAAAGTCGAGCTGCGGCACGTCTTCCATGCGCAGCCGTTCGGTCACCAGCTTCCCGAGGACGCCCGGGAAGCGCTCTTCCATCTGCTGCAGCCGGTACAGCCCCGTCTCGAAGTCCCTTCGGGACGCGTTCACCGAGCCCAGGATAAGCTTGTTCTCGAGCACCAGTTCCCGGTTGAGCAGATCCGCCGACACGCGGATGCTGCGGTTGCCGGGGGTGACCCCGAGCAGCGCCAGCACGCCGTTCGGCGCGAGCGCCTCCATCGCATCGAAGGCCAGCGGGCTGAAGCCCGTGCATTCGAAGATGAGGTCGGCCCGCTTGCCCTGCGCGGCCAAGAAAGCGCTCAGCGGCGATATGCCCGCTTCTCCGCCCTCCCCTCCAGCGGCGGCCGGGGCATCCTCCGCCTCCTTATACAGCCCGCCGCAGGCGCGCACGAGCTGCGCCCCGGCCGAATCCTCCGGCGCCTTCGACCAGACGACGGTGTCTAGGCCGAGGCACCGGCAGGTCAGCGCCGCCAGAAGGCCGAGCGGCCCGGAGCCGAGCACGACCGCCGTCTTCGGCTGCCAGACGAGCCGCTGCTGCACGCGCTGCACCTCGCTCCACACCTTCTCGACGATGCTCTGCGGCTCCGTCATGACCCCGTACGGCAGCGCCTCCGCCGGCACGCGCACCAGATACCTCGCCTCCTCGACATAGTACTCGGAGAGGTACCCGTGCGCCCCCTTGATGCCGCGTTCCACGTAAGCGCCGCTCTCGCAGAAGTCCTGCTGCCCGTTGCGGCAGGCTACGCAGCCTGGCACCGCGCAGGGCCGGCGCACGAGAGCGCAGACCGCGTCCCCGGGCCGGAAGCCCGTCGCCGGGTCAGCCTCTTCCACGACGCCGAGCGACTCGTGCCCGATGATCAGAGTCGTGTCGCCTTCCGGGGGTAAGCCGTATTTTTCGCTGACAATCTCGCGGTCCGTCCCGTCGAGCCCGACGCACAGCACCCGCACCAGCACCTCGGACGGCGTACGCCGCTGCGGACGCTGGGCTTCGCCGAGCTCCAATCTCGGCTCCCCGCCTCCGCCGGGAGCTGACGCCAATCCCGTCACCCGAATCGCTTTCATGCTTTTCCCCCCATCGGCGCGAGCAGTTTCTCATCGCTCTGGTCTTCCCGCCCGCGTTTTTGATGCTGGAACCCCTTCAGCTTCGCAAGGTATTCCTGGACCACCTTCACGAAGGTGGCGTGAGACCAGGTCAGCGGGGAGACGGACATCGGCTCGCCCGTATACGGGTGAACCTGCTCGGCGAGAATGCCCGACGGCAGAGCATGGCTCATCGTCCAGCGGATGAGCTCCATCGCCGCTCCGAGCTCCTTCTCTCCTGTTGCGGTAGCGATGAGATACTCGGCGTACCACAGCGTACAGATGAACCAGGGGTTGCCGGGTACCTGATTCACGTCCTTGGTCACCTGGTGGTAGTAGTCGTTGCTGTACCTCGCCAAGCCGCCTACGTTCGTCTTCACCCACAGCTTCTCGCGGATCGCTCCCATCGTTGCGGTGACCCTCGGATCGCCGGCTGGGAACAGGCCGAAGTCGAACACCGCATACATGCTGGCATCGAGCGTGAGATCCGGCTCGTACGTGTTAGCGTCATAATTCCAGACCAGGGACCGGATGAAGCGCTGCTCGCTTTCCGAATACATATGCTTCTCTGCCGCAAGCTTCACCTTCTCCGCCTGGTCGCGGTAGTACGCGCTGCGGGCCTTATCCTGAAAGTAGTCCGCGAAGTTCGCCGCAGCGAGCAGCCCCGCGTAGACGCTGGCTACCGTGAACAAGTGAACGCCGTAGCGTTCCTCCCACAGGTCGTAAGACGGAAGCGGAAGCCCCGATGCATCCTGATACTTCGACATGAAGTCGGCCGCCGGAAGCACGAGGTTGTCGTAATCATCGCGGGACTCGTCCAGCGTCCGGGCGAGCTTATGGTGATGCCACAAGGCGTAGATGACAAGCGCCGTCTCATCCTCCTGGATGGGCAGCTGCATTTGACCCCGCGCATCGATCCAAGGATGCCAGGATGACCCCGGCGACCCGTCCGGGTTATATTTGTGCAGGAGGTAGCCATCCGGCGAGAGGCCTTTTTTGCAGAATTGGAAGAACCTCTTCGTCAGCGCATGATAGCCCGAGCGGTCGAGCGCATGCGTAATCAGAGCCCCGTCGCGGGGCCACATATACGAATACGTATCCTTATTGAACTTCATGATGTCGGAGTCGTTGGCGGCAATAATCGCCCCGCGGTTATCCGTGTTCGCCCTCACAATAAGCAGGCTGCGCTTGTAGAACGACGCCACGTCGGCATCGAGCAGCGACAAGTCGTGCCGGTCCATCGCCAGCCACTGCTGCCAGTGGTTGTACGTCCGCTGCAGCAGGGTATGCGGGTTGACTTTGCGCACATCCTTCTCCAGCCGCTGAATATCCGCTGCGCTCCGTCCGAAGGCGATCCAGAACCAAGCCTCCTTCGTCCCGTTCCCCGGCACCTGCAGCTCCAGTTCCACCGTCCCGTCCACCGAGCCTTGGGCGATCGGGTTGCGTCCGAGCTTCCCGTCCTCCGCGTCCCGCCATGTCCCCTGGAGATGGTTCATCTCCTTCTGTCCGGTCGCGAACGAAGAGACCCCGGCCTCCTTCCCTCCCCCGGCCGAGCAGGAGAGAGACAGATAGCGGTGCCCTTTATAAAAGACCAGCGACTTCAGCTCGGGATCGTAATAGACCGTATCCCCCACCCCATTGCCGTAGAGATGCAGGTCGAGGTGAAAATACAGCTTCACCGTCCGCTCCTCGCTCCGCCGGTTCTCGATAACCACCTTACGGATGAATACGTTCTCCTGTACGTCCACCCCGTCGCGGATCAGCAGCCCAAGCCCGAGACGGTCATGCGTGCACTTCACGTTCGTAATCAGCGACTCGTTGAGATAGCCGGCTTCTTTCTTCAGTTCGGGGTTGTCGATCCAGAAAAAGTCCTGGGCCGTCCATACCCCGAAGTGCGAGAGATGGTCCAGCGCCTGGTTCTCCTGACCCACATAAGGGTAGTACATATCGCGCATATTGTAGTTCGTATCGAAGTTCATTAGAATGTTGCCGTTGCCGATCGGCAGATCACGGGCCACTATGGTTCATCCCCTTCCTGTTCTTCCTACTTTCCCCTCAGATTCCACCCATTTATTCACTTATCTTCAAAAAACCGTCGCAAACCGTGCCATGATATGGTATACTCCTCGATGTGTGAAGACGCTTCACGCAGAGTCTCGATCATGCAAAAAAAGACCCGCCAGAAGGCCGGTCTTACACGATATGAACTGGTTTAGCCCTGATCTCTCAGGGCTGTCTACAGGGTTTGTTCATTTTCTCTTCCTCCCGTGCTTCACGAGCGTCATCCGGCGTGAATGGCGGAGCCAGGAATAGTACGCCTTCAGGTCGCGCAGCTGAATATCTTGGGATACGCGTCCAAGGAAGGTAACCACAATCATTTTGTGCAGGGGATTCCCCGCGATGTCCGTCTCCTCCTTCAATTCCACAAACTCCGCAACCATCACCAAATCTTCATCAATCAGGTATACATCTTTCTCGTTGGCATAATAAGGCTGGATGTTGTCATTCTTCATTTTGTCCCATAAGAAGGAACAGATATGTTCAATTCCGCCTTGTTCCGTTTCTACGCGTTCTGTCCACCGGCTTAGCGCATGGCTCGTAATCACAATATCCGCCACTTTATAGCCATTGAATGGAACGTAGAACGGTTCGTAAGTACTCCATCGGTTCATGATCTTATCTCTCATTAGTTGTCCCCCCTTTTTTTACACAAAGTATACTAGTTCTAATGTATTATTGATATTACAAACAGTCAAGACTTACTTCAGTACATTAAAGATTTTTTTATAAAGCTATTTCATTTCGAACGTTTGTCCGGTACAATAGGACAGGAGAGGAGTGAACAGGATGGGACAGCCTATTCCTGATTTCGGTAAATTCTTAGAGGGTCTTAGAGGTTCCATGTCTTTAAGGGAAGCAGCCAGAAAAAGCGGATTGTCGCACGCGTACATACGAGACCTTGAACTGGAACGCAACCGATCGACTAACGACAAAATTACGCCGTCGCCGGACACGCTCCAAAAGCTCTCCGCCGCTTACGGATATCCCTATACGGAACTCATGATCAAAGCAGGACACCTGATGAGCGATGATGTCGCCCCAGTGGTAACTCGGAGCTATCCGGACCTTGACCTCACCCAAGTTTACTTTATCGAAATCGGCATGAAAGAAATTACGTACCACACGGACGCCGACCGATTAGCCTGGAGCATCGACTCCCTGCTGGATTTCAGCACATTCTTGGATACCCTCGATGAACACGGTTTCAAAAAAATGGATGCGGACCTCTACGTGAACCTGCACCATATCCGCCATTACGACGAACGCAAAGGCAAGCTGTTCTTCGATGAAGAAGGCAAAGGAGTCTTTGTCACCATCTCGGCGATCCGCCAGCGGAAGTACCACGACCTCATCAACCGTTACACAGCCAACAATACCCAGCGCAGCCTGGAATTCACATTCGGCAAAGCCGGCAAGAAAGCTTCCTTCACAACAGCAGAGAAAAACATATAAATCAAAAGGGATAGGTGCTTGCAGCAAGGAGTTAAGGAAATGATAGGTGTTGCATTGTTTTATTCCGGGTTTTATCTAATTTTATGGACACTTCTGCTTTCTTTGGGGCTCGCTTTGTTTCGATTGCGCATTGCTTCGTTCATAGCTCCCCTTATGATCTCCGTGCTTCCATTGTCCTTCATCTCCGTGCTTCTACAATTACTTGACAAAGCCTACCTCACATCCATCATTCAGCCCGTCGGCGCAGTTCTCTGCTACGGGCTTATTTTTCGTTTTCGATGGTGGCACTCCATCCTCATGGTTGTTCTGTACTATCCTATTAATATCTTTTTTGAACTATTCTTTAATTTTGTAATGACCAGCTTCTTATGGGATCGCGTAGTTCATCATATGGTCAAAGATGACCTTGTTTCCGTGGGCGTCCTTCTTCTTATTGGGAATTTTATGTTGATTTGGTTTTTACAGCGATATAGACTAGGATTCACTTTTATTGAGGTCCCCCCCTCCCATGCACGCTTTAAGAAATTCTCGGACCAGATGCTGGCTTTCTTGCTTGCTGCTTTCGCTATCTTTGGAATTGTTGGCTTCGCTATGTATTTCCTGAATACTTTCGTAATGATTTTTATTGGGTTCGCATTAACCTTAGTTTGGCTGTGGATTATTCGATTAGCTTACCGAGCGGAGATTATGGACTGAGGAGGATCTAGGTTGGCGTTGGAGTCTTCGTGGATATTTATAGTGGCTTTTCTGTTCTATTGGCCTACAGCATTCACTTTATCCTTGGTGTTATTCAGACAACAAGTAAAACCATACCTATCAAACATTGTAATTTCTTCCCTGATTATGGCTAATATCACATACATCGTACAGTCAGGACAAATTCCTCTGGGAATTGCCGTAGTACAGCCACTTGTTACTTTACTCTGTTTTTGGCGCATCTTTAGAATAAAATTCACCCATTCTCTTATCGTATTCGTATCATATTATGTGTTCAATTTTTTCGCCGAAGTTATTTTTTATATTTTTCTAAGCCAACTTACTGACAGCTCTTTTATCATTCTGGCAAGGGACAGCGTGCTTCCTCCCTTCTTGTTCCTAACCATTGTGAATATTATTACTGCGTCCGTCTTGCATAAATACCGTCTAGGATTCTCTTTCATTTCATTTTATACGAGGAAAAGTAACATTTCTCATTTACTCCCCATTACAATTGCTTGTCTGTTAAGTGTATGTACAGCTACCGCGTCACTTTTTTTATCACATAAAACAGTTATTCCTTCTGTATCAATCGTATTTGTGACCATCGGTTTTATTCTATACCAGTTCTATAGGAAAGAGATGTCAGAGTAACTATGCTAATGTTAAAAGGAGAGATTTTTTGAAAATAGTAATTCATTCTGTTATTAATATCCTTATCTTATGGCCATCGCTGTTTATATTAGGACTATCCCTATTCAGGCAAAAAGTAAATCCCTATTATAAAAGTATTTTTATCAGTACCCTTGTTATGTCCACAGTCTCTCTCATCGTTCATAACACGTTCTTAGAGCCGGCTATGACACTAATTC
Source organism: Paenibacillus caseinilyticus (assembly GCF_027533645.1). GTDB lineage: Bacteria > Bacillota > Bacilli > Paenibacillales > NBRC-103111 > Paenibacillus_G > Paenibacillus_G caseinilyticus. The sequence goes on from NZ_JAQAGY010000001.1 coordinate 286,594, forward strand.
AACCTATCTTTTTAATTCTCTGCTTTTATTTGATATTACGCTTGAGTTTACTGCACTCCACCATTATTTGTGTTACTATTTATATTTTCTCAGCCTTCGTGGAACTGACATTAATGGCTCTTCTAAGTAATATGAATTGGGACCGTTTTTTGCAAGGCATGCAAGAATATAACTATATACAAGGTACTACAATAGGCTTGTTGAATTATTTGGTTGCATGGCTGCTCCATAAGACAAGACTTGGCTTTACATTTATCCATGTCCGGCAAAGACATGTCGGCCCCTCAAATGCCAATTCTCAAATAAGCTATATTCTGGTCCCAGCTTTCTTCTACATGGCCGCATTAAGTATGGTAATATTCCACCTTGATCAGTTTCTTTTGATCAATTTAGCATTTCTTGTTGTAGCTCTACTCTATCTTTTGATTTGGATGTATAAGAGGGAAAGAAACGACTAGTGGAATAAATAAATTTATTTGAGGATAGACAAATGAGTGCTAATAAGAAATATGTGTTACTCACGGGGTTTTATATAAGTTTTAATTTGCTTGGAAATAATATTTCACTATCGAATAAATATATTATCACTTTGGGACCGCTTATTTTTTTGGTATTTACATTGTACTTGCTGAGCGACCTTTGGATATCTTACGACTTAAATTTACTTAAAAACAAAACTCTCTATACGCAGGGTTATCTAGCTTTACAAAATATTCTTATTATTCAAGCAGTAGGAACTTTAATAATTGGCTCATCTACTACCGAGACGGAGAACCTCTTAACACAATATCCGATTATAACAATACACCTACTTTTGGTAGCCCCCATTGTCGAGGAGATTATCTTCAGGAAGATAATATTTACTACATTACTCCAATGCACTAATTTCCACTTTGCAGCACTGGGCTCATCAGTTCTTTATGCAATACTTCATTTTAATACTTATCGGTTGATACCTTACCTACTTATTGGCTATATTTTTTGTTGGTTGTACCACAAGACGCATGCTCTAGCATCCACAATTTTTGTACATGCTTCAATAAATGTTATTACAATCATCGTTTATAGCATTAAAAACTGATTTACTATCTGAGCCTTCAATTTTCGACAAAAAAACTTGTCTGAGACTAGAAAGTATATTAAACTTGAATTTAATGTAATTCATAGTAAATGACCACGTACATACCTATATCTTTGTTATAATTTATGAATACAATTTCTACAAACAGGGGAGCCAAATTCATATGGGCTTTGCAATAAATGTTTTTTTCGGGACGATTGAATTTGTGGCACTAATTGCATTAGCCTTATCAATGTTCCGCTTTCAGTTTTATTATTATTTACCCAAAATAATAGGAATTGCATTTCTGATGTCTTTTGTATCTTTCTTTTTTCGAGATATACCTCAAATGGGTATATTCGCTATCCTAACAGCTCTTTCCATTGAAGTCATACTCATAATGATTGTATATAGGATTCCTTTCTTTTATTCACTTCTTGTTAGCTTTTGTGGTTATACTGCCGGGTTATTGATTGAATTAGCCGTTGTTTTTAGTGGGAAGTCCATGAACTTATTTGATGAAAAGCAGATACAAGAATCAGATTTAACACTTACCATGATTCAATGTATTACTGCTTTACTAATCTGGGCAATAATTTACTTTTTACAACAACGAAAGATTGGCTTTCTCTTTAAAACAAAAAATTTATCCTCAAAGACCGCACTTAAAGGCTACAACTTCTTAATTGCCTCTATATTAATTCTTGGATTAATATTGGCTCAAATTGAATTGATATCTTTTTACAATAATAAATCTATAAGTATGGTGATTATTAGTATATTGGCAGTTACGTTTTTAATAGGTATTTTATTGGCATATAAACATAATAAAAACATTATTAGAGAAACTTACGAGAGGCCGGTAAAAGATGAATTGGATCGATCGATGCGCAATGAAATGCGTAGAAACAATTCGAAATAATTACGAGGAAGCGGCTTCTGAAAAGGTTTTATTTTATGCCCTTAGCTTACTAATTAACACTGTTATTTCTATCATCTCTGTTTTGTTAGTTTCATATTTAACTAACCATTTTATCGAAGCGATCATTGCGATTATTTGTTTCTTAGTTTTAAGAAATATAAGTGGGGGGTTCCATTTAAACTCCTCACTTTCCTGTTGTATATTTACCATAATTATACTAATCTTTTCAATTCACATAAACATTTCCTTTTATTACGTTGGTATTATATTAAATATAATTAGCTTAATAATAGTTATACATAACGCTCCAAGAGGTTTAGAAAACGTCTCCCGATTAAATCCAAAATACTATATTATTCTCAAATTAATTACTATCACATTCTTATCAATAAATTTTTTTTTTGAATCATCGTTGCTATCTGTTATTTTCTTTGTCCAATCACTTACTCTAACTAACACAGGTTACTTGCTAGTTGCTTCTTTGGAAAGGAGATGGGACAATGAAAAGAAACATTGCAAAGATCGCTAGTATAGTACTTACAATTATTGCTTCCATGTTTGCTTATACAAATTCAATATTTGTTCACCGCCCCGAAACCCCGGAGGAACTCCTCAAAAAGTAAGTACGCCATACATATAGCATACGGATCACCAGGCTGATCGGCTGGGTAGCCGGCAGCCTAATCCTTCTCCTATGGAGCTGAAAAGAAATGCAGAAAATTCCCGTAACGCGTGACGGCAAGAGAGGCTCGGAAGTGCTGATCCTTGATGCCACGGATGTAGTGAAGATCGACCGCATCCGCGAACGCGAGATTATTGTCCATACCCAAGAGGAAGCGTTCTACTTGGACTTTTCATTCGATAACCTGGAAGAATGGTTATTCGAAGACGGGTTTCGCATGCTCGACAGCGCCAACATAGTCAACATGAATCATGTCGAAGAGTATGATTTCCGCAAGGGACTCGTGTACTTGAACGCCCCGGGGACTAAGAACCCGAAGACCGCTTCGGCGGCCCGCATCCATAAGGAGCATGTAGAGAATGCCGTGCAGCTGATCAAGACGGCAGACAGTTCCTATGCGGAGCACAACCCGGAGCTGGCCGAAGAGCTCTTCGCCAAGATTATCAGTGAAACGAACGATTATCATCTACTCCGTTCCTATGCCACGATCCGCGCCGTGAACGAGCGGAAATGGGCGGAAGAGAAGATTCAACATATGGCTTACCACGACGCGCTTACCGACCTGCCGAACCGGCTTATGTTCGATGAGAAGCTGAAGCAGTATTTTAACGAAGCCCAGCGAACCGGCAGGATGATGGCCGTCATGTTCTTCGATCTCGACCGCTTCAAGGTCATTAACGATACGCTGGGGCACCACGTCGGCGATCAGCTGCTCCGCCTGTTGGCCCGTAAGCTCCGGGCTTATGTCAAAGATAAAGACATCGTCGCCCGCTTCGGCGGCGATGAGTTCATCATCCTTCTGACGAACATGACGGACGCCGACGAGCCTGCCCAATTCGCCAAAGGGATACCCCATCTGCTCAAAGATCCTTTTGTGATTGAAGGCCATGAGCTGTTTGTGACCGCCAGCATTGGGATCAGCTTGTATCCGAACGACGGCAAGGAAGTCGATACCCTGCTGAAGAACGCCGATATCGCGATGTACCGGTCCAAAGAAAAGGGCGGGAATGCTTATCAGTATTACCACCCCGACATGAACAAGCGCTCGCTGCACCGGCTGAATCTGGAGATTCACCTGCGCAAAGCCTTGGAGCGGGGCGAATTCCAGGTGCATTACCAGCCGATCGTGGATCTGCGCAACGGCAGCGTCTACGGCATGGAGTCGCTGGTGCGGTGGCAGCATCCGGAATGGGGCGTTGTCTCTCCGGGAGAGTTCATCCCGCTGGCCGAGGAGACGGGCTTGATCGTACCGATCGGCAACTGGGTGCTCTTCGAATCCTGCAAGCAGAACCGGCGCTGGCACGAGCTCGGCTATCCTCCGCTGGTGGTCTCGGTGAACATCTCGGCGATTCAATTCAACCAAATGAACTTCGTGCAGGTCGTCACGGACGCACTCACCGAATCCGGCCTGGCTCCCGACCGTCTCTGTCTCGAGATCACGGAGAACATCGCCATGAACAACGTACCGCATATCATCGAGACGATGCAGAAGCTGAAAGCGCTCGGAGTCGGCATCTCCATTGACGATTTCGGCACCGGGTATTCTTCGCTGAGCTATCTCAAGCGCTTCCGGGTGCAGACGCTGAAGATCGACCAGTCCTTCATCCGCGACGTGACGATGGATGAAGATAATGCGGCGATTGTGACCGCGTTGATCGCCATGTCGCACCGGCTGAAGATCAAGTCGCTGGCTGAAGGCGTCGAGACCCAGGAGCAGCTCGACTTCTTGGTGGCGCAAGGCTGCGACAAAATTCAAGGCTACCTGTTCAGCAAGCCGATTCCGGCCGACGCGTTCGAGAATATGATCAAAGAAAATCGACAGCTTTACATGCACTAAGGGAAGAAAGACAGCGCTGCTGCAACTTTCTTTTCTTTTTTTTCGTCCATACGGGTAGAAGCCTTCACTTTTACTCTGAAAGGAATTGAATCATGTCTCTCCCCTTATCCGAACCATCCGGCCGATCACCGGCCCGATCTTCCTCCGCTTCGAAACCAATCAAGAGAATCCGCCGTTCGTCGTCCCGGCTCACCCTCTTCTTCTATACGTTATCCCTGTTGTTTCTCTTCGGGTCCATGGGAACCCTGTGGTTCTTCCTAACGGCGTCCGGCACCCAGATGCGAATGCTGATGGCGGATACCTTGATAACCACCCAGCACCGGCATTGGGCCCAGTACCTCATCGGTCCCGAAGAGCTCGACAAACGGGTGAACCGCTATATGGCCCAGTTCGACCATTACTCGGAAGTCGAGGACAAGGGAATGGTTCATGTCGGAACCGACGAGACGGTCAGTCCCGAGGTGGAGGACCAACCTCCCATCTCTATTGAGGAGATCAGCGGCACCAACTTCAAGGGCAAGCTGCTCATCGTACGCGACCCCAAGAAACTGCGGATTGCCGTACCGGGAACGAAGGGCAAGGGCGAGAAGGTCAGCTCGATGGTCCAGCGTCTCGATGCCATAGCCGGAGTGAACGCAGGCGGCTTCGTCGATCCCGAGTGGAAAGGCAACGGGTTCCAGCCCACGGGCCTCGTCATCTCAGGAGGCCAAATCTTCTACAATGACGGCGGGATGAACGCGTCCAACCATATCGTGGGTATTGATAAAGACGGGCGGATGATTGCCGGTAAGTATACAGCCAACCAGCTCATGGAGATGAACGTGCGGGAGGCGGTCACCTTTGCTCCCCGGTTCATCGTGAACGGCGTCGGCCAGATCCGGAATCAGGGGGACGGCTGGGGAATTGCCCCACGTACCGCTATGGCACAGAAAGAAGACGGCACCATTCTCTTCGCCATCATCGACGGCCGCCAGCCGGGGCACAGCATTGGAGCGAGCCTGTACGACATCCAGCAGATCTTCCTGGAGCATGGCGCCGTCACGGCGGCCAACCTCGACGGAGGCTCGTCCACGGTGCTTGTCGTCAACCCGAAGCATAACGGAACGGCCGGCAGCGCCTCCGGTGACACGACGGCAGCAGCCGGAGGGACCAAGGGCAAGCCGGGAGACGCCGCGCTCAAGCCACTGAACAAGCCGTCGAGCGAATACGGCGAACGCTATCTCCCTACAGCCTGGCTTGTATTCGACGATCCGGAGCAAGCCGGGATCCGCAATATTTGGGAAGGCATGGACCCGCGTAAGATCGATGCCTCCAAGTGGTAGACGCCAAGAACCGGCTGTTCACGGAGAACTGCCGGTTCTTGGCATTCACTCTTCCGAAGGAAGCCGGGAATTACTGCTCCTCGGTATCGGCTGTCGTAGCCGCAACGGATGCTTGGGCGGCCGCCACTTCATCCGAGCCTTCTCCGGAGCCGTTCTTCTTGAACGCCTGCCCTACCTGAACCGCTGCCAGCTTCGCCTTGCCGGCCAGCTCCGAGGTCTGGCGGGAGATCGTACCTGCTGCCGTCTGCGTCTTCTCCGATACGACGGAGACGACCTGCTTCGACTTCTCGGCTACTTCCGCCGCCAGCTGCTGTGTCTTCTCCCCTACCTGCTGTGCGCCCTCGGCAATGTCCGAGCGCAGTTCCCGGCCGGATTTGGGGGCAAACAACAGAGCTGTCACCGCTCCCAGTACCGTTCCGACCACGGCGCCTACGAGCAAATCTTTACCTTTTTTCGGTGCTGTCATGTTCACTACACTCCTTCGCTTTGGCCTGCCTGGATGCCTGCCACCGCTGCCACAGATGAAGTCCGGCGGTCGTCAGCTCCACCATGTCGCCCACAGTGTCCCGGGACTGGCTCAGCGTATGCTGGGCTGCCTGCACGGTCTGCTCTACCGCCGCCGAAGCCGCCTCCACCGAGCGGGACAGCCGCTTGACCGCCGTCCCCGCTTCCGCTGCGGCCTCGATCCATGGATCAGCCGCCCGCATCCGCTGATGCAGGTCTTCGACCACCACAGTCGACGCCTGAAGCAGCCGCTCGGATTCCTCTCCGCTGCGCTTCACCTGCGCCTGGACCTCTTCGAGCACCTCGACCGTCCTGCGCAGCGACACCCCGGCATCCCGCATGAGACGAACCGCACACACGGCAAGCCCAACGAATGCCAGCATACAGAGCCCGAGTCCCCACTGCCACCACATGGCGCTGCTCCCCTTCCTGCCGGTAACGGGGCCTGAGCCCTGACCTTCGGCCTCCTGGCCCGTTCCCGGGTCCTGGCGGGTATGTACCCGCCGGCACCTTCATCTGCCGCCTGACGCAGCCCCCAGGGCGAATGCCCATGAGATAGTACAGTATAAGCGGGTCTCCGGATTTTGACACACATTCCGTGAAAAAAGGACCGGGCTCCCCTCCCTTGATCCGCTCCCGGGTCATTGGCAAATTCTGAAATTGCGCTATAATGAGAGACTAGTAGGGTCATCGGTTCCGGCTTCCCGCAGGGGAGGGGATCCGTGCCCAGGAACGTGCGAAAGCGGGGGAGTATATATGAATCGGGAGCAAGGCTTGGCCCTGCTGGAAAGCGCCAAAATCGTGGCGATCGTGCGGGGCGTCAAAGAAACCCATATTCTGGATGTGGCAGAGGCACTGCTGGACGGCGGTGTACCTGTTATGGAAGTGACGCTGAACACGGACGGGGCGCTAGGGATGATCTCCCGTCTGCAGGAGACCTTCGGCGGGCGGATGTATATCGGCGCAGGCACGGTGCTCGATGTGGAAGACGCCCGCGCCGCCATCGAAGCGGGCGCCTCCTATCTCGTCACGCCGAATACGGACGAGAATGTGATCCGGTATGCGGTAGCCCGCGAGATTCCGATCTTCCCTGGCGCCATGACGCCGACGGAAGTCGTCCGGGCCTGGAAGGCCGGGGCATCGGCGATCAAGATTTTCCCGGGCGCCAGCCTCGGCATCGGCTACATCAAGGAGCTGATGGGGCCGCTTAGTCACATCCCGATGATGGCCGTAGGCGGCGTAACGGAAGAGAACATTGGGGACTACATACAAATAGGCTGCTATGGGGTCGGGATTGGCAGCTCGCTCATCAACCTGAAGGAGATCGAAGCCGGCAATTACGCCTGGATCCGGAGCAAAGCCGCAAGGCTCGCGGCCGGTGCCAGAGGAGCGGCCTTGACTTAAGCCAGAAGCCATGGCGGCTCTTCCTATGCCGGCTTCGACCCGCCTGATTCCGCGCCAAACAGGAGGTACCGAGAGGGCCTCCTATTTGGCGCGCTGCGGTGGTGAACGCCTCTCCCGAAAGCGACTGACTCGCCGCAGCACACCCTCGCCGCCTTCCTCGCAGCACTATCACGCTTCCGCCGAATCCACAGCCAGCGGCAGGAGAAGGCGGACCGTCGTTCCTTCCCCCTCGGCTGAAGTCAACTCCATCGATCCGCCATGCAGCGCCACGATCTCGCTGCAGATCGCAAGGCCCAGTCCGGTGCCTTCCTGCTTCGGGTCCGCCTGGTAGAACTTCTGCTCCACCTTGCCGAGGTGCTCGGGGGGGATGCCGATGCCGTTGTCCCTCACCTGGATGTCGGCGATGCCTTCGCCTGGCCGCGTCACCTCCAGCTCGATCCACCCGTCCGCCGGCGTGAATTTGATCGCATTGTCGAGCAGATTCAGCAGCACCTGCTTGAGCCGGTTGGCATCCCCGCGCACAGTCAGCCCTTCTTCCGGCAGCCGCAGCCGCAGCTCCTGGCGTTTGCCCATCATTTTGGACTTCATCTGCATGGCCGCTTCTTCCACCAAGGGCAGCAGAGGGACCGCCGAGGCATCCAGCTCGATGTTCTTCTGGTACAGCCTCGAGAAATCGAGCAGTTCCTCGACCAGACCGACCAGCCGTTCGGTTTCTTTGGAGATGATCGACAGCCCGAGCCGCGTCTCGTCCCGGTCCTCGAGGTCGCCGGTGAGCATCGTCTCGCTCCAGCCTTTGATCGAGCTTAGCGGCGTACGAATTTCGTGGGAGATGGAAGAAATCCAATCATTCTTCAGCGATTCGCTGCGTACAATTTCACTGGCCATATAATTCAGCGTGCCCGCGAGCTCGCCGATCTCATTGCGGTGCGAGGCGTCCAGCCGGACATCGAAGCGCCCCCGGGCCATCTCAGCCGAGGCCCGCGTCATGACCTTGATCGGCCTCACGATCGAATCCGCGAGCGTCAGGCTGAAGAGCAGAACGAGGAGCAGCACCAGCGCGCCGACGCACGCGGAGATGCTGTAGATCATGCGCAGCACCCGGTCCACTTCTCCCAGCGACGTAACATATCGGGCAACCGCAAGGGTCTGTCCGTCGAAGACCAAGGGGGTCGAGACGGCCATAATATGTTCGCCGGTCGCCGGATTCGTGCCGCTCCAGACGCCGGTGCCTCCCTTCCACGCTTCGGCCACGTCGGCCGTGCGCACGAGGCCCGAGGACACGAAGCCGCTCGTGCCCGCGAGTACGCTGCCATCCCGGTCGACGATCTCCAGCTCCGCCGTCTCATATGCAAAATTCGTCACGAGCCGGCTGAGATGCTGGCTCAGATTCGTATAATGCAGATCGCCCGCAAAACGCGTGTAGAAAGCCGTCGAGACCTGGGCATGGTTCGAGAGCACCCCGACGATCCCGCTGTAATAGAACTGCCGGACAGCGATGAAGAAGACGCCTTCCACCAGCACCAGCGTCAGCAGAACGGCGATCACGAAGCGGGAGACCACCTGCAGACGCAGCGAGCGGTGTCCCGTCTTCATGGGCGTCCCTCCCAGTTGAAGCGGTAGCCGCTGCCCCAGACCGTCTCGATGAAGGCCGGCTTCGACGGCTGGTCTTCGATCTTCTGGCGCAGGCGCCGGATGTTCACATCCACGATCTTCGGATCGCCGACATAGTTGACGCCCCAGACCGCATCCAGCAGGGCGCCGCGTGTCCACACCGGATGCTCGCGGTCCATGAGCAGGGATACCAGCGAGAACTCCGTCGGCGTAAGATCGATCCGCTCCCCGTGCTTCAAGAGCTCCATGGCGCCCGGCCGCAGCTCGAACGGGCCGCAGACGACCGCCGGCTGCCCTTCTCCTCCAGGCTGGGGGGAGCGCCCGATGCGGCGCAGCAGCGACTGGATCCGGGCCATGAGCTCGACGGGGCTGAAGGGCTTGCTGACGTGGTCGTCTGCTCCAAGTGACAATCCCATCACCTTGTCCTGCTCCTGCACCTTGGCTGTGAGGAAGATGATGCCGATCCGCTCGTTGACTTCCCGCACGCGGCGGCACACCTCGAACCCGTCGATGCCCGGCACCATGACATCCAGCAGCGCAATATCAAACCCTGGCTCCCCGAGCAGCAGGGCCAAGGCTTCATCGCCGCTAACCGCCTCGCTGACTTCATGCCCCTGGCGCTTCAGGTTCACGACCACGAAGCTGCGGATGGAGTCTTCGTCTTCCAGTATCAAGATTCGGCCCAAGACGGCGCACTCCCTTCGCTTTTCATCTCCGACAGCAGGTGCAGCCGGCTCCGGTACGCTTCCGCCTCCCGGTTCAAGGCAAGTACCGTATTCGCTGTCCGGTGAACCGGCAGCCAATCCGTCTGCTCCTCATTCCAATCGTCGGCCCGGAATATCCGGATTTCGGCGAGGCGCTCGGTGCTGTCTGGCGCGGTAATGAACCGGACCGAACTCCCCTCCTCGATCTCAAGCGTCGTCTCCTTCGGCCATTCCGGAGGAAAGTCGAAATAATAGCCGTCCTGCCCGTTCCAGTACCGCTGCAGTACCCGCTCGAATCCGCCGCTTCCGTCCCAGCGGTCATAGGTATAGATCCAGGGGATCACCGCCACGGGCTGATCTTCCCAGCCCGGCGGTTCGACCATGCCTACGACATCCAGTATCCCGTCCCGGTCCGCATCCTCGCTTGGGGCCGAATAGGCCTTGTATGTCCGCTCCGGGTCGAAGGCCCTGCGAAGCCGGCCGTCCCGGTAGATCAGCATCTCCGTATAAGAGGAATGTGCGCCTACCGCGGCATCCAGCACGACTCCCCGCAGCTCCGGTGTCACCCTTCCGCTGATCATGTTGTAATAGCCGCTCACCGTGCCGTCCAGGTGCAGGGTGCTCAGCTTTTGCAATTTGTTCCCTTCATATTGGTACAATACGGCCGCAGAAGTCCGCTTCTCCCGGTCATGCAGAATCACGGTCAGATCCTGGCGTTCGTCACCCGTGAGATCGTCGATGACGTAATCGGTATACGGCAGCTCGAACTTCTTGACGGCCTTGCCGTTCTCCAAGGCATAGACGGCCAGGCCCTTCGGCGCATCTTCCTTCGTGGCATAAGCCGCCACCAGATTCACGCCGCGGGAGGCGTCCTCCAGGGTGATCCGCTCGAACCTCAGCTCGTCGAGCTCGTAGCCCGCGCCTTCGAACGAGTCGATACGCTTCCAGGGACCGTCGCTTTCGCTCCAGATTTCCCCGTGCAGCTGCTCGCTCTCCTTGATTTTATAATAAAAGACCGCCTCTTCGCTTCCGTCCCCGTCCAGATCGACGAGCGAGATGGCACCCGCTTGTACGGCATTGCTCGGACGGATCAGGGCGGCCCCTGGGGGCAGAGACGATTCGATCGTCGACTTCAGCGTCTCCTGCTCCGCCGGCAGCTTCGGCAGCCGCATATAGGCTCCGGGCTGGCCGATTAGACTGCATCCCGTACAGCTCCAAAGTGCCAGCAGAAGCATCCCGCTCACCAGGCAGCGTCCCATTCTCGGCACCCCCTTCCTATTCCCGTACAAAAATCGCGCATTTCGCCCCGTTCTCCGTGTATTCCGCTCCTAACGGGGGTAATAGCCACTAACAGCCTGTCCTATATTGTAAAAGAAATACGGATGAAGAGGGTAACAAATCCGTAACATTTTGGCGAAAAAGCGTATAATTTTAATCGTTTTGTAACCTTTTCGCCGGATAGATACGTTATGATGATAGGCAGTGTTCGACATTCGTGCAGGAGGTAGACGATGTTCCCATCGCGTATCAAACCCAAAAAACGTATCACGCTCCGCAGCACCGTCGTGTGCCTGGCTATCCTGGGAGCGGGAGCCGCCGCGTATGCCGGATATCTATTCCACCAGGCGGACAGGGCACTTCAGAGCATGTCCGTTGCTTCTTCTTCACCGCTCAAGACCGGCCTGCTCTCCGGGGAAGCCTCGGCCAGCGCGGCGAAGTGGAAACCGATGAGCTTCCTGCTGACCGGCGTGGACAGCCGCGGAGGCAGCGGGGGCAGCATGAATACGGATGTATTGATGCTGGTCACACTGAACCCCGACACGCGCAAAGCCACGGTCGTCTCCATTCCGAGGGACCTCGAGATGAAGCCGAAGGAGTTCGGGCTCTCGGCCCATAAAGCCAACTACTATTATGCCTACTACTACAATCAGGACAAAGATAGCGCCATTCCGAATACCAAAGAATTGTTCAGCGACATGTTCGGCCTGCCGATCGATTATATGGCGGCCATTGATTTCGACGGATTCCGGGATGTCGTCGACGAACTGGGCGGCATCGAAGCCTACGTCGACATGGATATGCGCTATGTGGACACCTGGGACGGCACCGACATCAACCTCAAACAGGGACAGCAGACACTGAACGGCAAGCAGACGCTGGATTTCCTCCGGTACCGCAAGTCCAACCGCGGGACGGAAGAATCGTCCGACACCGCCCGCAATGAACGCCAGCAAAAAGTGCTCGATGAGCTGCTCGGCAAGATGACCTCCTTCAGCGGGATCGCCGGCTGGGGCGGGATTCTCGAGATTGCCGGCAAGAGCGTCAAGACGGATATTCCGGCGGAGGAGCTGCGGAGGTTCATCCTGTCCTTCCAGAAGCTGAAGCCCGACCAGATCGAATTCATCCATCTGAACGGCCGGTGGGACAGTCCGTACATTGTGCCGAAGGAAGAGGATCTCTCCGCGGCGATCGCTTCCCTGCGGACGCAGCTCGCGCTGCCTGCGGAGACTTCGACCGTCACAGGATCGACCTACAGCAAGCTCTACCAACGGTTCGGGATCGACAAGGCGGTCAAAATCAAGGAAACTGCCGAGACGGTGCCTGGAAGCAAGAATACAAGATCGTTCCGTTAAGTCGGAACGGTCTTTCTTTTGTGGGGGGCGTTCTCGTATACTGGATACGGAAGCAATCATCTTTCCTGCAATGAAGACTACGAACTTACGAACTCTAAAAGGAGATGGCGTGTATTATGGCTGAGAAAATGATCCGCAGGCTTGGCGATCCGGTGCTCCGCGAGAAATGCAGGCCGGTTCCGGGGATCACCCCGAGTGTACTGAAGCTGCTTGGCGACTTGAAGGAAACGTTATATGCCGAACCCGGCCGGGCTGGGCTGGCCGCGCCGCAAATCGGGATTGCCAAACGGGTGGCGGTACTGGATATGGGCGAAGGCCTCATTGAACTGATCAACCCCGAGATTGTAGAGAAGTCCGGCGAACAGACCTCCTTCGAAGGCTGTCTCTCTCTGCCCAAGTTATACGGGAGCGTTAAGCGTGCGCAGACGGTCCGCGTGAAGACGCTGAACCGGGAGGGACAGGAAGTGTTCTTGGATGCCGAAGGGCATACGGCTGTATGCATGCAGCACGAGATCGACCATCTCGACGGGATTCTGTATATCGATTATGTAAAGGACGGGGAGCTCTTCAACGAAGAAACCGAGGAGAAGGTCTCGGTATGGGAGGCTATCCGCGAATCGCGTTCCGGTCAATTATAGGCAGACAAAAGAGCGGCCCGTGTGCCGCTCTTTTGTCTGGGGGAGCTAGAAAAACTGAAAACCGCGGGCAGCCTGATGCAAAGCAATCTAGAACCCTGAGGAGAAACGCTTCAGGTCTTCGATCAGCTCGGCATTCGGTTCCTTGGCTGCCGATCCTTCTTCCTGCCCTTCCTCTTCTTCAGAGGAGGAGGAAGAGAGACAGTCCAGCTTATCGATCAGCGACGCCGTCACGAACTCGGCGTTGACGCTGTAATGCTTCAGCAGCGCATTCAAGCGCTCCAGCTGCTGGTGGTTGTCCATGATCTCGTTAAGACGGCTCATGACGTTTCCCTCCTTGACCGCGGCATCTCGCGCCGCTCGCTCTCCGGCGTATAGTCCTCCGCCTGGTCCTCTTCGTCTTGGTACTGCATGTATTCGTTCCATCTCTCGGCAGCCACCCCTTGGGGCAGCGAACGGCCAAGCTGTTCGCTTAACCGGCGAAATTGAATTCCGTCCATGGCAGTTCCCCTCCTCCGATTCGCAGGATCTCTTCTAGCTTAACCGGACTGCCCTGTTCCTACCCTTCCCTCCGGCGGGGGGGTACTAGTAAAAAATAGTACTTACCTGCCCCGCTTCCCTCCGTTACAATCAAGGTGATTTGATGCTGCTGCCATGCGAGGAGGGATACCCATGATGAAGGAAATGCTGCCGCAGCTGCGTATTCTGCACGCCGGCGCCGCCTGGCGGACAGCCGCCGTCCTGACGCTCTTGACCGGTTGGCTCGCTCTGGCATACCGCCTGATCCAGGGTAATGAAAGTCTTCATCCTCCGGTACATGGCGCTTCTTTGCTCCTTTTTGTGCTGCTGTGGAATGCGGTCTGTCTTGGACTTGGCATCCGGTTCCGCTGGGCGGAATTGACGATGACCGCTTTCACCGGGACCTGGCTCCTCTTCCTGCTCTATTATCTGCAGACGCAGCTCTCGGAAGGGATGGACTGGAATGCGCCGCTCCGGCTGGCCTGGTCCATCTATGTATTCTATACCGCAGTCCTGTTCTTCGCCTCATGGTATACCCGGACGGATTACAGCGGCCTGAACCTGAAGCTCGGCGTACTGAACGGGTTTCTCCTCGGATTCTGGATGCTCGTCATCGGGCGGGACGGCCATCTGCTCCAATACACAATGCTGGCCATGGGCGGTATATACGTGCTGCTCTCGTTCGGCCTGTACCGGATCACACGCGAGCTTTCCACCCCCGTACTGACGAAGCTGTTCGGCGGCGGGGCGCTGCTCCTGCTGGCCTTCATCCGCATCTGCCGCGAGATGGAGCTGCCTCCGCTGCTCCTGCTGACCTGCGGCGTACTGTTCTCGATGGGACTGCTAGCCGCCGGATGCCGGCTGAAGCTGGATCTGCTGCGCGGCGGTGCCATGGTGGTCTGGCTCTCCATCCTTCTATGCTGGTTCTGGATGGTGCTCGGCTCCCCATCCGGCTCCCCTGTGCTCCGGCCCGGTATTTGGCTGCTGCTTCTGGTCTCCGGGGTACTCTTGTGCCGCAGGGCGGGCTTTACGGGCATGCAGGAGGAAGACCGCAGAATTGTGAACGGAAGCCTGGTTCTGCTCAGCCATATTTGTCTCGGAGGTCTTACCGCTTCTATATTGCAGTCATGGACTACAGGCCTCTTCCTGCCCTTGGAGCTCGCTCTCTCGGCCGTATGGGGACTTCAAGCGCTGCTGCTGTTCCTCTGGGGCACGTGCCGCGGCCGCAAGCGGTTCCAGGCCTTCGGGTCGTTCGGGCTCATCTGCGTGTTCGTCAAGGCGCTGATGTTCGATCTGTCCGCCAGCGGTTTGCGGGAGAAGCTGCTCGTTCTCTTGGTTCTGGCGCTTGTCTCGCTGGCGGCTGCAGCCGTCAACCACATATGCGGCCGCCGCTCTTACGGCTCCACCAGCGATGTGTCCCCTCCCTCCTAACAAGATAAACGGCTTCGCTGTCCTTAAGGGACGATGAACGTTTATAAGAAATACAAGATTACGGGATCGAGCTCTGGCGAGATAGAAATTCTAGTATTTCAAAAAACCATCTTGGCAGAGGCCGAAGCCCCGCAAAGATGGTTTCTTAGTTCTTACCGCCGGCCTGTGACAGCTGGCGGATTTCGTATGTGCATTTGCCCCCGCCTTTGGCCAGACACTCCGTCCTCTCGATCCGGGCTTGCGGGCCGAGCAGGCTTTGGAACATCGCCAGTTCGCAGGTGCAGGCATGATTATATTGATTGGCGACCTGAGCGATCGGACAATTGAATTCCTGAAGCAGAAACGTTCCGTCTTCGTGCTGATCCAACTCCACCATATACCCGTTGGCATTCTGAATCTCGGCGAGTTCTCTCACCCGTTCGTCCCACGCTTTGGCGTCCATCCGATCCCGGTACCTGGCGATCAGCCGTTCCTTGCGCCGGTCGAAGAGAAAGTCGACTTGATCCGCTCCGGCCGTGAGCTCCAGCTCTTCCAGCAGATCCATCGCCAAGTGCTGATACTTCTTCGGAAAAAGATCGTCGGCGGTGCCGGTTAAAGAATATAAATGCGCAGGCCGCCCCATCGCCTGGCGAACCAGCCTCGCTTCGATGAGCTGGTCCCGCTCCAAGGTATGCAGATGCCGCCGGACGGCCATTTCGGTAATGCCGAGTCCCTTTGCCATCTCCCCGGCACTAAGCGGGCCTTTGGTTTTGAGCATGGTCAGTATGACCCTGCGTGTGGATCCGTCTTCGGTCTTCATGCGGTCTCACCGTCCTTCTAGCAGCCAGCCGCCTATCGTTGCGCGGCTCTTCTTGTACCGTATGAATACATTTATTGTATACGAAATCCATCAATAAGTAAATTAACATACTACTATGTATATAAAGCCTGCCCGGTAAGGCCTGCCCATACAGGTTGAACGGCTCCATCGTCCTTTCATCTATTAAATTAAAAAAGCCGTCCTCGAAGGGACAGCTCGCATGACATGGGTGTGGATTCAACCTCTATTTGCCGCCGTGCGCCGCGTGAACACTGGGTATCGGTTGCTCTTATCCGGTTAAATGACTTTCTTGCTAAATAACTTCCTTGCGGATGAACGCCGGCACCCGCTCTGCGAACGCCTCAAGTCTCTGTGGAAGCCTCGGGACCATCGGATGAAGCCCGCTGCGTTCCAAGGAGGTGTATTCCTGGGTCAGCGTCCGCCGCAGGCCTACAAGCTCCCGCAGCACTCCCGCCGTTGACGCTTCGATTACGCCTTCCCCCGCCAGGATGTCCACGATATCCTCATACGAGCTCGCATCGCGCATCATGAAGGCGTCGATCAGCAGGCTCCCGACGTCCGTAACCGTCTCGATGGCAAGAATCAGCGTCCGCTCCTGCGCCAAGTGGAGCAGCAGACCCGGTTCCGCCGCCTCCGCCGCCCAAGCTGCTTCCAGCTCTCTGCAGGCCTTAGTCAAAGCGGGAATGAACGCGAGACGCACATCGATTTGCTCGTGATTTACATAGTACATGACTTTATCCCCGTTTCTTCTTTTTCCAGCGGGACCAGAGGATCACGGCCGGGAATGCGAGAAATAGCAGCACAATCAGCAGGACGGCCTGCATCAAATATTCATAGCTCATGGTGTCGAAGGCTCCTTCTGTAAATGTACTCCGCTGTCCAGCGCCTTACCATGCCTGGAGTGGGCCCAGTGGTTCGTCGGCCCGTGCCCGCCGCCGATGCCGAGTTCGTGCCGGATGGCCAGCGTAATGAACGTCTTGGCTGTATGCGCCGCTTCGAGCAGCGGCTTGCCCTTGGCGAGTTCGGCGCACAGCGCTGCCGAGAACGTACAGCCTGTCCCGTGCGTGTGCCGCGTCTCATAGCGCTGCGCGCTCAGCAGATGGAACGAATCGCCGTCATACAGCACATCGGTCGGGGCTCCTTCGTAGTGCCCGCCCTTGACGATGGCGGCTCCCGCCCCCAGCTCCTTCACGATCCGGACAGCCGCCCGCTTCATATCGTCCAGCGTAGAGAGCTTCAGGCCCGTGATCACTTCGGCTTCCGGCAGGTTCGGCGTGACGACGGCCGCCAGCGGCAGCAGCTTCTCCCGCAGCGCTTCCTGCGCGCTCTCGGCAAGCAGCGGGGCCCCGCCCTTCGCCACCATCACGGGGTCGACGACCAGACGGGTCAGCCCGGCCTTCGTGAGACAATCCGCCACCAGCTCGATCACCTGCGGCTGGGAGAGCATGCCCGTCTTCGCCGCATCGGCTCCAAGGTCGGACAAGACCGCAAGAATCTGCCGCTCGATGCCTTCAAGCGGAATATCGTAGATGCCGTGCACGCCCAGCGTATTCTGGGCGGTTACGGCCGTGACGGCGGACATACCGAACACGTCCAGCATCTGGAACGTCTTGAGATCGGCCTGGATGCCGGCGCCTCCCCCGCTGTCGGAGCCGGCAATCGTTAATGCTTTGTACAACGTCATGAGAATCCTCTCCTTCGGGTGCTGCGGTCGTTCGTCCTTCTATTCTTCCTCCTCAGTGTAGTACGCCCCCGCAGACCCGTCAAGGCGCCCGCCATGCGGGGATAGAACGCTTCCGTGATCATTTTATGACAAGTGGGGCAAACGCTTTGACGCTCACCAGGCATAGGGGTATGATGAGAATACCATTTCTTGCAGGGTGAAGTCGCGCCGGCTGCCTCTTAAGAGGCAACGCGCTTGCTTAAACGGTGCAAGTTGTCTTTCTTATTCTTCTATTACCTATACCGAGTATAGAAAGGGTTCGATTCGAGCCATGTCCACCAGCGACTTATCCGACCTTCGCCCCTCTCCGAGAATCCATGCCCTCCATGTGCTCACCACCGGCAGGCTGGAGCTCGAAGACATCGTCTCCATTCTTGGCAGCTCATCTGCCGGGATGATCGATATGCTCCATATCCGGGAGAAACACCGCAGCGCGCATGAGCTCGCCGTGTGGTACAAGCGGCTGAAGCCGCTGCTGCCGCAGGGCTCGGAGCTGGCCGTCAACGACCGCCTGGATGCGGCCCTCTCCGTCCGCGCCGATGCCGTGCAGCTGACCGGCGCCTCGCTCTCCCCGGCCGAAGCCCGGGAACTGGCCCCGCCTGGAACCCTGCGGATCGGCAGCTCCGTGCATAGTCCGGCCGAAGCGGTGCTTGCCGCAGGGCTCGGAGCCGACTTCGTGCTGTACGGGCACGTATACGAGACCGGTTCCAAGCCCGGGCTGGCCCCGCGGGGACTGCAGGCGCTGGCGGATACCGTCGAGGCCTCCCCCGTGCCCGTCATAGCCATTGGCGGCATAGATCCGGAACGGGTCGATGAGGTGCTGTCTACCGGAGCCGCCGGCATAGCCGTGCTGTCCTCGGTATTCGGCCATCCCGACCCTGCCGCCCAGCTGCGCGCCTACCGGGACCGGCTCGACCGGACTACGCATACGCCCAGGAAAGGATGGATCTAGACCATGATGACGAAGATGAGATCAACACATCAAGGCCGCCCGTCAGCCCTCATCATAGGAGGCGGCGTGATCGGCTGCGCCGCCGCTTACGAGCTAGGCGAAGCCGGCTTCGCCTGCACGGTGCTAGACAAGGCAACGCTGGGGAGCGAGGCCTCCACCGCTGCGGCCGGGATGCTCGGCGCCCAGGTGGAGACGCATCGTCCCGGCCCGTTCTACGAACTGTGCCGGATCAGCCAGGGGATGTACAAGTCGTGGACGGACCGGCTGGAGGAGACCGGAGGCGTGTCCACCGAGTATATCCCGCACGGCATCCTGCGAGCGGCCCTCACCGAAGCCGACGAGCTCGAGCTCCGGGGCCGGCTCTCCTGGATCCGTGACGCGCGCTGGTGCACGCCCGGGGAACTCCGGGAGCTGGAGCCCGAGATCTCCCCGGCCGTCCGGGGCGGCCTGCATTTCCCTGCCGACCACCAGGTGCACCCGGTCGCGCTCGCCCGGTCCTTGAAGGCGGCCCTGCAGCGGCAGGGCTGTACGATCCGGGAAGAGACGCCGGTCTTCCGGCTGCTCCGGGAGCAGGCAGGCGGCCGTATCACGGGAGTGCAGACCGCAGAAGGCCCGTTCTATGCCGATGTAGTCGTGCTCGCAGCGGGGGCATGGAGTGCCGCGCTGACCGAACCGCTCGGCCTGACGCTGCCCATGTTCCCGGTGAAGGGTCAATGCATCTCTGTGAGGCCGCAGGCCCCCCTTACCCGAGCGACGCTGTTCACGCAGGGCTGCTATATCGTCCCGAAGGCGGACGGCACCTGCCTGATCGGAGCCACGCAGGTGGAAGCCGGCTTCGACAAGCGCTCGTCAGCCGCCGTCGTCGGCGAACTGCACGGCAAAGCCGCGGCACTGCTGCCGCGGCTCTCCGATGCCGAATTCCTCTCTACCTGGGCCGGCCTGCGTCCAGGCACCCGCGACGGCCTGCCGTTCATGGGCATCTGGGAGGAGGCCCCGGGCCTGATCTTCGCTACCGGCCATTACCGCAACGGTATCCTGCTTGCGCCTGCGGCCGGACGGATCGTCCGCCAGCTGGCCGAAGGCGAAGCGCCGCTGCTCGATCTCGCCCCGTTCGCTGTGGACCGCACCGCAGCCCAGCCCGCTCCAGTCCTATGACCGGAAGCGGGCCAGCAGCGCCCAGCGGCGCTCATGGCGCCGCTTGTATCCCGGTAGCCCGCGGTACAGTTCCACCGCTTCGCGGAATGCACTGCGGGCTTCTTCGTCCCTTCCGAGCTGGCGGTACAGCAGGCCGAGCCTGTAATACGCTTCGCAGGAAGAAGAGTTGACCTCGCGGAAGCGCTGGAGGTAATACACAGCCTTCTCTTTATCACGTTCGGCATAAGCTTCACCGAGGCGCAGGTAAGGATCGCCGTATTTGACCCGGGGGTTGCGTTCAAGCGCTTCAAGAATCAACCGCTCCCCCTCCTCGGGGCGGCCGAGGTGGAGCTCGCAGATGCCGAGCTCGCTGAGCACATCCGCGGAATCCTCCATCACGGCGGATACCTGCAGGAGCAGCTCCCGCGCGTTCTCGTATTTCTTCTGTTCCATATAAATGCGGGCGATATCCAGCTTGGTCGAGGTATGATGCGGATTCATCCGCAGCTCCTCCTTCAATCTCGACAGCCGCCGCATCCGCTGGAACGGCTTGAAGATGCTCGGCGTCATGCCGACGAACTGCCGGTCCAGTACATAGAAAATCAGCAGCAGTACGAAGATGGCAACGAAAGGGTTGCCGGTCAACCAAAAAATAAGTCCGAATAACAAAAATTTGCTCATGCCTACGTTGTTTCCTGCCCTTCCTTAGTCTTCTGCGATTATACCATAATCTTACAAGAAATATCTCCTGTAATCGGCATCTGCCGGCAGGAATACAGCGGCAGGGAAGCGAAATCTAAGGTAGGACTGAACGCAGGGGGAACAACGAATCACATGAACCAGGAACAGGCGGCCAAATGGGCCAAAATCAGAACGATAGGCAAGGCAAAATATGTGATGTATTACGGCGTAGCTGCTTGGGGGATCGGCCTTACCCTGCTGTTCACCGGTATAGAGTGGGTGACCCAGGGCACGCTTACCGGCAAATGGCTGACCATCCGCCTGCTCGTCTTCGGCGTCATCGGGTTCATGCTCTCCGCCTTCCGGTGGGAGTCCAATGAGCGCCGCTACCAGGGAGACCGGGAATAGACCGGCATGGAATCATGCCCCCGTTCTCCCTAGGCTTGCGCCTGCACCCAGACAAACAAACAGCCGTTCCAGCCGGCAGATCCGGCGGAAGGCTGTTTGTTTGTGTTTATGGAGCAAGAAGTATGGAACGAAAAGACCGGCAGGAGCCTTGCTTCGCACCGAGCCGAGCCGTTCCTCTCCACCCGTTACACCTGCAGTTCCTGCTTCTTCTGTGCTTTGGCTTCGGCAAGTTTCGATCGGATCGACTCCCGGACGCCGGGGAAGGCCAGAATTCCCTGCTCCAAGGATTCTTTGGATCCTATGCCGGCTCCTCCCTGACCTTCGAACAGCTCATCGGTCACATCCACATAGGCGGCATGCAGATCGTTATCGTACCAGTCGATGGCAGGATCCGCATCATTCTTCAGGATCGTCTCCAACTTGTACTCGCCTTCCTCGGACTCGTTGAACAGCACCACAATCGCCTGTGTCTCTCCTTCGAGCTGTACTTCCACATCTGCGCAGAGCCGGTCGCTGCGCTCCACCGCTCTTTTGCACTCGGCATGCCGAATTGCCGCCATGCGCCAATCCCACCCCTGCTTCTAGATTCTTCGATTCGCCTGACAGCAGGCCCCGCTCCCGCTCCAAGTCTCTCCATCTTATCTTTTCACCTCGGTAGGCACCCTATGCAAATTCCGGATATCCATTCAAATTATTTACTTGACTTTCGTAAGTTTATATCATAATATACTTACATAAAGTAAGTTATTAATTCATTATGTACATACCAAGGAGGCTATTCTTCATGTCTAACGTTCTGTTCATTCTCGCCAACGGCCGTCCGGCTGACCAAGCCGTGTCCGTGCAGCTCTATGACGCTTTCCTCGCAAGCTACAAAGCGGCGAACCCGGGGGACAGCATCACTGAGCTCAACTTGTTCAACGTGGAACTGCCTTATTACGATACGAACACGCTGAACGGCCTGTACAAGAGCTCCCAAGGCTTCGAGCTGACGGCGGAGGAACAACAAGCCGCAGGTACGGCGAATGCTTACCTCGACCAATTCCTGGCGGCCGACAAGATCGTATTCGCGTTCCCGCTCTGGAACTTCACGGTTCCGGCTCAGCTGATCACTTACCTGCACTACCTCTGCCAAGCCGGCAAAACGTTCAAATACACCGCTCAAGGTCCGCAAGGCCTGCTCGGCGACAAGAAGGTCGCCCTGCTTAACGCGCGCGGCGGCGTATACTCGGAAGGTCCGGCTGCAGCCATTGAGATGAGCCTGAAATATGTACAGACGATCATGGGCTTCTTCGGCATCAGCCAAATCGAGACGGTCGTGGTCGAAGGCCACAACCAGTTCCCTGACCGCGCTGCGGAGATCAAAGCCGAAGGCTTCCAGAAAGCCGCTGAAGTCGCCGCCCGTTTCTAATCTCTTCCAAACCTGCACCATACCGCACGGAGGCTCACCCGACAACGGGAAGCCTCCGTTTTTTGGTTTGCACCCGCCCGCCCCTCTCTCCCAAAGGACAAAAAAGAACCCGCAATCACAGCGGATCGCGGATTATCAAGGGATATATATATTAAAAAGGGGGTCATCTGTAATTATATCCCGGTTTCATTAATAGCGGATGAATAACACATTACAGTTGTGTTACAGTATTGACCCATTGTCAAACTTACTGCCTTCTTGGTTCCGTCCCTTCCGTATCAATCCTCGTAATCGTTGCGGTCAGGGGGCGGATCGCCTCCGATCTTCCTCTTCATGATGAGCTGTGCGAAGAACAGCAGCACAATATTGTTCACAAAACAAACGCCTAGTCCGAACAGGCCGAACATCCGCGAGAACTGCTGCTCGGCGCCCGTGAAGACTGAGCTCCACCACCAGACGCCTGCGCCCGTGATCGCTATATTGACGGCGGTACCCGCCAGGAAAGACAAGAGCAGCTTTTCGGTCCGGAGCATGCACAGCACACCCACAATCCCGGTCAGCACAAAACCGGCCCCCAGGATAAGCCAATAGATCGTATCATAAGTCAAGGGTGTCATCCTCCTGCAGCGTGCCGCGGATAGAGATCTCCGCCGTGACGGCGTCTCTCCGCTTCTATACGTACAAGGGTATCATGAAAGCACCCTGGGGAACAACGCCTTGAAGCCGATTGTCCCAAAACTGTCAAACCCTGAAGTTCCGCGCGGCTGCCGTATGCACGCGAGGCCGAAGCTGGTATACTATAACATGAATCCCATTCCAAGGAGGCACAACCCATGGCCTATAGCAAAGCATCCAAACAACGCCGCAAACGGGTAAGAGAAGGAGGGCTCAGCCCTGAACTCTTCCGGGGAAGCTGGCGAGGCGTTATCCCCGTCGAACGAACCACACCGACCAAACAAGAAGCACTGCATAAGCACGATACGAAGCACAAAAAGAAATGGAACCGCACGCCGCATGGGGGTGACGGTTCCATTTCTTTTTGTGTGCTATGATACCCGGGATTCCGCTTCCACCCTGCCCTTGGCATATAGTGCGCTTCCCACTACGCCGGCATCTTCAAGCCGCTGCGCCGTCTTGATCGTGAGCTGCTCCCAATAGAACGGCAGGATGGTGCGCTTCAATTCTTCCCGCATCGGGGCCAGCAGCCGTTCCCCGGCCTGCGCTCCGCCGCCTCCGATAATGAGGGCCTGCGGCGCAAGCTGCGTCACCGCCGCGGCCAGTCCGCGGCCCAGCAGCGTGCCCGTGTGGTTCATAATAGCGATCGCAACCGCGTCTCCCTTGTCATAAGCCAGCGATACATCCGCTGCCGTGAGCCGCGCTCCTCCGTCCTCAGGGAACCATTCCTTCAGCAAGGACCGCTCCCCGCGCGCGACGGCTTCCCGACCTTGGCGGGCAATGCCATTCGCCGACACGGCCGTCTCGAGGCAGCCTGTCATGCCGCAGTTGCACAGGTAAGGGATACCCGCCATCGGTACATGCCCGATCTCGCCTGCCCGGCCGCCGGCGCCATAGTACAGTTCGCCGTTCGCTACCAGGGCCGAATTCATCCCTGTGCCGATCGTCACCCCGAGCACATGGGTATACCCCCTGCCGGCTCCGGCCACGGCCTCCCCATAGAGGTACATGCGCACATCGTTATCCAGATAGACCGGGATGTCGCCGATATGTTCCCGGAGCTCGTCCGCCAGCGGAACCCTCTTCCACCCCAGATTCACAGCCAGCTCCGAAATACCCCGGCGGTGATCCACGAACCCCGGCAGACCGATGCCCACGGCAGATACCGTACCGCCCGAATGGGTCATGAGTCCGCTTACGGCCTCCGCCAGACGCCGAATGACTTCCTTGCTCCCGCTTGCCGCCTCCGTCGGGATTTTGACCATGCGGAGCACGTCCCCCGCCTCGTCCGTCAACCCGCACACCATATTCGTCCCGCCGATATCGATACCTATATATCTGCTCACCGGATCTCCACCTTTTCCCTCTTATAATGAAAATATAATTCATTGAAACCGTTATTTCAATAAAAATAATTTTCTTAACCCATACCTTCGTCATCAAAAAAAGAAACCGCCGCAGCACATGGCCGCTTACGGTTTCAATTCCCAATGCCTGCACCGAGAACATGCTTTTGGTCCCGGCCCCGCTCATCCTAGCCGACCGGCATAATCCAGATGATATGGCAGATCGCCACGAACAGACGCCCGTCCGCTTCCTGAAGCGCGACATGGTCCGGCTTCACATCCTGGAGCAGTCCCGACAGGCTGCCTCGCGGCGGTTCAAGAACCAGGTTCCGTCCTACGATCGATTGGAGCGCCTGCACGACAACGGCTCGACTTGAAACACGGGCTGCGGCTGTACGGCATACGGTTGATTCATGACCGCATTTCCTCCCCCGCGGTTCCTCGGCTTTGCTACATAAACCAATCTATGAGCAGACATGCTAAAGTTATACGCGCGGATTGGAAGGTTTTTTATCCTTTTTTGAAACCAAAGACGGACTGCTGCGTAGATAACTGAGACCCGCTGCGTGCCGCTGACCTGCAGCGCATGTGCATGACCGCATGAAAGGAAGATTAAGGATGCCTGACAGCCAAGACCTCTATGAGCTGGATAATACGTTCCGCCAATTATTCCGCAAAATCCGTTCGAGCTGGACCCGGTTCGAAGAACAAGGTGTATCCGCATCCCAGGCTGTGATTCTGGAGAAGCTGGCTTCCGAAGGACCGCTGAAAGTATCCCAAATCGCAGAAATGCTCTTCATCACTTCCGGAGCCGTAACCAGCCTGTCGGACAAGCTGATCTCCGGAGGGTTCGCCTCCCGTACCCGCTCGGAAGAAGACCGCCGCGTCGTGATGATGGAGATTACCGATAAAGGCCAGAAGATCCTGGAGTCCCTTCATCGCCACCGGACGCTGGTAGTGGAATCCTTCTTCGGACGGCTCCCCAAGGAAGATGTAGACCATCTTACTAGGATCTTCAACCAAATTCTGACCGACTGCGAATCCTCATCGGGATGACCCGGACCCTGCAGCCTTAAATTTCTTTCTGTCCATCATTATTCTATGAAAGCGCTCATAGAATAGGAGCAAACGGAAGGAAAGGAGCTGCGCCTTATGGAACATGCCGTGGAGTTCGGCATGTTGCTGATGCTGTTCGCATCCGTCACCGTCGCTTTTGCCGCCGGCCTGCTCGAATTCATCTGGAAAGATACGATCGATTACGATATGGAGTACTTGTGGAACCACCGGTATACGCTGGAGGATCTGCATCTGGACCGCAAAGAGTAGCGCCCCTCCCCGCCCGCCGGAAAGGGAGCCGCCGCTCCTTTTTTTTTGTTGAATGGAATCGTTAGGGAGTCATAAAATCCGCAGCCCTCCGGCATGCTAGTAAGGCATCTCATTTTGCTGCCAAAGGAGCTGTTGTGTGATGAGCCATTCGAAACGCCGCGAGGAGAACCAGTGGAAAATCCGCAAGCAAACCCAGCACCCGCACGGCAAAATTAAGTCACTCTCGGAATATGCCGCTGAGTATGATGCACAGCAGGGACAGTAAATGCGAGAAGGACTCGGCCGCGGCCGGGTCCTTTTTGTATATAGTAAGAATTTAAATCCCGCCGGGGCTCCGATCCTGTAATCTTATATTTCTTATAAACGCGCGCAGCGTCCTCAAAGGACGTCGAAGCCGTCTATCTTGATGGGTATGCGTCTTCTTATGAGTCTTCCGCTACTGCTTCGCCAGATGCTCCTGCGCCATACGGATCATCTCCCGCACCATGCTCCCCCCGATCGGCCCTCCGATTCTACCGGCCTGCTCAGTGGTCAGATGCTGGTTGCTGCCATTGCCCTGCAGAGGGATCCCGAGACTGCGGGCCACCTCGTATTTGACGAGATCCGGGCGGGCATCCTGGACCGCATAGCCCTTCCGGCGCATGACTTCCGCCTTCAACTGGTCGAGTCCCTGACCCGCTCCCGGCACGAGCGGGCTTCTGCTTCTTCTTCTTGCCATACTTCCAGCCTCCTTAGTATAATGAATCCATAACAATGCGAACATATATTCCCATATTGACCCTACAGTTCCCCTATCCCTTTACGAAAGAAGGCTGATCCCTCAGAATGAAAACCACCTACGAACCGCTTCAAGCCAAACAGATTCTGAATGCGGTGAAAGCCCCCTCCATGCCATTCGATTGGTCGATCAATCCTTACCGCGGCTGCCAGCACGGCTGCAGCTTCTGCTATGCCAGATCGACACATGCCTTCCTGGGGCTCGGAACAGACGACGCTTTCCAGCATCAGATTCTCTACAAAGCCAACGCCGGCGAGACGCTCGATACCCAGCTGAACAAGATGCTCCGCGTTCGCGGCGGACGCGAGAAGCTGTCCGGACGCATCGCTATCGGCACGGCTACCGATCCTTACCAGCCGATCGAGTCCCGCGAGAAGCTTACCCGCCGATGTCTTGAGGTCTTGGCCTCGCACGGCATTCCGGTCAGCATTACGACGCGTTCCCCGCTGATTCTGCGAGACCTGGACCTGCTCCGCCTAATGCCGGGCAGTTCCGTGAATATCTCGCTGAATACGATGAATGGGGAGGTATGGCGCAGCTTCGAGCCCATGACGCCTTCCCCTGTGAAGCGCCTCGCCGCCCTCGCCCGGCTGAGGGATGCAGGTGTGACCGCCGGGATCTTCCTGGCGCCGATTCTCCCCTACCTCACCGACCAGGATGAAGAGCTGGAGGCCGTCGTAGCGGGATGCCAAGAGCACGACGCCTCTTTCCTCATGGGCTCGCCCCTGCGTCTTAGCACCCAGGAGGTAAAAAGCTGGTTCTTCGGCACCCTCCGGGAGCATTATCCCCGGCTCGTGTCCGGGTATGCGCGTCTGTACGACGGCTCCGGCTATCCGTCAGTAACGTACCGGCGGGAGATCCGGGCCCGTCTGCAGTCGCTGCTTGAGAAATATGGCATCACCCCGTTCCGTCATGATCCACAGCAGGCACCTGCTCCGCATCCGGATACGGCGGCATCCGAGGCGCCGATCCAGCTTGCGTTCGCCTTCGATTGAGCCGGAGGGCAGCCTGTGCTGCACAGCATCAGTATCTATCGGATAAGCCGCGGCTATTCTTCCTCAGGCTGCGGAGGGATTCAGGCTTGTCTCTCCCGGTTAAGTAGAGGACATACCGAAAGGAGGTGCTGGTCATGTCAGGATCCAACCGGGAGTACCCGACCGGCGAGAGCGTGCCGGAAACCGGTCCCTATATGTGTACGGAGGGCGCGCTGGAGAACTTCAAGAAGGATGAGAAGTTCCCCGCTTGCCCCAAATCCGGCGAGAAGACGTTATGGCAGGAATACAACAAGGAATAACTCTACCCGGATGATCCGTCGTTTGGACTTCGCGGCTCTGTGTATCCGGTGTGAGGCCTTGGCCGACAGACACCCCCAGCCCGCCGGAGGGAGCTGTGCAGCTTCCCGCGGATCACACCAAACAGCGGCAGGACTTCTCCGGAAGTTCAGCCGCTGTTTGGTGTGATCTTCATCGTGCCGGTGCCGGTACGGCTGAAGAGGCGGTTGGTGTATTGGGAAAGCCGTGCGGGTGTCCCGGAATGACACTCAATATGAGAAGCGCCAGCCCCCGCGGTATGCTATAGTTATGGATTGGGGGCCTTAATGGGCTGCCTTATCCTATTCGTTTATACTAATCTGCCAGGACTAAGGAGCGACATTCAATGCAAGATTGCGTATTCTGCCACGTCGGGCTGGAGCCCAAGCAGCGTATTGTTCTGGAGAACGAGCTCTGTATGTTCCTGCAGCTCGAGAATCAAGAGATCCCGGGAGCCGGCGTCCTCGTTACGAAGGCCCACAGGGAATCCGTCTTTGACCTGACCGCGGAGGAGTGGAATGCGGTACACCCCCTGCTGCTTCAGGTGAAGGCCTATATGGAAGAAGCATACCGGCCCGACGGGTATAACATCGGCTGGAACTGCGGCACCGTCGGCGGGCAGACTCTGTCCCACGCCCATCTCCATGTGCTCCCGCGCTATGCCGACGAGTTCTATGCCGGCAAAGGCATCCGCCACCTGTACCGGAGCCCGGAGAACCGCAGGCCCTCCGCTTCTGCCGAAGGATAGACGGATGCGTTGTCCCGCCTTCCTCTTGTCTGTGCCCGGTCGCGATCCCGCTCCCGCCCTGCCTTGCCTGGCAGCAGCAGTCCCCCATCGCCGTCCCTGACGCCCAATCGGTGGACAGGCTCTATCCGGGCCGGAGCGGATACGAATGCGAGCGATAATTCCCATTCTTTTGCAACTTTTCTTCCCCTTACCTGGTCTATGACTATGATCCATTCATAGAACAGGAGTGTCGTATAGTGAGCAGACGCAGGGCAGTTGCACTTTCATCCATTCTTATGGCGGGGGCTCTGCTGCTCACCGCCTGTTTGGGACGGCCGGGTACCACCGCGGTCCAATCTCCGAAGCCTCTCGATCCATCCAAGCCCGATGTCGTTGTCATCGGTTCGGAGATCGAAGGCATGTATCTCGCCCGGGCGGCAGCAGACGAAGGCCTCAGCGTCCTGGTTCTGGACCCGAGGGAACAGCCCGGCGGCCAGCTGCTTCAGGGCGAGATGCTGTATCTGGACGAGCCGTTCGACCGGAGCGGCCAATCGCTGCTGCAGGGCCGGGTGAAAGGATTGTTCGACGGGTACAAGAAGGGAACGATCCGCAAGCTTCCCGAGTACGAAGCCTACTTCGCTGACTTGGCGGAAGGAATTACGATTATATCCGGCATCACCCTTACCTCGCTGGAGGCTAATGAATCCGGCACATCGAGCGACCGGATCCAGCCGGGGGGCACTGCTCCCAGCAAAATCACGGCGATGACTTACCGGACGGCCGGTGGCGAGCAGAAGACCGTGTCGGCGAAATACTGGGTGGAGAATACGGACCATGCCGCCCTCTCCTCCCGTCTCGGCCTCCAGCGGATTCCCGGGATGGAGACCGTCTTCACAGCCAAGCAGAACGATTACATGGCCTCCTCCGTCATGATGAAATTCAAAGGGGTCGACTGGAAGAAGTTCGAGAAGGAGGTCGGCGACCTCGCCAAAGACAAACGGTATGCCCAATATGGGGGCAATACCGATGTAACCAAAGATTTTGCCTACGGACTCGGCAATATCGGCAAGAGCTATAAGCCGACCACCAAGGATGTATTCCTGCGGGGCTTGAATGTGGTGAACCAGCGGGACGGCGAAGCGCTGATCAATGCCCTGCTCGTCTTCGGTGTGAATCCTGCGGATGCGCAGAGCGTAAAGGCCGCTCATGAGCTGGGGATGAGTGAAACGGTGAAGGTGAGGGATCATCTGAGGAAAGAACTGCCCGGCTGGGAGCATGCGGAGGTGAGCGGCTATCCGCGCTACCTGTATATCCGCGATTACGACCGGTACGAGACAGAGTATGTACTGCAGGCTTCGGATCTGTTCAGCGGCACGATGTTCCCGGACAACGTCGCCGTCGCCGGATACGCCCTCGATCTTCAAGGCACCAAGATCAATCCTTGGGGCACGGAGATCGGCAAGCCGGACCGCTACGGAATGCCGCTGCGCTCCTTCCTCTACAAGGGCTACAGCAACGTGATCGCCGCAGGGAAGAACGTCGGCGCCTCGGCGGTTGCCTATGGGAGCGCCCGGATTCAGCCGAATACCGCGCAGGCGGGTGAAGTCATCGGCACCCTCCTCGGACAGATCGACGGCAAGCATGAGCTCACGTCGATTCCCGCCGAGGAAATGAAGCGGCTGCAGAGTGTCATGGAGAAGCAGGGCATCACCCTCACCGGCAAGGGAGGCCGCAATCTGATCGAGGGCTATACCCCGGAGCAGATCGCCGAGGTAAACAAAGGTAAGGTCGTCGTGAAGCCGAAGTCCTAACCAACAGACAGACTCCGTCTCCGGCTGGACCGGACGGGGTTCAAACGGAGTCAATTCAGAACAGCGCAGGTTAAGACGACGGAGTCCATGCAGGACGGCCCAGGTTCAGACGGGAGTGCGGACAATGGCTGCATCAAGCCCTCCGCCCAAGGCCCCTATGACGGCCCAATTCCCGTCGTACTCTTCCGGATAAGCTTCCATGACGCACCCACGGGCATAGTCTATGATGTACTCAAACCGAACCCCATCCGGGAGGGAGCAACCAACCTTGAACAAAAATACCCGTTCTTACCACGGCCCGATGACTCCTTATACCCAGCCTTATGTGCAAGGACATCCGCCGTATCATCCTCATGTCCACTATGTACCTTATCCTCACTATTGGCCTTATCCTGGGCATCACGGACATCTTGGGCACCCAGTCCACCACGGACACCCAGGCCATCACGGGCACATGGGCCATCACGGGCACCCAGGCCATCACGGGCACCCGGGCCATCATGGCCACGGAGGTCACGGAGGCCGCGGCTAATCCATGGAAGCCGTCCGGCTCACGGAGCCGGACGGCCGTTCCCCCGGTTCGTTTGAATAGACCACTGACTTATCGGGTAATGGTAAGGGAGACAATTATCCCACAAAGAGGTGACTCCCATGAGCAAACGCGATCAGGAACAATACAGCTCCCTGGAAGAAGATACCGAAACGTCGGACATGCCTGTGAGCAACCACGCCCCCAAGAAGGAGCTAAGCAAATCCGCTACGGATCCGCTGGCCGACTTTGTGGAAGGCACCATGGATAACATCCAGCATACCTTCGACAGTGACGGAGGCTCCAAGAAAGACCGTTCGGAGTAGGCAAAAACTCCTGAGCATTCCCGGCGATTATTTCGAGCCGGCCTTACGCAGGGCCCATTCCTCCCTCCTGGACAAGCCCTTAACAACCCCAAGCCGCCCTTCGGAATGAAGGGCGGCTTGGGGTTGTTACGGTACATATGGAACTCAGGTCATCGGTAACAGACGGTCATCCGCATCTAGGAATTAACGAACGCTTTCCTTGATCGCCTTGAGGCGTTTCATGACATCGTTCCCGCCCCTGCCGAAGTAATCGTGAAGCTTGCCGTATTCCTGGTACAGCTTCTCGTAGACCGCCACGTTCGCCGGAATCGGCTTGAACGTCTCCTCGCGTACACGGGCCATGGCGGCAGCCGCATCGACGATAGAATCGTATCCGCCCTGCGCGGACCCGGCCGCCACAGCACCGAACATCGCCGCGCCTAGCGCAGGCGTCTGCGTCGAGGCCGCGATCTTGATCTCGCGGTTCGTCACATCCGCGTAGATCTGCATGAGCAGGCGGTTGCGCTGAGGCAGCCCGCCGCAAGCATACAGCTCGTTGACTTCCACGCCGCTCTGGTGGAAGGCATCGACGATCCTGCGAGTGCCGAAGGCAGTCGCTTCAAGCAGAGCGCGGTAGATCTCTTCCGGCTTCGTCAAGAGCGTACAGCCGAGGATGAGCCCCGTCAGGTTCGTGTCGACAAGGACGGAACGGTTGCCGTTCCACCAGTCGAGCGCGAGCAGACCGGATTGACCCGGCTGATAGGCCGCCGCCCGCTTCTCTAGCCATTCGTGCACGGACATGCCTTCGGCTTGGGCCGCTTCGGGCACATATGCCGGCACGGCCTGCTCCACATACCAGGCGAAAATATCGCCCACCGCGGACTGGCCGGCTTCATAGCCGAGGTACCCTGGAATGATACCGTCTTCGACGACGCCGCACATGCCTTCGACGAGCTTCTCCTCGGACCCGAGCAGCATGTGACAGATCGACGTGCCCATCGCCATAACAAGTTTGCCCGGCGTCACTACCCCTACGGCTGGAACGGCGGCATGAGCGTCGACATTGCCGACCGCGACCGCGATCCCCGGGCGCAGGCCCATCGCCTCAGCCATCCCGGCCGTCAGCTCGCCGGCTTTGGTGCCGAGCGGCAGCACTTCTCCGCGGAGCTTCGTCTCGGTCAGGTTCGTCAGGCGAGGGTCCAGCGCACTGAAGAACTCCTTGCCCGGATAGCCTTCCTGCTTGTGCCAGATCGACTTGTAGCCCGCTGCGCAGGAGTTGCGCGTCAGGCTTCCCGTCATCTGGGCGATCACCCAATCGGTCGCTTCCACGAAACGGTCCGTCTGCTGATAGATGCCGGGAGCTTCGTTCAGGGTCTGCCATACCTTCGCGATCATCCACTCCGATGAGATCTTGCCGCCATACCGCGGCAGGAACGCTTCGCCCCGCTGCTCGGCGATTTCGTTGATGAGGTTCGCCTCATCCTGCGCGGCATGGTGCTTCCACAGCTTCGGCCAACTGTGCGGAAGGTTCTTCAGCTCCGGCTTGAAACAAAGCGGTGTACCATCCTGGTCAATCGGCAGCATCGTGCAGGCGGTGAAGTCGATCCCGAGACCGATCACGTCGGCAGGATCCACGCCCGACTCTTTCATAACGGCCGGTACGGAACGCTTCAGGACTTCGATATAATCAGCAGGGTGCTGAAGCGCCCAGTCGTACTCCAGCTTCACGGCGGATTCCGGGAGCACTTCGTCAATTACGCCGTGCGGGTAAGGGGTAACATGCGTCGCCACTTCCTCGCCGGTCGAGAGGTTGACGAGCAGCGCGCGTCCGGATGCCGTGCCGTAGTCAACACCGATTGCATATTTAATGGCCATGATAAATCAGCCTCTAAGATTGTCCGTAATAGGCGTTCGCACCGTGTTTTCTGAGGAAATGCCGGTCGAGCAGGTTCTGGTCCATGGGTACGGTATTCGGATTAAGCTGGTACGTATGGAACGCCATCTTCGCTGTCTCTTCGAGTACGACTGCATTGTGAACGGCATTGTGCGCATCCTTGCCCCAGCAGAACGGAGCGTGACAGTGAACGAGCACACTCGGAATCTGCAGCGGGTCCTTGCCCTCGAACGTCTCGATGATAACATTGCCGGTCTCGAGCTCGTAGGCCCCTTGAATCTCCTCGCGGGTCATCGGGCGGGTGCAGGGCACTTCGCCGTAGAAGTAATCGGCATGGGTCGTACCGAGAGCCGGCAGGCTGCGGCCGGCCTGTGCCCAGGCTGTAGCCCAAGGGGAGTGCGTGTGCACGATCCCGCCGATGGTGGGGAACGCTCTATACAAAGCCAGATGGGTCGGCGTATCGGATGACGGTTTGAGCTTGCCTTCGACCACCTTGCCGTCCAAATCGAGGACGACCAGATCATCTGCGCGGAGTTCATCATAAGGCACGCCGCTCGGCTTGATGACGACGAGGCCGGAGTCGCGGTCGATCCCGCTCACGTTGCCCCAAGTAAAAGTAACCAGACCATATTTAGGGAGATCCAGGTTAGCTTCCAGCACTTCCTGCTTCAATTGTTCTAACAAATGTATCGTAACCCCTTTCCGAAACCATATATTCTCGGCTTCATTATATACTTGTACGTACAAATTTTCCACATCTTTTTTCTCCTCACTGCCCGGTATCTCCGGGGGAACGAGCCGAGCTGCTCCCTAGGCCAAAAAGGACGATATGCTTTTTCTTCCCAGCGATACGGGAAAAAAAGCACATCGTCCTTGTTCTGATGGCTGAACCGGGCTGCCCCGCTCCTTACACCGGTCCCGTCGATGACCGGATCACGAGCCGGGGTTCGTACACATACGCCTCATCTTCCGTCCGGTCTCCGGCTCCCCCTTCGATCCGGTTAATGAGCCGCCTCGCAGCCTCCAGGCCCATATCCGTCTTAGGGTGGGTCAGCGTGGTCAGCTTCACCTCCGTAGCCGTGGCCAGCGAAGAATCGTCGAACCCGATCACCGACAAGTCCTGCGGCACCCGCAGCCCCGCTTGTCTCGCGGCCTCCAGCAGCTGCACGGCCAGCTGGTCGTTGTAACACACGAAAGCCGTCGGCCGCTCCACCGAAGCGAGAAGCACCTCGGCCGCTTCGAACGGCCCCCGCTCCTTGTCCTCCGTCGAATACCGGACCACGGCATCCGGGTCCAGCGGCACCTTGTACTCGCGGTGCGCCCGGATGAAGCCCTTGAGCCGCTGGATCCCTTGAAGGTCGTCCGTCTTGAAAAAACCGACGATCCGGCGGTGCCCGAGCTCGATCAGGTGCTCGGCCGCGAGGAAGCCGCCCAACTCGTCATCGAGCTTCACACAGGGGCAGTCCATCTCGGGATAGCGTTCGTTGATCATAATGAACGGGATGTCCGACATCCCCATCGACAAATAATAATGCAGGTTCGGATTGCCCGCCGCACTCTTCGTCGGCTCGATGATCAGGCCGCTGAGCGGGTGGCTCATCATAAGCTCAAGGCTCTCCCGCTCTTTCTCCTTGTCATTGTCCGTCGAGGACAGCATGAGCCGGTAGCCCCGGCTGCGCAGCTCGGCTTCTGCGCCGCGCACGATCAGCGGGAAGATGTAATCGGAAATGTATGTGGTAATGATCCCGATCGTTTTCTCCGTCTCCTCCGCTTTCCTGGCGGGCGCTGCGGCTGCGGCTACGAAGGTCCCCTTGCCTTGGACGCGATACAGCCAGCCTTCCTGTACCAGTTCTCCGATCGCCTGCCGCACCGTCTGCCGGCTCATGCTGAATGCGTCCGAGAGCTCGAATTCCGTCTGCAGCTGGTCGCCCGGCTGCAGGCGTCCCTCCTTGATTTGGCCCAAGAGCTGCTGTTTGAGCTGCATATATTTGGGGAGTCCGTTCTTCTCCATACTGACACCTCTTCTGCTTGCTTCTGTCCCGCCTATACTTTCCGCTTGCATCATAGGATCCATTATACCAACGATCGCATTGTACGTACAACCTATATTCCCATGGACTTCAAGCAGCAGAAGCGGCTCACGCCAAAAAGCCCGTTCCGCAAAGGAACGAGGCCGTTGGTGGGTACGTGTTGCCGAGGAGGCGCCGGCATCTACCGTAG
This sequence comes from Paenibacillus caseinilyticus, assembly GCF_027533645.1. Taxonomy (GTDB): domain Bacteria; phylum Bacillota; class Bacilli; order Paenibacillales; family NBRC-103111; genus Paenibacillus_G; species Paenibacillus_G caseinilyticus. Next base: position 321,908 of record NZ_JAQAGY010000001.1, read on the forward strand.
CTGAAGCACCGAGCCGCCCAGGACAAAACGGTATTCGAGATGATTGCCGTTCACTTCATCGATCCGTACGCCGCCCGTCCGGGCCGAGGCGGTATGGATCATCTTGCCGTTCCCGAGATACAGGCCTACGTGACTGATGTTCTCTATGCTCTTATCCGCGCCCCTGTAGGCGTCGGGCTGTCCGCCGCGGTAGCCTATGAAGAACAGCAGATCGCCGCGCTGGGCCTGACGGATGTCGGTATATACCCGATTCGAGAGTGCCTGCACATAGCGGGCCTGACTGCGGGAATCCTTCGGCAGGTCCATGCCCAGCGCGTACAGATAGGACCACCGCGTATAGTCCGAGCAGTCGAAGGTGGCCGGGTCGGAGCGGTCCGATCTGTATTCGTACGGCGTGCCGAAGTACATCGCGGCCACCGACAGCACATTCTCCGTATAGCCGCCCTGCTGGGGAGCCACCGCCGGATTGGGCCATACCGGGTTCATCCCCTGACCCTCCTCCAGAATGCGGTACGGCGCGGTTCCGTCCGTGTCCGACTGCCGGGCTCTGTAGCCTGCAGGCTTCTGCCCGATTCCGGCATCGCCTTGATGCAGCAGCTCATCCCTCTCGGTGACATGAGGGTCGAACAGCCGGGCATCCATGCCGGACTGCTTAGCGGTTACTCCCTTCCCGGCGTCTCCTGTATCCCCCCCGCTGCAGCCTGTAAGAGCAAGGAACAGACTGCAGCCGAGTAGGGCCCTTCTGGTGTAATTCCGCTTCATGAGAGATACCCCTTTACTTTATCGGATATCCCTATGGTGCTTAGCCGGGGGAGATTCCATACAGGAGGGCGGCCCGGAATTCGTCTGCCGCCGTTTCTATCTTATGACAATTTAGATGAACTTGACGGCGGTCCAAGCCTAAAGATTCCGGCGCAGTCTACCTTCGCGGTCGAACCACAGCTTGTAGCTCGCATGGCTGAGCAGCATGGAAGTTACCGCAGCTGAAGACGCCAGGACGAACATGATCAGAATCTGGTAGCGGACCGCTTCGACCGGATCGGCTCCGGCCACAATCATTCCGGTCATCATGCCCGGAAGCTGAACCAGGCCGACGGTCTTCATTCCGTCCACCGTAGGGATCATGCTGGATCGGACCGAGCGCTTCAATGCATCCTGCAGCGCCTGCTTCTCCGTCGCCCCGAGGGCCATCAGCGCCTCTATCTCACCCCGCGAGGATTCCAGCTCGCGGCGCATCTGGTTCAGGTAGAGGCCGGAGACGATCATCGCGCTGCCGATCGTGATGCCGCTGAGCGGGATGAGATACTGCGGCGTCGGCTCGATAATCCCGAGGCCGGTCAGCAGCCCGACCGTGAGCAGCTCCGTTGCGGCCAGGGACAAGGCAATCCGCCGACGGATCCCCGGCAGCCCCTTCGTCCGCTGGCCTGCATTCCAAGAGGCGACGCCGATCATGACGGCCACGATCAGGAGGATAAGCGCCGGATGCTGCATACCGAACACATACTGCAGCACGTAACCTACCAGCAGCAGCTGGAGGGCCGAACGTACGGTTCCGACCGCAATATCCCGCTCGAGACCGAGCTTCTGCCACACGGAGATCAGCATCGTCACGCCGACGAAGGCCAGCGTGAAGAGCAGCGCTATGCCCGACATGGCTCCTCCTCCTTGTCCGCACCGCCCAGGAAGCTGCGTCCTTCTTCCGTGGCGGGGTTCTCAAAGAACGCCTGAGCCGGCCGGTCCTCCTGCAGGGCGCCGTCCGCCAGCAGCCACACGCGAGTGCAAGCTTGGCGCGCCTGCCGCAGATCGTGCGTCACCCAGATCTGGCAGGTGCCGTGCTCCGCGCGCCAGTCGGCCAGCAGCTCTTCCGCCGCCGCTCTGCTGCCGGGGTCAAGCGACGCCGTCACTTCGTCGAGCAGCAGGACCTCCGGCCGCAGCAGCAGCGAGCGCACCAGCGCCGTGCGCTGCTTCTCGCCGCCGGACAGGTCGGCCGCCGGCTTCGCCCAAGGCAGGCCGGCCAGCCCGAGCGCCTCCATACAGCGCCGGGCCAGAGGCTCGTCGAACGCCGTCCGGTGCAGCCGGGAGACCGTCCGCAGGTTATCCTCCACCGTGCCGGGCAGCATCACGGGCTGCTGGGCCACATAGCTGATCCGGCGGCGCCAGTCCGCCGCCTTCCACTCGCTGCGCGTCCGGCCTCCATAAGCCACCTGTCCTTCCTCGGCCGTCTCGAGCCAGGCCAGTATGCGCAGCAGCGTACTCTTGCCCTGACCGGACCCGCCGAGCAGCGCTACGGATTCCCCAGCCCCTGCCTCGGCGCTTACACCGCGGAAGAGCGCCTTCCCGGTCTCGCTGTGCTGTTTGGTTAATGATGTGATCGAAAGTCCCTGCTTCATGAGCGGTACAGCTCCCCTTTCCCCTCCCCATTATACCGGCATTCTTCCAGCAGCGAACCAAACCGCAGCGATTACCGCAGGGCCCGGGCGGCTCTCATGTGCTTTACGCTTCGATCCAGAACCGGCGCACGACATTCCCGTCCTCTTCTGTATACTCAGACTCGAAGCTGCCGCCGTTCTTCAAGATCACCCTCTCGGATGCCCCGTTCGTCTTATCGCAGATCACCAGCACCCGGCCGATCCCAAGGTCCCGGGCCCGGCCGACCGAGAGCTCCAGCATCTTCGTTGCATAGCCCCGGCCCCGGTCCGAGGGACGGATCCCATAGCCGATATGCCCGCCGCTCCTCAGCAGCTTCTCGTTCAGACTGTGGCGGATGTTCGCCGCTCCGGCCACCCGGCCCGATTCGTCCAGCAGCCAATAGGTCGAGTGGGGGACGAAGTTCGGCGCAGCAAGCTCCGGCCGCTCCCCATCCGCAAGGAACTGCAGCATGTCCCCGTACGCATAGGGATCCCTTTTGAGTACCCAAGGAACCATAGGCTCCCCGCTCTGGAGCCACTCTTCATAGAAAGATACATAGGCTTCCCTCAGGTCCCAGGAAGGCTCAACCAGCCGCACACCGCTCATCGCACTTCTCCTCCATCTCTGTAAATTCCAGCCATCTTATCACAAGCTGTCACCAGCGGCAACAAGGATTTGCGGAAAGAAAGGAAGGGGCTCTCTATCGAACGGGGCTTCCTCCAGCCCATCAGAATGGCAGATTGGTCTATACCCTATCGGACGCCCGGTAGCGTACTTCCGCCAGATTAGCCATGATCCGCTCCTCTCCGAGCACCCTGCCTTCCTGCGGGTCCACCGCCAGACGCCAAATTTCATTCGTACGGTACCGTCGCCCCTCCTTCTCGAAGAACCGGTGCTCCCGCTCCTCTACCCGGTACAAGCACGATTCCTCCCCGCTGCTGCGCACTTCTCCCGTCAGATACTCCTCCGTGAGCCGCAGCTTGAACTGATAATCCCGATCGGTCTGGTTGCAGAGGCGCAGGTCCAAATAATTATAGAAGACGCTCGTCCCGCTGCCGAACGGAACGGTGCGGCGCTCGTCCGGGAACAAGTCGAAGCTGTGGTGATGACGCTCGGTAACGGTCAATGGGGTATGCAGCGCCATCCAAAAAAGCAGGTTGGCCAGCTGGCACAGCCCGCCGCCCGGCCCGCTGCGCACCTCGCCCCTCGAGAGCATGAGTCCGTCACGGAATCCCCGGCGGGGCGTCGTCCTTCCGATCCGGTTCCAGAACGAGAATGTCTCCCCCGGCCGGAGGACCAGACCCTCGACCAGCGGCAGGCAGAGCCGCAGATTCGCGATCTTGTTCTCCTGCAGTGCCGGGTCCGTGCCTTCGAGCTTGCGGCGCAGCACGGAACGGTGCTTCGCCGACAGGCAGGGCAGCGGGCCGCTCCGCTGCTCTTCCGCAAACCGGATACCGCTGCGCCAGTCGGACCAGGTCCGCTCCCACTGCAGCTGCCGCACGCGCACAGCATAGAGCCATGGGAAAGCTGCTCCCATCCGGTGTTTGATCATCGTAGTCTTCTTCCTCTCCCCTGGGTGTGGCCGGCCGTGAATCGCCAGCCGGCCTACCTAATGGACGAGAGGGACAGCGGTAGGGTTCCCCCTTGACTTAGACAACAAGAACAGGCCATCCGCCCTAAGGCTTGGATGGCCTGACCTATGGTGAGCCCGGGCAAGCGGGCGGAGGCAGAAGATGCCGCGCCATCGCTTACGCCGCCGGGCATCAGCGCTTCCCGTCCACATAGCGGCCGTAGTCCGGCAGGGCGACGAGGTCGAATTCGGCTGCGAGCTCCGCGAGCCCCGCCGTGAACGATTCCCCTGCGAGGGGCGCACCATGCCCTGTGACGGCCGTCCGCGGCTGCAGGGCCGCCAACCTGCGGACCGAATCCCGGGCGGAAGCCCAGTCGGGCGTAAAGTATCTCGGCGGTCCGCTGAGGTGCTCCGTCTGGGTGAGCACCTGGTAGAGCTTGTCCTGCCGGACATTCACGAAGGCATCTCCGGCGATCAGCGCGCGGTCCGCCTCGCGGAAGAAGGCCACATGGCCCGGCGTGTGGCCCGGGGTGTGGATCCACCGCCAGCCCGGCATGCCGGGAACCGAACCGTCCGCGGGCAGCCGATGGACATGCCCCTCCAGATTCACGGGCTCATTCGGGAACCAGCCCGAAATTTTGGCGATCAGGCCGCCTTCGACGCCGGGATCCGCATCCGGGTAGCGGGAGCGGCCCGTCACGAACGGGAGCTCCGCCTCGTGGGCATATACGGGCACCTGCCAATGCTCCGCCAGTTCCACGACGGCCCCGACATGATCGAAGTGCCCGTGGGTCAACAGGATCGCCTTAGGACGGGCTCCCGCACCGAAGCGGGCTTCCGCCTGCTGGATCAGGTCATCCGCGCAGCCAGGGAGCCCCGTGTCGACCAGCACCCAGCCCTCCTGCGGCCGGTCCGGATCGCCGGCATACACGACGTTGACGATCTGCACGGTATAGGCATAGAGATCTTCCGCCGCTTGCGTACCTTCGCCGCTCCGGACTGAAGTCATCGGAATGCGCTTGTCCTTCATGGGATTGTCCATGGTATCATGGCACCTCCTGTTTAAGGTTAGGGACATGGCGGCTTAAACCGCCCGGCTTCTTTGTTCCATATTTATGTATTATTACCCGGCTTAGAGCTTTCTCTACCGTCTAACCTTCGGCTCTGCTCATGGCTTAGGGTCGGCTTAGGGTCATACTGACATTCTCGGGTCACCTGACATTCTCGGGTTTCCTGACTCTCCCTCTTATTTTGCTCCAACCGGGACAACATCATCCCGAAGTCTCCCCGCTCCCCACGCCCACTCCCTGTTTCCCGTCCTTGCACTGAAGCCGCAAACCCGGCAGCCCTGCCTCATCCACCGAGCACACGGCGGAATGCGGCAGAGCTTTACGCGTATCGATCATCCCTTGTTTCCTCCGGTATCCTTCGGCCCACTTCTATACCTGGTCCCTGCGGCCCCTTCGAGGCATCACAGGAGTCCGCAGCACCTTCATCGTATGGCGGGCTGCCCCGGCCAGCTCCCTCTCTTCCCGGCGGCTCAATCCGTAGCGCTTGCCGGCCGATACCCAAGTCGGCAGCGCGGGTACCACTTCGTAGCGCATGGCCGGTCCCTTCCCCAGCCTTCGGGTCCAGGTCGGCACGTAATCCGTGTCGCGGATCCATACCGTTCCATCCTCTTCCTTCACGATAAGCGCCGAGAAGATCAACCCGCTGCGTGTCGCCGGATTGTTCATCAGCGTCGGGGAGATGAAGTTGCCGAGCGAATACAATGCCGCCTGCTTCGGCGTCCGCAGCGCCGGCTGGATCACGTGCGGATGGGATCCGAGCACCACGTCAGCGCCGCCGGACAGCAGCCGCCTCATCAAGCGCCGCTGCACCTCCACGGGGCGGTGCGTATACTCGCGTCCCCAATGCGGACAAACCACGAGCACATCGCAGAGGGGCCGCAGCGCTCTCACCTCCCTTAGCATCCGGTCTTCATCGAGAAGATCCACGCACCAGTCATACCCCGGCGGGATGGGAATCTTGTTCGTGCTTTTGGAATAGGCGAGCATGCCCACCCGGATTCCGTTCACTTCCCGGATCAAGGGAACGGAGGCTTCTTCCGCCGTGCGGTAAGTGCCCGTATGGGACAGTCCGCAGCTGTCGAGCACATCAAGGGTCCGCCGCAGTCCGTCCAGCCCCCGGTCGAGGCAATGGTTGTTCGCGGTAACGAGCACATCGAAGCCTGCGTCCTTCAGGGCGGGAGCCAGTTCATCCGGCGCGTTGAATGTATAGAATCCGGTTGCCTCCGACTTCCGCGTATAGCGTTCCTCGGGTCCGGCCAGCGGTATTTCGAGGTTGCCGATCGTAAGATCCGCGAGGCGGAGTATCGGGGCCGCATGCCGGAACAGAGGGGCAAAGTCTCGTTGTCCCGTACGAGATATACCGGTGGAAGCAATGATCTTATGGGAGATGAGAATGTCTCCGACGGCCGTCAGCCTGAGTTCGGAGGGCATCTGGGTATCACATCCTTCGTTATGCAGGGATACCTTATCCTATTCGTACCGATCCTCTGCAGTCACCAAGAGACGGGCCTGGAGCTGCCGGTCATAAAAGCATCATCCCCCTCTCCGCGGATCTCGGGGCACAGCTCTGCGATCATGCTATAGAATAACGGCGGAATGCCAGAGATTCCCACCGACTGCCCTTCCCTCATGGAATGAAAAACAAAACAGCCTCCGCCGGGGGCGGAGACTGTCTTGATATATCAAGCGAATGCGGCGTTACTGCTTCAGCTTCATGAGCAGACGGTTCGCCGTGCCGGACTCGGTCTCGACCGACTCGTACACGTTGATCGTCAGCGGGTACTGCAGCTGTTCGGTCTGCAGATTGCTGAACGTCAGTGTCTGGCGTCCGCTCAGCAGACGGTTCTCGCCTGTGAACCCGTGGGTCTCGGAAGCTACAACCCGGCCTGCCGTATCGGTGAGTTCGAACTTCAGCTTGGAGAAGCCGGCATCGACCATCACATCATCCGTTACGCTGAAATCGAGATCCATCGTCAGCTTGTAGGAATACTGCAGCGTCGTGGAGCTGAACTGCGAGTTCAGTGTCCAGTAGCCGAGCTTCACATCATAAGGGTACATCTTGTACGTCGTGCCGCCCTCTGCGTCTTTCTGCAGAGGAGCCTTGATCATTGCGATTTCTTGGACATAAGGCGCAGCCGACTTCGCATCGGAGAGCTTGATGCCGAAGGTCTCGCTCTTCTCCGTCTTCGGCACGTTGAAGGAATAGGTCACGACGGAAGCGACATTCGGCTCAAGGGTGAGCGCGCTCGTCTTCTGGCGGCTTCCTGTATAAGATGCCCCGGCAGACGTGGCCAGATCCGCTTGGAAGGACGGCAGCACTGCCGACTTCGATCCGCGGTTGACCAGCTTAAACTTAGCCACGACCGTCTGGTAGCCCTGCTCGGCGTTCTCATGACGGTGCAGTTCCACCAGGGACACTTCCGTATTCTCACCGATGATCTGGTTCAGCGGGTCAAAGGAGATCGGTGCCCCGTTCTTGTATTCCGGCAAGCCCGCCAGCTTCGTCTCCGATACCTCCGGAAGCGACAGCTTCAAGCGGGGAACATCGAAGCCCACCGCGGCAGTGCCTTCGCCATAGGCGTCTGAAGTGACGATGAGCAGTCCGTCGGGCTCTACCCCGTTATCCACCTTCACTGCATAGTGGACATACGCCTTCTCGCCCGGCTCCAGCGCCTCCGGCGCTTCCTTGGTCCGCTCGCCGGAGTACTGCTTGCCGCCGGTCAGCCCGTCGATGCGGAACTGCGGCAGCGTAGCCCGCTTATCCGTAGGATTCTCGACCAGCAGGGTCACCAGGTAAGTCTGGCCTTCCTCGCTGAGCTGCTGGGACCAGCCCTGCGGCGTGTACGTCAGCTTGGAAGAGAGCGACGGAATGGTGAAGGGGCTGCCCCAGGCACTGGCTGGCGTATCCGCACCCGGGCGGCCTGCGTCGGAGGTGCTCACGGGAATGCGGAGCAGCTCCGTCTCTAGCCTCGGGTACACATACTCGTCCACTTCCACGAAGGACAGTGAAGCGATATTGAAATCCCCGCCGTCCACCGTGGAGAGATAGACCAGCTCCACGGTTTCCTTGGACTGGATCGACTTGGCATTCGCTGCGCTGGATGCCAGAGTGTACTCCACTCCGTCATTCGTCACCGCCCGCAGCTCGTATTCCGGCACGCGGGTTTTCTTCGCGGATGTATTCGTCAGGCGGACAACCGCCGCGACCTGGGTTCCGTCTTCCACTGCTTTGACAGCCGCGCTCTTCACTTCCGCCTGGATCGAACCGGTCAGGCTGTAGCCTGCTGACTCTACGGCTGCAGCGACAGCGGCCTGCGCGCCCCATACCGGGAATGTGCCCGAGGCGGCGATCGCAGTGGACAGAACAGCAGAGGTAACAATCTTATGCCATGTTTTCATGTGAGAATCCTCCATTCATACTGGATGCGTCTGGAATCTGGGTTGAATCGGTGGTGTGCTGCTACTTCTTCTCGGCGGAGGAGGCTGCCGGTGCTTCAGTGGAAGCTGGTGCAGGTGTCCCGGAGGCCGCTGCGGCCGTACCGGTGTTCACGGTCTGCCCGTCCTTCAGCTGCGACAGGCCGGAGGTAACGATGGTCTCGCCTTCCGCAAGTCCTCCGAGCACTTCCTGGTACACATCCTTCACCCGGCCGGTCTGGATGGCGCGCTTCTCGACCTTGTCTCCGTTCAGGACATAGACGAAGGCGTCGGAGCCGTCACGCACGATGCTGAGCGTAGGCACGGAGACTACTGTCTCTTGCGCTTCATCCGTCAGCTCGAGCAGGACACGGCTGCCTGCCGCATAGCTGCCCTGCGGATTCACTGCCTGCAGCTCCATCGTGTAGGTTTTCGTCTCGGCATTCACCACACCGCTGAGGAAGGTAATCGCCGCCTTCTCTTTCTTGTCCGGCTGGCCCGGAACATAGAAGGTCAGCTCCTGCTTGTTCTTCACGGCCGCATAAGCCGATTCAGTGAGCTCGGTCTTGAACTTGACCGACCCGCTGCTCTGCACCTGGCCTGCCGTGAAGTTCTGGGCGACCGTCATGCCTTTCTCTACGGTAAAGTCCGTAAGGATGCCGTCCGCCGGAGCTTTCACCTCATAGTTCTCGAGATCGCGCTGCGCATCACCGATCGCTATACGATTCGATTCGAGCTGTGACTCTTGTGACGCAAGCGAGTTCGTGGAATCCAGGGAACGCAGCTTGTCGTTCTGAATGCCGAGATCACGCTCGGCGTTCGACACGGTCTCCTCCGATTGCTCCACCTGGCGTTTGGTCACCAGACCGTTGTCATAGTCGTTCAGCATTTTGTTGTGGTTCTTCTTCGCATCGTCGAGCGCCTGCTGCGCCTTCGTAATCGCGTTGAGCAGATCGGTCCGCTCGTTCTTACGGTCCTCCCGCGCCTTCTCCAGAGTCTGCTCCGCACTCGTAAGGGTCACCTGGCTCTTCTGCACCTGCGAGACAGCGTCACGGGAGTCGATCCGGAAGAGGACCTCTCCGGCGCGTACAGCCGCTCCCTTGCTCTTCAGCACCTCAGTCACTTGGCCGCCTGCCTTCGTGATGACATCCAGCTTCACATTCGATACTACATCGGCCAGCTGCTCACGCGGATCGGCGATCAGATGCTTCTCCACCTTGCCCGTCTTCACCGGTTTCTGCTGCGCTTCTCCCTGCTGTGCTGCAGGAGCGGCAGGTGCCCCGGGCGGCGAGCACGCAGCCGCCACCGAGGATACCAGCAGAAGAATACCTAAGGATTGGGCATAACGCCGTTTCGAATTTATCTTGGATTGAAATACTTGTCTCATGGGTTGGTTCCTCCTCACATTCCTGCCGAAGTCTGGGTGATATCCGGACCGGCGCCCTTATTTATCGAGAACCGGCGTGCCAGCCGGGCTTTGGCGGATTCGATCAGTTCATAGACGATCGGCACGACGAACAGCGTCAGCAGTGTCGATGTCGCAAGGCCGCCGATTACGACAACGGCAAGACCCTTGGAGATCATACCGCCGCTGTCGGAGAAGCCGAGAGCCAGCGGAAGCAGCGCTACAATCGTAGCGCCGGCCGTCATGATGATCGGCCGCAGACGGACCAAGCCCGCATCCAGCAGCGCATGCCGGACGGTATACCCTTCGCGCCGCATCTGCTGCGCACGGTCAACCAGTACGATGGCATTCGTGACCACAATCCCGATCAGCATCATGAAGCCGATCATCGAGGTGACGTTGAGCGATTCCCCGCTGATGAACAGCCCGAGCAGACCGCCAATAGCGGCAAGCGGCAGGGAGAAGAGAATCGCGAATGGAGCGCTGGCATTCCCGAACGCCAGTACCATAATCAGATATACCATGAATATCGCGACGCCCATGGCCATGAAGAGCTGGGAGAAGCTTTCGTTGATATCCTCGGAGACGCCCTTGACTTCACGCGAAACTCCAGTTGGAAGCTCCAATTGGTTCAGCTCAGCGGAGACGCGGGCGGCTACGCCGCTTTTGTCCGTCGAGTTAATCTTTGCCGTTACACTCACAAGCTGTTCTTGAGCTTCCCGTTGGATGGCCATCGGAGCTTCGACTTCAGTGATTTTGGCAATCTCATTGAGATAAACCGTCTTCCCGGTAGAGCTCTTCAGCGGCATGATGCCGAGCTTCTCCAGCGAGTTCTTGTCATCCCCCTCGAGGGACACCGTGGTTGTGTATGTGATGTTGTCGAGCTTGATGTCACCGAGCGCTTGCTCGGCAATCCAGGAGCGTGCACTCTCGCGGACAGCCGCCGCGCTGAGACCGAAGGCTCTGGCTTTGCGCTGGTCGACCGTAATCTCCACCTGCGTCTTGGAGTCGCTGATGCTGTCTTCGACCTCCGAGAGCTCCGGATACGTCTCGAGCTTCTCGCGGATGATCACCATCGCCTGCTCCAGCTGGTCTTGGTCATCCCCTTTGAGTGAGTACGAGAAGTCTGTCGTGGAGATGCCGCCTCCCCCTCCGAGTGCGCGGGGTTCAACCTCCGAACCTACCGGAAGCTCGTTCAGAATCAAATTTTTGTATTCATCTTTGACTTGATCGGGGTCCGCATTCGCAGAGACTTCCACATAGATCTCCGCCTTATACGGCACCTGGTCGTCACCACCGCCGTAACCGACGAGGGACTCAATATAGGTGAACAGCGGCTGTCCCTGGCTGTCCTTCGACTCCTGCATCATCGCTTCCAGTTCCTTGACCTTCGCATCCATCGAATTCATCGAAGTATCGTAAGGCAGCTTCAGCTGATAATACATGGTTCGCGCTGAGGCTCCCGAAGGAACGAACGATACGGCCAGATTCGGCACGATAGCCGCGATCGACACCACGAGCAGCAGCAGGGAGGCCAACAGCGTCTTGATCCGGTTGTTCAGGCTCCAGTGAAGCATGCGCTCGTACACATTGATGATCCGGCCTTTGGGCACATCATCATGGCTGTGTCCGGCACCCGCCTTGGTGTCGCGCAGAACCAGAATCTTGGCCAGCATCGGAATCACCGTCAGCGCTACGACCAGGGACGTCAGCAGGGCAACGACCAGCGTAATGGCGAACGGCCGGAAAATCTCGCCCACAATCCCGCTCACCAGGCCAATAGGCGCGAATACGCCGCATGTGGCAATCGTCGAAGAGGTAATCGCCATCGCTACCTGTGATGTGGCTTTGACAATGACGGATTCTTTCCGTTCATGGGCCTTCTGAAGCTCGGTATAAATATTCTCGATAACTACGATACTATCGTCAACGACCCGTCCTACTGCGATGAAAATACCGCCGAGGGTCATCGTATTCAACGTAATATCCAGCTGCATCATAATGAGCAGGGTAACCAGGATCGACAGCGGAATCGAGACGAGCACGATCAGCGTCATCCGCATGTTTCTCAGGAACAAGAGAATCATCACGGCGGCCAAGAGCGCACCGATAATCCCTTCTTTCACGAGACCGTGGATCGATTTCTCCACTTCATCTGCGCTGTCATACACCAGTTTAAATTCCACGCCGGGCATGGTCGTCTTCCATTTCTCGATGTATTCCTCCACATCAGCAGAGAAGTCCACCGCGTTCGCATCGCTTGTTTTGTACAATTGAATGCCGAGCGCCGGATGTCCGTCGAGCCGGGCAATGAATTCCGAATCCATGACCGCCTGCACTTTGGCAATCTGCCCAAGCAGCAGCGGGGCGCCCGTACCGGTAGTGATCTCCAGCTCCTTCAGGGCGTACACGCTGGTCACATCCGCCGTGATCCGGGCCATCTTGTCATTGCCGCCGATCTCTACGGTACCGATCGGCCCGTTATTCAGGGCGCTCTTGATCGCATCCGTGACGGCCGATGGCGTTAACCCGTAAGCAGACAGCGCGTCGGCATCGAGCTCGATGTCCATCTTGGTCTCCCGGCTGCCGACCGAGTCGATATGGTCGACACCCGCCACGCCTTCGAATGCCGGTTCAATCTGGTCTTCGTAGAGCCGGTCAAGCTCCGACTGGCTCATGCCGTCCTTGGCGTAGAGAGCCATATAGTAGGCCGGCTGAGACGAGAATCCAAAGGTGGATACACTCGGATTGCCTGCGGAGCTTGGCAGACTCAGCTCCTGTATAAGGCTTTCCACGTCCTGCTTTTTCTTATCGACATCCACCCCCTGCTTGAACTCGAGGACGACAGAAGACATACTGTCATTGGATGTCGATGTCATGTTATTCAAGTCTTCCATATTGCCCACTTTCTCTTCAATGGGCTTCGTGATCTCCTCCATTACATCTTCAGGCGCAGCCTGATATGTAGTGGTAACCATCACGTACGGAAACGAGATGTCCGGGAAGTTCTCGATCTTCAGCTTCGAAGCTGCGAACAGCCCGCCGCCGAACAGCATGGCGATGATGATGAACAAGGCTGCTACATTCTTCATGGAAAACCGGGTCAAACTGTTCAATATGGCCCCTCCTATTCGGGTCTCTTCTCTAGGATAAGCCTAAATTACAGCATGAATATGAACGGAGCATGAACGCCGGGGACAATCATTGTCATTTTAATGCTTTATTCGACAAAGAAACGTCCGGCCCTTGCTCCCGGAGAAAAGCCTTCGGCATCCACACGGGTCCAAAGGCTTACTTTGTATGCGGTGGCTGCTGGGTGATCCTGACCTCCCTGTCCGAACACAGACTTTCTTCTCCGAGTGGCGTTAGGACAGGCGGATTTTCACAGAGTGTGTCCCATCATCGAAAAAAAGGTCCTTTGCTTCGAGAGCAAAGGACCTTCCTTCTGCGAACTATTGGAGCTGCCGTGCGGGGCCTGCTACTCCCGCCGCTTCAAGAGGATATGCGGGAGGGTGACGGTGAATTCCGCCCCTTCTCCCGGCCTGCTGGCCGCCTCTACCGTGCCTCCGTGCAGATCGATGATCTTCTTGACGATCGACAGGCCGAGGCCGCTGCCTCCGGTCTCGCTCGACCGTGAGCGGTCCGCTTTGTAGAAGCGCTCGAAGAGACGGGCCTGTTCTTCCCCGGAGAAGCCGATTCCCGTATCGCTGATCTTCACCGTCACCTGATCCACCCCCGGCTTCAGATGGATGCGGACCGTGCCGCCCGCCGGGGTGAACTTCATCGCATTGCCGATCAGATTCATCCATACCTGGCTGAGCTGATCGGGATCCCCGTGCACCTTCACGGAAGGCAGCTCGAGATGAAGCTCCAGGTCCTTCGCCGACCAGATCGGCTCCATGCTCAGAATGACGCCGCGCAGCTGCTCGTCGAGGTCATAGGTCTGGGGATGGAAGGGATGATGCTCTGACTCCAGGGACGCCAGCTTGAGCAGGTTCTCGCTGAGCCGGGAGAGCCGCTGGGCTTCGGTCTGGATGATCCGCAGGTATTCCACGCGCTCTTCCTCCCCCATCTGCCGCTCCTGCAGCACCTTCGAGAACCCCGCGATGGAGGTCAGCGGCGACTGGATCTCGTGCGACACATTCGAGACGAAGTCCTGCCGCATCCGCTCCATCTGCTTTAGTTCCCCCGCCATCTCGGTGAAGCTTACCGCTAGTTCCCCTAGTTCGTCCCGCCGCCTCCGCCAATCGAGCGAGATGTTGAAATCGCCCTTGGCGATCCTCCGGGAGGCTCTTGTCATGAGCTTCAGCGGATTGACGAGATACCGGGCCCCGATCAGGATGAAGACGGATCCGGCGGCCAGCTGGATGGCAAGTGCCGTTACCATGGCATTGCGGATGTTCTTGGCCATCTTGGGTGCCGCGGGCTGAATAAAGAGCGCGTAAGGACGACCGTCGATCTCCATCGGGTAGCCCAGAAGGGCGCCTTCATCGCCCCCCTCCTCCAGCATACTGTAGTGAATCCCGCCGGCCAGCACCTTCTGCACGGCTTCCTTGCTTACGGACCGTTTATTCTTCACATTCCGGTAGCCGTACTCCCGGAAGCCTCCCTGGGCATCGATCAGAGAGACATAAAAAGGACGCGTCAGCACCCGGGCCTCCAAATATTGATTGATATCCATGCCGTTCGTCATTTTGTACGTATCGATGAGATCCAGGGCCACAAAGTGCAGATCCTCCTTCACATCCGCCCAGATTCGATCGGCGAAGAGAAGACCCGTAGCATAAAAGGCGATGAACAACCCGAGGATGACTGAGATCAGATAGGAGAGGATGATCCGGGTATACAGGGAGCCTCTCATGGTTTGACCTCAAGCTTGTAGCCGAGTCCGCGGATCGTCTTGATGGCGAAGCCTTCTTCTTCGCCTCCGAACCGCTCCCGCAGCCGCTTGATGTGTACGTCCACCGTCCGGTCGTCCCCTTCGTAATCCAGTCCCCAGATGCCCTCGATGAGCTGGTTGCGGGTCAGGATCTGGTTCGGATGGCTCGCCAGCATATAGAACAGCTCAAATTCCTTGAGCGGCAGGGTCAGGTGCTCCTCCCCCCGGATCACCTCGTACCCCTTCTTGTCGAGCTCCACCCGGCCGCACTGGATCCGGTCGGAAGCCGCGAGCTTGTAGCGCTTCAGCAGCGACTTCACCCGCATGACGAGCTCCCGCGGGTCGAACGGCTTCACGAGATAATCGTCCGCGCCGAGCTGGAAGCCCTCGACCTTGTCCCCGGTCTGCCCCTTGGCCGTCACCATCAGCAGCGGCAGGTCGGCATGCTTCCTGCGGATCTGCCGGCACAGCTCGAAGCCGTCCATGCGGGGCATCATCACATCGAGCACGACAAGGTGCACCTGTGTCTCCTTCAGCCGCTCCAGGGCGGCTTCCCCATCCTCCGCTTCCACCAGCCGGAAGCCCTCCTCCCTCAAGCTGACTTTCATCAGTTCGCGGATGTGCTTGTCGTCATCAACTACCAGTATCGTAATCATGGGAATACGGCCTCCGTCGGTTCGCTAGTATCGATATTATTCCCCATTCTAATTCGCGGAGGGCCGCCGGAGCAACTTTACCGGGGAAATGCGGCCGGATACGGGACCGGTGCCTGGAGGCTGCCGCGAGCGGCGGTTCGAGCCAGGGCTCTAACGGATCCGGTCAGTGAACGCCCGGGACACCGACCGGCCGTAGCCTACGCTGACCGCCTCCACCTCGACAAGCGCCCCCGCCGCGTCCGGATGGTCGCGGGAAGCGTAGAGGTGCAGATGCACCGCCTGCCCGAGGTAGGCCTCGGAGACGACGAACGTCTCCGTATACAGACGCTGCTCCCCGGCCGGAGGCAAGGGCGGGAGCTTCAGCAGCAGCCGGCCGTCTTCGCCGCGCAGCTCCACTTCCCCGGAAGGCGAGCCTTGCGTCCGGTAGAGCAGATTCAGCGTGTGCGGTGCCCCGGCCATGCTGCGGGACACGGGCACCTCGTAGACGATGCGGCTGCTTCCCGCCTTCCCCTCCGCCCGGCAGGGGTCTACGCTCTCGAATACGGTCTCGTCGCGCGAATACCGCGGCCGGCCGTTCACCCGGCCTCCGTAGACCAGCCCGGCCTGAATGCCGCCGGGCGCCAGTTCGATCTCTCCGCCCGCATTATGCACGATGAGGTTCGGAGGAATCTCCTTCACCTGCACGGCTGCGCTGTTATAAGCCGCTACCGGCCCGCGGCTGATCTTCGCCAGTTCTACGGCGTCCGCCGTGAGAGCCGGATAGACGGCATCGGTATCCGCCGTGATTTTGGCGTACGACCCGCCTGCCGCATAGAGCAGACGGTCTGTATAGGCATCGGCGGTCAGATTGCCTTTGAACGTAAAACGGCAGTGCGGGATGTCCGGCTCCTTCGACAGCACATATTTGGGCGTCTCGACCCCGCCGCGGTCACCGCTGTCCCCCTTGCAGAAGACGTTGTTCTGGATCGTGACATTCTCCAGCTCCCCATAGAGCTGGATGAACGCATGCCCGGTCTCGGCCAGCGGCGGATCGGCCGGCTTCCCGCCGGCCGTCAGCCCGCTGCCGCAGCGGTTGAACAAGTTCTCCGCAATATGCACATTGCGGTTCCCCTGCTTCAGGATCACGGCATTGCCGAGCACCCGGTCGAAGAAGTTCTCGATGAGCTGGACGTATTCGCACGCGTACATCGCCACGGCGAAAGGCCGGTCGATCCATTCGAACCGGTTGTGGGCGATGAGGTTCGCCTTGCCCTGCACGAGATCGAACGCAGCCGCCCCGACGAACGTACAGTCTTTCCATACGGAGTCGATAATCCGGCCCTTGAAGGTGGCATCGATCCCGTAATTGGTGAAGTCGCATCCGAAGAAACGGAAGTTATGGTAGGCTCCCTTCTCGCCCGAAGGCGCATCTAGCACCACCATGTTCTTGAAGGAGCAGTTGCGAAAGCGCATCGAGCGGGGACTCGTCTTCTGCGCGATCTTCGCGAAGTTCGTGAAGCAGAGGTTGTCGATCGTCGCCCGCTGCACATCCCCCGCGAACAGCGCATTGGCGCCGCCGCCGACAAGCACCGATGCGCCGGTCGCAAAGTCATCCTCCTGCGGCCAATACTGCTTGTTAGAGGCGACACCCTCGATGAACACGTTGTCGAGTCCCCGCAGTTCCCCCTCGATCAGGTAGGTGCCGATCGGCACGAAGATTTTATCCCCCGCCGCTTTGGCCCGGTCCACCGCCTCCTGGAACACCGCCGTGCAATCGGTACGGCCGCCTTCCTCCGCTCCCAGTTCTCTTATATCCAGCATGTGAATTCCTCCCGCTCCCTATCCTTTTTTCTCTCCAGGGTTACGCTGCACATTGCTAGCCCCAACCCTGCCGCGGCACCTTCCCGCCTGTCTTCCGTCTCGTGCGTCAGCCTCCTGTCCTTAGTTCTTACCCTTGCGAGGTGTGAAATCTATCATATTCCGCCTCCGGTATGTTTAGTAGAATGAAAAGGTGTCAAGAATATAAATAAATCCACCGTCGTATTCATAGATTAGAAGAACCCGTCGATAAAAGGTAAAAACCCAAAAGGTAAAACCAACCAGTCCTTAAGTGAATCGGAGGTAATGAAGAATGAACCTGACCCCATCCCAGCAGCTCCTGATGGAAGCCCTTGGCCGCAGCGAGGACGGCAAGATCCACAACGGTGCGGAATTCTTGCTAAAAACCGGACTCCTGTTTGAGATTAACCGCCGCCTGCTGCATCCGCTCGGCCTCGCCATGCGGGTGGTCATCGAGAAGAACGAAGAAGGCGTATCCGAGTATTCCTTCGCCCCTTACCTCTTCGACAACCGCGACAACGTGGTCGGCGAGCTGTTCGACGAAGACACGCTGCGCGGCGGCGAGCAGTGCCTGCTGGAGTTCATGGAGGACTTCGGCGTCGGCAAAATGCAGGAGCGCCTGCGCCATCTCGGCTACATCATTCAGCGTTCGCAGGAACCTGTGAGGTATGAGCATATCTGATCCTCACGGCGGCATGCCAAAAAACAAGCTTCTCCGGTTCGTGGAATCCACAATCCGAAGAAGCTTGTTTTTGTTATGCCTATGACCCTGCTGCTGCTCCGCCGGGAGGCGGTGCCTTACTTAGCCGCGGGCACCACAGGGGGCATTTGGACGGTTTGCTGCTTTTTCACGGCTCTGGCATTATCCCGTACCGGTCCGACAATATACTTGCCGAACGGCACTTTGTTGAGCAGGTTCGTCAGGAGCATCGCTAAGCTTACGCAGGTGATATAGATGAGCACGAAGGTGACGATAGCCGGCATATCCGCAAAGTACGGCTTGTACAGCAGGACGAACACCCTCATGATGACCGCATGGGTCAGATAAATGCCGAAGGAGTGGTCGGAGACCGACACAAGGAAATTCGGAATGCTCTTCAGCTTGCTCGACAGGTAGAAGATCAGGAACGTCACCGCCGGGGTGAAGAACAGGTACCAGATCGTCTTCGACGTATTCACCTTCGGAATGCCGAGCATTTTGGTCCCCAGCAGCAGAACACCGAATACGACAGGCGCCGCAAGAACGAGCCATTTGTTGCGGTTCAGCGTCTCCAGGAACTTCTCGTAATGCTTGCCGCAATAGTAACCGAGCGCAAAGTAGAAAGACCAGCCGAAGAACGGCATCCAACTCAGGTAGTACCAAATGTGATCGGCTGTCGCCTCGCTGAAACCGAAGGGGGGAACAAAGTTAAAGAATGCGAGATAAGCGAAGTTTACGAGGAAGGACGCGGGCAGGACAATCTTGGCCGGCCAGGTTTTCAATTTGTAGTGGAACAAATAATGAATCAGGATAAACTGGATGATGATTACGATGAAATATCCGTTGTAGTCGGCGAGGAAAATGTTCTTCAAGCTCTGTATGCCGAGATTGTACGCCGTGAACGGCTGGCCGCTCTCCTGCACCTTATAGAGCGAACCGATGATGCCCATCGCAATGTAAGGGGGGATCAGAACTTTGATCCGTTTGCCGATGAACTGCTTCGGCAGATCCTCCTTATAGTTCTTGGCGATGAGGAATTCCGTAATGAAGATGAATATCGGTGTGCCCACCGAACAGATCGTCCGGATGGAATTCAGTGCCAACCGGAACAGCTCATTCGGTATGGGATCGTGAATCCGGTAGGTCATGATGACCGCATGTACCGCGGCGACAAGCAAACACCCGACGCACCGCAGCAGCAGGATCTCGTAAGACAATTTCTTTCCGCTCATACCCGATCACTCCTTCTCTATCTATTTTGCGGCATGCCCGGGAGTTTGCAGGGCCTTCACTCTTTTCGATACAAGAATCGATACAAAATGTATCATTGCAGACGCGCTTCCTCCCCGGGCTGCCTTACCTATGAGAATAGTATCAGCTTTGGGGAGGCAAAAAAAGGACCCTTTCTCCCTAAAAAGAAGCCGTTCCGACATGTATCCAGCTTCCCGCGCCGGGCATCCGACTAATTTCTACAAATGGAGTAGGGCCATAGCCCCCAAATTAGGGAGTTCCCGCGGGCTTCGGCTGCGGAAACTAAGAGGAAGAATTCTTCCTGACAAGCTCCCGCTCCTGCCGACGCCGGGCAGCCTGGAACGCCCACCACATAACCGCAGCCGCGGCGGGAATCCAGAGAAACCTCAGCCCCTGTCCGGACAAATACCGAAGCGTCTCTTCGGCATGCGCTCCGGCATACCGGCCGAGCAGGAAGAAGAGCAGCGTCCACAACAGGCCGGTGGAATAAGAGATCACGGCATACCGGCGGAACGGCATGCGGTTCAGTCCCAGAAGGTAGGGCAGGACGTGACGGACGACCGGGAGAAAATAGCTGATCACCAGCGACAGATTGCCGTACCGCTTCACAAGCTCTTCCGAGCGGAGGATGTACCTCTCCATCTTGGGCTTTCTCTTCAGTCTGTCGAGAATGGGCATTCCCGCATACCGGCCGAGAACATAGCCGAGCGACAATCCCGAGATCACGCCGAGATAAGTCAGCACGAAGGCGGGAACCGTCTCCAGCAGGCCGCTGGCCGTCACGGCCCCTCCGGTCATCACAACGGCTTCATCCGGGATCGGCGCGCCCACAATACCCAGCCACAAGGAAAAAAACAAGGCCGCATAACCATACTGCTCGATCAAGGCCAGCAGGGTGTCGGTTGTCATCGGGCTCCACTCCTCCCTCTTCTTATGAACACTCGCCGTTCGTACGGCTCTATACTAACTAAGACGTATCGTACGGCGCAACCCTTCAGAATGTCCCCGGAAAACTCCTGAAGTTTTTCTTAAAAAGGAGCGAGCGGCAGCCCGGGCTGAACAAATGCAGCCTTAGGGAAGCCGCCCCGCCTATCCGCCGGCAAACAAATAAGCTGACCGGTACGCCGCTCTACGCAGCCTTCCGGTCAGCTATGAACTTAGCGGGAGTTATCCATCAAGCGGCGGATCGCCGCCAGCTCCGGCATGGCCGGAATGGCGCCCTTGACCGTCGTAGCCAGCGCGCCCACCGCATTCGCGAACGCGACCACTCCGCGGACCTGCTCCTCCGTCAGCGCGGAGAGACGGCTGCCCCCCTCGAGCAGCCCGAACAACACGCCGCCGAGGAACGCATCCCCCGCTCCTGTCGTATCCACGGTGTCCACCCGGTACCCGGACACCAGGCCGGTACGGCTGCCGAAGCGGTAGAAGCTGCCCCGCTCTGCCAGTGTCACTAGAATCAAGGCGATGCCGAAGGTCTCCAGCAGCTGCCGGGAGCCCTCTTCCAGATCGGATGTGCCGGTGAGGAATTCGAGCTCTTCCTCCGAAATCTTCACAACATCGGCGCAGCCGAGCCCGTACTGCATCATCGCTTTGGCATGAGCCGCATCGCTCCAGAGCGGCATCCGCAGGTTCGGGTCGAAGGAGATCAGCGCCCCCGACGCCTTGGCCAGGGAGACCGCATACCGCGTCGCTTCGGCCGAGGGCTCGTGCGTCATGGAGATCGATCCGAAGTGGAAGATCCGTGACTGGGCCAGAAGTTCTCCATCGATCTCGCCCGCTTCGAGCAGCCGGTCTGCCCCCGGCTTGCGGAAGAAGCTGAAGGAACGGTCTCCGTCCTCGCTGAGATGCACGAAGGCCATCGTCGTATTCGCTTCCTCGGTGACCGCGAGAGAGGAGGTGTCGATGCCGCACTCCTCCAGAGTATCTCTCAGGTACGTGCCGAAGCCGTCGGCCCCCACCTTGCCGATGAATGCCGTCCGCTTGCCGAGCTTCGACAGCGCGGCAAGCACATTGGCCGGCGCTCCGCCCGGATTGCTCTCATAGAGCTGGTAACCCTTGTCCGACTTGCCAGCCGGCGTCATATCGATCAGCACTTCACCTAGTGCCGTTACATCATAGTTCATCTTCCCACCGCTCCTAAACTCCAGTATAGTGATATGCCTCTTCGCACTCAGCACGATTCTCTCATTACCAGTTCAGCCGGCAGCCGGTACTCCTGCGGCTCCGCCTCCGGATGCTCGATGCGTGCCAGCAGCACCTCGGCCGCCCGGCAGCCGAGCTCGTACGCCGGCTGCCGGATGACGGTCAGCGGCGGCGTCGTGATCCGCGTCCAGTCATAATCGTCGAACCCGACGACCGCCAGCTCCCCGGGAACGCGCAGCCCGCTCTCCTGGACATACTTCATCGCCCCCATCGTCTGCACGTTGTTCGCGATGAACAGAGCCGTGATGCTCTTGTCCGTGAGCAGCTGTTCCGCGCAGGAATAGCCGCTCTCGAAGCTGGATACGGCCGACTTCACGAGCATCGGGTCGAGCGGAACGCCCCGGTCCTCCAGCGCTTGCCGGTACCCCGCATAGCGCTCGCTGCCGGTCGTGATGCTCTCCCCGCCCGTGATGAACCCGATGCGGCGGTGGCCCTTGCCGAGCAGCATACTCACCGCCTCGTAGGCGCCGCCATAGCTGTCCCCGAGCACGCAGTCGCCGGCGAAGCCCTGCGGCCTGCGGTCGATGAACACGACGGGGAAGCCGGCCCCGGCCAGCTCCTGCGGGTATCCCGCACCGCCCGCCGAGGGCGCGATGAGGAGCCCGTCGATCCACTGCGCCTGGAACAGGCGGATCTGCTCCTGCTCTTCCTCCGCCGTCCCGCTCGTATTGCTGCTGAGCAGCAGCTGGTAGCCGTGCTCCCGGAGCACCTTCTGAATGCCCTGCGCCGCGGTAAGAAAAAAGAAGTTCGACGTGTCGGAAGGGAGAATGGGGACGATGAGTCCCACGGCCATGGATTTCTGGCTGCGCAGACTCCGCGCGACGGAATTCGGCCGGTAGCTCAGCTCCTCCATGGCAGCGTTCACCTTGGCCTTGGCTTCTTCGGAGACGAACCGCGTCCCGTTGATGACATGGGATACAGTCGCCGTTGAGACCCCCGCCCGCTCCGCCACCTGTTTGATACCCGGACGCATAGCCGTTCTCCTCCTTTCCTGTACAGCTCATCGCTAGTGTTAATCGTTTACGTAAACGTTTAACAAAAGTATAGCCCTTGACCCGCCGGGTGTCAATATGAGGAAAAACCGAGATAAACGGCTTCGCCGTCCTTTCAAGGACGACGCGCGTAAAACCGGAGAAGCTTGGCGCTCCTCCGGCCTTCCCGGATGTTCCTATACCACTACATAAATCCGATATTACTCGTTCTCGTTCACCATGGAGTTCAGCTCACTGATCAGCGTCTCGAGCTGACGGAAGCTGGCAGCCGTACGGTCCACCATTTCCTTCTGATTCTCAACACTGGCCGCGATCTGTTCGAATGCCGCTGTGGATTCTTCCGTTACGGCGGCAATGGAGCTTACTTCCTGCACGATGTGGTCGGACGACGACTTGATCTTCCGTGTCTTCTCCTCAACCTCCGCCGCCTGGCGGACGACCTGCTTCGTGAAGTCCGCAATCTGCGAGAAGACCGATTCCGACTTCTTGGCGGACTCCTTGCTCGTGCCCAGCGCCTGCTTACCTTGGGCCACCTGGCCGGTCAGCGAGGAGAAGGAGCCTTGGATGCTGCCGAGAATGCCGGCGATTTCTTCTGCCGACTTCTGCGAGCTCTCCGCCAGCTTCTTCACCTCATTGGCCACTACGGCAAAACCGCGGCCTTGCTCGCCCGCCCGTGCCGCTTCGATCGACGCATTGAGCGCCAGGAGATTCGTCTGGTTCGCAATCTCCGTGATCGAGGAGAGGATTGTCCCGATCGACGTGTTCTGCGCATTGAGCTTGTCCATGGAATCCACGATGGTATCCATAATCTGCTCCACTTCCCCGATGCGCACCGCCATATCGTGCACCTGCTCCGTACCGCCCGCTGTCACGGACGCGGTCTGATGGGAGATGGCTTTCATCCCGTTCGTACTCTCCGCTACTACCGCAATATCCGCATGCGAGCCGCTGAGCTGGTCCGAAATATCGGAGACGCTGGCAGCCTGCGTTTCGACGCCCTTCATGATCTCGCCGAACCCGATCGACACTTCGCGTGTAATCTGGCCGGTTCTCATGCTGTTCTCCTGCAGATCCTTATTGAACTCGCCCAGGATGACGATGGCCTGTTTCACTTTATCGAACATCGCTTGGGTTTTCTCGCCGGCCTGCTCCGCCCCCTTCATCTGGACGAGCATGCTGCGAAGCAAGCGCTGGCTGAGCAGCGACATGAACACCAGCGGGATTAGTCCGATGGCCAGCAGAATGTTGAACAGCACCGGGCTGCTGCCCGCCGGCATCGTCGCCCCTGCCGCTATTAATACATTCGCCTCCACGAGAGCCAGTACCCCGAAGGTGAGAATGAACCTGTACGACGGATAAATACAGAGAAACGCCGCCAGGATCATCGTGTTCATCGGTGTAAAGTCCGCCTTGAGCAAAATGAGATTGAGCAGCAGGAAACAGAAGACGACGGCATAAGGCACTTTCGTCAGCCCTTTGCGCTTGACGACCGTAAGAAAGAGCCCCGCGCTCGTAAGACCTAACAAGAAGGTAAGGGGCAAGAAACCCCAGCCCTTCAGCAATAAGACCGTCACCGCGTTGAAGGCGAAGAGCCCTCCGAACAGCCAGGCCATGATTTTGTTCCGATGTAAATATACACCTTCGACTTCGTTCAGAGCGCGCGGAACGGCATTCTGATCCGAATGGGGATTATGATGAGCTGCGGTATTCATAGGATTCTCCTCTTTCCGGGTAGTATGTTTCGACAGATTGAATCTTCCTTTTACAATCCACACATCTCATTCATCGTCAGATCTGAAACGGAATTGTAGAGTGTACGTCAAAAAAGCCATCCCCTGCTGCAGGAGATAGCCCCTTGAATCGCGCGGCGCGGCGCTTACTTGCCCAGGAACAGACCGACGATCCGGCCGCCGAGATATACGCCCGCGACGCCCAGGACCCCGGCCAAGGTGACCGGCGCCGGCAGCGGCAGACGGATGAATGTGAACAATACGCCGACCAGGATTCCCGCCAGCAGGGAAAAGATGGCTTCCAAGCCCTTGCACCCTTTCTAACCCGGCGCACGCAGAGCGGACCACCAGGATTCCGGAATGGTTTACTAGGACTATACTGCCTCAGCAGGCAGTAGAATATGAGCCCTTACACCATAATGGTCAATAAATTCCACTCTTTCCTCCCGTATTTTCCACTCTCACCGAACTCTCCCTTGCTTTATAATAAGGATATGCAAGCGCTACCATAACATAACAATACTAGCGCTGCCAAAACCCAAGTTGTCAGGAGGAATATCATTTGACAAGCATCACCACGTCATTCGCAGCCTCATCCTTGCTCCGCCGGAGCTCAGCCGCCTTCTTATCCCTCGCCATCGGAGCCGGTCTGCTCGCTCCGCTGCCATCTGCTGAAGCCTCCAGCATCAACAGCGATTACAAGACTTATGTGATGGCTCCGCTGACGAAGATTACGGATTGGAACGCGTTCCGCAATCAACTCGTTACTTTGAAAAACAATAATGTATACGCTCTCACGACGGACGTCTGGTGGGGCGATGTAGAGAAGGCCGGGGACAACGTCTTCGACTGGTCCTACTATAAAACCTATGCCGACACTGTCCGGGCCGCCGGCCTGAAGTGGGTACCCATCCTCTCGACCCACCAGTGCGGAGGCAACGTGGGCGACGACTGTGACATCAAGCTCCCCGACTGGCTGTGGAGCAAGGGTACACAGGATCAGCTCGCGATCCGCAGCGAAAGCGGCTATTACAACAAGGAAACCCTCTCTCCTTGGTGGAGCGGCACGGCCACCCAGTATGACGAGCTCTATGCTTCCTTCGCCTCCAACTTCAGCGGCTATAAGGATGTCATCGCCAAGATCTACCTGTCCGGCGGACCGGCGGGAGAGCTCCGCTACCCTTCCTATAATACGGCAGACGGCTGGTCCTATCCCGGCCGCGGCAAGCTGCAGGCTTATACGGAATCCGCCAAGACCGATTTCCGCACCGCCATGCAGACCAAATACGGCACCATCGGCGCACTGAATACCGCTTGGGGCACCTCCCTCGCTTCGTTCTCTGCCGTGAACCCGCCGAGCGACGGCGACAACTTCTTCACGAGCGGCTACAATTCGACCTACGGGAAGGACTTCCTCACCTGGTACCAGAGCGTGCTCGAGAAGCACGTGAAGGCCATCGGAGCCAAGGCCCACAGCCGCTTTGATTCCGTCTTCGGCGTACCGGTCGGCGCGAAGGTCTCCGGCGTGCACTGGCAGATGAATTCCCCTACGATGCCGCATTCGGCCGAGTACGGGGCAGGCTATTATAACTACAGCACGCTGCTCGACGCGTTCAAGAGCGCCAATCTCGACTTGACGTTCACCTGCCTCGAGATGACCGACGCCCAGGCGAACACCGCCCCTTACTATTCCGCGCCCAAGTCTCTGGTCATCCAGGTGGCGAATCTGGCGAACCAGAAGGGCATCCGCCTCAACGGCGAAAACGCGCTGGCTATCGGCGACGCTTCGCAGTACCAGAACCTGGCGGAGATGCTCTTCAACTATAACTTCTCCGGCTTCACGCTGCTGCGCATGTCGAGCCTCGTGAACGCGAGCGGTGACGCCACATCGCTCATGAGCTCCTTCCGCGACGCCATCGCGATGACGCCGGTTCCCGTCACATTCATCGTGAAGGGCGCACCGGCCGCTTCCGGCGACACCGTCTATGTGACGGGCTCCCGCTGGGAGATGGGCAGCTGGACGACCGGCGTGTATCCGCTGAAGCTCACCTACAACTCCTCCACCGCCGACTGGAGAGGCACCGCTTACATCGGTTCCGGCCGTAACTACGAGTTCAAGGCGCTGATCAAGAATTCCGCCGGTACGGCCACCTGGGAGCCGGGCGCGAATAACACGCTGACCGCTCCTGCGGCGGCAAGCAATTACACGATTACTTGGTAAAAGAAGACGGGCGGCTGCTCCGGAGGAATCCGGGGCAGCCGTTTTTCTTGTCTGCTCAAAAGTGCCAGCTGCAAGCCGAACCATAAAATTTTGTATCAGAAGGACGCGAAAATATGCTTTAATATCATCAGGGAACCATTCTTTCCCAGGCATGTTCCCATACCCTCTAGAAAAGGAATGAGCCTCTAATGAAGGATTACTCCATCTTCATCATGATTGCAGTGGTGGGTTTGGTTCTATGGCGGAAAACCCGGGCGATGTCACGCCCTGTCAAGGGACGCGGCCTGAAGCTGCTCCTCCCGCTGCTCTTTATCCTGATCGGGATCCCCGGATTCCTGAATCCGCAGCTTCACTTGACCCTGAAAGAAATTCTGCTGTCCATCCTGTGCGGTCTCCTCATGTCGATTCCGATGATCCTGACCACGAACTATGAGCGAAGGGAAGACGGCCAGATTTATCCCGTGAAGAGCGTCGCTTTCATCGCTGTGATTCTCGTGTTAATCGGTCTTCGGCTCGGACTTCGCAGCTATTTATCGGGCCTCGATTCTGTCGAACTTGGCATGTTATTCTATTTGATCGCTATCGCTTACGTAGTGCCCTGGCGGATATTCAGTTTTATGAAATTCCGGCGCATTCACGGCAGCCTGCGGCCGCTCGACCCGGACGTACGGCATTGAAATAGAAAGCATCTGTCACCCTCGAGGGTGGGCGGCTGCCAGCCAGCCGTCCTGTCGGGGCCTCCTCCGAATACCCCTGTATACAGCATGAGAATGTATTGATCATGATCATACTGACCACAGCAAAAACCCGCCTCCATAAGGAGACGGGTCCGCTTCCATGCCGGCATATCATTTACTGTCATAGGAGCGCCCGGCAGGCGCCCCTCAGTTCCCGCGCACCTTACTTCGCCAGCACCTTCACTTCCTTCGGCCCAAGGGTCACGGAGACCGAACCGCTGCTTACCGTCACGGAATCCGTGCCGAGCTGGTTGCGGAGGGTTGTGCCGCTCGCGAGGTTATCCAGGCTGCCAACCGTACGGGTCTGGCTGCTCCAGGAGTTGTTGATGAGCACGAGAACCTCGTCGCCGTTCTTGCTGCGCTGGAAGCCGTAGACCGTGCTGTCGGCCCACTTTTCCTTCTGGGTGCCGTTCTGCAGCGCCGGGTGGGCATTACGTACGGTGTTCAGCTTCGCGATATATTTGTAGAGATCATTGTTCGCGTTCGGTACGACGTCTTCGCGGTTCGCCGGATCGTCGCCGCCGCTGTACCCAAGCTCCGTGCCCTGGTACACAACGGGGATCCCGCGGGAAGTGAGCAGGAAGCCGAGCGCCGCCTTGAGCTGCGGCCACTTGTCGGCGCGGTTGCTCGGGTTGCCCGAAGCCTCGTTCAGGAACCGCTTCACGTCATGGTTATCGAGGAAGATACCGTTGAGCTTCGCATCGCGGTACTTCGTATCGCTCGCATAACGGTCGCGGATCAGCGTCGGAGAGCCGTCCTTGCCGAATACGTCGCGGATCGTGTAGTACATCGGGAAGTCGAGCACCGCATCGAGATAGTTGCTGTAATCGCCGACATTCGCCGGATCGCCGTGGAAAATTTCCCCCATCGTGAAGGTGTTCGCCGCCGTATCAAAGTTTTTGAGATACGACTTCGGCACATGCTTCGCCGTGTCGACACGCAGGCCGTCGACGCCCGACTGGGCGATCAGCCACTTGATCCAGTTGCCCAGCTCGGCCGCTACGGCCGGATTCTCTTGATTGAGGTCATCCAGACCCGCTACGTCGCCGTTTTCGATCTTCCATTGGTTGTTCTGGTTGTAGTCGGTCGAAGTAATTTCCCCATTGTGGTGGTACCAATCCGCCTTGTCGAACGGTGCTTTGGCATAGCCGTTGCCCGGCTGGAAGTCGCCCGTATGGTTCACCACCACGTCGAGCATGACCGCAATGCCTTTGCCGTGTGCCGTATTCACGAGCTCCTTGAATTTATCCATGGTGCCGAGATGGCCGTCCACGGCGTAGAAATCATACGTATGATAACCGTGATAAGCATTGACGCTCTTCTGCATCGTCACCGGGGTAATCCAGATCGCGTTGAAGCCCATGTTCTTGATGTAGTCAAGGTTATTGAGTATCCCCTGAAAATCGCCGCCGTGCCACTTGTAGGGATCGCTCTTGTTCGCTGCGAACCCGCCGTAGTTGTCGTTGGAGGTGTCGCCGTTCACGAAGCGGTCCGTCATGATGAAGTAGATGCTGCGCGTGCTCCAGTCGACAGGCGTGGTGATCCCTCCGTCATCGCCGCCGTCGTCACCACCGTCGTCCCCCGTAGGGGCGCCGGGTGTGATCGCGCCTGCTGCCCCGTTCGCGCCCGGCGTATAGGTGAACGTGCCTACCCCGAACAGGTAGTTCTTCTGCGCGTTGCTGTCCCACGTATTATTGCCGTCGTTGAAAGCCGCTTCGAGCTGGGTAGCCGAGCCGATACCCACCGTCGCCTTGGCATAGCCGCTCACTTCCGAGTCCGCCATCTTCACGCCGGGCGCCGTGGTCCATGTGCCGCCGGCCGGACGGTAGTGAATATAAGGCGTTGTGAAGCCTTTCTTATAATACACGGTGACCGAGTTGGTGCCGCCGTCGCCCGTCGGAGCACCCTGTGTGATCGTGCCTGCTGCGCCGTTCGCTCCAGGCTTATAAGTGAATGTGCCTACCCCGAAGAGATAGTTCTTCGTCGCGTTGCTGTCCCACGTGTTATTGCCGTCGTTGAAGGCGGCTTCGAGCTGCGTGGCCGAGCCGATATCCACCGTCGCCTTGGCATAACCGCTCACTTCCGAGTCCGCCATCTTCAAGCCCGGTGCGGTCGTCCATGTGCCGCCGGCCGGACGGTAGTGCAGGTAAGGAGCGGCGAAGCCTTTTTTGTAGTAGACCGTCACCAGGTTATGTCCCGTATCGACAGGCTTCGCAAGGGAAATGACATACTGCTTGAAGTTCGCCATCTCACCGGTCGCCGAGCCGTCCGCATTGACGACGTTGGCCAGACGCAGCAGCGTGAAGCCGTTGTACGCGAACCTTGTGAGCTTCTCCTGAATCTTGCCGAAGGAGCCCGTGCCGGATGCCGGAAGCCCATTCTCGCCATTCAAGCGGACACCCTTGGCATTAGCGATCGAGGAGACCGTATCGACCAGCGTGGACGGCTGCGAATAGTTCGGCGCCGCCGCATTGTCGAACATCTCGAGGCATGTGAAGGTCAGGTCGAGATTCGTGTCCTTGAACTTCTGGAGGAGGGAGTTGTAATCGTAGTAGCCTGCCGCCTGCTCCGCGCTGTGCGGCATCGCCGGATTGCTCATCTGCCAGTGCACGCCGGATACCTTCGCACCGATCGGTACGCCGAAGACGGAGTCGAACTTCTGATGCGCCGCGGTACCGATGACGCCCAGATGGTTCTCGAGCACGCCTTGATACCACTTCAGGAAGTCTTTGCCGTAGGTGGAGTTATAGCCGCCGCTCGTGTAGAAGCCGTCGCCGTCGGTCGGAGGGCTGATCTGGTCCACGCTCGTCAGGCTCGTCCCCCACGCGCTGTTGATGCCGCTGAGCGAACCGTACTTCGCGGTCATTGCGCTGCGGAACGCTTTCTTCGCCGTGTCGGTATACACTTGGAACTTGCCGCGGGACGGATAGCTCCAGCCTGCAGCCGGGTAGTAAGACGGATAGCGCAGCTCGCCGGACGGGCCGCCGCTGAGGTAGATCTTCGGAATGATATCCTTATAGCCGGCAAAAGAGGAGGCGAAGGAAGCATACAGCTCGCCATACTGCGTGCCTATGCCGCTCCAGAACGGGGACACGGCTTCATTGTTCACGAAGCCGGTCTCGCTCTTGAACTGCATCTCGTCCGCGGCTCCCTTGTTCCACAGCCAAGCGGGAAGCGGGATGTTGCAGTCGTCGCCGACATTGCCGCCGCACTTGTGCGTGGAGAGGATCGGCACCCATTTCAGACCCGCCTCACGGACAGCGCTTGCATAAGTCTGATAGTAGCTCCAATCGAACTGGTTGTCGCCGGCACTCTCGACCAGGCCCCACCAGACGTCGGTTGTAATCGCATACACCCCGTTGTTTTTCAAGGTGCGCAGCTGGTTCTTGAAAGCATTCCAATCCGTAACCTGCGCCAGCGGTCCCATGACCGATGCTTGGAAGTCGTTCGCTACGGCCGCTTCCGTTCTGCTCGGCGCCAGGCCGATCACTGTGGTCAGCAGCAAGACCAGGCTTAGGAGCCCCATAACCGCTTTGTTCATCATTGATTTCACTGAACCCATGAATCCATATCCCTCCTTGAATAGGCATTGCATCGTAAACGTTCCACCGTCGGACTTCCAATGGCTCTCCCCCTGCGTCCCAACCCCCTTTGGATGTTAAAAAAAAACCGGTTTCCTTACACTCGCAAGATATCCTCCATAAGCAGGCTATCACGAATCTGTTCTATGTAGTCATGGACGAAATTCTTGGAGCACTCAGCTTATCCTGACTGCCCTCCGACTTGTAAACGTTTACAGGTATAGTATAATCCATGATATGGAACAGCCGAAAGAGACAATATTGCTTTCAAAAGTGGAAAATATTGATTTAACGTCATCAAACTTCCGACAATTCGCAATGTCAATCGTTTGACATTTCAGCTCCTGAGGACGTAAAAGCAGAAAGAGGACCCGTCGGCCCTCTTCCTGCACGGTGAATTTGCTCTACCCAGCCGCCCCCTCATCTTCCTACGGGGAAGCCAACCGGTCCCGCCAATCGTCAAACAAAGCGTCGACTCTCCTTACGATCTCCTTCTCCGGTACGGTCTGCAGAGCTCCCTGCCCGTAGACGATCCTGCCCCCTACCACCACATGCGTGACCGCATTGGGCTGCATCGCATACACCATGTTCGCGAGGAGCTCGCCGCGCGGCGTCAGGGAGAGATCCCGCGGATTCAATACGGCGAAATCCGCATACTTCCCTGCGGCCAGCTCGCCGGCCGGCAGTCCGAGCGCCTCGCCACCCGCAGCGGTCCCCATCCGGTAGACGTCGCCGGCCGTCAGGCACGTGCCGTCCAGGTTCGCTACCTTCTGCAGCAGCGCGCACATCCGCATCTCTTCGTAGACGGAGGTGCGGTTATTGCTGCAGGCGCCGTCCGAGCCGAGCGCCACCCGCACGCCGTGCCGCAGCAGCGCCGGGATCCGGGTAATGCCGTCGGCCAGGAACATGTTCGAGGAGGGGCAGTACGCCAGGGCAATGCGCCGCTGTCCGGCAAGCTCCACCTCCGAGTCGTCCAGCCACACGAGATGGACCGCGATCATCCGCGAATCCACTACGCCGAGCGAATCCAGATAATGCACGGGACGGAGCCCATAATCCTTCAGGGTCTCCTTCACCTCGAACATCTCCTCTGCGACATGGATATGGAACGGGGTATCGAGCTCCTGCGCCAGCCGGTGGCCCGCCCGGATCATGGCCGGCGATGCGGCGTGGGGGGAATGGGGCGCCGGATGCACCGCCACCATGGCGCTGCCCTGGTACTTGACCGCGAGCCGGCGTGTGCGGTCCACCGCTTCATCGACCGTCTCCCGGTACCCGGCGGGCGCTCCGCTCCAGTCGTACATCGTCCTCGCGAAGACGAGCCGGATACCGATATCCCGCGCCGCGCGGATCACCGCCTCATCCAGCGCGGTTCCCCCGTTATGCACGTAGAAAAAATCGCACACCGTCGTCACCCCGTACCGGAGCATCTCGCCGAAGGCGAGCAGCGCTCCCGTATAGACCGCCTCCTCGTCGAGCAGCGGAGAATACCGGTACAGCGCCTCGTCGCGCCACTGCAGGAACGGCTTGTCGACGGCGATGCCGCGCAGCAGGCTCTGGAACGAATGGTTGTGCGCATTGACCGTTCCGGGGACGATCACCCCGCCTTCCCAGCGGACATGCTCCACTCCGGGGTACCGCTGCAGCAGAGCGGCAAGCGGTCCCGTCTCCCGGATGACTCCGTTCTCCTCCAGAAACGCAGCCCCTTCCCGGAACGCACCGTCCATATACACCGCTCCAGCCGAATACAGCTTGGGCACGAAGCCCACCTCCTTGTCTCCCCCTGGATTCCCTCAGGTATCACGAGAGGGTGCGCCTCTCTCAGAGCTTCCGGTCCAGCGCCAGCAGCGCATGAAGCAGCACATTGCCGGCCTTCTCGATATCGCAGAGCCGGCTCTCCTCCTCCGGGCAGTGGCTGCGTCCGCCGATGCTCGGCACGAAGAGCATGCCCGAGCGGGTCAGCGACGCCATATGCGCCGCATCGTGCCCTGCCATGCTGCCGAGGGACAGATGACCGTACCCGAGCCGCTGTGCCTGCCCCCTGCACACTTCCGCGACCAGCCCATCCATCGGAACGGGAGGCTGGTCGAGCAGCACCGCAGAGTGCAGCCGGACACCCCGGCGCGTCTCCACCCCGCGGGCCCTCTCGCGCCAGGCTTCGAGCACGGCCCCCATGTCCCCTTGGGTGGCGCCCCGGACCTCTAGGTGCAGCTGGACCCGCCCCGGGATGATGTTGGCGGCATTCGGATAGCTGCCGATCCGGCCGATCGTGCCGACGGTCTCCTCCGCCGGCGCTTCCCGGCAGGCCGCCTCGAACGCCAGCATGAGCTCGGCGGCCGCCATCAGGGCGTCCCTGCGGTCGCGCATCAGCGTGGTTCCCGCGTGATTCGCCTCCCCGAGCACTGTCACCTCTACCCGGTAGATGCCGGTAATCGCCGTGACAATGCCGATCGGAGCCCCCCGCTCCTCGAGCCGCCGCCCTTGCTCGATATGTACCTCGAGGTAGGCCGCCAGGTCCCCTGGGGCCAGCCGCGCCTCTTCGAACCGCTGCGGATCTCCGCCGGCCTGCCTCAGCGCATCGGCCAAGAGTACGCCCCGGTCGTCCTTCACGCCGTCGAGCACGCTGCGCTTCAGCTTCCCGGCTGCCGCGCGGGATCCGAAGGTCGAGAGGCCGAACCCGTTCGGCTCCTCCGCGCTGAACGAGACGACCTCGAGCCCCCGGCGCATGCTCACGCCCTGCTCCGCCAGCACCCGGGCCGCCTCCAGCGCCAGGATGACGCCAAGCGCCCCGTCATACCGGCCCCCGCCGGGAACCGTGTCGATATGCGAGCCGCAGGCGATCGGCGGCAGCTTCTGGCTCTCCCCGCGGCGCAGGCCCCAGATGTTGGCCGCTTCGTCGGTGCGCACGGCAAGCCCGGCCCCCCGCATCGCCGCCTTCAGCCACTCCCGGCCCTCCAGATCGGCCGCCGAGAAGGCGGTCCTCTCCAGTCCGCCGGAGGCGCCGCGCCCGATGGAGCCGAGCGACTCAATCGCCGTCCGGATCCGCTCCGCCCGTACGCGCAGTTCCTTCATGCCCCCGTCCTCCTTCCGCCGGCCACGACGGGGACGCCCCGCTTGATTACCGTATGCACGAGATTCACCCCGAAGTGATACTGGAGGTACGTGACGCTCGGCGCGTCGAAGAGCACGAGATCCGCCTGCTTGCCGGCTTCGATGCTGCCGATCCGGGAAGCCCTGCCGACCGCATGCGCGGCATTGATCGTACAAGCGGCGAGCACCTCCTCCGGGGTCATGCCCATCCCAAGGCAGGCCAGATTCATGATGAGCGGCAGCGACTCCGTCGGCGAAGAGCCGGGATTGCGGTCGGTGGCGAGGGCCACCGGCACGCCCGCCGAGATCATCTCCCGCGCGTGGGCCGGCGGCTTGCGGAGGAAGAAGGACGTGCCGGGCAGCAGCACGGCGATGACGCCGCGCTGCGCCATGGCGGCTATGCCCGCGCTGGAGGCCTGCAGCAGGTGGTCCGCCGTCACCGCGCCTACGGAGGCCGCCAGCTCGGCGCCGCCGTACGGCACGATCTCATCGGCGTGCAGCTTCGGCTTCAGGCCCCGGGCGAGGCCGGCCTCCAGGATGCGCCGGGACTGCTCGGGCGTGAAGACGCCCTCCTCGCAGAACACGTCGCAGAATTCGGCGAGCCCCTCGTCCGCAACGGCCGGGATCATCTCTTCGATCACGAGTCGGACATACGCCTCCGGGTCGCCCTTGAATTCCGGCGGCACGGCATGCGCCCCCATGAAGGTGGACACGAGCTCCACCGCATGCACCCTATTCAGACTCCGGGCAGTGCGCAGCTGCTTCAGTTCATCCGCGAGGCGCAGGCCGTAGCCGCTCTTGGCCTCGACGGTGGTCACCCCGTGCAGCAGGAAGCGGTCCAGCCTGCGGCCGGTCTCGGCGGCCAGCTGCGCCTCATCCGCCGCCCTGGTCTGCTCCGTTGTGTGCAGGATGCCTCCTCCCGCGTTCAGAATGTCCATGTACGCCGCCCCTTGCAGGCGGAGCGGCAGCTCGAATTCGCGGGAGCCGGCGAACACGACATGCGTA
Source organism: Paenibacillus caseinilyticus (assembly GCF_027533645.1). GTDB lineage: Bacteria > Bacillota > Bacilli > Paenibacillales > NBRC-103111 > Paenibacillus_G > Paenibacillus_G caseinilyticus. The sequence continues at coordinate 356,638 of NZ_JAQAGY010000001.1, forward strand.
TGCGGATCGATAAGCCCGGGGGTGACGAGCTTCCCCTCCGCCTCGATGATCTCTACCTCCGTGCCGCCCTCCTGCGCCGCAAGCACCCGCTGAGCCTCCTCATCCCGGCCGGCGAAGAGAATGCGGTCATCCCTTGTAATGACGCTTCCGCCCTCGATCACCCCAAGCTCCGACATCTCCGCGCCCCGCTTCGGCCGGAGGCTTGCTCCGCCGGCCGTCACCACTTGGGCCGCGCGGCGGATATATACCATGCGGGTTGGCATGGCAGCCACTCTCCCTCTCCCTTGTTGTCCCTACTCCTTCATCGGCATCGAGATACCGTGCGCCGCGGCGGCCTCCGCCGCAGGAATGTATCCCGCATCCGCATGCCGGACGACGCCGAGCCCCGGGTCGGTCGTCAGCACGCGCTGGAGCCGCTCCGCCGCTTCCGGCGTGCCGTCTGCCACCACGACCATGCCTGCGTGGATCGAATAGCCCATGCCCACGCCTCCCCCGTGATGCAGCGACACCCAGCTGGCACCGGCCGCTGTGTTCAGCAGGGCATTCAGGATCGGCCAGTCGGCCACGGCGTCGCTGCCGTCGAGCATTGCTTCGGTCTCCCGGTTCGGCGAAGCGACGGAGCCCGCATCGAGGTGATCCCGGCCGATGACGATCGGCGCGGACAGCGCGCCTGAGGCGACCATGTCGTTGAGGAGCTGCCCGAACCGCGCCCGCTCGCCATAGCCGAGCCAGCAGATGCGCGAGGGCAGGCCCTGGTAGGCAATCTTCGTCCGGGCCATGCCGATCCACCGGTGCAGCGGCTCATTGTCCGGGAACAGCCGGAGGATTGCGTCGTCCGTACGGCGGATATCCTCCGGGTCGCCCGAGAGCGCCGCCCAGCGGAACGGGCCTCGCCCCAGGCAGAACTGCGGCCGGATATAGGCTGGGACGAACCCGGGAATCGCGAACGCCTCCGCGATTCCTTCGTCCAAGGCCACCTGCCGGATGTTGTTGCCGTAATCGAAGGCCACGGCCCCCCGGCGCTGCATCTCGAGCATCGCCTCCACATGGACGGCCATGCTGGCCTTCGCCCTGCGCACCAGCTCCCGGGGCTGCTCCGCGCGGAGCCGGACGGCTTCTTCCAGCTGAAGGCCTGCCGGCAGGTAGCCGTTCAGCGGATCGTGCGCCGATGTCTGGTCCGTGACGATGTCCGGCACGAAGCCGCGCGCAAGCATCTGCGGCAGCACTTCCGCCGCGTTGCCGGTGAGGCCGATCGACAGCGCCCGCCCCCCAGCCTTCGCCTCCTGCGCCAGCGCCAGCGCCTCCTCCAGCGTCTCGGAGAGAACGTCGCAGTAGCGGCTTGCGATCCGCCGCTCGATCCGCGACCGGTCCGCCTCGATGCCGATCAGCACGCCGCCGTTCATCGTGACGGCAAGCGGCTGGGCGCCGCCCATGCCCCCGAGTCCGGCGGTCACGGTGATCGTTCCCTGGAGCGTGCCGCTGAAGTGCTGCCTGGCGCATTCCGCGAACGTCTCGTACGTGCCCTGCACGATGCCCTGGCTGCCGATGTAGATCCAGCTCCCAGCCGTCATCTGGCCATACATCATTAGCCCCTTGCGGTCCAGCTCGTGAAAGTGCTCCCAGTTCGCCCAGGCCGGCACGAGATTGGAGTTCGCCAGCAGCACCCGCGGCGCATCCCGGTGAGTCCGGAACACCGCCACCGGCTTGCCGGACTGGATCAGCAGCGTCTCGTTCTCCTCGAGCGCCTGCAGGCTCTTCACGATCGCTTCATAGCACGCCCAGTTCCGTGCGGCCCGCCCGATCCCCCCGTAGACGACCAGTGCCTCGGGATGCTCCGCCACCTCAGGGTCCAGATTGTTCATCAGCATCCGCAGCGCCGCTTCCTGGACCCAGCCCTTCGTGCTGAGCTGCGTCCCCCGCGGCGCCCGGACGATCCGGCTCTCCGGCGATTCCATCATGCCGCTCCTCCTCTCCCTTCGGCTCGGCTGTCCGGCTGCCCGCCAGACCGCCGCACGCCCTCTCACACCCCGCTCCTGCCGGGGCCTGCTCACTTCCTCCGCCTAGCACGGAGCTGCCTGCCTGCGTGCCTCCTGCCGTCACCGCAGCACGGCCCACAGCCCCCTTCTCATCTCCCGCATTGCCTCTTGAAGCGCTCTCCGGATGACGGCTCCCCGGATCCTTCTCCCTCTCCTTTTCCTTCTCCGGCTCCTTCTCCTCCGCCGGCCAGCCCAGCTCCGCCGCCGCATCGACACTCCGCAGCCAGGCCGCGATCTCCCGGAAGTCGCCGGCGAGCACCCGGTCATCCCCGACGAACGGCACGCGTTCACGGCAGCGGTCATACAGCCATCTCGTCCCGGGAGCCAGGCCTGCAGGTCCCCGGTAGTCCGCTGCCTGAGCGGCGCATAGCAGCTCGATAGACAGCACCTCGAATCCGTGGCTGACGATGCGGGCGGCCTTCCGCGCCGCGATCGTCCCCATGCTGACATGATCCTCCTGGTTCCCCGAGGAAGGGATCGAATCCACGCTAGCCGGATGAGCCAGCGACTTGTTCTCGGAGACGAGGGACGCCGCCGTGTACTGGGCGATCATGAAGCCGGACTGCAGGCCTCCCTTGTGGGTGAGGAACGGCGGCAGCCCTTCGTTCAGATGCGGGTTCACCAGCCTCTCGATGCGCCGCTCGGCTATACTCGCCAGCTCCGCCGCGCAGAGGGCCAAGTGATCCATCGCCAGGGCCACGGGCTGGCCGTGGAAGTTGCCCCCGGAGATCACGCGGTCCTCGAGCGGGAAGATCAGCGGATTGTCCGTGGCGGAGTTGATCTCCGTCTCGAGTACGCCCTCGATATAGGCGAGGCCGTCGCGGCTCGCCCCGTGCACCTGAGGCGCGCAGCGCAGCGAATAGGCATCCTGCACGCGCAGCTCCCCAGGCCCCGTCAGGAGCCGCGAGCCTTCGGTCAAGCGGCGGATATTCGCCGCAGACCGCTGCTGCCCCCGGTGGGGACGCTGCCGGTGTGTCAGCGCGTCGAAGGCGTCGCGGACCGCGCGCAGCCCCTCGCAGGTGAGCGCTGCCGTGCAGTCCGCGAGGTCCGCCAGCCGCAGGGCATCCCGGCAGGCCAGCGCGCCGATCGCGCTCATCACCTGGGTCCCGTTGATGAGCGCGAGCCCTTCCTTCGCCTCCAGCACCACCGGCTGCAGGCCGGCCTTCTCCAGCGCCTCGGCACCGGGCATCCGCTCTCCCTCTAAGAAGGCTTCTCCTTCGCCGACGAGCACGAGCGCCAGGTGGGAGAGCGGCGCCAGATCGCCGCTGGCGCCCAGGGAGCCTTGCTCCGGGATGACGGGCGTCACCCGGCGGTTAAGCAGCCCGGCCAGCAGCTCCACGACGCACGGGCGGATGCCCGACCAGCCGAAGGCCAGGGCCCGGATGCGCAGCAGCATCACCGCCCGCACGATATCCTCAGGCAGTGATGCGCCAACGCCGCAGGCATGGCTGCGGATCAGATTCAGCTGCAGCCGCCGGACGTCGTCGCGGGAGATGGCTGTATCGCTGAATTTGCCGAACCCGGTTGTCAGCCCGTAGACGACCCGCTGCTCTTCGAGCAGCCTTTGCACATAAGTCCGCGAAGCGGTCATGCGGAGGAGACAGCTTCTGTCGATCCGTACAACTGCACGGCCGCGGGCTGCCCGCTCTACCTCCGCGAGGGTCAGCATTCCCTCACCGATCGTGACGGGTGCCTCATGGCTCTCTTTCATGACGCTCACCCGCTTTCCATGATAAGCATGCTCCAATCCCCCTGCCGGCCCAGGCAGGATTGCTTCCGGCAGGCCGGAGTGCGGTCCATCGCTGCGCCACCGATTCCTTGCCCTATATGTATGCCGCCCTGCGCGGATTCATACGGCGCCCCCGCCGCCGCCGAACACAAAAAAGCAGGCGCGGGATCATCCCGCTGCCTGCTCAATCAAGTGGTATAAGAGTAATAAGTTCGGTTACGAAATAGGGGCAGCCGCTAAGCAAACGAAGGCTTATCGTAATTCGCCTTGCGTTCAAATACGACAACACCTTCCACTTCTTTGCCTTCCGATGTGAGGGCGATTACTTTTTTGTTCTTTTTTGTCGATGTCCCGGCATCAGACAACTCGGCGGAATTGGGACGCCGTGCCCCCGGTTTATCGACCTGTCTGCTCATGAAGACTCGCCTCCAAAAAGGTGGTTTATGGTGCTGATCAGCTTGTGGTTGACTTGCAGCTGCGCTTCGTAATCTTCCGATGACATGGTTCGTTTGCCGGACACGTGAAGGACAAGCATCAGATCCTTTCCTACAGGATAGCACAGCAAGTAAGTTTTGACAACGCGCTCCGATAGCAGGACCACCTTCTCCAGACCGTTCAGGAACGCGTCGACGACCACGATATTGGCTTCATTGTCCTTCTTATTATCATTAACCGTAAATGGGTAGAACTTATCTCTTCCCACGTTGCCCGCCACTTGTTCGAGCCCCTCGGTGCCCCGCGCTTTCCAGACGGCGGCGCCCACCACACGGTAGCCTTCGATCGGCTGGTACGCGCTGCGGAGGGAGTCGTAGAGAAACTCATACTTCCTATCGGGTTCCCTCATCAGATTCTTCACGAAATGAAGAAAAAAATGATGCAGCGATTCGTCGCGCTCCAGTTCCGTACGGGCTTCATGCAGCGCTTCTTCAGCATCCTCGACCTTGCCCATCGCCGTAATCGCGGCTCCGATCTCCATACAGGCTACGCTGACAGCCGCGTGGAGGTCGCCGTCCGTACGGGCCTCATACCGCAATAGCGTCAGTCCCTGCAGATCGGACAGGAGATGGAACTCGGTAATCTTTTCCTTATGATATTCAACTTCCACGTATTCTGGAACCACAAAAAAGACCCTGCCCCGCCTTAGCTTGCCCCAAAAAAGGCCCATTTCAAAGACGGTGTTGTCACGGGGGGTGAGCACCAGCTTTCCGCGGTGGAGAAGCAAATCGTCCGGCGAGAAGACGAACACGGCAAAATCGCTCGCTGACAGCTTGGCTTCCAAATCATCCATCGTATAATTCATCGCATGAAACGTACCTGCGTACCACGGTGAAACCTGGGCGAAGTGAGCTAGTGCCTTATGAATCGTGGAAGCGATTGCAATTGACTCCCTGGCTGAACCGATAAATACGCACGGCTTGGATGTATGCCGTTTCAAATAGCGAACCCCCCCGTAACGAGTAAGTTTTGTGTTCCAGTTTGTTACAATTATACCATACTTCCCGATACAATGCGTATATTTGTTCTCTAATTTTTACGTATATTTGTTCTCTACTTCTTATAGAAAGAGAATTACTCCGAAAACTCTGTGCCGATTCTGCCGCTTGGATGAGAATGGATGCCTGCCCAGCGATGCCCTAGGGACACTATCCTGCCGGACATGCTACAGTATAGCCCTGCCTCCGAAGCCGGAGTGCAACACTAACACTTATGGAGGTACACATGAATAAACTGCTGAAAGCATCTGCCCTGGCAATGTCCCTCATGGTTACGACCATCAGCGTTGGAACAGCCATGCCAAGCCGTACGGAGGCCGCCATCTCGTCTACGACAGGCACCCGGATCGTGGCAACCGCCAAATCGTATATCGGAGATGTAGAATATAAATTCAACACCCGTGACGTACCGCGCCTGATCTTTGACTGCTCCTCGTTCACCCAGTTTATCTTCAAGAAGCGCGGCATCGATATTCCATGGGGCTCCAGAGCCCAAGCGAAGCTCGGTACGTACGTCAGCAAATCGAATTTGAGAGCCGGCGACCTTGTCTTCTTCAGCGTAGGCACCCCCGGCAGAATCGATCATGTGGGCATCTACGTCGGCAGCGGCAAATTCATCAGCAACACGACAAGTGCCGATGTGGTTATCACGGATTTGAACTCGGGCTACTGGAAGAACCGCTATATCACGGCGCGCCGTATGTAGTCCTAAGCATATAACAGACTTTGTTCTCATATAAATCAAATAAGCAGGAGCCTCCGGTGAGTGATCATCGGAGGCTCCTGCTTTATTCTGTCCTGCCTGACCAAGCATTCCCTGTATACCCCGGCCTCGCGGCTAATCGTTAACGCAGCATCCTTCTTCCAGATGCCCCGACCGCGCTACCTTGGTTTTTAAATAATTCTCGTTGAACGGGGACATATCTCCCCACAGCTCCACCCGGCCGGCGACATCCATACCGGATGACTTCAGGGCATCGACCTTCTTCGGATTGTTCGTAATGACCGTGACCGGCTTGTCGCGAAGCTCCTTCAGCACAGAGACGGCATCCCTGTAGTCGCGTGCGTCGTCGACGAAGCCGAGCTGCAGGTTCGCATCCACCGTATCGTATCCGTTCTCCTGAAGAATGTAAGCGAGAGCTTTGGAGAACAACCCGATCCCTCTTCCTTCATGGTTTGCCAAATAAAACAAGGCCCCGCTGCCGTGATCCGCAATCATCTTCATGGAACGCTTCAATTGAAAGCCGCAGTCGCACCGTTTGCTCCCGAAGATATCGCCGGTGTGGCAGATGGAGTGCAGCCGGATCAGCGCTTCGCCCGCCCCCCGGAAGTCGCCGTGCACCAGCACGCTGGATTGCTGCAGCTCGGCCAGATTGATCGATGACAGCTTGGCTACGATGCGTTCCGGTTCGGCCTCGACTTCCTTGCAGTTAAGCCAGCAGTACCACTGGAAGACGACCGTCTCCTCATACAAGCTGACCGGCAGGGTGATCGGCCCTACCAGGTAAATGGCTCCTTCCGGCGTGGGGATGGGCTGGATTTTGTGCTGAAGGTGTTCCATGACACCAGGGGCGATACGGGTGGCTGAGCCCATTCTGCCACAGCTCCTCTCTTCTCTGGATGTTCCGTTCATGGCAGAACCGCCGGGGTTCTGCTCCAGGATATCCTCTAGCGTCCCCCAACTCCCCTGATGCCATTCCGCGCCAGACTGGGTTGGAACATTGCCCTGCCCGTCTGCTCCTTCCCCCGCAGCTCCGCAGGCCGCGGGCGGGTCAGCCGGACAGCGCCGATCGTCCCTCCAGAATTTCGGCGGCCGCCGTGTAATCCTCTTCCGACTTGATCTCGAAGACAAAGGAGCTGCTTATCCCCTGCCTGCGGAACACCTCCTCCTCCACCAGCGCGGTGTTCAGCACCCGGTGAAGGTGATCCGGCCGCTCTTCGCCGGCTTGCAGCAGCTCCCCGATCCTTCTCCCGCAAGCACGGTCATAGATGCCGTGCAGCGGGTGGATCCTGTTCCCTATCCTCGGCAGCGCCGCTTCGGCCCCGCTCTGCTTATGCTCCAGCAGCAGGGCTGCCGCTTCGGGGGAAAGAAACGGCATACCGCAGCCGACAGCCCAGACCTGTCCGCCGCGGGCCAGCGTCAAGCCCGCATGCAGGCCGCTGAGCGGGCCCTTGTGCGGAATATAATCGGTGATGATCCGCACCGATTCGTCCACTTGGCGCAGGTAAGCCCGTGGATCGTTCGTTACGATAATCAGCTCGCTGCAGACCGTCCTCATGAGGCGGACCTGCCGCTGCAGAAGCGTTTCGTATTCGAACTTCAGCATGCTTTTGTTCGCACCGTTCATCCGTTTGCTCTCGCCGCCCGCCAGAATCAGTCCCGTTAGCATCGCTGATTACCTCTCTCTCCAGTTATCGGATTTGTTACGCAGGGTTCCGCCCGATCCGCACTTCGCCGTCTTCGATCTGCACCGGATACGTGCGCACCTGTCCGGTATCCGGTGCAAGCACGACCCCGTCCGCCAGCCCGATCCGCCAGTCGCAGATCGGATCGAACAGAACGGCTCCCGACACGATCCCGTCCGCGAGCGTCCCGCCGCGCGGGCCGGGGCTTCGATTCTCGAGAGCGAAGATCCTGCCCTCCGTCGTCCGGAAGACGGCAATCTCTTCGCCGCCGATCCGTACGACTCTGCCAATGCGCTCCTCGAAATCCTCCAGCCTGCCGATGCCGACATACGTCAGCTGCTTTGTGTCCATGGTCATCTTCTCCTCTCTGACGTATACTTGCTTGGTTCTGCGCGCTCTACTTCGTTCTGCTTCGTTCTGCTCTACTTGATTTCCACAGGGACCGCGAACCCGGATTCCACTTGAATCTCGCTGTAGAGCCGCCGGCGGAGCACCGGGTTGTCGAGCACGTCCTTCCAAGGCTCCTTCACCTGGCTGAGCGCCGTCTCCATCCGGCCGGCCAGCGCTTGGCGGTTCTCCGTATCTTCCACTACCGCAGCGGCCACCGACGGCAGGCCGACCCTCTCGATCCAGTCCGAGGTCCGCTCCAGATACTTGCCCGTCTCCCGGTAATGCTGCATGAAGGCGGCGACGATCTCGATCAGTTCTTCATCCGTCTTCACCTTGCAGAGCAGATCCGCCAGACGCGGCTTGATGCCCCCGTTGCCGCCCACATAGATCTCCCAGGCGCCTTCGTTGCCGACAATCCCGATATCCTTCGTGGACGATTCGGCGCAGTTGCGCGGGCAGCCATTCACGGCCAGCTTGAACTTCGCCGGCATATCGAGCCGCTCGAATTTTTTCTCGAGCAGGATGCCCATGCCCATCGAATCCTTCGTGCCGAAGCGGCAGAACTGGCTGCCGACGCATGTCTTAACGGTGCGCAGCGCCTTGGCGTAAGCATAGCCCGACGGCATGCCGAGGTCCTGCCAGATCTGCGGCAGATCTTCCTTGCTCACGCCGAGCAAGTCGAGCCGCTGTCCGCCGGTCACCTTGACCAGCTTCACGTTGTACTTCACGGCCACATCGGCGATGAGGCGCAGGTCCTCTGGCGTCGTCACGCCGCCGTACATCCGGGGGACGACGCCGAAAGTGCCGTCCTTCTGGATGTTCGCATGCATCCGCTCGTTGACGAAGCGCGAATCCTTCTCGTCCTGGTGCTCCGCCGGCCAGATCATGCCGAGGTAATAGTTCAGCGCGGGACGGCACTTCGAGCAGCCCTCCGGGTTCTCCCAGCCGAGGACATGCATGACTTCCTTCGAGGTGAGGAGCCCCTTCTCATGGATGCCGGCCACGACTTCATCCCGGGTCAGCTTCGTACAGCCGCAGATGCCTTCCTTCTTGGCGGCCGCAGAATCGTACTTGTCCCCGAGCGTGTACTTCAGAATCTGCTCGACCACCGGCCGGCAGCCGCCGCACGAGCGCGATGCCCCGGTGCAGGCTTTGATCTCATCGACCGTCGTAAGCCCCTTGTCGTGAATGGCATCGACAATGTGCTTCTTCGTCACGCCATTGCAGCCGCAGACGATCTCCTCGTCCCGCAGATCCGCGACGCTGCTGCCCGTCTCTGCAGCCGCAGTGCCCATGATCGCCGCATGGATCTCTTCGGTCATGACCGTGCCCGTGCGGATCCACTGCTGGAGGCGAGCCGCCTGCTTGCCGTCACCGACGAGCACGCCGCCGACGATCCGGCCGCCGCGCAGCAGCACCTTCTTGTAGATGCGGTGCCATTCGTCGTGCATCCGGACGACACTCAGGTCCGGCGCATCCATGAACTCGCCTGCCGAGAACACGTCGACGCCTGAGATCTTGAGCTGGGTCGAGACGACGGAGCCCTCATACGGCTTCGTCTCCACGCCGCACAGATGCTTCGCTAGGACCGCTCCCTGCTCGAAGAGCGGGGCGACTAGCCCGTAGCAGACGCCGCGGTGCTCGCCGCACTCGCCTACCGCATACACGTCCGGCGCGGAAGTGCGCATGTAGTCGTCCACGACAATGCCGCGGTTCACGGTCAGGCCGCTCGTCCGGCCCACCTCCGCGTTCGGCCGGATGCCCGCCGCCATGACGACGAACTCGGCTTCGAGCGTCGTGCCGTCGCTGAAGCGCAGGCCCGTGACCCGGTTGCCGCCGAGGAATTCGGCGGTCTGCCGGCCGGTGGCGAACTTCAGCCCCTGGCTCTCGAGCTCCGCCTGCAGCATAAGCGAGGCGGTCCTGTCGAGCTGGCGCTCCATGAGCTCCTCGACCAAGTGCACGACAGTCACGTCCATGCCGAGCTTCAGCAAGCCCTTGGCCGCCTCGAGGCCGAGCAGCCCGCCGCCGATGACGGCGGCCTTGCGGTACAGGTTCGCCGCGTGCAGCATCGTCTCACAGTCGGCGATGTCGCGGAAGCCGACGATGCCCTCCTTGTCGGCGCCCGGGAGCGGCAGCATCAGCGGCTTGGAGCCGGTAGCGATGATCACCTTGTCGTAAGGAACCGCGGTTCCGTCCCCGGTGTGGACCGTGCGGCCTTCGGTATCGATCTTCGTTACCGTCGTGCCCGTCCGCAGGTCAATGCCGTTCTCTCGGTACCATTCCCAAGAATTCAGGATGATTTCGTCGATCGATTTGCTTTTCTCCAGGACATAGGACAGCTGAATCCGGTTATAGTTCGGGTACGGCTCGCTGCCGAAGACCGTAATCTCATAGCGCTGGGGATTCAGCTTCAGGATCTGTTCGACGGTATTGATGCCGGCCATGCCGTTGCCGATCACGATCAGACGTTCACGTGCAGTAGTGCTATTGTTCATGGAAATGCTGCCTCCTCCGGCTTGCCTTGATAGGAATGCCAGGCCCGCCGGCCTGGATCGGTAATTTAATACAAGTTTACTGAAATATACATATATTCCAGGGGACTCGCATCCCCTTCTATAGTCGGACACAGGACAGGGCCCTGTGGGATATTCAAGAGTAAGCGTGCTGATTGCCGCCTTGAGCGGGATGTATCGTGTTGTAAAAAAGAAAGCGGGACTGCCCGGGCCGACGCTCATCTTTGCCCGGAAGCAGCCCCTGCCGATCTACTGTCTTGTGCTGCTGGCTTTTGAATGATTGCCGTGCTTTTCTATCTATAGCAGGTCGTGTCAATGCTCTGTATCTTATCAGGCTTGCTTCCTGTTCTTACTCGAACCGGCCGTAGAATGCCTTGCGGTACACGTCCGCCAGCTCGCTCACCAGCGGCATCCGCGGATTGGCTGTCGTGCACTGGTCCTCGAAGGCGCGGTCGGCAAGCTCTTCCACCCGGTTCTCGAATACCTGCGGGTCGATGCCGAGCTCGGAGAACGAGGCTGGAATGCCTACCGCCTGCCCCAGCTTGCGCACCGCCTCGACGAGGCTGTTCACCCCTTCTTCCGTCGTGCGGGCCGGCAGCCCCAGCATGCGCGCAATCTCGGCGTACCGCTCATCGGCGACGAAGTGGTCGTATTTCGGGAAGGATGCGAACTTCGTCGGCTTGCCGGCATTGTAGCGAATCACGTGCGGCATCAGGATCGCGTTAGTGCGGCCGTGCGCCGTATGGAACTCGCCGCCCCACTTGTGCGCCAGGGAATGGTTGATCCCGAGGAACGCGTTGGCAAAAGCCATCCCGGCGATCGTTGAAGCGTTGTGCATTTTCTCACGGGCTACCGGATCTGCTGTTGCATAAGACTTCTCGAGGTTATGGAACACGAGCTGGATCGCCTTCATCGCCAGACCGTCCGTATAGTCGTTCGCCATCACCGAGACGTACGCCTCAATCGCGTGGGTCAGTACGTCCATCCCCGTATCGGCCACCGCCGTCTTCGGCAGGGAGTACACATAGTCCGGGTCGATGATCGCCACATCCGGCGTGAGCTCGTAGTCGGCCAGCGGGTACTTCGTCTGTCCCTGCTTCTTGTCGGTGATGACCGCGAAGGAGGTGACCTCCGAGCCCGTACCCGAGGTCGTCGGAATCGCCACGAACTTCGCCTTGCGGCCGAGCCGCGGGTATTTGTACACCCGCTTGCGGATGTCCATGAACTTCATCTTCAAGGACTGGAAGCTCGTCTCCGGATATTCGTAGAAGAGCCACATGGCCTTCGCCGCGTCCATCGGGGAGCCGCCGCCGAGGGCAATGATGCAGTCCGGCTGGAAGCGCTCCATGAGATCCGTGCCGCGCTCGACAGTGTCGACCGAGGGATCCGGCTCGACGTCGCAGAACACTTCAACGGCCACAGGCGTCTGGCGCTTGCGCAGGTAGTGCTCCACCCGCTCCACGTAGCCGAGCTTCACCATCATCGGGTCGGTGACGATCAGGATGCGGGAGATGTCCGGCATTTTCTCCAGGTACTGGGTCGCGCCCTTCTCGAAGTACACCTTCGGCGGGATCTTGAACCACTGCATATTGACCGTGCGGTAGGCGACCCGCTTCACGTTGATCAGGTTGACCGCCGTCACGTTCGAAGTGGTCGAGTTGTGGCCGTAGGAGCCGCATCCGAGCGTCAGGGAGGGCAGGTTCGTATTGTAAATGTCGCCGATCGCCCCGTGGGTGGACGGCGAGTTCACGATGACGCGGCCGGTCTTCAGCGTGGCAGCGAACTCTGCGATCACCGCATCATTCTTCGAATGAATGACGGAGGAGTGGCCCATCCCGCCGAAGGCGGTTACCTCTGCGGCGCGCTGAATGCCTTGCGCGGCGTTCTTCACCTTGTAGCACGCCAGCACGGGGCTGAGCTTCTCCGCGGAGAGCGGGAAGGCCGGGCCTACACCCTGCAGCTCGGCGACCAGGAGCTTCGTGTCGGCCGGTACGTTGATGCCGGCCATCTGGGCGATCTTCGCAGCCGGCTGGCCGACGATCACCGCATTCACCGCACACTTGTCACTGTTGATGACGAGCTTCGATACCGCTTCGGTCTCTTCGCCATTCAAGAAGTAGCAGCCGAATCCAAGCATAAGCCGGCGTACTTCCGCATAAATGTCTTCTTCTATAATCACTGCCTGCTCGGAAGCGCAGATCATGCCGTTGTCGAACGTCTTGGACAGGATCAGATCCGTGACGGCCTGCTTGAGATCGGCGCTCTTCTCGATGAAGCACGGCACGTTGCCGGGGCCTACGCCGAGCGCAGGCTTCCCGGTGCTGTAAGCCGCCTTGACCATCGAGGAGCCGCCGGTGGCCAGCACCAGCGCCACATCCGGGTGGTTCATGAGCAGCCCCGTCGCTTCCACGGAAGGGTGCTCGATCCACTGGATGCATCCTTCGGGTGCGCCCGCCTTCACGGCGGCTTCCATCACCACGCGGGCGGCAGCCCTACTGCATTTCTGCGCGGACGGATGGAATGCGAAGATAATCGGATTGCGGGTCTTCATGGCGATCAGGGATTTGAACATGGTGGTGGAGGTCGGGTTGGTGACCGGCGTTACCCCTGCGATGACGCCTACCGGCTCGGCTACCTTGCGGTAATTCTCATAAGGGTTTTCCTCAATGACGCCCACCGTCTTGTCGTACTTGATGCTGTGGTAGATGGACTCGGTCGCGAACAAATTCTTCGTAATCTTGTCTTCGTAGACGCCGCGTCCGGTTTCCTCGACAGCCATCTTCGCAAGCTTCATGTGCTGCTCGAGTCCCGCAAGGGCCATCGCCTGCACGATCGCGTCCACCTGCGCTTGGTCGAGCCGCATGAATGCCTGCTGTGCCCGTACCGCCTTGGCGACAAGCCGGCCTACTTCCTGTTCTGCCGCCGGCCCCGCCTGTTCTTCCTGTTTCTCTCTAATCGCCATGTCTCTCCGCCTCCATGATTCGATTGGATTGCCCTTCCATAACCTATGTTACTACTTTCACAAGGGTGGATCTGTGATCTGTTTTACAGCAACCGGCTGGATTTGAAAGTTATTCATGGAGGTTAGCCCGGCAGGACGCTGCAGTATGGGATGAAAACCATAAGGCTTGTGACTTCGCGCACAATGGATGGCTCTGCGGTCTGTGAGTTAGCTCACTTGGGGGTGCGGCCGCCTTGACTTAACTGAACCTGCTTCGGTTGGATCAAGGGTGGTGACTAGGGTTAGACCATGGATGGGACTTGACTCTCCGTCCTAGGGAGTTACGCTGTTTCTCAAGCTGTCGTCAGATGGCCGAACGTCCCGTCGTGCCGCTTGTAGACCAGCTCCGTCACCCCGGTCTCCCGGTTGAAAAAGAGATGAAAGTCATGCCCCAGCAGCTGCATCTCCAGCAGCGCCTCTTCGAGCTCTACCGGCTTCAGCTGGATGCGCTTGGACCGTACGACGCCGAGTGTCTCCTCGTCCTCGTAAGAAGCGGCCTGCAGTGCCGGTTCCCCCCCGCCTGTCCGGCCGTCTCCGCGGCGGCTACGGCGGCTGCGGCGTCTGAGCCGCTCGCGCCACTTGCGGATCATCCGCTCGAGCTTGTCGGCCGCGAGGTCCATGGAGGCGTACATGTCCTCCTGCTTCTCCTCCGCGCGGAACACCGTCCCCTCTTCGTGGATGGTGACCTCCACCACATGCAGGTGTCTGTGCCCCTGCACGGAGAGGTTGATCTGCACGTCGGTGCCTGGGTGCAGCCAGCCCTCCAGCCTGCCGATTTTGTCCTGCGCGTAGGCTTCCAGTGCCGGAGTAACCTCGAAGTGCTTGCCGTGGATGTTCAGTCTCATCTCTCATCACTCCTCTTAAGCGAATAGGTAATCTACGTCGGTCAATACCTGCTCAGCCAGAGGGAACACAATTGATTCCTCCTTGGCCAGGTGGCTCTTCAGGATATAGCACGCCTGGATCAGCAGGGCAGCCGCCTTCTTCATCTCTTCCTTCGGAGAGTCCGCGCGCAGCTTGTGGAACTCTCTCATGAACGTTTCCACATACTCTTCAGCCATCGCGTGTTCTTTCTCCATCATCCACAGGGAAGGGATCATCGTCGGCTCCTGCCGAAGGCGAAAGTAGGAAGCAAGGAACGGAAACAGCGTCTCTTCCTCCCAGCCCGAGTGGGCGTCGAGCTCCTGCATCACGCCGATCGTCCACAGCCGCAGGTGCTGCAGCCGTCCCCAGGCCTGGGCGCGGTTATCCGCCTGGTCTACCCTCACAGCCTGCTCTTCCATCTCTTCGAGCAGTCTGGCGAGCATCTCATGCTCTTCTCTAAGCCGATCCATAGCGGCGGACAATTCCGTAACATGGGCTTCGCCCGTAAGTTCCATATGCGGTGGAGTAGGATGCTTCATGGTGAAATCCCTCCATAATCTTACTGGAATGTTCTTTCTGACCTCATCATACGCTTCGCCCGAGTGCGCTGTATGTGAAGTGGATCACATCTCCATTTTCAACTTTGAAAACAGGAAAGACCGCCCGGGGCGGTGATCCGGACGGTCTGTGTGGGGGAAAAGACAGTGGCTCTGACCCAGCGATTCGAGCATTCTGGTGGGGGGGACGGGTAGGGGGCACGCTGCTGCCGCCGTGTTTGAACTTCTTAACCTTAAACCTCCAAAAGTGTGCCACCCATACATTTGAGCGCTTTGCCAGGTGGGTATGGGGCACCAACTCGCTTTTCCACCCCATACCCATCCCTTGCTGAGCTGCAGCCTCGTAATATCGAAATACAGAAAACCGCCCGGCTGGTATGGCCGGACGGTTAGTAGGTAACTGAACGATTCATCGCTGAGTAGCACTCTCTCACTTCTTGACGCTTATCCACCATCACGAACAGATAACGGAACTCAGATGCGCTATTCGAACAAAGGCCGCGCCCGCGCCGCCATTCGGCTTGACCGCAGACCCTCACACCACCTGCTGCCGCTTCGGCGCCCTTTAGCGGCGCACTGCCGAACTGCCCCCCCCCGCCTATACCCCGCTCGGCAGCCGTAGGGTCACTTCCGTGCCGCGGCCGGGGGCCGAGATCAGCTCGAGGCTGCCCCCCGCCATGCGGGCGCGCTCCTCCATGCTGAAGAGGCCGACCCCCTGGTGCCGGGCGCCGGGATCGAATCCGCGGCCTTCGTCCTTGATACGGACCTCGATGCGGTCCCCTTCCGTGCCGATGGAGACGGACGCCTCGCTCACGCCGGCGTATTTGCCCACGTTCGTCAACGCCTCCTGGATGATCCGGTAGATCGACGTCTCCGTCAGGGCCGGCAGCCGTCCCCGCAGCGTGCTCGTCAGCTGCACCCGGATACCGTAATGCTCCGTGTAGTTCTCGATATACGTACGGATCGCCGGAACGACCCCCAGGTCATCGAGCACGGAGGGACGCAGCTCCCAGGCAAGACCGCGGACGTCCTGGATAATGTCCGATATTGTGTGCCGCAGGTGCTCGAGCTCCGTATCCCCCCGCTCGCTGATCACCCGGTCCATCTGGATCAGCAGCGAGAACAGGCTCTGGCCGATCCCGTCGTGCAGCTCACGGGAGAAGCGACGGCGCTCATCTTCCTGGATGTTCATAACCTGCTTCATCATCATCTGGAGCTCTTCCTGCACCCGCTTCAGCTCAGTCACTTCGTTGCGGATCGCGAGATACTGGTACGGCCGGCCCTTCTCATCCAGGAACGGGACGATGGTCGTGTTCACCCAGTAATAGCTCCCGTCCTTGGCCCGGTTTTTCACGTCCCCGCGCCACACCCGGCCGCTGCCGATCGTAGCCCACAGGTTTTTCATGAACGCCTTATCGTGGTAACCTGAGTTGATGAGCCGGTGGTCCTGACCGATGAGCTCCTCCCGCGGATACTTCGAAATCTCGCAGAACTTGTCGTTGACGTACTGGATGCGCCCTACCTTGTCCGTCACCGCCACAATGGAGGATTCGTCGAGCGCGAACTTCACGTCGGCCAGCTGTTTCAGCGACTCCCTGAACTCCTGCCTGACCTGCGGATCCCCGATGTGGGCTTCCAGCTTGTCGATCAGGGCATCCACATGCTCCGCCAGTACCTCCGTATGCTTCCGAGGGTCGTTAGTCAAAATTCAGCAGCCCCTTCTTCATCGCATATTTGACGAGCTCGGGCCGGGTCTTCAGGCTGAGCTTCTCCATCACGTTCGCTTTGTGGGTCTCGACGGTCTTGACGCTGATCGTCAGCTGCTCCGCGATCTCCTTGTTGCTGTAGCCCATGGCCACGTGGGAGACGATCTCCTTTTCCCGGTCGGACAGCGCTTCGTACGAGCCGCTTCCTTCGCCGGTTCGCATCCGATCCATATACTCGCCCATCAGCCGTTTGGTCGCAGACGGGTTCAGGTAAGCTTGGCCCGATGCAACCGAGCGGATCGCGTTCAGCAGTTCTTCGTGCGGCGCGCTCTTTAATATGTACCCCGAAGCCCCGGCATGAATCGCCCGGAACAAATATTCATCATCGTCATGCATCGTCAGAATCAGGACGAACGTCTCGGGCGCCGCTTCCTTGAGCTCTTTGGTCGCGGTCATCCCGTCCTTGCCGTGAGGCATGCTGAGGTCCATCAGCACGACGTTCGGCCGGTGCTCCAGCGCAAGGCGAATCCCTTCATCCCCATCCGCCGCTTCGCCGACCACTTCCAGATCCTCTTTGGCGTTCAGCAGCATGGAGAGTCCGCTGCGCACCACCGCATGGTCGTCTACGATTACCAGCTTAATCATTTCCGTTTCCAACTCCTCCTGCAGCATGCAGCCATTGTACTCCTCTGTTTCCTCTTATCATAACAAAAAAAGAATCTCACAGGCGAGATTCACGAATGATTTCTATAAGGTTCCCCCGTGAATCCCCCGTCCCGGAGCTGTCCGCCGATCGTCTCGGCCCTCGCTTCCAGTACGGTCAGGCTGAAGGGGGTATACTCATGCTCCTGTCGCATCCCGACATAGAGCACGCCGAGCATCCGCCCGAGGTGGCGGATCGGTACGGCCGCGGCAGAGGATAGTCCTTCGGCGAGCATCAGCGGACAATCCGCGTCCCCCGACGCCCGCTGTCTGCTTCCGGCCCGGCCGGTGACGGAACGTGCCGTAAGCAGGGCGGTTCCGGCCAGCCCCCGACCCGGCTTCAGCACCATATGGCGGTACCGGTCATTCTGGCTGCCCGACGCGCCGATCCAGCGGCCCTGCCGGTGGCTCCCGTCCGTCACGGCAATACCGACGAAATCGCTGCCCGTCTCGGTCCGCAGCCTGTCGAACAGCTCCTGTATCTTCTTCATGGCCGCCGGCCTCCTTACACCCTGATCTTACAAAGGTTCCTGTATATAATGAAGTCCTGCGTTTGCAGGCGCAAGTTATGGCTTCCTTAAGGAAAACCATGCCTCTTCATTGTAACGGCTGGGGCATCCTTTGTAATTCAGGGAAAACCCTGATTGTGCACTAGGGGTCATCCCCTCTGTTCCCACCGATTTTCCGCCGGTTCCTCAGGGAACATTCCCTTCGAGAATGTGATCTGCCTCACTGCAGGCGCGGGTTTTCTCCCCCGAAAGATCAGAAGATCCCCCGATGCCCCCCGGAGCTCAAAGAAGGTATGATGAATACATAAGAGATCCCGAGAGGAGATGGCACACATGGCCATTTGCGAATATACGAAATCAGGCAGCACCCCCGTAACCGAAGGAATCCGCGCGTTCTTTACCGAAGAGAATATGGAGAAACTCAAGGATATTATGTATTCGAAGCAGGTGAAGGCAGGATCTTACCTGTTCTGGGAAGGAGAGCCGGCCAACCATCTGTATTATATGAAGAAAGGCAGCATCAAACTCTCCAAAACCACGGATACGGGCAACAAAATCACCCTGTACCTGCACCACGCCGGTGACCTGTTCGGCCAAATCACCCCGTTCCAGCAGAACGTGCTCAGCTACGACGCCGAAGTGACGGAAGATGCGGAGATCGGCGTCATCCAGCAGAAGGACCTCGAGATCCTGCTGTGGCAGCACGGCGACCTTGCCGTTGAATTCATGAAGTGGATGGGAATGATGCACCAGATGACGCAGACCAAATTCCGCGACCTGATGATGTACGGCAAGACCGGCGCCCTCTGCTCCCTGCTCATCCGTCTCAGCAACTCCTACGGCCATCCGGAGGAGGACGGTATCGTGATCCGTAAGCGGATGACGAACGCCGAGATGGCGGAGATGGTCGGAGCCACCCGCGAGAGCGTCAACCGGATGCTGAACGATATGCGCAAGGAAGAAGCGATCACGATGGAGAACGGCCAGATTGTGATCCGCAATCTCGAGTATCTGCGGGACGTGTGCCACTGCGAGGCCTGCCCGAAAGAAATTTGCCGGGTGTAATGAATTCTGCGGTGTGTAATGAAGCATGCTATGTGTAATGGCGGCAGCACAGCCCTCTTGGATATGGACGCGAAAGACTCGCCAGGGTTCTCGCAGCTACATCCAAGGGGGTTTTGTGTGCTGCGGGCGGCGGTATCATCGGCATTTGCTGACCATGCGGGCGGATGGTGTAGCCAAATCCCCGGGCGCCCGCAAGGCCCAGCCCGAATTCAGGCAGAACGCTTCCGCCGCAAATCTCAGGAGCAGCGAAGCCTCCGTTGCGCCCGATCGCTGCCCACAGCCAGAAAGAAGAAGACCGTCCGCAGCCCGGACGGTCTTCTGGCGTTCCTATCGTATGGGCTTATGCCCCGGTCCGGTTCAAGCTCGGCTCCTTCGCTCCCCAGCCGGGCTGCGAAGTAATGTCACTGAACATCCCCGAGTAATGGACAACGTCGCCCGCCTCGTTCTTGACGGCGCTGATCGTCAGCCATTCCCGGTAGATCTCGCCGTTCTTACGGCGGTTCCAGATCGCCCCCTGCCAGAAGCCCTTCGTGCGGATCTCCTCCCACATCTGGTCGTAGAAGGCACGGTTCTGCCTGCCGGACTTCAAGATGCTCGGCGACTTGCCGATGACTTCCCCGGCTTCGTAGCCCGTCAGCTCCGTGAAGGAAGCATTGACCGAAGAGATGATGCCGTTCTTGTCTGTCACCATGATGCCTTCGACCGTGTTCTCGATGATCGCCGCAGCCAGGCCCAGCCGCTCCTGGAAGAACATCCAGAGAACAATGACCAGGCTCGCGAGCGCAATCTGGGACAAGGCCATGAAGCCGATCGCATAATGGCCGGTCAAGCTGTAGAGAACCGTCAGCAGCAGGGGCGGGAAGAAGCCGCCGAGACCGCCCATGGCGGAGATCATGCCGTTGGCAATGCCCGCCTGCTTCGTGAAGTAGAGGGGCACAAGCTTGAAGACGGTGCCGTTGCCGAGGCCTGCGCAGAGCGCTATGGTAAGGCAGCCCACGGTGTACCAGATCATCGACGGCGCGAAGGAGAGCAGGAGCGCGGCGATCGTCAGCCCGCCGAAGACGAACATCAGGATTTTGAACGGATTGAGCTTATCACCGAGCCAGCCTCCGATCGGCCGCATGGCGGTAGCGAGCACGATGAATCCGGCGGTACGCAGGCCGGCATCGATCTTGGCCAAATGAAAATGCGATACAAGAAAGTTCGGAAGATACACGGTGAAGGCCACGAAAGAACCGAACGTCAGGAAGTAGAACAAGCATAAGAACCAGAGCTTCTCGCTGCGGGATACGGCCCGGATCTGCTCCAGCAGCGGGGTATTCAGCGGAGCTTCTTCCTTATCCCCGAAGATGAAATTCAGCGCCGCGAAGATCAGCAGCAGCACGCTGTAAGCCAGCACCGTCTTCGACCATCCGACCTGGCTGGCCAGCACCGGAGCTCCGAAGGTAGAGAGAGCCGTGCCAAGATTGCCGATACCATAGATTCCGTTGACGAACCCGTGGCGCTCCTTCGGGTAATACTTCGGCAGCGAGGTGACCCCGACCGAGAATACGGCGCCGCCGATGCCGAGGAAGAAGCCGCCGGCAATCAGGTCAGCGAATGAATCCGCCTGGCTCACCCAGTACACGGGGGCAAGCAGGAGGAGAAGCGAGATCATGAACAGCTTTCTGGCGCCATAGCGGTTCGTCCAGTAGCCGGCAGGGATCCGCATCACAGAGCCGAACAAGACCGGGATCGCGGTAACCCAAGCTACCTGCGATGGCGTCAAGGCAATGTCTTCTTTAATGAAGGGCATCAGCGAAGACAAGGCGACCCAGACCATAAAGCCGAGGACCAGGGAAGCGGTTTGCAGCGGAAGCTGCATGAGGCGGGTTTTCATATAAGCAGTGCTCCTTTCGGCGGTTCTAGCGGCTCGTTCTCAGGAATCCGCCAGGCGCTGCCGTATGTGATGGTATACCCGTATTTAAGCATACCGGGAAGCAGGGTCTCTGTGATGTGGTTCACAGGCACGGACTCCGGCCGAATTTTCTTCCTGCGTTGTTCGCAAAACATTCCGGACCGTGTGCGGCGGATCACATCTTCTCCCGGAGAAGCCTGCTAAGCTGAAAGCATCACCCTTGGATAGGGAATGGAGGAATTCTTATGTTCTGTTACCAGTGCGAACAAACGCCATCCGGCGGCTGTAAAGTAGTAGGTGTCTGCGGCAAGGACGAGACGATCGCCTCCTTACAGGATACAATGATCTTTGCACTCAAAGGCATCGCAGCCTACGCCACCCACGCCCGCCAGCTCGGTTACACGGATCCCGAGGTAGACCGGATTACCCACGAAGCGCTGTATATGACGCTGACGAACTCCAACTTCAATGTGCAGGAGCACATCGACATGGCGATGAAGGTCGGCTCGGCGGCGATCCGGATCATGGACGTGCTCGACCGTGCCCATACGACGCATTTTGGGGTGCCGCAGCCGGTGCGGGTCAGCCAGAACCGGGTGGAAGGCCACGCGATCGTCGTCACCGGACATAACCTCTACGCCCTCGAGGAGCTGCTGAAGCAGACCGAAGGACGCGGCATAAACATCTATACCCACTCGGAAATGCTGCCGGCCCACGGGTATCCGAAGCTGAAGCAGTATCCGCACCTTAAGGGCAACATCGGCAAAGCCTGGTTCGACCAGCGCCGGCTCTTCGAGAAGTTCCCGGGCGCGATCCTCGCGACGACCAACTGCGTCATGCCGATCAAAGGAACGTACGCGGACCGCTTCTTCTCTTATGATCTCGCCGGTCTCGAGGGCGTCACGAAGATCGAGAACGACGACTTCACCCCGCTGATCGAACGGGCGCTGGCGCTGCCTGCCGCAGACATTGAATCCGAGCAGGTGCTCACCACCGGCTTTCACCACGAGACGGTCATCGGGCTGGCTCCCGAGATTATCGAAGCCGTCCGTGCAGGCAAGATCCGCCGTTTCTTCGTGATCGCCGGCTGCGATGCGCCGGGCAGCGGCGGCGAGTATTACCGGGAGCTGGCGACCTCCCTCCCGAACGATACCGTGATCCTGACCACCTCTTGCGGCAAATTCCGCTTCAACGACGTGGAGTACGGCACCGTCGGCGACACCGGCATCCCGCGGTATATCGACCTCGGCCAGTGCAACAACTCCGGCTCTACCGTGAAGATTGCGCTGGCGCTTGCTGACGCCTTCGGCTGCACGGTGAACGAGCTGCCGGTCAGCATCGTGCTCTCCTGGTTCGAGCAGAAGGCCGTAGCCATCCTGCTCGGTCTGTTCAGCCTCGGTATCCAGGATATCCGCATCGGGCCTAAGCCGCCGGAGTTCATCTCCTCCGGTGTGATGCACGTGCTCACCGACACATTCGGCCTCAAGCTGATCGGCGATGCCCAGGAGGACATGGCCGCGATGCTGGCGCAGTAAGAGACCGGAGAGAGAGGCCCCGCAGGCCCGGAAGGATGACTCCCAGCGGGCTGCCGGGGTGCCTCGAAGGCCGACAGAACGAACTCAAGCTGCCGGAGATCCGTATTCGACGGGTCTGCCGGCAGCTTGATCTGCTTTGCCCTATGGCCAGGCACGGGGAGGAAGCTATTCTCCCTCCTTTTTCTTGTCGCCTTCCTTTTCCTGTCCGCCTTCCTTCTTCTCGCCGCCTTCCTTTTCCTGTCCGCCTTCCTTCTTCTTGTCTCCTTCCTTCTTCTCACCGCTTTCCTTTTCCTGTCCACCCTCCTTCTTCTCGCCGCCTTCTTCTTTCCCGCCTTCTTCTTTCTCTCCGCCTTGCCCCTCATCCTCTTCGAGCATCTGCTTTACCCGTTTGTCTTGTTCCTGCGCTTCTTTCTTATCTTTGTTGCGCTCTTCTTCATCCGGGCTCGTCTGCTGCTGCTGTGCTTTGCCCCCGCAGCCCGAGAGGATCAGGATGAAGATACACAGGATGTGCAGCGTCTTAAGTAAGTTCAAGTGGTATAACCTCCCAGCTGTATGTAAGCATATGCTCTCCTTCTTCCTCCCCGAGTATGTGTACAATCTATATTGATACGGATGGAATGTACCAACCGGCAGCAGAGGGCCTGCTCCCAAAGAAAAAACGGTTCCTTCCGCTCCTGCGGGAAGAACCGCTGACTTATTCGTTCTCTTCCTCCATGCCCCCAAGCTCCTCGATGAGCTGGCGCGACCGCTTTGCATTGCCTTCCGCAAAGTTCTGCAGCCGTTCTTTGAGCTCCTCGTTGTCTTGGATACGCTCCGAGGCGATGACATACGTACGCAGCAGTTCATTCTCCTGCTCCAGCGCTTCCGTCAGCACCTGCTTCAGCTCCTCGGGCTCCAAAGGACCGTCTTCCTGCTCCCTTTCTTTCATGGCATCTTCACCTCCACCTGAGTAACATTACCCGGCGGAAGGCGGAATATACCTGCCGGTGGATGTCCAGCTGGTGGAGAGCGTCAAGAAGCCGTGGCAGCGGCGTCCCCGCTTAGAGCCAGCGGAGCTTATACCGGAGTCCGGCCTCCGGGTCCACGGAGACCAGCCGGGCAGCGCCTTGTTCATCCGTGTCCACCCGCGTACGCTCATCGGCGAATACGGGGATTGAGAGATGCTGGGACAGATTCATATAACATTTGAGATGCGTTCCTTCCGGGACGAGTACGGCCCGGACGAGCTCGAAGGTATGCGGCGGAGCGAGCGCATCGCTGCCCGTCATATCTTCAATCCGCGCCTCCACCTTCCTGCCGCACAGGAGCTTCATCTGCTTCTCCAGCGCTTTGATCTTATCCAGCTCCTCAGCCATGATGAGCATACGCCTCCCTCTTCTTCGTTAACCGGCAGGGACCCGCATCCTCCTTGGGCGTCACCTGCAAGCGGTATCCGGACAGCCAGTTCCACCACGGCTCCGGCAGCTGCTGTTCCATACGGTCCAGTAGCTCATTCTCCGACTCCCAGGGACCGAGGCCGTTGATCCGGGCGACGACAATCTCCAGCCCTTCCTCTGCCTTCGGGTCCATGTCGAGGGAAGCCCCTGGGAAGATCCGCCGCAGATCAGCCTCCAGCACCACGTGCAGCGGCCTGCCGTTCTCTTCCATCCTCCGGACAAAACACAAAGCGGCATCGTATTCGCTCGGCATCCCGCTTCCTCCTCCCCATTATGCCCGGTCCCGCTCCCGCCGGTAGATCCAGAGCGAGAGCGGGAACAGGATGACATTCAGCCCCGAGAACAGCAGGACTTTCGTATACTTCTCATAGAAAAAAGCGTTGACGACCTGCTGCGTGCATACGATGCTGAGCAGCAGCACAAGGCTCAAGAGGATGACGCCCAGCCAGCTACGCTTCATATCGCTTCACCCCTACGGCATAGACCGTCCCCTGCTCGATCTTCAGCTCGATCTCGGGCAGAGGCCGCTTCGGCGGCCCTGCGATAGGAGATCCCGTACGCACGTCGAACAGGCCATGGTGGCACGGGCACACGAGCTCGCCCTTCTCCCCGCTCCAGAATACGGGGCATTTGAGATGGGTGCAGGCGTTCTGGTACGCCTTGAACTCCCCTTCCCCGAGACGGACCAGCAGGGCGGAATCGTGCTCGCCGGGATAGGCGAACTCGGCGGCTTCGCCGACCTTGAGGCCGCTCAGCGCCGTAATCGGGCTTTTGGGGAAGGCCTTCTTCGCCGGACCCGTCAGCTCCCGGGCCGCAATGGCTCCCCAGGGAAGCGTCGATACCGCGAACAAGCCTGCCGCACCGACCATCGTCTTCATGAAGCTCCGGCGGTCCAGCCGCCGCTCGTTGTCCTTGCTTATATTATGGGTATAGTTATCTTCGCCGGGAGGCACCGCTCCGCTCCCCCTCTTCTCTTCTCCGCTCATGTGTATCCCTCCGTCCCAAGCTCTCTAGCTTAGAATAACTTCACTTTCCCCTGCAGAATCCCCGGCAGGCTGATCTTCACATGCGTCTCGCCGACCAGCGGGTCGTCCGGCAGGCGGCTCGCCGTCCACTTGCCCAGCGCATGCCCCTCTCTCTTTGCCTTCAGCTCGTCTTCGGTAACCCACTGCAGGGTGTTCGTCGGGCAGACCGAAGCGCACATGGGAGGTATGCCGTCTTTTGTACGGTCATAGCACAAGTCGCATTTGTACATGAGATTCTGCTCTTCGTCGAATTTCGGAATGCCGTAGGGACAGGCGATCGTGCAGTTCTGGCAGCCGATGCACTTCTCCACGAGAGCCGAGAGCACTGCGCCTTCAGGCGTTACCTGGATCGCTTGGGCCGGGCAGCTGCGGGCGCAGGCCGGGTTCACGCAGTGCAGGCACATCAGGGGAAGCGTCTGGCGGTTCACCAGCGGATTCACATCGTACACATAGTTGCGGTTGCGCTCGTCGTGCCCGCCGCACTGCGTGCAGGCAGCCAGGCAGCTGCGGCACCCGATGCAGTTGTCCATCTCGATATATAGGTGCTGCTTCATGTCCGTATGGCCTCCTTATCATGGTGCGTACCCGGTATTGGAGCAGCGGCTGCCTCCGGCAGTCTATCGATCTCGGCCGCGCAGGCCTTGAACTCGGGCATCCGGGAGATCGGATCGAGCGCGGCGATCGTAAGCAGATTGACGGCCTTCTCATGGCCGAAGTGGTATGGCACGAATACCGTATCCTGGCGGATCGCCTCGGTGATCTTCACCTTGAACTCAGCCATGCCCCGCCGGGTGCGGAGCCTGACGATCTCTTCGTGGGCGATCCCATAGCGCTCCGCCGTCTCGGGATGCACTTCGACGAACGGCTCCGGGCACATGTCGCGCAGGAACGGAATCCGGCGGGTCTGGTTGCCGGACAGGTAGTGATAGACGACCCGGCCTGTCGTCAGACGCAGCGGGTAAGCTCCGCACGGCTCCTCGGCCGGCGGCCGGTAGGGAAGCGCACAGAGCAGGGCTCTGCCGTCCGGATGGTAGAACTTCTTGTCGAGGAACATGTGCGGCGTGCCCGGATCGGCTTCATCGCGGCAGGGCCAGAAGACCCCCTGCTGCTTCTCGATCTTCTCCCAGGTGGCGCCGTAGTAATCGGCATAGCCGCCCTTGCTCGCGAGGCGGAACTCGTCGTTGATATCCCGGGCCGTCTTCAGATGGCGGAAGTAATCCCCGCGGCCCAGACGCTCCGCCAGCTCCACCTGGATCTGCCAATCGGGCTTCGATTCGCCGAGCGGCTCCTGCGCTTTGTTGATTTTGATCGTCCGGCCCTCGAGGTTCGTCACTGTTCCCTCGTCTTCGCTCCAGGTAACGGTCGGCAGCACCACGTCCGCGTACTCGGCGGATTCGGAGAGGAACATATCGCCGCAGACCATGAAGTCCAGGCTGCGCAGCGCGGCATGCACCTCGTTCAGGTTCGGGGCGGACACCGCCGGGTTCGAGCAGAGCAGATACAAGCCGCGGATCGTCTTGTCCTGCATCAGCCCGAACATCTCGTAGGCGGATACTCCGGCCTGCGGCATCTCTTCAGGCTTGATGCCCCATACCCTGCACACCTCCTCCACGTGCTTCGGATTGGCGATCTTCCGGTAGCCCGGCAGCGCGTCGGCCTTCTGGCCGTGCTCGCGGCCGCCCTGGCCGTTGCCCTGCCCGGTGAAGGTGGCTACGCCGGACTTCGGACGGCCGATCTTGCCGGTGACGAGACTCATGTTCGTGTAAGCCGATACGTTGTCGACCCCCTTGTGCTGCTGCTCGATGCCGCGGGCGAACATGACGACCGCATTCGGCGCTTTGCCATAGATCTCGGCGGCACGGATCAGCTTCTCGGGAGCCACGCCCGTAATCTCGCTCGTATATTCCGGCGTGAATTCCTTCACGACTTCCAGCATGGCGTCGAAGCCATTCGTATGCTTCTCCACGAACGCCCGGTCCGCATAGCCGCCCTGCACCAGCAGGTTCACCATGCAGTTGGCGAGCGCCAGATCCGTTCCCGGCCGCAGATCGAGATGGACATCGGCCCGGCGGGCGATCGGCGTCTCCCTCGGGTCGGCCACGATCAGATAGCCGCCCCGGTTCTGCACTTCCCAGACGCGGAACATGGACGTCGGGTGGCACTCCGCCGTATTGCTGCCGGCGATGAACAGACAGTCCGTCTCATGCAGGTCCGTCCACGGCAGCGTGGACCCCCGGTCGACGCCGAAGGTGCGCATGAACCCTGCCGCAGCGCTCGACATGCAGAACCGTCCATTGTAGTCGATATAGCGGGTCTGCAGGGCCACACGGGCGAACTTGCCGGTGAGATAGCATTTTTCGTTCGTCATGGATACGCCGCTGAAGACGGACAAGCTGTCTTTGCCGTAGGCGGTCTGCAGCTCCCCGAATTTGCGCACGATCAGCGCATAGGCTTCATCCCAGGTGGCTTCACGGAATCCAAGCTTCGTTCCCCGCAGCGACCGGTCGTCACGGATCAGCGGCCGGAGCAGCCGGTCGTCATGGTTCGTCTGCTGGTAGGCCGTGACTCCCTTAGGGCACATCTTGCCTAGCGTGACCGGCCAGTCATAGCGCGGCTCCACCCCGATAATCTTGTTCGAGAGGGTATCCACCCGCAGGTTCATCCCGCACTGCATCCCGCAGTAAGAGCAGTGGGTTTCGACGAGCTTTTCGCCCGGATGGGTTTTGTTCTCTATGATCTTGAAGAATTTATCCTTTGGCATGCTGGTTGGCCTCCTTCACGCGGATCTCATGGGTCGGCACGCCCGTGAACCGGGACATGCGGTATTTGCGGCGGCAGGGCAGGCACAGCTCCGCAAGCTGGTAGCCCTCCGGTGTCTTGAACTGGAGTCCATTGCCCTTCAGGACATCCATCACGTCCTGCGCCTGTTCGGCGGATACATAGTGCGCACCGCACACCCGGCAGGCTTTGGGTGCTTGCTGTCCGTAATGCTCGCGGTAATTGCGGGCGAGCACGCTCATCGGGCGGAAGGGGATATGGGCCAGTTTCCCGAAGGGAAGGTAGATCAAGGTGACAATCACGGACCATTGGTGGATCATCGACATGACGGGATGGCCCCAGCCGTGCAGGAACACATTGCTGAACGTAAGCAGCAGCCCCGTGATGGAGATGAAGAGCAGCAGGTACAGCGGGAGAAAATCGTAGACGAAGCTCTGCTCCGCCCGGGCCTGCATGTTCTTCAACCGCCGGTACAGCGCCATGCACACGCCAGCGATCACCATCATCGCCGTGAAGTTCAGCGCGTTGTAGAAGAAGAAGGCGATGAGGCCGTCTGCCTGGACCCTCATGAGGTCGATCCCGAAGCCGACCACCGTGTAGTAGCCGTTGTCTCCCATCGTGAAGTACATCCAGCCGAAGACCAGGGGGAAGGTGACGAAGGCGGACAGAATGCAGCCCCAGCCGAGCAGGATATGCTGCGCCCAGCGGTACCAGCCGCGGTTCCAGATGAACTTGTAGACCACGAGATGGTCGACGGAAGTCTGCGGGGTCGACTTGCGGAACAGGAGACGCAGGCCCTTGGTCAGAATGAGCCGGGTAGGCGGACGGTCCGCCCAGGCCATGAAGCGGTAGAAGAATCCCCCGATGAATACCACCGTGCCGACCATGTATCCGTATAAGGCCAGATCGATATGCGTAAAGAGCCTTGAACCCAGGTACATCAAGACAATGAGGCCGCAGACGGTTATGCAGACATTGCGTGCCCACCTCGAAGCGAATGCTCTGTTCATGCTTCATTTCTCCTCGCCAGTCAGTTTCGATAGGTCAAGTAAACCATATTGGACATCCCCCTATCAGTGATGTAGATCACCTGAGATATGGCGGAACATGACAAAGACGCCGGGGGCTTCCGGGCGTCGCGGCAGGGGGATGAAGAGTAAGGCGGAATGATGGCGGGTATGGAGGTTGCTCCACTCAGCTAGTCCGCTAACCTGTCACCCCTCCGGCACTCCCCTTCGGACGCCTTCTTACTCCCTCTCCCCCGCAAGCTGCAGGCTTCCCTGCATCAGCGGCAGCAGCAGTTCCTCCTCGGCCTCCAGATGCTCCCGTACCAGCCGGATGGCCTGCATCAGATCCTCAAGCACGCGGATCAGCGCCGCATCTCTTCGTCCAGCCTTTAGATCGCCCACCTCCCGGAAAAAGGAGTCGAAAAACTCATCGGCCAGCTCGTGCTCCTTCTCCAGCATCCAAAGCGAGGTCACGATGATGTGCCCCTCCGGCGTCCCGAACAGCTCCATCAGCATGGGGAACAGGTCCTCCGTTTCCCACAGGGAGTGCAGCTCAAGCTCGGATCGCAGGGCCGCGGCACTCCGGTGCAGATCGTCCAGCACCCACTCGGGATAGGAACGCCGGCCTCCCCTGTCCACCCCTGCCGCCCGAACCTTCGCTTCCAGTGTAAACACCATGTCCCCCAGGCTCCGGTGCTCTTCCGTCAAACGTCTCCATACAGGTCCCAAGTATGCTGTCATGTTAAATCCCTCCCAATTCGGATACGGGCTGAACCGCCCAGTTTATATAGATGGACCGGTATACCTACATTAATGGACTGCGGTCCTTATGAGCTTTTGATCGACCGGCGGACCTTGTAGATGAGAAATGCGCTCAGGTACCAGCACACGAAGCCGAGTCCCAGACTGAGCCACCACAGACCCGTCATTTTCATAAAATACAGCACGGTGACGACACAGACGGCGCATCCCGCCATACCATACACGGAGCCCCGGGCTATCTCGGACGCCCTGGCCGAGCCTTGCGCCCAGCCTACCATGAGCACCGCAACGATCATCACAGCCGGGAAGGTTGCGAAGATCCCTCCAAGCGCCTTCCAAGGCAGAAGCACCGAGGCCGTATAACTCAGCACCACCGCACCGCCTCCCAGTACAAAACGCAGCAGCAAATCCTTCAGGTTCGCATTCATCTTCATCAGGCCAACCTTTCGTTATATGCTAAAGAGCAGATACGACACACCGAGCGAAACGGCGAACCAGCCGCCGATTGACAGCGACAGCCCCCTTTTCCATCCCCGCTTGGCACACAGATAGCCGACCGCAGCGGCGCATAGAATATTGATCCCCATCCCGATCAGCGCCCCCTGGGACAGGGAGATCGAACGGGCCACGAGATCGCTGCCGGTGTGATCGAGCCGAATCGCTACGAGGGCGGCCAGATAGACGGCCGGAAAAGCGGCGAAGATACCTCCGACGCTGCCTCCAAGCTTCTTGGAGAGCACGGAGGCCAGGACGACAGCCCCTCCACCGAATAGAAAACGAAGCAGCATAGCGGCAAGTGACAGGCGAACCATAGGTTTTCCCCTCCTGATTTCTCTTTACTATTGTGATTATTTTCACGTAGTTAAATCGAAGGATTCCTTGCAATAGGATTCAAAAGGAATGCAATGGAACCGTCAACTTATGTTTATAGTATATAAGTTGGTCGCAGCCGCATGATGTGCGCCAGATCACTTGCCGGCGAAAAATACAGCATCGCCGGATCGCCTTGGTCCGGCCGTTCTCACCGAACCCCACCCGCTGTCGCTCCCTTCCTTTCACGCTCAGACAAAAAGAAGGCCGTACCGTCGGTACGAGCCTCCTCATCTATCCGCTTGCTACAGCTGAACCGCCTGCGCCTGCTCCCGGCCTTCCCCGAGAAGCCGGTAGGCCCGCTGCACTTCCTTATCGTCCGGGGTCGGCACCCCTTCGAGCGGGTATTCGCGGCCGAGCTGCTGCCACTTGTATACGCCCATGCGGTGATAAGGGAGAATCTCCACTTTCTTCACCCGGCTCAGGCCGCCGATGAAGCGTCCGAGCGCGGTTAGATCCGTGTAGTCGTCCGTGACCCCGGGCACGAGCACATGCCGGATCCAGAGCGGCTGCTCCCGCTCGGAGAGCCAGGCTGCGAAGCGGAGAATCCGCTCGTTGCTTTGCGATGTCAGGGCGCGGTGCTTCGCGTCGTCCATCTGCTTGAGGTCGAGCAGGACGAGGTCGGTGACGCTCATCAGCTCTTCCACATGGTCCGGCTGGCAGTAGCCGGACGAATCCAGCGTGGTATGCAGCCCCCAGCGGCGCTTGCATTCCTTGAACAGCTCCGCGACGAAGGGAGCCTGCAGGGTCGGCTCGCCTCCGGTCACGGTGATGCCTCCGCCCGACCTCCGGTAATATTCGAGATACGGCTCGATCTCGGAGAGCACTTCGTCTACCGTGACGCTGCGGCCCCGGTTCGGGTCCCACGTGTCCGGGTTATGGCAGAAGCCGCACTGCAGGGCGCACCCCTGCATGAAAAGCACGAAGCGGATGCCCGGACCGTCAACCGTTCCGAAGGTGTCGATGGAGTGAATTCTTCCTTTCATGCGGGATGCGCTCCTTTTTTCATTAAATAATGGATAGAGTATGGCAAATGTTCGACTGACCCCAGGGAATGCTGCAGCTTATACCCTGCCGTGGAAGGTCCGGTTGATCACATCGAGCTGCTGCTCACGCGTCAGCTTGATGAAGTTCACCGCATAGCCGGAGACGCGGATCGTCAGCTGCGGATAATTCTCCGGATGCTCCATGGCATCGATCAGCTGCTCCCGGTCGAAGACGTTCACGTTGAGGTGATGACCGCGCGTAGCGGCATAGCCGTCGAGCAGGGATACCATGTTGTTCACCCGCGCCTCCTCTTCCTTGCCCAAAGCTCTCGGGATGATCGAGAAGGTATTCGAGATGCCGTCCAGGCAGCTGTCATACGGGATCTTCGCTACGGAAGCCAGGGAAGCCAGGGCTCCTTTGCGGTCGCGGCCGTGCATCGGGTTCGCTCCCGGCGCGAAGGGCTCGCCAGACTTGCGGCCGTCCGGCGTCGTGCCGGTCTTCTTGCCGTACACCACGTTCGACGTGATCGTCAGCACGGACATCGTCGGCATCGCGCCCCGGTACGTCCGGTGACGGCGCAGCTTGTTCATGAACGTCTCGGCCAGCTCGACGGCGATGGCATCCACGCGCTCGTCATTGTTGCCGTACTGCGGATACTCTCCGTCGATCACGAAGTCGACGGCGATGCCCTTCTCATTGCGGACCGGCTTCACCTTCGCATGCTTGATGGCGCTCAGGCTGTCGGCCACCACGGAGAGTCCGGCGATCCCGCAGGCCATCGTCCGCAGAATCTCACGGTCATGCAGCGCCATCTCCAAGCGCTCGTAGCTGTATTTGTCATGCATATAATGGATGACGTTCAGCGTGTTCATGTAGAGCTCGGCGAGCCAATCCATCGTCGTATCGAAGCGGGCGCGCACTTCTTCATAATCCAGCACCTCGGAAGCGAGGGGCGGGGCGGCAGGAGCCACCTGGATGCCGAGCTTCTCATCCACGCCTCCATTGATGGCGTAGAGCAGCGCCTTCGCCAGGTTCGCCCGGGCGCCGAAGAACTGCATCTGCTTGCCGATCCGCATGGCGGATACGCAGCAGGCGATGCCGTAATCGTCCCCGAAGTGCGGACGCATCAGGTCGTCGTTCTCGTACTGGATGGAGCTCGTCTCGATCGACACCTTCGCGCAGTAAGCCTTGAAGCCTTCGGGCAGCTCCGTCGACCACAGCACCGTCAGATTCGGCTCCGGCGCAGGGCCGAGATTGTACAAGGTATGCAGGATGCGGAAGGAGCTGCGGGTCACCCGCGTCTGCCCGTTCTCGCCCATACCGCCCACGGACTCGGTCACCCAGGTCGGGTCGCCGCTGAAGAGCTCGTTATAATCCGGTGTGCGCAGGAACTTCACGAGGCGCAGCTTCATGACGAAGTGGTCCATGAGCTCCTGGGCCGCTTCTTCCGTCAGCTCCCCGCTGCGCAGGTCCCGCTCGATATAGATGTCGAGGAACGAGGACACCCGGCCAAGGCTCATCGCCGCCCCGTTCTGTTCCTTGATTGCCGCCAGATAAGCGAAGTACAGCCACTGGACTGCTTCCTTCGCCGTAGCCGCCGGGCCCGAGATATCATAGCCGTAAGAGGCCGCCATCTCCTTCAGCTGCCGTAGGGATAGGATCTGCTCCGAGATCTCTTCCCGGTCGCGGATCCGCTCCTCGGTCATGGCCCCCGTCTCGAGCCCCAGCAGCTCCTTCTTCTTGTCTTCGATCAGCCGATCGGCGCCGTACAACGCCACCCGCCGGTAATCGCCGATGATGCGGCCCCGGCCGTAAGCGTCCGGGAGACCCGTGATGATGCCTGCCTTGCGGGCCGTCTTCATCGCCGTCGTATAAGCGTCGAACACGCCTTGGTTGTGCGTCTTGCGGATATCCGTGAACAGGCGCACCATCTCCTCAGGCAGCTTGTAACCGTACGCTTCACATGCGTCCTGCACCATACGGATGCCGCCGAACGGCTGTACCGAACGCTTCAGCGGCGCGTCGGTCTGGAGGCCGACGACCTGCTCCCGCTCCCTGTCGATATAGCCCGGCGCGTGGGAGGTGATCGTGGACACGGTGTTGACATCCACATCGAGCACTCCGCCGTTCGCCCGCTCCTGCACCATCAGTTCACGTACCTTCGCCCACAGTCCGTTAGTCGCTTCCGTCGGACCGGCAAGAAAGCTATGATCCCCATGGTACGGTGTCAGGTTGCGGTCGATGAAGTCTTTGACATCGATTCCCTGCTGCCAGGCGCCCGTCCGGAATTCTCTCCAGGCCGCCGCGCTTTCTTGCCCCACTTCCGCTTCTTTCATAGCCATCTTGAAGCACCTCCTTGAATTTGTGTGCTGCTTGATCTTCTCGTCATGGGTTCATCCTATCATGGCTTACGGGGAGCAATATGTGAAGTAGATCACAAGGGATGTGCCTGACATGTGACCGGTCCCCGGGAACCGGACTCTACCCTTGATCGGATCCATTTCCTACCGGCGGCCGGCGCTCATTTCTGGGTCTCGTATGGATACAACTCGTCTTCTTATGGAACACTTTGACTATCAAGGGCTGGGAAGGAGTACAACCGTGCACAAACATTATATAGGGCTGACTTCCGGAGAAGTCGCCCCCTTATGGACAGGCTATCTTGGGGACAGCATGGCGAACCGGGTGCTTCATTATTTTTTGCGGAAGGTAGAAGATGAAGAGATCCGGCCCATGATCGAATATGCCCTCTCGCTGACCAACGAGCATATGGCGTTCAAGGACAAACTCTTTCGTAATGAAGGCATCCCTATTCCAGTCGCCTTCACGGATGAGGATGTCCGTCCGGACGCTCCCAGACTCTACTCCGACGTGTTCACGCTGCTGTATATAAGGCAGATGGGGATCGCGGGGATGACGGCTTACGGCCTCGCTCTGGCAAGCAGCGCCCGTCTGGACGTTCGCGATTTCTTCAGTCACAATCTGAAGACGGCGATGGAGCTCTATAACAAGTCCGCCACGCTGCTGGAGTCAAAAGGAGTGCTGCCCCGTCCTCCCGGCATTCCCTATCCCGATACGGCTGAGTTCGTACAGAAGGAGGGCTGGTTGAACGGGCTGCTCGGCGACCGGCGGCCGCTGAATATCATTGAGATGACCCATCTCTTCATGAATATCATGACGAACCACATTGGCCAGGCGTTGATGCAGGGGTTCGCCCAATGCACCGAGTCGAAGGCAGTGACGGCCTATCTCGTTCGCGGGCGGGATATCGCGACGAAGCATGTGGAAGTGTTCAGCTCGCTGCTGAGAGACGATCATCTGCCGGCGCCCGAGACGTGGCAGGCCGAGGTTACCGATTCGACCCAAGCGCCCTTCTCCGACAAGCTGATGCTGTATCACGCCGTCTCCTTGGCCGGCATGGGCATCGGCAACTATGGAGCGGCGGTCGCTGGCAGTATGCGGAGAGATCTGGCATCCGTCTATGTCAGGCTGATGGCCGAGGTCGGTACGTATGCCGATGACGGGGCTGAGCTTATGATTCGGAACGAGTGGCTGGAGAAGATACCGGGCGCAGTCGAACGGGATGTTCTTATCAAACGGTAAGCGGTGAGCCTTGTGGGAAAAGGACAAAGCCTTGAAAAATTATTATGGAGCATTGCCTTGCCAGGCTTTGGCCAGCTCCTCAATGGGAAGTACTTCAAAGGCATCATTCTGATTGTCCTGGAAGTTATCATTAATGTGCAGGCTCATCTGAACCGGGTGATTCAGCTCAGCTTCCAGGGGGATATCGCCGGGGCGGTCGCCGAGACCAACTACCAGTGGCTGCTCTTCTATCCATGCGTCTATATGTTCGGGATCTGGGACGCCTACCGGGACAGCAGGAAAGACCCAGGACCGCTGCTCCACCTGCCTTTTGTCTGCGCGGCCTTCTTCTCCACTGTCGGATTGATCTACTCCCCGTTTCTCTTGGGACCGGTCTGGCTGCCGATACTGTTCTGCTTCCTGGGAGTGGCGGTGGGCCTGGTTCTGCGCAAGTGGCTCCCGTCGGCCCCCGAATGAATTCAGCCTCTCCGAACTGTTATAATGGACGGTAAAAAGCGGAAGCCGATAAACGGCTTCCGCAGAGGCAAAGGGGAGCTGCGCATGATTCTGCACAAGGGAGAAACCTTATTCCGGCAGGGAGAACAAGGACCGCTCTTTCATCTGAAGAGCGGCCTCTTGAAGATCGTCCGTGTCCACGAGGACGGGCATGCCCTGCTCGTGAACATCATCGTCCCGGGGGAGATCATCCCCCACCATTCGCTGATCTCGCCGAATCCTTACTACGGCACGGCCATCGCGCTGGTTACCTGCGATATAGAAGTGCTGCCTGCCGCGGATTGGTATCGGGGCCTGGAGGCCGACCCGGCGAGATACCGGGAGACCGCCAAGCTGCTGCAGGACAAGCTGCGGATGATGATGCAGCGGATCGACCAGCTGACGGAGACGGCACCCGCCGCGAAGCTGCAGAAGCTGCAGCGCTGGTTCGAGGCATACCTCGGTGCCGGCGCGCAGCTGACCGATGTGCTCACGCAGGACGAGATCGGCCAATTCATCGGCCTCCGCCGCGAGACGGTCAACCGGCTGCTGCGGGCCCAGGCGTCGGAACCCCTCCGCGGGCAGAACGGGTAGCCCCATCATCCAAGCGCGGCTTACGGATGGGCCGGCT
This sequence comes from Paenibacillus caseinilyticus, assembly GCF_027533645.1. Taxonomy (GTDB): domain Bacteria; phylum Bacillota; class Bacilli; order Paenibacillales; family NBRC-103111; genus Paenibacillus_G; species Paenibacillus_G caseinilyticus. Next base: position 392,614 of record NZ_JAQAGY010000001.1, read on the forward strand.
TCGGCTCCGCCTTCAAGCTGCCTGCCGGGCCGAAGAACTCGTAGTGAATCCGGGAAGCGGGTACGCCCCAGGCTTCGAGCATTCCGTGGACGGCTCTCATGAAGGGCACCGGTCCGCAGAAATAGAAGTCCGCCTCCGGATGCGGTACGATACTCCGCAGCCAAGCCAAGTCGATATAGCCTTCCTGGTGGAACCGGTTCTCTGCCCGGTCCCGCTCCGTCGGCTGCTCATAGCACCAGTGAAGGGATACTTGCGCATGCCTGCCCGCCAGATCCTCCGCTTGCCCCCGCAGAGCATGAACATCACCGTTCTGCGCCGCATGAATGAACGCCACCCGCCGGCGGGGCTGCTGCTCCGCCAGCGTGTTCAGCATACTGACCATCGGCGTGAGGCCGACGCCGCCGCTGATCAGCACGACCGGCTCTTCCGTATGCCGGTTCAATACAAAATCTCCGGCCGGGGCCGACAGCCACAGCACACTGCCTTCCTCGGCCTGCTCGTGCAGGTAGACGGACACCTTGCCGGCCGGGCGCTCTCCTGCCGCCTCCTCCCGCTTGACAGTGATCCGGTAATAGGGCCGTCCGGGTGCATCCGAGAGGCTGTACTGCCGGATATGGGTATTCGCCTCGCCGGGGATCTCCATCCGCACGCTGATATACTGGCCCGGCTCGAATGGCGCGAGCGCCCCGCCGTCTTCCGGCACCAGGTAGAAGGAGGTGATGACCTCGCTCTCCCGCACCTTCCGCTCTATACGGAACGCCCGGAAGCCGGCCCAGCCTCCCTCCGCAGCCTCCGACTCCGCATACATGCCGGCTTCGAGACCGATGAAGACGTCTGCGATCACACCATAGGCTTCCTTCCAAGCCTGCAGAATCTCCTCCGAAGCCGCATCGCCAAGCACCTCTGCAATCGCCGCCAGCAGGTTCTCTCCGACGATCGGATAATGCTCCGGCCGAATACCGAGTGAACGGTGCTTGTGGGCGATGCCCTTGACGACCGGCAGGATCGTCTCCAGCTTGTCGATGTTCTGCGCTGCGGCATATACCGCGTTCGCCAAGGCCGTCTGCTGGCGGCCCTGCTTTTGATTCGCATGGTTAAAGATGTTGAGCAGCTCGGGATGCCGGTCGAACATCCGCTCGTAGAAGCGCCGGGTAATGGCCGTTCCGTGTACCTCCAGTACCGGAACAGTAGACTTGATCGTTCGTATCGTTTGCTCGCTTAACATAAGTCTTCGCCTCGCTTAGCGTGGATTTGCAATCTGGATTATATCCCCAGTATACCGGGGAGGAGCGGCATCCCCTGTGATTTCAATCACAGCGTTTGCGGGGGTTTTGTGACGGGGCTCACAACCTCTTATGCGGCAGCCCTGCGGGCTGCGCTAGGCGCGCAAGCACCCAAAGGAGCACGGGATTCAAGAATCCCGTGCTCTCCCTACTCGAACAGCCGTTAGCCGGATACGCCCCGCTTCAGCAGCTCCGCTCTCTTAAGCCAAGAATACAGCACCGAGCCCAGCGCCGTGCAAGCGAGCAGACCGACCAGCCAGTACGCCTGCCCTCCTGCGGCGTCAGCCAGCGAAGCCACGCCGTTCGGCTCTCCAAGCGTCCGCTCTGCCAGCCAACCCGTAGCGGCAACCGCAGCGAATAAGGCTCCGGCGATGCGCACCGGGTGGTAAGCCCGGGTGATGCAGAGCACGATGAGCCATGGCACGGTGATGGCGATGACGAACAGCTGCATGAGTTCGATGCCCAGGTTGAAACCGAACAGGCTGAGCGCCATCCGCCACGGACTGATCCCAAGCTCTGTGATCAGCGACGCGAAGGCCATGCCATGCACCAGCCCGAAGCCGCCGGCCACGAGTACCTCACGGCCGGGGAACAGCGGCCGCAAGGCGTGCACGGCCGAGACGAGAATCGATACCGCGATCAGGATCTCCACCGTCCGGCTCGGCAGCGGCATCCAGCCGAGCGCCCCGGCGATGAGGGTAAGAGAGTGCCCGGCTGTGAAGGCGGTCGCTACCTTGAACAGCCCGGCGGCGCTGTGGCGGATACCCGCGAACCCGTCCCACCGCCCGCTGCGGACGGCAAGCGGCGCGGGGAGCAGCAGCACCAGCAGGAAGAGCAGGTGGTCGAAGCCTTCGGCAATGTGCCCGATGCCCAAGGCGACCACGCTGCGGAATCCGGTCCAGAGGCTGCCGCCGGTCCGGTCGACAGCCAGCGATTGGACGCTGCCCTGGATGGTGCCGAGGAGTTCCGGATGGTCGGACAATACGCCTCCGTTCCAGTCGCTGCGTACCGATACCATAATGGAATGCGTCAAGAGCTCGCGTATAATCACATCGTAACCCAGCGTGAACTTCTCCACGGATGCGCCGGCGGGCGGCTGCATCCATACCTTGACGATAAGCTCGCTCTGCAGCTCCTGCGTCTGCACGCTGAGGCTCCGCACTTCTACGCTCCAAGCCTCGCCTTCCGGCGTCTGCGGGTGGATATGGCTCTCGACATAAGCGGACAGCTCGGTGCCATAAGCTTCCGGCACATCCTCCGGATGTTCGGTAAGCCCCTGCCCGAAGGCAACCTCCAAGCGGTCCAGCGGAAGCTGCAGCTCGGCTTCCACCCCGTCCTCCTGGAAATCGAGATAAACGATCGAGCTCGGCATGGCATGGGCGGAGGCCGGCAGCGCCGGCATCCCCGTCAGCAGCACGAAGCCCAGACCCAAGACCAGCAGCATTCTCCAGGTTCTCATGACGAGAAGCTCCCGCCGTAATCCGCCAGCTTGTCACGCCAGATCGTATGGAAGTGAATCTGGTCCTTGTACGCGACGCCCGTCTGGCATACGAACTCGATCCAGACTCTCGGGCCGCTGATGCGGATATACGAGCCGTGATCCTTGGAGCTCGTCGAACCGGACCAGCCGATATACGTCTGGCTGAGCGCCTCGTCAGACAAGTAGGCCGCGAGCAGCTCCTCCGCCATCTCTTCATTCGTATCTTTCACCCACGCTTCGATGGATGCCTTCACGAACGACTGCTGCACAGCGTCCAGCGCGGGATACAGGATGCCTTCGTCCTTGGCCGGGAAATTGCCATCCTGTCCCGGGCCGACGAGCACATCGTCGAACTTGCCCGAGATCGCCGCCGTCTTCTGCTGCTCGGCACTGAGGGAGCCCAGCATATTGTACATGGCGTCACGCCGGGCCGCTAGAGGCTCATACGTCACGCCGTCCATCGTGAAGGTCTGCGGTTCCACGCCCACGAACATCGGGGTGGCGCTGTCCGTCGTTCCGTTGAACGAGAGATTGGCCGCATAATGGTGCCCGCTGATCTGCAGCACCCAAGGCTCTGTCGCCGAAGGGGTTCCGAGGAACACGATATAGTACAGATCCGCATCCCACATCGTATTGCCCGTATCCGTCGTCATGTACTCGTCCGCGAGGATGAGCGAGCGCAGCGTGCTATAGCCGGTTCCGCTGAGCGCCTCGGCGGCGAGGTCTTTCACGGCCTGCAGGCTCTCTTCGCTGAGCGTGCCGAACATGAGACCGTTGCGCTTCACATTGCCGGCCGGAAGATTGGACCAGACGGCGGCATTCTCGGCCGTGAGGTCATACTTCACCGCCTTCAGCTGTTCCTCCGTCAGCGTCTGCAGGAAGGTATCCGCGAGGCAGGCTACCTTCTCGTCCGTCTCCGCAGCGCTGCCGCAGGCCGTATTCTCCGTCACCGTATCCGTCTTGACGGCAGCGGCCACGTCCGTGATCCGGCCCGTCGTCGTATCCACCGACTCGCCACCCGGCCCGCCCGGTCTGCCGCCAGGACCGCCTTGCCCGTCCGGAGGAGGTCCGCCTCCCGGGCCTGCGTTCGCCGGTGCGGACGTCGTCCCGCCGGCTGTGCTTGCTGCAGCGGTCATGTCCGCCGCCGTACTACCGCTCCCCGCCGTCCCGCCGGCTGTGCTTGCTGCAGCGGTCGTGTCCGCCGCCGTACTGCCGCTCCCCGCCGTCGTGCTGATCGCTCCACTCGCACAGGCGCTCATCACCAGGCTCAGCGCCACTGCCATCAAGACCGTTTTCGTTTCTTTTTTCCGTTTCATATGTATACCTCCGTTATTGGTTAGTCTATCGGCCGTCAAGCCCAGATCTTCTTCACTCAAGAGCCCGGCTTGACTGCTTCCTTCGATCTGTCACCGATTATGCCGGAGGGGACTGAGCCCTTCATGAGAGCCGGCTGAATGTTAGCTGAGAATGGACCTGGACCGTTTGCCTCCCCGGCGAACGCCAAAAAGACCCTGCCGCAGTTTCCTGCAGGCAGAGCCTCACTTCGGAGAACACCTCTATCGAACACGAATCGCTTTATCCTTCAAGCTTCAGGCATACCCCGCCTCTGATCCGGCTCACGCTACCCCTTGATCGCGCCGCCTACAATGCCTTTGACAATATGCTTCTGCATCATGAGGAAGAAGACGAAGATCGGCACGAGCACGATCACGGTCAAGGTCATGAACAGCGGCCAGTTCACGGAGAACTCTCCCTTGGCCTTGTACACCTGCAGCACCAGCGTCGCCTTGTCCTGCGAGTTCAGGAAGAGCATCGGCGCCAGGAAGTCGTTCCAGATCCACATGGTCTGGTAGATAATGCTTGTCATCGTGATCGGCTGCAGCAGGGGCAGGATGATCCGCCAGAAGACGCCCCACACCGAGCAGCCGTCGATAATCGCCGCCTCCGAGAGCTCCTTCGGCAGCGTCCGCATGTACCCCGAGACGAGGAAGAATACGAACACCGCCCCGCCCATGTAGAGGATGATAAGCCCCCACAGCTTGTTGATCAGTCCAAAATCAGTCATAAGCTCGAACAGCGGAATCAGCGTCGTCTGGAACGGAATCAAGAATCCGGCGAGCAGATACACGACGACGATCTTGTTCATCCGGTTCGGGTTATAGACGACGGGATAAGCGGCCATAGCCCCGATCAGCACCATGAGGAGCACGGAGACCACGGTAATGAAGAGCGAATTGCCGAAGCTGCGGAGCAGCGGCGTCTCTTCGAACACCTTGATATAGTTCGAGAAATCCCAGTTCTTCGGCAGGCTCAGCGGATTGACGGCCGTCTCCGTCGGCGTCTTCACCGTGTTGATGAGGATCAGGTAGAACGGGAAGAACGTGAGCAGCCCGAAGGGCAGCATCAGCACGTCGAGCAGCCAACGGCGCTTTGGTGTACCGCTCATTGGATTCCCTCCTCCCTCTTCTGCATCCAGCTCACCTGTACGAATGCCAGTACGAGTACGATCAGGAAGAACACGATCGACATCGCCGAGGCGAGCCCGTACTGCACTTCCGTGATGCCGCGCAGCACGATCACCTGCGTGATGGTGTGCGTCTCGAAGCCCGGCCCGCCCTTGGTCAGCGCGAGCGGAATCTCGAACACCTTGAGCCCGCCGGTCAGCAGCAGCATGACGCTTACCGTCATGGCCGGCGCCAGCAGCGGCAGCGTGATACTGCGGATTTGCTGCCAGCGGCTCGCCCCGTCGATGGCTGCGGCTTCATAGTAATCCTTCGGGATCGCCTGCAGGAACGCCAGGTAGAGCACCGCATGCCAGCCGGCTCCCGCCCAGGCCGACACGACGATCGTCGACACCTTGGCCAGCACGGGATCCGACAGCCACGGCTGCGGCCCCAGGCCGAACAAGGTCTTCAGCGCCTTATTCAGCACGCCCGAGGAGATCGGGGCCAGGATGAAGCCCCAGATATAGGCTAGCAGCAGTCCGCTCGGAATCGACGGGAAGAAGAAGATCGCCCGGTGCAGGTTGCGGGTGGCGAAGTTCTGGTCGAGAACCAGCGCCAGCGGGATCGCCACGACCGTGATGAGCACGGTGCTGGCAATGGCGAAGAGGAGCGTATACGAGATCCCGGAGACGATCGCGTCATCCTGGAAGATCTTCATGTAGTTCGCGAGCCCGACGAAGTTGTATTCCTTGACATACCCGTCGAAGTCGGTGAAGCTGAGCAGCAGCGACTTCAGGAGCGGGTAGATCGTGAAGACCGTATAGAAGAACAGGATCGGCAGCAGGAAGATTTGGAACTGCACATTACGGAGAAATTTGCTCATGAGGCCCGCCTCACTTCTTTTCCATCTCTTTGAGTTTGCTGTCGAGCGACTTGGTCACCTGCTCCGGCGTCATCTTACCGACAACCATGTCCTGCATGGCAATGGTGAACTGGTTGCGCAGCGCCTCCTGGTGTCTCGGCCACGCGACCATCGGCAGGTAGAACTTGCCCTTGAGCAGGCCATCCTTGTACGCGCCTTCCATCACCGGATGCACCTTGCTCTCGTAGCCTTTGGCGGTGATGAAGCCCCGGGTCCCCTTCTCGAAGAGCTGCAGTCCCTCCGGGGTCGACAGATACTCCACGAAGGCCATAGCCTCCTCCTTATTCTTCGTCTTGCTGTTGACCGCGAAGCCTACGCCCGGCGCCCCGGCATAATAGTTGTCCCCCGGATTCACGCCCGGAATCGGCATCATGTCGAACTTCAGGTTCGGGTTCGCCTGCTCGATCGTCGGTATGCTCCACGGCCCGCCCTGGAACATCGCGACGCTTCCGATCGCGAACTCATTGACGATCTGGTCGGCGGTCAGCCCGATCATGTCCGGGGTGATGATCTTGTTGTCGATCAGCCCCTTCTTCCATACGTTGAACGGCTCGAGCCAGCCGTCCTGGAATGTTTTGGTGCCCTCGAATATCTTCTTGTCAAAATCCGCGTCCTTCGCCAGCGTCATATTCGCATACAGTCCGTCATGGATCATCGTCACGTCCTGCAGGTTGTCGTACAGAGGCACGATGCCGGCACTCTTCAGCTTGAGGCAGACCGCGATGAACTCGTCCCATGTGGCGGGCGGCTTCTCGATCCCGGCTTTCTGGAAGAGCTCCTTGTTATAGAAGATCCCTCCCGCCCAGCCAGTCTGTGTGAATGCATAGGTGCGGCCGTTCTTGCTCAGCATCGGCTTGTTGCTGTCGAGCATCTTCTCCATGAAGGGTTGGTCGGTCAGGTCGACCGCGTAACCGCCGTCGATGATCTCGTTGCGGTTCTCTGCCGCGATGATGAAGATATCCGTCGCCGAGCCCGACAGCAGCATCGTCTGCAGCTTGGCGATATAGTCTTTGACCGGGGGCGCGTGCTGGAAGTCGAACGTGATGTTTGGGTACTTCTTCTTGAACCCCTCAATGACCGGCGCCATCTCCTGCTCGTTGTTCCACGAGAGGAGGCTTAGTTTGACCTTCTTCGCGCCCGGGCTTCCCGCATCCGCCGTACCGCCGGCTTCCCCTCCCCCGCCGCCGCCGGAGCAGGCCGAGAGCATGGCCGAGAGCGCGAGCAGCGCCGTCCCTTGCTTCCACATCGTACTTCTCATACAGGTAATACCCCCATCGTCCATTTTGTTGTAAGCACTTTCATGTAAGATTATAGAGGACGATCGGCCAAACCTGAATTTCAATTCTTGCATGCAGCCATGTCAATTCTTGCACAGATTATTATGTATTTTCCATCCATTAAGCAATGGGGTGTGGAAAAATGTTATAATTATTCAAATATTCGCTATATAGAGCGCGTCCTATCGAATGGAGAGTGGCCATGATGGAAGAGAGGAAGGCTGCTGGCTTCCCCAGCGAACGGGGCACGAACAAGATGATGGCGATGGTCTATGATACCTACGGAATGCCAGAAGTCCTCCGAATCGAAGAGGTGGAGATCCCTGCGCCGAGGGACCATGAAGTGTTGATTGAGGTACATGCGGCATCGGTTAATTCCTGGGATTGGGATCTCCTTCGCGGGAAGCCGTTCATAACCCGCCTTGGCGGGCTTCGTCAACCCCGCCATAGAATTCTTGGCGCGGACATCGCGGGGCGGGTCATCGCGGTAGGATTGACTGTCCAACGATTTCGACCAGGGGATGAGGTGTTCGGTGACCTGTCCGGTTGTGGCTGGGGCGGATTCGCGGAGTATGTATGTGCCGGCGAGGAGGCCTTGACTCCAAAGCCGGCCGGGCTGAGCTTCGCACAGGCGGCGGCAATCCCTCAAGCGGCCGTTCTAGCCTTGCAGGGCATGCGTATGAAAGGAGATCTCCAAAAAGGGCAGCGCGTTCTTATTAATGGAGCTGGCGGCGGAGTTGGGACGTTTGCAATCCAATATGCCAAATTGCACGGAGCGGAAGTGACCGGTGTAGATAGCGCCGGGAAACTGGATATGCTGCGCGCTATAGGGGCGGATTTTGTATTGGATTATACGCAAGAGGACTTCACCAGAAGGGGACATACCTACGATTTGATCCTCGATGTCGTCGGGAACCGCCCCGTTTTTGCGGTGAAGCGCGCACTAGCGCCAGAAGGTACGTATGTCATGGTCGGCGGCCCCACTCCCCGGATTCTCATGACGTTGTTGGCGGCACCGTTGTCTGCCCGGTTAGAAAGGAAGAAATTGGCGGTGCTCGTCCATAAACCAAGCCACGGGGATCAACTGGTCTGGAAGGAGCTTGTCGAGTCAGGCCAAGTTCTCCCTGTTATTGATCGTCAGTATCCGTTAAGCGACGCGGCTCAGGCGCTTCGTCATATGGGAGAAGGCCATACTAAAGGGAAGCTTGTCATCCTTATTAAGAATTAAGCAAGTTGTCTTTGCATTGAAGTAACAGGCAGAATGATGGTAAAATGTTACTATTGGATTGTATAAAGCATACGCCTATTCCGGGAGGAGATTAGTAGAACATGCAAAGTGCCCAACAGGTGCTAACAAGTTATTTTCAAGCACTAGGAAGCAAACAGATTGATAAAGTAATCGAATTGGTTCATGATGAAGCGAATTTTGTTATCCTTAAAAAAGAAACCTCTGATAAAATCCCTTTATATGGTACATACCATGGCAAAGAAGGTGTTAGAACATATTTAAAATTATTAGAAGAATCAGAACAAATAGAGCGGTTTGTCCTGCACAAACTCATCGGTAATCAGGAAGCGGCGTGTGCATGGGGGAATTTCCGCATCAAGGTCCACATAACGGGGAAAGTGTTCGAGAGTGATTGGGCCATCATTTGCGAAGTCGAACAAGAGAAGATAAAGTTTTTTCAAATCTTCGAAGATACGGCCGCGCTAGAAGAAGCCTTTGATGTAAGCAATCGTTGATATCATAAGGGACCACACAGCAATATGCTTAAAATACACAAGGCAGCCGACCCTACTGGTCGGCTGCCTTAACACATTAACGGGCTGTATTGAGATCGTCTTTTTGTACTTCAGCCTCGATTGTTTTTTTCATAACCTCTGCTCCGCGGTCTACACGCACTTGAATTTCTTTTGCCAATTGTTCGGGAAGGAAATCGGTTATCCAAACCAGCTTGCTACCGTTATTGTCATTGGGAAACACCTGGAAGGTAGCATGGTGATGAAGAAGAGGCATCCGCCCTTCTTTTACCGCGTATGCCATTCGACGCTCCTCTTCATCAATGGAAACGATAAACTCGCGAGCAAAGCCGCCCTGGAATAAAAGGGTTCTTTCGTGTCCATTCATCACCGTATTCTCGGTATAGCCTGGGACCAGACGATAATGGACTGCACCTACGTCTCTGACTGCATCCCACACTTGATCAGGCGAAGCATCGATCCATATTTCCTTCCTAATTGTTGGCAAAAGATCACTCTCCTTAAGCTCATTATATTGGGGATCCTGAACAGTAGCAACTGAATTCACCGCGTCGTTGAGCCGATGAATTACAGCCCGGAACACTCAGGTTCTGCTATTATTGAATAGTAGGGATACGAGCTCACTAGATACGCCGGTAGATCATGACGAAATGCTCGTCCCGCGAACTATAATTATTGGAGTGGGAGACATGGCAAAGCAGATGAACGCGCCGCATGTTAAGATCGCACCTTGGTCCGATGCCGATCTTCAATTACTGCGACTTCTGAATGCCCCTGAGATGGTGGACCACCTTGGAGGTCCGGAAACCGAGGAGCAGCTTCGAGTTCGTCATAAGCGGTATCTTGAAATCGCCGGGCGGGGAACCGGCCGCATGTTCAGCATTCTCTTGCTTCCCGAATGCGAAACTGCCGGAAGCGTCGGGTACTGGGATCGCATGTGGCAAGATGAGAATGTCTATGAGATTGGATGGAGCGTCCTGCCGCCATACCAGGGCAGAGGCATAGCGACAGCCGCTGTCGCTGAGGCGATCGCCAGTGCCGGCACGGAACAAAAGCATAGCTCTATTCATGCGTACCCGTCGATTAACAACCCGGCATCCAACGCGGTATGTCGAAAGCTGAACTTCTCGCTGAAGAGTCAGTGCGAATTCGAATACCCGCCCGGGAACATGATGCGGTGCAACGACTGGCGCCTAGAGATCGGCGCGAGGACGCAGCAGACCTAGGCCTCCACCGAGATAGAAATTTCGATCTGATGATCTGAACGGTACGGAGACATAACTAAGCGACCGCCCCCAGGCTAGGAAGCGGTCGCCGTTTAAATTATTTGATTTTAAAGACACTAATCATCTCGAGGAGCTCGGCTGCCATATCGCTGAGTGCTTGCGAGGAATCCGTTACCTCATCCATCGAGAACTTCTGCTCAGTGGAAGTCTGGGAAACCCCTTTTAATTGCTCCATGGCCGCTTGGGTAATTCGCAGCATGTCGGACATGGCCGCGGCTACTTCCTCCGTACCGACCGAAAGCTGTTTGGAAGCAGTGGATACGCCATGAATCTGATCGTTCACCGTCTGTACGGAGTGAGTTATCTCAGCGAACACGTCCCCGACTTTCGTCACTTGAACGACGCCTTCATCCATCTTGCGGACTCCATCGCCGACGGACACAGCTACCGTACGGGTTTTATCGGCGATGCTGTTGACAAGGACCGTGATCCGCTCCGTCTCCGTCTGGGTCTGCTCGGCCAGTTTTTTCACTTCACTTGCAACCACAGCGAATCCCTTGCCATGTTCTCCGGCCCGGGCTGCCTCGATGGAAGCATTCAATGACAACAGGTTCGTCTGTTCCGCAATACCGCGGATGACGTCAATGATCTCCCCAATGGCCATCGACTGCTCTTCCAGCGTATGGACCGCTTTTGCCGTATCCGCGACCGTGACACTAACCAGGTTCATCTGTTGAATAGCGGATTGAACTTCCCGGTGACCCCGCTCCACATCGCTTACTACTCTGCTCACGGAATCCGTCACACTAGCCGCCGACTCCACGATCTGCTCAATGCCGGACGCCATTTCATCCATGGTAGCTGTACTGGAGACAGCACTGCTGTACTGTTTCTCGGAACCGGATGCCAGCTGCTCCACGGAACGGGATACCTGGTCCGAAGAAGCGGCGGTCTGGAGGGCTGTCGCAGTCAATTCTTCCGATGAAGCAGCAACAATGCCGGAGGTCTCGGAGATTTTGCCAATCAAGGTACAGAAGGAATCCAACATACTGTTAATATTCAGTTTGAGACTCTCGATCTCATCCTTCCCGCGCACAGGCAGCCGGCCTGTCAAGCTTCCTGCAGTAACCTCTTTCATCAAGGTAGTGATGTTCAATAAGGGCTTAAGAACAACACGCGCGACCCCCAGGGATATGAGCGTAACCATGACACCTGCAGCGACGATCATGAGAATGACATGGCTGCGCACTTGGTTCACAGCGGCGAATATTTCATTCTCCGGAGCTACGATTACAAGCTTCCATCCTGTGCTGTCTATCGTATGGTAGACGGCGTCATAGCTCTCTTGATCGTTCTCCGTATACTTAAATTCTCCATCCGTCCCGTTTGCAAGCTGGCTGAACTGGGAAGCGGAATCAGCCGGCAGGAATTCGCTCGGCTCTTTGTTGATTTTGTCCGCATCTTTGTGGATGAGATACTTGCCGGCGGAAGAAAGCATATAGCCGTAGCCATGGCCTCCGACTTCAATTTTTTCGACCATCTTGATCAGATCCGAGGGATTCAAGATCGTCTGTATCATTCCTTTGTCTTCTCCCTGTGGATTCAAGACCGGCACGCTTATGATAATGACTTGTTCTCCGGATGCGGCTGAGATGAGGATATCAGATATCGTAGACTTCTTCGCAGACTTCATGCTTTGATACGAATCCAGCTTCGAGAGATCCGCACTTGCGTCCTGCGTGTCATAAAAAATCCCGTTGACATCTACATACGCATAGCTCTCCACGTCGGCATCTGCCGGAACCAGCGTCTTCAATACGGGTACGATCTGTGACGGATCGCCGGATGTAAATCCCGGATTCGCTTCGATCACCCGTTCGACCTTCGACACTTTCTCGGCTATCCAATCGTTCATATAATCCGCATTGGACTTGGCAAGGTTCTTCTGGCTCTCAATGGTTCCCGACTCCAATGCACCTGTAGCTATAGACATCATCAGAATGCTCGTTACCAGCAGGGGCAGCATCGAGACAAGCAGCAGCAGCGTAATAATTTTGCCGCGGATGGATGATCCGAATCTAATGTATTTTTTCATGGTGTTCTCCTTTAGTTATGGGTATAAGTATTTATTTCGGCAAAAGGAGAGCGGAGATATGCCAACAGATTCTGGAATCCGTGCAACATGATGCGAATAAGAAGGCGGGGGTTGGAAAAAATATAAAAAGCTCGGACTATGTCCGAGCTGCATGTTAGGAGTGTGACCTGTTCAATCGATTACCTGAAGAGTGTCCAGCATGCCTGCCGCCATTCGATATGCTCTCATCCATAGCCATTGGAAGATAAAAGAGAATTCGCACCTTGATTCTCTTGTCCACTTCAGATGTAATCTGTACTGGGCAGCTAAAAGGGATGTCTCACGGCATCCCTTTTTCCTTTTGGATAAGGAGGGGGTACCTTCCCGTCGCGCGGCGAACTGGTCCCTGCTTATTGCGCTAACGTTACCCGTTCGGCAGAGCTTGAGCGGCGCCCCCTTGCCGTCTCAACAGGGAGAGAGCCCGAGCCATTCAATGGTTAGGGCGATGTCTCGGAATTAGGCGCAACCCTAGGTTGCGGAGTGCTGCAACTGATCCGTTCTTTACTTTTACGCCGGGATCATCAAATAATGATGATATACAATTCAGAAAGGGTTGCTGCTGAATGTTCTTTGCGGAAAAGCTAAATACGGAGAGAAAAAAGATGGGCTGGTCACAAGAAGAATTAGCCGCCAAGCTTTTTGTTAGTCGACAGTCTATTTCGAAATGGGAAAATGGCCAGAACTATCCCAGTATTGAAATCATCATTAACTTAAGCGACCTCTTTGGCGTAACGATTGATGAATTATTAAGAAGTGACGAGGAGTTGACCAAGAAAGTGATTAAAGATAGCAAAAAACTGGCGTATCCCAAGTTGAAATTGTTATTTGATGTATTGTTTCTAGCCGGCGTTGCTTTGTTACTCCTGAAGCTGGGCGTTCTTCTCCTGAACAAAACAACTTCACTGGAGATTCCTCTTCTCGGCGGCTCGTTTATATGGAATTTCGGGTCACTCATCTTAATGGTGGGAGCCGGGTTGGGTTCCGGGATCCTCAAAGAAAAATATAAAAAAGACTAATCGGACGCTTGATTTACTCACTGCGGCTCACGCGAAAACCTTGATCAGGGCCAAACCCACTCGCCTCGAACTTGCCCCGAAAAGATATTTCGCTGTTGCTGACGTCGCCCATCCAACCGCCGCCCTTCACAACCCGCCAATTACCGCTATGACTATCCAGGTCTCCGTACCAGTTCCAGCACCATTCCCTTACATTACCAGACATATCGTAAATTCCTAACTCGTTAGGTTTCTGGAGACCGATAGATTTTGTCTTGTTTTTGTTGTTCTCAATGGCAGGCCAGCTCCAGTCTCCCGATAAATATGTATTCCCTGCGTTTTTCCAATACCATGATACTTCGTCTGCATTATTGCTTCCGCTGTATGTGTAACTTTTGCTCATCTGGCCTCCACCTGCAGCATATTCCCACTCCGCTTCAGTTGGCAGCCGGTATCCATTAGCTCCCGCATGGATCGTTACAGTCCATTTTATCGTATCAATATCCCCCTTATTATTCGGATCTTTTGTATGTTTGTCTGTATTGTAATATGGCTTTAAGCCCTCTTTAATACTCCTTTTATTGCAATACTCAACAACGTCATACCAACTTACCATTTCAACTGGCAGCCGGTCGCCTTTGAATGCGGAGGGATTACTTCCCATTACCTCGATCCATTCCTTTTGAGTTACCTCATATTTACCAATATAAAAGTCCGGTAGGGTTTCCGTTTTTCCATAGTAGTTGGACTTTGTGTTCATCGAAGTTCCGCCTTTGACGAATACCAGGTTATCATTCTTTGCGGCCTTTATACTCCTATCGGGCTTGGCTTGCGAACAGGCGGTGACAGGAACCAGAACCATCATAGCTATAACAAGTACATTGAATCGCTTTCTCATAGATATATCTCCTCTACAAGGAACGGAAATATAGTTGACGGATAGAACGAAGGCCGCCGGCTGTGAGACCGGCAGCTCTAAGCCATATCCTTATTTAAGAGACTTTCTCAAGTTGACCTGTTACCACACTGTTACGTTAGAACTCCCGCTGCTTTGATATCCCTCTGTCGCTAAGACCTGGTAAGACCAACTGCTCCCCAGGTTCATTCCTTTACTCTTCCATGCGTTAACGTGGTTGCCAAAAGTGATGGTGGCGTTGTTCCCGGTCGGTCTCTTCGACTGCCGGACACTCCAGAATTGTTGGAACGTTTGTGTGCCGTCGATGGAAGGTTGGTTGTACCGCATCGTCGTATAGATGTCATAGGTGCCCCCATCGCTGGTCACGGTGCCTTTATGCGTGCCAGTTGGCCTATAAGTACCCCAGCTATCTACGACGTAATATTCGATGAGTGAGTTTCTTGTCCACCCGTAGAGAGTCAAATACCCATTGCCGGACGGCGCGAAGACGCCCGCATTGTAGTTTACTACCCGATTGGGTGATCCGGTTGTCCAGCCCTTTCCGACAACAAAATTCCCTGTATCTTTCCAGGTAACGCTATAATTACCTCCCGATCCGTTGACAGCGTTCACCATACCACCGCCATCGGTCCAATTCTGCCAATAGTCTGTCGCCGCATGGGATGGTGCTGCGAACAAGCCAAAACTCATTGAAGCTGCAAGAACGGTCGTCAACAATTTAGAATTAAACTTAAACATAAAATACCTCCATCATGTTTTTTTGTCATGATTTACCTGCCGAGTACTTGCCAGTTGTTTCTTTTGCAGTACACGCCTGTTCCTATTTTTTTATTCCGTGTACTTTTGCCGCCTCCTTTCAAGGAAAATTATAGAATGAAAGCGCATCCACAACAACTTAACAAACTATAGATTAGTACCGGTATATTTAACTTACTTGCAACATCTCCGGTAGATATCCTTCCTTTGCTTCGCCCCCGGCAGCTTGTTATGATAAGAACAGCGTAGATGTAATAGACTTGAGTAAACACAACGGGAGGATCTTCATGAGCAGGCTTTATCGGATTTCAAGAGCTTTGCAGGAAAATAGCGGCTCGGCACAAGCGATATCTTTGGAGGAGTGCACTCAGTATTTTGCATCGAAACCTGATTTTTCTTATTCCTCCGTGTTTACAGTGACAGGATCTACCAGCATGTCCATTGAGGGGGATTTTTTCATGTGGAGCTGCGGCGATACGAAGATCCCGTTCCGGCATTTTCAGGGCGATATTTATGTATCCGGCACCAATGATGCCGTGATCCCCATCATGATGGAGGTCGCAGGCGAATTGGGAGCGGATGTGTTCGAAGGGTAGCCAGCCGATCATGAGCAGCCGGCCCAAGGGCCGGCTGTCTGACGCCAAAGAAGTCTGTGACGAGACAGCATAACCGATAAGGAGCTGTCGAGGCGCAAGACTTCTTTGGGTTATATGGGAATCCGATCCGAGCTGTCCATCGCGGCGGCTACGGTGCCGGCTGCCCCGATGCCCGGTACCCTTTCGGCGCTACGCCGAAATGCTTCTTGAACGCCTTGCTAAAATGGCTTTCGTCCGCATATCCGGTAGCCTCGGCAATCCGCCCGTTCTTCCAGTCCGTCTCCCCGAGGAGCTGTGCCGCCTTGCCGAGCCTCAGTCGGGTCACATAAGACCAGTAGTTCTCACCGAACTCCTGCTTGAACGTGCGGCTCAGCTGGAACTTGTCGATGCCGTAGAGATCCGCTACCGTCTGCAGACACAGGTCGCCGTCCAAGTGCCGTTCGATATGCAGGCGGATGTCCTGCAGCTTGTCCGCCGTCCGCGGGGCAGCGCCATCCCCGCAGGCCTTGCTCCCTTCCCGCGCGCGCAGGGCCGCCTCCCGGCTCTCCGCAAGGAGCTGCGCCAGCTCCCTCACGTCCCGGGCAGTCCGGCTGATCCCTGCGGCGGATGCACCGCGCCCCTCTCCCAGCGATGCTCGGAGGCCGGCGCACTGCTCATCTCCATCCATCTCCGCGGGCAGACCCACGAAGTAATGCCGCTCCCCATCGCTGTGCCCGGACGGGAGCGGCACAACCGTGACCCGCTCCGGCAGAGAAGGGTATCCGCTGGGGGAAGCGCTCTCATATTCAGCTTCGCCGATCACCGTCACGATCGCGAAGCACGCAATCTCCAGCGTCCGGAAGGCCCGGGCCACTCCATCCAGCCGCCACTCCGGCAGCCTGGCGGCGCAGCTCAGCTGCACCAGCTCCCGCTCCAGCAGGGCCCCCCTCTCCGAGCGGACCTCAGCGATGAGCTCCCGGAGGGCCGCCTCCAACAGCTGCGTATCCACCGGCTTCAGGAGATACTGCGATACGCTGAGCTTCAGTGCCTCCCTCGCATAGTCGAACTGGTCATATGCGCTCAGGATCACCGCCTTGGGCTTATGCACCTGGGACTGGATGCGGCGCAGCGCCTCGATCCCGTTCACTCCCGGCATCCGGATATCCATCAGGAGCAGGTCGGGCTCCGCCGACGCTGCAAGCCCTGCAGCCTGCTCCCCGTCGAAGGCGCTCTGTACTTCGGTAATGCCGAGCGCCCCCCAGTCGATCATCTTGTGCAAAAACTGGTGCAGCGACATCTGATCGTCCGCGATCAGCAGCTTCATGACACGCACTCTCCCTTCTCGTGCACTGGGCCGGCCCCTCCCGGCAGCAGGACATGAATGCGCGTTCCGCCGCCGGAGGTGCTCCGCACCCGCAGGCCGTACTCCGGCCCGCAGCTCAGCTTGATCCGCCGGTCCACATTGCGCATCCCGATGCTCCCGGATTCCATCTCCTCTTCGCTGAGCTGCTGTCCTACCCAGCGCCTTCTCTCCCAAGACATGCCGCAGCCGTTGTCCGTGATCGTGACGAGTATGCCCTTCTTCACTGCCGCCACACGGATGTGGATCTCGGCATCTACCGGATTCTCCCGGAAGCCGTGGAGGATCGCATTCTCCACAAGCGGCTGCAGGATCAGCTTGATCGTGCGGCCTTCGAGCAGCGCCGGATCCTCGATATGGCTGACGAACCGGATCCGGTTATCGTACTTTTTGGCAAGAATGAACAGGTAATCCCGGACATTCTCCAGCTCCTCCTGCAGCGTCACGGTACCGGGCGAACGCTGCATAGAATACCGGAGCAGAGAGCTCAGCGCGAGGATGATCCGGTTGGAATCGGCCGCACTGCCGCACACGATCTCCGTCTGCAGAAGCTGCAGCGTATTGAACAGGAAATGGGGCTGGATCTGAGACTGAAGCGTCTTCCACCGGGCTTCCTGAAGCGCGATCTGGGAGCTGTAATTCATCTTCACGAGCTGCTCGATCCGTCCGACAAGCTCCTTGAACTTCTGCCCGATGAGGTTGAGTTCGAGGTACTTGTAATTCTTGGGCACGACATACAGGCTGTCCTCCCCTAGGCTGTCGAGCGTATGCAGCAGCCGGCTGAACGGCCGGGAGAGACGGACCGTGAGGAGGATGGAGACCAGCGCGTTGAGCAGCAGGCATCCGTAGAGGATGCCGGTCAGCTTCGCCCGCAGGGGATCCGCCTGCCCCCGGATCTCCGACATCGGGACCGTGGACAGCAGCCGGAGACCGTCGACCCCCGTCGGCTGGTAGATGACGAGCTGCTCCTTCCCGTCGATCTCGCTGAAGAAGCTGCCCGACTCGCCCTGCTCGATGCGCCCGATCTCCGGGAAGTCCAGCGTGCGGCCTATTGCCCCGCTGTCCTTGTGGACAATCACCGTCCGGTTCGCGTCGACCATGAAGATCTGTTCGCCGTTCCCATACGAGCTCCGCTCGAACAGGCCGTTGATCTTCTTGAGGTCCAGGTTCGCGATGACCGCCCCGACCGGTTCCCTGCCTCCGTCGGCCAGCGGAAGCGCAATGGACAGCACGGACGTGTTGGCTCTCGACAGCGCGCTGCTGACGTAGTAGTTCTGCGTATGCAGTCCAAGCGTGACGAACCCGCTCCCCTGCGGGGCAGAGAGGGCGGCCTTGAACCAAGGCTGATCCCCGAATGGATAGTCCCAGCGCAGCGACTTGCGGCCGTCGAGGTTGTTGACGTACCCGTTCCTGCCCAGGATGAGGATATCGCTGACCAGCGATTGGAACGAGGACACGCCGAAAGCCAGATCGGAGATATTGCGCTCATGCAGAAGCTTCTCTTCCACCGGGAGCCGGTCACCCGCCCGGAGCATCTGCACGACCGAAGGATGACCCGCGAACCCGGCCAGTGTCCGCTTCGCTTCCTCGAGATTGAACCGGAACCCGAGCGCCGCCTGCTCCATGACCCGGTAGCTGGCCTTCGTGACCTCCTCCGTCAAGGTGGCGGACGAATCCCGGATCGATACGGCACCGAGCAGGAAAAGCAGCAGCAGGTTGAGGCCCAGGTAGGAGAAGAGTACATGGCGGATCATGGTCTTACGCAGCAGGGGCCGGAGCAGGGCTGCGATGCGGTCCTCCATGTGCACGGGTGATCCCCCCTTCGCTACAGAAACGGGCTTGAAGCTGCACCTTCAAGCCGGACCTGTTCTGTGTTTTACGACATTTTACAACATTAACAAAAACATTAATTTATTGTATATTTATTAATGAATGTACTTCTTTTTTGCCTTACGGTCAACACCACACCGCCCCCTGCGGTTCGCTGTTGGCCCCGCGAGAAATCCCGGCTTCCCCAAAAGAAAAACCGCCTCTTGGAAGAGACGGCTGACGGACAATTGTCCCATGAGGATATGACAAGGAAGGCATGACGGAGACCTGCTCGGGGCGTTCCTCTCCCTAGTGCCCTGCCATATGCTCCTCTCCACTTCCCACGAGAAGCATGAATCCGGCAAGAACGAGCACCATGAGCAGCAGGGCATAGCCTACCCACCGCAGACTCCTCCCGTTCCCTGTACGCCGGAGGAATATTACTCCAGCTGCCGTCACGAATGCAAGTACGACCCCAGCTCCCATGGCTTTGTCTCCTTTCTGCCGCCGTCTGCCGTACAATGGAGTCAACCCGACGGGTCAGACTTTGGCGGGTGCCGGATCGCGGCAGTTCCCGCGGCGGCGCTAGGTGATGCTGTTGATGTCCAGGCTCTCGAGGACAGGGCTCGGGTATCCCGTTGCCGCTACCTTGATCATCGCGCGTAAGTTACGGACGTGTAGCCCTCCTCGCTCATGCCCGCAGAGGAGACACCGAGACAGAACAGGCAGGCATCCCAGCCTGCCAGCTGCGCCTCGATGGCCGTCAGATCGAAGAGATCCGGGTGCACCAGCTCCTGCAGCTTCGGGTGTACCGTGCCCGCGGCGCTGCGGCCTACGGCAAGCACGGCCGATACGCCGGGGTCAAGCAGGCATTCCCTCAGTACGCTTTGGCCGACCATCCCGGTCGCCCCGAATAACAATACCTTCACTGTGCCCGCCTCCGTGTGCGTATCCATGTGTAACGTTAAGCTTGGTTCCTGGAAGCCAGGAACTTATCCAGGATGCCGGAGACCGAGTCCATGCTGATCGGTTTGCTGATATATTCATCCATCCCCGCCGCCAGATACTTCTCGCGGTCGCCCTTGATCGCATGCGCCGTGACCGCCACAATATGGGGAGGCGTCTTCACCGAGATCATGTCTTTGATGGCCTTCGTGGCCTCCAATCCGTTCATGAGAGGCATCTGAACATCCATGAAAATAACATCATACGGATGACGGATCACCGCATCCACGGCTTCCGCTCCGTTGCTGACGACCGTAGCGTTATAGCCGAGCTTCTCGAGCATCTTGTGCAGGACAATCCGGTTCACATCATTATCTTCCGCAATCAGAATCTTCAGCATATTCTCGTGCGACCTGCCCTCGGGATTTGCCGTCTCATAAGACACGGTTTCCGGATGAGTCCGGAAGCCCGCTTGGAATACGAACACGGAGCCCGGGTGGTCGGTACAGGGTTCATACCAGATTTCACCGCCCATAAGCTGGATCAGCTTCCTGCAGATCGACAGCCCAAGCCCCGTGCCTTCAGCATTGCGCGTCATAAAATGATCCACCTGATAGAACGGTTCAAACAGATGGGCCACCTTCTCCTGCGGTACGCCGAGCCCCGTGTCACGGATCTCGAATTGAAGACAGACCTTCTCGGAGGCGGACGATACCCGTTCCACCGAGATCGCAACGGCTCCATTAGGGGTGTACTTAATCGCGTTGCTTAGCAGGTTCATCAGCACCTGCTTCAGCTTCATAACATCGCCGAGAACCATATAAGGGACTTTAGGAGAAATGGACGTTGAGATCTCCAAATTTTTCTGCAGCGCCTTGGGCAGAATAAGGCTGATCGTCTCGGACAGGATCGCCCGGATGTTGCAAGGCTCCTCGATTAATTCGGACTTGCCGGACTCGAGCTTGGAGAAGTCCAGAATATCATTGATAATGGTCAGCAGCGTATTGCCGCTGTTCTTGATGATCTGAACGTAATCGCTCTGCTCCGCATCCAGGCTTGTCTCCAGGAGCAGATCCGTCATGCCGATCACACCGTTCATCGGCGTACGGATCTCATGGCTCATCATCGCGAGGAATTCGCTCTTCGCTTTATTCGTCTTCTCCGCAGCCTCCTTCTCGATCAGCAGCCGCTTCTGTTCCGTCATATCCTTCGCAATCAGATAGAAGCCCACATTGTTGTTATGTATAATGATGGGCGCCAGCGTGGCCAGCACTTCGATTCCATGACCGTCCTTATGCTGCAGGAATTTGATCGATTGCTCTACAGCGCTGTAATCCATGGACTCCGTCAGGAGTTCCGTCAGATCCGCATTGCCGATCAAGTCGGAGATACGGGTCCCGATGAGCTCTTCGATCGCGAATCCGGTCAGCTGCTTCGCCATCAGATTGCCGTTAATGATTTTCCCGTCGAGTCCGAACGAGATAATGGCATCATGATTATATTTTTTTAATGAGGTATACCGCTCGATGCTCTCCTGCAGCTTGATCTCTGCCAGTTTGCTTTGCGTAATGTCGATCATTTGCTGCATGAAGAACAGGGGGCTGCCGCTGCTTTCATCTCGTATTACCGACACATGCAGAGAAGTCCATACGGTATACCCCTCTTTGTGTACATACTTTTTATCCACCTGAAAAGAAGACGTGCGGCCTTCCAGCAGGTCGCTTATCCCCTGTACGATATGGCCGTCATCCGGTTCAAGCTCCACGTCGGCTGTAGTAAGCGTCCTCAATTCTTCTGCCGTATAACCAAGTATCCGGCAGACCGCAGGATTCACGCTCACCCACCTCTGGTCCAATGTCACCAGAGCGATCCCCATCGGGGCATTTTTATATACGTGCTCGAATAAGAACTGTTGGTCCATTGACTCGATACCGTTCATCCTCTGCACCTCCCATTCACCTGTACCAGCCAGGAGCCATTCATGTTGTATGTCAGATCAATTCCCAAGTAGAAGCCCTGCGGGCGCTTGTAATGAAGACGCTTCGCCTCTCTGTCCTATCCGAGGCTTACTTCCTGTTTATTATAAAAGAAGGCTCCCGATAGGACAACTTCGAATCGGAGTGAAAACGGCCGTTATAACCAAATCCAGAGGGATTTTCCTGTATTGACCACAAAAAAAACAAAGAGACTGCGGCCGGCAGTCCCTTTGCGCTCCATCTGTTCTACCCTTTGGCCTTGAGCTCGCAGGACGTCTCCTCCTGCTTGGGGGATCACACGGGAACCCAGTCCCGTACCCCGTTGTCTTCCAAAATCCCGAGCGTCACGTCCGCGATGTCCGGGTCCTGCAGCAGTTTGTCCCGTACTTTGAACTTGATATCGTCCGCATCGGCAAGCGATAGGCCGGGCTTCAGTTCAATGAGCCCTTCCACGTGGTAATAACGCCCCTCTTGCAGAATGCGCATCTGGTAGATGTCCGTAACGAGCCGTTCGGACAAAATGAGGGCGGCCACCTTATCTTCGACTTCCTTCGGTGCCGCGACACCGATCAACCCCACCATATTGTCATAACCGACGCGGAAGGCTACACCAACCATCAGAAACCCGATGAGAATCGTGACCACGCCGTCCAGCGCATAGAAAGCGGTCAGCGAAACGGCGATCACGGCCATCATGGCGAGCAGTGCGCCGGTAACAGCTACCAGGTCTTCATAAAATACCAGCCGGGTAGGCGGTGCCGCCCGTCCGACGTGCCGGAAGGCGGCGGAGACCACCCCGAAGCCTTGGGCTTCGACCCGGGCTTCATGGGTAATTTCTTTCATCGCTTTGACGAGAATGGCGCCGTCGATCACCAGATTGATGAACAATACGGCAACGTTGAGCCAGATTCCGCCGCTGGTTTCCACGGGGTGCTGGATCAGATGCCAACCCTCGCGGATGGTCTCGTATGCCATGACGGTCACCACGATGACGGCAATCATGCAGAAGATGTGGATGACGCGGCCAAAGCCGGTCGGAAATTGGCGGGTAGGCTTCTTCTCGGATAATACGCTTCCCACAAAAACAAATCCTTGGTTAATCGCATCCGCCAAGGAGTGCATCGCCGAAGCAAACATGGCGCCGCTGCCGCTCATCGATGCAGCCACCGCTTTGATGCCTGCAATCACGGCATTGCCGGTCATGGCCACAGCCGATGACTTGTTTCCTTTCTTGACGAGCTCGAGCCAGCTTTGCTTTCCGGGTGCGGATTCCATCGGTTCCTCCAATAAGTATGTATAGTTATTCCCTACTTTGCCACTCCTGCCCATTGTTTATTCGGACGACCGGACAGTTAACCATGTTGTACGGGAATGCCTGTACTTAGGTTTCAATACCATTGGAGCTGTTCCGCTTCTCAAGCCGAGCCCTGCAAGACAAAAAGACTGCCAAAGTGTTACTCGGCAGCCTTCTTGCAGATCGTTCCGTTCCTGATTCACGCTTATTTCACACCCGACGATACCTGGTTCGCCACCTGCTGCACATCCTTGCCGTCCACCTGCCCGTTGTGATCCAGGTCGAACCTCGGATCATAGCCCGGCTGGCCCTGCTTCGTGCCATGGTGCTGCGAGATCAGCACGAGGTCGCTCAGCCCGATCTGGCCGTCGCCGTCAAAATCGGCTTGGTTCACCGATACCCTCAGCACGACCGGAGCCGTTGTGGCGGCCGTCCTGCCCTGGCTGTCCGCCGTGCGCGAGCCGGACTCCAGCACAATCTCCCCGCTGCCTTGCTTGAGCACGGTGAACTTCAGCGTCACGAGGCCGGTGCTGCCGCTCTTGCCCGGCACTTCTCCCAGCAGAGCGCCCGAGATCCGCGCGGCGTTCGCAGAGATTACCTTGCCAAGGACCGCCCCCGTGCCTTCCTTGCCGAACTCCTGGTTCAGGTAGACGCCATTCAACTTCAGCAGGCTGCCATCGTACTTCAGGCTCAGCAGGAAGCCGTACAGGTCGGCAGCCTGGTCGGCGCGGATCTGCACTTCCGCTACCGAGCCCACGTTCAGCACGCCGGGTTTGAGCTGCATCGCCAGGGCGGAGGAGACAGACACCGCAGCCGTTGTAGTCACCGTCGCCTGCGGGTTGTTCGTGCTGAGGTTGCCGGCCGCATCCTCGGCGGCTACCGAGAACTGGTAAGCTGTCTCCGGCGTGAGCCCGGATGCGGTATAGCTGTACGTTCCGCCAGCCAAGGTATCGATAAGCTCGCTGCCCCGGTAGATGCGGTACCCGGTTACGCCCGTCTCATCATGGGCCGGCTGCCACGAGAAGGAGACACTGTCGTACGTGACCCCGCCCACGGAGAGCGCCGTCCCCTCGTTCCAGACCGGAGCGGCCGTATCGACGCCGTCCTGCTCGACGTATTGGTACAGCTTGCCGCCCATTGCTTTATACAGCTGCCCGTCGCGGAAGAAGAACTGGGCCCCCGAGATATCGGAGTCAATCGCTGCCGGCTCGGAGTTCACGGTATAGTGATATAACGCGGTCTCATTATGGTAGTACACCTCTCCATCGGAAGCCAGATGTACAAGATCCCCCCAAGGGCCGGGAATCACATATTCCGTACCCGCCGGATCTTGGACACGGCCTGTCCGGTCTCCCTCATCATCCAGCTTGCCCCAGGCAATCCAGCCGTTGTTCACCTGGTAATCGAGATATTTCTCCGTAATTGCGCCTTTGGACTCCTCGCTGTCCGTGTAAGCCCGGCTGAGTTCGGTGATTGCAGCGCCGTCGAATTTATTGATTCCGCCGCTTTCTTCCTGATAGAGGGTCACCGTACCGTCGCTTAACGCCGCCAGCATCTCTCCCCTCCCTGGCTCCCATCCGATGATCTTGCTCGGTTCGCCGGTCAATGGATCTACCTTGTCGATCCCGCCCCCCCAAGCGATGACAGCCTTGCCGTCCGGTGTCATATCTGCCGAGATCGGCGAATCATAAGGGAGCGAATGCGCTGCACCGGTTACCGTATTCAGATATTGGGCAAGGCCATAGGAACCGTCAGCATTATTGTAAGTATAAATTGCATGAGGACCTTTGACAGCTACCCAGTAACCTTGGGTACCCGGAGCATTCAGCTGAGTAAGTCCCCCATCCTTCCATAGATAGATGTTCAGGATGATCTTCGAGTTCTCATACTTGCGTGTGCTGAAGACCGCTCCATTCGGTGTCAAGCGCATATCGCTAAGGCTGAAGCTCGCATCCTTGAAAATCTGCGTATCCGCCCCGGTTGATCTCGAGCGGATCTGCAGCGTGCTGTCCTCCGCCAAGTACAACACGCGCTCCGCGTCCGCATCCTGAATCTTCCCCGGCACCTCGGCAACCGGCTTGATGAGGGGAACTGCCGCGGGCCCATACACGCTCGCGCTCACCACTCCCGCGCCATAGACACTCTCGTTTACCGACTGCGAGCCATAGACACTGTCCAGCACCGCCATGCTCTTCGTTCCGAAAGCCACGGGGGGCTCATATGTACCTGTTACGGCCGCCTGGGCGCTCACTGGGATCAGCAGTGTCATACCGCATACCCATCCGATGATTCTCTTTTTCATATGGTTTCTCCACCTGTCCTTATCCGTGATACAGATTTGTAATAATCATACAGCACTGTCCTTCCTACCATTCGACACAAATCCAGGTTCACCTTCCATTATTAGGTGACTATTTTGTAAAAAATGCTCGAATGGAGGGTTGTACATAGACTTAGCCTGGCCTTCACCACCGGAACGACCGCCTCAGCCGCTCCAGCGATAAGCCCGCTCTGCTCATCAGCGCAGCTTAAGTTCCTGCTTCTGCTATGCAGGAGGGAGAATCTTGATCTGCAGCTGGCCCGGGAGCTGATGCCCTTGCCCGGATCCAGCAGCCGGCCCTGCAAATTCAGCAGGCCCGGTGCGGGAATGTCCCGGCGCAGCACGGCGGTGACATTCTCCTTGCCGAAGCTGGAGGAGAGGTTGGCATAGACGAGCTTCAGACGGGCCGGATCATACTTCAGCTGGAGCAGGAACCGGTTCAGCTCCTTCAGGCGATCGGCTTGAACCAGAAGGTCGACGGACGAGCCGACACCGGTATAAGCCGACTTATGGATAAGCTGCACCGCGGGAGCCACGCTCCTGGCTGTTGTGGTCACGGTAAGGGCGAGCCGCTTGGCGGAGGAATGGCCCGCCGCATCCTCTGCAGCCACTTCGAAGGTATACGTGGTTCCAGGCGCTAAACCTTCCACCGTATAGGTGGTCGGTTGGCCATGGAGGACTGTGCCCAGCGGCTGTCCGTCCCGGTAGAGGGAGTACGCCGTCACGCCGACATTGTCCGCGGCTTCGGGCCACTTCAATGTGACGGTGTCGTAGGTCATTCCCGTAACGGTCAGCCCGCTGCCCTCGGGCCAGGCAGGCGGATCCACATCCTCCGTCCCGGACGCAGTAGGTACCTCCGCCAGGTTGGAAGGGGTCCGGTTGCCGGCCGCATCCTCGGCCTCGACGAAGTACATGTAGTATCTGTCCGGCTGGAGTCCATCGACCTGGAAGGTATGCCGGCTGGAGTCAAGGCTGGTCACAAGACTCATCTCTCCCGTGTCCAAGTCCACCGAATAGAGATGGTAGCGGGTGACCCCGACATTATCCGTGGCCGGGATCCAGTGCAGCACGGCGCTGCTCCCAGTGATGTCGGTTGCGGTCACCGCATCCTCGGCCCAGGCGGGCTTCTCATCGTCGATCTCTACAGAGGAGGCCTGCATAAGGGCTGTCTCCCAGCCTTTATACCAGGTCCCCCCCAGCTGCCTGACGAGGCCCTGCGAGTTCGAGAGCCGCAGGGCAGCCGCATCCCCCGGCTGGTAGACGAACAGGTCATTCCCCCGTTCGATGGCCGCCGCTCCATTCGGCTGAAGACCATGCAGCCTTGCGGCACCGCCGTAGGAGCCCGTGATCTTCTTCTCGCTCCCTTCCGGTGAGCGCAGGAACATCTGGCGTACGCCGTCCGCGTCCTTGTTGTAGGCCGCCCAGCCGCCGGCCACGCCGTAATCCTTGCCTGCTTGCATCACATACGCCGCATCTGTATCAGGCGCCTTCACCTCGGTGGTTATGCCGTCCCGGACCATCAGCAGGCGGCTCCCGCCTTCGCGGAACAGCACGGTGTCCCCATCCGAGACCGGCTCGCCGTAAGGGGCAGCAGCCTCAGCCAGCGTCTCGGTGGAACCGTCCAAGAGATAACGGTAGATGCCGTGGTTTGTACCGGAGCCTGCGGCGTACACGAAGGACCCCCCGGGCTCGGCTGCGGCCGAAGTGACGCCATAGGTCACCGCGGCAACCGTGGCGCCGGTGAGGGTGTCAATTCGGTACGTTGTGTTCTCGCGAAGGGAAGGGAATACAGCATAGTGATCACTCAGGGACAGCAGACTGTCTCCTGTGGAATCTTCGTAAGTGACACCTGTAGAGACCAAGCCTTGAGGAGTCCACACGCCGATCTTCCGCTCGTTCACATCCGTTCGTTTGGTTTGATAAGCGAATAGGACGCCGGAAGGTGTGAGATGTGCGGCATAGGATGGGAGATCTCCCCCGTCATCATGCACAAGGGTGTCTTCGCCGGTTAGGCGGTCCTTCAACCGAAGGTTCCCCAGGGCATCCTGGTATACGATACGGTGCTCGTCAAAATCAAGGATCGAGCCTTCTACCTTCTCCACGGAATGGAGCCGTTTGCTCGCTTCGACATAGAAGCGGCGCAGGGCAGAGCCGCGGTCATTATCCGACCAGTCCTTCAGATACACCAATGCATACAGCATTCGACCGTCGAATCTCGATACATTGACGTCCTCTTGAATGGAATTGCCTACCTTACCCGCGTGGACCACATCCTCCCCCCGCTCATCCTGGGAGATGACAACCTTGTCCGCTTCCCCGTCCTGCACCTCAAGGCGGAAAGGCAGCACGCCTCCCGTGATAACCTCCCCTGGAGAAGGGGTCATTCGGGTGATGATGGGAGGATTAGGAACAGAATCACGCTGCTGCCCGGCCCAGTCCACCGTGCGGACCGGGCTGGAGACGGCAGCAGGGAGGTGATCCGCAGCTTGGGCACTGAGCGGCAGCATCGAACACAGCAGGAAGCTGCAGGTCCATTTTCTGAATCCCTTTTTCATCTTCTCACACATCCTCGACTCGGTATGATACATCAGTAAGTGTGCATAGCTCCCCGCATTCTTCGGCAAGCCCCCTTTCCCAGATCTCCCTACCCTTTGACCGCGCCAACCGTCATGCCTTTGATGAAGTAGCGCTGCAGGAACGGATACAAGAAAATGATCGGTCCAATCGTTATACATACCGTCGATAGCTGCACGCCCGCCGCCGTCACGGGAATGTTGACACTCGAGTTCAGGTACTCCAGATTCTGCGAACTCGATACGATTCTTCTCAGCATCATCTGCAGCGGGTGATTCTGCGGATTATCGATAAACATCAGCGCGTTGAACCAGTCGTTCCAGTAGGCTAGCGCATAGAACAACGTGATCGTGGCAATGACAGGCATGGAGATCGGCCATACGATCCGGAAGAAGATATACAGCTCATGGGCTCCGTCCATGGTCGCCGCTTCATTCAGCTCGAAGGGAAGCGTACGAAAGTAGGAGGTCATCAAGAAGGCATTGAATGCGGAGAACAAGTGCGGCAGGATCAGGGCGAGCAGCGAATCCCTCAGGCCCAGCCAATTGGAGACGAGCAGGTAATAACCCACCAGTCCGGGGGCGAACAGCATCGTGAAATAAATGTAGAAGGAAAGAACATTCCTGTACTTCACCTTGGGATGAGCGGCCACATAAGAGAACATGGAGGTCAAGAGCACGGCACCGGCAGTACCCGCCCCGGTTACAAAGATAGACACAAAGGCGCTTCGGTACACCTGGCTGCTCTGGAACAGGAAGCGGTAGGAATCCAGCGTAAATTCCGTGGGGAACATCTGAAAACCTCTGACAATCAGATGCTCCGCTGTGAACGATCCGATATACACAAGCCAGAAGGGAATAAAGCACAACAGGGCAAACAGTCCGATGAAGGCATAAGCGGCGGCGGACAGGGCCCACTCCGATGCAGCCCGGTGTTTCACAACCATGCTGGTGCACCTCGCTAGAATAATTTGGAGTCGTGGTCCATCCGGCGGACCATCCCATTGAAGAGCAGAATGGTGATGAACCCCATGACCGACTGGAATAAGGCGACCGCCGCCGCGTTGCTGTAGCTGTTCATGTTGGAGACATCCCTCAATGACCGGTACGTGTACGTATCGATGACATCCGTAGCCTTGAAGAGCAGCGAATTGTCTCCAATAATGCCATAGATCAGTCCAAAATCACCGTAGAATATGCGTCCCAGCGCCAGGAGGGTCAGTACGATCAGGGTCGGCCTGAGCAGCGGCAGGGTAATATGCCAGATCTGCTGCCATCGCTTGGCGCCGTCGATCCGTGCGCTTTCGTAATATTCTTCAGAGAACCCCGTGATGGCCGCCAAATAAATAATGGACCCCCAGCCCGCTCCCTTCCATACGAAGATGACCGTTAACAGCCATGGCCACACCGAAGGGGTCTGAAACCAATCGACCGCCTCCAAGCCCGCATCTCTCAGCACTCCATTGATCATGCCGTCCTGGCCGTTAAAGAAATGCAGGACCATCAGGTTGATGACGATGATGGAAATAAAATGCGGCAAAATCACCAGGGATTGAGCTATCTTCTTAAAAAACGCCTGTCTGATTTCATTCAGGAGCAGGGCAATCAGTAAAGAGCACACCGTGCCTGCCGTGATGAACAAGAGATTCAGATACACCGTGTTCAATGTAACCGCCAGCCAGTCTGGACCCGTGAAAAAAAACTTGATATTGTCAAGGCCCACCCACCGGCTTCCCCAGAGTCCCTTCACGGGCATAAACTGCTTAAACGCGAGCAGATGGGCGGACATCGGGACATACGAGAAAATAAATACGTACACGATGACCGGAAGCGCCATGGCATACAGCCACTTGTTCTTCCGAAGCTCCAGGATCATCCTCATGTTCGCGCTCACCTTATTTCTTTTTGCCTGCCAGATAGGCGTCCAGCTGCTTTTGATACTCGGTCTGGATTTTCTTCATGTTGTCGTACGCTTTATCCTTGAACCTCGCGAGCCCCTCTGTCGGCTCCTGCACCCCCATAAGGACCGGCTCAAATAACTCTTTGCTCGTATTGCTCAGCTGCGCGATCTCATTGGATACCGGGCTTGGATCGAAGGTGAATCCGGCGAGAATATCGGTGGTAAAGTTATTGGGATCCCGCTCCCACTTATTCAGCTTGATGACGTCTTCGGCCATGCTCGCGTCAATCCGGTCCAGCTTGGAGTTCCATCCCCATGCGAATGGAATGCCGGCATACGGATTTTCTTTGAGGGGTTTATACAGCCCCTCTCCTGCCTCTTCCCAGTTCTTCCCTTTGATCCCGTAGGCCAGCAGGTCATAATTGTCCTTCTGATTCAGCCAATTCACGAGCTGAACGGCCTGTTCCTTATTCTTGCTGACCACAGGGACCGCGATATAGTTGCCTGCTTTGAACGTCGAGCTCAGCTTCATGCTGGGATCGTACAGACTGAACGCCTCCGCACTGGCTCCGGGGACGGACTTTTCCAGGGCGGTACGGGTGGTTAGATTGACGCCAAAATCAAAAAAGGTCGTGACCGCGGCCTTCCCTTTGGCAAACTCGCCATTTTTAAGCAGGAGGGCATCCTTCGCAAAAATCCCATCTTGGTAGAGCTTGTGATTCTGCTCCAGGTTCTTCATGATCATCGGGTCCATATCATCAAAAATGTTATAAACCTTGCCGTCATTCCCTTTGGTGTACAGTCCCGCATAATTGAGTACAGGAGCCAGATTAGCCAACGGATCCAGCATGCTTGCCAGCCGCATACCGACATGCTCCGAACCGTTAGGAATGAACGGCGTAATCTCGGGGGCCTTCTCCTTCACGGTGTACATGAACTGGATCAGCTCGTCATAACTCTTGATCGGCGGAACACCCAATTTCTCCCGAATGTCCTTGCGGATCACGAAGGTCCAGGGGCGAATGAAATTCACTTCCAGCGGAACGGCATACAATTTTCCGTTCACCTTGTTGGCTTCGATCAGCTGCGGCGAGCGGGTACTCAAGATGTCGGAGCCGTATGTCTCGATAAGCTCATCGAGCGGCTCGTAGAGGCCGGCAGCGATATTCTGCACCGGGTTATTGTCCCAGATCAAGTCGTAGTCTTCCGCAGAAGACAAGGCGACCTGCCGTTTCTGGAGAATATCCGCCCATGGAATAAACACCACATTTAGCTTGACGTGCAGGGAATCCGCCAGACGTTTCTCCAGCTCTCCCTTCACTTCACTCCAGTTCGCAGGCGGATCTCCGGGGAACATGATTTTGAGGGTAACCCCATTCGCCTTCGCGGAGGCTTCCGGTTTGCCTGGTTCGGATGGCTCTGTCCCTTTGGAATTACATCCAGCGAGTGATCCTGCGAGTGTAAGCGACATCGCCAGCCATAAGGTACCGTAACTTCTGAATCTCATCCTTGTCACTCCTCCCGATTTCACGGCAAGCGGAGCAGAACGCTTAGCGCTTTGCTTTCCGGTCTGATACGTCAACTGTGCCGCTTGCCCTGCTTCGTGTTTGTATCATAAGCGGATGGCTCAGCTCCCGTATAGTCCGGTTTCTACCGATCGGTACGATTTGCAACGAATGCAGACCATACACCATGGGCTGCGGCAGAATACGTATAGTACCCTGTATGCTTATGGTGTTTTTTCCATACGGTATTGGTTGGGCGTCATCCCGGTTGCCCGTTTGAAGGTCGAGAAGAAGGTGCTTTTCGTTTGAAATCCGGACTGTTCCGTAATTTCCGCTACCGTCCAATCCGTTGTCGTCAGCAGCTTGATGGCATGCTCGATCCGCTGGCTGGCAATAAAATCGGACAACGAGTAGTGAAAATGTTCTTTGAATATTTGTCTCGCATAGTTCACTGACATGGATACGTGGCCGGCAATATCATCCACCGAGAGCAACGGATCGTGAAGATGGTTGCGCACATATTCGATCATCTCGGCTGCGACCTCTTCCTTCCGGGTGGAGGTATTCTTGCTGCGGTGACGCTCTAAGATCCCCATCATCTCCCGGTACAGCCAGGCTTTCACTTCGGCCAGGGTGGCAAATTGCTCTAAGAACGAATGGATGCTCTTCATCCCATGAAAGGAGGTATGATTCTTGAAATTTTTCATGATCGAATAGATGATGTGCGTAAGCTGCAGCTTGCACTCCTCATAGCTTAGAGCCTGCATATGCAGGGTGAGCTGGTCAAAGTATCCCTCGAGCGCCTTCTCATTCTTGAGCTGAATGGATTGAATCACCTGCTTCAGCAAGGCTTCGTCGAGATCATGGTCTTGGCCCCGCTCATACCGCTCCAGATCCTCCGGGGTGAACACCCGGTCTTCATCATGAATGAATCTCATTAGCGTTAACTCGTACAATCGGTTATAAATAATCGGCAAGTTTTCCTCCACATCGAGTACTGAGCTCAGGGCAGCCTGCACGTCCAGCTGAAGCCATCTCCGGATATGAACCCGCACGTCCTCCACTGCCGCGATAGCTTGTGCCATGCCGCCCTCCGAAGCCGGCGAGGATAGGAGCGCCACAATGTGATCCGAGCCGAAGTCAACCGTTTCCGCTGCATACCCATGATTGGCCAAGACCTCGGCCATAATGTTCCCCATGGAGTAGCGCAATAACTTTCGCGAAGCGAAGTCATGCTGCTCATCGAAGCGGCCGTACGATTCCAGACGGATGATCGCCATGCGGAACCATCCCGTGCTGAGGATGGGGGTCTTCCTTCGAATAAACTCCCCGATCGGCTTGGAGGACTTCGAGCTCAGAATCCACTGGCGCAAGAAATCCGCTTTGACCAGGGCTTTGCTGCTCTTGATCGATAGATCCAACTGTTCGATCCTCTCCACAAGCGAATGGAACCCGGAATGAATCAACGCCATCTCATTGCCGGCATGCCTAGTCTCTGTCATCGAATGCTCCGGGCCGAGCTTGTTTTGGATCTGATTAGCCAAGTCGCTGAGCGGCTTCCAGCTCCGGTAGGACTGCCAGAACAAATACAATAGCAGCGTAAGCAGGAGGATGACGGAAGAACCGATAATCTCGATGCGGATCTTCGTTACCTTGGCTTGCCATACGGAGATCGGCGATAGATGGTACACCTTCCACCCTTCTATAGGCAGCTGCTCCGTCTGAATGGACCAGATCTCCCGGCCGGATTTCCACTCTCCGTTCTGCTGCGCCGCGTCTTTATTCGCCTCCCTGAGTTCTTTCGTTAACTCCGGATCCGTATTTCCCAAGATGAACTCCCGGTTCTTGCCTTCGATATAAATTTTGTTCTGGTCTTCCTCCGAGATCTGCAGCATGTTCTCATTCAACAATGATTTACTGAACAAGATCGCGACAAATCCCTGAAAGTTATGATGTGGACCCGCTGCCGGTACGACAAGGGCCAGGAACGATTCGCCCTGCACCTCATGGTTAACATACTGCAGATACGGCGTTTTTTGATCCTTAATGAAGTTCAGCATCGGCTGGTCATAGAAGTCCCGCGTCGAATAAATGCTTGATTCCGAGGTGTAAATTTGGTCCAGTTGGAGGTTGATTAAATAAATGCGTTGAATGAACGGCTCGCTGCTCATGAACTCCCTTACGCTTCCAGCCGCTTTATTCAACGCCAGTGGAGAACGATCTTTCTGCCCCATGTTCAACCAGGGCGAGATACTCTCATCCGAATAGACTCTCAATGCAAACTGGCGTAATTTCTGCAAAGTAAATTCCGAGGTTTGAATGACTTGTCTCATCTTCTCTTGATTCGCCTTATCGGTCTCGTCCATAGCGGTTCGAACGAACTGCCGGGTGAGGAACACAGTGAACACCAGGGTAAGCAGGCTCACGGCGATGCAGGAATACAAAAAGATGTTTAAATACATCCTCTTCGGCTTGATTCGGCTCCACATGGCACGCCCTTCTTTCTAGAGGTTTGCAAGAAGAACATTAGGCCAGGATGCCGGCATTGTCCAGTATGAATCTTACCGTAAAGGTATGAATTTTACTTCTCGAATTTTACTTCTTTTTCCCGGGCGGTTCTCCCTGGACCATAAAAAAAGAAAGCCGAATTTATGGCTTTCAAACAAAATTTGAAGCCACCATGGGAGACGCTTAGGCAGCCGCAGACATTATGCCCACCCCATGTACCGCGTATATCTATCCTTATCGACGGGGCATCGTCTGCAGCGCGCCTCCCTTTTTGAGGGCGATGCCTTGATCCTACCCCCAGTAGTGATTTCATTTCAATGATCACTTTTTGATTTGCTTATACAGATCGTTAGCTTCCTGTTCTAAGACCTCTCCACCCGCCTCGTTCCATTTCTTCACGAAATCCTCAAAGGAGGACAAGGGCTTCTCTCCCATAATGATGCGGGCATAGGTTTCGACCTTCAGCTTCTGCAGATCCGCCCAATATTTCCCGGCCGAAGGGAGTACGTCCGGTTTGCCGAATAGATCGAACACAGGGAAGTTATACATCTGATAATTCGCAAGCTGCTGCTTATTGACAAATTTCCTGTATAAGTCCGGTACGGGTTGGGCTCCCCAGAGAGTAGTGGCGTAATACTCCGACAATCCCTCGGCATGCTTCTTGGCCTTATCCTCGTATGGAGACAGCGTCCTCATACCGCCCTCGAACTTCAGTGAAGCATCCTCATATTCCCAGTGCTTGCCCTGCGCGCCGAACGCCAGATCCACAAAGGTCTGCTCGTCATTTTGCAGCGTCTCTATCATCGCAAGAATTTTGGATAACTTTTCCGGGTCCTTCTCCAGTTGCTTCCCAAAAGCCCAGATGTTCCCTCCGCCGCCCCAAGCCCATGCCCCCTGCTGCCCCCTTGGTCCTGTGGGGGGAGGTCCGAAGATTACCTTTCCGTCCGGATGGCTTTGCTTAATGGAAGAGACGGGGCTGCTTGGATTGGCTTCATCAACCCAAGCTATACTTGCGGAGTCATTCAGCGCATATTTGCCGGCGATGAACTTCGGCAATAGATCCGCTCCTGTAATGAAGTCCGGGTCGATATACCCCGCCTTATACCACTCGGCAAGCTGGGCCAGCGCCTCCTTCGCTTCCGGCTGCGTTGCGCCGTTGACCACCCTGCCGTCCTTCACCATCCACTGCATCGGCATCACGCCATAAGCGCCGAACACGGAATGGAACGTGTTGTACCACGAATTGCCGCCCGTGCTCATCCCGTAGACTCCGATCTTCTTCAGTGCAGCGAAGGTTTGGGTGAATTCGCCGATCGTCTCCGGAACCTTCGTCACACCCGCCTTCTCCAACAGATCCTGGCGCCAGAGCTGTTTTGCCGTGAATTGACCCGTCCAATAAAACGTGGGCAGACCATAGTTTTTCCCCTGAAAACGGGTATAGGCCCAGGCTTGCGGGGCAAAGCTGTCCATGGCGGCCTTGGTCTTAGGCATGTTCTTTTGGATGTCCGGCAGTGTCACTTCCGCGAGCAATCCTTGCGATGCGAATTTAAACAGCGTGCTCGGGTCCTTAATGAAGATGACATCCGGAATATCGCCGCCGGCAATGGACAATTGCTGTTTCTGGACGGATTCCTCCCATGTCTGCGGATAGCCCGTCAGTTTCACTTGAAACTTATCCTCCATGTACTTTTGCCCATAGCTGCCCTCCTCCACCATAGCAGGGTACTGCATCCATTTGATTTCTGCCGGATGGTTCGCCATTCCCGTTGTAGACGGAGAGGCCTTATCGCCTGGATTGTTATCTTGCGAGCACCCTGTCAGTACGGTGGACAAAGCAAGTATCGCTGCAAGCGTTGGCGTCTTCCATGCCGATGCGCCTTCATAGTTCTTCCACATGTTGATTCCCCCTGACCATCGTTGTGCTTTTTGAAGTTTACTAGAGCCGTATGACTCCAGAAGTTGGAGCTAACCTTTCACCGAGCCAAGCAGAATGCCTTGGGCAAAATAGTTTTGAACAAAGGGATACGCAAGCAGAATCGGCATGGATACGGCCATGATCATCGCCGCCTCCAGATTTTTCGGTGTGACCAGCAGCGGATCAAGCATCGTCATGTCGCTGGCCGTTGTCGCCGATTCATCCAAGATATTCCGCCGAAGAAACAACGATAGAACCTGCTTTTTTACATCGCTGATATAGATCATGGCATCGAACCAAGCGTTCCAGTGATGGACGGCGGCCCACAGGCAGACCACCGCTAGAATGGGAGCGGACAGCGGCAGAACAATACGGACATAAATACCGTATTCCCCGGCACCGTCGATACGGGCAGATTCAGCAATCTCGCCCGGAATCGCTTCAAAAAAGTTCCGAACGACAATCACTTGAAATCCGGATATGGCACAGGGCAGCACGAGTGCCCATACCGAATCCATCAACCCGAGCTGCTTGACCAGCAGGTAGCTTGGGATCACCCCTCCATTGAACAACATGCTGAACACCATAAGCTTCATAAAGAATGACCGGTGCGGAAACGTCCTTCTAGCTAGAGGGTAGGCGGTCAGCGTCGTTACCAAAACCGTAATGGCAACCCCAAGTACGGTTCGGAGAGCGGTAAAAACATAAGAATCCAACAGATGCGGCAAAGAGAGCACTTTTTCGTAAATTCTGAAGGTCGGATGAAACGGAAATAGCTGCAGCCCGATCAGATGGACCTCTTGAGGAGGGCTTATGGACAATCCGAACACGTAGAGAAACGGATATAGCGTAAGGCAGCCGAGCAGGGAAAGCAGCAGCTTATTCACCCAATCGAAACCAACTTCAGCAGCAGACCTCTTCATTCGCATCCCCCGCCTACCAGAGTCCTTGTTCTTTATCGTACAGCTTCACGGTCCAGTTCCCGATGAGTACCAGCGTTAATCCGACCAGCGAGGAGAATATGCCGGCTGCCGCCCCCAGTTCGTAGTCCATGGCAAGCAAACGCCGCAGAACGTAAGTATCCAAGATGTCTGCAATGTCGGAGGTAGTCGGTGTAGTCAGGTTATAGATCTGATCGAAGCCCACCAAGAGAAACTGGCCGATATAGAGCAGCAGCATAATCACAATAGTCGGCATAAGGCCCGGCACGCTAATGTGCCAGATCCGCCGCCACCTGCTTGCGCCGTCCGCTTTGGCAGCTTCATACAGTGTGGGGTCGATCGACCCCAGAGCAGCAATATAGATGATGGAGCCCCAGCCGACGGTCTGCCATATGGCGGAACCGACAAAGAGGAGATAAAAAGAATCCTCTTCCATCAGCCAATTGCGGGCAGGACCGCCAAACAAGGCAAGCACTTGGTTGAACGCGCCGTCGTGACTGAAGAGCGTAAACATGATCCCGCTAAGAATAACCCAGGAGAAGAAATGGGGCAGGTACGACACGGTTTGAACGAGCCGACGAAACAAACCTTCCTTGACCTCGTTAAGCATAAGCGCCAGCAGAATCGGAGCGGGAAATACAAATACAAGCCGGAGCACGGCTAGGGTCAGTGTATTGCGCAGCGCATTCATGAAGCCTTCACCTGAGAAGAGACGAACAAAATGGTCTAATCCGGCCCAAGGGCTCTCCCAGATCCCATCCATCATACGGTAGTGTTTGAACGCAATCAGTATGCCGTACATCGGTACATAATGAAACAGCAGGAATAAGAGAAAACCGGGAAGGAAGAGGACAATCAATGACTTATGCTCCACATAACTGCGGCAGGCCATCTTCCACCTCTGGTGCGCGTTTATCTTGGGAAGTCTCTGTAACTGGGATCCGTTGGCTTGGTTCATGGGATCACCTCGAATAGGATATGATCTGTTGCTTCCTCATCCTACCGCTTACAGCCATTCCGTTCCTATAATCGGTTTTTGCAGGCCTACCTTCTTGACTTCTATGATCATAATCCGTTTTTACATCAACGCAGCCCGAAAAAAACCACCCGTCGTCCTGAACGGACGCGGGCAGTTGATGTCACTGATTTTGTTTCTGGCGGTACTCTCCGGGCGTCATTCCCTCCAGCTTCTTGAACACCCGGATCAACTGCTGTGAGTTGCTATATCCTACAGACTCCGCAATCTGGGCGATGGTGAGTTCCGTCTGCACCAAATGCTCCTTGACCCGGTTGACCCGGTACTGCGTAACGTATTGAATGAAATTCTCCCCCATGTGCGACTTAAACAGCTTGCTCAGCTGATAGGAGTTCACCTGCAGCAAATCCGCGGTCAACTGAAGGGACAGGTCCTCGGCGTATCTCTCCTCGATAATCGCAAGTGCCCGTTTGATCATCTCCTGTGAACGCCTGTTCTTAACCGAATGCATGGCCTCTATGGCCGGCAGCAGCAGGTTATGTTCGAACCATTCCCGCACACGGGGGCCGTTGTCGATGAAGTGCAGTTCCTCGTATAGGTTCCGCTCCCGAAACACAACATCGGCTATATGATATTCCTGAAGCAGCCGCATAACCGAGACAAGAAGCTGCAGATGAAACGTCTTCTGAAGTCCCTGAGGCATGCTGCCCCTATGGATCGCTTGGAAGAAATCGTGCAGCTCCCGGCTCGCTTGCTCCGCCTGTCCTTCACGAACCGCCTCCAGCAGCTGCTGTTCAATCTCGGCAGGATAAGAGACCGATGCCGCGGGCAGCGTCTCGGATGCGGCGGAAAGCACCGTATTCCCAGCACGATACCACTGTGCACGCAAGGACTGTTGGGCCTCATGATACGAGATGGACAAAGCCTCGAACGTGTCAGCCCTCTTGCTGACCATAATCGTGACGGTTTTTTTCGAGAACCTATGAACCGCTTCCCGTATCGCATCGGCCGCCTGGGTCAAAGCTTCAGGCTTCCAGTCTTCCGGATAATTCAATATGATGGCCACCTGTTTATTGGTCATTACGGTCTCGGCGATGCAGCGGTCCTTTAGAATTTCATCGGCCATATGGGATACGGCGGATAGGAACAGCTCCCTCTCGTTCTCGGCAAACCCGGCGCTCTCCGGCCACTCATCCATCTCTACAAGCAATAGATGATAGCAAGAATGCCGGAATACGCTCATTTCCTGCCGCGTCCTGTGGGATAATCGCTCCAGCGATTTGGAGTGGCCGAGCAGCGTGGACAGAAGATAATGGCTGCGGAGCAAGGGCAGGTGCTCCTGCCACTGCTCACGGATTTCTTCAACTTCATCCAACAGATGCGTGATTTGACTCTCGATATGCATCAACGGATCTCTCTGAGACCGGTGAGCCTTCTGTCCCGCGCTGCGGTCCGGCCCTGCCGACCGAAAGAGCAAATCACCTATTCGTTGTATTCCCTTCTGCCAGCGCGACACGCTAAAGAAGGCGGTAATCAGCGCCAATACCGAGAGTACAAGCGTCGTCGTGACTACGATGGTTCTCAGCACATTCACATTTTTGGCAGGCACGTCCGCCGGGACCAGCATAACATAGGTCCATCCGTGTTTGACTGACTGGTCTGTCGTAACAAATACGTCGCGGCCGCTGCTGAGGCGCCATGTTCTTGTCCTGTTGACGGGAGCTTCCGGCTGCCCCGTTGTCCACGAAAGCAATCGATCCGAGTCGTCCTCCGTGAGGTTCTCCATCGAGCCGGTTCGAGTGATAAGTCCGCCGTCTTTGGAGAACACATAAAGAGCCCCTTCCGTTCCGAGGGGAAACGACCGGATCAGATCGGCGATAAAATTTGCTTTGACATTGACGACGAGTGCCGCTTTCGGTTCGTTATAGAACAGAGGCAGCAGCCTCACGTAGGTTAGCACGTTCCGCTCCCCACTCCCGCCACTGGGCAGACGTCTAGGGCCGATCCAATAATGCTGCTTGCGCATCTCGGCCGCTTCCGTCAGACCGGGTATCCAGCCCGTATCGGTAAAGGCCCCTAGCCAATGGACCCTGTCCTCTTCACGCAGTGACGTGACCACCTCCGGAGTGAGTACCACCTGCTGCTTCAGATGATAGAGATAGGCCGAGTCGACCACATGCTGCGAATTCACGAACTGGGATAAATCGTCCCGCAGGGTATTCGTCAGGCTGAGGGAGAGAAGCGAAGGGCTTTCTTGAATATTCATATACTCCATGGAATTCGATTGGAGAGAGAACTGGCCGGAGAACTGCTCCACCTGCTGCAGGATGAGGTCCACTTGATCTTTCAATTGGCTGATGGAAGAGCGGGAGGCCCGGTCGATCTCTTCATTTACAATCTTTGTTCCCATCACATACATCAACGTGCCGAACACAAGGACGGGAACCGTGGAAAACAAGAGAGCGTACACCAGCCACTTTTGCTTGTAGAAACGGTTGCGAAGCTGTAAACGGCGAATGATATGCGATCCCCCTTACTCTGGTATCGCTCTCTATCTTCCACTTTTTCCCCTGTCCTGTAAATCATTAATTTTGCGGAAGCGGTCTGCCGCCCATTCAACGAATGGTATACGTATGAGTCGTCTTATAGCCCATAATCGCATTGACCGGTCTACTCAATGTAACGATTATGGTTTCCCCCGGGTCTGCCATGGTGTCCGCAAGTACAGTGAGCGGAATATTTTGGGGGCTGCCATCCCGAAGAGTCAAGGTCCCCGCCGCCAGTTGGTAATCCGTTCCCCTCGTCGCCGTGCCGCCGCATACCTCATAGTCAACTGTAACCGGCTGGGAGCTTGGGGAGCTTAAGTATACGGCAAGACTCACGGTACCGCTGCTTTCGTCCCCGCTGGACTCCGTCTGATAGAACTCGACGGTTGGGCTGTTGGCGTTAACCTTCGTGTCTACCGAGTTCAGCGCATTATCCGCTGCGATAAGTCCCCTTGTATAATTATCGTAAGTAAGCCCGGCGGGACTGTTCTGCACGGCATTACGCTCGATATGAACCGCTTCCCCGACAGTATTCCGTTCAAATGCTTTGCCGCCATAACGGAATGCATACAGGCCGCTGACGTTCGGAGCTTCGGAATAATCCTTGGCAGGCGTCTCGCAGGCTTTTGGCTTCACCCCATAGATTTTATTGTCCTTAATATCCGTCCCGTATGCTAAATTACCGTTAATGCTGCTTTGACTGTATCCATTTCTGTCATACCGCAGACCAATACTGCCTACTTTCGAATAAGGCGATACGCCAGTTACCGTATTCCATTCCAGCCTGTCAAAGAAGGACAAGTCGAAGCGGGGCTCTTTATCTGTAGGAGCATAGACCGTGTTCACCATGATCCCTTCCGAATCAGTGGTGCTGTTTTTTTGCATGATCCCCCGGTAAGTATCGCCGTAGAACCAGAAGCCCTTCGCCGTATGGTTCGCCGTATTCCCGACGAAAGTCAAATACTTGAGCGGAAGGATCACGACAAATCGGCTCGTATGGTCCGGCAGCACCTTCCAATCATCCTTGACGGTGAGAATGCCGGTGACATGCCCGGGAATGGAGGAATGCGGCGCCCCCTTCTGGATGCTTTTCACCTCGTTTAACTGCCCCATGCCTTTGCCGTCGACAATCGCTACATGCCATTGATCCCATACATGGTTATCCAAGTCCCAGTCTTCGACAGAATCGGTTTTATCTGCGACCGCTACATTCAGCGTTTTTCCGTCCGCACTTTCAACGCTTCCCTGCATTTTGGTCCCGCCGCGGAACACTTCGCCGAGGATGGCTTCCCCATCATTCCACGCAAGCGGGGAGCCCATATTCTGGATGGTGTTTTTCTCCGCCAAAGCATACGTCTTGACGTACAGGCCGTGATTAACATGCGTTGGATGCCCAGTCAGTGTATTATTACGAATAACACTGTACTTGGCATAGGCTGTTGTAGAATCATTGGAATACTCGAACGTATTGTCTGACATATCCAGATACTCGCTGATATAGGAGGATTGGACCGTGCCATTGTTTCCCTTCAAGCTGTTGTTCTGGATGGCCACGTTCTCCTTTGCTCCAATGATGACCCCAATGCCGCGGTTTCCGGGAGTTTTCAAATCCTGATCATCGATGCTCGCATTCAATACAACTTCTTTAACAAAAATATCTCTTGCCACACGCTCATTAGAGTAAGTGGTTCGCGTTTTTGTCGAGTTAAGAACCTGATTATGATCACCGAATTGGATAAAGATGTCCGGGTTTTTCGTATTGGGAAGTACGCTGATCGAAATACGGGCTATCCCGATTCGGCCTGCCGTCGTCCCGTCCGGTTTCTTATGGTTCGAGATCATCACGCCTCCCCCGCTGCCGCCATATACCAGCTTAGTGCTCTCCGTTTCGTTCGGGGTTTGCCCGATCAGGGTTACGCCGGAGGGGATATTCAGCGTACTGTTCAGACGATATGTACCGTAAGGCAAATAAAGCTGGCCTCCACCATCCAACGCTATCTTGCACATTCTTTGCTGAAGAGCCGACACCACATCCGTATTCCCATTATTATCGATCTGGGTCATCCCGCTAAAGTCGGTCAGCGCATTGTACTTCTGGCTCCAATTGAACTCTTGGGCCCACCAAAGCCCCAGATTTAACGGGTCATTAGCCTCATTCGTACCCTCGATCACTTCCAGCGTCTGGTCCGGCAGCCGGCTCCATTGTTCCCCATCGTGGCTGACCTCAACTTGGTATACGGCCGGCGGTGTGTTGACCGGCACCGTGAAGACAATCTGGTAGTTGCCGAAAGAGAGGATGGAAGGCTTAATGAAGGTTGTTCCGTTAACCAGCCGTACTTTGGTAAGACCGCTTCCGCCGAACTCGCTTGTGACGAAGTTACGGCCGATCAGCCGGATGGGCTGCCCGGCCCATAATTTGTTCTGGCTGATCCAGAGGGGGGCGGGCGCGTTGATATTCACGGGGCTGCTCCAGCTTACCGTATTGAAGCTGTTGCTTGCTTTAACGGACCAGACGCCTGGAGAGAGCGTACTTGGCACCTTGCATGTAACATAATGGCCCTGCGGGTCCACATATTCTATCGGACATACAGTGCTTTCGTTCATTCGAACCTGTGTCGTGCTGTCGAAGTATTCGCCATAGAGCGTAAGCGTGTAGCCAGGC
The DNA here is from genome assembly GCF_027533645.1 of Paenibacillus caseinilyticus. GTDB lineage: Bacteria > Bacillota > Bacilli > Paenibacillales > NBRC-103111 > Paenibacillus_G > Paenibacillus_G caseinilyticus. Next base: position 435,613 of record NZ_JAQAGY010000001.1, read on the forward strand.
TTCACGGCTTCCGACGCATGAATAATGATGGGCGCTCCGGTTGGCGCCGCAGCAGCGGAGTTCAACATCAACCCATTACCGGACAGGAATAGAAGCAGAACAATCAAGAACCGGGGGACCGCAGCATGGATTGTATTCTTTTTATTCATAAGACACCCTCCGTAACATACAGAATTGGTTAACCGTGACGAATGACTTTTTCCTCATGGCACATCTCATCCCTCTCCTTTGAATGCAATGATCCCATCCTAACCCGGGGGACATTTCATTTCCATGATCACTTTTTGTCGGAACTTAAGCCAAGATAGCGGCCAAGTTACACGATGGTGGAGTTGGACAAGGTATAGTTTTTCATAGGGACGGAAGCCCCGAGAGCCAGATTCATATTAGAGACGACATAGCTACTGTTATGAAGAGACATGGAGTAAGTTTGGGTAGGGGTTGTCTGGTCGTCGTTAAACAGATTGCCGGTAAGGATACAGCCGGTAACCACCGTAACTTGTACCCCGGCTTGGGTTTCGGGGGTGGAAGCCTTCTGCCCGTTATTGGTCAGCATATTATTGTTGATCATGACAGAATTGACTTTCCACACCAGGATCCCATTGAGACCGGCACTTTCAATGATATTCTGGTTAATGACAGCATTCTTACCGGTCTGAGCTCCCCCGGACAGGTGGATTCCATTTTTACCGGCACGCATAATCTTATTATGAATCGCTTTTATGCTCTCCGCTTTGAAACCTTCGACATAGATGCCTGACAGCTGTGCGTCCAGTACGGTATTCTCTGAGACGGTAATATGATTAACCAGTCTTTGTTTATCGGGAAAATCAGGAGTTGCCGTTTCAAAGACAGAAGCGACCACATAAATGCCATGTCCTCTGGCTTTTTCTACCGTGTTATTTTTCACCTCCACATATTCCATACCTTCGATGATGATCGCACTGGCCCCCAGATTGGGATCGGTCTGGGAATTGAACACCGTTTGGATAACATAATTGTTCAAAACAGAAACATGCCTGCAAAATTTCTGTACCCCATCCACAAGAATACCCGGCTGATAGTATCCCGCCCTGGGTTGTAAGGAATAACCGACAACCACATTCCCATCAATGATTCCATGATTCGCAAGACGCAAGGCGATACCGGCATTCGGAGCATTTTCCACATAATTATTCCGAATAATCGGATATTCATGAACAGGATGTTCGTAGGTTTGGAAAGCGCCAACTTCAATGCCGAAATCGGCAGCATGTAAACAAGCGTTGCCTTCAATCAGAACAAATTTACTTGCTTCGGTTACGTCCTTTGCCATTTGCGTTGCAAAAAATATGCAATTTTGATTTTCGGTCTTGTCGATATAATTATCCCTGATGGTAATATAAGAACAGTTTTGAAGGCCCAGAATTCCATTAGACGCCGAATCTAAAATAATGCAGTTGGATATCACTCCATGGCTTGACCTGAATACAACAATGCCCGAGTGAGTGGCATTGATGCTTTTTACCTGGTTCACTTCAAAATGCGTCGTTGTATTAAAAGAAATGTTATGTACACCCAGATCCCCTTTATTCTTTACGCTCGCTCTGGCCTCTTTTTGTCCATCTACGGTAAGTGAGGATATGCCTACGTGCGAAGATAAATAGGCTGATGTAATGACTACCTTCGTATTGATTGTGTTTGCGTCAATCATGGCGATGGCCCGAATAATGGTTCTATCGATCCCGGCCCCTATCAGATGGATCCCTGTCTTCAACACCAAATTCCGAACCAGATAAACTCCTTCGGGGACATATAAGCAGCCGGAAGGAGATTGATCGATTGCCTTTTGGATGGCTATCGTATCGTCCGTCAGCCCGTCCCCCACGGCTCCGTAAGACTTTACGTTCGCCCAAGTGCCGACTGGTTCACTAACTGCAGCGGCCCTGCCCTCCGAAGGACGAATGGCATTCCCCATGAGTAGAGCAGCAGTGAACGAACCTAAGATTTTCAGTGCCTTTCTGCGATCCGTTTTCATGTCTAAGCCTCCAAGTGTATTGATTTCATTATCACCTATGGATCCTAACCCCTATGTCCATTACGTTTCCATGATCACTTTTTGACCGGGCGGTTCGCCTTGGACCATAAAAAAAGAAAGCCGGAGATCCGGCTTTCAAAAAAGATGTGCAGCCTCCCATTGGAGGCATTTAGGCTCCCGCAGCCACTTTGCCCGCAATATACTGTACATCGGTCACATCGACGCGCGCATCGTTGTTCAGATCATACTGCGGGAGATAGCCGGGCTGGCCCTTGACCGTTCCGTGTGCCAGGGAGATGAGGACAAGATCGCTCAGCCCGATCACCCCGTCGTTATCGAGGTCCCCTCTGCCGATGTATACGGTCAAGGCCGCCGGCGGGGTGACCTGCCGTACGTTCCCCTTGCTGTCGGACAGCGAGGAGGAGGCCACCGTCACCTGGGCAGCGCCATTCTGCAGGGCAGTGAACTTCAGGGTAAGAAGCCCGCTGCTGCCGCTCTTACCCGGCACGTTCCCAAGTAAGGAACCGGTCAAGCCGACTGTCTCGGCCTGCAGGCCGGTGGAAGCCAGCACCGCTTCCGTCTTTTCCTTGCCGAACTCCTTGTGCAGCTGGACACTGTTCAGCTTCAACAGAGTGCGGTCATACTGCAGCTTGAGCAGGAAGGCGTACAGATCCTCCGCCTTCTCGGCTTTCACGCTAACCTCCACCGGGGATCCTTTGGCAGGGAAACCCGGCCCGAGGTGCAGCGATAAGACGCCCGCTTCCGGGTGTAGGCCATAGGCTGCGGTTGTGACCGACACGGCTGCGCCGGCGCTTGCATTCCCCGCTCCGTCCACGGCCCGGACTGCGAATTCATACCGCGTGTCAGGCGCCAATCCCGTTACGGCGTAGCTGTAGACATCCCCGCTGACCGTATCCAATAGTTCGCTGCTGCCGTAGATCCGGTAAGCCGTGACGCCCTCCTGGTCGAAGGCCGGCTGCCATACGAGGTTCAGCCGGTTGTACGTAACGTCCTGCACGGTGAGGACGCTGCCGCCGGAAGGCCATTCGGGCGCGGTCGTATCGCCCGCCGGATGCCCGGCCGTGGTTACCTGAACTTCAGGATTCTGCAGCGACCGGTTACCCGCCGCATCTTCCGCTTCGATGCGGAAGGCGTAGGCCGTTGCCGCTTCCAGCCCCGTCACCCGGTAACGGTTCACCGTTCCTTCGACGCTGCCGAGGAGCGCTGCGCCCTGGTACACATGGTACTCCTTCACCCCTGCCTGATCCACTGCCGGCTGCCACTGCAGTACGGCCGAATCATAAGTGACTTCCGAGACGGTCAGCGCATCGGCAGACGGCCAGAGGGGAGGTTCTTTATCCTCTGCACCTGTGCGGATCTCGAACACTGTACGCCCGAGCCCTCTATACCATTTGCCGTTCAGGTTGCGAATCTGCTGGGGATAGATTGACGAATCGATCACCTGCGGCTCCTCTCCGAAGCCGCGCACCAACGTCGCACCGTTATGAAATACGAGAAGCTCACCATTCGGCTGCAGATGGCCATTAAGATACTCGTCTTCGCGTTCGTAAGACTGGATCTGCTTCACTTCGTCCTGCGGAGAACGGAGGAATAGATGATAGCGGCCTTCTTCATATTGGGTGTAGGCGGTCCAGCCCCCGGCTGCCTTGTAATCCCCTACCGACGAATCCGTGAGACGCTTCAGCGCTCCCGCCTCATATGCGTACAGCAAGCCGTCTTTCTTGAATAATACCCGGCTGCCATCAGCCGATAGTTTCTCGGCCCTGTCCTGTCCGGCCAATACGACTTCTTCCGAGCCGTCCTGCTTGAATCTCTTGATAACGTCATTCTGGACCATCAGGAGATCGCCGTTGTCCTCCAGACCCGCGCTGCTGAACGTGCTCAGGCTGTAACGGCGGGTCTGACCGTTCTGCAGATTCATCCACACCCATTGATTACCGTACTCTCCGCTGCTGTACAGTACATAATTCCCTTTGGTGTAGACATCGCTTTCGATGGGGTCTGGAAGCACTTGAAGCCCGGTTCCATTCCAGAAGTAAGTTCTGTCGCCGTCATAGGGATCGACATTATGAAACAGCAGTCCTGCCGGCGTGAGGTAGAAGCCTCCCCCGTACCTGCTGTCGATCGGGGCATTCGGAATCTCCGTCTTCTGGCCGGTTGCCCTCGAGAATTGATACACTTTCCCACCCGAGCGGGCAATCGCTCTCGTCTCATCGTAAGCGACGATATCATAAGCCCCGGGATCTGTTATGGAGAATACCGGCTGCAGCCGGGGATTGTTATTCACGTACAGCTTAGACTGATACCATGCTGTTCTTTGACCCGTACTGTCCCACAGGTCGGCGTCCAGTTGAAGCTCGAGGAGACCGGTCCCCGGAATATCCACCCACTGGTCGATCGGGTCGCTTCCTTCCACACTCGCGATTTGGTTGCCGCGTGCATTCGTAATCATGGCCCGGATCCGCGAATCCTGCGTGCCGCCGAGAGAGGATATCCGCAGATGCAGCTTGCCGTCCGTAATGACGGACCGGTCTTGGGGTTCCATGACGTTCAACCGGTCATGCCAGAACGTGGCGGATGCCGTGGCGGTCCGGCCCTCCGAGTCTTCCGCTGTGACGGTCACGGTCTTCTCCCCGTAAGAAATGTTATCCAGCGGGATCTGCCCGCAGTACGGACCCTGATATTCGCAGACCTTCAGTTCGATCTCTACCGAATCCAGGCTGGCTTTGACAGACCGGATCGGCGAGGAAGATTGCACATAAGCCGTTACCGGAACATAGTTACCCGTCACATCAGACTGGTAGGAAGTGAGGCTGACATTCAGTTGAATCCCGTCGGCAGCATGCGCAGCCGCTGACAGCTGCAGGAACAGCAGTAAGGCGAGAAAGGGGAAAAACAGTCGTTTGGCCATCGATCAGGTCTCCTTTTCTTATGGATACATTATGTATCATCATAGACATGCAGGAACATCGGAATCTTCTGGCGAGTGAACCTTTTCCTCCTTCCCCATATGTTTACAACATTCTCCATTATTTCGTAATGATTATACGGTTGGCATCCCACCATCGTAAAGTCCGAATTCCAACGATCTACAGAATCCGTACTCTACTAGGATACCGGCACGAAAAAGCACGGGGCCGTCTACTCTATCACGAATCTTCTTATATAATGGAGGAGGTAAGAAACAGAAAGCTTGGAAAGGGGACGTTCACCTATGTTCTGGACCGTCGAAAAGCTGGAAGCCCGTATACGGGAGCTCGAGCCTTACCGTTACCGTGACATCACCCCGCTGTCCGGACTGCGCACGAAATCCGATGAGAATGGCGCCATTGGCGCTTACCCCAGCCCGGAGGGCAGCTGGCAGCCCGCTTCCCTAGGCGACCGCTGGTCGGGGCGCGGCGTGTACCGCTGGCTTGCCGCAGAAGCGGAAGTGCCGGCGGAGTGGGCGAGCGGAGGCGCCCTGCTCCGCTTCGACCTCGGCACCTCCGGCGGAGGCAATAACAGCGGCTTCGAGGCGCTGTTGTTCGTGGACGGCAGGCCGTATCAGGGCGTGGATACGAACCACGCCGAAGTATTCCTGCCTCCGGATGCGGCTGGCTCCTCCTTGCCGCTGCAGCTGCGGCTCTGGTCCGGGCTCGGCGGCTATCTGCCGAAGCAGGTGCAGGAGCACCGGCTGAACCGTGCCGAGCTGGCGCGGCTCGATGAGGCGGCGGACGACCTCTATTACACGGCGCTGGCGGCGCTGGAGACCGTGAAGGTGCTCGGTTCCGGGCAGCCGGAGCGCCACGATCTGCTGCAGGCGCTCGACCGCGCGTTCCTGCTCGTCGACTGGTCGAGTCCCGGCTCGGACGCCTTCTATGCGTCGCTCGGTGGGGCCCGGCTGTCGCTGCGGGAAGGCCTCGCCTCCGTACCGAAGCACCATCCCGTCACGGTCCGGTGCATCGGCCACACGCACATCGACGTCGCGTGGCTGTGGCAGCTGAAGCACACGCGGGAGAAGGCGGCCCGCTCGTTCTCCACCGTCCTGCGGCTCATGGAGCTCTACCCCGACTATGTCTTCCTGCAGACGATGCCGCAGCTCTATGCCTATATCCGGGAGGACTATCCCGAGATCTACTCGCAGATCAAGGAGCGTGTTGCCGAAGGCCGGTGGGAGGCCGGCGGCGCCATGTGGCTGGAGGCCGACTGCAACCTGACCTCAGGCGAGTCGCTCGTGCGCCAGCTTTTGTACGGCACGCGTTTTTTCAGGGAGGAATTCGGCGTGGAGTGCAGATACCTCTGGCTGCCCGACGTGTTCGGCTACAGCTGGGCGCTGCCGCAGATTCTGAAGAAATCCGGCATCGAGGCGTTCATGACGACGAAGATCTCGTGGAACCAGTATAACCGCATGCCGCACGATACGTTCTATTGGAGGGGCATCGACGGGACGGAGATCTTGACCCACTTCATCACGACGCCCGATCCCGGCAGTTCTGAAGGCGCTTTCTATTATACCTATAACGGCGGGATCACGCCCCAGTCGGTGACGGGGATCTGGGAGGCGTACCGGGACAAGTCCCTGAACCGGTCGCTGCTGCTCTCCTATGGATACGGGGACGGGGGCGGCGGAGTGAACCGCACGATGCTGGAGATGCGGCGCCGGTTGGCGGAGATGCCAGGGCTGCCCCAGGTCACTACAGGCCGGGCGGACGAGTATTTCGACGAGCTCCGGAAGACCGTAGACGATTCGGATCAATATGTTGCATACCTGGGATGGGGAGTTGTATCTGGAGCTGCACCGGGGTACGTACACGAGCCAGGCGTATAATAAAAAGATGAACCGCAAGCTCGAGCTGCGCCTGCGGGAAGCGGAGTGGCTGGGCGTGCTCGCCAGCGTCCGGGGCGGCTCCTGGTCGCACTATCCGGGGGCCGACATTCATGAGAGCTGGATCATCGTGCTCCGCAACCAGTTCCACGACATCATTCCGGGGTCGTCGATCCGCGAGGTATACGAGGACAGCACCGCCGAGTACGCGCATGCCGCGCGGCTGGCAGACGGGGCATGGTCCGCAGCCGCGGAGGCTGTGACCGCAGCGGATGCCGAAGGCCGCCGCTTCACGGTCTTCAACAGCGCCTCGTGGGAGCGCACCGAAGCCGTGGCGATGCCGTGTACGCCCGGCACGGCCGGTCCCGGTACGTGGCGGGACGCCGGCGGCACCGTGCTCAGCGCCCAGCCTGCCGCAGACGGCGGCTGGCTCGTGGAAGCGGCGGCGCTCCCTCCGCTCGGCTGCGCGGAGCTGCGGTTCGAGCCCGGTCCTGCCGCTGCGGCCGCCGCGGAGGAGGCCGCTTTCGTCTGGGGCGGCTCCTCCCTGCTCACGCCGCACTACGAGCTGCAGTGGAACGAAGCCGGCCAGCTCACGCGGCTGTACGACCGCGCCGCCGGACGCGAAGTGCTGGCTGCCGGAGCGCGCGGCAACGTGCTGCAGGCCTTCGAGGACAAGCCGAAGGGCCGGCACGAGGCGTGGGACATCGACATTTTCTATGGCGAGAAAATGGAGGAGATCACGGACTTCCGCGGGGCCGAGCTCCTCGAATGCGGAGCGCTGCGCGCCGTCGTCCGCTTCCGCTGGGCGTACAAGGATTCCACGGTCCTTCAGGACCTGACGGTGTACCGCGGCAGCCGGCGTATCGACTTCGTCACGCGGGCCGACTGGCATGAGCGGCGCCGCCTGCTCAAGGCCGCCTTCCCGGTAGCGGTCCGCTCCGTGGAAGCGACCTACGACATCCAGTTCGGCAATGTGAAGCGTCCGACGCATTGGAACACAAGCTGGGACTATGCCCGCTTCGAGACGGTCGGCCACCAGTGGGCCGACCTCTCGGAACGCGGCTTCGGAGTCTCCCTGCTTAACGACTGCAAGTACGGGTATGACATCAAGGACCATGTCATGCGGCTGACCCTGATCAAGTCCTCCCAGATTCCTGACGCCGAAGCCGATCAGGGAGAGCATCTTTTCACCTATGCCCTGCTGCCCCACGCCGGCGATTGGGTGGAAGGCGGCACCGTCCGGGAGGCCTGGGCGCTGAACAGCCCGCTGACCGTACAGCTGGGTGGGACTGGCAGCCTGGCCACGGCCGGGGCCTTCCTCGGCCTATCGGCCCCGAACGTCCTGGTGGACGCGGTGAAGAAAGCCGAGGACGGCGAAGCCGTCGTTCTGCGCCTGCACGAGTTCACCGGCGCCCGCAGTACCGTGGAACTGCTCCCCGGGTTCCCCGTGAAGGCTTGGCAGGAGTGCGACCTGCTCGAGCTCCCTGCCGAAGAGCGGAAGCCTGCAGGCAAGCTGGAGTTCCGCATCCAGCCCTACGAGATCAAGACGTTCCTGCTGTATGTGTAGCATCGGCAGCATGCCGGTACGGTAGAACGCGGCTGCACGCTGGGTGTCTAGGAACGTTACGTTCCATGCTGTAGGTCTAGGATTGGTTACCCGCTGTGGTTTCACGCTGTACGCCTAGGATCGGTTACCCGCTGTGGTTTCACCGCGTAAGCCAAGGAACATTACGTTCCATGCTGTAGGTCTACACCTATTTCCGCTGCAATACGGACAGGCTGCCTCGATCACCGCGGCAGCCTGTCCGTGCTTATCATTCAGCTGGTGAGGGAGGGCAAGCCTCGGCAAGGTGAACATCCCCCCACCTCTCCCCCAGCCGCCATCATCGTACCGCACACCGGTTAGGCCCGATCTCCATCTCCCGCTGCTCTGCCGCATCCGGCCTGAGCTTCCCCCTGTTCGTCTCGCGGATATCCAGGTAAGCATTCGGCTGCGGCGGCAGGTTCTCCGTGACCATTCGCCGGAATTCCGCCTCATCCTCGATGTTCAGCCCGTGGTTGCGTTCGAACAGCTCTCCGAGCCTTGCCGATACGCTTCCGTCCTCATGGAGCTCGTCCACGATCATGAAGTGGGCCGGCAGCACCATCAGCTCCGCAGACAGTTCCTTATACCGCTTGTACAAGGACTCTCTCAGATCGCCCGCCCAGTCCTCCGCCACCCCGGCGAGGTCCGGTCTTCCGATCGAATCGATGAAGAGGATGTCACCGGAGAGCAGGAACCTCCCGTCCACAATGAACGAGGTCGATCCGATCGTATGTCCCGGCGTATGCAGCGCATGAATCGCGATCGATGTCTCCCCGATGGCCAGGTTCTGCCCGTCATCCAGCGGACGATAGGCGAACTCGGCTTCCTCCGCATCCTTTGGGGGCAGCCAATAGGAAGCGCCGGCCTGTTCCGCGATCGTCCGGCCGCCGGAGATATGGTCGGCATGCAGGTGCGTATCGAATACATGCGTAATCTTGGCACCGTGGGCTTGGGCAAAGTCCGTATACACCTCGGTCATCCGTGCAGCATCAATTACTGCCGCTTCCCCGCCGGAGACGATCATGTAGGACAAGCAGCCCTTGCCTATCCGCACGAATTGATACAACTCGCCCCCGCCGCTGAGCTCCCCTATCTTGACCGGCCTCAGATGCTCGCTCCAGGCTTTCATGCCGCCTTTCAGGTAGGCTGCAGCGAAGCCCGCATCCGACAGCATCTCGGCTACCATCACCGACGAGCCTTCCTTGGCGCACACCACCAGAATTTCTTCGCCTGCCGGAAGCTGGGGTACAATCCCCTCGACCCCATCCAGCAGATCGAAGTACGGGACATGGAGGTAACGGAAGTGCTTCCCTTCGATCTTCCAATCGGCGAAGTCGGTGGCATTGCGGACATCCAGTACGAACAGCTCTTCCCGGCCGATCACTTTGGCTGCGGCTTCTTGCGTTGTCATGGCTCTTACTGCCATTCTATATACCCCCAGGAGTATTATTTTGGTCAAAAAAATAGGCTGTACCGTACGCTGCACCCTATGCTGCATCTCAGGACTGCGCTGCGTTAACCTGCTCCCCGGGCCACTCGCTCATGCCTGGCACCACATTGATCACCTGCGTGAACCCGGCTGCAGTCAATTGCTGCGCGGCCAGATCGCTCCGGCTGCCTGTACGGCAGACCACGTAGAGGGGATGCTCCCGGTTCAGTTCCCCGAGACGGGCTTCCAGCTCGCCGAGCGGGATCGACAGGGCACCTGGGATATGGCCGAAGCAGTATTCCGCCGACTCGCGGACATCGAGCACGGCCAGCGGTTCGCCAGCCCCCAGCATCGAGACGAGCTGTTCATTCGAAGCCACATGAGGGTGCCTCTTCTCCGGGAGACCTGCACCGCGGGATTTGCGAAGATAGTGCTTCAGTGTACCTCCCTCTTCCACGGTGCCCAGATACTGGTGTCCCGCACTTTCCGACCAAGCCCTGATATCCGCCGTCGATCCCTTGTCCGTCGCCTGCACTTCCATTACGCTGCCTGGGTGCAGGTCATTCATCGCCTTCTTAGTCCGGACAATCGGCATCGGGCAGGCGAGTCCCTTGGCATCCACCACGGCATTTGCTTTGATTATCATGTTGTTGCACTCCCTTCCTGAACCTTTCATTAGATGAACAAGTTCACGTTCCCGTTCTCGGCATCACCCAGATACGCGGCCACTCCCGCATACTCCAGCCCGTCCAGGAGTTCTTCCTCCTGAAGGCCGAGCAGGTCCATGGTCATCGTGCAGGCCACCAGCTTCACCCCCTGCTCCTGCGCCAGTCCGATCAGGTCCGGCAGCGGCATCGCGTTATGCTTTTGGATGACATGCTTGATCATCTGGTGGCCCATACCGGCGAAGTTCATCCGGGACAGTCCCATCCGGTCTGCGCCGCGCGGCATCATCCTGGCGAACATCCGCTCCAGGAATCCCTTCTTTACGGGTACGGGATGTTCCTTGCGGAAAGCATTGAGACCCCAGAAGGTGGAGAAGATCGTCACCTCGTGGTCGTAAGCGGCAGCGCCGTTAGCAATAATGAAAGCGGCCATCGCTTTATCGTAATCTCCGCTGAACAGGATAATCGTTGTTTTTTTCTTGTCGGTCATGATGTTCTCTCCTTGAAGTTCGAATGATTCAACCTTTTTGAATCCAAAATTTCAGGATGCCGTCTTCCTCCCGGTCTTGCAGCAGTTCATGTCCTCCGGACTTGGCCCAGGCGGCCAGATCGTTTTTGGCTCCTTTATCCGTGGCATGAATCTCCAGCACCTGTCCCGGGACCAGCTCTCCCATCGCTTTTTTGGTTCTGACGATCGGCATCGGACATGCTAAGCCTTTGGCGTCTACGAGTTTATCCGCATTCATCATTTGTGTATTCCTCCGTTTGTTGTTTGACAATGTATATTCAAGGCATTAGTTACCCATACCCCTATGGGTATACTAAAGGCAGACGCAGGGCTTGTCAATCCCCCGCGGCGGGGCATCCCTCAACTTGGAGACCCGGCCGCTCCCTGTGCCCAAGCCCTCCCCCCGCTGAAGGGCGGCCGGCAACAGATCCTGCTGCTGAATCCCTTTGACTGCGCGTTTGCTTCTCATCGGCGTTGCCGCCATACCTCACCGTCATATAGCAGAACAAGAGCCTGCATCATGACCGCCATCTTCCCAGATGCTTCCACGACGAGACTCCTTATTTTTACATAGTTGACGGGGGTGGTCTCTTATCTGCTCTTGATGAGCAGTTCAACGGCGTCGTGCACCATTTTCCCTGTGTCGTTCCCTTTTTCTTTCTCCTCGAGAATGCATTGCTCCAGATTAACCGCCACAATATAGGCCATGGCCTTGTCAGCCGCGCTGCGTACGGCCGAGAGCTGGGCTACGACATCCTTGCAGTCTTTGCCTTCTTCCATCATTTTGAGGACTCCCCGGATCTGTCCTTCCATCCTTTTGAGACGCTGGCGTACTTTATCGTCATAGGTGTGCATAGGCTGTGAACTTCCTCTCTTATACTCCTGCAGGTATATTATGTCCGATAACAAGGAGAAGGACAAGGACAAGCTCTGCTTCGCAGCGCATACAGTTCGCCGAATCCGTGCTTCTTCAGCACGCGGGCTGCCTTGATGCTCTTGCGCCGGCTGTCCGACAGGATCAGAACCGGCTCGCTGGACTTCAGCTCCTTATGCCAGACATACGGCAGACGGCCTAAGGAAATGTTCACCGCTCCGGATACGGGATTCTCCCGGTAATCCGATGCATCCCGGATATCGACCATCTTCAGGGTGGCGGCATAGGAAGGCATTCGGCGCATGGCCTCTTCATCCACGAATGCCAGCCCTCTCACCGGCATCCAGCTTCTCACCGCCCCCCAGATACAGATTACGAGCAGTGCGATCAGGATTGACATGATTCATCCTCCTAAGGCATCCCAGACAAGACCTGAGGATCTTGTTTGCGAGAGGCAAGTAGTATGGTAGGCGGCATCGTCCCTCGGTTACGCATACCCCTACAGGTATACTAAACCGCGAAGCCTTCATTGTCAACGCTTCACGCTTCTCATCTCCCCTTTACGTTTACATCCGTTCCAGTTTTTAGGCAGGGGCGCTCATTTTTTCGGGGATGTGGTATAATGGACGAACGTTTTACTCTCATAATAACCGATCCATAATACAACCAGACCTGCTGCCTAAAGGATGATACTCTTGCATTTACGCCAACTCACGATCCCGGTGCTCGCCGCCAGCCTGCTGCTGCTTGGGCTGCCTGCTTCCACCTATTCCGAAACCGGCTCCCTCACGGAGACCGTCCAATTCCCTCCAGCCGCGGCAGGGCTAGACGAACCACTCACGGTCTATCTCCGCGGAGCGGAATCGTTCCGAATCGCCTGGAGGCTGGGCGTCACGGACGCGTCCGGTCTGTATACAGCGGCGGACAGCACCGCCTATTATACCAGCGGCGGACAGCGCACCGCGGTCCTGCCGTCGGGGGCCCAGGTGCCAGTTCCCGCCAACCCGCCAGCCGCTGCTCCTGCCGTACCTTCCGATTCCGGCATGACGTTCAGCTTTCCTTCCGGATATCTGGCCTATAGGGACCATACCGGCTTGTCCTGGAGCTATGCGCTTCCCTCCGGCCGGACCGTCCGGCAGGAGAGCGTACAGGCGGACGGGGCCGGCCATGTATATTTCCAGGATGACGCCGGGGGCTGGTACTCTCTGGACCGCCTCGGACAGGAGAGGTATGTGCTGCTGGGCGGAGCAAGTCTGCGCGATACCAAGTGCCGTGTCGCCCCGTCCGGCGATGCCTTCTGCGCGTCTGCCCGTCTCGGGCTCTTCGGCATCCGCCCCCTAACACAAAATCCCCGCCTTCTCATCGATGGCAGGGAACAGTTCTATGCGGTAGCTCCGGAAGTGCGCAGCGGCGTGACGCTCGTTCCCCTGCGCGCGGTCTTCGAAGCGCTGCAGGCGAACGTTACGTGGCATGGGGAGAGCCGCACCATAGAGGCGGTTAAGGGGAACCGCCGGGTGATCTTGACGATCGGCAGTCCGCAGGCTTCCGTCAACGGGAAGGCCGCCGGGCTGGAGCAGCCGCCGGTGATCGAGAACGGTACGACGCTTGTTCCGCTCCGGTTCGTCAGCGAAGCGCTCGGCTCCCAGGTCATCTGGGAAGCGGCGACACGGACCATTCAGATTGTGAGTCTGCGATGATCATATCCACCTTATGTTAACCCGGTGATTCGTTACCGGGTTATTTTATTGCGCGTAATCGCCGGTATAATTGATCAGGGCAACGTCCTGTACGCCATCCAGACCGGCCAGCTCGCCTACGAACGCCGTGTTGTCGTCCTTCAGCCGCAGTTCCAGCGTCAATTCCGTGAAGTCTTTGCGCACGGTCTTGCTCTTCACCTGGTAAGCGATTTTGCGCAGAGCGGTTTTCACCTCTACAGCCGCTTGGTCGTTGTGGCGGATGATGAGGAGGTAAGGCTGCTCCCTGACTTTGCGGGAGGACAACCAGATGAGCACCAAGCCTACGCCAATCGAACCTAGCAGCGCGATGGGATACATCTTCGCGCCGGTCGCGATCCCCGCCGCTACAGCCCAGAACATATAGATAATGTCGAGCGGGTCTTTCACCGCGGTCCGGAAGCGCACGATGCTCAGAGCGCCGACCATCCCCAGCGAGAGAACGATGTTCGAGGAGATCGTCATGATCACAATCGTCGTCACCATCGTCATCAGCACGAAGGACACATTGTAATTGTAGCTGTATACCACCCCGCGGAACGTCCTGCGGTAGATATAGAAGATGAAGAAGCCGATGCCGAAGGAGATCAGCAGGCCGAGCAGGATATCGATATAAGATACGCTCCGGAACGCATCCACATGCAGCAGGCTTTTTTTGATGACATCTTGGAAATTGAGCGTATCGCCCATCTTCAGTTCCCCTTTGTACTTATAATTTGAAGTGACGCATGCCCGTCTCCCGGCAGATCACGTATTTCGATATCGCGGACCGCTGGTGCGCTTGAGGCTGCACGAGCACGCGGACCAGCTCCGGCAGGAACGCATTGAATTTGATCTCCATGATCGTCCTCGCCGCATCCAGCCCCTCGAGCAGGACCAGCCCTTCATCGAACATATCGTACGTGTTAATCCCGGCAGACAGCTTCTTGTCGAAGGTAATCCGCACATCGCTGGGTCCGTAGACATAAGCTTCCCGCTCATAATCCACGATGGCTGCCGGACGGAAGCCCCGTCCGAGCGCTTGATAGAAATCCTGCAGCAGCGCATCTTCCGCGTCCCGCAAGCAGGAAGCATCGCCCGCCAGGATGCGGTCGTACTGCGCTCTCTCCAGTCCGGCTGCTTCCTTGCAGACGTAGTCCCCGTACTTGCTCTTGCGCTCCAGCTTGATCGTCTTGTCGCTGCCGTCGTAGATCCGTATCCGGTACTTCTCGCGGCCGAAGACGCCGTTCACTTTGTCGTAGAGGGAATGGTCCTGCGGCCCGTCGAAGTACAGGCTGCGGATTCCATAGCCGTCCGGACTCCCGGAGTGGCCGTCGAGGCTTAGTACCCCCGACAGCCGGGTCCGCAGGGCGCTGTACTCGTGCGGGTGGATGTAGTATTTAAATTCATGCCGCAGGTGCTTTCCTTGAAAGTTCATCGCTACTCCACCTTCGCTTCTTTAACCCCGTTATAAGCCGTACCCTCTGTATCAAAATAAATATCAAACGGAATCTGCTCATGGCCGTGGCCGTCATGAATGACGACTTTCCAGTAGTAGGTTCCCGGTTCGATCCCGCCCACCGAGATCCGGCTTTCCTTCAAGCCCTTTTGTTCCTTCACGACTTGGGTGAAGGCGGGGTCGGCCGCCAGCGTCCAGTCATAGGTAAGGTCATCGCCCTGCAGATCAAATGACGGTTCCCATACAAAGACCCGCTGTCCCTTCTCGCTCGCAACCTCTCCCAAGAAGACCGGCTTCGGCTTCTCCAGGTCCGCCTTGAACCGTTCCATGGAGCGCAGCGGCACATCCGCGATCCGAGTGATCTCTTCTTCCGCCTGCTCGAGACGGATCGGCAGGAAGTTCTTGTCCGGCCCCTTTTGCATGAACGGCAGGGTGATCTTCCGGTAGTCTTCGATCTTCTTGCCGACCGTCTCCTTATTGAAGAGACCGTACAGCTCGTCCATCTTGTCCTTCAAGAGACGCACGTGCTCCTCGCTGCGGAAGTACCGGTTATGCAGCACGCTGCTCCAATAGTTGCTGATCCCGCTCCCGTACATTGCCGTACGGTCGACATTCCGGTAATGCTCCCACTCCCAGGCTCCGTCGTAATCCCAAGGAATGAAATACCACTTCTGCGAATTCAGCGGCGAATAGAGCAGGAAGTTGTGCGCTTCCGTATCCATGTTGTCCATGAGCAGGTTCGCGGCAAGCCAGGTAAGATAGTTCTCCCGGTCAAAATGCTTCTCGATGACTTCATCGATAGGAATCGCCATGTTGTTGACGTCATCGAGCATCGCAAGCAGCTTCGAATGGTCGTCGCTGCCCTTGATTTCAAGCTGCTGCTCAAAGAGCTGCTTGTTGTAAGCCGGATCGGTGGCAAGCTTCAGCGTCTCCGGGCTGCGCCGGAACTCGAACATGCTCGCTTTGTACAGCTGCCCGCCCGGATCAAGCCAGTGATTCTTCAGGAACAATTCGCCCGGCTGCTCGACGTGGGTGTATAACCCATAATCCTGGAAGCCCTTGGACGCTGCGCCTGAGGACAAATCCTTAACGTAGACGTGGGTGAACTGGGTCCGCAGGCTTGCCATATTCGGCAGCGTTTCGAGCAGGTCGAAACTCAGCTTGTTGCGGAACCTCACCGTATCGTACGGATGCTTGTTGAGATTCAGAATGCGCTGGTCATGCCACAGCCCCGCCTGGTCGTCCAAGCGGATTTTGTAGGAGCGCTGGGACTCGTAGCGGCTCGTATTGCCCCGCAGACTGATCTTCGCATTCGCTTCTGTCGTGCCGTAGCCGAACATCCCCGTCTGCGGCCCCTTCCCGTCCGGTCCGCCCTCCTGCAGCAGGACGCGCAAGGTGCCCTCCTCCATGGAGCTCTGGATCCGGTTCAGGGAGTACCAATTCAGCGAACGGTCTGCCGGCTTCGAGGAGCCAGGCATCACGGTCACATACAGATTGGCCACGGACAGATCGTCATCCCGTTCATACAGGTGCTTGTCTTCGCTGAGCGGCTCCGTCCCCGAAGCCGGCGCCGGCGCGGCGGCCGGCGATGACGCTGACGGTTCGGCCTCCGAGCTGCAGGCCGTCGTGCCCAGCAGCAAGACGAGCAGCAGCAGCGAAGCCATCACGGCCTTGAGCTTCCAAGCCTTGCGCGGCGCGGCTGACATGCCGGATACCAAGGGTTGTGCGCTGAACGTATGATAATCAATGTTCCGCACGTAATTCATTAACCGGGCCAGCGCCGCGGCCAGCGTAACGAACGAGGCGAGGAACATGCCGAAGCCGTGATTGCCGGCGCTCATGGTCCAGTAGGTGAGCGTTGCATTCAATCCAATGAATAAGCTGCTGATAACAAGGACTCCTTTGCGGTCATCATAGTAAAGCATGATCAGCATCACGATGAAGGCGATAATGAAGGCGTAATAACCCAGCACGAGAAGCAGGAATATATCGAGCTGCGCCATGGAGAAACCGATCAGCGGCAGCAGCTTGAAGCCCAGGGCCACCGACACGACGGTAAAGAGCAGTTGGACCTCCATCATGAAGCCGATCTCGCGCACCAGCGTCCGCTGCATGCTGATCTTGGCATTCTTGATCTCCTGCAGGGTACCGCCGTGAAGAACGCTCATATAATACTCACGGTATTTCTCGTAGAACGACGTTTCTACCGAGACCACGAAGGTGACCAGCGTAGGAACGACGGTCAGATAGGCATAGAACACCGGCAGGTCGTACAAGGGGGAGATCAGGAACTTCTCCGCCACCCGTGCCTGGTAGGGACCCAGCCAATAGACCATGCTGTGAATGTACACCCCGGCATAGAAGAAGGTACCGATCAGGAACAAGGACGGGTATTTGCGGAAATAGGACAGGAACTCGAACGACAGCCGGCTGCCTCCCCGGGGAAAGATCTGTTGAAAATGGACTGCGGACAGCAGCACCATCACCAAGAATCCGGCGTCGGCCATCAGGAGGGCCGCTGTGGCTCCCTTAAACGGGGTAAATCCAAGCACCAGCCAAGCCCCGGCCAGCGCCGCCGCGGTGCCGAACAGGAAGCTGCGTACAATGCGGCGGTAATCCTTAAGGGCGGTCAAGTAGACGGATTGCACCCAGATGACGCTGAGCAGGGAGAACAGCAGATAGGCCGCAAGCTTATACCCGTCGCCCACCGGCAGATCCCGAAGAAACAGCAAGGCGGCCAAGGATCCGGCAGGCAGTGCGACAGCTGCCGCGCCATAGGAGGAAGACAGCAGCGCATCGTATCGTTTGGCGAAGATGAGATCCGCTATATACCGGTTCAGGAGCATGGTCAATCCGCCCGTGAGCAGCACCGAGAAGACGAAGCCATACACCATCGTCGTCATGAACAGTTCCTTCTCGAGGAAGGATGCGCCGTTCCAGGACATCAGCTTCTGCATGGCTACCAGCAAGAACATGCAGAGCATCATGGGACCGATGGTCGTCAGCGTCGAGAAGACATAGGCTTTGGAGCTGTGAGCCAGCCCTTGTTCGCGAAACAGTTTCTTTAGTTCAAAGCCGACGCCGGCCATGCCCGCACCTCCTCATATGAAGCATACAGATCCCGGTAGCCATGAATGAATTGCTCCCGGGTATACAGGGTGCCCGCGCGGTTCAGCGCATTGCGTCCCATGGTCTCCCGCAGACTGCGGCTGCGGCCCAGACGCACCATCGCCGAAGCGAGCAGATCATAGTGCATGACCGGCACGACCGCACCCGCCGGTCCGAATCCGTCATCGGCCAGCAGCAGTTCGCGGCAGCTGCCGACGTCGGTCGTGATGCACGCTCTGGCCGAAGCCATGCCTTCGAGCACCGCCAGAGGCATGCCTTCGCTGATTGAGGAGAGGAGCAGCAGATCCATCCGGCCCAAGTACGTCTTGATCTGGACCTCTCCTGTGAAGATCACATCGGTTACTCCCAGGCTGTCCACCAGCTGAAGGCACTCGTGGTAATATTCTTCGTCCTCTTCCTGAGGCCCCATGATGTACAGCTCCGCTTGAGACAGCTCCCGTTTGACCAGAGCAAACGCCTGGATCATCGTCTTGATATCCTTGATCGGCACCACGCGCACGATAGCTCCGATCCGCAGCCTTCCATCCTCTGCCGGCTCCGTACGGGCGATCTCCGCATAGTCCTCAATACTGACGCCATTCGGGATGATCCGGATCTTCTCCGGGTCGCAGCCGAGCTCGATCTCGATCTCCTTGTTCCGCGTGAAGAGCGTAATCACCTCATCGGCATGCGCATACGTACAGCCGGAGAGCTGGTAGAAGTACTCGATCCACAGATCCTTGAAATACCCTTTGACCCAATCTGACTTGATGATCTCCTCCTCCCGTTCCCGGGAGTAGATCCCATGCTCGGTCAAGAGAAACGGCCGGCCGTACAGATGCTTCGCCAGAGACCCGATCATTCCGGCATACCCTGTGGATACGCTGTGGTATACATCCGCTTCCGGAATGTCATGCCGCAGCGCCAGGAACAAGGGGAGAATCATCGAGCGGACGGTCCAGAACAATTCGGTGAACGGAATCTGGGCATACTTGTCTTGAGCCAGCTCCACCAGCACATCGAAGTAATCCTTGCTCATCAGAAAGTCGGCGGCCGAGCGGAACTTCGAGGAGCGGAGCAGATCGAAGATCCCCGGCCAATCGGTCCGCAGATCTCCGCTGAGCAGCGAGAGAAGCGCCGCTTTCTGCTCCGCGTTCATCCGGTACCGGTGGCCGGACTCGCCGGTTTCCTCCAGATAAGCGTCAAGGAAGATCTCTTGGACCTGCACGACATTGGGCGGCAGCGTATATTTGAACTGACCCTGCTGCCTGCTCTGGGCGCCGATGCAGAAGATGACGAACTCGTGCTCCGGCATGTTGGTGATCAGCGAGTGAATCCAGCTGGATACCCCGCCGGTCACATAGGGGTACGAGCCCTCGGCGATTATACATATGCGCATCTCGTTCAGTTCCCCCATTCGATATGAAAGTCGGCAGCCTGCGCGTTGACCAGATATGTGTCTTCATCGATTCTGCGTACTTCGCATCCGCTCAGCTTTCCGATGGTCCGCTCTGTCCTGAGAATGAAGTAGGCTTCTTGGCGGAAAGGGGCGATCGTCCCGCTGAGCCCTTCTGCCCCGCGTGTCCATCCGACACGGCTGGTCAGCACGTTCTTCATATCTACGGCAGCTTCCGATGCCGTCATGGAGCGCAGCCACGGATGGGTCATCTTCACCCGGGCGAGCATCTCCGTGAACCGTTCGTAGAGCTGATCCCATGTCAGGTTATCGCTCCGCTCGGCATCCAGCAGGTCGTCGGGGTGAATGAAGTGGGAGAAGATGCCAAGCGAGGTCACCGCATTGGCCTCCGCCCAGCGGTCGAAAGCTCTCGGGAAGTAACCCGATGTAACCCGCGGCATCTCCAGAACGCCGTCCTCGGCGATCTCATATTCCTGGACATACGCTTTCCCGGAAGCATCCTCGCCGTACAAACTTGCGATGACGGCTAAGTCCGGCCATGCGCTCTTCAACGCTGCCCTTCCTTCCGGGCTGAGCACGTTGGACGGCGGCACATACGTGTGCATCGTATATTTGGGGAATGCGGTACCCGCGAACCGGAGGGCTTCTTCGATGGAAGCGCTCATGTCCCCTGTCGTATTCCATGGCTTATAGCCGTACTCCGCTGCAATCTCGGGACTGCGCTGCAGGGACTGATGATTGAAGCCGTGAAGGCCGAGTTCCCCGCCGCTCTTGATCACCTCGCGGCCGAAGGAGATCAGCCCCTTGCCGTCTTCGTCCACCGGGGAGCGGAAAGGCGCCGTAACCCGGTCGTTATAAGATTGGATCAGGACGGCGGTCAGCTTCGTGTCGTACATCCGGGCAGCCTTCAGAATATCCGGCCACCAGATCTCCTTCATGAACGACGGGATGTCCCGCCGGTACTTCTCATAGATTCCCGGGTTGGTGCCCTTCGGGATCGGTGCCGGAAAATCATCCAGGTACATCACCTTCGAGTTGAATACCGGATAGATGAAATCCGGCTGGAGCAGACTCAGGGAGCCCGTCAGCAGGCCGCGGTTGATTTTCTCCTGCAGCATGAGCCCGTTGAACACCATGAACTTGCCCTTGCCGTAAGGGTGCTCCCATAACAGCGGCACGCCTTCCGCGCTCTCCGCCAGAATCCGGCTCTTCCCGTCAAGCTCCAAGGCGCGGGCCGGATTACGCATGAATTCGTCGTCGATGGAGAGTCCTTGTTCGCCGATCAGGACATTCGAAGTGAGCACGATCCCCTGCACTTCCGCCGTTTCTCCGGTATTCACAATGCCGAGCTTGCGGTACAGCCGGAAGAAGACGTCGCTTTCTTCGGGCATGGAGGTGAAGAAGACCGATCCTCCCCCCTCCACATAGCTGGCCAGTGTATCCACGTCAGCCAAGAGCGTCAAATCGCTGGTCGTCACGAGAGCAGCCGAACAGCCTTGAGGCTGGAATTGGGCGGCATGGGCATCCTGGGACTTCCAGGGCTTCTTCATGCTTTGGAGCACATGCTCCAACTGGGCCCTGACTTTGGTGCTCTGTCCATCCTCGCTGTCAAAAGCAATACAGTAAGGAAGCTCGGGGGTACCCAGCGGCCCCGTCTCCGGGAGTGCTGCGGGCTGCATAATCTGCGCGGATACTTTCCCGTTCTGGGTGAATTGAAGCATATACGGAGACTGGGCCACCTGGAGAGCGAGCGCCAGCAGAAGAATAAAGGCAAGAATGAGATAGACGCTGCGCTTAAGTCGCACTTTTGAATCCGGCATCGGAACCTCCTTCCGCCCAAAAACGAACTACTCCGAGCGCCCTGCTCGTCAAACGGACAGGCGAACGCTTCAGTTCTTCCAGAGCTGACTTTAGTTGATCCATGGAACGCATCGTAAAATACACTTTAATCAAAGCAAGATAGGCTTCTTCATCGCGCGGAAAGCTCGTTATGAACAACCGTGCGGTATGCTCGGCCGTCTCGTATTGGCGGAGCTCCAAATCGGTGTTCACCTTCTCGCCGTAGGCTTCATACGCATCGGACGACAGCTCGAGCAGTTCTCCCAGCACCCGGGTATACGTATGCTTGTATTTGAGCAGGGTCCGCTCGTCGAGGAGGCCGCTCCGCATATAGTTCCTGAGAACATCGGCGTACGAGCGGAGCAGATGGGCATCCCCCTTATTCCGCTCATACTGTACCGACAGCTTCTGCAGGGACAGGGTCAGCTTCCGTTTGATTTCCATGATGGCACTGACCGCGTAGTGGGAGGTCTCCGTATCTTCATTGCCTACGGCCATGCGAAGCACTTCCAAATATTCCAGGGAATCCTGCTTGAGAAGATCGATGACGATTCTCCTCCGGGTCGTCGTGTCATTAACCAGCAGCGCTTCCTCGAGCGGGATCACGTTGATCTCCTTGACGGCCTCCGGCTTGTAAATGACTGTAGGGGAAGGGGCCTCCGAGTGAATCCGGTCCAGAGTGGCCATGAATTCAGCCGATTGTTCTTCCCGTGCCCGCAGCTGACGACCGGCTGGCCAGAACAACGGCAGGAGAAAGCCCGCAATGGGCAAGCCAACCGCGAGCGCCAGCCGGATCAAGAATTCATTGCGGTCATGACGGTGGCGGATGGCCAGCACTAGGGTGCACATAAGGAGGTAGAGCAGCAGGCCCCACTCAAACATAGACAGGCTCCTCCCCCTCCGCGATGCGGATATTGGGGCGGCTGATCTCCAGCCGCTGCCGAACCAGAGCGGCATCCTGCGGGTTGGTATTGCTGAGCAGCACGAGCAGCTCCCCTGTCTCCCCAAGACCGAGATAGTCCGTCTCCCGCAGGGAGCGGGCGATCCCCTCCACCGCTTCGTCGGCGACCTCTTTCGCGGCGCCTACGTTCAGCAGTACATAGTGGATGCCGTGCTTTTCCTGGGCCAGCTTCTTGGCAGCGAGGATCTCGGCGAAGACCGCAGGACTCAGCACCGGGGTTCCATCCACGTAACGTTGACTGCTCGTAGCCTCCACATAAGTCAGGGCACGGGAGAGGGCTGACGAGACCATGTTCGTTACAATCTGGAACAAATTCTGGTGGTACAGGGTGAATTCCTCAAAATCCAAGCCGTACAAGCCCACGATAGCGGCTACTTCTCCGTTAATGAGAACAGGCGCGGCCATGAGGGGCAGCCCCTCGCGGAGCTCCTTGTTGATGAAGAGAGAGCGGTGCGTGAAGATCATCTGCACCAGATCGGAATCTTCCGCTTTCACGGACCTTGGCACCTCATCCCCGCCCAGCGACCGAGCGGCCAGACGCAGGTAGGTGCGCTGCGGATTGACGGTATAGATCGCCACCGTCCGGGTCTTCAGCAGCGATTCCATCACACTGATCGTCGAGGTGAAGATCGCTTCGGGTTCGAGACTCTCCAGATCCTTGATGATGGAATAGATTTTGCCGAAGGAGTCGCTGTTGCTGCGGATCTGGTGCTGCAGCTCGTCCTTGATCTCCCGGGTTTCGTTGTACACTTCCGATAGAAACTCGAGCTTCTCCTCGGCACGCCGGAGCTGCCGCTTCTTCTCATCCATAGCATCGCTCTTGCGTTCGGTCGAGTAGCCGACGACCAGTCCCACGAACACATAGACGGCCACTTGGAAGAAGAAATCCGTATCATAGAGGAGGGATACCACTTCTCTGCCGCTGCCGAGCTGCCCGTACATATACAGCACAACCGACAGGGCGACGGACACCATCGATTGGCGTGTGCCATAGATAATGCCGAACACGATAATATAGACCATTCCAAAATCGATTACGCTGTAAAGCTCCGCTACCGGCGATAAGACCAGCCATGCAGTCAAGGCAAAGGCAGCCAGATTCTCGGCATAGGGCAGAAGCTTCCGGAGCAGCGGCGCCGTGCTCGACGGTTCGACCGATCCCACGGCTGACGGCCCCTGGGAGGCCGGCTTGTGATGCAGGAACCAGTCATACGTCTGCTGCAGCCCCTCCTCCAGCGTGTATTTGGGTACCCAGTCCAGAGCGCGGGCCAACCGGGTATTGTCAAGCGCTGAGCGCTGTACATCGCCGGTCCGGGGTTCACGGTAGACCGCCTCCGCACTCCCGTGCAGGCTGCGGATAGAGCCGATCAGGTCGTTGACACTGCTCTGCTTCCCGGTGGACAGGTTGTATACTCCCTGCAGGTCCGTAAGAGAGGCCCGGTAGATGGCACTCGCCACATCCTCCACATAGATGAAATCCCGGGTCTGGCTCCCGCTGCCGTTCACCGTGAGCTCCTTGCCCTCCAAAGCGGCGTTCATGAAGATGGAGACGACTCCCCCCTCTCCCGCGCTGCCCTGCCGGGGCCCGTATACATTGGAGATCCGGAGACTAAGCGTCTGAAGTCCGTACATGTCAGTCCATTTGTCACAATAGGTTTCGCCGACCCACTTGTTGAGGCCATAAGGCGTGATCGGGTCGCAAAGCTCCGACTCGGACAAGGGCAGCCGGCCGTTCATCCCGTATACCGCCGCTGTGGAAGCAAACATAAACTTGCCTGCGCCGTACTTGCGGGATAACGCCAGCATATTGGACAGCCCGAGCACGTTGGATTGGGTGTCCAGCCTGGGATTATCCAAGGATACGGCGGCGTCCGCCTGCGCGGCCAAGTGCACCACAAGATCAAACCGGTTGTTCCTGAATATCTCTTCGCACTTGCCGTCTTCCACCGACATGAGATAGGACTTGTGCTTGAACTCCACATTCCGCTTATCCCCGCTGGACAAATTGTCAATAATGGATACTTCGCAACCTTCTTGGAAAAACCGTTCTGCGACGAAGGAACCAATAAATCCATAGCCGCCTGTAATTAATACTCTCATAATGACCTCGCAGCCTGTAATTTTAATATGACATATTCTTCTTTTTTTCGAGAAAGTACGTAGTCAATCTTGCCTATAAGCACTAAGGATTGTACCGCACTATTAGGTATTTTGCACTAACTATTTGTGATTAGCAAGGCCTTTTGATATAGTATGTGAAAGATTTAACAGAAGGAGGCTCTACTTTTCGTATGAAAAAGGGGCTTATGGCAATAGGGATAGCGTTCCTGCTGGCGGCCGGCCTGCTGGGCTTGCGGGAGCTGCGGGCCCAAGAGTCCGTGAACCGGGTATCCTATGTTCCGCTGGAGACCCGCGGCGTACTCGACAACCCCTATACCGGCTTCGTCGCCGACGCCAAAGATGCGGAGATCAAGCTGCCGGCACGGCTGGCGCACGCCAATATGACATGGCGGCAGCTCGAGCCGGAGAAAGGGAAGTACGCCTGGGATGCAATTGAGCAGAGTATTCATCTCGATGTGTGGAAACAGAGGAATACGAAGATCATCCTGCGGGTTGTGCTTGACGTGCCCGGGGAAGACAGCCATAAAGACATCCCGGATTGGTTGTATGAAGAGACCGGGCGAAGCGGGGAAGCCTACGATACGCCGCTGGGACAAGGCTTCAGTCCCGACTATGCGAACCCGGTACTGATCGCCAACCACGAACGATTGATCCGCGCCCTAGGCGAACGGTATAATCACGACCCGGCCATTGCCGCTGTCCAACTGGGAAGCATTGGACATTGGGGGGAGTGGCATACTTGGAATGAAGAGGAAGGTCGCCTGCCCTACCCCGTCCATGAGATTACGGATCAATATGCGGAGCACTACCTCCGCTATTTTGATAACAAAACTCTGTTGATGCGCCGTCCTCACGAGATCGCGCGCGGGAGCGGGATGGGCTTGTTCAACGATGCTTTCGGCAAAGCAGATTCCACCGTAGGGGGCTTCCTGCGCTGGTATACCGAAGGCTATACTTCCTGGCTGACGGGAGAGCAGGAGCCGGCCATGCCCGACTTCTGGGTGAAGGCTCCAAGTGCCGGAGAGTTCGCCCAGGACGCCAAGTACCTGGATGATGCGCACATCGAAGCCACATTGAAGCAGGCCCAGCTGACCCATGTCAGCTGGATGGGGCCCAGCGTACCGCTGACCCTTGCCAAGGGCAGCTCACTGCCCGCCAATGCTCAGCGCTTCCTGACAACCATCGGGTACCGGTTCGTCATTACGCAGGAATCGCATGAAGCCAAGGTGCAAGCAGGCAGTCCGCTTCATGTCTCCTTGAACCTCAACAACCGGGGAGCCGCGCCGTTCTACTACCCGTGGCCGCTGGAGCTGTCGCTTGTCGATGCCGGCGGCAGGGTGATCACGGCCCAGAAGGGAACAGCCGACATTCGGGAGTGGCTCCCCGGCGATACGGCGGTGTCGGAGACGTTGAACGTTCCGGCCGGTACGGCTCCCGGAGTCTATACGGTGCATGTCGCCATCCTCGACCCGGATACCGTGCAGCCCGGCATCCGATTCGCTGTCGATGGCGCACGAGCCGACCTGCGCTATCCGCTGGGGCGGGTTACCGTGAAGTGACTTCT
Organism: Paenibacillus caseinilyticus; assembly: GCF_027533645.1. GTDB lineage: Bacteria > Bacillota > Bacilli > Paenibacillales > NBRC-103111 > Paenibacillus_G > Paenibacillus_G caseinilyticus. Next base: position 461,697 of record NZ_JAQAGY010000001.1, read on the forward strand.
TCGAAATAACAACCCCAAAGAGCCCGGCTGCGGCATGCGCCGCACGGGCTCTTTGGGTTATCGTCTAAGTCATGTTTCATACGGAACCGGCGCGGTCCTCATCGTACTCTCCCCCCTATGCGGTGATGTTCTGCCAGCAGAAGACTCGGGGAACGATTGACCGGCTAGCTGGCCCCCACCTATTTATGATATAATTTGTGTAAACAAAGGAGTTATTTCCCTATGACTGAAAGGGTTTACATACCACATGAAGATCGCATATATGAACGGCCGGTCGACATCCTTCGTCAACTCATCCGTTTCGATACAACCAATCCTCCAGGAAATGAATACGCTTGCATCATGTATATCCGTCAGCTCTTAGAGCAGCAGCACATAGATTCCCAGATTTTTGCGCTTCATCCTGATCGCCCGAACCTGGTGGCCCGTCTCAAGGGCAGAGGGCAAGCGCCGCCGCTTCTTTTGTACGGCCATGTCGATGTAGTCGGGACAGCATCGCAGCAGTGGACGCATCCGCCGTTCGAGGGCCGGATTGTCGATGGTCAGGTTTGGGGACGCGGAGCGCTGGATATGAAAGGCGGCGTTGCCCAAATGCTCAGCGCGTTCATGCGGGCTAAAGCGGAACAAACGGACCTGCCGGGGGACGTTGTGCTGGCTATCGTTAGCGATGAAGAGGCCGGAGCGGAATACGGGGCTCAATTTTTGATCGACAAGCATGCCGGGCTGTTCCAAGACGTGCGCTATGCCATCGGGGAATTTGGCGGCTTTTCGATGCAGATGGGCAAGCAGCGCTTTTATCCGATCATGGTCGCCGAAAAGCAGCTATGCTGGTTTCGAACCGTATTTCATGGGGACGGGGGTCATGGCTCGCTGCCTGCTTACGGCGGAAGCATGACCAAGCTGGGCGTATTCTTGAATAAACTGTCCGGCAGCCGTCTGCCTGTTCATATCACGCCCGCGGCCAGGGAAATGATTCATGCCATGGGCAGCGCAATGCCATTTCCTGCGGGTCATCTGTTCAAGCAGGTGCTGAATCCCCGGCTGACGAATATGGTTCTGCATCAATTAGGCTCACGAAGGCATTCGATTGAGCCGCTGCTGCGACATACGGTCAATCCAACCATCGTCCATGGCGGGGAAAAGATCAATGTGACGCCCAGCGAAATCACTTTAGAGCTGGACGGCCGGCTGCTGCCGGGCTATCAGCCTGAGGACTTGTTCACCGAGCTGAACAGGTTAATGGGACAAACCTTGGAATATGAAATCATCCGCTACACTCCCGGCCCGCCCAAGCCAGACATGGGGTTGTTTCCGACGCTCCAGAACATACTGGTCGAAGAGGACCCTGAAGGAATTCCCGTACCTATGCTGCTTCCAGGGGGAACGGATGCCATGCATTTTTCCAAACTGGGCATTCAAACTTACGGTTTCTTGCCCATGCGGCTGCCTGAGGATATGAAGTTTACGGAATTGATCCATTCAGCAAACGAACGAATTCCGGTCGATGCGGTTCACTTTGGCGCCCGCGCGATTCATAAAGTACTGCAGCGTTTTAGTTGAGACAGGATGCGGCTGGGCAGCTATGCGGCTGGGCCATGAGCCCGCTAAGCGGCCGGCCAGCGTCAGAATTTGCTGCAGCACGTATACAAAAAGACTAAGGGCGGCCGCCCTTAGTCTTTTTGTTCAAATCCTAGAAATTTTTGTTCAAATACTAGAATGTATATCTCACCAGGCCTGGTTCTGTCTTCTTGTAAAATGGTCCGGCTTACAACATCATCTGTGGAGCTTTATACGTCTGGTCGACAATCTGATGAACGATCATTTTCAACACGCCAGCGTTCTCCCCGGCATGCTTGCGGCTGAACACGCTGTAGTGGTCACCGGTAAGGGGGTATGTCCAAAAGTTCTGTTCAGTGGATTCATTCCACGTAAGGACTTGATCGTTATGCGTGCCCGAGCCATCGGACTTCTCTGCGCTTAGTGCGTGAATGTTGGCCTGAACGGTTCCTGTATTCATGATCGTTGACACGTAGGTCCGATAAGAACGCATTATATTTTCGACATGCTCGCGGATGTAGTCATTATGGAGCAATTCCTTCTCCGGACCCTCTGCCGCTTCAAGCAGTATAGGCGCAGCCTCGCTTTCCGAAGCATACAACGGCGTTAAGGTCTGCCTGCGTATGGAATCCACGATGATGATATCCGATACATGACAGCCTCTTCTCTCCATCGCTTTGGCCACTTCGAACATCAAGTTCCCACCCAAAGAGTATCCTAGAAGCACATAAGGCGACTGGCCCTGGATTTGGATGATCGCATCCACATAGCCATCTATGAGCGCATCGCTGTCTTCGGAACCCGAATCACCAATAAAATCAGCCGCATACAGTATACAGTAGGATTCCAGTTCTTGTGCCAGCCCCATATAAGTTAACCCATAACCAAATACGGATGGAAAACAAAACACATTGAAATGTCCGTTTTCATTCAGTTTGATGAAGGGGTTGTCCTTCTTCCCGGAGAGGTCCTTTTCCCAAATGGCATAGGCCATCGCTTCAACAGTAGGATGTTGGAACACTTTCTGCAAAGAAATTTCAATGTGCAGCTCCCTGTACATTGTATGGACCAATCGCATAAGGCTTAACGAATGTCCGCCGATTTCGAAGAAGTTGTCCTTCACGCCGACGCGCGCAAGCCCCAGTACCTCCTGCCAAATGCGGACAAGCTGCGCTTCCATTGACGTGCGCGGAGCTTCATATTCAGTCTCCGCCCGCATGCTGCTGTCCGGATCAGGCAGCGCCCTGCGGTCGAGCTTTCCGTTCGACGTTAACGGCATTTTTTCCAGTTGAACAAAGAAAGTGGGAATCATATGCGCGGGAAGCGTGTGGGATAATGCTTCGCGCAGCGCTCTGGTCGTCAATGCTGTATCGGCAACAAAATAGGCGCACAAGGATAAAGTCGTCTCCCCGCCTCTATCCGCTCTCGCGATAACGGCCGCTTCGCGCACGGCGGGCACTTGCTCCAACCGCGCCTGCACTTCCCCAAGCTCGATCCGGTACCCCCGGATCTTCACCTGCTGGTCGATCCGCCCCAGGTATTCGATGTTCCCGTCCGGCTGCCATCTCGCCAGGTCACCGGTCCGGTACATCCGCTCGCCCGGCTTATACGGATTCGGCACGAACTTCTCACAGGTCAGCTCCGGGCGGTTCAAGTAGCCCCGGCCCACGTTCTCCCCGCCGATGTATAATTCGCCCCCGACTCCGATCGGCACCAGCCTCTGTTCCCGGTCCAGAATGTACACCGCCTGGTTCGCCAGCGGCTTTCCTATCGGGATAATTATTGCTGTGCCGGCATCCTCTTCGGCGCCAACCGTATAGGCTGTCGTATCCACGCAGCATTCGGTCGGACCGTATATATTCGTGATGGCCGGCCGGCAGCCGCCCGTCCAGCTGCCCCGCAGCGCATTCACGAGCTCCCCATGCAGCGCTTCTCCTCCAATGATGAACCGCTCTACGTTGATCGCCCCAAACCGATGCGCCGACTCCAGCAAGATGCGCAGATGCGCCGGCGTGCCGTCCGATACCTGAATCCGGTGCGCATTGTAGTACGCGGCCAGCCGCTCTCCGCTCATGCTGATCTCCCGGGGCACCACATACAGCGTATGGCCGAGCAGCAGGCTGGCGAACAGCTGCTTCACAGAGGCGTCGAACACATGCGGCGACAGCCAGGCGATCCGCTGCGGACCGTCGTGCCTGCTGTAGATCCGCTCAGCCAAGCCTGCCACCAAGTTGCCTACATTCCGGTGCTCGATCAGCACGCCTTTGGGCTGTCCCGTTGTCCCCGATGTATAGATGACATAGGCCAGATGATGGGAACCGGTCGTGCTGTCCGCATTGCTGCCGTCGCCTTCGCCGAGCAGTTCGGGGGTCAGTACGATACGCTGCACGCCGGCCGCTCCTGCCGGCAGGTCATGCTCCTTCGTCGTCAGCACCCACTCTGCGCCGCTATCCGCCAGCATATACAGCAGGCGTTCCTCCGGATACTCCGGATCCAGAGGGACATAGGCGCCGCCTGCTTTCAAGATCGCCATCATGCCGATGACCATCTCCAGCGAGCGCTCCATCAGGAGACCGACCCGGCAATCCGCCTGCACGCCGGCCTTCCGCAGCGTGCGCGCCACCCGGTTCGCCCGTTCGTTCAGCTCGCGGTACGTGAGCTGCCGGTCTTCATAGACGACCGCCGCCGCCTCCGGACTCCGCTCCGCCTGCTCCTCGAACAGCCGGTGGAGCGTCTTCTCCCGCGGATACTCCGCTTGCACGGCATGGAAGCCGTATAGAAGCTGCTCTTTCTCTTCAGCCGTTACGATCTCCAGCGACGCAATAGGGGCCCCGCGGTCTCCAATCACCGCATCGATCAGCCGTTCAAAATGCTTCGCCAGCCGCTCCACGGTCGCCGGCTTATACAGATCGCTCGCGTATCGGAGGCTGCAGGCGATGCCTCCCTCTTGCTCTGCCGCTTGGAACGTCAGGTCAAACTTCGCCGTCGCCTGCTCATGCGGATACGGTTTGAGCTGCAAGCCATCCACGTTCAGCTCGGCCTGCTCCGCATTCTGCACGATGAACATCGTATCGAACACGGCATTGCGGCTCATATCCCGCGCTGCCTGCACCTGTTCCACGAGTTCTTCGAACGGATACTCCTGGTGCTCATAAGCCCCCAGCATCGTTTCCTTGATTTCCTCCAGGTACGCCTCGAACGTCTTGGCTCCCGCCGGATAGCTGCGGATCGCAAGCGTCCCCACGAACATCCCGATCAGCGGCTGCAGGTCGGCATGCGTTCTTCCGGCGACCGGCGTACCGACAATGATATCCTCTTGTCCGGTATATTTATGCAGCAGCGCGGTGTAGAGTGCCAGCAGCACCATGTGCAGCGTCGTCCCGGTTTCGCTTGCAAGCTGCCGCAGGCGTTCGCTTCGCACCCCATCAATCGTGAACGGCAGGGCCTTCCCTTGGAAGCTTCGCACCGCAGGCCGCGCGTAATCGGTCGGCATGTCCAGCACGGGCAGTTCCCCGCTCATCTCCTTCAGCCAGTAGGCCTCCTGCCGGCGCCTCTGCTCGCTCTGCGCCCCGGACTGCTGCCATGCGGCGTAGTCCTTGTACTGAATGCGCAGCGGCGAGAGCTCTTCCCCGCCGTACAAGCGGGCGAATTCATCCACCAGGATGCCCATCGACACGCCATCGGAGATGATGTGGTGCATGTCGAACAGGAAGAGGTGCCTCTCCGGCGCCAGCTCGATCAGCCCGACGCGCAGCAGCGGCGGCTTCTCCAGATCAAACGCGCGGACGAACCGCCGCACGGCATCTTCCGCTTCCGCTACATCCGCTTGAAGATACTCCACCGCGAAATCCACTTCGCGGTGAACCCGCTGTACCGGTTCCCCATCCACCATCGGGAAGCCCGTTCGCAGCACCTCGTGACGCCGGATCAGCTTGCCGAACGCTCCCTCGAACCGTTCGCGGTCCAGCTCTCCCTCCAGCTGCAGCACTGCGGGCATATTGTAGCTCAGCTCCGCTCCTTCGAGCTGGTGCAGAATGTACAATCGCTTCTGGGCCGAAGAGACCAGGTAGTGCTCCTGCTCCGCGATAGGCGCAATCGCGCTGAACCTCTCCTGCTCCATCCCTGCGATCACCTCGGCAAGCTGCTCCACGGTAGGAAAGCGGAACACTTCGCGAAGCGGCACATTAACGTGCAGTTCCTTATGCAGCCGGCTTATCAAGGTTGTAGCGCGCAGCGAATGGCCGCCGATCTCGAAGAAGTGGTCCTTCACGCCGACGCGCGCAAGCCCCAACACTTCCTCCCAGATGCGGACCAGCTGCGCTTCCAGCGGCGTGCTTGGCGCAGCGTACTCGGCGCTTGTCCGCATGCTTCCTTCAGGCGCCGGCAGCGCTTTGCGGTCCACTTTGCCGTTCGGCGTCAGCGGCAGCCGCTCCAGCTGCACGAAGTACGACGGGATCATGTAGCCCGGCAGCTCCTTCAGCAGCGTACTCCTCAGCCCGCTGACGCTGAGCTCGTGATCGGCCGAGTAGTAGGCGCACAGCTGCTTCTGACCGCTTTGGTCCTCTCTGGCGATGACGACCGCCTCGCGCACAGCCGCTATTCCCGCGAGCCGGGATTGAATCTCGCCAAGCTCTATCCGGTAGCCTCTTACCTTAACCTGCTGGTCCATCCTGCCCAGATACATGACATTTCCGTCGGGCAGCCACTTGGCCAGATCGCCGGTACGATACATGATCCGGCTATCATCAAACGGATGCGCCGCGAACTTGCTGCGCGTAAGCTCGGGCTGATTGACGTACCCTCGGGCCAAGCCCCTGCCGGCAATGCATAATTCACCGGCGACGCCGGCAGGAACCGGCTGGTCGTCGCTCCCCAAAATATAAACCTCCGTATGATGCATCGGCTTGCCGATCGGTACAAAGCTGCCGCTTGGAGAGCCAGGCTTGTACGTATACATATTGGAGCAAATGGTCGCTTCGGTCGGACCGTAGCCGTTCACGATGACAATGGCCGGATTCAGGTCGACAAAACGCTCTAATGTACCATTTGTTATCGGCTCCACCCCAACCAGCATTTTGTCTAAACGCAGGCCGTCTTTGTTATGTTCAAGAAATTGCGCGACTTCATTGAGCAGGGTAGGCGGAATATAGGCAAAGGTTATTGCATCCTCCAGGATCACATCGGCAAGCAGCCGGGGGTCCAGTCCGTCCGGGTGCGGGAACAGCACTAAGGAGGCTCCGAACAGAAGCGGCGTGAACAGCTCGGCGACGCTAACATCGAAGGAGATGCTGGTTACGCTCAAGCAGCGGTCCCGTTCATCGAACGGCTGCGCGAAATGCATGCTCAGCGAGTAAGCAAACTGATGGAAGGCGCGATGAGGAATCATGACCCCCTTCGGTTTGCCGGTGGAGCCTGAGGTGTAGATGACATACATGAGGTCTTCCGGAGCTTCCGGGCACGCCAAATTGGCAGTATCCTCGGCATAGCTGGATACATCGTCCACATCCAGAATCGCTCCGGCAAACATCCAATCCGTCATATGCCCAGCCGTTGTAAGCAAAAGCCGGGCTCCGCTATCATCCAGCATATATTCGATCCGCTCCCGCGGAAGCGCCGGATCGATAGGCAGATAGGCTCCCCCTGCCTTGAGAACAGCCAGCAGCCCGATCATCATGGAGACGGTGCGCTCCGTCATCACGCCGACAATCACATCCCGGGTTACGCCTCTGCGCTTCAGTTCATGCGCCATCCGGTTTGCCTGTTCGTTAAGCTCCTTGTACGTCAAGGAATGGCTTCCGCATTGTACGGCGAGCTGATGGGGCACACGCTCGGCCTGCTGTTCAAAGCATCGATGGATCACCCTGGCTTCTTCTTGCAGATTGGGACGTCTGTCGTTCCATTCCACCAGCAATTGATGCTTCTCGGATGCGGATAGCATGTCCGCTTCACCGATCTCCAGATCAGGCTGATTGAGGACAACCGAGAGCAGCCGGACGTAATGATCGATCATTTTCGAGATATACTCATGGTCATATTTATGATCGTCGAAGCGGACACAAAGTTGAATTTCGTTATTCTCCGAAGCAAATCGAAAGACCGTATCGGTCAGCGCACTCTCTTCCGCATGCAGCGCATGAATGTTCTTGTAGGAGACGATCGTGTTGACAACCGGCAAACCGTTCGGATCGTATTCCATGCCCATGCGCTCAACCATTTGGCCAAACGGGAGACGCCGATGTTCGATCGCTTCTAATACGGAGGTTTTCACTGCTCCCACTAAAGACTTGAACGTGCTGTGGCGGCTCAGTTTATTTTTGATAACCAAAAGATCCAGAAGCGCCTCTCGCCCGTCGTCAAGCTCCGTGCTTGCCGGCATGCCCAACAGCGCATGCTCCTGCTGCGTATACTTGTAGAACAAACAATGGACCCCGGTCAATAACAGGATATACACCGCCATATCCATTCCATTGGCCATGGAGAAAATCCGATTTGAGACTTCCAGGGGAAGCTTCCATTGCAGTTCGCTTTTGCCGCCGCTCTGGCTCGAATCTGTCATGGAGGCCTTGCAATACGGCAGAACACTCATGCGGTCTTCGGCATCCAGCCTCTCGCTCCAATAGCTCTCTTCTTTGGCAAACACCGACTTCATGCCTGAACCTCCTCATCATTACCCTTACAAGCCCGGGATGTCGGAGGTGAACCTGTCAAACGCCCCGGGCTTATAAGCAAGTCAGTTAAAATGTAAATTCAATGGATGCTTGCAAGTGTTTGCTTTCTGCCGAATGGCTATCGAGCTTCATTTGGGTTAACAGGGCCTGCGGCTCCTCACTGATCTGGCGCAGCACAAGCAGGTAATCCTGCGCCATTTGGCTGATGATCCCCGCCTTGAACAATTGCGTGCAGTAGATCAGCGCCCCCCTTAGTCCGCCGCTTTCCTGAGATATAAAGCACGTGATGTCAAATTTGGCATCGAGCTCGAGATCTTGCATGTACGGCTCCAGGCTCAAATCGCCCGCATGCATCCCTCTGGTGCGATCTTCATTCTGCAGCGTAAACATCGTATCGAATAAGGGGTTGCGGCTTGCATCGCGCTTTACATCCAATCTTTCAACAAGCTCTTCAAACGGATAGTCCTGGTGCTCGAAAGCCCCCAGCGCCGTTTCCTTGATCTCATGCAGGAAGTCCAGGAACGATTTGCTGCCCGCAGGATAGCTGCGAATCGCGAGCGTGTTCACAAACATCCCGATGAGCGGTTCCAAATCGGCATGCGTTCTGCCGGATACCGGCGTTCCCACAATAATATCCTCTTGCCCGCTGTACTTGGCGAGCAATACCGCATAAGCCGAGAGCAGAACCATGTACAGCGTGCATTCTTGACTGGCCGCGAGCTGATTCAGCCGCTGCGCAAGCGTTGCGTCCATCTCGAATTCGATAGTCGCGCTCTCGAAATGGCGGACCGATGGTCTGGCAGAGTTGATCGGCAGCTGCAATACCGGCAATTCGCCTTTAAACACTTCCATCCAGTAGGCTTCCTGCCACTGCATTTGATCGCGATGCAGTTCAGACTGCTGCCACACGGCATAATCCTTGTACTGAATCCGAAGTGCGGGCAGCTCCTCGCCGCCGTACAATGCGATCCATTCATCGAACAAAATGCTTCTTGACAGGCCATCGGAGATCATGTGATGCATATCGAACACGCAAATATGACGTTCTGCCGCAAGCTCGATCAAGCCCACGCGCATAAGCGGCGGCTGGTGCAGTTCAAACTTACGGACGAAGCGCTGCACCGCTTCGGTCTCATCTTCGCCGGCCTGCCTATATTCCACAGCAAATGCCACTTCGCTGTGGATTCGCTGGATCATCTCGCCATCCGCCATCTCGAAGCCCGTTCGCAGCGTCTCATGACGTGCGATCAGCTTGCGGAACGCGTCTTCGAAGCGGTCGCGGTCCAGCTGCCCTTCAATGAGCATAGCTCCCGGCATGTTGTAGCTCGTTTCGAAGCCTTCAAGCTGCTGCAATATATACAGCCGCTTCTGTGCGGATGACAACGGGTAGTACGCCCTTTCTTCGGCCTTGGAAATGGAACGGAACGTCTGCTGCTCCAGCCTGCCGATCATTCGAGCCATTGCTTGGACCGTAGGGAATTGGAACACCTCACGAAGCGGCACATGGACCTGCAGCTCCTTATGCAGCCGGCTGACCAAGGTTGTCGCGCGCAAGGAATGGCCTCCGATCTCGAAGAAATTGTCCTTCACGCCGACGCGCGCAAGTCCCAGCACCTCCTGCCAGATGCGGACAAGCTGTGCTTCCAGCGGCGTGCTTGGCGCAGCGTACTCGGTGCCCGTCTGCATGGCTCCCTCTGGAGCCGGCAGCGCTTTGCGGTCCACTTTGCCGTTCGGCGTCAGCGGCAGCCGCTCCAGCTGCACAAAGTACGACGGGATCATGTAGCCCGGCAGCTCCTTCGCCAAGGCTTCGCGCAGGTCGCCTGCCGTCAGCAGCCGGTCCCCTGCGACATACGCGCACAGCTGCTTCTGACCGCTTCCGTCCTCTCTGGCAATGACGGCCGCTTCGCGTACGGCAGGGATCTGCTCCAGCCGCGTCGCCACTTCCCCAAGCTCGATCCGGTACCCCCGGATCTTCACCTGCTCGTCGATCCGCCCCAGGTATTCGATGTTCCCGTCCGGCTGCCATCTCGCCAGGTCGCCGGTCCGGTACATCCGCTCGCCCGGCTTATACGGATTCGGCACGAACTTCTCCGCGGTCAGCTCCGGCTGGTTCAAGTAGCCCCGGCCCACGTTCTCCCCGCCGATGTATAATTCGCCTCCGACTCCGATCGGCACCATGTTCTGCTCCCGGTCCAGAATGTACACCGCCTGGTTCGCCAGCGGTGTTCCTATCGGGATGATACCCGCTGTGCAGGCATCCTCGTCCCCGCCAACCGTATAGGCCGTCGTGTCCACGCAGCATTCGGTCGGACCGTATATATTCGTGATGGCCGGCCGGCAGCCGCCCGTCCAGCTGCTCCGCAGCGCATTCACCAGCTCCCCATGCAGCGCTTCTCCTCCAATGATGAACCGCTCTACGTTGATCGCCGCAAACCGATGCGCCGACTCCAGCAAGATGCGCAGGTGCGCCGGCGTGCCGTCCGATACCTGAATCCGGTGCGCGTTGTAGTACGCGGCCAACCGCTCTCCGCTCATGCTGATCTCCCGGGGCACCACGTACAGCGTATGGCCGAGCAGCAGGCTGGCGAACAGCTGCTTCACGGAGGCGTCGAACACATGCGGCGACAGCCAGGCGATCCGCTGCGGACCGTCGTGCCTGCTGTAGATCCGCTCAGCCAAGCCTGCCACCAAGTTGCCTACATTCCGGTGCTCGATCAGCACGCCTTTGGGCTGTCCCGTTGTTCCCGATGTATAGATGACATAGGCCAGATGATGGGAACCGGTCGTGCTGTCTGCATTGCTGCCGTCGCCGTCGCCGAGCAGTTCGGGGGTCAGTACGATACGCTGCACGCCGGCCGCTCCTGCCGGCAGATCATGCTCCTTCGTCGTCAGCACCCACTCTGCGCCGCTATCCGCCAGCATATACAGCAGGCGTTCCTCCGGATACTCCGGATCCAGAGGCACATAGGCGCCGCCTGCTTTCAAGATCGCCATGATGCCGACGACCATCTCCAGCGAGCGCTCCATCAGGAGGCCGACCCGGCAATCCGCCTGCACGCCGGCCTTCCGCAGCGTGCGCGCCACCCGGTTCGCCCGTTCGTTCAGCTCGCGGTACGTGAGCTGCCGGTCTTCATAGACGGCCGCCACCGCGTCCGGACTCTGTTCCGCCTGCTCCTCGAACAGCCGGTGGAGCGTCTTCTCCCGCGGATACTCCGCTTGCACGGCATGGAAGCCGTACAGAAGCTGCTCTTTCTCTTCCGCCGTTACGATCTCCAGCGACGCTATAGAGGCCCCGCGGTCTTCAATCACCGCATCGATCAGCCGTTCCAAATGCTTCGCCAGCCGCTGGATGCTCGCTTCGGTGAACAAGGAGGCGGCATACGCCATGCTGCATGCCAACCCTTCAGGCTCTTCCGACACGTTCAGGCTGAGGTCAAATTTGGCCGTCGTATGCTCGTTAGCATAGGGCTTCATCTGCAGCCCTTCCAGATCAATATGTCTGCTTTCCATGTTTTGCAGCGTCAGCATCGCGTCAAAGAGCGCACTGCGGCTTAAATCTCTACTCACCTGCACCTTCTCCACGAGTTCTTCGAACGGATACTCCTGGTGCTCATAAGCCCCCAGCATCGTTTCCTTGATTTCCTCCAGATACGCCTCGAACGTCTTGGCTCCCGCCGGATAGCTGCGGATCGCAAGCGTCCCCACGAACATCCCGATCAGCGGCTGCAGGTCGGCATGCGTTCTTCCGGCGACCGGCGTACCGACAATGATATCCTCTTGTCCGGTATATTTATGCAGCAGCGCCGTGTAGAGTGCCAGCAGCACCATATGCAGCGTCGTCCCGGTCTCGCTTGCAAGCTGCCGCAAGCGTTCGCTTCGCACCCCATCGATCGTAAACGGCAGCGCCTTCCCTTGGAAGCTTCGCACCGCAGGCCGCGCGTAATCGGTCGGCATGTCCAGCACGGGCAGTTCCCCGCTCATCTCCTTCAGCCAGTAGGCCTCCTGCCGGCGCCTCTGCTCGCTCTGCGTCCCGGACTGCTGCCATGCGGCGTAGTCCTTGTATTGAATGCGCAGCGGCGAGAGCTCTTCCCCGCCGTACAAGCGGGCGAATTCGTCCACCAGGATGCCCATCGACACGCCATCGGAGACGATATGGTGCATGTCGAACAGGAAGAGGTGCCGCTCCGGCGCCAGCTCGATCAACCCGACGCGCAGCAGCGGCGGCTTCTCCAGATCAAACGCGCGGACGAACCGCCGCACGGCGGCTTCCGCTTCCGTGTCATCCGCTTGAAGATACTCCACCGTGAAATCCACTTCGCGGTGAACCCGCTGCACCGGTTCCCCATCCACCATCGGGAAGCCCGTACGCAGCACCTCGTGACGCCGGATCAGCTTGCCGAACGCGCCCTCGAACCGTTCGCGGTCCAGCTCGCCCTCCAGCAGCAGCACCGCCGGCATGTTGTAGCTGAGCTCCGCTCCTTCGAGCTGGTGCAGAATGTACAATCGTTTCTGGGCCGAAGAGACCAGGTAGTGCTCCTGTTCCGCGACCTGGGCAATCGCGCTGAACCTCTCCTGCTCCATCCCTGCGATGACCCCGGCAAGCTGCTCCACGGTAGGGTAGCGGAACACCTCGCGAAGCGGCACATTGACCTGCAGCTCCTTATGCAGACGGCTTGTCATCGTCGTAGCGCGCAGCGAATGGCCGCCGATCTCGAAGAAGTGGTCCTTCACGCCGACGCGCGCAAGCCCCAGCACTTCCTGCCAGATGCGGACCAGCTGCTCTTCCAGCGGCGTGCTTGGCGCGGCGTATTCGGCGCTTGTCCCCATGCTTCCTTCAGGGGCCGGCAGCGCTTTGCGGTCGACTTTGCCGCTCGACGTCAGCGGCAGCCGCTCCAGCTGCACGAAGTACGACGGGATCATGTAGCCCGGCAGCTTCGGCAGCAGCGCTTCCCTCAGCCCGCTTGCGGTGAGAGGCTCGTCTGCGACCACATACGCGCACAGGCTGCTCTCCTCCGCTGCGTCCGTCCATATCGTGACGACCGCTTCCTTCACCTTCGCTGCGCTCAGCAGCTGCGTCTCCACCTCACCTAGCTCAATCCGATAGCCGCGGACTTTCACCTGATGGTCGATCCGTCCCAGGTATTCAATATTGCCGTCCGGCAGCCACCTGGCCAGATCCCCCGTCCGGTACATCCGCCCGCCCGGCAGGAACGGGTTCGGTACGAATTTCTCCTTTGTCAGCTCCGGCCGGTTCAAGTAGCCTCTGGCTACCCCGTCGCCGGATAGGCACAGCTCCCCGGCCACTCCGATCGGATTCAGGCGGTCGGCTCCGTCTACAATCCACGCGCCGACATTGCCCAGCGGCTTCCCGATCGGGATATTCGCCATGCCGCGCTCGTCCCGGCGGATGGAATACTTCGTCGCATAGATCGTCGCTTCCGTAGGCCCGTAGATATTCTCCAGCCTAGCGTTCAGACCGAGCTCGTTGTAGGCTTCCACCCATTTCGGCGGGAGCGCTTCCCCGGCGACCGCGATATATTTCAAGGTCTGCAGCCGGGCGACATCCAGCTCGTTCTCCACCAGGCGGCGGACGATGGCACTGAACATCGCAGGCACCAGGTTCAAATGAGTGATCGACTGTTCCTCGACGGCCTTCAGCAGACAAGCCGGATCTTTTTCTTGCCCGTGCGGCAAAATCACGAGCCTGCCTTCACCGAAAATCCAGCCGAACAACTCCGGCACGGAGACATCGAACGTGAAGGCGGTCTTCAGCAAATACGCATCGCCGGCCCCCATCGGGTACTCGCGCTCCAGTTGACTTAGGGTGTGCACGACGGATTGATGCTCCACCATGACCCCTTTTGGCCTGCCCGTCGATCCGGAGGTGTAGATGACATAGGCCAAGTGGCGGGCGTCTGCCGCCGGCTCCAGATTGGAGCCATCCTCGCAGTAGACTGCCTCATCGTCCAGCTCGACGATCAGGCCCGCGAACGCTGCGGCCCGGTCCCGCAATCGGCGCTGCAGCAGCACGATCCCTGCTCCCGAATCCTCCAGCATGTAGCCGATCCGCTCCTGCGGAAGATCCGGGTCGATCGGCACATAGGCGCCGCCCGCCTTCAAGATCGCCATGATGCCGACCACCATCTCCAGCGACCGTTCCGCCATAATGCCCACTGCCTGATCCGGCTGCACGCCGGCCTTCCGCAGCGTGCGCGCCAGCCGGTTCGCCCGTTCGTTCAGCTCGCGGTACGTCAGCTGCCGCCCTTCGCAGACGACTGCCGCCGCTTCCCCTCTCCGCTCCGCCTGCTCCTCGAACAGCCCGTGGAGCGTCATCTCCCGCGGATACTCCGCTGCCGTCGCATTAAACCCATGCACGATCTGCGCCGTCTCCTCAGCGGTCACCATCTGAAGCGACGCCAAGCTTGCCTGCGGATCTTCGATCACGGCGTCGATCAGCCGTTCAAAGTGTCCGGCCATCCGCTCCACGGTCGCCGGCTTATAGAGATCGCTCGCGTATCCGATACTGCATGCGATGCCTTCCTCCTGCTCCGCCGCCTCGAACGTCAGGTCAAATTTCGCCGGCTCCTGCTCATGCGGATACGATTTGAGCTGCAAGCCGTCCACGTTCAGCTCGGCCTGCTCCGCATTCTGCACGATGAACATCGTATCGAACACGGCATTGCGGCTCATATCCCGTGTAGGCTGCACCTGTTCCACGAGTTCTTCGAACGGATACTCCTGGTGCTCATACGCCCCCAGCATCGTTTCCTTGATTTCCTCCAGATACGCCTGGAAAGGCTTGGCTCCCGCCGGATAACTGCGGATCGCAAGCGTGCCCACGAACATCCCGATCAGCGGCTGCACGTCGGCATGCGTTCTTCCCGCGACCGGCGTACCGACAATGATATCCTCTTGTCTGGTATATTTATGCAGCAGCGCCGTGTAGAGCGCCAGCAGCACCATGTGCAGCGTCGTGCCGGTGTCGCTTGCAAGCTGCCGCAAGCCCTCGCTTCTCACCCCATCGATCGTGAACGGCAGCGCCTTCCCTTGGAAGCTTCGCACCGCCGGCCGCGCGTAATCGGTCGGCATGTCCAGAACGGGCAGTTCCCCGCTCATCTCCTTCAGCCAGTAGGCCTCCTGCCGGCGCCTCCGCTCGCTCTGCGCCCCGGACTGCTGCCATGCGGCATAGTCCTTGTACTGAATGCGCAGCGGCGCGGGCTCTTCCCCGCCGTACAAGCGGGCGAATTCGTCCACCAGGATGCCCATCGACACGCCATCGGAGATGATGTGGTGCATGTCGAACAGGAAGAGGTGCCGCTCTGGCGCCAGCTCGATCAGCCCGACGCGCAGCAGCGGCGGCTTCTCCAGATCAAACGCGCGGACGAACCGCCGCACGGCGGCTTCCGCTTCCGTTTCATCCGCTTGAAGATACTCCACCGCGAACGCTACTTCACGGTGAACCCTCTGCACCGGTTCCCCGTTCACCATCGGGAAGCCCGTACGCAGCACCTCGTGACGCCGGATCAGCTTGCCGAACGCGCCCTCGAACCGTTCGCGGTCCAGCTCTCCCTCCAACAGCAGCACCGACGGCATGTTGTAGCTCAGCTCCGCTCCTTCGAGCTGATGCAGAATGTACATTCGCTTCTGTGCCGAAGATACCAGGTAGTGCTCCTGCTCCGCGATCTGCACAATCGCGCTGAACCTCTCCTGCTCCATCCCTGCGATCACCTCGGCAAGCTGTTCCACGGTAGGGAAGCGGAACACCTCGCGCAGCGGCACATTCACTTGCAGATCTTTATGCAGCCGGTTCACCAAGGTTGTAGCGCGCAGCGAGTGGCCGCCGATTTCGAAGAAGTTGTCCTTCACCCCGACGCGTTCCAGCCCCAGCACCTCCTGCCAGATA
The DNA here is from genome assembly GCF_027533645.1 of Paenibacillus caseinilyticus. Classification (GTDB taxonomy): domain Bacteria; phylum Bacillota; class Bacilli; order Paenibacillales; family NBRC-103111; genus Paenibacillus_G; species Paenibacillus_G caseinilyticus. Next base: position 477,825 of record NZ_JAQAGY010000001.1, read on the forward strand.
CGGACAAGCTGCGCTTCCAGCGGCGTGCTTGGCGGAGCGTACTCGGTGCCCGTCTGCATGCTTCCTTCAGGCGCCGGCAGCGCTTTGCGGTCCACCTTGCCGTTCGACGTCAGCGGCAGCCGCTCCAGCTGCACGAAGTACGACGGGATCATGTAGCCCGGCAGCTCCTTCAGCAGCGTTCTCCTCAGCTCGCTGACGCTGAGCTCGTGATCGGCCGAGTAGTAGGCGCACAGGTTGTTCTGACCGTTCGCATCTTCCCGCGCTATAACGGCCGCTTCCTGTACGGCTGCCGCTTTCAATAGCTGGGCTTCGACTTCTCCAAGCTCGATCCGGTAGCCGCGGATCTTCACCTGCTGATCGATCCGCCCCAAGTATTCCAGGTTCCCGTCCGGCAGCCACCGGGCCAAATCTCCGGTGCGGTACAGCTTTCCGCCGGATACGAGCGGATGGGTTACGAACTTCTCATCGGTCCATTCAGGACGGTTCCAGTAGCCTCCGGCAATGCCTTCTCCGGCAATGCCTATTTCTCCCGGCACCCCGACAGGCTGCAGTTGAAGGTCTTGATTCAATATATACACTTGTTTATTTGCCGTCGGTTTGCCGATCGGGACGACGGATGTCTCCTCATGCGTACAGCGGTAATAGGTTGAACATACGGTTCCTTCCGTAGGACCATAGGTGTTATACACCACAGCAGGGCGTAAATTAGAATAATATTCTCTTCTCAGCACATCCCCGCCGGAAATAAACACCCGTACCCGATGGTCGCTTGCCAGCACACTGTTCAGTTCATTGAGCAGCAGGGGGGAACAAGATACAACCGTCACCTGCTTCGCTGTTATGGCATCGGCCAATGCGCTGACGTTGATAACATCATCCTTGCTTACGATCACGATGCAGGCTCCAGCCAACAGTGCAGGGTACAGCTCCTCCACCGAAGTATCGAAAGAGATGGATGCTTGCTGCAATATGCGGTCCTTCGCCTCAATATGGAACTCTCTCATGAAGCTGTGCACATAGCTCCATACATTGTGGTTCGTAATCATGACGCCTTTGGGGGTTCCCGTGGTTCCCGACGTATACATGACATACATCAGGCTCGCAGGGTCATGAACGATCTCCAGATTCGAGCCGTTATCGCTGTATGCCTCCTCGTCGTCCATAAGCACCCATTGGCCCGCAAATGACAATCGCGCTTGCAAACTGCGCTTCGTCAGCAGCACCCGGGCTCCCGCATCCTCAAGCATGAATTGGATGCGTTCCTCTGGATAATCCGGATCGATTGGAACATACGCCGCACCTGATTTCAAAATAGCCAGCATTCCCGTGATCAACTCAGGCGACCGCTCGAGCATAATGCCTACAGGCTGGTTGGCCTGCACGCCTTGCGCACGCAATGTCCGCGCCAAACGGTTCGCCCGCTCGTTCAATTCCCCGTACGTCAGCTGCTGTTCATCGAATATGATAGCTGTAGCCCCGGGGGTGCGCTCCGCCTGTTCCTCGAACATCTCCTGAATGGTCCGCTCACGCGGGTAGTCCGCCGCTTCGGCATTGAAGGCATACCGGATCTGCGCCTTCTCCTCCGCCGTCAGCATATCCAGCGAAGAGATCGCAGACGAGGGATCGTCCGTAATCGCGCCGATCAATTGCTGATAATGGCCGGCCATACGCTCGATCGTCTCCTGCTTGTACAAGGAAGACGCATACTCGAAAATGCATTCCAAGCCCTGCTCCCCTTCGATGACGAACAGGCTGAGATCAAATTTGGAAACCGTATGCTGATTCGGATAAGTGGACAGATGAAGCCCATCGATCTGAATCTCCTTGTTCTCCGTATTCTGCAGAACAAGCAGCGTATCGAACAGCGGATTCCGGCTTACATCCCGGGCCAGCTTCAGGTTTTCCATCAAATCCTCAAACAGGTAGTCCTGATGCTCGTAAGCGCCCAGGGAGATCCCCTTGACTTCCTTCAGATAGGAGCTGAACGTCTTCTTCCTGACCGGATGGGTGCGGAGAGCCAGCGTATTGACGAACATCCCGATCAGCGGATGCACATCGCCGTGCGTTCTTCCCGCAATGGACGTCCCTACGATGATATCCTCCTGGCCGGAATACTTATGCAGCAGGATGGAATAAGAAGCCAGCAGCACCATATACAGTGTCGCCGCATGCTCAGCCGCAATGCGCTTCAGTTCCCTGCTCCTCTTCCCATCAATGGTGAACCGCACGACATTCCCCTCGTGCCTGCGGACCGCAGGACGCGCGTAATCCGTCGGCATTTCGAGGACAGGCAGCTCGCCGCTGAACATATCCAGCCAGTAGGCTTCCTGCTTTTTAATTTGAGCCTGATGCATGTCGGACTGCTGCCATGCGGCGTAGTCCTTGTACTGGATGCGAAGCGGTTCTAATGTATCGCCTCCGTACAAGCGCATAAACTCATCAATGAGAATCGCGAGTGAGGTTCCATCCGAAATAATATGGTGCATGTCAAACATCAGGATGTGGCGTTCCTCGGCAATTTCAATTAATCCTATGCGCAGGAGCGGCGGCTGTTCCAAATCAAACGGCCGGACGAAAGCATGCATCACCCCGTCAATCTCTTCCTCCGTGGCTTGGAAATACGCAACCGCAAAGTCCGCTGCACGGTGTACGCGCTGCAGCGCTTCACCGTTCACCATTTCAAACCCCGTGCGCAAGGTCTCATGACGCGCAATCAGCTTGCGGAACGTTTCCTCCATCCGCTCCCGGTCCACTGCTCCTTCGAGCTTCATCATGTAAGGCATATTGTAGCTTTGCTCGGCGCCTTCCATTTGCTGCAGAATGTACAATCTCTTCTGGACAGAGGACATCGGGTAAACATCTTTGACTTCGATTTGCGGAATGGCGCTGAAAGCTTCACCATCCAGGCCGCCCATCATTTCGGCCAGCTGTTCAATCGTCGGGAATTGGAACACGTCCCGCAGCGGCAGGCTGACATTCATTTCCTTGTATACCTTGCTTGTCATCGTCGTAGCGCGCAGCGAATGGCCGCCGATCTCGAAGAAGTTGTCCTTCACGCCGACGCGCGCAAGCCCCAGCACTTCCTGCCAGATGCGGACCAGCTGCTCTTCCAGCGGCGTGCTTGGCGCGGCGTATTCGGCGCTTGTCCCCATGCTTCCTTCAGGAGCCGGCAGCGCTTTGCGGTCGACTTTGCCGCTCGACGTCAGCGGCAGCCGCTCCAGCTGCACGAAGTACGACGGGATCATGTAGCCCGGCAGCTTCGACAGCAGCGCTTCCCTCAGCTCGCTTGCGGTCAGAGGCTCGTCTGCGACCACATACGCGCACAGGCTGCTCTCCTCCGCTGCGTCCGTCCATATCGTGACGACCGCTTCCTTCACCTTCGCTGCGCTCAGCAGCTGCGTCTCCACCTCGCCTAGCTCAATCCGATAGCCGCGGACTTTCACCTGATGGTCGATCCGTCCCAGGTATTCAATATTGCCATCCGGCAGCCACCTGGCCAGATCCCCCGTCCGGTACATCCGCCCGCCCGGCAGGAACGGGTTCGGTACGAATTTCTCCTTTGTCAGCTCCGGCCGGTTCAAGTAGCCTCTGGCTACCCCTTCGCCGGACAGGCACAGCTCCCCGGCCACCCCGATCGGATTCAGGCGGTCGGCTCCGTCTACAATCCACGCGCCGACATTGCCCAGCGGCTTCCCGATCGGGACATTCGCCATGCCGTTCTCTTCCCGGCGGATGGAATACTTCGTCGCATAGATCGTCGCTTCCGTTGGCCCGTAGATATTCTCCAGCCTCGCGTTCAGACCGAGCCGGTTGTAGGCGTCCACCCATTTCGGCGGGAGTGCTTCCCCGGCGACCGCGATATATTTCAGGGTCTGCAGCCGGGCGGCATCCAGCTCGTTCTCCACCAGGCGGCGGACGATGGCGCTGAACATCGCAGGCACCAGGTTCAAATGAGTGATCGACTGTTCCTCGACGGCCTTCAGCAGACAAGCCGGATCTTTTTCCTGTCCGTGCGGCAAAATCACGAGCCTGCCTTCACCGAAAAACCAGCCGAACAGCTCGGGCACGGATACATCGAACGTGAAGGCGGTCTTCAGCAAATACGCATCGCCGGTCCCCAGCGGGTACTCGCGTTCCAGTTGACTTAAGGTGTGCACGACGGATTGATGCTCCACCATGACCCCTTTTGGCTTGCCCGTCGATCCGGAAGTGTAGATGACATAGGCCAAGTGGCGGGCGCCTGCCGCCGGCTCCAGATTGGAGCCATCCGCGCAGTAGGCTGCCTCATCGTCGAGATCGACGATCAGGCCCGCGAACGCTGCGGCCCGGTCCCGCAAATGGCGCTGCAGCAGCACGATCCCCGCTCCCGAATCCTCCAGCATGTAGCCGATCCGCTCCTGCGGGAAATCCGGGTCCATCGGCACATAGGCGCCGCCCGCCTTCAAGATCGCCATGATGCCGACCACCATCTCCAGCGACCGTTCCGCCATAATGCCCACTGCCTGATCCGGCTGCACGCCGGCCTTCCGCAGCGTGCGCGCCAGCCGGTTCGCCCGTTCATTCAGCTCGCGGTACGTCAGCTGCCGCCCTTCGCAGACGACTGCCGCCGCTTCCCCTCTCCGCTCCGCCTGCTCCTCGAACAGCCCGTGGAGCGTCTTCTCCCGCGGATACTCCGCTGCCGTCGCATTAAACCCATGCACGATCTGCGCCGTCTCCTCAGCGGTCACCATCTGAAGCGACATAAGACTTGCCTGCGGATCTTCGATCACGGCGTCGATCAGCCGTTCAAAGTGTCCGGCCATCCGCTCCACGGTGCCGCGCTTGAACAGCCCCGATTTAAAGGCAATGCGGCATGCGATGCCTTCTTCAACCTGTGCAGCCTGGACGGAAATATCGAATTTCGCCGCCGTCTGCCCGTTCTTATAAGGTTTGACATCCAGTCCGTTGATGCTTGTGCCGCCCTGCTCCGCGTCCTGCCATATAAACATCGTGTCAAACACCGGATTGCGGCTCATATCGCGTGTCACCTGCAATTGCTCCACGAGCAGCTCAAACGGATAGCTGCGGTGCCGATCGGCACGTTCGACCGCTTCCTTCATTTCTCCCAAGAAGGCTGAGAATGTCTTGGCTCCAGCCGGGTAGCTGCGAATTGCCAGCGCGCCTTCGAACGGCCCGACCACGGACTGCAGAGCTTCGTTCTCCCGGCCCGCCGTAGGCGTTCCTACGATGATCTCTTCCTGCCCGGTGTATTTATGCAGCAGTGTGGTATAGACCGCGAGCAGCATCACAGCTGCCGATGTTCCATGCTCCGCAGCTATGCGGCTCAATTCCCCGCCCTTTTGAGCAGCAATCGTAAACGGCAGTGCCTCTCCCTCGAAGCTTTGCACCAACGGACGCGCATAATCGGTCGGCAGTTCGAGAACCGGAAGCTGCCCGCCAAGGGTGTCCAGCCAGAAGGCTTCCTGCTGCAGCATCTGCTCCTTCCGCTCGGCCGATTGCTCCGATACCGCATAATCTTTGTATTGAACCGATAGAGGCGACAGTTCCTCTCCACCGTACAGACGAATCAAGTCCCCCCATACCATATCCATGGAGGCTTCATCCGCGACGATAGGATGCAAATCAACGACGAGAATATGACGCTCCTTCGCAAGCTCGATCCATCCGGCCTGCAGTAATGGAGGTTTCTCCAAATCAAACGGCCGGGCAAAGCTGCGCACCATGTCGCCGGCTTCCTCTTCACTGGCCTGCATATACATGACCGCAAAATCGGCATCCCAGCGTACACGCTGCATCGGTTCCCCGTCAACCAGCTCAAAGCTGGTGCGAAGCGTCTCATGGCGTTCAATCAGCCGGCGGAATGCTTGTTCGAGCCGCTCACGGTCGAGCACGCCTTCTATAGTGACGGCTTTGCGTACGTTTGCCATTTGGGACAACATGCCCATTTGATGCAGGACATACATCCTTCTCTGAGCTTGAGATACCGGATAGTAGGCGTCCGCCAAAGAGATCGCATCGTAATTCATCTGCTCCATGCCGCTTATGGCTTGGGCAAGCTCTTCGACCGTAGGATACCGGAACACGTCCCACAGCGACAGCTTGACGTTCAGCTCCCGGGTCAGCTTGCCGACCAGCGTGGTGGCTCTGAGCGAATGTCCGCCGATTTCAAAGAAATTATCCTTGACGCTAACGTCCGGCGCGCCAAGCACCTCTTGCCAAATGCGGACCAATTGCGCTTCCAATGGATTGCGGGGAGCGACAAATTCCAGCCCCTTCCGCATACTCTCCTCCGGAGCCGGCAGCGCCTTGCGATTCACCTTTCCGTTCTGGGTAAGCGGCATCGACTCCAAGGGCACGAAGTAGGAAGGGATCATATAATCAGGCAGCCGCTGTGATAATGCCATTCTCAGCTCACCGGTCGAAGGCGAACCGTCGCAAACAAAGTATGCGCACAGCTGCTTCAGACCGTCCGCATCCTCCCGCGCAACCGCCGTCACCTCGCGCATTCCTTCCACCTTCAGCAGCTGCGCTTCGACTTCCCCAAGCTCAATGCGGTACCCGCGTATTTTGACCTGATGGTCAATCCGCCCGCCGTACTCGATATGCCCATCCGGCAGCCATCGCGCCAGGTCGCCTGTGCGGTACATCCGCTCGCCCGGCAGGAATGGATGATCAACGAACTTCTCCGCGGTCAGCTCCGGACGGTTGAAATAGCCGCGGGCCACCCCGGCTCCCGAGATGCACAGCTCCCCTACGACGCCAATGGGCTGCAGCTGGAAGGTGCTGTCCATAATCCAGGTTTGCATGTTGCCGAGCGGTTTGCCGATCGGCACGCTTGCTGCTCTCCCTATTCCTTCGCCAGTGGCGTAACGGGTCGCATAGACGGTCGTTTCGGTCGGCCCATAGATATTTTCGAGCCGGACATCCCATTGCAGCTTGTGATGTTCTTCCACCAGCTTGGCAGGCAGAGCCTCCCCGCAGGCAAAAACATATTTCAAACGACCGAATTGAGAGCAATCCATCTCTTGCAGCGCATTCAACACCGGACTATACATGGAAGGAACAAAATTCACATGGGTAATCTGCTCTTCCGCGATGACTTGAAGCAAAGCGGCGGGATCTTTCTCCAGACCCGGCTGTAAAATAACGAGCTTCCCTTGGCCGAAAAACCAGCCGAACAGCTCGGCTACGGAAACGTCGAAGGTATAGGTCGTCTTTAGGAGGAAGGCGTCCTCGGCCAAAAGCGGATATTCCCGCTCCAGCTGCGTGAGCAAGTTCACAACCGACCCGTGCTCCACCATAACGCCCTTAGGCATACCCGTCGACCCCGACGTATAAATCACATAAGCCAAATGTCCGGGTTCCGTGATCGGCTCCAGATTCGAATCGTCTTTGCTGTAGCTTTGTTCGTCGTCCAGCAGGAAAATATCCCCGGTAAAAGGCAACTCGGCACGTTCCAGCAGATGAGATTGGGCCAGGATCATCCGTGTCCCCGAATCCTCCAGCAGATAACGGATTCTGTCCGCCGGGTACTCCGGGTCGATGGGCACATACGCGCCGCCTGCTTTTAGAATCGCCATGATGCCGACCATCATATCCAGCGAACGCTCCGTCAGCATGCCGATCAATTGATCCGCCTGCACCCCGGCTTCCCGCAGCGTCCGAGCCAACCGGTTCGACCTCTCGTTCAGCTCCCTATACGTAAGCCTCCGATCCCCGAACACCAGTGCCACGGCATCGGGATGCCGCTCCGCCGACTCCTCGAACAGCCGATGTATCGTCTTATCCTCCGGATACTCCGCATGAATGGCGTTCCCGTTCCATTCCGCCCGTATGAGGTGCCGCTCTTCCTCGCCCAGTAAGGACATGTCGGCCAGCAGACCATTCGGCTGCCTGGTCAATTCAGCAAGCAATTGTACATAGTGCCCCATCATTCTCAGCACGGTGTCACGTTGATACAGATCGCTGCAATATTCCGCCACCAAGCGGATTTGCCCGTCTCGTTCCACTGCTTGAAGCAGCAAATCGAACTTGGCTGTCCGATGGTCGAAACGTCGGTGCGCACACTGGGCTTCGCCAAACGAAAGTGCCGGCATGTCCATATTCTGCATAATAAACATCGTATCGAATAAGGGATTGCGGCTGAAATCGTAGCGGCCGATCTCCTGCGCGATGTTCTCGAACGGATACTCCTGATGCCGGAACGCCTGCAGCGCATGGGCCTGCACCTCTTGGAGAAACTGGATAAACGTTTTATCGGGCTTCGGATAGTTACGCAGGGCCAGCGTGTTTACGAACATCCCCACGACGTGCTCGATCTGTTTGTGCGTTCTCCCTGCTGCCGGGGTTCCCACGATCACGTCTTCCCCGCCCGTATATTTGGCGAGCAGTATATTATAGGCAGCAAACAGAATCATGAATAACGTCGTTCCTTCAGATTGCGCCAGCTCGCGGAGCTTGCCCGCCAGCTCCCGCTCCACATAAACCTCCAGTGCTTCCCCTTTGGCGCTTTTTATTGCAGGGCGCGGATAATCCGACGGCAGTTCCAGAACAGGCAGCTCGCCTGAGAATTGCTCCAGCCAGTATTGCCGATGCTCGGCTGCTTTGGCCGGGAGGCTCATCTGCTGCCAAATCGCATAATCCTTGTATTGAATGCCCACAGGCTGTAAAGTCTCTCCCCGGTAGAGGCTCATCAGTTCACGGAACAAAATGCCTCCCGATGTTCCATCGGAGATGATATGGTGCATATCGAGAAACAGTACGTGCCTTTCCGCATGCACCGAGACGAGCGCTGCACGGAATAACGGGGCTTTTTTGAGATCAAAGGCCACGAACAGGCTTTCCAGCACACGCTCCACGTCATGCTCTTGACATTGAATCGTCTGCAGCTCGAAGGCGATGCTTTCATGAATCTGCTGCACGATTTCATCCCCGGACATCGCGAAGCTGGTCCGGAGCGACTCGTGACGGGCGATCAATTGCAGCAGCGCTTCCTTCAGCTTGCCGGTATCCACCGGACCATCCAGCCAGAGCGTTTCCGGCAGGTTATAGCTTTTATCCGCTGGAAGAGCCTCCTGTACGAGGTACATTCTCCGCTGTGCCGACGTTACAGGATAATACTCCTGCTCAGGCGCTTGCACAATGAACATTCGTTCATCGGTCGCTTCGAGGCCTCCTTCTTTATCTGCAATCAAGCGTGCAAAATCCGCCAGCCGCGCATGTTTGAAGAGGTCGGCCGCTTCCAGCTGCAAGCCCCGTGACTCATTGAGCTGATTGACCAGCTTCATGGCGAAGATGGAGTCTCCCCCCATTTCAAAGAAATGGGCGTTTACGTGCAGCTCGCGGTAGCCCAGCAGCCTTCCCCAAGCCTCGGCGAGCTCCTCCTCCTGATCCGTGAACGAACGGCCCTCATCCCCCGTAAGAACCACGCGGGAAGCTCCTTCTTCTTTGGGCAGCGCCAAGCCCTGTAAGCGCTGGCGCCAGCCGGCAACGGCAAGCTCCATTTCGGCCAACAAGTCGGCAGGCAGATCCTTATGCGCTTTAAGCTCCTCCATGGAGAGAAAATCAAACGATGCCTGCGGCTGCGCCTGCTCCTCCACCCAGCAATGGCGCTGTTCAAAAGGATAGCCGGGTATGGAAAGACGTCTGCAGCCTTCCGATGCGTAGAGCCTCGACCATTCCACATCGGCCCCCTGGACGTACAGCTCGGCAAGCTTGCCGAGTGAGGCGGCCGTATGCTCCTTGCCCTGCAGCTCATCGAGCAAAAGACTGCTCCCGCTGCCCGCCTTGGAAGCCTGATCGTCCGAAACATCCCGGGCGGTACCGACACCGTAATAGATCCCCTTAACGGCTTCCGTGCGCCACCTTCCCTCTTGAAGCCATGCCAGTTTGTCCATCAAGTCCTCTTGGCTCCCGGTCACAATGGCAAGCCGGCAGGCATAATGTCCCCGGCCCGTACTGGCCGTATAGCACAAATCGGATAAACTCCACGGGTCCTGCTCCTCCGCCCACTGCCGGTATGCGGCAATCGAACGCTCCAGCGCCGGCTCGCTCTCGGCCGAGAGGCATAATAGATGACTGCCCGCTGTGCTCTCATACGAGAGAGCCTCCGGGCCGGGCGCTTCCTCCAACACCAGATGGCAATTCGTTCCGCTCATGCCAAACGAACTGACGCCGCAGCGCCTTGGTCCCCCCTCGGTTTCCCAAGGACGAAGCGTGTCATTCACATAGACAGGCGATTGCACGAATGGAATTTTGCGGTTCGGCTCCTGAAAATGAAGCGAAGGCGGGATTTGCTTATGCCGCAAAGCGAGGATCGCCTTGAGCAGTCCCGTAATGCCGGCGGCATGATCCAAATGGCCGACATTCCCCTTCACCGAGCCGATGGCGCAAAATTGATTTTTGTTCGTAAACCGGCGGAACGCCCGCGTGATGCCGTCTACCTCGATCGGATCCCCCAGCGAAGTCCCCGTGCCGTGCGCTTCGATATACGTAACCGTCTCAGGGTCAATATCCGCATCCTGCCATGCGCGGGCGATGACCTCCGCTTGCGCCAGCGCATTGGGCGCTGTGAGCCCGACCGAGCTTCCATCTTGATTGATCGCGCTGCCCTTAATGACCCCATAGATCGAATCGCGGTCCTGCAGCGCCTTATGAAGCGGCTTCAACAGGATGGCTACCACGCCATCGCCGATTCCCGTGCCGTCCGCGGCATCATCGAACGGCCTGGCTCGGCCGCTGCTCGATTCAATCCCGATTTTTATGCCTTGGTCGAGCGGCAGCAGATTGATTTTGACACTGCCGGCAATCGCCGCATCGCACTCCCCGCTCCGAATCGATTGGCACGCCAGATGAATGGCGACCAGAGAGGAGGAGCAGGCCGTATCCACATTGATGCTCGGACCGCGCAGATCCAGCAAATAGGAGATGCGGCTGGCAATGATCGAGCTTAAATTGCCGGGGGCGGCCAGGGACAGCATGTCCGGATTGACCTGCTCAATCACACGCTTGTAATCGTGCAGCGCGTCCGCATTATACCCGATAAAGACGCCCGTCCTCGAACCGCTCAAGCTGCTGCCGCCATAGCCGGCGTCTTCCAAGGCGTGCCATGCCGTTTGGAGGAACAAGCGCTGGCTCGGATTCATCAGCTTGGCCTCGCTCGGAGACAAGCGGAAGAACGAATAATCGAACGAAGCGATATCGTCCAGATAAGCACCCTCATAGAAGGATACGGGCATGCGGTTCAGGCGCATGCTCCGCAAATAAGCTTCCATGTTCTTCCGGCGCTGCTCGGGGAACGGCGAGACCATATCTTTTCCTTGCCGGAGGTTTTCCCAAAACTGATGCAGAGAGCTTGATTTGGGCATTTGGGCAGAAACACCGACAATCGCAATTTCCCGGTTGGAAATATCCGAAATGTCCAGCTGTTCAGCTTCGGCGTGATCGTCTTCTTCCAACAAGTGAAGCTCAAACATGCATAACACTCCTTTTGCCTCTGGTTATCCGATACAGGCTTACTGTCAGTACTCCGGCAGCAAGGACAAGCAAGCTGCCTGCAGCTTGCAAATCCAGTTGTCCGATGCCAATCATGGTATAGAAGTATAATGTGCCGGTGCTGCATATATGCACGATCAGCGAGGGCCATGTGGAGCCGCTCCAATAGCGGACAAGTCCATATATGACAGCGCCGATCCCCGCAAAAATGCCGACGGACACATTCATGAAAACCGCACCGAACAGTACGGCTTGCAATAGAACCGAAAGCACGCCGCTCAGCCGCTCATGAAAAGCCTGGAACAGCAGGCCGCGAAACAGCCATTCCTCCATCAGCGAACCTACAACTACACTGCCGAGGATGACAGGGAACACCCCGCCGCCCTTGGTGACGTAACGAACGGTTCGGACGATTTGCGGAAAATACTGCTTGACCCACGGCATTTGTGCAAATACGGCAATAAACAAACCTAGCGAAATGCCAATGGCAACAAACAAGAGGAGATTCGACCGGTTCCAGGGTTTGCAGCCTACCGCTTCTAAAAAGGGCTGCTTCTGCAGACGCACCATAACCATATACACCAGCACGACCAGCACATTGGCGACGACTGAGATCATGACAGGGTTACGATCAAAATAAGCTTGCAGTCCGGGTGACGGCGCATGCGAGGACAGCGCCTCGTTCGTCGACATGAAGATCAGGACATAGATGATCAAATACAGCAGCGCCCTGACGAAAGGAGCGGCGGTTCTCATACAACCAGCTCCATGCTGCCTTCTTGGTCCGCGCCCAGTCCGGCGCCCCTCGAAGCCGCGCTCCGGCTGTGTCTCCACGCAGCATACAAGCCCGCTCCTATGACAAGCGTGAAAGCGGCCATAGATCCTCCGAGGAGGTAACCGTTAGTAATGGGAAGATGCAAATTCCAGATGATATACTGGCTGAGCTGACAAGCGATTTGCGCCAAAACTGCCGCCCATATGGAATCAAACCACACATACAGCAAGGCGAATATGACGGCTCCAAGGAAGCCGTACAGCGTATAGCTGACTTTCCCGTAAAAAAACAGACATCCATAAGCAATACCCTGTAAAGTGACGGCCACCGCCAGCGGCGTTACTCTGCGGAATTGATTCAGAAGCAAGCCTCTGAACAGGGTTTCTTTAAATATGTTTCCTAAAATAAGGAAGACTAGGAACACATACCAATCCGCGCGGTTCAGGTAATTGAATAACTTCCCGAATTGAGGATAATTCGTGATGATAAATGGCAGTTTGGAAAACGCCGCTGTAAATAATCCGGCTGCAAGACCGACCATAAGCGAAATAAGGACCGGCTTCTTGGCAATTTTCCGGTATCTCGCTTCCTGGAACAGATTTTTTTTGAACACATATCTCATCAGCAGATAAAACAAGGGAAGACCGATAATGTCGTTCACGTTGATAAACATCAGTGTATTCCGTTTGAACCAGGCATTATCTACGTAAACATATTCCATATAAAAGTAGTAGGCGGTAAAGATCCACCCAAAATAAATACCTACAATCAACAGCACGTGCGCTGCAACAGATCCTATTTTTTTCATACTTCCTCCTTGAAATGGGGTTTGTGGAACAGCTTTGTTATTATGCAGCTTTCGTGCTTATTGGGGCTGTCAGGTCGTCCTCACGTTTCCAAACCACCCATGCCCCGGCCATAAGGCCGATCAGACTTGCAATGGTAATCGCATATAAGGCCGGCTGCCCGATGGAGCTTATCATTTCGTAAAGTCCCCAGTACTTGGCCGCATAAATCAAGCTCATCGCTGTCACCTGCATGATGATCGGCGCCCAGAGCGAATTCATTCGCACGTAAAGCAATGCATAGATAATACCTGAGCCCACAGAGATGACGGAAATGATCAAGCTGGGCTGAAAGTAGGCATATATCGCGGCTTGAAGCAGCAATGCGGCCCACAGCGGCATTGCGCTGCGCAGTTGATTGAACACTAATCCGCGGAATAACACTTCTTCAAACACGGGCGCCATAATCCCGGCGCCGATCAGAACAAAAAGGAATGAATCGGTCTCCATCATGTCGGTTACCATCTGGGGGATGGAAGGGAACGTCTTCGCCAGAAACGTGATATCAATGAGTCCGATGCTGAACAGACATCCCAGAATCCCCATGCCCACTAGAAAGATTACCTGGCGGGGCGCAAGCTTATGAAACCGGCAGACGGCAGCGAGCGAGAGCTGCTTGTCCTTCCGTACAGCGGCTTTTGCGCGCAGCAGGACCGTGTACACAATCAGTATAAAGGTACATATGATGCCTAGATGCATGCCCGGGTTATGGGACAGGAAGCTCTTGTAGCCATGCAGCGCAGGCAGCTTGTATACAAAAGCGTGTACCTTCGCCGCCGCTTGAATCAAACCGAGAAACACAGCGATATTCACGAGCATCCAACCTATTTTTTTCATCAACCTGTCTCCCCGTTTCAGGACTGTTTGCTTGCCGCCGACTCCTTATGCGCCGCCGCTGCGGCTCTGCTGTATTGTTCAATCACGTTATGCAGCAGCTTTACATAGCCTTGCACCCAACCCTTGAGCTTTTCTTTATTCACCTTTCTCGCATGGAATGCCATTCGTCCATAGCAATTGTCGCTGCGCGGTTCAAAAGCGAGCACCATATCGAACACGTCAAGCAGTTCCTGATTGACCTTCAGCTCCGAAAGCGGGCCCCAGTACAGCAAAGGGAACAGCGTTGTGGCCGTGGATTGGCTTTGCGCCCTGCTCACCTGGCGAACAAGAAACGTAGGCGCGTTCATGTCTTCCGATTGTCGGATCGTTTGAAGCAGGTCGCTGAATTGAAGCACGCTTGTAAAATCAACCTCAAGCGGTCTGATGTGCCCCCCCGCATTCATGAATGGCAGCTCCAGCTTGTTCTGCCGGGACGTTTGCCGCCAGTGCAAAAAGAATGCGGCTAGGGCAAGCTCCCCTGGATTCACCTGCTCCTGCCGGCCAACCTCCTGCAGTTGACGCCAAAGCATGCCATCGAGCCTGAATTCAAATGACCCTTCCCAGTTCATCGTGTATTGGGCGGCTGCATAATCGGACGGGACGGGAACGCCTCCCCACACCCAGCTGTGACCGGACTGTCCGGCGGCATCCAGATGCTCGGCCAGCTTGGCTATCGTCGGATAGCTGAATAAATCCGTAATGGGAACATTGCTGCCGAGAAGCTGCTCCAGCTTCTGATGGACGCGAATCAGCAGTAAAGAGTCGCCTCCGATATCAAAGAAGTTGTCGTGCACACTAATTTGCGCTCGCCCTAACAGCTCCTTCCACACTTCGCTGATCATGAGCTCATTGCGGTTGCGCGCTTCCACGTATGGAGATCCCGTCGCCATCGCATAATCAGGTTCGGGCAGCCGCTTCCGGTCGGTTTTGCCGCTCGCGGTCAGAGGCAGCTCCGGCAATCGTACGAACGCCGACGGAATCATATACTCCGGCAGGCGCTTGGCCAAATGCCGCCTTATGTCCGCAACCGCAAGCTCCTCCGAGCTGATGATATAGGCGCATAAGTAAGGGGAGCCTTGGCGGTCTTCCCGTTTGATGACGACAGCTTCCTTCAAGGCGGGATGAAGAAGCAGCTCGCTCTCAATCTCCCCGCATTCCACACGATACCCTCTAATTTTCACCTGATGGTCCATGCGGCCCAAATATTCAATATTGCCGTCAGGCAGCCATTTCACCAAATCCCCGGTGCGGTACATGACCGTCCCCGGATGAAATGGATTGGGCACGAACCGCTGCGCCGTTAAGTCGGCGCGGTTCAAATAGCCTCTGGCAACGCCTGCCCCGGCAATGCAGAGCTCTCCCGGCACCCCGTACGGCTGGCACTGCATCGCCTCGTTTACGACGAACAATTGAATGTTATCGATCGGTTTGCCGATAGGAACGCTCCCTGTGGATTCAAACGCGTCGCAGTCGTAATAGCTTACATCCACCGTCGCTTCGGTCGGCCCGTACAGATTAATGAGCTTCGTCCGCCCGGACCTGCTGAAGATCCCGCGGAACCGGCTGACCATATCCGGCGTTAACGCTTCCCCGCTGGCAAACACATGCGTCAAGAGGTGCTCCGGCTCTCCGGCATTTTTATTTGCCACATAATCCAGGAACACATGCAGCATGGACGGGACAAAATGCATGGTCGTTATTTTCTTTTCTGCCAGGGTGTCCAGAATCAATTGCGGATTCTTCTCGCCTTCCGGCTCCAGGAGGCATACGCCCGCTCCGGCAAAGCTCCACCAGAACAGCTCCCATACGGACACGTCAAACGTAAACGGCGTCTTCTGCAAAATGATGTCGTGCGGCTGCAACGGATACTGCTTTTGCATCCAGCCGATTCGATTGATGACGGAGTGATGCTCCACCATCACCCCTTTCGGTTGTCCTGTCGAACCGGAAGTGTAGATCACATAGGCGATATTCTTCGAATGATGCAGCTTAGGCAGGTCGTCCGCCGGCTGCGAAGACCAATCCAATTGGTCGATATCGATGGTCGGAATGTCAAATGTCAGCGTCTCCTCATCGGCCGGCGACTGAACGAGCAGCAGCTTCGCAAGCGAATCCTTCAGCACGAACTCCACTCTCTCGGCCGGCATCTGCACAGCGATCGGGACATACCCTGCCCCGGCTTTAAGAACCGCATACAGGCTGACCAGCATCTCCAAGGAACGGTCCATGCGGACGGCAATGAGGTCCTCGCTCCCGATGCCTGCGCTCCGCAGAACATGCGCCAGCTGATTGGCCTTCGCATTCAACTCCTCATAGGACAGGGCCTGATCTCGGAACACAGCCGCAATACGCTTCGGTTCCTGCCGTGCTCTCTCTTCGAGGTAGGATTCAATCGTCATCCGGTCTGCATAGGCAACCGGCTGAGGATTGAGCGTCATCAGCATCGCCTGCTCCTCCTGCTGCGACTGCAATCTTAGCCCCGAAAGCGTTACTTCCGGATCGGCCGCAACCGATTCAAGCAAATACCGGTATTGATTCATCATCCGCTTGATCGACTCGGGAGCATATAAGCGCGTTGCATACTCCACGCGGACATGGATCCCATCCTCATGCGGAACAAGCTCGAAGGTCATATCCAGCTTGGAGACGGGGTGTTCGACCGCATAGGGAGTAAAGCTGAGCGCTTCTGCGTCCACCTGCGGAATCCCCATATTCTGCATGACAAACAGCACGTCAAAGATCGGATTCCGGCTTGTATCTCTGGGCACATCAAGCAGGGTGACGCATTGTTCGAACGGAAGCTGGTCATGCGCAAATGCCTGCAGCATGCGCTGCTTCATGTCTTCCATAAAACGGCGGAACTGCCAATTGCCATCCGGGTTGCTGCGGATCGGAAGCGTATTGACGAACATGCCGACTAACGGCTCCGTGTCCGGATGAAACCTTCCGCTTACCGGCGTGCCAACGATAAGGTCGTTCTGTCCCGTCAATTTGTACAGAAGAACATGAAACACGGAGAATAGCAGCATATAAGGCGTTACTTCACATGCCTGGGCCAATTGATTCACCCGCTCCGCCAATTCCCGTGGGAACATCTCCCGGATCGAATCGCCCTCAAAGCTCTGCCATGCGGGACGGGGCATGTCGGCAGGCAAGTTCAGCAGCGGCAGCTCTCCGGCGAGCGTTTCCCGCCAGAACTGTTCCTGCTTCTCCCGCTCCCCGCTTTCCAACCAGCCCTGCTGCCATACTGCCGCATCCTTATATTGGGCGGCCAGAGGCGTAAGCGATTCGCCTTGATACAGCTTCACGAATTCCTGCGCGAGAACTACCGTCGATACGCCGTCGGAGACGATATGATGCATATCCAGCAGCAGAACATGCTTATGCTCCCCGGTCTGAACCAACGCTGCGCGAAGAAGCGGGGCCGCCGTCAAGTCAAACGGGCGGATGAACGCTTGAACCAGGGCAGGCAGCTCGTCTTCGTCCGCTTGCCGGCGCTCCAGATTCAGCGGGACCTCATCGCGAATCCGCTGGGCAGGCACGCCATCATGCCACTCAAAGCTCGTTCGCAGGGGCTCGTGCCTGTCCACAAGCGATTGCAGCGCAGCATGCAATCTTTGGACATCCAATGCGCCTTCGATGCGCATGGCAAAGGGCAGATTGTACACCGTCTGGCCGGCGTCCACATGATGCAGGATAAATAAGCGGTTTTGCGCCAAAGAGAGCGGGTACACTTCTTGCTGTCCGGCACGGGGCAGCGGCTGCCACAATTGGCTTGCGGCTCCTTCCACCAGCTTGGCCATCTGCTCCAAGACCGGTGCTTGGAACACGTCCTGCAGCGTGAATTGCACATGGAAATGCTGTTCGATTCTGCCGCTGAGCTGCGCCGCCCTTAACGAGTGGCCGCCCATAACGAAGAAGTTACTGTCAATGGCAAGCTGCTGATCGCCGAGCACCTCCTGCCACAAACCGGCAAGACGCTTCTCCGTTTCGGTCCGGGGGGCCGTACCGTTCTCCCGCTTGTCCAGCTGCGGTTTCGGCAGGCTTCTTCGATCCACTTTCCCATTGCTGCTAAGCGGTATTCGGGCCAGGGTCACGATGACAGCCGGCACCATATACTGCGGCAGCGACCGGTGCAAGCTCAGTTTGACTTCTTCTTCGTCAATAGGGGAATCCACCGCGACATAAGCGCATAACACCTGCTCGCCGAGACCGTCCGGGACGGCGGCGACCACCGCCTCGCGGATCGCCTCGTGCTTCAATAAGGCTTGCTCGACCTCGCCGCATTCGATTCGAATGCCTCTGATCTTCACTTGGGTATCCATTCTGCCCCAATAGACGAGATTGCCGTCAGGCAGCCACGATGCCCGGTCGCCGGTCAGATACATCTTCTCCCCCGGCACAAAGGGGTTCGGCACGAATTTCTCGTTCGTCAGCTCCTCGCGCTGCCAATAGCCTCTGGCCAGACCTGCGCCCGAGATGCATAATTCGCCATGAACGCCAATCGGCTGCAGCTGATGCATCGAATTGACAACGTACAATTGAAGATTGTCAATGGGCCTGCCGATCGGAACCGCAGCGCCCGCATCCGGCCCGCAATCATAGTAGCTGACGTCGACGGCAGCTTCCGTCGGGCCATATAGATTGACCAGCTTGGCCGAAGAATGGCCGGCGCACAATGCGGCGAACTGCTGCACTTGATGGGGCTTCAGCGCCTCTCCGCTGGTGAACACATAGTGGAGTCCGGATAAATCGGCTGTCTGCTGCGGCTGTCTGGCGTATTCCATGAAGACATGCAGCATGGAAGGGACGAAGTGCATGACCGATATACGGTGCTCCCTGATCGCCCTCAGCATACGTTGCGGCTCTTTCTCTCCGCCCGGTTCAAGCAGGTAGACCGACGCCCCGACCATGCCCCACCAGAACAACTCCCACACCGAGACATCAAAAGAAATAGGCGTTTTCTGCAGGATGACATCCTCGCCGGTCAGCGGGTACTTGCGCTGCATCCATAACAGCCGGTTGACAATGGCCCGGTGCTCGACCATGACGCCTTTGGGGTTGCCTGTGGAGCCCGAGGTATAAATCACGTAGGCCAGATCATCGGGCCCGCTGCCTGCAGGCAGATTGTCCGGCCCCATATGACTGTAGGCCGATTCATCGTCCAGGTCGATAAGCGTGTACGCTTGACCAAGCAGCGCTTTCCACTTGCTCTGCACCGCTATAACCGCAGCCCGGCTATCCGCCAATAGATACGATATCCGCTCCTCAGGCAGTGTAGGGTCAATGGGCAAATAAGCGCCGCCCGCCTTTAGGATAGCCATGATGCCTACCATCATCGATAGCGACCGTTCGGCAACAATCGGAACAACCGTATCACGCTGCACGCCGCTTTCCCGTAATATCCGCGCCAGCCGGTTCGCTTTCTCATTAAGCTGCCTGTAAGTAAGGCTGCCTTCGGACGAAGCAACCGCTTGACGGTCCGGCGTCATCGCCGCCTGCTTTTCAAAGTATACATGCAGCGTTAGGCTTGTCGGATGCGGATAGCGGGTATCGTTAAATGTGTGCAGAATCAGCTCCGTCTCGTCCTCCGAAATCAAGGAGAAAGCGGCGCAGTCCGACTGCGGATGCTCCGTTATTTGCTCCAGCACGTGCAGGAAATGTCCGGCCAGCCGCTCCATGCTTTCCGAACGGAACAGCTTCGTATTATATTCCAGAGCGGCGTTTAATTGCCCGGAACCACTCTGGTAGATGTCCAGCTTGAAATCCAGCTTGGCCGTCTTGGTATGCAGAACTTCCGGGGTCAAGCTGCAGTCCTCGCCGTGCAGGCGGACGTCGGCATCCATCTGATTATGCAGGATGAGCATCGTGTCGAATAACGGATTGCGCGAGCCGTCAACCGGCAGCGCCGTGTCCATCCATGCCGTGGAGGAAGTATCCTGATGCTCATAAGCCTGCAGCAGCCTATGCTGCACGAGACGGACATGCTCGGTGAACGCAAGCTCCTCGTCGACCTTGATAAAGACGGGCAAGAATTGGTTGAACATCCCTCCCATGCGTTCCACATCGGGATGAGTTCTTCCGGCAGACAGCGATCCGATGACCATCTCCTGTTGGTCCGTATATAGATAAAGCAGCAGCGAGTAAGCGGCGAACAGAACGCTGTTCAGGGTCAACCCCCGCTGCTCAGCAAAGCCATGCAGCCGCCCGGATAAGTCCGCAGGGATGGCAAAGGAAAGGGTCTCGCCTGCAAAGGTCCTTCGATCTCCCCGTGGATAATCCGCAGGCATGTCCAGTACGGGGATCGCGCCTGCAAGCTGTTCCTGCCAATAGGCATCGTTGGCGCGCATCCAGTCTGAGCTCTCCTGCCCCCGGAGCCACACCGCATAGTCTTTATATTGAAGCGGAAGCGGCTCTAGCTCTTTGCCCTGCATGAGCATCATGAACTCTTCCAGCAGCTCTTTGATCGAGATGCCATCGGATACAATATGGTGCACACTGACAAACAAATAGGAAGGTCCCCGCCGTTCCGTCGCATATTGGACACGGATCAGCGGCGCCTGCGTTACATCGAAGGGCTGCGTGAATGCCGCAAAAGCCGCCTCAAGCTCCCCCTCGTTAAAGGTAGTTTCCGCCACATGGAACGGTACTTGCGTCCATACGTTCTGCCATACCTCGCTGCCGGAACGGTGGAAGGACGTACGAAGGGGCTCATGCCTGGCGATGAGCTGCCGGAATGCCCCCTCAACCGACTCCCGTTCCAGCTTCCCTTCAATCCGCAGAGCAAGCGGGATTTGATAGGCAACTCCCACCTCGGCGAATTGCTCCAGAATAAACATTTTGTGCTGGGCGGGAGTGAGCGGATACTGCTCCTGGTAAGGAGCAGGCTGAATCGCCTCGAACGTGCGGCCGGTCGTCGACTGTTCAATCCATTCCGCTTGCCTGTACAGCTCGGGCTGCTCAAACACGAGCGCAATCGGCATCTTCACATGAAACTGTTTGCCCACCTGCGACACGATGGCGGCGGCTTTCAGGGAGTGGCCGCCAGCTTCGAAGAAATTGTCGTACCTCCCTACGTCACCGACCTGCAGCACCTGCTTCCAGATCTCGCCCAGGCGCAGCTCCGTTTCAGTCGCCAAAGGTTCGCGATCGCCGGCATGAATTCGCTGCGGCTCAGGCAGCGCGGACTTGTCGATTTTACCGTTCGGGGTAAGCGGCAGCTTGTCCAGCTGGATAATGGACGCAGGCACCATGAACGCAGGCAGCTGCCGCTTGAGCTCATACCGTAGTTCCTCGGTTGAGATGGGATGGGCCGCCACCACATAAGCGCAAAGAATCTGCTCCCCCCCTCTGGCCACAGCCGCAACCACAGCCTCCTCAATCCCCGGGCAGGCAGCGAGCTTATGCTCGATCTCGCCAAGCTCGATGCGGAAGCCCCTGATTTTCACTTGGGTATCGATTCGATCCATGAACTCCAGATTGCCATCCCCAAGCCAGCGGACCAAATCGCCCGTCTTATAAAGCCTTCGCTCCTCTTGGAAAGGATGCGCGATAAACGCCGCTTCCGATTGCTCCGGCAGGTTCAAATACCCGCGCGCGAGACCATCTCCGGAGATGTACAGCTCACCCGGGACTCCCCGCGGTACAAGCCTGGCATCCGCATCAAGCACATACACTTCGGTATTGCTGATCGGCTTGCCGATCGGAATGGTTGCCTGACCGTCGCTCAGCGCATCGATCGGATAGAAAGTGGCAAACACGGTGGACTCGGTCGGGCCGTAGACATGGATCAGGCGATTGGGCCCCAAAGCTTGCAACGCTTTTCGGATATGAGTAACCGAAGCCCTCTCTCCGCCGAACAACATATGCCGAACCCCGGCCAACCCCTCCACATTCTCATCGACCATTGCATTAAAGAGCGCCGTGGTCGCAAAAAACAGGCTGATCTTGTTTTCTTGAATGACTTCCAGCAAGCGGGCCGTATGGATCACATCGTCAGCGGAAAGCAGAACCAGTCTCGCGCCATTTAGCAGCGCCCCGTAAATATCGAAGGTCGATCCGTCAAAGGCATAATTCGATAACTGCAGCAGTGTATCGTCCGGTGTGATATGGATGTAGTTGACGTTCTTTACAACCCTCGCCACATTATAATGGGTGGTCTGAATGCCCTTCGGCCTTCCCGTCGATCCTGAGGTATACATGATGTAGGCCATATCCGATGAGACGGCAGCAGCCTGCGGAGCATACTCGGGCAGATCGGCTTCCCGCGCCCGCAGTTCCTGCACCTGTACGAGCCGGATGTCAGCCGCAAGATACTGAAGAATATCGCTGCAGCTTTCAAAGTAGGCGCTCTGCGTCAGAACCGTGCTTGCTCCCGCGTCTTCTAAAATATACTGAATTCGTTCCGACGGATAATTCGGATCAATAGGCACATACGCGCAGCCGGCTTTGAGTACGGCCAATAGGGCGGTAATCATCTCAAAGGAACGATCCAGCACGATCGCTACCGGAGCCTTGGAAGCTGCGCCATGATCGATGAGCCAATGGGCCCATTGGTTAGCCTGTTTATTCAGCTCCCCGTAGGTAAGGCTGTGTCCGTCCTTAACAAGGGCGACAGCCTGCGGATTCGCAGCCGCTTGAAGCTCGAAGAGCTCGTGCAAAGTCAGATGTTTGGGATAGGAGGATGCCGTCTCGTTGTAGGTGTGAAGCAATTGATGAACTTCGTGCCGTTCCATTAGCTCAAGGCCGGTCAGGACTTGATGGGAATGGGCAGCCGCTTGTTGAAGCAAGTGCACATAATGTCTTGCCAGCTGCTTCGCCGTTTCCGGTGTAAACAGATCCAGCGCATACTCCAGTGAAACTTCAATACCGCCATCCGTGCTGTAGCACTCCCACGTAAGATCGACCTTTGAAGTTCCTGTGGTGATCGGCACGGGAGTAAAAAGAAGCTCTGCCGTTTGGAGCTGAGGCAGCTCCATGTTCTGCAGCGTGAACATCGTATCGAATAACGGGCTGCGTCCGGGATCCCAGGCGGCGCTTGCAAGCTCCAAAATTTCCTCATATGGAACTTCCTGATGGTCAACAGCCTCAAGCACCTGGGTATGAACGCTGCGCAGCGCCGCCAAGAACGCCGCCTCTGTATCCAAACTGAGTCGGAGCGGCAATGTATTGACGAACATTCCCGCCACCGGAGCCATCTCGACGCGCGTTCTGCCCGAAACCGCTGTGCCGATCACGAATTCCCGCTGACCGCTGTACCTGCCAAGCAGCGTACAGTAGCCCGTGAGCAGCAGGGCATATAAGGTAACGCCGGTTTGCTGAGCCAAGCGCTGCAGCTCTGCCGTCAACTCCCGGTCGATTGTAAACCGATGCAGGCCTCCGCGATAGCTTGGGTGCAGCGGACGCGCAAAGTCTGCTGTGAGTTCAAGCTTGGGGATGCCCTGCTTGAATACGTCCCGCCAGTAGTCTCGCTGCTTTTGCATAGAGGCATCGTGTTTGCGGTTTTCTTGCCATACGACAATATCCTTGAACTGTACGGGAAGGGCCCGCAGCTCCTTGTTCTCGTAAAGGGCTATGAATTCTTTCATCAAGATGCCCATCGAGGTTCCATCGGTAATGAGGTGGTGCATATCGAACAGCATCCTATGACGGAATTCCCCGGTGCGCAGCAATTCGATGCGGAATAAGGGGGCCTCCAAATGCGGAAAAGGCCGTATAAATGCTGCCATATGGCTGTCCAGCGTTTCTTCCGCCCAGCCGGCGGCATCTAGATAACTGATGGGCAGCGGCACCTCGGGCAGGATGCGCTGCATCCATTGTCCATCGATCATCTCGAACTTGGTGCGCAGCGCTTCATGGCGCTCCATCAGCGTGTGCCAGACGCGCGCGAACAAACCGAAGTCCAACGCGCCCTGGATGTCCATGGCTTGCGGCAAGTGATAGTTCAACAGTTCAGGATTCATTTGCTGTAGAATATAGAGCCGTTTCTGTGCAGAAGATGCCGGGTAATACTCACTTTCAGGAACCGGCTTAATAGCCTCCGCACCTACGGCAGCGGATGCCTGCTCCTGCAGCTGCCGCAAGCGCACGGCAAGCTCTCTTGCCGTCGGGTACCGGAAAAGCTCGCTGGGTGTAAGCGTGAGGCCGAATGAGGTTTGAATCTCAGCCGCTGCATAGGCTGCCTTTAACGAGTCCCCCCCTTTCTCCAGGAAGTGATCGTCCACGCCGAGCTTTTCGCTTCCGAGCGTTTTACGCCAAATGTCCAGTATACGCTGCTCATCGGCTGTCAGCGGCTCCATCGCTGCTGCGGCTTGATCCCTGTCCCCGCTTTCCGCCGAGTCCCGTTCCAGCCGTTCCAGCAGCGCTATCGTTTCGGCATACTCGCCGTTGTTCATCCGCTCAGCAAAAGCATAACGCTGAATTTTGCCGGAGGTCGTTTTGAAGATATGCTTGACCGGCACGATCAGATTCACATTCAAGCCGGTGTGACGGTTTAACAGCTGCTGCAATTCGCGCTTCATGGGCAAAAACAGCTCGAGCTTCTTGCTCCGGAACTGGACGAACAGAGCAATCTCATCCTGCTTTCGCACAGGATCCTGCACAGCGCATACCGCAGCCTTGCCGAGCTCCGCTCCCTTTACCCGGCTTGCGATGTACTCCAAATCATGCGGATACACATTCTGCCCGTTCACGAAAATGATATCCTTCATCCGGCCTGTAACAAACAACCGCCCGTTCCGCACAAACCCCAAATCGCCGGTATTCAGCCACCCCTCCCCGGAGATCAAGGAGGCGTTCGCTTCAGGCTGCTGATAATAGCCCCGCGTTACATTGCCGCCCCTGATATGAATGAGTCCAATGTGCTCGCTTTGCACTTCTTCGCCGTTGGGATCGCATAATTTAATCTCACAGTCTTCGACAGGATACCCCAAATCCACGACAGATATGGCTTCATCGCTGCTTCCGGTACCGGTATCCTGCGCCATCTTGATCTTATGCCCCAGCTTCAGATGATTGCGGTCCAGACGCAATGCCTGCAGCGGTTCATCCGCCGGGCTGAACGTAACGGCCAGGCTCGCTTCCGCTAAGCCGTACACGGGGAATATACTTTTCTCCTGCAAACCGTATGGTTCTAACAGCTCTGTGAACGCTCTGCTGATTTGCTCCGAGATCGGCTCCGCACCGTTAAAAATCAGGCGGACGCACGATAAATCCAGCCCCTCGGCCTGTTCAGGCTTAAAGTGCTTCAAGACATGCGCATAGCCGAAATTCGGCGAAGACAAGCAAGTAATCTTGTGCCGGGAAGCCAGCTGCAGCCACATCATCGGATTCATGACAAACATCGATGAGGGCATCTGCCATTGATGAAAACCGGCATACATCGGCGTCAAATGGAATCCGATCAGTCCCATATCGTGCGTAAGGGGCAGCCAGCTTAACGAAGAATCCAATTCGGTCGCATGGGAACCGCTTACAATGGCACGCATATTGCAAATCAGGTTATCATGCGTTAATACGACGCCTTTCGGATCGCCCGTCGAACCGGAAGAGAACTGAATAAACGCCGTATCACAGCCCTGCGCCTCATGCAGCTGTCCTAAGCCGGCTTTATGATCGCTGCTCCTAAGCTGCTCGATCGGCAGCACCCTGCCCTGCATTTTCTCCATCGTATCGACATCGCCCTGGTCCCGGCAATACGTTAAGTACGCTTGCCCGAATTCTTCCGTACAGAGCAAATAAGGACTCTCCAGAATAGCGCAGATTTGGGTCACCTTGAGACGAATTTCTTCCGTATGACCTGCCATGACAGGGACAGGGATGATTCCGCCCAGCAAGCAGGCCCAGAAGGAAACGATAAACGACTCGTTATCCTCCAGTTGAAAAACAACGTGATCCTTGGCGCCGACGCCTATTTCCTGCATGGCCCCTAATCGTTCTTGGGCTTGCATAAACAGCTCGTCATAGGAAAGATACCGCTCCCGCTTCGGCTCTGCAAATGTGATTCCAGCCGCCAGATGCCGGCGTTCCGCCAGCAGTTGAGGCAAAGTGCTTACGCTCTTCAATCAAGACCCCACCTTATTGTAATTGGAATATTTCTCTATTCTCCCAAGCTCCATATGAATGAACGTATCGGCTGTTTGAAAGTAACGGTCATCGTGCGTAATGCAAATGATGCAAGTCCCCTTTCTCCTCATATCCGGCAGCAGCACTTCATAGAAGAATTGGCGGTACTGCGGATCCTGATCTGCCGCCCATTCGTCCAGCAAACAAAAAGGGCGCTCCTCCAGCATGCACTGCATCAGGGCTAATCTCTTGCGCTGTCCTGTCGATAGCTGTGTGGTCGTGAACCGCCCAGCCTGCAATTCGACTTTATTTTTCAACCCGAACAGCGTTAAATAGTTTTCGATTTCATGGTGTTTTTCCTCCGAGTCAATCCCGTACAGGCGATCAAACAAATGATACTCGCCAAACACCGCAGAGAAATGCTGACTCAGCTCTTCCGCACCTACACTTCGCCCGTTCAGCACAATCTCACCTGAAACCGGCACATACAAGCCCGTTATTAACTTGGCTAAGGTGGACTTTCCGCTGCCATTCCCGCCAGTAATAAAGACGATTTCCCCCGATTCAAACCGGCAGTTGATCGGACCGACCGTGAAGCTCTCTCCATCCGCATTTTGATAAGAAAAGATGACATCCATCAGTTCGAGCGTGTGTGCAGACCATGCGCTTTCTTCACCCGCAGCCGTTTGCGATTCATAGATTTCCATCGCTCCCATTTGTTTCTCCATCTGCTTGAGACGGTTCCAGCTTATGCGAAAACGCATAAACTCCGGAACACTATTCAGAATAAAAGAAACGTGGCCTGTTAAATAAAGGAATATAAATACATACTCCCTCAGCATCGTATTCGGGCTGTCCGGAAGAAAGAAGGGAAACAAAAATACAACAGCGCCGATTACCATCACAAATAACAGCTCGCCGACGAGGATGACATGCGAATACATGAGACTGCTTTTCACCCTTTTCGTCATGTAAGCGTACGTGTAACTTTTCAAGTCCTCCGCAAATTGCTGCTTTTTCAGCCAATGAAGCGTCAGCTCGCGGAAGCCTTTAACGAGATCATGAATGAACTTAAAGAAAATATGCTGGACGCTCCGCGTTTCTTCCGTAAGCTGGTTCCCCTTCCGCGCGACAACAAAATAAAGCGCAGAGCTTGCGAGTATGATCGCAAACGAAAACAAGAAACCGTATATATTAATCCAGCCCAAATACACAAAACCGAAAAAGACAATGACGATACTCGTAAACGCACTCACAAATAAATTCACAAAATTGCTGATCGTCTCCACATCATTATTGATGCACGTCAGGATCTTATCGCCGCCGATAGCTTCCACATTCTGATACCGGGAGTGAAGCAGCTTGTGAATCATATCCATCCGTTTCTCATAAACAATTAAATTCGAGAGCCGGACCATCTGGGAACGGATATACCGTTGACTGACAAAGTAGATGCCGATCGTTACCGCAAAGCAAACAAAAAACTCGTACCTGGCATCACGGTCAACAGCCAGGGCCTGATTAATAACGAAGATCATGAACGTATACGCCAGTCCGCTTCCCAGGCTTAGCAGAACAAGAGGCGCATAGGTTACCTTAGGTTCAAGCGGAAACAGGTAATGAACCAACCAATTCAATAAAAATAAGAAGATGGCGAAAGCGCTTACGACCATGGCCGTTATGACCTGATCGGACAGCGTCATGACATAAGTTTGCCATACATCATGCTGCGCTAAAAAAGTGAAGCCAAACAAACCTAAGCCAAGGAGTACAACAGCCATAATAAGCAAATTCCGAATTTGATTACTTGCTATTTTTGTCAAGCCTCTCCTTGTTTCATAGATTTGCAGGAATGTCTTCGATACGATATATAATCCTGTCCCCCCCATTAAAAAAGCTAAACCTAGAATCACAATTCCCGTCTGCGCAAATCCGACTTCCGCCCCCGTCATATGGTCACTGTACACCCTCTTCATACATAGTAAATGCTCCTGCAAATCCGAATGGTTTACGGGCGCCGACTCAGCTTTGCTGCCAAAATGTGCAGCAAGTTTATATTCCCGCTTCCATGAGCATTACCGTATCGTTGGTCTCCTGATGTAACTGACGAAATCTCTCCTGCTGCTCGCCCTCGGGCGTTTGTTTTGTCAAAAAGACCGAACGCAGCATGTCCAAGGCATACCGTTTCTGCTCCAAGGTCGGACTTTCGCCCCGTTCATTAATTTCTTGCAGCATCGTCTGGACACGTCGATAAGGGATAATAACGCCTTCTTCATACTTTTCTTCATTCCTATTATGGTTCTTGGTGCAGACGGCAATGGCTAGACAGCGCGATACGAAACAAGGGCGCGGAACCACCCGAAACAGCGCTTCAATGGACCTGGCATCCTCTTCCTTGTCATAAGAGTAGCTGTGCACTTCGGGAAATGTATGTCTCATCATATTGCGCAGCACATGAGAAGGTCCGAATTCTACAGCGGTGTCCACACCTCGCCCGATCAAAAAGCTCATGGTGTCACTCCACTGAACCGGACTCACCATCTGTGCCGTTAAATGGTGGACGATATCTTCCGAACCGGAATAGGGTAAGCCATTAAGATTAGAAATAACGGGGAATTTTAACTCGAGGAATGATAGACTGCGTAATTCTGCCTCAAGCTCTTGTGCCGCCTCGTTCATAAGCGGGCAGTGAAAAGGCGCGCTTACGTTCAGCCTGAATGCGCTTGCACCCAATTGCCTGAGCTTAGACTCCGCGTTCTCTACTGCTCTTATTGTCCCTGAAATTACAGTTTGATTCGGCGTGTTATAATTCGATACGGTAACATCTTGGGCCTCTGGAGCAATCTCTTCACAGACGGCTTTCACCTTTAACGGGTCCACGTTAGAAATAACCGACATAGCCCCCGATCCTTGAACAACCGCCTTCTGCATGAACGTTCCCCGTTTATGCACAAGACTTACGGCGTCTGACAAAGCGATAGCCCCTGCACACGTCAAGGCAGTGATTTCGCCAAGACTGTGTCCGGCCATGTAATGAGGGCGGGCCCCTACTTCCTGCATAAACACCCGGTATGCGGCAACACTGTGGGTTAGAATGGCAGGCTGCGTATAAGCCGTTTTTTGAATTTCCTCAGCCGGCCCCTCGAAGCACAAAGAAGCCAAATCGAAGCCAAGTACTTCATTCGCTTCCTCAAAGGTTTGTTTTGCTATTGGGAATTGATCGAATAACCCTCTACCCATCCCAACGTACTGCGACCCCTGTCCCGGGAAAAGAAAGGCAATTTTCTCCAGATAAACCAGTCCCCCTGTTCTTACCAGCCTGCCGGGCGATCATGACCTGCGACCGACCCCTATCTAGTGCTTGGTACAATTTTTACCAAAGTCATTATAGCACATAAATTGTCTTGTAAGCGTATTTACAGTAAAAAAACATAGAAAGATGTCAAATAGTTTATATTATTGTTTTTTGTATGAAATTATCATATATTCATATTTTGACCGTACCTAAGAGATGGAGAAACAGACTGCTTAGACGATACAGACTTCTTTTATCAGTATTGATGAGCTGTCCTGCTCTTTGCATACCATCTAATATAGCGCCATTGCATGAAAAAATAAACATATTTGTAAATTTAGATTCTCCCCCGCTAGAGGGACTTTTCTTACCGGGTTCTGCAGTTGGGATTCTTAGTGTAGAATTTCACGCCAAAAACCGGCTGCTCTCTGCAGCCGGTTCACTTGGTACGTTGATTTGTAATGGCCTGCCTGATTCTGACAGATTCCCCTAAGCCGTCTGCACTCTCTCCCGCTCATCCGCCTGGGACGCCTGCCGCTCTGCGGAGGCGATCTGCGCCTGCGCGGCGGCAATGCGGGCCAGCGGCACCCGGTACGGGGAGCAGCTGACATAGTCCAGCCCCGCTTCGTGGCAGAAGAAGATCGAGTCCTTATCCCCGCCGTGCTCTCCGCAGACGCCGGTCTTGAGGTCCGGCTTCACGGAGCGCCCCTTGTCCACGGCCCAGAGGATCAGCTCGCCGACTCCCTCTTCGTCCAGCACCTGGAACGGATTCTCCGGCAGCAGCTTGTGGTCGACATAGTGGGTCAGGAACTTGCCCTCGGCGTCGTCGCGGCTGTAGCCGAACGTCATCTGGGTCAGGTCGTTCGTCCCGAAGGAGAAGAAGTCCGCGTGCTTTGCGATCTGTGCCGCCGTGATGGCGGCCCGCGGCACCTCGATCATCGTGCCGACGCGGTAGTCCACCTGCGGCAGCCGCTCGCCGAGCACCCGGGCGGCCGTCCGGTCGACGAGCTCGCGCATGCGCTTCAGCTCATTCGCGTGACCGACGAGCGGAATCATGACCTCGGGAAGCACTTCGACTCCTTCCGCAAGGCAGGTCAGCACCGCCAGGAACAAGGCCTCGACCTGCATCTCGTAGATCTCCTCGAAGAGAATGCCGAGACGGCAGCCCCGCGTGCCAAGCATCGGATTCATCTCGTGGAGATTCCGCACCTTGCGCAGCAGCTTGTCGACCTTATCCTTCTCCGCTTTGTCGGAGGAAGGATCGAAGGTGAGGCGGGCCTGCTGGAGGATCAGCTGCTCGAGTCCCGGCAGGAACTCGTGCAGCGGCGGATCCAGCAGCCGGACCGTGACCGGAAGGCCGGCCATCGAGCGGAAGATCCCCTCGAAGTCCTCCTGCTGCATCGGCAGCAACCTGCCGAGGGCCGCACGGCGGGCCTCTCCGTCCTCGGCCAGGATCATCTCCTGGACGACAGGCACCCGCTCTGCGGACATGAACATATGCTCTGTCCGGCAGAGGCCGATGCCTTCGGCGCCGAGCTCTCTAGCCTTCGCCGCATCCTCCGGCGTATCGGCGTTCGTGAGCACCTTCAGGCGGCGGATCTCGTCGGCCCATGCGAGCAGCGTGGACAGCTCCGCCGAGATCTCGGGCTCCTGAAGAAGCAGCTGCCCGAGAATGACCCGGCCGGTCGCGCCGTCGATGGAGACCCAGTCTCCCTCGTTCACCCGCGTCTGGCCGATCGTGAAGCCCCCGTCTCCGATGCGAAGCGCTTCGCAGCCGCAGACGCACGGCTTGCCCATGCCGCGGGCGACCACTGCCGCATGGCTGGTCATGCCGCCCCGCGTGGTGAGTATGCCGGCAGCGGCCAGCACGCCGTGTATGTCCTCCGGTGTCGTCTCCGCCCGGACGAGCAGCACCTGACGGCCGGCTCTCGCCCACTCCTCTGCCGTGTCGGCATCGAAGACGACTTGGCCCGTAGCGGCACCCGGCGAAGCCGGCAGTCCGGTCGCCAGCACGTTCAGCTCCTGGCCCTCGTCTATGGATCGATGCAGCAGCTGGTCCAGGTGGCTCACTTCGATACGCCCGATCGCCTCTGCCTTGGAGATCACGCCCTCCTCCACGAGATCCGCCGCAATCTTCACGGCCGCCTGGGCCGTCCTTTTGCCGCTGCGCGTCTGCAGAATGTAGAGCTTGCCGTTCTCGATCGTGAATTCAATATCCTGCATATCCCGGTAATGCCCTTCGAGCCTGCTCGCCACTTCCCCGATCTGTCTGTGCAGCTCCGCCTGCTCCTCCCCGAGACCCGCGATCGGCTGCGGCGTCCGGATGCCCGCTACGACGTCCTCCCCCTGCGCGTTCATCAGATACTCGCCGTACAGTACCTTCTCGCCTGTAGAAGGATTGCGGGTGAACAGCACGCCCGTCCCGCTCGCAGGCCCCAGATTGCCGAATACCATCGACTGGATATTGACGGCCGTGCCCTGATGATCCGGAATGCGGTTCAGCTTCCGGTATACGATCGCCCTGGGGTTGTTCCAGGAGCGGAAGACCGCTTCGATCGCCATCTGCAGCTGGTCGTACACCCCTTGCGGGAACGCCACGCCCGCCTTCTTCTTGATGATCCGCTGGTACGCCGCGCACAGCTCTGCCAGACTCTCCGCACTAAGCTCGCTGTCTTCGCGGCAGCCCTGCTCGCTCTTGCAGAGCCGCAGCTCCCGCTCGAAGTGGTAGAGTTCGATCTCGAACACGACACTGCCGAACATCTGCAGCAGCCGCCGGTAGCAATCATACGCGAATCTGGGATTGCCCGCAGCGGCCGCTAGGCCCTTCACCGTCTCATCATTGAGCCCGAGATTGAGAATCGTGTCCATCATGCCCGGCATGGAATGGACCGCCCCCGAGCGGACCGATACCAGCAGCGGCGCCTCCGCCCGGCCGAAGCCTTGCCCCTTAAGGCCCTCGATGGCCGCCATGGCGGAAGCGACTTCATCCATGAGCCCTTCGGGCAGCTGATTCCCCGCGGCAAAATAGTCCCGGCAAGCTTCCGTTGTCACCGTGAAGCCCGGGGGCACCGGAAGCCCCGCCCTTGTCATCTCCGCCAGATTGGCTCCCTTTCCCCCAAGCAGGGTTTTCATGCCCGCATGGCCTTCCGTGAAGAACAGCAGTCTCTGTTTTCTCATCCGTCCGTCTCCTCCGCTCTTTCGCGTCTTCTATTATGACGCAATTATTATATTTAGTATGTACTATATGAGTCATAATATCTAATATTGGTTTTATTTTCAATAAATTATAATGAAATAAAGCGATTATTTTAGATTTTATGTTCATTATTCCGTCATATTTATTGAATAAGAGTGCGCGAAGGCAGAGCCCGCGAGCGAAGCGTCCCGGAAGACCCAGAGATGCAAATCAGCAAGAAGACTTTCGTATCATCCTCCGCAGCCGGATAATGGCAAATATGCACTGAACCAGGTATACGTAAACTAGTATAGAACAAGGGTAGGCCGCTAACCGGCCTACCCTTTCTTGCTGCATCCTTATCTATCTCATCCGCATCAGGGCGAACAGAGCGCCTCCGAGCAGCAAACAAAGCGGCGAATAGACCATACTGTCCCACTTGGCAAAGGGGGTCCCTTTCTTCCGCTTGAACACGCCGACCCACTTCCAATCCCCAAGGCCCCTTAAGATAAAAACGACCGATAGAAGCCAGCCGCCCCAAGTCAAAAGAGGATCGGAATAAAGGAGCCGGATGCTTCCGCCCAGTTCAAGAGCCAACCAGGCGGCGAAAGCAAGAAGGGCCGCGACAACCGCCACAGAGAGAGGCCTGGGACGAAACAGAGGTCCCTGCTCCGTGCTCGGGATGACAGCCCCATGTCCCATCCTGCCGCCGAATAACCAGTACAGATGCACACCGCTCAGAAGAAACAATACCCCGCTTACCGCCCCTGCCAGCACCTCAGACATAACCCCTCCTCCTCAGGACACTACGAATTCTTCCCAGATCATCTTCACGTGATATAGCAGATCTTCTTCGGATATCGTTTCATTCTTGTGCCGCTCATACCACCCCAAATAATAATGATAGAGCAGCCGTGACCTGCGGGCGGCTTTCTCTGCCGGCAGCCCCTTTTGCCTGAGCAGCCCGCTCATGTGATCCAGCCTCAACGTTTCGACCTCATCCAGGAATCGCCGGCAGGCCTCGTCGGTTAGGGACAGCTGGCGCAGGTAGAATAGAAAATCACCGTGTCCGGTGGAGGAGAACATATGCTTCAGCAGCGAAACGATGCGTTCGTCTGGAAGCGAATCCGGGGAAGTAGAGTCGATCACTTGGTTCGTCGCCCTCTCCTTCCATTCTTCAACGACCCGCTTCAGCAGCGTAGTCCGATCTTTAAAATACCAATAAAAGCTGCTTTTGCTGCAGCCCAAGGCCCCCGCCATTTTTTCGATGACAAGCGCCCCCTCTCCCCCCTGGGCAAACCGTTCCACGCCTGCCTGAATCCACTGCGCTTCGGTTGCAATCACTTTAGGCATTCGTGTCCACCCCCTATTGTACGGTATCGTCTAGAAAGGTTCAGATTCAGGGTACCACAAGACGAAGCTGTTGTAAATGTATCCCACCCAAAAGAAAAATGCGTCCCGGGGGCTAACCCAAGACGCCATCCGATCCTATAGTCGATGTCCTCATGCGCTACTCCACCTCAACCCACGCGCCGCCCCGGTCTGCGGAAGCCAGCTCCGCTTCGACGATCTCGATGGTCCCTTTGACCTCCGAGCCCGCAGCTCTCGCCACAGGTTCTCCGCGCAGCAGCGTCTCCACGAAGTATTGAAGCTCCAGGTAGTACCCCATCTCGGGCGACAGCTCCGCCGTGAAACCCTTGGCGCCTTGGGGGTTCACCTGTACGGCATCGTTCCGGAATACGAGATTGCCCCCCTCCAAGTTCACCCGGTAGCTCATCTCGAAGCCAAAATCCCCTCCCAGGGTCCAGTCAGCCCCCGCATGGATCACTTTGCCATCATCGTACGCATAGTTCGTGGATACGGTGTCGTATCCGCTGCCCGGCACGACATTCTTGCCGAGACACGAGACAGCCCGGGGCTTGCCGAACAGCCAATGGATCGCATCGGTATCATGCACATGCATATCCATCAGCGCCCCGCCGCTCTTCTCCTTCTGCATCAGCCAGGGGCCCCAGGTCGGCGTAGCGCCTCCGCGGAAGAAAGACCCGCTGATGACCTCCCCGTAGACCCGGCTGTCGATCACTTCCTTCAGATAGACGTATGCCGGCCAGAAGCGCAGGCACTGCCCGACGAGAAGCTGCCTGCCGCAGTGTTCCGCCGCGCGGACCATCTCCTCGCACTCGCCGGCATGCATCGCCATAGGCTTCTCGCAGAGCACATGCAGCCCTTTCTCCAGGCACTGGACGGAGACCTCGGCATGCAGATATGTCGGAAGCGTAATGTCCACGGCATCCAATTCCTCCAGCTCCAGCATGTCCGTGATGCTGGAATACCGCGCGAAGCGCCCCAAGTCAATCTCTTCCCCTGCCGTTCCGATATTGCCGGCGGTCCCTTGGCCCTGCAGCTTCTCCGGGTCCGCGTCGCAGACGGCAGCCACCCGAATATCGAGTCCCTCCGCCTCTAGCCGCAGGTAATTCTCCAAGTGGGTTCTTCCCATGAAGCCGAGTCCGATCAGTCCGATCTTCAGCATGACTTAGTTCCTCCCCAAGATGGCGTTCATGGAAGCCGAAGTGTTGTATAGGATCTGGGCCGGGTGGTGCGTGTAAGGAGGAATCATCTCTGCTATGACGTAGTCCGTATAGCCGACCTCCCCCAGCGCGGCGACGACGGCCGGATAGTCCACATCGCCGGCGAGCAGGTCGACGAAGCCGTGCAGTCCCCCGGCAGCCCGGCGGTAATCCTTGAAGTGCACCTTCTTGATGCGCCGGTTCAAGATGGAGATCCAATGCTCCGGGTACCCGGAAGCAAGCACGTTCCCCACATCGAGATAGGAGCCGACATAGCCGGAGCCGATCTTATCGATGAAGTCCCGCAGCTCCAGCGGCGACAGCAGGAACTTGTTCCACACATTCTCGATGCCGATGGAGATCCTGTGGGCCTCCGCTTCCTTCGCCAGCCGGGAGAACGCCTCCAGGGCGTAGTCATAAGCCCGGTCGTAAGGTACGACTTCGGCGCCTGGTATAAAGTCCACCCCCACAGCGCCGGGAACGACGAGGATGGTGTCCACGCCGATCACCGCCGCCGCCTCCAGCTGCTTGCGGACGATATCCCTGGCTTTGCCGAGCACTTCGGCCCGTGAGCTCGTCAGCGGGTAATCCCAGTACAGCCCGCTGGCCAGGCTCGTCAGTTCGATGCCTTCGTCATCCGCCCGCCGGCGCAGCTCCCGGATCTCCTGCTCCGGGCTCTCCAGGCTAAGCTCGCCCTTCTCGGCAAGTGCCAGTTCGATGCCCTCGAACCCGGCGTCCTTCGCGGTACGCATCGACTCCCTGAGGGACATGCCGCCGGGGAATGACCAGATATTGATTCCCTTTTTCATGAGACTCGCCTCCCTTGGTAGTCTAATTATAAGGAAGGAAGCACGCGGTGCCTTTATCCAAAAAGCCGTTTCTTTTGTATTTTAGACTCGCTTTTAGATCAACTCAACTTCACTTCCAACATCACTTTCACCTTCCCATGGATTCACCCAAGCTTAGCTTCCGTATGCTACAATCAATACCAAGGATACGCTTACCGGAAAGGGATGACGGCGATGTAGTTTCCCCGGACGCGGCTCAGCGAGGCCGTCCGCATAGAACACCTGATCTCGTTCCATTACTTCGAATACGCCCAAGGCTTCGTCTTCTCCGGAGAGCAGCATGACTTCTGGGAGCTGCTCTATGTGACAAGGGGACGGTGGAGGTTCAGGCCGACGACCGGACGCTGGAACTGCGGCAGGGGCAGATGATCTTCCACAAGCCGGATGAATTCCATTCGGTCCGCGTGCAGAAGCACCACAAACCGCCCAATCTTATCGTCATCGCGTTCGAATGCGCCTCCCCGGCTATGGCTTACTTCAGGGACCGGACGATGTCTGTCACGGACCGCGAACGCGATCTGTTCTCCCTGCTGCTCACGGAGGGGACCCGCGCCTTCCTGCCGCCGTGGGGTGATCCCGCAGTGCATACGCTAGTGCTCCGGCCCGAAGCTCCGTTCGGCAGCGAACAGGCGATGAAGGCCTACCTCGAGCTGCTGCTCATCTCGCTGATCCGGCTTGGCAGCCGCAGTGACGGAACAACGCGGGCGCCCGCCAAGCTCTCCTCTCTCCAGAAGGAGAACGCGGAGAAGCAGCTCATCTCGTCTATCATGGACTACATGGGGCGCCGGATCGCGGAGCCCTTGTCGCTCGACCAGCTCTGCCGGGAGTTCCACCTTGGCAAGAGCCGGCTCAAGGAGCTGTTCCAGTCGCAGCTGGGCGTGAGCGTGCTCGAGCACTTCAAGCGCATGAAGGCGGAAGAAGCCAAATCCCTGATCCGCGAGGAGCGCTATAACTTCACCCAAATCGCCGAGAAGCTGGGGTATGCTAGCATCCATTACTTCTCGCGGGATTTCAAGAAGATGACCGGCATGCCGCCCTCCGAGTATGCCCGCACCGTCAAGGCGCGGTCGCCGGGTTGAAGCGCCTGCTTAGCCGACAGACGACGTGCGGCGAACAGCGCCCGCCGGGAGTGGAGCTCTGCGCAGCAGCGGACACGTATAAGAGCCGGACGCCATCCAAGACGGCAGTCCGGCTCTTGGCTATCGCTCCTGGCCGGCGCCCCCCGGTCTATTTCAGGTTGTCCTCGTCCATACACCCCCGGTCTACTTCAGGTTGCCCTCGTCCATACACCCCCGGTCTACTTCAGGTTGCCCTCGTCCATACCCCCCGCTCTCCCTGTCCATGTTAATCCCCGAAGATAGCCCTCCTCTCTATCTCCTGCTCCCCGGTATTTTGGCAGGATGCCGAGAAGCCTGACCCCTGATCCCTCTCAATCGTATGTTTCAATTTATTTTCATGCGAGAAAATAATTTTCGTTTTGAGTTGCATTATTTTCATTCAGGAAGCATTCCTTCGGGCAAGCAACAGAATATTCCGCTGAATTATTACGAAATACACCAAAAATCAACAAATTTTTATTATTCTTAGTGGAGTAATCGATTTTATTTCCATTATTTGTATTGATTAATAACAATTCATTAGATATGATTTTATATATAACAATAAGAAATTCATGTAAAAACACGAAAATGTTATATGAAAATGAAAGCGCCCTATTGTTCATATTCGTTCATTTTGTTTCATTTGCTCATGTCGTTGATTGCCCCAATTTCCGGCCCTGACTCGCCCGCCCTGCTGCCTTGCTCCCAACTACATGCGCTCAATGACCGGACTGCTAACTTCTGGGGCAGAAGGCAGCGCCCTGCCATCCTGTGACAAAAGAGGTGCTTACCCATATGACTCCGTTGCTTCAGACCTGGAACATCCTGTATACCCATGTCAAATGGTTCACGGCGGACACCAACTGGCAGCCGCAGCCGCTCGCCAAAGTGATTACGCCCGCGTTCTGGCTCTGGCTGGTCGTCACGTTGGCCGCTTTGCTCCTCTCCGCCATCCTGAACGATTCCATCGCCCGCCTCGGCGCAGTCCGCCGGGTTCACCGCCTGCTGAACCGGCTCCGGCCTTATCTTATGCTCATCCTGCGTGTGGGTCTCGGCATCGCACTGCTCCTCCAACTCGCCACCGGCACATTCTTGGCCCCTTCGTTTGCCGTTCACACTTGGTGGGTTTATGCCCTGCTGATCGTTGCATTCCTTGGACTCTTGCACCTTAGGGGGCTTGCAGTCAGTGGAACCGCCTTAGCTCTGCTGTATATGTATGCGCTTTCAAAATTCGGCGTGTTTCATCTGCTCGACTACCTGTTCTACATCGGCATCATCTACTACCTGTTCACGGCCAACAGCCGCTGGAGCGCTACAGGGCTGCCCGTACTCTATGCCTGTACAGGCTTGTCTCTCGCTTGGCTGGCAATGGAGAAGATGACGCTGGCGAAGCTCGCTTGTTCTCTAATGCATGAGTACGGTCTTCCTACCCTGGGATTCACGGTCGAGGACTTCGTGCTGATCTCCGCCTTCATTGAGCTCGGCTTGGCCTGGGCCTTCATCGTAGGCCTGATGAACCGGTTCACGGCGCTGCTGCTCACCGGCCTCTTCCTTACCACTACCACCGTGTTCGGATTCACCGAGATTGTCGGACATACGGCCGTGCACACGCTGCTGCTCATGTTCCTGATCGATGGCA
Source organism: Paenibacillus caseinilyticus (assembly GCF_027533645.1). Classification (GTDB taxonomy): domain Bacteria; phylum Bacillota; class Bacilli; order Paenibacillales; family NBRC-103111; genus Paenibacillus_G; species Paenibacillus_G caseinilyticus. Next base: position 516,501 of record NZ_JAQAGY010000001.1, read on the forward strand.
GCGAGGGGAGCCGCACCCTATACCGGCTTCATGACTCCCCCGTCCTGCGCTGTATGTTCGTGGTCGTGAACTTCTGTATCCTGCTCTTCGGCCTGATGTCCCTCTACATCTGGATGGGCCAGCCCGGTGCCGCACTGGCTGCCTGAGGGCCATGCCAGGACCGGACCGCTCCCCCGGCTCAGCCGGCGGCGGACCCGGCCACGAGCACTTCCACTCCCCGCTCCGCGAACAGGGAGCGCCACTCGGGAGAGAGGGCCCCATCCGTGACGAAGATCGAAGCGGCGTCCAGGGGACAGACATGGGCCAGCATCGATTTGCCGAGCTTCGAATGATCCGCCAGAATGATCCGCTCCTGGGACCGCTCCATCATTTTGCGCGAGATGCTCGCCTCGTGGAGATCGTAGTCCGTAATGCCATCCACGCTCGACACGCCGCCGGCCGAGATGAAGGTTTTGTTGACTTTGAGCTGCCCCAGCATGTTCTCCGCAAGCGGCCCGTTCGCCGTCTGCTGGCCCCGGTTCACTTCCCCGCCGATGAACAGGATCCGCCCCGGGAACACCTCCAGCGCCAGAGTAAGCACCGGTACCGAGTGGGTCACCAGCGTAACGCCCGTCCGGGCGGAGAGGTGCCTGACCATCTCAAGCGGCGTTGTCCCGTTGCCGAGCATGATGTTGTCCCCGTCTTCAACTAGCGATGCGGCGAGTCTACCGATCGCCTGCTTCTCGTTCAGATGCAGCAGCTTCTTCTGTTCGAAGGGCGGTTCCGGCGCATTCGACCGTGCCAATACGGCGCCCCCGTAGACCTTCTTCAATACCCCTTCTTGATCGAGGCGCTCCAGATCCCGGCGGATCGTCTCCATCGAGACGCCAAGCTCCTCCGCAAGCAGGGGCACTTTGACCTGCTCGTGCTTCGTCAAGTCCTCTACAATTTTCCTGCGCCGCTCTTCATATGAAAGAGACACGTCTATCCACCGCCAGTCGAGTTAGTAAAAAGCAGCATGGCTATCTAAGCGGTACGGCGATGCGCTGCCGCTCCTTGAAGTACACGATCTCCCTGTATCCCGTCCGCTCCAGCAGGTCGCCCGCTTCATCCAGCATGGTGCCGATATCGTCGGGATAATGGGAATCCGAACTGAGGGTAACCGGCACGCCGTGACGATGCAGCACATCCAAGAACGCCGGACTCGGGCAGGCCTCCTTCACCGGATACCGGTAAGCGAGCCCCGTGTTGATCTCCGTCGCCACGTCCGCCGCCTTCAGTGCTCGTGCCGTCTCTTCGTACATGGGCATCAGCAGTTCCTCGGCCAGCCGGTAGCCGAACACCTTCAGGTTGTCCAGATGGGCGATGATATCGAACAAACCGGAGGCCGCTGCGGATTGAACGCACCCGAAGAGCTGCCGGTATAACGCGAGCAGATCCTTCTCCCGGAAGAGCTCCTGCGTATCCGGATTATCGAAGCCCCAGCCGTCCAAAAAGTGCACGGAGCCTATGACGTAATCCAGCTCGTAGGCCGCCAGCAGCTCTTGGAGCTCGTCTTCCCCTCCGGGAAAATAATCCGCCTCCAGCCCCAAGGAGACCGGATGCCCGTCGCGCTGCGCTTTCTTCACGGCTTCAATGAAGGGCTCGATCGACCCGATGCCTACGCGGTCCAGCCACTCCCTCTGCCGCCGGCCAAGCGGCGTGTCATCCACGATCATATGCTTCTCGTAATACGGCCGGAATTCGGCGAACCGGTATCCGTGATCCAGCATGCCAAACCGCTCGATGCCTCGTTGCCGCCCCAGCTCAAAGTAATGCCCGAGCCAGCTCTCATGGAAGCAGCCCTTCGCGAGTCTCTCCTGCAGCAGCCGGGCCATGTGCTCCGCCCAAGCCAGCGTATGGGGCTCCGCCTTCCCTCCGTCCCGCCCGCCGTATACATTCTCCAGCGCCCGTACGGTCCGGTGCAGCCATCCGGCCGAATAAGGCCCCTCTTCCAGGTGCAAATGAAAATCCACTTTCATAATCAACGCTCCCTCCCTTTAGGTGCCCTTGTTGGATCTTGTGGTTTTATGTGACTTCGTTACTTTTATCCTATAGGGAATCCCTTCTGCTTGTCAATAAATCATGGATAATCCGTGTTGACAACCCCTTATCGGCATTATACTATTAGCACAAAACCACAATGAACAGTCAAAAAACCACATCATTCAACCTAGCTGCCTGGGGAGGCTATGTAATGAAAAGGAAACTCTCCTTTCGGGAAGACGGTACCTTCACCGTTACCCAGTTCACGGATGTTCACTGGAAAGACGGCGGCGAACCGGATCAGCGCTCCTTCGCTTTGATGGAATCCGTATTGGATGCGGAGCATCCGGATCTCGTCGTCTTCACGGGAGACATCATCTACACCGGAACCGTCGCTCCCGGAGAGACCGAGTGCAGGGATCCCGCACAGGCCTTCCGGGATGCGGTAAGTGCTGTCGAAGCCCGGGGCATCCCCTGGGCAGCCGTCTTCGGCAACCACGATACCGAGAACCGGATCTCGAGGGATGAGCTTATGGACGTCATCCTGGAGCACAGGCATACGGTCACCGAACGGGGACGGAGCGGCCTTCCCGGTACCGGCAATTACCGGCTGACCGTACTGGACCAGGAAGGCACCCCGGCGGCCAGCCTGTATTTCTTCGACACAGGGGAGATGTGCCCTTTCCCCGGCGTGAAAGGATACGACTGGCTGAAGCACGACCAAGTCGCCTGGTACATGGAAGATTCGCGGACATTGTCCCAGGCATTCCATGGCCGCCCCGTGCCTTCTCTGGCCTTCTTTCATATTCCGCTGCCTGAATATAAGGAGGTCTGGAACCTCGGGGGCTGCAGCGGCAGCAAGAACGAAGAGGTCTGCTGCTCCACGGTCAATGCCGGGATGTTCGGCGCCATGCTCGAGCGGGGCACGATGCTTGGCACGTTCGCCGGCCACGACCATATCAACGATTACTGCGGGGATCTGCACGGAATCAAGCTTTGTTACGGCCGGGCCACGGGCTACAATACCTACGGCCAAGAGGGATTCCCCCGCGGTGCCCGGATGATCCGCCTGCATGCGGGTGCCCTCTCCTTCGATACCTGGGTCCGGCTGGACGACGGCCGGGTGATCTCGTATATGGATGAAGGAGCAGCAGATTCCATACTGTCTTGATGGGATCTCTGGTACAGCCCAAAGAACCTGTCACTTCTGTGACGGGTTCTTTGGGCTGTATAGATAAGTAGCTAATGGAACATCTCCCCCCAATAGGCCACCTTTAATCGATTCAAGGATACTGCAACATCTTACTATTTTTATTACGTCCAATGTTGCAGGGAGGCGATAAAAATTGAGGAAATATTTCATTGGATTCCTGTTCGGTGTAACCGTTTCATTCTCAGCTGCTGCGTATGCTTCTGAAACTCTGCAAGTTCTAAAATCCAATGTAACACTAATGTATAAAGACAAGGATATTGATCTCAAACAAGAAGGATTCGAAGTATTCAATTACAATGGAAATAATTATGTTTCCCTAAGAGTTATTGCTGAAACATTAAAACTACCCATTTGGTTTGATGAATTTAGAAATGAGATCGTGCTGGGCAGCTTTCGATTGGATGACACGCTCGAATTGACTGAATTATTGAACAATAATTTTGAAGGTATTCAGTCCATTGCAGTACAGTACGGAGATGGCTCAAAAATTGAAGTGAAAGATCAAAATGAAATTCATACAATTGCTGAGAAGCTTAAACAGGTTAAATTAAAGATTTCGGAAAATCAAGAACCGACGTTTGGGTATCTGTATAGCTTAACCATAAAAACAAAAGACGCAGAGATCGTATATCCAAGCAATTTACATATTAATGGAGACCTATTTCGAGCTAACTCCCAGACGAAGGAACTGGATTCACTGGTGATGTCGCTGAAGCTCCAATGAGTTGTCAGCGCTCGCAGCCTGAACTTTGATTTACTTCGACCGTTCCTTAGCGCCCAGATTCTCAAGCTTCCAGAAGGGGATCCCGTCTTGGTTATAAACCAATCAGACCTGTCTCCCCTCCTGGAAGGCTTCCTACGCTATCCTGGCATCTTCCCCCACTACGGGGCGAACCCCTCCTGGCTCACATACAGCTGATCCTCGCGAAACACCTGCCGGAGCCGGTCGTACACCATCTGGTGCGCAGAAGGTTCCATCCACGCCTCCAATCCCAATTCCTCGTAGATGGCCCGGACTCCTAACTTGGCCGTTCGCCTGCCTCCACTGCCGTCTCCCATATAATAATCGTCTATGCACACCCGGTCGACCAAGTCGGCCAATATCCCGGCGAACCTCTCGCTGCTCGGCAGGAGGGGTGCCAGCGCAGCTTGTGCCGGCACACCCGCGTCAGCGAGCAGCTGCAGCGTCTTGAGCCTGGCCGGAATCGGCGGGGCCTTGGGCGTGAACCGTCTGCGGATCTCCTCCAGGTCGGTCTCCACGGTCAGGCTGACGCGCACCCTGTCCTTCAGGAGCACCAAGAGATCGATATCCCTTCGGACCAGCGGACTGCGGGTCTGTACGAGGAGAAAATCCGGCGGTTCCTCCGCCATCACCTCCAGCAGGCACCTCGTTACCTTCTCCTTCACCTCGGCCGGCTGGTAAGGATCGGTAGAAGAGGACATGAAGATCGTTACCTTCCCCTTGGCTTTGGCCCTTCGAAGCTCTTTGCGGAGCAGCTCCGCAGCCCCCTGCTTGACGTCCACCCAGGAACCCCAAGCCCCCTCACGGAACAGGGCGACCGGCATCCGCCGCACATAACAGTAGGAACAGGCGAAGGAACAGCCGGTATAAGGATTCAGGGAATGCGTGTAGTCCGCAAGAAAGCCGGTTCCTTTGTTCAACAGCGACTTCGGGGATTTGTATAATAGCTCGCTCATCGTCGTCACTTGGCGTCATGGAATATGATTCCGAGACTGTACCTCCTTCCCGAGTTGATCGTGCTGACCCCATGCCGGAGCGTCGTCTTGTAATAGCCCCGGGTGCCGGATACAGGCCTGTGATTCGTGGGAAAAATGAGGGCGTCGCCCTGCGCCAAGGAGATCACCTGTCCCCTGCTTTGTGCTCTCGGACGCTGCTCCACGAGCAGAAATTCTCCTCCGGTATAGTCTTCCTCCTTCGAATTCAAGGCGACCACCACCTGAAAAGGAAAGTACACTTCCCCGTATAAATCCTGGTGCAGGCAGTTGTATCCTCCTGCTTCGTACTTTAGGATCAAGGGGGTGGGGCGCTGCTGTCCCTGCCTATGGCATTCTTCCAGGAATTCGTCCAAGGCCGCCGGATACCGGGGCTCCTGACCGAGCTGCGCCAGCCACCGGTTCGCCGCCTCCGCCAGCCCGGGATAGAGCCCGTGGCGCAGCTGCCCCAGCACATCCGGCAGGGGGTGCGCATAATATTTGTACTCGCCGGCGCCGAAGCGGTATCTGGCCATATCGATGGTGCTGCGGAAGCGGCCCTCCTCATCATAGGTGCCAATAAGGTCTCTGCATTGGTCCGTATCCAGCAGAGCAGGCAGCACCGCGTACCCCTGCCCATCCAGCATGTCATGCAGCGAAGGCCAGTCCAATCCGCTCAGGCGTTCAGCTGCAGCGTTAGGCATGGGGCACAACCTCTCCGCCGCTTACCTCTTTCTGTCCAAGCACCAGCAGCTGTGCCTTCATGGCGGGCCCGCCCCGGTAGCCGGCGAATGCCCCGTTCTCACGCATCACGCGCCTACAGTTCCCGGTGATCCTTATCGGATCGGCTCCGATTACCGCCCCCACCGCGCACACGCACGCAGACTTTGGGTGAAAGTTCCCCGTCCATAAGATGGTTTTGACGGTCTTGTTGGCTGTTCTTTCCACTCGATAACACCTCCGCAGGTGGATATTGTCTTGCCGGAATTCCGTCACCGTCAGCCCGGTCACCTCTCCCCCAAGTATACCCTCTCTTGACGCCTCGTGTACCCACCGGCGAATAGAATAGCAAGATACCGACAACGGTCCTGCGCACTTTCCGAACCTGTTCGAGGCGCACAGCCGGGATATCCCGCGCCCGCCGGCCAACCCTGCTCGCAGCCCCATGCTGAAGCGGCGGTTCTGGAACATCTCGAATACAAGGGGCTGGTAGGAGACCTGAAACCGGCCCGCTGTCTTATGTATGATAGTCGTGCTGATTATCGAGGCAATAGTGAACGATATCGACCTCTCATCCCACGTTGTAGAGCGATTCTTGGTCATAGCTGTATGGGGAGCTTATCAGATCCCGTCTGCTTCTTCCTATTCACGCATGGGGGGCTGCTGCCGGAAACCCTGCATGTCTTGGCTGTTACAGCCGCCCCACCTCCCGCTTGAGACCTTACTTGCCTAGCTCGGCCAAGACCGCTTCAACCTGCCCCCGCGACACGCTCGCCATCGCATTCTCGGTGAGCTGCTTCAGGCTGTAATTCTTGACGAAGTTCAGCGCCGGGCTGCCGAACAACTGAGGCATGTGCTTCTTCATCACTTCAGCGGCCGTAACATCGTCCAGCAGCTCCTGAAGCTTGCTCTCTGCGGTATAGGTCACTTGGAACAATCCCGCAGCCGGGTAGCGGAACCGGTACGTCCCCGAGCCTACAGTCAGACGAACCCCCTGCCCCGTCTCGGCAGCCGATTCCACTCCCTCCGCAGATGCGGCATCGCTCTGGCCTTCCTTCAGGCCGGAGAGGGCAGCGCACTTCAGGACGACTTCCGCCGTCGTGTTCGCCGGAACCTCCAGGAACACCTCGATTTCCTCCCCGTTCACGCGCCAGCCCGATTCGATCCGCCCGTACATCGACTTGTGCGCTGCTCTGGCATGCGTGAGATTCCGGCCGCCGAACAGCGGCTCGATACGAATCCGCTTGTAAGCCGGAACGGAAGTATCCATATCGAGGCCGGCTACCTTCCGGTACATCCACTCCCCGATCGCACCGTAGGCATAGTGGTTGAAGGAGTTCATGTCATCGCTCCAGAACGAGCCGTCCGGCTTAATGCTGTCCCAGTGCTCCCAGATCGTCGTCGCGCCCTTGGAGACGGAATACAGCCAGCCCGGATAGCTTTCCTGCAGGAGCAGCTTCACGGCGGTATCGTGGCAGCCGCTGTTCGAGAGGGCGAAGCACAGGTAAGGCGTGCCCACGAAGCCCGTCGACAGGTGGTATCCGTTCTCCGCGATGAGGTCGTTCAGATCCTTCGCCACCCGCGCCTTCACGCGGTCGTCTACGAGCTCGAACATCAACGCCAGCACATGTGCCGTCTGCGTCGGCGAAGCGATCCGGCCCGTGGCCGTGACGAACTCCTCGCGGAACGCGCGGACGATGCCTTCGTGCAGCTCCCCGTACCGGCGAGCATCTTCCTCATGCCCAAGTACGGCAGCCGAATCCCGGAGCAGACGCGTCGAATGCGCGTAATAAGCCGTGGCCACCAGTGCCGTCGGGGTTGACCCGATGTAGCTGTTCTCCTTGGCATCGAGTGCAAGCCAGTCGCCGAAGTGGAAGCCGGTGTTCCATAGGTATTCGCTCTCGCCCTGGGCCCGGATATACTCGACCCAGGCCTTCATGCTGTCATACTGCTCAGCCAGCAGGCGGCGGTCGTCGTAGTGCCGGTACACGGTCCACGGGCAGATCACCGCGGCATCGCCCCAGGCGGCCGAGCTGGCGCCGCCGACCACATCGGGGACGACGAACGGCACGCCGCCGTCCGGCAGCTGCTCCGCCTTCAGGTCACGCAGCCACTTCGTGAAGAAAGGACCGCCCTGGTAGTTGAACAGCGCCGTGCCGATGAACACCTGGGCATCGCCGGTCCAACCGAGCCGCTCGTCGCGCTGCGGGCAGTCGGTCGGCACATCGAGGAAGTTGCCCCGCTGGCCCCACTGGATGTTCCGCTGGAGCTGGTTCACGAGCTCATTCGAGCATTCGAACTCGCCCGCCGGCTCCATATCGGAGTGCATCACCTCGCCGGTGAACGCCTCCAGCGGCAGCCCGTTCTCCTGTCCGGGGAAGCCTTCCACCTGGACATAGCGGAATCCCATGAACGAGAAATGCGGCGCGTAGCTCTCCGTCCCTCCGCCGCCCTGGCATAAGTATTCTACCGTCTGCTTCGCCGGGCGCAGATTGCCGAAGTAGATGTTACCGTCCTTATCGAGCACCTCAGCATGGCGCAGCACAATCCGCGTGCCTGCCGGTGCCGTGACCTCGAAGCGCATGCGGCCGACCATGTTCTGGCCCATGTCGAGCACATGGTCGCCGGCCGGCGTGACGAAGGCGGATACGGGACGCAGACGCTCCGTCACCCGCACAGGCGTATTCTCCTGCGCGACCAGGGTGTGAAGCGGCAGGTCCAGCTCCTCCACCGGCCTCCAGTCGCCGCTGTCTGCAGCAGGCTCCGCCGCGCTCCATCCCGCAGGCTCCAGCCGGGCGTCATACGTCTCGCCATGATAGATCGTCGAGTACCGAATGCCGCCTAGCGCGGCCTGCCACGCCTTATCGGTCGCGATCACCTCTTCCCTGCCGTCTTTGTACCGCACATACAGCTGCAGCAGCGCCGCCCGGCGGTCGCCGTACTTGAAGTTCTTGCCCTCGAAACCCATCCCGCTCTTATACCAGCCGTCCCCGAGCCGGATGCCCGCCGCGTTGCTCCCCGGCTGCAGCAGCTCCGTGACGTCATACGTCTGGTACTGGAGCCGGTTCAGGTAGCTGGTCCAGCCCGGCGCGAGCTCCTCATCCGAGACCCGCTCGCCGTTCACATAGAGCTCATACACGCCCGCCGCCGTCGCATAGATCCAGGCGGAAGCGATCTCCCCGCCAAGCTCGAAGCCCCGGCGCAGCAGGAACGCCGCTTCCTCCTGCGGGTCGATGCCGCCCGCTTCCGGCGTGATCCACTTCGCGGTCCACTCCTCCTCCCGGAGCAGCCCCATCTCCCACCATGCCGCGGCACTCCACTCCGACTCGCGGCCGTGGTTGTCCCATACCTTCACACGGTAATAGTACCTGGTGCGGCTCTGCAGTTCAGGGCCGGCATACGCCACCTGAATGGACTGGTCCGACTCCGTACGGCCCGAGTCCCAGAGCGGTTCATCGAAGCGGTCCTCGCCGGCGGCCACCACGATCCGGCAGGCGCGCTGGAGCGTCCCCCGGCGGTCCGAGCTCAGCTCCCAGCTGAGCCGCGGCTGTGCGGCAGAGAGGCCGAGCGGATTCGTACGATACTCGCATGTTACACGTTCAACGGTTAAGGCTCCCATGGGTTTGCACACTCCATTATGATTGGATTGGTATACATTCTCCGGTCCCGATTACAGATAATCCGATGCCATCACACGCTGTCCCTATCCTTTGACGGACCCGGCGGTCATTCCTGCGACGATCTTTTTGTTGAAGAAGATAAAGAGCAGCAGCGGCGGCAGCGTAATCAACAGAATATTCGTGAAGAGCAGGTTCCACTGCGTGACGTACTGACTCGAGAAATTATAGAGCGTAAGCTGTACGGTTGCATTCTTGGAGCCCGGGAAAAAGTATAGCGGGTTCGTGAAGTCGTTGAAGATCCCTACGGAAGAAGTCACGATGATCGTTGCGGTAACCGGCTGCAGCAGCGGGAGAATGATCCGGAAGAACAGCGATGCTCCGCTGCATCCATCCACAATCGCCGCCTCATCGATCTCCCGCGGGATGGCGGACATGAAGCCTTTGTAGAGCAGCACGCAGAACGGGAATCCCAGCGCCACCTCGACCAGGACAAGCCCGGTCATCGTCTTGAACAAGCCGACGCTGTCCAGCACCCAGATCGTAGGCACGATCGCCGGGGGAATGATAAGCCCCGACAGAACGAGGAAGTTGATCCACGGCGTGGCCTTGTCGGTCCGGCGCTGCATGACATAGCCGGACATCGCGCAGACGATCACGAGCACAAGGATCGACAGCACGGTCAGGACCGCAGAGTTGTAGAACGCCCGCAGCAGCATATAATCCCGCGCCTCGACGACCTGCTTGATGTTGTCCCACAGATGAATCGAAGATGGCCAGGCCAGATTCAGCAGGGACGACTCCTTCGTATTCTTCATGGCGTTGACGATGATGAAGTAGAACGGAATCCAGAACAGGACGACGGTCATGCCGACGGCTGCGAACTCCCCGCCCCACCTCCTTATCCCTCTGTTCATAGCTCGGCCTCCTTCCGGTTCAGGTACATGTAGAGCGGGAAGGCAAACATCGTGACGAAGAGGAACAGGATCACGTTGCCGGCCGTAGCCAGTCCGTAGAAGCCTCCCTGGTACTGCTTGTAGATGATCGAAGCGATGAGGTCCGTCGAGAAGCCCGGGCCGCCCTTGGTCATCGCCCACACGAGATCGAACGAACGCAGGCCCCCGATGAAGGAGAGGATAATGACGGAGTTGGTGGCCGGCCGGCTCAGTGGCACGATGATGCTCCAGAACTTATGCCATGCGCCGCCGCCGTCGATTTGCAGCGCTTCATAATACTCCTCAGGGATCGAGAGAATCCCGGCGATATAGATCACGGTGGCGAAGCCTACGCCCTTCCACACATCCACGAGCGCTACCGAGATCAGCGCCAGATCCGGATTGCCGAGCCAATCGGGCCCGGCGATACCGAGCTTCGCCAGCGTCGTGTTGATGAGCCCCTGCGTCGGGTGCATCATCATGCTGAACGCCAGACCGACCGCAATCGTACTGACCAACGTTGGGAAGAAGATGACCGACCGCAGGTAGCCCTTGGTTCTGATTTTGGATGTCAGGAAGACGCCGAGCAGCAGACCGAGCACTACCTTGAGCACGCAGGTGACCACGGCGTAGAGCAGGGTGTTCTTGAATCCGATCCGCAGCGAAGGCTCTTCGAAGAAGGTGATGAAGTTCTCGAGCCCGATGAACTTCCACTCGATCAGCGACCAGCGGGTGAGGCTGAAGAAGAACGACATGAGGGTCGGCACCAGAAAGATGGCGATATAGACCAGGGCTGCAGGCAGCAGAAAATAGTAGGAATACGTGCGTTTGAATATCGTGGTCATTCGTCTCTCCACTCCAATCCTTCAGGAGGCGGACCGGCCCGTACAGCGGGTACCCCCGGGCCGGCTCTCCCGGTCATCATCGGCAGCGGCTTACCAGCCCTGCAGGCCGAGCTGCTTCGCCTGCTTCTCCACATCCTTGTCGTAGAGCTGCGCACCTTCCTTAGCGGGCTTGAAGCCCGCTCCTACCTCGGTTGTTATCTGCGGGAGGCTCGGTCCCTTGACCGGGGAGACGAACTCCAGCGCCGGCGCCGTCTTACCCGTGTCAAAGTAAGGCATCATATCCTTGACTACCTGGGGTACATTGTCCGGAAGCTTCGCGCCCTTGACCAGCAGCGGGCCCGTCGGCTTCGACACCTTCATCAGCGCTTCGAGGCCTTCGACGGACGAGGTGAATTCGACGAACTTCTTCGCTTCCTCGATATGCTTGCCCTCCTTGTAGATGTACGCCCCGTTCGATACCCATACCGTCAGGCCGTTGACATCTGCGCTGTCCCCAGGCTGGGCGAAGATGCCGATATCGCCGATATACTCCGGGTAGTTCTGTTCAATCACCGGAATCGCAAAGGTGAGCATCGGGTAGTGAGCCCCCTTGCCTTCGGCGAGCAGCTTCACGCCGGCATCATAGGTCGTGGCGAGGAAATCCTTGTTGAAGTATCCCTTCTTCCCAATCTCCTCGAGCTTCTCGAAGCTTCTCAGTACCGCCGGCGTATCCGCGAACTTCGCTTTGTTCGCCGTATAGTCGTCCGCGAACTTCGGAGCCTGCGCCTGGACGTTATAATAATCCGCCAGGACGACGATCTGGGTCGTCCAGTCATCCTTGAAGGAGCCGATGACCGGCGTGATGCCCGCCCCCTTGATTTTCTCATTGTTCGCCATGAGCTCCGCCCACGTCTTCGGCACGGTCAGCCCCAGTTGTGCATATACCTTCTTGTTGTACAACCAGCCCCCGCCCATCGTGGAGCCAATCGGCCCCGCAAACATTTTGTTATTGAACGTAACCGTTGGCTTGAAGGATTCCACCACATGGTTCATGAACGGTTCATTCGTCAAATCCAAGAGGTTCTGCTCCGGATTAAGCGCTTGCATGAGTGAGCCGGCATTATACCAGAACACGTCCGTCATATCGCCGGTTGCCAGACGCGTCTTCACGAGATTGTCGCCTTCGCCGCCGCCAGGACGCGTCTCATGCTCGACTTTGATGTTCGGATATTTAGCCTGGAATGCTTCGATGACCCCTTTGGCCTGGTTGACGGAATCCTGAGAGTTGTCGGTCAGCAGGGAGATCGTTACTTTTTTACCCTCCCCCGGAGAGGGTGCACCGCCGGCCGCTTCCTCGTTGTCCACGGCGCCGCCGCAGCCTGCAAGTACCCCTGCAGCCAATGCCGCCGCCGACAGCACCGATATCATCTTCTTCTTTTGTCTCATCCGCTTCATCCCCCTCGATCCTATTTGAGTTTCGTTCCCATGCTGGAGCGTTTTCCCCTGTGCTTCTTATTGTAGCCCGTTGTCTTGCTATCCGGCAGTGGGTCATAATTTGGTTTAGCGTCCGTTTTTTTTGGGAGCGTTATCATACAAAAGGGCATCTCTACAGAACGGGAAAATAAAAGAAGCCTCCTACGCAGGAGGCGCAGGAAGCCCGGAAGCATCCTTATACTGGCCCGGCGTCACACCGGTATATCTTTTGAACACCTCCGAAAAATGGCGGTAGGTGTGATAGCCGACCTTCCGGCTGACCTCCTGGACCTTCAGGCCCTGCAGCAGCAAGGACTTCGCCAGCTCCATGCGGTACCGGGTCAGGAACTTGATGTATGACTCTCCCATCTCTTCCTTGAAGAGCACGCTGAAGTAGGTCGGGTTCATGCCGACGTGCTCCGCCACTTCCTGCAGCGTCACATCCCGGGTCCCGTTGCGCTCGATGTACTCCCGCGCACGGGATACGGATGCATGCTTCGTGTCCTCACGGGCATGCATGCTCCCATCGGCGATTCGCTCCATCTGGCTGCGGAACCAGGCGGCCATCTCCCACTTCCCCGCCATCTCGCGGAACTCGGAGTGCGGCCTGAAGCCCCCCCACAGACCGGACGAAGCCTCGCCTGCGTTCTTCTTGGATTCCTCTGCAGCCAGGTAGATCAGCTTCAGCATCTCGTGTTCGGCCACATCCAGATCCAGCTTGCCGGCCTGGATCCAGCGCAGGAAGCTCTCGGCCTGCTCCATGAAGCCCGCCCGGTTGCCGGAACGCAGACTGAGGATGACCGCCTCCTCCCGCTCGGACAGACCCTCGGGCGCCGTGATCCGATCGCCGAGATCCTCGAAGCGGATCATCCCGTTCTCCCCCAGGAAGCGGGCCGACTGCAGCGCACGGGAGGCTTCCTGGTAGCTCTCCGCGGCTTCCGCTGGCCGCGTGTAAGTCCGGCCGCAGCCGACCGCCGTGCCTGCCTGCTCCGACTCGCTTAAGAGCCGGTCCCACAGCTCCTGCCCGGGAGGGAGAAAATGGAAGAGCGCAAGAAGGCGCTCCTGCCCGTGCCGGATAGAGACGCACCGGTAGGCCGGATGGTCCGGGCAGGCGAACGCATCCGATGCCGCGGCCAGAACGGTGACGGCGGCCACTTCACGAGCATGCGGGCCGAAGCATTCCCTCCACCGGCCTTCCGCCTCTTCCCCGGTCAGGAGCAGCTCCAGCACCGCCTTCTCCAGCAGTTCCCTGGAGCTCTCCTCGACGATCCGCTTCATCGCATCCCGTTCTTTCTGCTCGCTGACGCGGCCAAGGACTTTGTGAATCGCCCTCTCGATGCTCTGGATCGTAATCGGCTTCTCCAGATAGTCCACAACCCCCAGGTCGATCGCACGCTTCACGTATTCGAATTCGTTGAAGCCGCTGAATACGATGCAGTACGTCTCAGGCGCTTCCCGCATGACGGCCTCGATCAGCTGCAGACCGTCCATCCCCGGCATGCGGATATCCGTGAAGATCAGATGGGGCCGTTGTTCCCTGAAGAGAGACAGCGCGGCCAGCCCGTCGCTTGCGGTACCGGCCAGCTCGATGCCGAGGCCCGTCCAATCGATCATCGCCTGAAGGCCTTGAAGTACGATATATTCATCATCAAATACGGCCGCTTTCAACACGGAAGCTCCCCCTATCTGGTCTGCGACAGTTCTAGTCCCAATCTATGGCTCAATCTGACTAATGGCCTGGTTTAAAACGAGTCTGACTTGGTCTAAAACGAATCTCGATACGGGTCCCTTCATTCACCTTACTGAGGACGGTTAACGAGCTGCTCGGGCCGTACGACAGCTGCAGCCGCTCCCTGACATTGCGCAGGCCGTAGCCCTGCTCGGTCACTCCGATATCCGCCATGCCCACCCCGTCATCCTCTACGGTGAACAGCAGATAGTCCCCGTCTTGGATACCCGTCAGCCGGATGCCTCCCTCTCCCAGCTTGGGCTCCAGCCCGTGATAGATCGCATTCTCCACCAGCGGCTGAAGAAGCAGCTTCATGACCTCCATCCCCATCACCGAACGATCCACTTCTACCGTATAATGAAAGCGGTTAGCATATCTCAGGTTCTGAATCGTCATATAATGTTCGATATGCTTCAGTTCTTTGTATACCGGAATCATCTCCTGGCCCTTGTTCAAGCTGAGCTTGAAGCTCTCGGACAGAGACACCGCCATCTGGGCGATGTCGTGATTCTTCTGGAGGACGGCCATCCAATAGATGGAGTCGAGCGTGTTATAAAGAAAATGGGGCTTGATCTGTGCCTGGAGCGCTCTCAGCTCGGCTTCCCTCTCTTTCAGTTCGGACTGCACGATGCGTTCGGCGAGCTCCTTGTTCTCCGAGGCCACCCGCTTGAACGTCTCCCCGATCGCCCCCACCTCGTCATTGTCAAAAGTCTCCGCCAAGCAGCTGCGTGTGCCGATAGTCCACTCCAGCATCATCTTCTTGATCTGAAGCAGCGGCCGGGTAATGCTGCCGGAGATCAGGATCGACATGATAATGGCAATGAGAGCCATACAACTGGCGATCAGCGTCGTATACAGGCCGATCCGGTCGGACTTCCGGAGAAGCTCCTCCGTCCGGATGAGGTGAAGGAAGGTCCAGCTCGTCGTCTGGTTCTCATACCGGGAAACGAGATATCCATTCTCCTTCAGAACGCCCAGCGCCGCGTTCATATCCGGTAAAGGGGGGAACTCGCCCGGAGGAAGCGCATTATTGAAGACCGCATGGACTTGATCCTGCGCGGGAGCCAGCGCCATGAACCCGCCGAATTCGTTGGTCGCATTGAAGACCTTGCCGAAGATGGAATTCGACACGTTCACGATCAGATAGCCGATCGGCTCGCCGCTCGGACTCTGGGCATCACGGAAGAGCTTCACGGTGGAGAACGTATTCTTCGCTTCCCCGAACACATCGTATCCGAGGAAGACGACTCCCCCCTGCGCGCGCTCCGCACTCCGGAACCAAGGGGATTGCCGGATCAACTCGGGCTTGCCCCCCTGCTCATAGATTCCGGCATCATCCGAACGTCCCGAACAGAAGATCTTAAAGTCCATATTCATGAGACAGATCGAGCTGACGAACCTCGTGTCGAACAGATTGTGGCTGATCACCTTCTGCAGACGGTTGGCGCTGGATTCCTTCATATCCGTCTGCTCATAGTTCGGCCGCGTCCCGCTTTCGATCAGCTCCTGGCGGATCTCGTCGTTCACAACAATGGCGCGGTTCAAGTTCACAATATTGCGGAACAGCAGATCGGCCACCTCGCTGGAGGTTTCCAGGTGCTCCACGATCGTCTGTGTATTCGTTTCCATCAGCGCATCCTTTGCACTGTTGAAGGAAAGATAGCCGAGAATGAACAAGGGAGGCAGCGAGACCAGCAGCATAGCGGCAAGGAACCTTCTTCGGAGCTTCCGGAAGCGGATGTGGTCAATGAGGGAACGAAGCCCTGATTTCATGATGTACCTCCAAGCGGATCGGCACGGGGCTGGACCGGTTGTTTATTATTCATTATAGCGCTTTCTTCTCCGGCGGCAATCCAATCCTTCTGCGGGGGCCCGGATCCATGTGGCCATCCAGTGCCATAAGGGAGAATAAGATAACAGCCCCTGGGACATGACCGCACGCTTAGTCATATCCCAGGGGCTGTTATGGTCTCCGATGCGAGGTGCTCAGGTAGGGGGGCTCTCGGCTGCCCCCAAGCTTCACGCGGCCTCCATGGATCCTGTGTCACTCACTGGGCATCCAGGTCCGGCTGCATATACAGCACATTCCACCGATGACCATCCACATCAGCGAAACAGGCGCCGTACATTCCTCCTTGGCCTTGAGGCATGCTGTACACCGTTCCGCCTGCCTGCACTGCCTTATTTACGATCTCCTCTACCTGCGCTTTACTGCTTGCGTCAATCGAGAACAAGACCTCTGCCGCTTGAGAGGGATCTGCTACTTCACTTTTCGTGAATGCTTTGAACGTGGACTCGGGGAACAGCATCACCAGAACGCCTTTGTCGCCTACGACTAACCCCGCCATGTGTTCACTATCGAGGTGCCGCGGATGAAATGCAAATCCAAGCGCACTGAAGAATGCCTTCGACTTCGCCAAATCTTTTACCGGCAGATTAATCCAAAATTCTTTGGCCATAAGGGCAGGTCTCCTTCACGATAAGATAGATGTTACCAATCCTGCCTCCATCGTAGCACAACAAGGGAGCCGCCGTTTCTTCCGGATTGCTTTGCTTCTACATCGGGGAATCGGGTGGGTTTTTGCCAAAGACTTGATTTGTGGCGAAATCTTAGTACAATAGTTGTATGACTACTCAAAAAACAACCCCTGATGAACTGCGAGTCAAAATATTTAAGGCATTAGCGGATGAAACCAGATTAGACATCATACGAGGTCTGTACACCAGCAAGAAGGAGATGAATTGTGGAGAAATAGGGGACATTCGCGATACGACGAAATCGAATACTTCGTATCACTTGCGTGCTTTAAAGGAGGCGAAATTAATCAAGGTACGAAAAGAAGCCCAAGCGAAGTATACCTGTATCGATGTAGAGACTTTTCAAACTTACTTACCTGGATTTCTGGATACGCTGTAGAAGGAAATCTCTTTTTTTGTTCATTAGTTCAATTGTTTTTGAACTTCAAAACTAATTGAAAGGGTGAATTCCATGTTTCGATTAACGTCCTTATTCTTCCTCGTCATGTTTGTGATCGGCACGGATACGTTTTTGATTTCTCCGCTCCTCCCCACGCTTCAATCTTTGTTTCAGATCCCGACCGAACATGCCGGTTGGATGGTTGGAGCCTATGCTTTAGGTTATGCCCTGTTTGCGCTGATTGCCGGACCGCTTTCCGATGGTTGGGACCGCAAAAAGGTCATGCTTTCCGGCATGGTCTGCTTCTCCCTCTCCACGATGCTATGCGGCTTTGCCACAGGTTTCTGGTCGATGTTCCTCTTCCGTTTTTTAGCAGGAGTCAGCGCGGCCTTCACGGCGCCTCAAGTCTGGGCATCGATCCCCGCACTGTTTCCAGCGCCCAGAATCGCCAAAGTATCAGGAATCGTCATGGCAGGCTTGGCTGCTTCCCAAGCGTTCGGCATCCCAATAGGAAGTTATCTTGCCTCAACCCATTGGTCTTATCCATTTTTTACAATCGGAACCTTCGCATTGTTGGTAGCGGTGTTCATCTTCTATGCTTTACCCGAAATGAAAGCGAATCAAGAAGGCCCGCAACCCAAGACTCCGATTTTCAGCAGATACCTCCCGCTTTTGAAGAGTCGAGTGGCGAGAAGGGCCTTCCTCGCTCATTTCTTATTTCAATGTGGATTCTTTGCGGCTTTTTCTTTCATCGGAAAATGGGTGACGGATCGCTTTCACCTCTCCATTGATGAAGCGGGGTACGTGATGTTTTTTCTTGGTCTCGGGAATATCGTGGGGAGCTTCGGCGGTGCCTATGTGATCAACACCATAAACCGTTTCAATACGCTGGTTGCGGGCTTTCTTGTCTCTATCGCCTGTTTTATGGTTGTGCCTCACATGCCATCCCTTGCGGCTTTCGAAAGTGTTTACTTTTTCATCTTCGTTAACATGGGAATCGCTTTTCCACTCCTATTGGGGCTGCTGAATTCATTGGATCCGACCATCCGAGGCACGATCTCCAGCTTGGCCAATTCGATGATGTACGCTGCTACAACGCTTGGCTCTTGGATCGCAGGACTGATGTACGCGACCTTTAACGGTTTTTCCGCCGTGGGCATATTTGCGGCCATTTGCTTTGCCGGTTCGTTGTTATCTTTTATATTTAGCGGTATTTTGACCGGTCACACAAAAACTCCCCTGCCCCCCCAAAAATAACCGACGCGATCCGCCTTACAACGACCTGGCGAGACGAAAGCCGAGATCATCGATGCGAAATGTTGGATGACTGCGGCGGCGGCACGTCGCCCCGCAGCCCCTGGCTTCTTCGGCCCAGCTGCCGCCGCGGAAAACCCGGTAAGAGCCGTACACTTGCACATCGTACAGATCCCAGCACCACTCCCAGACATTGCCCAGCATATCGTAGAGCCCCCACGCATTCGGCCGCTTGAGGCCTACCTCATGTGCCCTGCCCCCAGCGTTCTCCTGATACCATGCGATCTCATCGAGCTCGCCATACCGGTATCCGCCCGTTCCGGCTTTACAGGCATACTGCCATTCCGCTTCCGTAGGTAGACGGTAGCCATCCGCGTCCCGGTTCCAAGCAACGCTCTCGCCATCCTGACTTACCAAATAGCATTCCTGCAGACCCGAACGCTGAGACAGCCTATTGCAGAAGGAGACCGCCTCATGCCATGAGACTTCCGTGACCGGAACCTGAGGCTCGCCGGGAGTTCCGGCGGTCATGGACATGACCGAGCAGTATAACTCCCTTGTTACAGGAACGGGTGCAAGCCAAAAGGAGTTCACCGGGACCGTCCATGTCCTCTGGATCCGGTCGTCCCTTAATGGAACCTCACCTGCCGGAATGTTCACCATGGCATAGGGCCCATCACTGCGCTGTGCCTTGGACACTGCCTTCCCATGTCCCATCTACTTCAACCTGCTTAACTTTTCAATCGCCTGCTCTTCGGTCGGCAGGAAGAAGATATCGCTGCCGCGGTTGCATTCATAGATGAAATCCTTCAAACTTCCGCTGGAATATACAGAAAAATCCCCAACAATCGCAATCTTCACGTGATAATTAATGTATTTCTGAAGAATGTCGCCTGCCAGGCGTGTTTTCAGATCGAAGAAGCTTTCGCTCAACAGGGATTTGTGAATCACGATCCGATCGGAGTCCGCTTCATATCGTACGGTCGCCATAAGATCCAAGGCCGACTGCACATCCTCTATAACCACCCCGCTGGCGCTCACGACTGCGATATTTACTCCACCCGCTTCAACCTTCGCTATATTCATACCGATCCTCCTAAGTAAGCATTTTGTATAAACTTAACTACTCATGTACTTGCTGACATAATCCTCACCAATGTACCGGTTATCTTTATCCTTCGCCGGCGGAATGTTCGCAACCCGGAAGAAGCCCAGGCCTACCACCATCGCCAGCAGCCCATATGCCGCGCTATGGGCATCCTCTACAGACAGTTGTCCCATCCTGTTCCCGTAATCAAAAATCTTGGCTATGCCTTGAAGATCGGCCCGATAGCTCTCCGATATGACCTCCTGCAGATTGCGGTCCAGCGCGGCCCTAGAGAAAAACTGCAGGAAGAGCCTGCCTTGATCTTCATAGGGGATGAACATGTTCTGAACGCCATCCAGCGGCGAAACATTGATCTTCTTCCCCGAGTCATCACGGGATGGCGGCAGGATATGCCTTAGCGTGACGTCCAGCATCTCCGGTGCTGTCATGGTGGCATCCAATTCAGATTCTATCCTCTGGCCATAATAAGCCATGAACGACTTCAAGGCTTCGACCGTCAGATGATCCTTGTTCTTGTAATAATAAGTGACGACTCCCTTGGAGCAGCCTGCATACTCGGCAACCTTATCCAGCGTCATGCCATCTATCCCATGAAGGCTGATGCACGTTAACGCGGCATTGATGACTTCGGCTCGCCGCCTCGGTTCCATTCCTACTTTGGGCACGATTGATTTCACCTGACTCATTTTTATTTATACCGAACAGTCGGAATAAATAAATTTTATACCATGGTTTCCCATATTGTCAATTGGAGGAGTCTCTGTATTCGAAGGCATCTGGCAGTTTACTGGTCCACCTGTCCATGATGATACATCGAAAGGCCACCCCATATGGAATGGGATGGCCTGGTTTGTTATATTCTCTTTCCACATTGCGGGGGTAAATCACCGGATAAATTCAACAAACTCCAGAAAACGCTGGATAATTACCACCGATTCTGCGCGTGTTGCATTACCTTTCGGTTTAAAAGAATGGTCTGGGTATCCTTCAATTAAGCCGATGTTGGCCATCATCCGAGCTTGCTCCCTAAAGAAAGCACTGATCTCAACATAATCAGTAAATTTATAGAGGGATTGCTCATCCTGCGCAGAAGGAAGTGATCCGAGGTCCAGGTATGGGAACTCCCGGTTGAGGAGCCGAACCATCATGGCCGTCATCTCTTCCCGATTAATAGGCTTCCCTGGAGCAAACGTGTGATCATCATAGCCTTCGATGATGCCATGAAGCTTAGCGCTTTGCACCACCTCATAATACCAATGCGAGGAATTCACATCCTGGAAATAAGGCGGTTCCTCTGCATCCAGCGGCAGGTCCAACGTCCGCAGCAGCAGCGCGGCAAATTCAGCCCGGGTGACCTGATCATCAGGAATAAAGTCCTTATCGTTTCTACCGAAGACAATCATTTTGGACGCCAAACGTTCCACCGACTGCTGCCCCCAGTGTCCCTTACTGTCCAGAAATCCTTTGACATACTCCGCTACCCCATAGATTCCTCCATTCCTCAGCAGGAGCAGTTCCATCTCATTCTCTTTCAGGCTGCGTCTGTAGGGGGCGTAGTTTACACTTCCATCGGACTTGTAGACCAGACCTGTAACCTTTTCTATGTCCCGGGATGCCGGATAGAGCTTGCGAGTAATAAACTGCCCTTTTTGAATGGAAGGTATGATCTTTTTCCCGCCGCTCATGGTATAGACCGTGAATTGATAGAAGTTATCGCGAATATGAAATCCTTGGGCCGATTCCAGCGCGGACAACTCTCGCTCCGATGGGCCCGTCAAACTGTTGACCTGGTAGGTTACAGATGCTTCACTAGAAGCTGTGGATACCGAGACCTGTTCAAATGGAGTGCTTCCAGAGGGCATCTCATAGGTCTGATCCACATACTCGAAAATGAACTGAATGTTCCTGGCCTGATAGTTGCGGACCAAGGATTGTGGGATGTGGATAAGATATATCCTGGCTGGCAAAACTACATCAAAAATGATTTCTTTATCACCGCTGTTCAGCAGTTCATCCAGGGAACTGTCCAATATCGATGGACCAAGACGGGCCTCGATGGTTTGATTCGCCTCATCCAGGCATCCGTCGATTACGATGCGATTGAGAACCCGTGTGATCTTGCATGCATTTCCTATGATGCCGCCTGCACTAGTCCCCATGCCGCCGCTACCACCGCCGCCACCCGTACTTCGAATGTTCGTCACTTGGTAGCTGGCGATTCCCGACATATTGCCCGCGGTATCCATGCTCCGGGCATCCAGCGTACCATTCGCAGCGAAAACCACCGGGCCGGTGTATGCTGCCCATGCTCCGCCGTTAACCCGGATCTCCCGGATGGCCCCATCCGCTGGGTAGTTCACCGTTACCGTGACACTACTGCTCGTTGGTGCTGTATTGTCCGCCGTAAACGTGGCGTCTGCCGGAGGCGTCTGATCGATGTTCGACACCGTATAGGACTCAGTGGGGGACTGATTGCCTAGCGCGTCCGTCCCTCTCGCCTCCAGTGTTCCGTTCCCGCTGAGTTCCACCGGACCTGTGTAAGGAATCCAGGGGCCGTCGTCTATGCGGTATTCCTGTACCACAGCATCAGCTGGAAAGCTGATAGTCACAGTAACAGGACCATTCGTCGGTTCGTCAGTGTCGGCTGAAATGGTAATTCCGGTTGGAGCATCCCCGTCAATATTCGTAACTTGGTAGCTAGTAATGTCCGATATATTGCCGGCAGTATCCGTGCTTCTGGCCTCCAATGTTCCATTCTCTCCGAAGACCACCGGTCCGTTGTACGGTTCCCAGGGGCCACCATTAATACGTATTTCCTGGACAGCTGCATCTACGGGGTAGCTCACCATCACCGTAACACTGCCGCTCGTTGGATCGGTCGTGTCGGCCGTAATAGTGGCGTCTGCCGGAGAGGTTTTGTCAATGTTCGTTACCGCGTAGGACTGATGGTAGACTCGTTGCCCAAAGCGTCTTCCCCTCTCGCCTCGAGCGTCCCGTTACTGGTGAACTCCACCTCATTCGTGTAAGGCGTCCAAGGGCCTCCGTTTACGCGATATTCTTGTACTACGGCATCGGCTGGGAAGTTAATGGCAACTGTGACATTCTCGTTCGTCGGGAGTGTGGTATTCGCCGAGAAAATAATTCCCGCTGGAGCATCCACATCGATATTGGTCACCTGGTAGCTCGTGACTTCTGACATATTACCCGCGGCCTCCGCACTCCGGGCTTCCAGAGTCCCGTTAGCCGTAAAAACGACCGGACCGGTATACGGTTCCCATAGCCCGCCATTGATACGTATCTCCTTAACATCTGCATCTAACGGGTAGCTCACTGTCACAGAGACGCTGCTGCTTGTGGGAGCCGTAATGTCGGCCATAAATCCGGCGTCTCCAGGGGCTGTACGGTCAATGTTCGTAACAGCATAAGAAACGGGTGCGGATTGGTTGCCCAAAGCATCAGCCCCTCTAGCCTCCAGTGTTCCATTGGTGTTAAATATGATCGGCCCTGTATAGAGCGTCCAAGCACCGCCATCTATGCGGTACTCCTGTACAGCAGCATCAACCGGGTAATTGATCGTAACCGTGACATCACCATTGGTTGGATCTATTGTATCGGCCGAGATGGCGATGCCGACAGGAGCAGTTTTGTCGATATTGGTCACTTCATAATTTGAAACTCCAGACATATTGCCAGCGGTATCCGTACTCCGGGCATCCAGCGTACCATTGTCGTTAAGTATGACTGGGCCGGTATAGGCACTCCAAGGGCCTCCATTTACACTAATTTCCCGGATGATTCCATTGGCCGGATAATTGACCGTAACCGTGACACTCGTGTTCGTGGGTGCTGCTTTACTCGCCGTAAATCCTGCGTCTGCAGGTGCCGTCTTGTCAATGTTCGTCACCGCATAGGACTCGATGGCAGACTGGTTGTTCAAGGCGTCGGCACCTCTGGCCTCCAGCATCCCGTTGCTGCCAAAGACCACCGGCCCGGAGTATGGCAGCCAGGCGCCGCCATTCATGCGATATTCCTGGACTACGGCGTCTGCCGGAAAGCTCACTGTCACCGTCACATTGCCGTTCGTTGGTGCCGTTACATCAGCCGAGATACTGATTCCGGCTGGGGCGTCTCCGTCAATATTCGTCACCGCAAAACTCGTGACTCCCGACATATTGCCGGCTGCATCCGTACTCCGGGCATCCAGCGTTCCGTTCGCTGCAAACACGACGGGACCGGCATAGGCTTCCCATGCTCCACCATTGATACTGATTTCACGAACCACACCGTCCCCCGGGTAATTCACGGTCACTGTGACACTGCTGCTCGTAGGAGCTGTTATATTCGCTGTAAAACTGGCGTTCGCTGGGGGATTCTTATCAATGTTCGTCACCGCGTAGGAGACAATGTTGGACTGGTTGCCCAGGGCATCCGACCCTCTTGCATCCAAGGTTCCATTATTGGTAAATTCCACCGGATTCGTATAGACTGTCCAAGGCCCCCCGTCTACGCGGTATTCCCGAACAACCGCGTCTACCGGGAAGCTAACGGTTACCGTTACATTACCTTTCGTTGGAGCTGTCGTATCCGCAGATATGGCAATTCCTGCAGGTGGCGTATTATCCAGTACGAGTGTTACCCCATCGGAAATCGACAGCACTGGATCACCCGACATGCCGCCGTACTCTACAATGTATTCATTTTTCGTCAAAGAAGCAGAATAGTCGTTCCAGTAAGCCGCGAAACTATTGTTCCCATACAAATACGCAAAATGCTCCGCATTTCCATAGGTGTCATTATTGCTGGGTTCATTGGTATACCAGTTTTCATAGCCGCCATTGACGGTGGTTCCATTCGCCCCGCCCTGCCAAAACTGTATTCCCGTTTCCGGCCCCGCTGCCCAGATCCAATTCCCTTCGCTCAAAGCGTCGGTTGCGCCGATCCAGCCGCCGCTGGTCACTTTGGCAGAGATAAAGTCATTCTCTGCCTGCGAAGTAATGGCGGTCAAATACCCGGTCATGCCAAAATAGGTGCGTGCAGCGGCATCCAATCTGGATTGATTCCACGTTTTCGGAGCACCTTGAACCAATTCGTAATAATGATAGACTCCGTTGCTGTCCTTGAGCCGCCGGGCATCACCGAGCGTATAGGTAAGGACCCGGTTCTCCGAACTCGGAGAGGAAGAAGTATTGTTATACTTAACAGATCTCAATGCCTCCTGGTATTGAGAGATGGTGGCACTTCCTGTCAGTTTAAGCACACCCTGTGTGCTGTCAAATACCCCCGTAATCCCATGAATCGTCGAGTAGATCAACTGATCTTCCCCGTTATGATATCCTTGATCAATGACTACATTGGCCCCCGTAAGATTAGCGCTTCCACTCAAGATAAGATCGGGTGCAGGGGCAAGAGGCGTCTGATTTTTGTAACTTCGGCTATCCTCATCTATGCTTAGAGTCGGCGGCGGGTCAACAGCATGGACTACGGAAGTGGCTGGGGATAGAACTGACTGGCAGATGACCGAAAGGATGAGCAGCGGCCGTAATAGGCTCTTCATCCGTCCCTTTGGGGCATCGGTTAAGTATTGTGGTTTGGATTTGATAAGATGACCTCCTCTTGCTGCGGCAGCCTCTGACTCTGGCATCCAGCGCAGTGATCATTGGCAGCACATTGCCAAACTGTTATTAAACAGATAAGGATTTTATATATAATCGGCATTTTCTGACGCGGTATGAAGTGTAAATTAATACATTCAGCATACTTGAGTCCTCCTATACTCATGATAAAAAGCCCTTATTCGCATCCATTTGCGAATAAAGGGCTTTTATTTGGGTCTTTCTGTTACTTGAACCTTTGTGTTACTGCTTTTCCCATACCCCGTATTGTCCTGTAGTTCCAGGTGCTTGACCTTGCGTATACCATTTGGCTTTCCACGTGCTGCCGTTATAAGAGACGAGATCCCCGTAGTTATATACCTTGGTTAAACTCCAAGCTGCAGCAGTCCCCGTACTCGGGTCTGTTGTGCCGCCTGTGCCCGGATCGGTTGTACCGCCTCCGGTTCCTGGCGTTGTTTGACCGTCAAAGTTACCGTCAATCAGAGAGTAGAAGGTGTTGCCTGTGTAGTCAACCTGCCACAGGGCAAGGATGACATGGTATCCTGTACGCGCCGGGATCGTGCAGCCATGGGTAGGATTGCCTGGTGATTTCCCCTTATCATCTACCGAGCAGAAAGGAGTAAGGTCGAAGGAGTCCCGAGTGAGCGGCTGATTAGGGTTCCATCCTGGCTTCGTGATGTAGTACTTATAGTTGTCCGAGATATGCTGTGCAGGAATGGTCCATTTGAACTCATGGAATCCAGACGACATGCCGTGCTTGTACCAGCGCGTGCTTGTCTGCTCGTCAAGCACTTCGTACGGACGACCTGCACTTCCGAACTTCCCGTCAGGTGCGCCGGACTGAGGGAACGTTCCTGGATGCTCCGTATCGGCCGGGATGGCATTTGCGCAGTTCAGATTGATTCCCTTCACGCACAGATCTCCACGGGAGCCCTCAACATAGCCATGAGCCGAAGCACCGTCGGCTGCCAGGAGCGAACCGGCTGCCGACAGGAACATGATTCCTGCGCCGATCAGCAGTTTGTTCATCATAGGAATTCTTCTTTTTCCCTCTGCGAGGGGGGCATGAGTTAATTGTCTAACGGACATTATTGTACGCCTCCTAATGTATTGAATTTGTTGATGTGTCGGTCTTCAGTTGTTTAATGCATGAATCCAAGAATAACGAAGAATTAGGCCTATTCGTGTATGTGCTACCACCTCCTCGAAAACATATTACCACTGAAGTTCCATAATTTGGGTGGATGATTTGCGCTAAAAAAGTGGACATTTTTACATAAGGAATCGGATCCAAACAGGTAAAAATGTCCACTTTTATTGAGAGTTTAGTACACCGACAAGATTCGGGTAGGATGGTAACATTTGGGGGAGGCCTGTTCGTTCAACAGCTTCACATCTATAAGAAGCAAAGAAGGTGCTGCGTCCAAAATGAATACTCAGTTTATGAAATGGGAGGGCATGTACACGCATGTGAAATGGTTCACGGAAGTTCACGATCTACATCCACAGCCGATATCCGAGGTGATTACGTCCACCTTTTTATTCTGGTTGGGCATTACCCTTCTGGTCCTGCTGTTCATCTCTATCTTCAATGAACAGCTGGAGCAAGTGTCGATGGTTCATAGGGTTCACCGGATCTTGAACGCTCTGAGAGGCTATCAGCTGACGATATTCCGTTTAGGACTGGGAATCGGCCTGCTGCTGCAGTTGAGCACGGGTGCTTACCTTGTGCCTACCTTTGAGTCTGATACGGGCTGGGTCTATGCCCTGTTGGGCACAGCCATAGCCGGCCTGCTGCATCGAAGGCTGCTGCCTGTGAGCGGAGCTGCGCTCTCGATCCTGTGTCTGCATGCGCTCTCTCGTTATGGGTTGTTCTACTCTCTGGATTACATGTACTATGCCGGAGTGATCTACTATTTGTTCGCTGCGAACAGCAGCTGGAAGCATACGGCTGTTCCTGTGCTGTATTCATGCACTGGAATGTCCCTTGCCTGGCTCTCCATGGAGAAAATGACCATGGCCTCCCTCGCCTGTTCGCTGATGCACGAATATGGACTGCCGACGATCGGCTTTACCGTCGAGGATTTTGTACTGATCTCTGCTTTTGTTGAGCTGGGGTTGGCTTGGGCTTTTATCGTTGGACTGATGAACCGCTTTACAGCACTGATAGTGAGCGGAATCTTCCTGTCCACCTCGACGGTTTTCGGATTTACAGAGGTTGTCGGCCATACGGTCATGCACACCATTTTTCTTATTTTTCTGATTGAAGGCAGAGAGAAGTCCAGTACACTGTACCTTTTCCACCAAACACCAGGAATGCGCAGCATGTTCGTCATCGTCAATTTCTGTATACTCCTGTTCAGTCTGATGGCGATCTATGTATGGATGGGGCAGCCAGGGAACGGTTTTACCGTGTAAACCAAATATGTAAAGGAGCTGGCATTCATTTGAACACGTTCGAGCGGTTTATCAAACGAAGTACAACAGTTGCCATACTGCTGACACTAATCCGATTTTATTTGGGATGGAAATGGTTGACCTCCGGTTGGGGAAAAATAACCGGTTCCAAGGCCTTCGATGCTTCAAGCTTCTTAAAAAATGCTATTGCCAACTCCACTGGCGCCAAACCGACTGTGCAAGGCTGGTGGGGCAGCTTTATCGAAGCCGTGGCTCTCCCTAATATCAAGGTCATTAATGTACTGATTCCATGGGGAGAATTTCTGGTCGGCCTCGCGCTGCTCCTCGGCATTTTCACCGTATTTGCGGCATGGATGGGAGCACTTATGAACTTTTCCTTCTTCTTGTCCGGTTCCATCAGTACGATTCCCCAGATGCTGCTATGCTCCTTCATCCTGATTTATGCGGGCCAGCATGCAGGCCGAATCGGGATCGATTATCTGCTGTACCGTTACCGGCGTAAGGCTCAAGGGTCAGTAGGACCGGAGCAGCCTGCTGCGCCAGGTTAACGGAGAGCAGGCTCTATGGCCCCCTTTTTATTCAAGTAATCCTCCACGGGTGAGCCATCAGATCTAGCGACAAAAGAGCCAAGGATCAAATCCCTGGCTCTCCAATCCTTAACTCTGCTTTTTAAAGTTTTGAATCGATTCATTCATTGCTTGCGCTTTGCCGTTGAGCTGCTCCGAGCCCTTCATGATGTGATTCATCATTATGGTCTGTTCCTCCACAATGGCGGAAATCTCCTCAATTGCAGCAGCCGTTTGCTGGGTAATGGCCATTACGCTCTCAATAGCATCTTCGGTTTGAGCTGTCTGCTTATTATTGTCCTCGATCTTCTTGCCCAAGGACTCGAACTCGGAAATGGTCTTATCCAGAGATCCAATAATATGGATGAACACATTCTCCGTTTCATTGACATAGAATTCCTGCTTCTCAAAAATGCTCTGTCCCTGATTGACATTATCGATCATGCTGGCCGTCTGCACGTCAATGGAAGCAGCCATCTCATGAATCTTCTTGGTCGATTGATTGGTCATTTCAGCGAGCTTTTTGACTTCATTGGCCACGACCGCAAAGCCACGGCCGCTCTCCCCTGCGCGTGCTGCCTCAATCGCCGCATTCAGCGCCAGCAGGTTGGTCTGGGCACTAATTTCAGAGATGATCTCAACGAATTGTGTGATATTCTTGACCTTTTCATCCACTGAATGCGCGTCCATGCTTATTTTTTTGGTCATCTCCAGAGACATGTTATTCTGCTCTTTGAGCGCACCGATGGAGGCAAACTTCTCGTTACAGAAGCTTTGAATGCCTGTCGAGATCTCGCTAACGTCTCTGAGCTTGTCCTTGATCTCATTCAACTGTTCAACCAGGAGCTTCATGGAGCTGTTCATGCTGCCGGCATCCTCTGCTTGACGGCTCGTACCTACAGCCAGCTCACTAACGGTATCGCTGATTTGATTGCTGCTTTCTGCCGATGCGGTGATCAACTCATTGATTTCATTGGAATTGTGCAGTACGGAAGATGACACATCCTCCGAGTCGCGAATGAGCTGATCGATTGTGCTAACCATGCTATTAAAACCTGCATTGAGTTCAGCGATCTCCTGCTTCACCTTACCGTCAGGAATTCGCATAAAATCACCATTACGAACGCCATTCATATGAGAAATCAGAAGCTCGATAGGTCTAGAAATCAGTGATTTGGTGACATACAGCGCCAGTCCCAGAGAAAGGGCAAGGAGCACGAGGCCTATGATAATCGAGGCATTCCGCAGGATTCCCATATCCTTCAGTAAATAATCGAGGCTTACCTCCGAAGCCAGCTTCCAGCCATTGTTCAGGGTCATGAAGCTGATCATCATGTCGCCGCTCCTTAGCAGCCCACTGTCATTATTCATCATCTGTTCAAGAGAGAAAGCATTATCAGCGGACTTCCCCACAGCATCTCCATGATTATGGACCACGTACTGACCTGCCGGATTTAGCAGATACACATTCCCTTGATCCCCTATATCGACACCTTTGGTGACTTCCAAATATTTATCTACGCTCATTTCTACAACCATTACACCTGCGGTATTGCGGCTGCTGGAATAGGTGACTTTACGAGTAACATATACCTTGTCGAAATTCCCGTCCACTCCAGTGCTCCAGATGGCTTCTCCTTTGCTCTCCAGTGCCTTCTTGAACCATTCACTGCTTGTAAATGTTCCTTTGGCAAGTGATACGGCGGGGTTATCCTGCCCACGCCCGGAAAAGAAATAGTCGCCATTTTTACCATAAACTCGAATGGATTGGATGGTATCGCTGGAGAGCACAGCGGACAGCAGCGTGTTCTTTATATCTGTCGTCCGTTTTAACTCTTTTTCCGTGTCGTTTTCCGGACGGTCCAAGCTGTTAATAATGGTTTTGTTTTTAAGCAGCGCCATCATGGTGTCTTCAACCAGTTGATTCTCCACATCCGTATTTTTCCCTACCTGATCAATTAGCTGCTCTGAATAATTTCCCACTTTATCTTCAATAATACTTTGAGAGAGCGTATAGGATGTTCCGGTTACGAGCACCAACGGAACGATTACGATACCCATGAACCAGTACGTTAAAGATTGTTTAATCGAACGCGGGACAATGGAAGTCGGTTTGAACGATTGAAATTTTGACACTGCAAATCACCTCTTTACACTTTTATTTACAATCGTCTTCTGGATTTCGGAGAGCATCTGCTCTTTGCTGATCTTGCCTAACATAAACTGCTGTGCAGACTTGGTAATCTCGGCTGTCGCTCCGTCAGGGAGAAGCTGCCAATACCACCCTCTCGTTTTTCCGTCCTTCGCATAGTCCTGAACTGAGGAAGCAATTGAACCCAAATCTTCCGTTTTGTAAGCAATATTTTTGAAAGCCGGGATATACTTGAGCTCCTTGACGAGGAAATCTTTGCCTACTTCAGAAGACAGCAACCAGTTTATAAGTTTCTCTGCTTCCTCTTTGTGTTTGGATTCCTTGTTGATCAACCAATAATTCGGAACACCCGTAAAGATATAGTCCCGGTTCTCGTTATCTACCGGCATTGGCAGTACGCCCACCTGCAGGTTGGGGTTGATTTGAGAAATATTCAGCTGCGTCCAGTTCCCCTGCTGCATCATGGCTGTCTTGCCTTCGGCAAAATTGGTTACCTGTGAGTTATAATCCGTTGTAAGTGCATTTTTGCTATACTTCATTGTCAGGCTGAGCAGGTCAGCCCAGCCCAACATGACCTTATCCTGTGTGAAATCAATCTCGCCTTTTCTCGCCTTTTCTATGAACTCACTTGGATTCGGTTGACTCGCCAGTGCCGCATTAAATGTATGCAGTCCGATTACCCACCACTCCGCATAACCGTTCGAGAACGGAGTAATACCTTTGCTCTGCAGCTGCTCTGCGGCGGCTTCTAGTTCCTTTTGTGTAGTCGGCAGCTTTTCGATCCCGGCCTGTTTGAACAATTCCTTATTATACAGAAATCCGTAGGCCTCTAGAGCGATAGGCGTACCATATACGCGGCCATCTTTGGATACACCCTCGGTAACTCCACTTATCGCATTTTTTATCCATTCTTTATCCGTAATATCAAGCGCCACATCATTCCATGCTTGAAAGTTACCATAGCCTTCAACGGAGAAAATATCCGGTCCGTCATTCAATGCGAATTTGGAGTAGAGTTCTTCGTCATAATCCACTCCACCACCCAGATTTTCAAACTGCAGGTCAATCTCGGGGTGTTCCTTCTCATAGAGACTTTCCAAAGTCTTCATCTTCCCGGCAACTTCTGCCTTTCGGTCGAACACCCGAAGAACTATTTTATCTTGAGGCTCCTTGACGGCATGCAAGACTTCGTTGGATGCGGCCGAACAACCGGACAGCAGCACGGGAAGCAGCAGTAAAGCATATTTCTTCATAATGACTTCATCTCCTCTACCTATCTGGTTATTCAGCTCTATCTATTTTAATATCGTCAACTAATTGAACATTTGTGATCCTTTGTTATGCAAAAAAGGAGAGCGCCTCGGTATGATGGGGCTGTCCACGGGTTCAAAACCCAACACCATCAAGGAGGCGCTCTTCTATGAAGTTTCAGCAATCTGACGCACAAAATCAAACGGATTGAACGAATTACTGTACAGCTGTCTGTACAGCCAGCATTCTCTTAGTTCCTAACCAATACCACGTCATCGATCTGCAGGTTCACGTCCCCTTGATCCCCTTTAATATAGAAACCAACATCGAGCTGCCCATTGGTCACATTTATGTTTGCCGTGTAGAGTTGATACTCCGCCCCATGCTTGACGTCCACATAAACCGGTTCGCCCCCGTAGCCTGACACCTCCATCCGGCTGATGGCAGGGATCCCTGTATTTTGCTTGATCCAAGCTCTGACGGCATATGTTCCATTAGGTAATCCGGTTTTCGTCTGATGCACCCTCTGCTGGTAGGCTGTATTACTCCAGAACCATAGCTTCCGGTTCCCGCTGTGCACATCATTCCCATCGACGCCGTACTTGGCGGACTGGCCTTCTGGATGCCATTCCTGCCAGCCAGTAATATTCCCGCTCTCAAACCCGGGGTTGCTGAAGGTCAGCACAGGGTCTGGGGTGATGCCTCCCTCTGAGAACTTGATCCAGTTCAGGTTGAAGTTCATACTGACCGCCTTGATCCGTACAGCATGCTCTCCGGCCGGCAGGGTTACCGTGTTGGACACCGTCGCATAGCTCTGCCATCCGCCGGTCTCGGGTACACTTACCGTAGTCAGCACGTTGTTGTCCAGCAGCACGTCGAATTTACCAGTGCCGTTGATGCTGGCCACCCGGGATTCGAGCTTGTAGGTTCCCGCTGTCTTGACATTGACCTTATATTCCATGAAATCGCCCGTATCGATGTGGCCCACGTTTTGTCCGCCTTCCCCGCAGTTCTCCACCTCGATGCCGGACATCGCATCATACTGCTCCGCCTCGATTAATCCTGGCACAGCTTTGGATACGGGAGCGGTGCCGCCAGGTGTAATTTTCAGCACTCTGACATCATGCTCCCCGAGGTTCACACTGTACGAATTCATGCTGCCCAGCTCCTTGTGGGTCCACAGGTCGCGCACCGTTGCATTTCCGGATATGCCGAGGTCCGCTGCAAAATTAATACTCTTGGTAACAGCGTCGCTGTCCCGGTTGAACAAGCCTACAATCCAGCTTCCGTCCGGCAGTCTGCCTTTCCATTTCATACTCTCCGGGTTGGTAGGATCGGTACTGAAAGGCTTGGCCGCGAAGCCCTGTTTGTTCAACGCCAGCAGCTCCGTATTTTGATACACCCAAGCCGAACCGCCGATGGTATCGTATTGGTCTGCGATAAGCAGCGGGGCACCCGAGAGTACTACTGCGGACACGGCGGACTTCCTCTCCTCGTCCCGGGACATATTATGAATGCGCAGGAAATCCGCGTCGAGGATCATCTTCCCTTTGCCGGCGACCTTAGACCAGTAGATCAATCCGTCAAAAGCATTATGGTACTGCGACCAATAGGGAAAGTGCGTTCCCCTGTCCATGTCGCTGAACCGTCCCCAATCCCCTTGGCCCACATCTTCATTCACCCGAATCCAGTCGCCATACTTCAGTTCAATCTCCCCATCGTTATGCAGATGCGGCATCACGAGACTGAGCTCCATCTCATCTCCGCAAGCTTCGGCCATCCATTGGAGTGCCAGCTCATAATTCGCTCTACCGTGAGCCTTGCCCACCTGACGCCCCTTGTCGATGCCATCCTCATACCAGGAGAGAAAATCGACTCTCAGCACTTTGGCCCCTGCGTTTTTAAAATAGTTCACATAGCCCTTCACGTACTGCTCAGCGCCCGGCTTCGTTACATCCAGCCAGTACAGGGATGTAGGCTGCCCCCCATTGAACCGGTCATCGGCATGCACCAGACTCTCCACCGGGATATCCGTACCGACTACCTTGTAACTGGAATTGCCAACTACCGTGGGGCTGACCCAGAGAGGGTTATAATACACACCCAGCTTCATCCCCTTCCCTTTCAAGTAATCGCCCCAATACTTCCAATCATGCGTCCAGCTGTCGTTGTGCGAGAGGATATATCCATTCGGATTGACTTTGGTAGCGCCTTCAACCCAACCGTCCGTAATGGCGGTATCATAGCCGTATGATTTGAAGTTGTCCGCGAGCCAGTCGATATTCCGCTTCCAGCGGTCCTCCGGCATAGATGTATTGTTGGCGAATTGATGCTCATAGGTGCTCCAGGCCAGTGGGCCAGTTCCCTTTTGGGTGAACACACTGTCTCTGGCCATAGCGGATGCGGCGAAGAGCAGACTCATGGAAATGGCTGCTGCCGTTATACCAAAAATTTTACGGTGACTCTTCTGTTTGGAGCGCTTGCCGGATGAATGGTTCAACAATGATTTCCCCTCCTGCATGGAATGAAGTAAACTTGCGGTAGTATATCTACGCCGAGCTGCAATCGTTTACACAAAAAACGTACCACCTCCTCGTCCTTTACGCTAACGGCACTGCCGTAGTTGTATCTTAGCATCCCCTCGTCATGAAAGCGGTAGATAAACTCATCAAAAAAGGTGCACTTTTCAGCCTGTATGAAGAAAAAAAGAGAGACTCCCTTAAAGGCAGCCCCACTGCTGAAGTAACGATTCCGATGTTTAGGCACGATTCCCCATTGGAATTCACTTCTCCTCTCATTACAAATGTACAGGGCTGCCTGGGGAGCAGCCCTGTACTGACTTTACTTTATTTCCCGTTCGCCTGGCGCCACTCATCGAGCTGCTTTTGCATTTCAGCCACAACCTTGTCAACACCAGCTGCCTTCAGCTTGGCAATCAGCTTTGGAACCTCTACATCCGGGTTCAGGGTACCGGAATTAATACCTGGATCGTACTGCTTTCGTACATTTTCAATCGATACCAATTCGCTCTTCACCGGCTCGGAGTTGAATACGAAGCCAAGGATCGGAGACGGATCGGCAGATACTTTTTTGTTGAACTCTGCGTAGTTGTCATATTTCTTCGGATCTTCTCCTACACGGGTGTAGTTCAGCATTTGGTTGCCGATCTGCCACTGCACATCATGATAGAAGCCTACATTATCCGTCGTTTTTCCTTCTGGAAGCTCCACTTGTCCATCCTTGAGAACATAATGAGTACCTTCGATACCGTAGTTGAAGAGGGACAGCAGCTTCGCATCCTTGTAGAAGAGGTTGATCAGCATCATGGCACGTTCCGGGTCCTTGGATGTCTTCGAGATCGCCTGCATGGTTCCCGCCAGTTTATTGGATCTGAGCGGATCCGTATGCAGCGGAATTTGGATAACACCCATGCCTACCTGCTTAGAGCGGGAAGGCATCAGGGACGCATTCTCATTGTCCTTGATAATTTCCATGTCAGCCCCAGCGATCGCAAAGGCGGACTTTGTCTTCAGCCTGGCCCATCCGTCGATATTGGTTTGAATCGATGTGGAAGCGTCCTTATTGATGTAGCCCAGGTTGAACCACTTATGGGTCAGGCGAGCCATCTCCATATACTCATCGGTTTCATACATCGTGACTACTTTGAAGTCTTTCTTGCTGAGCTGAATGCCGACCGGCTCAACAGGCATTTCCATTTTGCCGGATTTAAACAGAGTTTCGAGTGGAAGGGGGACGCCAACTATGGGTGTCACACCCGGCTCGTTCTCCTTGATCGTCTTGAGCAGCGGCTCGAGATCTTCAAGCTTCTTGCTCTTGGCCAGGGCATTGAGGTCCATGTTATACTTCTCTGCCAGATCCTTGCGTACTACGATTCCCTGCATGCCGCCGAGCTCCTGATGCGTATGAATGCCGTACAGCTTGCCATTGCGCATGGCACCGCTGTGGAAATCCTTCTCCACCTTCTCAATGTCCTCGCCATGCTTCTTGAGCAGATCATCCAGCGGAAGCAGCGCTCCTCGGTTCACCTGACTGTCATAGCCGAGCCATGCTGCGGTGAAGAGCGTATCGAACTTCTCACTGGAGGCGAACATCAGGTTCGTCTTGTCTCCCCAAGCCCCCCAGTCAATCGGATTCAGCTTCACCGTCATATTGAGCTGCGGGTATGCTGCCTTGAGATGCTGGTTCATGGCTTCCTGCACTTTGGCCAGATCTCTCTGGGTACCATCAGGGTACACCATCACGACTTCATAAGGCTTCAATCCAGAGGAATTCGCAGTGCCGGACCCATTGTCAGCCGGCTTCGTCCCTCCATCACCGGATCCGCCGCCGGAGCACGCACTGAATATCATTGCGGATGCAACCAAGGTAGAGAGAAGAACTGTAAGCCCCTTTTTTCTGTTTCTCATTGCTGAGACCTCCCCTGTTTTTTCAGGTATAATCTGAATGAAAATCATGCTTATATACTAAACCGGACGATGCCGGAATTAGCCTTTTACCGCGCCAATCGTAAGTCCCTTGACAAAATATTTTTGCAAGAACGGAAACACCACAATCATCGGACCGATCGCAATGATCGCCATCGCCATCCGGATCGATTCCAGCGGAGGCTGGGCCGCAATATCCCCCTGCGCGTGACTCGCTATCCGGGCTAGGAATTGAATGTTGAGCAGCGTCTTGTTCAGCAGATACTGCATGCTGTACAAATCGGGATTATTAATGAAGACCAGGCTCGTGAACCATTCATTCCAATAAGAGATGGTTACGAACAGGCCGATGGTAGCCATAACCGGCAGGGAGAGCGGCAGGATCATGCTGAAATAAGTTCTGAATTCGCCCGCGCCATCGATCTGGGCTGACTCGATCAATGATGGCGGAATGCTGTTCATGAAGAAGGTGCGCATGATCAGTACGTTGAAGCCGCTTAACAAGCCGGGTAATATCAAGGCCCATAGGGTGTCCTGTACATGCAGCATCCGGGTGTATACCAGATACCAGGGAAGCAGTCCCCCGCTGAACAGCATCGTCAGGAATACGTAGAAGGTGATCGCTTTCTTGAGCGGGAAATCTGTTCTCGAGATGGCGTAGGCCAGCATCGATGTAATGGCCAGGGAGACAACCACTCCTACAACCGTAACGGTGATGGATACGCCGTATGCCTTCAGGATTGGCGTGGCATCCTGCATCAGATATTGATAGGCGGCAAAATCGAACTTTTGGGGCCAAAAGGAGTAGCCATTGCGCAGCAGTGTAGCTTCCTCAGTCAGCGAAACCACAAACACCAACCAAAAAGGAATCAGGCATAAGATACTCGCAGCCATGAGGATGATGTGAATCATTGGATTGGTTCTCTGTGTCATGCTCTCACTCCTAGAACAGCGCATTTTCTTGGCTGAATTTACGAACCACTGCATTGACCGATACGACAAGAATAAAGCCTACAACCGACTGCAGCAGACCTGCTGCCGATGCCAACCCCGTGTCTCCCGTAACCAGCAGCGCATTATACACATAGGTGTCGATAACATCCGTTGTCGGTTTTAGCGCCCCAGCTGCTAACGTTGCCTGATAGAAGAGCCCAAAGTCTGCATTGAAGATGCGGCCGATAGCTAGCAGTGTCATGATAATGATAACCGGAGAAATCAGCGGCACCGTGATACGCGTCATCTGCTGCCATCTGCTGGCTCCGTCAATTCGCGCGGCTTCATAGTATTCGGGATCGATGCCCACGATGGCTGCCAGATAAACGA
Source organism: Paenibacillus caseinilyticus (assembly GCF_027533645.1). Classification (GTDB taxonomy): domain Bacteria; phylum Bacillota; class Bacilli; order Paenibacillales; family NBRC-103111; genus Paenibacillus_G; species Paenibacillus_G caseinilyticus. Next base: position 553,775 of record NZ_JAQAGY010000001.1, read on the forward strand.
CAGTGAGGTAACCGACGGACTTCCAGGTGTTCACCAGTGTCAAGATATAAGGCCAATATTCAGGTGCCCCGTACCAGGAGATTCCAACCTTGCCTGAGGGCTCCAGGAAGAATTTATTGACAAATCCGAGCTCGGGATTGAGGAATCCGAATACTACATAGCCTACGATGACCATCGATACGAAGTAGGGCAGCAGCATGGAGCTTTGGTAGAACTTCGTGAGATACTTGTTCTTCACTTCATTCAAGAAAATGGCGAACAGTACCGCCAGCACCGTGTTGATCACGATAAAGGTGAGATTATACAGCACCGTGTTTCGAATAATGGTGTAGGCATCGCTCGTCGCGAACAGGAATTTAAAGTTATCAAGCCCTACCCAATCGCTCTCCCATATGCCCTTGGTATAGTTTAGATTCTTGAAAGCAACAAATATACCAAACATGGGTAAATAATTGTTTACTAACAAGAACAGGATGCCTGGTAAGGCTAATGCTGTCAGTGCCCGATACTTCCAAAGCTTATGAAATGAGCTCTTGCGCTGTACTTTTTGCACCGGCTTCACTACTGCAATGTCTGCCATGTTCTCGCCTGCCCTTTCTTGTTCGTCTCTGATACTCTTAGTTTACGATAGAACGACATCTGCCACCCACTGTTTTTGTGACCCAAACCTAGTCCTTTTGTGACCTGGGCGGGGTATTCAGGTTGAATTGTGCCTTTGGGAGAAGCGCCGGGACGGGAACACGAAAAAAAGCCACGGCATAGGCTGCCGCAGCACCATTCTATTCAAGAGATCACTGTTTCCGATAATCCTGTGGATTCATTCCGTATACTTTCTTGAAGGCTTTGGAAAAATAAGAAAAATTCACATATCCAAGACTTTGCGCCACCGCGCTTACCGTAAGATCCGTATTCTTCAGCAATTCCTTGGCCCGCTGCATCTTGGAATCAATGAGAAAATCGATGATGTTCTTGCCTGTCTTACGGCGGAAAAGTCTCGATAAATAAGCCGGGTTCAGCTCCACATAAGCTGCCACATCTTCCCTGGAAATATCCTCTTCCACATGCTCCCGCATATACTGCATGGCCCGCCCGATGACCAGATCATCCTCGATTCGGACGAACACGGCATCCATAACAGCACCTGTCAGCTGAATGGCCCAGTTCTGCAGTTGGGCAAGACTGCGGATCTTCGCTGAGGTCCACAGGGAAAAGTTCGGAATCTGGTTCGCCGTCAGCCCCTTAACCTGCATGAAATGATAAATAATCTGCAGGATGTCATGGTAACAGCTCTCGATAAGTACGGCATCCACCTGTTGCGATGCTTCAAGCCGGCGGACCGTCTGCCGGATCACCTCTGTCAGCTTCTCCCGATTCCCGTTCATCAGATACTCACTCCAACCGGAGATTTTGAGTCCCGCCGTTGCCTCTGGGGAGCTCACTTCCTCCGACGCTTCCGCGGCTTGGCCTCGATGTCCGGGCAGCAAAACCGTCGTCTGGGAGGAGGTCACATTAGCCCGTTCCATACCCTGCAGCTCTTCACACTGAGCATTCAGCTCCTCAAAAGAAGCATATTGACCGATATAGCACGATAACCGGCAGAAGAAATACTGGGCCGAAGCCTGAATAAACCTTTCTGCTGCGGCCCTCCATTCTGCCGGGTCATAAGGCGGTATAACGGAGGGCACCGCAGCGTAGACCATCACGAAGAGCAGACCGTTTTTGTCCAGAATCACATGACCGCGCCTTCCTTCAAGGAACAGCTCCTCCGCAGCCTTCTTCACTGCGTACTCCATAATCTCCTTGTCCCTCTCACCCAAGGCACGCAGCCACTCTTCAACGGAGATGAGAATCGGCATAACTTTGTGCTCAACCGACAGCGGAAGCTGCGCGTCCTCCAGGGCCCGTGCCAAGAAATCTCCGAAGGTCAGGATCCGCCGGGATAGAAAGTCTCCCCAGAAGCGTTCTGCCAGAATCGGCTGCTGCTTATCCCACAACGATTTGTATTTGCTATACATGTCATTGTAGTGCTTCTGCTCTGCCTTATCCTCGACCGCACGCAGCATCGTTTCTACAATCGAGAACAGCTCTTTCTCATCCACGGGCTTCAACAGATAATCGAAGCTGCCGAGCTGCACCGCCTGCTTGGCAAAGGCAAACTCCGAATGGCAGGTGAGAAAGACGGATTCCGTATGGGGCGAATTCGCCTTAACCCAAGCCACCAGCTCCAGTCCGTTTTCATCAGGCATTTCGATATCGCAGATCATCACATCGATCCGGGAAGAGAGCAGGATGGCCCTCGCCTCCCGCGCATGGTATGCAACATATACCTGCTCAATGCCCAAGTTTCCCCAGTCCCCGCAGCGGCTAATACCGTCGGCAGCGAATTTTTCATCATCCACAATCAATAGCGAGTACATGCCCCATCACCCTTTCCCTTCCATATGAACTGGCATCGTGATTTCCACCCGGGCTCCATGAGGCTCCACATTCTCGAACAGGATACCGGAGTGTGCGGAGCCGTAGCGCATCCGCAGTCTGCTCTTGACATTCCAAATCCCAATATGGCGGTCTTCCTGCTCCGGAGCATAATCATCCGACTGCAGGCTCTCCAGCTGTTCCGCCTGAAAGCCCCGGCCATTATCCTTAACTTCTACGCACAGCTGCGCTCCTCCCTGACCCTCGTTCCGCCACACGCGGACCTGCAGCTGAAACGGTTCATTCTCCTGCACGCTGTAGCCGTGAATCATCGCATTTTCAACCAGGGGCTGTATCATTAGTGACGGGATCGGTATATCTTTCTGCTCCTCCGGCAGATGGATCTCAAACTCGAAGGTATCCTGAAATCTCATTTTCTGGATCTCGAGGTAATTGCGGATATGAGACAGCTCATGGCCGATCGTAATGGTGTCGCTGTGCGCGGTCATGGAGAAACGGAAATACTGCACGAGATGACGGACGGTCTTCTTAACAAGATCATTATGCTTCATATCGGCCAATTGGAAAATAACATTCATGGTATTGAGAAAAAAATGCGGATTGATCTGGGACTGCAAATGCTTGAGTTCGGCCCGCTGGGCCCGAAGCCGCTCTTCATACACATCGATCTTCAGATGGGTAATCTCTTCCACCATGCTGTTAAAGCTCTGGTGAATGATGGAGAAGTCAGCCGACTTGGTGTCTGGCAGCCGGGAGCTCATGTCGCCTTGTTTGATTCGGCGGATGACGCTGAGAAGCTGCTGTATGGGCAGCAGAAGCAGCCTGCGGATCAGCAGCATGCAGAGCAAGAGCAGGAACACCACCACGATCGGCAGGAAATTGACTGCGGTCCGGAAATACTGCAGTCCGCGCAGCAGTTCATATTCAGGCAGGACAACGGCCAGACTGAGCTCTGACGTTTGGGAATGCCGGTTAATGACGAGCAGTTTTTCCTCCCCAGATGAAACCGTGAACGGCTTGCTCTCCAGCAGTCCTTCACTCGGCAGCTCATGTACGAGCCTATTCCCATCATCTGTACCCGACAGCACCCGCCCTTCCCGGGATAAAAATAACACCTCTCCACTCTCCCCGAGGTTCATGCTCTGCAGAGGTCTTTTCAGCGAATCCACATGAATCAGCGCACCTAGGTACAGCTTGTTCTCCCTCTCGTCTCCGCTCAAGCGCAGCAGGTAAGGCTGCCCGTCGATATCGATCAGCTTCCAATGATAGAGATAATCTTTCAGCAGGCTCTCCCGCTTCAGCAGGTGCGGCAGGTCCGTAGAGACCCTTTCCTTGTAGAGAGCCGAGACATTCTGAATTTCTGTGGTTATGAACAAATCGTCCTGAACCGAGTAGACGAAGAACATATCGACACTGCGGAAATACGCTTGGTAGGCGCGGTTGAGATCCATGAGACCGATCTGGGTGAAGTAAAACTCGGAGTCCGACAAGCTTCCCCTACCCAGCTTGAGGAAATTCTCATTGCGTGTCGTAATGTAATACATGTTGGTTCCCGTATCTTCGAGACTCTTATCCAGCATCTGAATATTCGTATCCACCAGATTCTGATAGGAGGCGGAGACCTGCGAGAGGACAATATTTTTGGCATAATTGCTTACGCCGATCAAGGCCAACAGCAGGGGGACGCTGACAGCGGCAAAGATCATAATCAATCGGAACCCCAGCGACTGGGCATGCTTCATGTATTTCATCGACCTCCATATCTTGGCTGCCTGTACCCCGATACACCATGATAAGTTTATCATACAATACTCACTTCGCCATTAGAAGCGGACAGACATGTCCTTCATTTGGAAGCCGGCATAACAAAGAGGACGAACGGTCGAAACCGTCGTCCCCAAGCAGCGCAGGCAAACCAATTTATTTTTTAACGATCTCCACACTATCAATCTGCAGGTTCGTATTGCCTGGAGCCGCTTGATAGAAGGCAATGTTCAGCGTTCCATTGGTGACGTTCGCCGTGCCGCTGATCTTGACGTAGCTGTCACCATGAGGAACATTGGCATACACTGCGTTTCCGCCGAAGCCCGTAAGCTCCAACCGGCTGAGTGAAGGTGTTCCTGTGTTCTGCTTGACCATAGCCGTTACCGTATACGTGCCGTTCGCAAGACCAGTCAGGCTCTGGTCAATCTTCTGCTGATAACTGCTGTTCCCCCAGAAGTAAGCTTTGAAGCTGCCGCTGTTCGCATCGGCCCCATCTACTCCGGCACTCGTGCCTGTTACTCTCCAGCCATTCAGATTGCCGCTTTCAAATCCGCCATTGGTTAAGGCAACAGGCGTAGTGCCAACGCCTGAGTCCCCACCGGTATCTCCGCCGCCGGTATCTCCGCCTGCGGTACCTCCTGCAACCAGTTCAATGCTGTCGATCTGCAGGTTTGTATTGCCCGGAGCTTGCTGATAGAAACTGATCGTCAGCGTTCCATTGGTAACCGCTGCCGTACCGCTGATTTTGGCGTACCCATCGCCATGCGGGATCGCCTTCGTAACGGTAGTTCCGCCGAAGCCGGACAGCTCCAATCTGGAGACCGTTGGTGTACCATTGCTCTGCTTCACCATCGCGTTAACCGTATACGTCTTGTTCTCCAGCTTGGTGACCGTCTGGGACAGCTTGCCTGTATAGGCATCCGGGCTCCACATCCAGAACTTGCTGCCGCTTAATGCATCATTGGTGTCTACACCGTGGCTGCCTGTACCTGTGAAAGTCCAACCGGTTTCTCCGGATTCGAATCCGCCGTTAACCAGTGTACCTGTTGGTGTAGGGACTTGTCCTCCGTCATCATCATTGGGAGTAACATCCGGACTCATGTAGATCATGTTCCAGTACTCCAGGGAAGGAACGGTGAATTTGATGAAATTCCCGTTGCCGTCGCTGCCTTTGGTGAACGGCAGCTTCTGCGAGCGATTGTCTCTCGCGTCCGGGGAAGCTACCCAGAGGGAGTTGACCTCATTGCTCGGGTAGTATTTCACTTCGTAGTTGGAGATGGTCGTCGGTTTTTCTTTTTGACCGTCATTGGCTCTCCAATCATTGCGGCTAACGCCCAGCAGGTTGATCATTTGAATGATTTCATACTTGCTGTCCTTCTTGCCATAGGCCCAGATCTTGTTCGTATCGCCATTTGGACTGCTCGCATATCCTGGCGTTTCGATGCGGTTTGAGGTTTCTGTCTGACCGTCACGCAGCAGGTTTTCGTAAGCTACGATAAAGTCATACAGCTTGGACTCGCGGTACTGGAGGTCTGCCGACATCACCAGATTCTGTGCCGGGAAGTACTCGTTGCTGAGCATGTTGCCGTTATCGCCGAGCTCCAGACGGGAACCGCCCGCTGCATATACGGCAGCATCCGTCAGCAGGACTGCAGAGGTATTGAACTCACGCCCCGGATTCGCTTTGCCATAGTCATAGCTCATATATGCCGGTACGACGAGCGATTTGCCTCCGCTTTCTCTTCTGGACTGCTCCACTTCTTTTCTCAGAGAAGCGTAAGTGTCATAGAGCTGACCCTCGCTGTCTCTGTCCCATGGCCACATTTCCGAATAGATGACATCTACGTTCGCTTTGTTAACGTTCTCTATTCCTTGTGCGCCAACTGGATTGAATGACAGGTATTTGCTGCCTATCGAGGCTTTGGCTGCATTCAGGAACTCCGTATACGTATCCTTGACGTACAGCGTCTGACCATCTGAGGTTTTCATCTTGCCCCACTCGCCTACGGTATCTCCGTGCCAACCATCAAATTCAAACGACTGGAATACTTTTTGCTGCTGGGCAAAAATATAATTCTGCCATTCCTTATTTCTCATATTGAAGAAGTATAGATGTGTAATCCCCGTTGGTGTGGAATCAGCCATCTTGAAGGAGAATTGCCCGGTTCCCCTTGGATTGTCATCGGCATAGTAGAGAGCCCAGTCCTGCTTCACTCCATCCTTATCGTAGCCATTTGTAGCCGCATACACCATGTTGTAGGCCATATTAACCATGCCTGCTGATTTGGCCTTCGAAATGTAGTTGCGGATTGTATTGCCATAGATGAGCCGGCCGGACCAGTCATTCCATATATCCAGGTTATCGCCGATAGGCTTATGGTGGCGGTATTTCCAGTCATAATACTGCAGGGCATTGATGTGATAGTTTTTCAGTTTGTCGACCCGACCCGCGGTGTCTACATTTTCTCTGAAATCCCATACGTAACCATAGCGAGGGAACTTTACCCATGAGGACGATACATCCACACCAACGGTGTCGGAGTCCAGCAGCTTGCCTGCCGCATCGCGGATATACACTTCGAGCAGATAGCCTTTGAAGTCATTGCCTGGTGCTTTCCAATCCACTGCCAGCATGAGATCCGAGTTGTTCTTCAGATCAAGAGCTCTGGTGATTGTCGACCCGACCTGCTGACCCAGATGCTTGGCCTTTACTTCCACCTTGCCGCCCGTAACATCCAGACCGAGTCTGTTCTTGATATCAATCCGCAGCTGGACGGTAGAGTTGGGGCTGTACATGGACTTGTCCGTAGTAACGTCATAGAGCATTTTACCTGTGCTTGCAGCAAATACGCTGCTGGTAAGCGGACTGCTAGGCAGGAAGGCTCCGGCGTTCGACAAGAGCATAGCGCCAGCCATCACTGCGGCAAATTTGCGTCTTACATGAATTTTTTTCACAATTACACTCACCTTTACCATAGGAGATATTCGGTTATGCTGCTTATTGGGGCTGCTGCTTAGTGAACTTACTGCTCTTCCTGATTATTGGCGGTCTATCATCTCCTCTCCTTGTTCTAATCATATCAAGTCCCAATGGAAAACAGGTGCATTATTGTCCTCAAAAGGTGCATTTTTGTATGCCCCTAGAAAATAAACACCCCCTCTCCTATAACGACCGCTGCCTTCAAGGCTTACTTCGGCCTGCAGCGACATCAGCATCAATCACTGACTTCCGGATTCCCTGCCGCTTGGCTGCTGCTCACGGTATTCCTGCGGCGTCTGTCCGGTCATTTTTTTGAACAGCCTGCTGAAATATTTCACATCATTGAAGCCTGATTCCTCAGCGACTTCATAAATTTTATATTCATTCTGCAGCAGCAGCCGCTTGGCCTCCGTGATTCGCAGCTCATGGATATAATCAATGAAGGAGCTTCCGGTATGTTTTTTGAAGAGGATCGAGAAATAGCTGCGGCTTAAATGCACATGATCGGCAACTTCCTGTAAATGAATCTCTTCCTTGTACCTTTGCTTCATGTAATCGACTGCTTTTTCTATTAATGTCCAAGTTGCCCCCGGGTTCAGCTTTCCCAAATCCGCAAGCACCGTCATGAGCAGCTCTTCCAGCTGGTCCAGTGTCTCCATTTGCCGAATCCTCTCGATTAGCTCAGGCAGCGCTGCTGTACTGCCCTGCGTATACATGAAAGAGGACATGATCTGGCTTGCCTCCATCTTGACGCGCTCCGCACTCTTAATCTCCCCTCGCCATTGCTTCATCTTTACCTCTATCACTTCCGCCATATTAGCTCCCGAATATTTGGATTTTGCCTGCTCGGCGGCCGTCTCTTTGCTGCGGCTTCCATCCAGCTCGAATACTCGGCCGATTCCTCTGAAAAAGCGCTTTTGAATGACCTGACGGCTCGCAGCATATCCAGTAGCAAGCTGCTCACGTCCCCGAATGATCGTGTAGCCCAGTGAGCAATTCACCCGCAGGCGCGCTTCCACGCGCTGATGAAAACGGTGAACGAGCGACATTTCCCCTTCCTGCAATGGGAATACAGCAAAGATGGCTTCTCCCCCTATAGCAGCGGCAACTCCATCCTGGAATTCAGTGTAGAATAAGCCCGAGAGCTCCTCAAACATCAGATCAAGATACGCTTGACCATGCGACTCCCTCCATTCATCCCTGCGGTCAATCAGGATGTGCATACAGACACAACGGCCCGACAGCCAGCGAAGTTCCTGCAGCTCCGCAGTGCCTGGCCGGCTTACATAACGCTTCAGCTCCTGTTCGTATCTCTTTCTCCTCACCATGACACCGTGGCCTAGGAAATCATAAGTCTGCAGTCCGAGTCTCTCCTGTGTCTTCATCAAAGATTCCTCCTCTATCATGGTTCAGCAAAGGAAAAAAAGCGCGACAAGCCAACTTTCGTGCGGCCTGTCGCGCTCAACATTACATCTTGCTCTGCTGCAGCAGTCTATATATGACTGCTGACACTTCGGCTCTCATGGATCGTTTCTGAGGAGCAAACATGCCATCTTCTCTTCCTTCCATAAGACCTGCCTCCGTTACAGCCCTAACCGCTTTGGCAGCCCAATCCGAAATGCTTCCGCTGTCAGCGAACTCCAGCGAGACACGATGTGAATCATGCTCCTTATGGCCCGGGGTTGAATGAAGTACGCGGGACACAATGACGGCCATTTCTTCTCTTGTAATGGGGGCATGGGGCATAAACAGCTCGCTCGTACGCCCCGTAACCCATCCCTGCTGACCTGCTGCTGCGACCGCATCCGCATACCAGGTATCAGCCGCAACATCCTGGAACCCAGCTGCTGTCTGTGCTTTTAAGCCAAAAGCTCTTGCCAGCATCGTTACAAACTCTGCCCGTGTTGTGGTGCCGTTTGGTTCAAAGCTGTTGTTGCTTCGACCCTGCACTACTTGTCTGGAGGCCAGAACTTCGATTGGGCGGTGTGCCCAGTGTAGGGCACCCACATCCTGGAACCCCTGCTTCCAAATCAATGGAGCATAGGTGCTGAAATGATGCAGCGGAACGGTGAGAACACGCGCAGCTTCATCATATTTCCCGCCTGCATATTCCCAGTTCTTGGCCAGTTCATTGTAGTAATAAAGACCAATTAGTTCCTCATCTACATCATTCCGTTCAATTCCGATTTCCAGCTGAACCGGCTGCTCGAACGGGGCATCCAGTTTCTTGAACGCCTGTCCATTTTGCAGTCCGATCTCGAACTGCATGACACCGCCAGCCTGGATCGCAGTCAATCCCATGACTCCCTTCAGGATAGCGAGTGCAGCATCCTTGGCCGCCGTGGAGACTTCACCCACGTGAATGGTGATCCCGTCCCCTGGCGTTTTGGAGAGCGTACGGAGTTGTTTGAACAGCTCCGCTGGAAGGATCAGCTTCACGCCTTCCTTGACAAGCTCTACACTACCCGTTCCGACCAACTCATCCGCATTCAACGGCAGCCGGACTGTATTCTCATCTTTCTTCAGCTTCACTACACTGCTGCCATCCTTGGTGATCGAGGCCAGGCTTACGGCTACTTCAGCCCCCGGCTTGGCAGGAGTGGACGGAACTGGCGAACCCGATGAACCTGTACCTGTGCCAGGTTCTGTATCATTATCGGATCCTGAGTCAGACCCCCCCGTATCTGATCCTGGGTCAGTACCGTCTGTATCCGTTCCTGGGTCAGTACCGTCTGTATCCGTTCCTGGGTCAGTACCGCCTGAATCCGGCGCTGTCCCTGTCGGTGCCTTGCTTACAAACACCATGTTCCAATACTCGAGCGTCGGCATTTCAAACACAATCTTAGTGCCGTCCCAAGTGTATGGCAGCACCTCAAACATACCGCCTGCACGATCGGGGGATGCGCCGAACACTTTCAGATTTGGCGCCTGACTTTGCGTTACCCCTACCTCGTAAGCGACTTTCAGCTTCTCAGCATGGACTGGCTCTGCAGCCGCATTGCGCCAGTTGGAGTCGTTGCCCAGCAAATTGACAAAATTCAGAACATCATAAGATCCAAATCCGGCTTTACCTTTCGTTTTCCTTGCTACGGCGAGCAGCGCATCCTCTTTGCCATCCTTGCTCGTGGTAACCGTCTGGCCTTCTGCGTCCGTTACCGAGATGATCGCATTCTTATCTTCCACACTGTCGAACAGCAGATTCTCGTAAGCCGCATAGAACTTATAGTAATCCTTGAGCGATTCTTTGAGAGAAGTCTTCATCTTCTTGCTTCGGTTCGGATAGTATTCATGAGCCAGCATGTTCGGACCTTCCTCGAACGATTCCGCCGTGCCCAGCTCAATATGCGTGGCCCCGAAGGCTCCGAGCACCGCGTCCATCAGGCGAACGGAGGGTTCATTGAAGAATCCGATCGTCATGCTCCGCAGATCAATCGTTCCGTGGCTGTCTTCTCCATGCTTCAAGGTAACTTTGTGCTTCCCTGCAGCCAGGTAAGGAACAATATAGTATATATCTTCGTCAAATGTCGTCCGGCTGCCTGTGGATCTGAAACCAAGCTCCGTAACCTTTTCTCCGTCAATGTACAGATCCTTGGAAGCCACAGCGCCTGCATTGGCATAGGTGAAGATCAGGGAAGTTTCTCCCGCCTGTTCGATGTCCACATCGAAGGTCACTTCATCGCCTGCATGCCCAAAATTCAGCAGCAGATCTTTGTAGAGCGTCATGGCAGGTGTGGCATCCGCTTTTTCCCCGTCAATACGGATGGAGCCCACCTGGAGATAATCCAGATCGATACCGTAATCGTCATGTCCATCAAGCTGCAGCGTGATGATATTGCTTCCCTGCTGGAGCTGAACGCCAGGAGTCACAAGGGTGGACCAGTCAGCTCCATTGACGAACGCCAGCTCCTCTACCCGCTGTCCATTCACATAGAGATTGCGGACCGCATCTTGTCCCGACACGGCATTATTCCTATAGGTCCATGTCAAATCCTGTGCTCCTGCTTCATTGAGCTTCACCTCGAAGTGCAGGAAATCGTTCTCATCGTCGAAGCCCGACGCAAAACCCTGCGTGAACCGGACTCCTTCGGCGCCGCCAGAGAATACCGCAGCCTCCGCTTCATACTCCCGGTCGCCTACGACTACACTGTCCAGGTTGATATACTGACGGTCAGAGGCTACCACCAGCTCAAGCGTGTGCTCACCTGGTGTCAGTGCAGCCGCTAGGGATCTCTCGGCCATACCTCCGGACCAACCGCCAGGGGTTTGGCCGAACGTCACGTCATCTGCGGCCTGTACTCCGTCTACGAACAGATCGAACTTCGGATTGTTATCTGTCCTGTAACGGAATATCACCTGCTCAACAGCTTCGGCAGCATTCACCTGGAAGGTTACCTTCTGGCCGACGAGACCATGGTTATCGGTTCGGCCAAGCTCTGTTGTAATACTGCCGGTTTTAGCCACGACTGGCTGCCATACGGTCTTGCCAGACTCGGCTTCAAAAGTCACATTGCCCATTTCAAAGGAGTCGATGGCGAGCCCTGAGCCTGCCTCGGTCGCCTGCTCCATCTGGATCATGAGCGAGTGCGTCAGCTGTCCGCCCGGGACATACACATCCGGAATCGTGAGCTTCGTCCAATCGCTGCTTGCCCCAAACTCAAAAGTGCCCAGCTTTTTACCGTTGAGATAAATTGCTCTCTTCGAGACTTCTCCCGGATTCCGGTAATTCACCACGAGATCGTGTGTCTGATTACCCGTTATGGCACTCAGCTCAAGTGTGAGGGAATCTCCCTTTTGCCCAAAGCTGTCGATATAGCCTACAGTTGACCATTTCGTCTCAACTACCGCACTGCCTCCCCGTACAACGGATGGGGCTTCCGCTTCCGTAACAACCTCATCCAGTGTGAGGTTATCGATGACAATCGACTCGTCACTGCTGCTCTTCTGGAATAATCTCAGCACATTCGTACCCGCTGCAAAGCTGACCGGCACGGACATCTGGCTCCAGGTATTGCTTGTATTCGAGAACATGATGTTCTGTGAAACGCCGTTCACCTGCAGGGTATACTCGAGTGCCGCATTCGACCGGTACGCGATATGCAGAGGGGCGTGACCCGCATCCGTACGGTTTACATTCAGCTGGATGAAGTCCCCGCTGTCGCCGAAGCCAGCCGTGGACTGTGCCGTCTTCCCCACACCATGTGTGCGGGTTTCCGGAGCCTCGGATTCCAGCTTGCGTCCTGCGGACAATGCGTGGAGATTCAGCCACGTATTCGCATTCTCCGAACGCACGTTTACGGAATGATACCCTGGCGTCAGATGAACGGTCTGTTCGACCATTCCCCACCAGCCATCGTACCAGTTATTCGCAGGCAGGCTGATCTGAGTATCCGTTCCGTCAATGGTCAAGGGTGCTGTCTGGGCATTCCCGGTACGATACCATAAGCCCAGGTTGTAGTCACCCTCTGCTGCCGCATAGACCTGGAAGGTCACCGAATTGCCTGCAGCTCCGTTGAAGTCATCTGTCTTGGCCTCTGCGTCAGTGGAGGCATTGACCTTCACGCCGCCGTTCAGCTTCACACGCGGTGTACCGTTCACAGCTCTCTGATCATTGACCAGGATCATCTCGCTGCCGGTCAGAATTCCGTCTAGGTTCAGGTACTGTCCATTCGTTGTCAGGGACAGTTTGACTTGGTTCGTTCCTGCGTTCACTGGAACCAGGATCTTCTTCCAGCTCCAGTACGTGTTACCTGCTTCGCCTTCCCAGCCGCCGGTCGGAGTGAATGTCACTTCTTCGGGAAGCTGGGTGCCATTCACGGTTACGGCTGCCTTCGGCGTATTCTGTGAAGCATATTGGAACACAATCTCCTGCATACCCGCCGTACCCGACACAACATCAAATTCAATGGAGTCCGGTGCCCGGTTCAAGTTCTTCACATAGGAGGCATCCATCACTCCCGGATGGACTTGAATCTGTGCTTCCCGGCTCGGCTTCCAGCCGAAGAGGGCTTTTTCCGCCTCATACCGGGTATCGCCAACCTGCAGGTAGTTTACATTCATGCCGGTATCCGGCGCGCCGCCCACTCGCAGCGTCACTTTATTCGTGCCCGCCTTGAGCGGCAGTGTCATCGGTTTGCTGTTTTTGAAGGTTTCCCACCCGCCGGTCGCCGGGAAGGACGCGCCCTGCGAGACTAGCTCGTCATTCACCAGAACATCCCGCTGCACAGCAGCCGCTGCTATGCCGTAGCTGACAGAGACCGGATAGCTGCCATCGGCAGGTGCCTGAACATCGAAGGTAATGTAGTCGCCGTCCGTTTCAAAGAAGAACACGTTGCCGAAGCGGTCCACCCGGCAGCTCACCAGCTCGGCGTACTCCGCCTCATACTCCTTGACCCCTCCTTGGCCAGCGACCTCAAGGGAGTCGACGTTGAGCCACAAGCCTGTGGAATTCAGCTGCAGCACGATCTGGTTGCTGCCCGCCTTCAAATCCGCCTTGATCGTCTTCTGAGCACGGGGATTGCCCCATCCCGTATTCTCATCAAACAGAATGGACGACACCGCTTCCGTACCGTTAACCGTCACTCTTCCGTCCGGACTCCCGCCTGCGTTGGCGTGTCCATACTTCAGGGTCAGATCGTAGGTACCCGCCGCATCCGCTTGTACGGTCCAGACTATCTTGTCTTCATTCTTGATTCCAAAATCGCCGACCCAGCCGGCTATGGAGTTGATTCGGGATTGAAACTCCACCGTCTTGGGAAGTCCTTCTACATTGGACACTGCGTAGTTGTCGCCGGCGGCCTGTTTATAGTTCATATAGCCGGCGATGACCATAGCCTTGCCGCCATTTTTGGATTGGGTATCTTCAATGACGCCTTTCACATCCTGATAGTTGTCCCGGTTCGTCCAGATTTCGCTGTAATCAAAATCCGTTTTGGTACCCGGACTTGGTACATCCGCGTATTCCTGGCTCCCTCCAACCATATTAAAAGTCACATGGCTCTTCGTTGGATCGTTCTGAACCAGAGAATCCTTAACGGAGTTAATCAGTGAATCGTAATCCTTGGAGTAGTAGCGCTCCTGACCATCATAGCTGTACAGGAAGTCATTGTCATTGGCGCCCCATTGATCCAGATGAATGCCATCGAACTTAAAATCATTCACCGAGCGGTTATATTCCTTGTTAATGTAAGCCTGCCATCCCGGATGACCCGGATCCTGCATATAGAGTCCCGTGTTCACCCAGTCAAAGTAAAATCCGTTCTGATACTTGATCGGATCCGGGTTCGGAAATTGGGTATTCTTGTTATATAGCCCCCACTCCTTCTTGACTCCATAATCCTCATAATGCTCACGAGCCGCATAGTTCATCTGGTAGGCCATAGCAGCCGATCCATACTTCTGCGAGGCCTCTATCTGCTGCTTCACGGCCTGGGGATAGATAGGTCTGCCCAGCAGATCCAGATAGGAGGTGTTCTCATCCACTGGAGCCGTAACAAAATTCCCCTGTGCATCCCGTACCGGCTTCACTCTGCCGTCCCCATCCTTATAAGTCTCGGAGTACACCGACACGTCGTGCCTCCACATCCAATCATAGAACTGGTAGCCATTCAGGAAGTAATCCTGAGAGAGCTGCTTGATCTTCGCTTCGCTCTCGGCTGACGTTTCCTTCGGGAATTCGGTTGTGTATCCGTATCTCGGGAAGTGCGTCCAATCACTGGAGACATCGAGGGCCGATGTCTGGAAGGCTTGAGGCTTGCCCTCAATGTAGGCCTTCACCAGATAGCCTCTGAAGTCGTCCGCCGGAGGCTGCCAGTTCACCGTCAGGGTAGAATCCTGGCTCCGAAGCACCGTCACCGTTCTGGAGACCGCTCCCATAAGCTTCTCTGCCGAGTAAAACTCAACAATAAGCTTGCCGCTCCAGTCTTGGCTTTGATCAAAACCGATGGTGAACTGAACTTCTTCACCGGGCGCATAACGCGCCTTGCCGACCGTTACCTTACTGATAGGAGCAGCAGGGACCGCAGCTGTATCTCCGGCCAGAGCCGAGAGGGTAACTGTCTGTTCGCTTTGCGGCTGTGCGGCAAGAGCTGCAGCCGGAACCAGAGCGGATTGCACCAATAATACCGCTGCCGCAGCCTGGGAAATCATCTTTCTCTTGGTGTTTTTCATCAATGGACCCCAATTCTCTTAAGATAATTTCAATGATTCATAGGTAACCGTTTTCATGTTTGTGAAAAATAGATTTGGCGGCTCACTCTAGGAAGGAAACAGGAACGAGACAAAACCTAAGAAGGAATCCTGCATAACGTAACCGGTTACGTTATGCAGGTGGCTAACCTATAAATTTATGATTGCAGCTTGTACACCCGTGCCTCATAAGGACGGAGGGAGATTTCACGAATATCCTCATTCTCATCGACTGGATAGTTGCTGATCAGCAGTGACTTGGAAGCATACTGGACGGAATCCTCCAACAGGAAGTGTGCCTCCTCCGAGAAGAAGTTCAAAACCACGAGCAGTTGTTCATTCCCCCGCGTCCGGATGTAAGCGAAAATGTGTTTATCCTCTTCCATTAACGGACGATAGTTGGAGTAACCGGTTACGTTGTGCTCCTTACGAAGTCCGATCAATTTCCGATAATAATGGAAAATCGAATTCGGATCGTTCACTGCCTGTTCGGCATTAATGTGGGTGTAATTTGGATTCACAGCAATCCATGGCGTTCCTGTCGTAAAACCACCGTGAGCGGATGCATTCCACTGCATAGGTGTCCGGCCATTGTCTCTGCCCTTGATGTAGATGGAATTCATGATGGACGCCTCGTCCTTGCCTGCCGCGCGATACTCCTGGTACATATTCAGTGTCTCGATATCCTTGTAATCCTTGATGGAGTCAAACTTTACATTGGTCATGCCGAGCTCTTCGCCCTGATAGATGTACGGCGTTCCCTGCAGGGTATGCAGCAGTGTCGCCAGCATCTTAGCCGACTCCGAATGATACGTCGTATCGTTACCAAACCTTGAGAGCATGCGCGGCTGGTCATGGTTATTCAGGTATAGGGAATTCCAGCCCTTGTCCTGCAGCTCAACCTGCCACTTCTGAATGATCCGCTTGATATCGCTCAGCTTCCACGGCCTGCAGTCCCACTTGCCATGTTCGCCTGAATCTACCTCCATGAGCTCGAAATGGAACACCATGTTGAGCTCATTGCGTTCTTCTCCGACATACATCGCTGCTTCCTCCGGCGTAACACCAATAGCTTCACCGACGGTCATAATATCGTATTTGGAGAGCACTTCCCTGTTCATTTCCTGCAGGTATTCATGCACACGCGGCCCATTCATGAAGTATTCTCCACCGAAGCGATAATTCTCCGTGTCGCCCGGTACAACCGGCGGAAGCTCCGGCACCTTGGAGATCAGGTTGATCACATCCATGCGGAAGCCATCAATTCCCTTGTCGAGCCACCACGTCATCATGTCGTAAATCTCCTGGCGCAGCTTCGGATTCTCCCAGTTGAGATCCGGCTGTTTTTTCGAGAACAGATGCAGGAAATACTCGTTGGTATTCTCGTCATACTGCCAGGCTGAGCCGCTGAAGAACGAGCCCCAGTCATTCGGTGCATGTCCGTTTTCACCCGAACGCCAGATATAGTAATCCCGGTACGGATTGTCCTTGGATTTGCGCGACTCCACAAACCAAGCATGCTCATCGGAGCTGTGATTCACTACAAGGTCCATGATCAGCTTCATACCACGATCATGCAGCCCCTGCAGGAGCCCTTCCCAATCCGACAGCGTCCCAAAATCCTTCATAATGCTCTGATAATGGCTGATATCATATCCATTGTCGTCATTTGGCGACTCGTACACTGGGCACAGCCATACTACATCTACTCCAAGCTCCTTCAAATAATCCAGCTTCGAAATAATACCCTGCAGATCTCCGATGCCATCTCCGTTGCTGTCCATGAAGCTGCGCGGATAAATCTGATACACCACACTGTCTTTCCACCATTGCTTGGTCATGTAATAAATCTCCTATCCATCTATATTGATCTGTTAGCCACAACAGCTTTAACAGTGTGCCTCTCCACAATCTCATGCTCTACGATCGTGTTCTCCACAGGACCACTCTCTTCAATCATCGTAATCAGCTTCTCCGAAGCAAGCATTCCGAGCTCGAAGAGGGGCTGCCGGACGGTCGTCAGTGACGGGATGACCATTTGCGACATCTTAAGATTGTCATACCCGATAATGGACAGCTTGTCCGGTACAGAGATTCCTTGCCGCAGGGCATAATTCAAGGCACCAATGGCCATTCCATCGCTTGCAGCAAAGACAGCCGTAATATTGCCTGCGCTTTCCAGCAGCGATTTCATAGCATCTGAACCGCTTTCAAAGTGGAAATCACCGTATGCGACTCGATCTTCACGATATGCAATCCTATGATCCAACAGGGCTTGGCGGTAACCCTCTATTCGAGGCAAGCCAGCAATGGGATCTCCCTTCGTGCCGCTGATCATGGCGATCTCCCGGTGGCCTTGATGGATTAAATAGCAGGTGGCATCGTAAGCGGCCTTCCTGTCGTCGACCTTGACGTACGGAATGCCCGGATGATGAGTCTCCGAGGCAATGAGCACCATCGGCACATTCATAGCTTCCAGAGCAGCGATATATTCATCCTTGAGCTTCTCGCTGGCAAAGAGAATACCATCCACCTGCTTCTCCCGTAATACCTGCAAATATTTCAGTGTACGGTCACCGTCGGCAGCCGTATTGCATACGAGCACGCTGTAGCCTTGATCGTGGGCAAAATCTTCAATTCCCTGCAGCACGGCGGAAGCAAACTCGTCGGATACGGCGGGGAACATCACGCCCAGCGTCTGTGTTCGCTTGTTGGACAGTGAGCGTGCGATGGCGTTGGGCTGGTAGCCCATTTCCTCTATTGCATTCAGTACCTTCTGCTTGGTCTTGTCCGAGTAGCCGGTCAGACCATTGAGCACTCTGGATACGGTGGCTACAGAAACGTTGGATTGCTTAGCCACATCTCGAATCGTCGGAATCATACGTTTACCTCATTCTCGCCATTCTCTTAGGCCGCCTATCTTTGATAGATCAACGTAACCGGTTACTCTGAATCCATAGAATTTAATTAAGGCCATTACGTAACCGGTTAACCCAAGTATACTTAGAGCAAATAGAGCTGTCAATCCTGCATTTATGATATCAATCCTTTCTATGTTCCCCCGCTCCTGCTCCCTTATTCCGAAACTCCCTCGGCGTAGTTCCCGTCAACTTTTTGAATACCCGGCTGAAATATTTGTCATCCTGAAATCCCACCCACTCCGCAATTTGGGATATCCGTATGGACGGATTAACGAGCAGATTCTTTGCCTTCTCAATACGGATTCGGGATAGATATTCCGTCAGGTTTTCGCTGGTCACCTGCTTGAACTTTCTCGATACATTGCCTTTGCTGAGGAAAAATCGCTCTGCCATATCCTGCAGGGTGATCTCGTCTTTGTAATTCAAATCCAAATATTGCTTGATCTCGTGCACGAGACGGTCATCCCTCTTTTGTATAAAGCTCCAGCGGTCCATCAGCGTTCTCAACGCCGCCCGTACCCTCTCCTTCCACAGACCTAGCGAGAAATTACCCGAGGAATCAAACGGAGGCGTAATAACCGCCCTTTCCTGAGATGCGGCATCGCTATCGAGCAGCTCCGTCCTCCAGTCATCCAGCAGTCCGCTCAACTCCTCCATCCATCCCTCAAGCACACTCTCCGTAATGATCTGCTCCGCATTCAATTTCCCTTCCCATTCCCGCAGAACCGCTTCCAGCTTCTCCGCATCTCTCGACAGGATCGCGAACGTAAGCTTCTCCTTCACCGGCTTAAGCGATAACACGGCTCGCTCCTCCGTCATACCTTCCCGCCATTCGTGCACCCTCTGGTTCATTTGCAGCAAATTCCGCTGTCTTAGCGCCAATCTGGCTTCTTCGAACGAAGGTCTAAGTCCTCCCGGAAAAGGCTGAACGGAGCCAAGTCCCATATGAAACTGCACGCCGTAGGTCTGTTCAAAAGCCCGGTTGATTTCATGTGCGAGTTCCCCGGCCCGGTTAACCCTCCCCCACAGCACCAGCACCATATCGAGTCCTGTATTCAAATACCGGAACGCATAACCATCCCTGCCGCCCTTCAGAATCTCATTGCATACATTGGTCATAATAAAAGAAAGCAGGGAAAGATCTCCATTCAGACGGTCTTTCAACCGCGAATCCAGCTGACGCATGGAAATAACGGCGATCCTGCATTCCCGGCAGTTCCGCCGGATCCCGAATTCCTCCATCAGGGAGGAGGCCGCATCCGCATCATTCCGGGCGCCCGACATTATGTCAGAGAACACCTTATCCCAATACAGCGGCCGCAGAATATTCAGCTGCACATTCTGGTCCAGCTGTCGGCAGCGCTCCTCCTGCTCCTGCCGCCATAGTGTTGTCGCCCGGTCCATGGCCGAGATGAGCTGTGACCGGTTCAACGGTTTCAAGAGGTAATCTACCCCGCGGTACAGAATAGCATGTTTCACATATTGGAACTCGCTGTGTCCGCTAATCACTATGGTTTTGGCACCCGGGGCGTGTTCATGAATCCACTCCAATAGACCTGCACCATCCATCAGCGGCATGCTCATGTCTGTAACAATAATGGCCGGCTGCTCTGATCGAATCAGATCCTGGGCCTCCAGACCGTTGCCTGCTTCCAGCACCGTCTGAATGCCATAGCTGTCCCATGGGATCAGATAGCGTACGGCTTCACGGACGGGCTTCTCATCATCCACGATTAATGCTTTCATCTCATTTCTCCCTCGTTTGAATTGCATGGCGTCCAGGCGACAGCGGAATTAGGAGCGTAAACGTTAGACCCGAGCCGGCCCCCGGATGAATGGTGACAGCGGCTTCATCGCCGAAATAGAGCCGGAGTCTTGCCATCACATTGTGAAGACCTATATTTTCGCTCACTAGGCTCCCCTTCCTCGAGAGTGCCTCTTCGAGTTCTGCTATGCGCTTTGCCGGCTGTCCTTTTCCGTTATCGGAGACGGACAGCAGCAGGCAGTCCTCCCTATCCATTCTGCTGTGTATGACGATGCATCCGCCTTCCGTACCCTCCTCGAACCCATGCTTGAATATGTTCTCCACGATCGGCTGCAAGATCATCTTCGGAATGAGGATGGACAGTGTTACTGGATCCACATTCCATTGAATCTGCAGATCCTCTCCGAACCGCTCCTTTTGCAGGGCCAGGTAATTCTCCACATGCTCGACCTCGCTGCGCAGAGGCACCTCCGTGCTCCCCGCAGTCATCGCATAGTGCATGATGCTGCCGAGGGAATAGATCAGATCATATACCTTCACAGCATCATACCTCAGTGACATTGTCCCGATCGTCTGCAGTGCATTATACAGAAAGTGCGGATTGATCTGAGCCTGCAGCGCCCGCAGCTGATTCGTTTTATTGGCAATCTCCAGCTGGTATTCCTTAACAATGAGATGATGGATTGTCTGCGTCATTTCGTTGATCTTGCGCGTGAGCAGCCCTATTTCATCCTCCCTCTCCACATCCACATGCGCATCAAGCTGGCCGGTCTTCACCTTTTGTGTGAAGGAGATCAGCTTTTTGATCGGCGAGGTGAAGCGAATAGAGATCAGCACAGCGGCAATGATCCCGACAATGAGAAACAGCACACCTATAGCCGCATTGATTCCGGCAATGACGGTAGTGTCCCCGTACAACTGATCATAAGGAATCATCTTCACGACCGCTCCGGTCAGCAGGGGGCCCGTCATCCGCTCAAACATCACAATTCCATCAAACGACGCATCTTTCCAGACGAAATGCCCGCTTCCGGACACTCCTGCTATTCGGCCCCAATCCACCCGGATCTGCCTGCCTGTAAGCTCCGGATCAGAGGAATACAGGGCTAGCCCCTCATCATTCACGATGAAGAGCTGCTCCTTGCGGGGATCATACATGGACCTCGCCAGCTGCTCCACTCTGGACAACCTCAGATCAAACGATAAATAAGCCATCGCCTCGTCGCTCGGCGCACGAAGGACAGGATAATGCAGAGAGAATACCTCGGTCGTGCCGAGTTTCAGGTTCGGAATGCTCGACTGCAGTCCATAGCGGTGGGCCGGATGGGTCACCTCAAGCCAAGGTTTGTTCTCTGCCTCGGCCGGGATTCGTGGGCTCTGGCTTATTTCCCTGCGAAAAAAACCCTGCAGCAGAGCGCTCGACTGACCGCTGGCTTTGATATACAAATGAATTTGATAAATATCAGGGTTACTCTGATACATAGTATGCAGCTGGCTGGCAATCGCATCCCGGTGGTGGGAGAGTCCCTCTCCTGTAATGATATCGCTTCCGTATTTGGTGTTTAAAATGGTGGTGTAAAGGGAGTTTGGCAGATTAATGCCGCTGTAGATCGACAGTGCCATCCGGTGGAAGCTCGAGAGGTAATTCGTCAGATTGTCCTTGCCGAGGGCAAGAATACGGGTATTCTCCTCGATTGAGTTCTCCCTGACCGATTCCTTGGTGTAGAGATAGGATATACCGATAGATACCGCGGTCGGCAGCACGGCTGCCATAAGCGTCAGTACCATCAACTTGGTTCGTATGCTCTTTCCAAACATGGGCAACACCGCCTTTTTTCCACACATTCTAGCAAAGGGCGGCATGATATTCCACCTTTATCGGCATGATTGTGAGTTTTTGGCTTCCCGGCAGCGCTGTATAATGGCTTCTGAATACATCGAAAAGGAGAACCTCATATGAAGAAAGCATCATATTTTCAAAGAGACTGGGGCCCTCAGCTTGTGTTTATGGGACCTGCTCTGCTCTTTTTTATGATCATTGTGATCGCTCCTTTTCTGCTCGGATTTTATTATTCTTTCACCGAGTGGAACGGCCTGGATCTGGATAAGGCGGTCTGGAACGGCACAGCCAACTGGGAGCGAATCTTTACGAAGGATGACAAGTTTTGGGAGTCTTTCGGCTTTACCCTCCGCTTTACGGTCATCTCTGTCATCCTCGCCAATATACTGGGCCTTTCTCTTGCCCTGCTCCTCATGAAGCAGCTCAAGACACGCCGTCTGCTGCGCACCCTGTTTTTCATGCCGAATGTGATCGGAGGCATTCTCCTCGGTTATATTTGGCAGTTCATCTTCACCAAAGGCTTCAGTACCATCGGGGAGCTGTCCGGCATTTCCTTCTTCCAGTTAACCTGGCTGGGTACAGCCGAAACTGCATTTTGGGGACTGGTCATCGTATTCGTATGGCAAACCGCGGGCTACATGATGGTAATCTATATCGCTTCTCTCTCCGGTCTGCCCAAAGATTTGATTGAAGCCGCCCAGATTGACGGTGCGCGCCCCGTTCAGCTGCTGTGGAATATATACCTGCCACTCATTATGCCAGCCATCACGATCTGCCTATTCCTGACGACCTCCAATGCTTTCCGGATGTTCGACCTGAACCTGTCCCTGACCCGCGGGGGTCCCGGTACCTCCACCCAGTCGCTCGCTTATAACATCTACGCCGAAGCACTGATCAATAACCGCTTTGGACTTGGAACGGCCAAGGCGCTCATCTTCTTCGCAGCCGTCTCCCTCATCACCATCACCCAGGTTTGGCTTACCAAACGTAAGGAGGTTTCAGCCTAATGCGCAGCAGCGAGATCTACACAGCACGCACCTTCTCTCTTGAAATCATTGCCGTTCTGCTCGGCATGATTTTTCTTGCCCCCTTCTATCTCGTTGTGGTCAACTCGGTCAAATCCCTCAGGGAAATTCTGCTGGATTCAGCCTCCCTGCCCGTCACCTACGCTTGGTCCAATTATTTCGAAGTGTGGAAAGTCATTGATTTTCCGGTTGCTTTCTGGAACTCCCTGCAGATTACGGTGCTCAGCGTCTTTTTCATCGTCTTCCTGAGCTCCATGGCGGCTTACCGAATTGTCCGCAGACCCACACGCTTCAATCTATTCATGTTCATCCTGCTGATCTCGGCCATGATCATCCCCTTCCAGTCCATTATGCTTCAGCTGGTCCGGGTGACCGCTCTGCTGCAGCTGCGTGGTGAACTGTACGGCATCGTCGCTTGTTATATCGGGTTTGGCATGCCGCTGTCCGTCTTTTTATTCCATGGGTTCATCAAGTCCGTACCCGTTGAACTTGAGGAAGCCGCCACGGTCGACGGCTCCAATCCTTATGGCGTATACTTCAGGATCGTCTTTCCGCTGCTGAAGCCAATCATGGTTACCGTGATGATTCTGAACACACTCTGGATTTGGAATGATTATCTGCTGCCTGTCCTGATGATCGGCAGCAGCAAGGAACTGACGACCCTCCCGCTCGCCGTCACCAAATTTTTTGGCCAATATACGCGCAAGTGGGATCTGGCTCTCGCCGGACTCGTCATGGCCATTACCCCCATTCTGCTCTTCTTCCTGGTGCTGCAGAAATACATAGTCGAAGGTGTGACCGCAGGCTCGCTCAAGGGCTGAGTGTGGAGAGGGATCGTAAGAATGTCCACCTTTTTCAGCATAATCGTAAGTGTTGCCCCCCGGGCGCGTTATATACAATGAGAACTGCAGCATCACCGTATACATAAACAGGGAGGTCTTTTCATGAAAAAGTTAACAGCAGCATTCGTCAGCACAGCCATGCTCACTGCCATTCTGGCAGGCTGCGCAGGCGGTCCCAGCAGCGCAGGCACATCCAAGCCTGCGGACACAGCAGTGAGCACTGCGGGCAAAAAAGCGGTTACCATCAAAATGTTCCAGTTCAAGGTGGAAATTGCCGAGGCCCTGCACAAGCTGGCTGAAGAGTACAAGAAAGAAACCGGGGTAACCGTTGAGATCGAAACGCACGGCGGGGGGGAAGATTACAACGCGCTCCTCAAGGCGGAGATCGCCTCGGGCTCCGAACCGGAGATTTTTAACAACGGCGGCTTTGTCGGTCTCGAGCCTTATATGGACCGGGCGGAAGATCTCACGAATGAGCCTTGGGCCAAGGATCTGGTAGAAATCTCCAAACGTCCCACGACAGTGAACGGCAAGCTGTACGGCATGCCCATGAACATAGAAGGCTACGGACTGATCTATAACAAGGAGCTCTTTGCGAAAGCCGGCATTACGGCCGAGCCGAAAACCTTTGCCGAGCTGAAGGAAGCTGCTGAGAAACTGAAGGCCGCTGGAATTACACCCTTCATGGCAACCAATGAATGGTGGAGCCTGGGTCTTCATACGGTCAACATCGCTCTCGCCAACCAGCCGGATCCGCAACAATTCATCAGTGATCTCTCTGCAGGACAAACGACCATCAAGGGGAATCCCGTCTTCGTCAAATGGCTGGATTTCGTGGATCTCCTCTTCGCGAACTCGCAAAAAGACAAAACCACCACAGACTATACGAGCCAAATCACCCATTTTGCCTCAGGCAAAGCGGCCATGATGCTGCAGGGGAACTGGACGCAGGGTGATGTGAACAAGGTGAATCCGAACATGAAGCTAGGTGTTCTCCCGCTGCCAATCGATGACAAGGAGGGCTCCGTGATGGTTGGCGTTGCCTCCAACTATATCGTCAACAAAAAGTCCAAGCATCCGGAAGAAGCCAAGGCGTTCCTGAACTGGCTCGTCACCTCGGAAACCGGGAAGAATTTCGTTGCCAAAGAGTTCAAATTCATCCCGGCGGTGAACACCGTAAAAGCGACGGCGGAGGACATCGGTCAAATCGCAGTTGAAATTCAGAACAAGGCCGGCAGCGCTAAGGGTTGGAATTGGGATCTATTCCCAGATGGAGTAACCCAAGGTCTGGGTGCAGCGATGCAGGAGTATATGGGCGGGGGGATCAACCGCGAACAGCTCCTGGAGAAATTGGACAAAGCCGTACAGGACATTGTGAAAAAGTAATTCAAAATGCCTCCTTGAAGGAGAGTGAACAGAGATGGCTCATGCGACACCAAGCAGTCCCGGATCAGGCGAAAAGCTCTACCGCACCCTTTGGAGATGGCATTTCTATGCGGGAATCATCTTCGCTCCTCTCCTGATTCTCCTGGCTGTCACAGGGGCGATCTACCTGTTCAAAGCGGAGTATGAAGAAGCGGTGTACCATTCTTATTACCATGTCGTATCCTCCGCGAACCC
This sequence comes from Paenibacillus caseinilyticus, assembly GCF_027533645.1. Taxonomy (GTDB): domain Bacteria; phylum Bacillota; class Bacilli; order Paenibacillales; family NBRC-103111; genus Paenibacillus_G; species Paenibacillus_G caseinilyticus. Next base: position 579,152 of record NZ_JAQAGY010000001.1, read on the forward strand.
TCTTCCAGCAGCCCGCCAGCTTGAGATGATACAGAGTCAGTACCCGTCCGCAACCATCAGCAAGTTCAAACCTGCCCAACAGGTCTCCCGTTCCAGCGAGTTCACCATCAGTACACCGGATGGCACGAAGATCGTCTTCTTGAATCCGTATACGGGTGATGTTCTGGGAGAGTTGGATGAAAATAGCAAGCTGATGAATATCGTAAAAAAACTCCACAGCGGAACAATCGCCGGCCCAGCAGGCAACTGGATGATCGAGCTGGCCGCCTGCTGGGCCGTCATTCTGATTGTCACCGGCTTATACTTGTGGTGGCCCAGAGGACAGCGGCGGTCGGTCTTCGGCACGCTGCTCCCCCGGCTGAGTCAGGGCCGCCGAATCTTCTGGCGGGATCTGCACGCCGTCCCTGCCTTCTGGCTCTCGGGGGCGGTGCTGATTCTCGTATTCACGGGCCTCCCCTGGTCTGCTGTATGGGGTGAGGGACTGAATCGGATTGCCGCTGCGACGAATACCGGCTCTCCTCCAGCCCTCTATGGAGCGAAGCCAAAATCCACGGTACCCACCCGTGACATAGCTCCAGAGGTTCCTTGGGCGGCTGAGCTGATGCCTGTGACTGAATCAGTAAAGGCATCGGCTAGTCCGCGACTGCCGCTGGATCAGGTCATGCAAATTGCGAATGAACAGAACGTGCGTGACCCTTATGTTATCACCTTCCCCAAGGGAGAAACCGGAATATACGTTGTCACCGCTGTTCCCGTCAGACCCGAGAATCAGGTTACACTCCATATCGATCAGTATAACGGTAAGATTCTGTCCAACCTGCGGTTTGCAGACTATGGAGCGACGGCCAAGGTCATCTCTGTCGGGGTTGCGCTTCACGAAGGTCGTTATTTTGGGCTCACGAACCAGATCGTTGGTCTGATCGCTTGTATTGGAATGGCAGGCATAGCGTTCAGCGGGGTGCTGATGTGGTGGCGCCGCAGGCCAGCCGGCAAACTAGGAGCGCCTTCCAGAACTCCCAATGCCAAGCTGATGAAGGGTACGGCCGCATTGGTTATCGCTTTTGGCCTATTCCTTCCTCTGGCGGGCGTATCTATTCTCATCTTCCTGCTGCTCGATCGGCTTGTCATTCGCTTTCTTCCCACCTATTCGCATAGTGCTTAAAATTAACGCGGACCGTCCTTTAAGGAAGGTCCGCGTTGACTTTTTAACATCATGAGATGTCGGAAGCGCTCCACGGCGAGTGATATCTCATTCAAAGCGGTCGCCTAGCATAATCCAAACAGGTTCTGCAAGACTGCCGCTTGGGTATGGATGTGGCTGTATATGTTAGATACAAATGGTAAAAACTACCCCTTGTGAACCGAGTAAAGAACGAACTTACTTGATATCCAGAGGTGTCAAGCACGATGAAAAAAACGATTGGTGTATTAACTCCGCTGACTGACGGGTTCTATTTCAATGGCATGTTGCAGGGAATTCACCAGGCGGCTCTTGAGCGCAATACGGAAATCGTCTATTTTCAGACTTATGACTCCACCCATACGAGCCAGTATCACAGCTTCCTCGGAACGGATTATATCGATGGATGGATTGTTCTGCTGAACGCTGTGACGGAGAGCGGTTATATAAAAAAACTGGAAGCGATGGGCAGGCCGATTGTCTGCACACCGTATGCCGGGGGGTTCACAAAGTGTACCACCTTCACTGTCGACAATGAGCAGGGCGGCTACGATGCGGCAAAGCATCTGCTCCAGCACGGACACAGGGATATCGCCCTGGTATACAGCTCTTCCAATGAGGAGAGTATCCTGCGATACCGCGGGTATCTCAGAGCCTTAGGAGAACATGGGATCGCACCGCGTCCTGAGTTCTTATTCGATGTGCCGAATCTGTGGGAAAAGTACGGTGCAGCAGCGGCTGACCACATGCAGGAAAGAGGAATGCCTTTCTCGGCTGTCGTCGTCTGTTCGGATGTCACATCGATTGGCATGCTGGAAGTCTTCATAAAGCTCGGCATCCGCGTACCTGAAGATCTCGCCTTGGTCAGCTTTGATAATACCGATTATGCCCGCAGGTTCTCCCTGTCCTCCGTAGCGCAGCCGCTGTATACGCGGGGCCAGCGAATGCTGGAGGAAGTGCTGCAGCAGACAGAGTCTCCTATCCTAGGCCGTCCAATCCTTGTTACTCCTATGGAGCTCGTATGCAGACACTCCTGTGGATGTGAGGTCAGCCAGCAGCAGGAGGGCATGGAAGAGCTGTATAACAGTGGTATGGAAATCATTGAATATTTATCCGGAGCCATCCAGCGGAATCACGATATCGGCAGGAATCTGATTAAATCGGATGCTGAAACGATCCGGAGCTTATTCTGGCTCTCTTATACCTCTTACACTTGGGGCTGTCTGGCCCTCTGGACAGCAGACAAGCAGTTGAAGATCGACAGCATTTATACTACCAAAGCCCAAGCTGTACTGCAGGCTGGCCAGCTATTTGACGAGGCCGCATTCCCTCCTCCCGGGCTGCAGGATATCTTGCTTGACGATGAATGCTTGACCGTGCACACGATCCGGACGGAAGAAAGAAATCTGGGATTTATCGTGCTCATGGGCGATATATTTGACAAGCAGCGCTCCAGCAAGCTTGGTCCCCTCATCCACTCCATCACCCATACCATGGACCTGGTAGCCTATGCCTTGGAACGCGAAGTGCTGTACGAGGAAGCACGAGAGCGTGAGAACCGGCTCGAGATTGTATCTTCAACTACGAATGATGGAATATTCGACTGGGACCTCACGACGCATCTCATGAAGTGGAATCGGAAGATCAACCACATTCTGGATCATGAAGGTCTGATCATGCACGAGGACGAATTCGCCCTGCGCGTTCATCCGGATGACCTGCCCGGGCTCCTCCAGTCACTGGAGCTTCACTATACAGCGGGCATCCCGTTTCAGAGTGAATTTCGCATGCGCAAAAATCAGGACGAGTGGATCTGGATCCATGCGGCCGGAGAGGCTGTTCGTAATAAGGATCGACATCCAGTCCGAATGATCGGTTCGATCGTAGATATTACTTCCCGTAAAAAGCAGGAAGAGGAAATTCATCACATCGCCTACCACGATGCGCTCACTTCCCTGCCCAACCGCCGTTTCGTTTATGACCGCATAGCCGAAGAACTCACACGCGGAACATCCCGGTTCGCTATTATTCTGCTGGACCTGGATCGGTTCAAACTCGTTAATGATACGCTGGGCCATGCCGCAGGAGATGAGCTGCTGCGCCGTGTGGCCAGCCAACTGCAGTCCTGCGTCTCCCCCCGGGATGTAGTCGCCAGACTCGGCGGCGACGAATTCCTCCTGATGTGCCCGATACAGGGAGATCCCCTGTATGCAGAGACCATGGCGGGTACCATACTCCATGCGCTCAATGCCCAGATGATTATCGAAGGGCACCAAGTGCTGGTTACACCGAGTATCGGCATCAGCTTCTATCCGGACCACGGGAGGGATCGCGATACACTCATCAAGCATGCGGATATCGCCATGTATCAGGCCAAAGAGAAGGGGAAAAACCGTTTTTGCCTTTATACGCCTGGCATGAATACCGAATCATTACAGAAATTCACCATGGAGACCGGACTGCGCGGCGCCCTTGAAGCCGGTGAATTCACACTGCATTATCAGCCCCAGATCGATCTTACCACAGAAAAAATGGTTGGAATGGAGGCTTTACTCCGCTGGACCTCGCCGATATTTGGGAATGTTCCTCCGGATTCATTCATTCCTATTGCCGAAGAAACCGGCCTGATCATCCCTATCAGCCGCTGGATATTCCGTCAGGCCTGTCTGGATGGCTTGCAGCTTGTAAGGGAAGGGCTTCCCCCGCTTGTGGTGTCGGTCAACATCTCAGCGGTCCACCTCTCGGAATATTACTTTTCGGACGATGTCCAGGGTGCACTCGCCGAGACCGGCCTCCCTCCGCAGCTCCTATGCCTCGAGATTACCGAGCGGGCTGCCATACAGAAGCTCGAACAGTCCGTACAGCAGCTCCAAGCGCTTCGGGAGCGTGGTGTCAGAATCGCCCTGGATGATTTTGGAGTTGGCCACTCTTCTCTATCTTTAATCAAGAAGCTGCCGCTCGACATGATCAAGATCGACCGTATGTTCATCCGGGATATCCCGCGAAGCGAAATCAGTACGGCCATCCTGGGCACTATTTTGGCATTGATTGAAGATCTGAAGCTGCACAGCTGCATTGAAGGCATCGAAACACCGGAGCAGTATCGTTATATGCGTGAGCAGGCACGCCAGCTGGCACAGGGCTATCATATCTGCAGGCCCGTACCTTGGAAGGAGCTGAGGAGGCTGCTTCGAGGGTAACTCAAATTAGTGCGGCGAAGCAATCGCCGCCTAACATTTTCTCGTAGAATCTGCAGGCGGTGTTTACAAAGTACACGCTACACCGACTTGCTAGGCTTCCGCCCAGTGACACGTACGCCCTCGTCTTTGAAACGTTAGACATCACGCCATTTCTCAAAATAGTCTCCCAAAAGAGCATCTACGGAAAGCCGACGGAGCTAAATTATGCTGCGATGCGGGTCTCCTTGTTCGTCAGGGTTATGGAGCGAATTCCCACAATGAAAGATCTCATTAGACGATTAGCCTGAGGTATAGATCTTCTGTATTTCAAGAAACGCGTAACCGTTTGATCCATCAGGCGTTTCAAGAAGGTATTATTGAAGCGACGGCTGTTGCTATGGATGACAGTACAGCGAAAACAAAAAAAGACCCCTCAGGGTCTATGTTGAAATACTAGAATTTAAAGCCGGCGAAGCCGTTTATCTGGCAGAACTCGCTTCTTCCAGCTCATGAATGTGATGTAAGGCCTCATAGAACAGATCGGCTGATCCATCATGGCCATATGTCCTGCACCTGGAATAATGAATATCTCTTTATGAGGAGCCTCAATCTCATCAAAGTATTGCTGCGCAATGATATATGGCGCCTGCCAATCATTTTCGCCCGAAATATAATAGATCGGCACTTGATATGCTGTGCTTTCCGCGCGAAGGTCGAAACTTCCTAAAAATCGATGCAAATGGGCATTGGCCTTGAAAATCTGCCGAAATGCGAGAATATCCGAAAACCGGAAAAGCGGGCTCTTGAACACCGTGATCCATATCCCAAGATCGATCTTCACAGCCAATTGATATTTTCCTTGAAGCTTTCTGACTTTTCTACACTTTTTCAAAAACTCGGGGTTAAACACGATTTGATCCCCGGGATATTCACCGATGGACTCAAGCTTTTTCAAGGATCTTTGGTCACCGGCCTGCACAATCTTTTCTTTGACTTTATTATATCCGATCTGCTCATTCTCAAGCATATTCACTACCTGCCCGACACCGATATAGCAGGCTGCATCTTCAGGGTGCTTACGGATGTACAAGGAACCCAGAACACTCCCCCACGAATGGCCGAGAATCACAATCCGCCGCTTGCTGTATTTCCCCTTCAAATATTGCACGACTTCATACAGATCCTGCAGCATCAACTCTATCGTAGGATACTGATCCGGATTACGGGTCAGTGTCTTCCCTGCTCCCCGCTGATCCCAATGCACGACCGTATACATCTCCTCCCATTTTGCCTGAAACGCTCTCGTGAATAAAGACTCCACCGAACCGGGGCCTCCATGCAAAAACAGCAAGACGGGGTTATCATGACGTGTTCCCAAATGATATAAGAATTGATGGATTCCATTAATGGGAACATACTCCTCAAGATAGATTGGCCTCCTGCCTTCCTTCTTTTTCATTGGCCGGCCCCGCCTTTAGATTGCTGTCTTCGACGTTCGAATTCTTTCAACACTCTGGCCTTGATTTCGTCTTGATTGTCCACCGGCTCCAGGTTTCCTTCCTCTTCGAACCCATCCTGTTCCTCACCGTCAAAACGGTACATTTTCTTCAGCAGATTCCAGAGCTGCTCGAGCTCGGCCGTAGAGAAGTCGCTGAAGAGATCCGCAAAAAAATAAATCCCTTTCTCGGCGGCATCCACCATGACTTGCTGGCCTGACACTGTAATCCGGACATTGACGGCGCGTTTATCCTTCGGGCTGGGCGTAATCAGAAGGTATCCCTTCTTCTCCAAGATATCGATGATCTGCTTGATGCTCTGTTTGGTTGTACCCAATTTTCTGCTGATATTGTTCAGTGTCGTTTCATCTGGCTGCAAGTGTGCGATGGCCACCATCGTCATATATTGTCTTGATGTCAGATTCTCTAGATAGGCATCACCCTTGATCTGGATCTTATTGGCAAGGGAGAACAAAGTGGCGTACGTCTGCTGCATCAAAAATAATTCCCGGTACACATCCATGGCGATATTCCTGACTCCTTTCTAGATAGACAGTATACGGTCTAATGAAAGGATACCAGGCACCGGAAATAAAGTCAATATACTGTCTATGTCCCTTTTGTACTCGAACTTCCAAGGGAAGACTCATTCCGAATCAGAATAGCGGCCAGCAGGCCGGTACCGAGGACGATGGCAAGCAGTAAAAAAGTAAGCGTATAACTCCCCCATTCCATAAAACGGATCGATAGTATGGGTCCAATACTTGTTCCCGCAAATAGAATAAAGGTGTACACCGAAACCGCGATTCCCCTCGATGTGCCGCCCAGCTGACCGATAAGCGAGATCAGGGACGGTACGGATACCGCAATGCCGGCAACAAAAAACACGCTTTTCACTATCACCAGAGCCAAGCTGGAACCGAAGCCAAGAGAAGCCAAACCTGCAATCGCCACGCCTAATCCCCAGCGGAGCACGGTACGTACGCCAAACCGCTGCACGAGCCTGCCTGCGAACGGTGAAATGAGCATGCCTATAACACCCACGGATCGAATATAAAGAATGCCCTGTGCGCTAAGCCCAAAGTCAGGCCCTGCTAAATAATTGCCTAAAACCGTATACATGCTAACAAAGGACATCAGCAGCACCAAAGCGATAACATAGCTTAACACCAGGTTCTTTTGCTTGAAGAGAGATGGAATCTTTTGAATGGAATCCCACAAATTCGTCGTGTTCGGCCGGCTCTCCTCTTTGGGCAAACCCGTTATCACCAGAAGCAAGGTCACTGTGTACACTACGGCAAGCATGACAAATACAGCATTCCAGCTGTACTGGTGGCTGACTAGACTACTGATCACCTGGCCAACAATCCCTGCTACCAAAAATCCTGTGCTAATAAAGCCGATTGCGGTTACCCGTTTTTCCGCAGGAAACATTTCAACGGCATAAGCGAGCGCGACCGGCGAAAAGGTGGCAGCGGCAGCGCCTTGCAAACTTCTTAGAATAACGATGCCTATAAAATTATCAATTCCAATGCCCAGCAGCAAAGAAAGGAGAGCCAAAGCGATCAATCCGATAACAATGACAAGTTTACGTCCATAGGCTTCAGACAAGGGCCCGTAAATTAGACAACCTATAGCAAACCCAACCGAAAATCCGCTGCCGGATGCCGCAGCTTGTGTTAATGAGATACCGAAAATATCCGCAAACACCGTCGTAAGGGGAATCGTGACATATAAGCTTGACATTACGGCCAATCCAGACCAGCAAAGAATGACGGTCATTAGAGAATAATTTTTGGGGGACATGATGCACCTCTTTCTACATTTATGATTGCTCTCATTATAGTTAGATAATCTAATTATATGCCCAAAAAATTTTATCGCCCCACCCCCAATTTGTTTTCGATACTGGCGTTCAATTTTACCAATAGTTTATCCAATAGTATTACTTCCTCTTGATCTAAATCATCCATGATGGAGGAGCACGCAGACCAGAACACGGGCAATACCTTATTCAACAGTTCCTGGCCTTCCGGCGTAATCTTGACATGAACCATGCGACGGTCGACTTCACTTTGTTCACGGACAATGAAATTGCGCTTTTCCAGCCAATCCAGCAGTGCCGTAACCGAAGCCCGCCTAATCCCCAATCTGTCTGCAAGCGAGGATGGAGCAATACCTTCTCTGCTTTCATGAAGTTTAAGCAGCAGCAGCAGGTCCAGCTTGCTCTCGGTAATACCGAATGGCGATAACTCCAAATCGATTGTATCCAAAACGTTATCGCCGAACCACAGCATTAATAGTCCCAACCGAGTAAAGGCGATGCTCGTCTCTTTCCCCGCGGTATTTGCCATGAGGTCCAAATAAGGCTGAATACCAAGCTTGGGCAGTGGGTCCAAGGTATAATCCTTGTTGTTTTTTCTTCTCACGATCTCACCTGACATATAATTAGATTATCTAACTATAGTTAATGTAACAGATTTCGTGGGTTAACGCAATAGCGGCCTAGTTTGGTCGATTATGACGAGACCGCAAGATAAACGGCTTAGCCGTCCTTTAAGGACGATACGCGTGTATGATGTATGAGGTATATTAGATTACAGGATTGAGCCCTCGCGAGCGAGATATAGATTCTTTGTATGAAAAAAACAAAAACCCCTTACATATCAAGGAGTTTTTGCATTTATAATTTGTATGGAGCCTAGGGGGATCGAACCCCTGACCTCATCGCTGCCAGCGATGCGCTCTCCCAGCTGAGCTAAGGCCCCGTGTACTTCTTGCACGCTCACTCACTTGCTTTGTTCGCGGCGACAAGAATGATAATACCACAGAGGTTCAAAGCTTGTCAACAATCTTTCAGGAATTTATTTTGGAGGCTACAGTTTGAGGTTGTCGCCGCCGACCTGATGCTTGGAGAGCAGCTCGTTGAGCTCCTTCATGAACATGTTAATGTCCTTGAACTGCCGGTACACGGAGGCAAACCGGATATAAGCCACCTCATCGACGGGATACAGCTCGCTCATCACGATCTCCCCGATCTCCCGGCTGTCGACTTCGGCATGGGCGGTATTGCGCACCTGCTTCTCGACTTCGGAGACGATCATCTCCAGCCGCTCTACCGATACGGGGCGCTTCTCGCAGGCCCGAATCAAGCCGCGCAGCATCTTCTCCCTTGAGAATTCCTCTCGGGATCCGTCCTTCTTGATCACGATTAGCGGCGTCTCTTCCACCATCTCGAAGGTCGTGAACCGCTTCTGGCACTTCTCGCACTCCCTGCGGCGGCGGATGGACTTGTTCTCGTTGGCCGCACGCGAATCCAGTACCTTGGTGCCGATGTAGTCACAATAAGGGCATTTCATCGCTATAGCTTCCTTTCGGTAATTACCACAAGCTTCCGCTCATGAACTTCGGGCAATCGCCGCATAATACTGTTACCAACGACAAGGAGGTGAACAGACATGGGTGCAGGACAATCCCGCAGCAGCAATGTATTGGTAGTACCTCAAGCAAACGCAGCGTTGGATCAACTGAAATACGAAGTAGCCCAGGAATTGGGTATCGCCATTCCGCAAGACGGTTACTACGGTAACATGGCTACTCGTGATACTGGTGCTATCGGTGGTCATATTACACGCCGCCTGGTACAAATCGCTGAGCAATCGCTTGCCGGTCAATTCAAATAATAACACGTTTTAGAGAATAAGCAAGGAGTATCGGACGCTTCCCGGAAGCCTGTCCGGTACTCCTTTCCCTTATAACACGCCTCCTCGGAACCTTACAATGGATAGGCCGGTTCCAGCAGGCGGGCATGCGCTTACTCTCCATACAGCTTCTGATATTTGTGATAATAGTACAATACACGCTGTACATAATGACGGGTCTCCCCGTAAGGAATGCTCTCCACATGGTCCCATGTGCCGTCCCATTCCTTCTGTTCCAGCCACCGGCTGACCTTGCCGTGCCCGGCATTATACCCGGCCACTACGGCGACCATATTGCCGCCGAACTGCTTCTTCATCCAGCTCAGGTACCATGCCCCCAGCTCAATGCTGACCTGCGGCTCGCTCAACCGCTTTTTATAGCCGTCCGGCAGTGAAGCTTTGTCCACAATCCAATCCGACGTATCCGGCATGAGCTGCATTAAGCCATAAGCGCCCTTATTGGACTGCTCGTCCACTTTGTAATTGGACTCCACCCGGATGACCGCGGCCAGCAGGTAGGGATCCAGTTCGTATTTGCTTGCATTTTGGCGTATTTCCTCCTGATAGCGGATCGGATAGATCATCCGGCCCACAAAGGAGCTGCTGAGAAACAAGAAGAGAACAAAGGTGATCAGCAGGAGAGCAAAGACCCTCTTTTTTCGCCAAAAGGTCATGAGAGTCCCCTCTCATTCCAGAACCGGTCCACTTGCTGCCCAGTCTCTTCCATCGTGCCCGAATTGTCGATAAGGATATCGGCCAGCCGCCGCTTCTCCTCAATGTCCCACTGCGCCTGCAGCCTGCGCTGCGCGGCCTCTTCACTGGCGCCGTCCCGCAGCATCAAGCGCTGGAGCTGGACCGCCCTAGGCACGTAGACGACCATAACTTGCTCGTACTGCTCCTGAAGCCCCGACTCGTACAGCAGCGGCACGTCTATCACGACGAGCTTGTCCGGATGCTGCGCCTCAAGAGACTGCATTCTCTCCCGCATGGCGGCGCGGATTGGCGGATGCATCAGCCCGTCCAAGTCCTTCAGCGCCTCCGGATTGCCAAAGACCCGCTCGCCGAGCATCTTACGGTGCAGCGAGCCGTCCGGCAGCAGCAGATCTTCCCCGAAGCGCGCAATGACCCGGGCGAGCACCGGAGTACCCGGCTCCACCACTTCCCGGGCAATCCGGTCCGCATCGATCAGCAGCGCTCCGCGGCGGACGAGCATGCCCGCCACCGTGCTTTTTCCGCAGGCGATTCCCCCGGTTAATCCGATGTTCATGCGCATTCCCCTATGTTCATGAAGTATGAAGATTCTTATGAATACTACAGCGCGGCGTATCTGAACAGCTCACAACAATTTCATGATTCCCATCACGATCAAAACAAATCCGGGCAGCACCGCAAGTTTGCGGACCCAAGGCAGACCCGCATACCGGTAGCCGATACGGAGTCCTACCGCCAGGAAGGTACCGCTGGCCACGGCAATCACCGCAGCCGTGAGCCAAGGCGTGAATCCAAGCAGAGCCGCCCCCACGCCCGCCCCGAACGCATCGAGCGACAGGGCCACGCCCAGCAGCGTCGCCTCGTAGGCCGAGATGTTGCCCGAGCGGTCCACGTCCGCCGCCTGCGGCGTCCGCAGAATCTGAATGACCAGACCGAACCGCTTCAGTTCGATATACACGATCTCCTTGGCCGTAGTCGGCGCCGCGGCAGGGACGGCCGGCTCTTCTTCCCCCTCGTCATCGCCATCCTCTTCCCCGCGCTGCCGCAGCATCTGCACGAGGGCCCAGATGCCAATCCCTATCAGAATGACGGCCCCGATCATCCGGGCCCCGGCTGGATCCACGAAATTACGGAGTAGAACACCGATGCCCATCGACACATAGATGATGCCTCCGGAGCAGGCGGCGATGATCGCAATCGACAGCAGGGGAATACGGATACGGCGCAGGCCGTAAGTTACGCCCACGCCGAAGCCGTCCAATGAAACGGCGAGCGCAAGCAGCAGCAGTGAGATACCAGGCAGCATACGTGATCCTCCCTCAAGGGAAATGACGCCTGAGGGGCTGTGGAATCAAGCCCGTAACCCATTGACGTCTCCCCCTACTATATGGGAGAACTGGGCGGGATGTGCATCATGGCCGCCGCCCCTTTCCCTGCTGCCGGATGACCGGCTCTACTTGCGCCTGCTCTTCAGCGGCTGGCACTTCGGACAAAAGTGCGTGCCCCGGCCGCCGACGACGGTCTTCTCAATGGGATGCCCGCATACCGGACAAGGCTCGTTCTTGCGGCCATACACCCGGAAACTGTGCTGGAACATCCCCATCTCCCCCTGGCCGTTCACGAACGACTTGATCGATGAGCCGCCGGCTTCCACCGCATCCTGCAGCGTCCGGATGATGGCCTCGTGCAGGCGGGCGGTCTCCGCCTTCGTCAGCGTGTCCGATTCCCGCTCAGGATGAATCCCGGCCAGGAACAGGGACTCATCCACATAAATATTCCCGATGCCGACGATGTATTCCTGATTGAGCAGCAGCGGCTTGATCTTCGTCTTCCTTCCGGCGATCCGGCTGCGGAACGCTTCGAGGGTGAACGCTTCGTCCAGCGGCTCCAGCCCCAGCTTCTTCAGCGGCTTCTCCATGAGATCCTGCCCGCGCTCGTACACATGCATCGTGCCGAACTGGCGCACATCCTTATAACGCAGCTCCGTACCGTCCGTAAAATGAAAGACCACATGCGTATGGAGCTCCATGGGCTCGTCCGCTTCGTAGACGCCATAACGCCCTTCCATCCGCAGATGGGAGACCAGCGTGAAGCGGCCCGTATGGATGCGCAGGAACTTGCCCCGGCGCTCTACCGTCTGAATCGTTTCGCCCTCGAGCAGGGCTTTGAACGCCTCGATATCGTCCGGATGCTGGATAATCCGCCCCAGATGGACCGAGACTTTCTCAATGGTCTTGCCGGCCACGAGGACATTCAGCGTCCGGCGGACCGTTTCTACCTCCGGCAGTTCCGGCATGGTGTCTTCCCCTCCCTGCTACTTCGCTTCGTACCAATTCTCCCCCGAGTCGACGTCCACTTTCAGCGGAACATCCAGCTTCAGGGCATTCTCCATGACGTCAGCGACCATGCTCTTCATGGTCTCAAGCTCTTCCTCCGGCACCTCGAGTACCAGTTCGTCATGCACCTGGAGCAGCAGGCGGCTCTTCACGCCTTCGCGCTGCATCCGCTCTTCGAGCTGGACCATCGCCAGCTTGATGATGTCCGCTGCCGTACCCTGGATCGGCGTATTCATCGCCGTACGCTCTGCGAAGGAGCGGAGGTTGAAGTTCGACGCCTTGATCTCCGGCAGATACCGGCGCCGCTGAAGCAGCGTCGTCACGTAGCCGTCGTCGCGCGCTTTTTTCACGATGTCATCCATATACCGGCGCACGCCCCCGAACACGGCAAAATACTGCTCGATGAACTTCGCCGCATCCTTCCGGGTAATGTTCAAGTTCTGAGATAAGCCGTAATCGCTAATGCCGTAGACAATGCCGAAGTTCACGGCCTTGGCCTGGCGCCGCATGTTGGCGTCCACGGCATCTTCCGTGACCCCAAAGACGTCCATCGCCGTCTTCGTGTGCACGTCCATGTCCTCGCGGAATGCTTGCATCAGTCCTTCATCCTGCGAGATATGCGCCAGCACTCGCAGCTCGATCTGCGAGTAGTCGGCCGTCAAGATGCGCCAGCCCGGCTGAGACGGCACGAAAACCTTGCGGATCTTGCGCCCCTCCTCGAGCCGGATCGGGATGTTCTGCAGGTTCGGGTACTGGGAGCTGAGCCGCCCGGTGGCCGCGATCGTCTGCCGGTAGTAGGTGTGCACCTTGCCTGTGTCCTGGCGCACCTCTTTGAGCAGTCCTTCGACGTAAGTCGATTGGAGCTTGGCCAGTGTGCGGTAGTTCAGGATATGGCCGACCACCGGATGATACGGCTCCAGCTTCTCGAGCACTTCGGCATCCGTGGAATAACCGGTCTTCGTCTTCTTGCTCACCGGCAGGCCCAGCTTCTCGAACAGCACCTCGCCGAGCTGCTTCGGGGAGTTGATATTGAACTCCGTACCGGCCGAATCGTAGATCGCCGCCATGATGCCCTCGAGCCGCCCGGAGAGCTCCGCCCCGTACGCCTTCAGCTCCTCGACATCGACCTTGATGCCCTTGCGCTCCATCTCGGCGAGCACCGTAGCCAGAGGCAGCTCGAGCTCGTGGAAGAGCTTCTCCATCTCGCTCTTCTCCAGCTCCTCCTGCAGCTTCACCGTCAGGCGGTGCACCGCCGCCGCCTTGTCGCACAAGAAATCGCTGACGGCGCCGTCCGACGGGAGCTTGAATTTGGCCCCCTTGCCGAACACTTCCTCATCGTTCTTCAGGGCCGGCATGCCGTAGCGCGAGGTCAGTCCGCTGAGCGTCAGCGTCGATTCCGTCGGATCGAGCAGATACCCGGCGAGCAGCACGTCGAAGTTCACGCCGCGCAGCTCTACACCCTGCCACGAGAGGGCGACAGCCGCCTTGTGGATGTCGTAGATCGAGACCGACTTCTCTGCGGACTCGAGCCAGCTCCGCACGTCCTTGGCCGCTTCTTCCTTCAGAAGCCGGAACGGGACATAATAAGCCGTCGGCGCCTCTTCGGCTGCCGGCTCCGCCGCTTCCCCTTCCGCCAGGAAAGCCACGCCCACCACTTCCCCGATGTGGGGGTTCTCCCCTACGACTTCCACATGCAGCGCCTTCACCCGCGGCAGAGCCTCCGCCAGTGCCGGGAGCGTGCTCTCGTCTACGAGGACGGATTCCACGGCTACCGCAGCCTGAGCGCCTTCGCCTTCCGTACCGAGACCTGCGCCCGACAGGCCCAGCCGCTCAATAATCTGTTTGAATTCGAGCTTTCGCAGCATCTCTGCCAAGGCGTCGTTGTCATACCCGCCATAGGCCAGCTCGTCCCATGTCATATCGAGGGGAACTTCGCGGTAGATCGTCGCCAGATCCTTGCTCATCTTCGCATCGTCCACGTGGCCGGACACCTTCTCTCCGAGCTTCCCTTTGATCGAGGAAGCGTTCTCGAGCACGTTCTCGAGCGACCCATATTCGTAAAGCAGCTTCAGCGCCGTCTTCTCTCCGACTCCGGGGATGCCGGGAATGTTGTCGGAAGCGTCGCCCATCAGCCCCTTGAGATCGATGATCTGCAGCGGCTTCAGGCCGTATTTCTCGCCGATATAGGCAGGGTCGTGCAGTTCCACCTCGGAGATGCCCTTGCGCGACAAGGCGATGGACACACGGTCCGAGGCCAGCTGCAGCATATCCTTGTCCCCCGTCACCACGAGGACGTCCATATCGTCCTTCTCGTCGGCGATCCGCGTCAGCGTCCCGATAATATCGTCCGCTTCGTAGCCTTCGAGCTGGAACTGCTTGATGCCGAAGCTCTGCAGCAGCTCCTTCAGCACGGGGAACTGCTCGGAGAGCTCGCCCGGTGTTTTCTCCCGTCCGCCTTTGTAATCCGCGTAATTGCTATGTCGGAACGTCGCCTTCCCCGCGTCGAACGCTACGAGAAAATGCGTCGGTTTCTCGTCTTGGATGAGCTTCAGCAGCATCGTCGTGAAACCCAGGATCGCATTCGTGTGCAATCCCTTTGAATTGCTAAGAAGCGGCAGCGCAAAGAACGCGCGGTAGGCAATGTTATTGCCGTCGATCAGCACCAATTTGGACAAAAGAAAGCACCCCATTCATGAAACTCTGCTCCTTACATGATAGCATAGGACGACGTAATAAAAAAACATAGCGGATCTTCCGCAACAGAGGGGGTGGGCGCCGTCCCCCCCGCATAAACATAGGAAAAAGACTCTCTTGAGGAGCCGCTCGGCTGCCCCATGAGTGGAGCAACGAAGTCGCTTCCGGGCAAGCGAAGATCGGAGGGACTCCATGAAGGAAGCATCGCGGATGAACGGCAAGACGGCGGTATGCTTCGATGTCAACCAAACACTCGTACAGCAAGGCTTAAGCTTCGAACAATGCTTCCGGCACATATGGGAGGACTATACCGCGAGGTGGCTGCAGGAAGAGGCCCCCCGCCAGGAAGACCTCTGGGCCGAATATATTACGAGGTGGCAGCAGCGCAAAAAAGTGCGGACCACCTTCAAGCAGCTCGATGAGCTGCAGCAGCAATGCCTCCGGGAAGCGCTGCTGCAGTTCGGCGTCCCCGTCTCCGCGGGCTTTGCCCGCAGCTTCATGGAAGAGCTGCGCGGGCTTCAGGTAGGCGCCAAGACGCTGATGCCCCGGACGGCCGAGACGCTGGAGAAGCTGGCGCAGTCGCACCGTCTGGCCATTATCTCCAACTCCCCCCGCAGCGAGGTGCTGCTAATGCTCGGCCGCTTTGGCCTCTCCGGGTATTTTCCGCAGGAGCACATCTTCACAGCTGCCAGGCCGGCCGACAAGAAGCCCGCCCCCGCCCTGTTTCGGGCTGCCCTTCATTCGCTGGGCGTCACGGCGAGGCAGGCGGTCATGGTCGGCAACTCCTGGAAGCACGATGTCTGCGGAGCGGTCAAGGCCGGCATGGATGCCGTGTGGCTGAACGGCGCCGCCCTCACCACCGCTTCCGGCTCCCGGGCCATTGCGGAGCAGCGGCTCGGCAAGCGCCGGGTCGTGCTCATCCGGGAGCTCGACCAGCTGGAGGATGTACTGCTGTAAGGACGGCAATACCCCAAAAGCCTGCGGATCTCCGAAGAGAATCCGCAGGCTTTTGGGGCTTCTGCAAACCATCACATATTGAGATCCTTGCGTTTGCCGGTCACCATGAAGATGACGCCTTCCCCGATGTTCGTCGAATGGTCGGCGACCCGCTCCAGGAAGTGGGCGGCGAGCATGAGCTGGGAAAGCTGGCGGTTCCTCGCCAGATCATCGCCCATGAGCGCAATCACGTCGTTGATCACGACGCTGTAGAGCTTATCCACTTCGTCATCCTTCTCGGCCAGGGAAGCGGCCCGGTGTACATTGCGCTCGGTGTAAGCGAGCAGGCTCTCCCGCAGCATCGCCTTGGTCATCTGGGCCATCCGCGGAATATCCTCCAGCGGCTTCACCAGCTCCTGCCCGTTCAGCCGGATCGTAATCTTCGCGATATCGACGGCATGGTCGGCGATCCGCTCGAGGTCCGTAGCGATCTTCAGCGCCATGGAGATGATCCGCAGATCGCTCGCCATCGGCTGCTGCAGCGCAATCAGGCGCATGGAGTCCTCTTCGATCCGTGCCGTCATTTCGTCGATCGCATCGTCCTGCTTGATCGTCTGGATCGCCAGATTCTCATCCAGCTTCGACAGCGACTCTACCGCTTGATGAATCAGATGCTCCACTTGAATCCCCATGGTTAGCAGATCCTGCTGCAGGTTGTCTAAGGACTGGTGAAAATTCACCCGGTTGTCCACTCGCAACGCTCCTTTGTATCATGAAAATGGGTGGGACTTAGCCGAAACGTCCCGTAATGTAGTCCTCCGTCCGCTGATCCGATGGCGTGGTGAAAATCTTATCCGTCTTGTCGGTCTCGACGAGGATCCCGTTCAGGAAGAAAGATGTATAGTCAGAGATCCGCGCCGCCTGCTGCATGTTATGCGTGACGATGATGATCGTATACTTCTCCTTGAGTTCCTGGGTGAGCTCTTCCACCTTCAGCGTCGAGATCGGATCGAGCGCGGACGTCGGTTCGTCCATGAGCAGGACGTCCGGCTCCACGGCAAGCAGGCGCGCGATGCAGAGGCGCTGCTGCTGCCCGCCGGAGAGGCCGAGGGCCGACTTGTTCAGCCGGTCCTTGACCTCGTCCCACAGGGCCGCTTGCCTCAGGCTGCGTTCCACGATGCCGTCGAGCACGGACTTTTTCTTCGTGCCGTGAATACGGGGACCATACGCTATGTTATCGTAGATGCTCATCGGGAACGGGTTCGGACGCTGGAAGACCATCCCGACCTTCTTGCGCAGGGAGACGACGTCCGTATCTTCGTCGTATATGTTCTGGCCGTCCACATAGATTTTGCCGGTGATGCGCACATTGTCGATCAGGTCGTTCATCCGGTTCAGCGTCCGGAGGAAGGTGGACTTGCCGCACCCCGAGGGTCCGATCAGCGCCTGGATATGGTTGCTGCCGATATCGAGCTCGATATTCTGGAGCGCTTGATTGTCGCCGTAATAAAGGTTTAACTGTTCCACCTTGATTTTGTTTTTCGTAGGGGCTGCAACGGCCATGTTATTTCCCTCCGGACAATTTTTTCTGTAGGATTCGGCTCGGTATGCCGATCAGCAGGTTAAAGGCGAGAACGACCAGGAGCAGCAGCGCGGCGCTTCCCTGCGCAATCTGCCTGGCATCCGGCACAATGGCCTCCGACTGCACATACCAAAGATGAGTAGCAAGCGTCTCCCCCATCGCAAGGGGATTGAAGTCCGGGAGAATCCGGGATACGGACAACCCGGCGGTATAGATCAGGATAGCGGATTCGCCGAGTGCGCGTCCCGCTACGAGTGTTATGCCGGTAATCAAGCTCGGCATGGCGGTAGGAAGCAGCACCTTGCGGATCGCCTGCCAGCGGGTAGACCCCAGAGCGAGCGAAGCCTCCCAGTACGATTCCGGAACGGAGCGGATCGATTCTTCGGTGACCCGCACGAGGACCGGCAGGTTCAGCAGGGACAAGGTCGCTGCGCCGCCGATAATCGAATACTTGAGGCCGAACCAGTTCACGAAGAGCAGGAAGCCGAAGAGGCCGAAGACAATCGACGGGACGGAGGACAGAGCTTCCACCGATACGCGGATGAAGTCCGTGAAGGTGCTCTTCTTGGCATACACCGCCAAGTAAATGCCGGCGCCTACCCCGATAGGCAGGGAGAACAAGAGCGACAGGAACAGAATGTAGAAGGAGTTGAAGAGCTGCGGTCCGACACCGCCCCCCTCGCTGATCTCCGAAGGCCGCCCGGTGATGAAATTCCAGCTCAGCATCGGCAGTCCGTCTCCCAGGATCCGGATGAGGAACCAGGCCAGTATGCCGATGATCAGAAACCCCGACGCCCAGAAGAAGCCCGTAGCGATACGGTCTGTGGTCTTGCTCGTCATTTCACTTCACTCCTCTTCGCTACGATGCGGATTACAAGAATCAGGGCCAGCGAGATCAGCAGAAGCACCAGAGCCATGAGGAACAGCGCATTGTTCCAGGTGCTTCCATAGTTCGTGTTCCCCATATCTTTGACGATCGCCGTGGTCAGGACCGTCGCCGAGTCGAGCAGCGACTTCGGCATCTGCGGCGAGTTCCCGATGACCATGAACACGGCCATCGTCTCGCCGATCGCCCGGCCCATGCCGAGGATGATGCCGGTCAGAATGCCGGGACGCGCCGCAGGCAGCAGCACGCGCCAGATCGTCTGCCAGCGGGTGGCGCCGAGCGCCAGGGAAGCCTCTTCGAGACGGCCGGGCAGCGCTCGGATGGCGTCTTCGGAGATGGACAGAATCGTCGGCAGGATCATGATGGCGAGGATAATGGCCGCAGGCAGAATCCCGTAGCCGAACCCCTCGTTGAACTTGCCCAGGAAGGGCACAATGACCGTGAGGCCGATGAAGCCGTATACGACAGACGGAATGCCCACGAACAGATCCGTAGCCGCCCGAAGAATTTCACGCAGCCATTTCGGCGCGATTTTGGCAGAGAAGACCGCTCCCGACAGGGCCAGCGGCACCGAGAGTACCACAGAGAGGAAAGTCAGCAGCAGCGTGCTGTACAGAAACGAGAAAGCACCGAATTTGTTGTTGGAGGGTGTCCAGTCGGTCGAGAAGAAGAATTCCAGCGGCGTAACCCCCGTGAAGGTCTTCACTCCCTGCCATCCTACGAACAGCATGATCGAAAATATGATAACCGACACCAATGTCGCGCTGCCGACGAACACGACCTTCATGATCCGGTCGCTCCGGTTCTGGGCTTTGGTCCAACCGTTATTGTTGTTGCCCCTCCGCTCCCGCTGCGTTCTCTCGGCTAACTGGTCGGCGAATGAATTCATTTGCCTGATACCCCCTGATTTGAATAGTTCAAGTCACGTTCGCACGTTCATCGTCTCTATCATCATAGTGGACAAATGTAAGGACAAAACGTTAAAAATGTTAAGCTAATGTAAAAAGTGTTTTTTTCGGCGTCGATTCGACAATATTTTTTGAATATTTAACATCAAAAAGACAACGGCCCAAACGGCCGTTGTCTTTCTTCATAAATTCTTATTTTTTAAGCAGGTCGGCCGGAAGGAACTTCAGCTCTTCGACCTTCTTGCCTTGGAATTCAGGGCTCATGATGTAGTCGATGAACGCTTTGGTCGCGCCAGTCGCTTCACCTTTGGTATACATATGCTCGATACCGTACAGCGGGTATTTGCCGCCTTTGATGTTGTCTTTGCTGAACTCCACGCCTTCAAATTTCAGGGCTTTGATCGGATCTTTGACGTAAGGCGTATCGACATAACCGATCGCGCCCGGAGTTTGTCCGACCGTCGTAGCCATCGCGCCGCTGGATTCCTGTGTCACGCCGTCCTTCGTGAACTCCTTGCCCTCCAGGACGATCTTCTTCACGAGAGCGCGGGAGCCGGAGGCATCCGGACGGTGAACGATAACGATGTTCTTGTCGGGACCGCCAACTTCCTTCCAGTTCTTGATCTTGCCTGTGAAGATGTCCGCAGCTTGCGCCTTCGTCAGGTTATCCACCGTGACGTCTTTGTTCACGATGATCGCGAATGGAGCTATGGCCACGACATGGTCTACCAGACCTTTGTCTTTATATTCATCGCCCGCTTCGATATCGGAGTTCCCGATGTTGGAAGTGCCGTCGGCCACGTCCTTGAGGCCTTTGCCGGAACCGCCTGCCGTAGGGTTCACCGTTACCTTCGGGTTGTTCTTCATGAACTCGTCAGCTGCCGCTTTGACCAGCGGGAGCAGAGCGGAGGAACCGGAAGCCGTTACCGTGCCTTCAACCTTCTCTGTATTTGCAGGTTGCTCTTTAGGCTTATCGGCCGGTGCTGCAGCTCCATTGCTCGGAGAGCCGTTAGTCGGCTCCGTTTTCTGGCCGCACGCGGCAAGGACCCCTACGGATAACACCATAATCATGGCCACATTCAAACTTTTCTTCGACAGCTGCTTCAACATTTCAGCATGTCCTCCCTTTTCCTGTTTAAGTTTACTAGGTCATCTTACCAAGGCAATGTAAAGTGTATATCCACGATAAGTTAACGCAATGTAAAACTTTGTCTCCTTAAGCATTTGCGCGGCAGGATAGGCATCTCCGGAGGGAAAATGCAGCAAGTTAAAAACTGTATATATCATGTAATCGGTTTCAGTTGTAAAATTTGAGCAGCAGGACATGCCCCAACAATCGGGGCCTGCCCCGTACCATCCGAGAGCAAAGGAGGAATATCCGATTACAGAAGCTGCTTGGCAGCGCGAGTCCATTCCAAGCCCATGTAGGAGGTAATGAATTTGAGATTACTACTGAAGCTGAGATTACTATTGAACTGGAGATTGCAACGTATCATTCCAGCTGTGCTGGCTGCACTCTCCGTGACGCTTGCTTCCGTGTCCACCCCCATTCCGCTCATCGCTCTTCCGCAGGCGGAAGCGGCTGTCTACACCGGAGGCTATTCCACCGCGACCGGCTCTACGGATACAGCGGTAACCGTTACCAACCTTACCGAGCTCAAAAATGCTTTCAATGCCGGCAAGCATCATATCATTATTTCGGGTAATATTTATGGCGGATCGTCCTTGACCACCTTGACCTTTGCCAGCACAAGCTGGAACAATGTGACGATCGAGGGAGCCGGCGGCGGCGGAGCCGTGCTGCAGAACATCCAGCTGAAATTCAGCGGGGAGCAGCTGGCCGCCGGGACGAATATCCAGAATGTCGTGATCAAGAACATCACCTTCTACGGCAATATTTCCGATCTGCAGAAGATGAGCGGCGCAGCTACCCAGCCAGGGGGCGCAGGCACCAATTATCTGGGAGTCTCCTTCCGGCGCACCACCAATGTCTGGGTAGACCACTGCACCTTCTATAACATTAGCGACGATCTCATGAGCGTCTCCTTGGCATCCGACAATGTGACTATTTCATACTGCCACTTCTACTTTACGTCCAGCTGGCTGAATATGAACCCGAACCCGATCTGGAACTGGGTCGGCACGAATCAGGATCTGGCGTCCGAGCGGCTCGCCATGGTGATCGGCGCCAATTACAGCGACTCCTACACGTATGGCGGCGGGAAGCTGCATGTGACCATGCACCACAACTGGTTCGGACCGAACCTGAAGGGGCGTCCGCTGATGCGCGGTTTCGTGCATCTCTACAACAACTACTTTGACAACAGCACGACTCCTTCCGGAACGAATGCCGCCGGTTACTCGCAGACCCAATACAATGCGAACCAGATCGGCAGCGGCAGCGTGATTTATTCGGAAGGCAACTATTTCTACAAAACGAACCAAAGCAATCAGATCGGCCTCGACGATTCGACACACAAGGCTTATTCCTTCTATGAACGAAACAATACGTATAATGCAGCCACCGGCACATCGGCGGCAGGGGCTTACTATCCGTCTGCGCTGCCGTTCTCTTACAGTTACTCGCCGATTGCTTCCGGCAATGTGCCGGCAGTTGTCCAGGCCAATGCCGGTCCGAAGTAAGCACTGGACTGTTAAGCCGGACCCATCTTAGACATAGCTTAGCCACTCCCCTATAGAACAAAGAAGCCATACCTCACAGGGTATGGCTTCTTTGTTCTATAGCGGGCGACCTAATCGAAATAAACGGCTTTGCCGGTTCTCGAAGATTCATAGATCGCCTCGAGAATCTCGGAGACGACACACGCCTGCTCCGGCGTAACGACAGGCTCCGAGTCGTTCTCGATGGCCTGCAGCCACAGCTTCGCTTCCAGATCGGCCGGGTTCTCCGTGCTGCCGTCGTAGAAGTCCACGCCGCGCGCATCGAGCTCGATGTGGTTCGTGAACAGCTTGCTGTGCTTCTCGCCGTTGATGCGCAGGCCGTCTTCCATGTCTGCGCCGCCCTCGGTACCGCACAGCGTCGTCTTGGCTTCGCCCGTCTTCACGAGGTTGATCGCCCAGCTCGACTCCAGCATGATCGTGGCGCCGTTCTGCATCGTGATCATACCGACGGCGGAATCCTCCACGGTGAATTTCTCGGGATCCCAGGATCCCCACGCATTCGCCGCGTCGGCCTTCCCGGAGAGCTTATGGAACGCTGTACCGAGCACGGCTTTCGGCTTGTAGTTATCCATCATCCAGAGCGTCAAGTCGAGCGCATGGGTTCCGATATCGATGAGCGGGCCTCCGCCCTGCTTCTCTTCGTCGAGGAACACGCCCCAGGTCGGCACGGCGCGGCGGCGGATCGCATGCGCTTTGCCGTAATAGATCTCGCCGAGGTCGCCATCGGCACATACGCGCTTCAGGTACTGGCTGTCCGAGCGGAAGCGGTTCTGGTAGCCGATCGTCAGCTTCTTGCCGGAAGCTTTGGCCGCTTCCACCATCCGGCGCGCATCCGCAGCGGTCTTCGCCATCGGCTTCTCGCACATCACATGCTTGCCGGACTCCAGCGCCAGGATCGAGATGTCCGCATGGGAGTCGTTGGGCGTACACACATGGACGACATCCAGCGAACCGTCCGCCAGAAGCTCCCGGTAATCCGTATATACTTTGGCGTCCTCTGTGCCGAACGCGTTCTTCGCTTCTTGAGCCCGCTCTTCCACGATATCGCAGAACGCGACCATCTGGGCGTTAGCCTGGTTCTTGAGCGCCGGCATATGCTTGCCGTTCGCGATACCGCCGCATCCGATAATTCCGATTCGATATACCTTGGACATAGTAAAAGTTCCTCCCTAGAATCACATCTATCTCATAGTTATTCCTGCTTCGTCCTCTGCTGCTACATTCAGTATAGACAAGCCCGCACCGAAAAACTATGACAGATCTGGCGTTCCTTATATGCGATTGTGCCGTAGCATCATTCTAGCATTCAAGGTCCTTATCCTAGGAAGCTACGCCTTCCGGTCTCCGCCGCCTCCCTGAGCGCATCCATCGCTGCTGCCTGACGCAGCGCCTCCAGTCCGCCGTCTCCGGGGGCAGCTTCCCCTTCCCGCGTCCGGAGCACTCCATCCGCGAAGGCTTCAGCCTGCAGCCGAAACGGGGTGATCCGATCGGTCGTCCATGCCAGCTCCCCTCCGGGGTGCCGGCATGTGACGGTTAGCTGGTCGGGCGACGCCTGGAAGATGACCGCCAGGCGGCCCTCCGTACCCAGCAGCTCGAACGAGGAGCCATGGGGCATATCGAGGGCAGCGTCGAACTGCGCGGTCTTCCCCTCCGGAAAGAGCAGCGTGCCGCAGAACCGCCGGTCCACTCCGTGACGTTCATCCTGCACCCACACGGCATCGGCCGCCAGCGGCTCTACTCCCGTGAAGCTTCTCGCCCAGTGGACGAGATAGCAGCCGATATCATATAACGCGCCGCCGCCCCAAGCTTGATTCCAGCGTGTGCTTTCTTCGAACGCCCGGAAGGAGAAATGTCCTCGAAACCGTACCCACTCCCCAATCGCGCCCCCATCTAGGAGCTGCTTTATTTCACGGATGCCGGGATAGAACGGCCAGATGAACGCCTCTCGCACCCGTACCCCGCTGGCCCCCGCAGCCTCGGTGATGCGTCGGGTTTGTTCCGCATTCAAAGCGAACGGCTTCTCAAGCAGCACATGCTTGCCCGCCCGGCAGGCCTCCACCGCCCACTCTTCATGCAGATGGTTGAGCAGCGCGATGTAGACAGCCTCAATGTCCGGATCCTCCAGCAGCTCACGGTACGAATCATACGCCCGGGGCACACCGTACTGCTCGGCCAAGGCTTTCCCCCGGCCCGCTTCCCGCCCGGCCACGCCCAGCCACTGCCCGTTGCCGGAAGCGAGAAGGCCTTGACCTGCTTTATTCACAATCCAGCCTGTTCCCAGCACGCCCCATTTGATCTTGTTCATCTTCTCCACCCTCTCGACAAATTTCCCGGGAAATCCTTGCCTGCGAACCCTGCACAACCACACCCGAATTCCGGATAGCAAAAAGAGGCCTTCTTCAAGACCTCCCCTGCTTCCTCTATTACTTCTTCGCGGCTCCCGTTGAAGCCACCAGCTTGTAGCCTACGCCTCGGATCGATTCGATCTGTACCGACTGCTGGTTCATCTCGAGCTTCTTGCGGAGGGAGCTGACGTGCACGTCGACCGTCCGCTGCCCCCCGATGTAATCGAAGCCCCATACGATATTCATGAGATCATCCCGGGTCACGACGACGCCCGGACGCTGTACGAGATATAGTAACACTTCGAATTCCTTCGGGCGAAGCGGAATCGACTCCCCGCCAAGCAGCACCTCGTACTTCTCGGGATAAATATACAAGTCTCCGGCAGAGATGACCTTCTCTCCCGTGCCTGCTTTCTCCTGTGTTCCGTCATCGGCCAAGGTTCGTCTCAGCACGGCGGATACGCGGGCGAGCAGCTCCGCCACACCGAACGGCTTCGTAATGTAGTCATCGGCTCCGTATTTCAGTCCCTGGACCACTTCCTCTTCGGCATTGCGAGCCGTGAGAATGATCACCGGCGTCTTGTTGCCCTTCTGCCGGAGCTTGGACAGGATCTCGAAGCCGTTCATGCCCGGCAGCATGATATCCAGTACGATGAGATCAAAGTACTGCTGCAGCGCCGCCTGCAGACCTTCACTCCCGTGGTCGACCACCTTCGTCTCGTAGCCTTCTTGAGTCAGATTGTACGACAGCAGCCTGGCTAAGGTAGGCTCGTCCTCGATAACAAGTATTTTTTGCGGCATGGGAATCCCCCAACATAAGTTCAATTCTTAGTTAAAGCTTAACACAGCCAGCGTACCTTGACAATTTATTTACAGGCAAGATTCGACAAATACCTGCCGGCCGCTAGTTGTGAATGAGCGGCATTTCGAAAATAAACTTCGTCCCGACACCCACTTCGCTCTCCACACGAATCGTCCCCTTATGCAGTTCGACCAAATGCTTCACGATCGACAGACCGAGCCCCGTACCGCCTGAGCTCCGCGAACGCGCCTTATCCACCCGGTAGAAGCGTTCGAAAATCCGCGGCAGATCCTTCTTCGGGATCCCGATCCCCGTATCCGCGATAGTGAAGCGGACCTTATCGGATTCCGTCACTTCCTTGCCGCAGACGAGCTGCTCGATCTTCATGCGCACCTTGCCGCCTTCCGGCGTATAGCTGATGCCGTTCGAGAGCAGGTTGATCAGAATTTGGCGCAGCCGGTCCTCATCGGCCTCCATATAGAAGTCGCTGTCGGCCTGGAGCTCGAGTTCGATGCCCTTCTTCTTCGCTTCCGTATTCATCACATGCACGCAGTCCTCCACGAATGTCTTCAGATGCACCGGGGAGAACTGGAGCGGAATCCGCTTCGATTCGATCTTGGAGAGCTCGAGGATGTCTCCGATCAGGCGGTTCAAGCGTTCGCTCTCGTCGAAGATGATCTGCAGGAACGACCGGGCCGTTTCCTTATCGTTCAGCGCGCCGGCAAGCAGCGTCTCCGCGAAGCCTTTGACCGCCGCAATCGGCGTCTTGAGCTCATGCGAGACATTCGCCACGAATTCACTGCGCATCCGCTCCAGCCGCCGGACCGCCGTAATATCATGGAGCACGATCAGGAGGCCTTCCCACTCTCCGCCCGCTTCGGCGATCGGGTTCAGGTTGATCTCCAGGATCCGTTCCTTCGGATAGTAGAAGATGACTTCGTCCCGGATATGGTCCCTTACATCAATACACTCCTGGATGAGCTGGGTGAATTCATACTGCTGCTTCGCCTGGTTGAACGACTTGCCCAAGAGCTCCTTCGCCGAGAAACCGAGGATCTCTTCCGCAGAACGGTTGAGCAGCGCAATCTTGCCGTCCCGGTCGATCATGATGACACCGCTGGTCATGCTCTCGAGCACGCTCTTCAACCGGTTCTCATCCTCGGAGATCCGGTTCATCTGCAGCTCCAGCGAGTCGGCCATCCGGTTGATCGCATGGCCGAGCTGACCGATCTCATCGCGCTTGTTCACCTGGACCCGGTACTTGTAGTTCATGTCGGTGATCTGCCGGGCGACGCTCGTAATGAGCTCGATCGGCCGGGTCACGCTGTAGGCTACACGGTAAGAGATCAGGCCGGCGATAGCGAACACGGCGAGCAGCATGATGCTTAGCACGAACCATACCTTGCGGATGGAGCCCTCGACATCCTCGAGACTCATCGCCAGACGGAGGAAGCCGGCGATGTTCCCGCCCTCCAGGACCGGTACCGCGACATACAGCATATTCCTTCCCACCGTGGAGCTGTAGCGGATGGAACTGCCCGAACCTTTGCTCGCCGAAGCTTCTTTGATTTCCTCCCGTTCCAGGTGATTCTCCATGACGGCCGGATCATGGTCGGAATCGCCCATCACTTTGCCGTCGCTGCGGATGAAGGTCAGACGGGCATCCGCCGACTCCTTGAGCATCGCCGCCTGATCGGAGTAGAAGCGGAACAGCTCGTCATCCCCGCCCTGCCGATGCCAATCGGTCGTTGCTTTGATGAGCCCAAGCTCCCGCTCCATGTTCACGGTTAGAGCCTCGATATACGACTGCTGCAGCATCCGGGCCATGAACAGGCCGGCCGTGAGCACCGAAGCCCCGATCAGGATAATAAAAATAAGGGTTAAACGCGCACGGAACTTTTTCATAACAACATTTCTTCCCCCCAGAAATTCAGCCGGCTGTTCGCTTCTTCCCTAGAGGAGAAACGGGTTAACGCAGACGTTTTACTCTTTATCGTAAGGGTTCCGCCGCGGGGACACCAGTTATTTTTTTGTAAAGGCCCGATTGTTCAAACCGCAGCATGCACCAGCGGTTCACGGATGCCATCGGCTGCTGGATCAGGATGGAGAGAACGACCGGCACGGCTGTCAACGGTTCGAAGTAGGCCAGCGCAAGCACCAGGCCAAGCGAGATGTTGCGCATGCCGGACGAGTAGGTCACCGCTACGATGATCTCGGGTCTCCGCAGCCAGAGCGAACCCAGGAAGCCGAGCGCGTAGGAGACAGCCACAAGCAGGACGACCAGCGGAACGACCGTCAGCATGTCTCCCTTCATCTTCATGACGTAAGGCTGGATGACGGCCGCATTGATCATCACCACGACTACCATCGCCAGCTTGGAGGTCGGCCCGCAGACAGGCGCGGACCAGCCCTTGAATCTCCCTTTGGACAGTTCGTTGACCAGCACGCCAAGGATCGTAGGGACTACAATAATCTGAACGAGATCCATCATCACTTGGGTATGGTCGAACGCGATCGACGTACCGAAGAAAGCTTCGATCGCCGCCGGAATCACCAGCGGGCTCAGCGCCGAGTCGATCACGATCATGGCCAGCGTCAGGGGCACATGCCCCTTCGACAACCCTACCCAGATCACGGAGGACACGCCGAGCGGGATGACGGAGAACATCACGAACCCGACGACATACGGCGACCCTTCCCCGAAGGCGGCGGTGCCGATCAGGTAGCCGATGACCGGGGCGATTACGTGACAGAGTCCGAAGGTCAACAGCATCGGTCCCGGGAGCCGGAACGCCCCGCGGATCTGACCCCAGGAGCAGCCGGTCGCCATGACAAAGGTGAGATAGCCGAACAAGTAAGGCACCCATGCGGACGATCCTTGGAAGGCAGCAGATAAAAGAAGCCCAAGTATCATCGATACCGGGACAATGAGAGATAAGTATTTTTCTATAATGGCATTCAGCCGCAGGCCTCTATCTCGCATAGGGGACCGGCCTTAGGAGAAGACCGGTTCTTTGAACTGGGCCAGCTTCTCGCGGGAATCCTGCTCGACTTCGGCATGCAGGGAGTTGCCGTGGGAATCCATGGTTACGATGGCAGCGAACCCTTCGGTCTGCAGGTGCCACATCGCTTCCGGAATACCGAACTCCATGAAGTCCACGCCTTCGACCTTCTTGAAGCACTGCGCATAATACTGCGCTGCACCGCCGATGGCATTCAGATACACCGCACCGTGCTCCTGGAGCGCCTTCAATGTCTTCGCGCCCATACCGCCCTTGCCGATGACCGCGCGGATACCGAACTTCTTGATGATGTCGCCTTGGTAAGGCTCCTCCCGGATCGAGGTCGTCGGACCGGCCGCCTTCACGACCCACCCGCCCTGCTCGTCCTTCGCCATTACGGGTCCGCAGTGATAGATCACGGCGCCGTTCAGGTCGATCGGGGACTCGTGGTCCATCAGATGCTTATGCAGCGCATCGCGGCCCGTATGCATCGGTCCGTTGATGATGACCACATCGCCCACCTTCAGCTGGCGGATCTGCTCCTCGGACACCGGCGTCTGCAGCACGACTTCGCGGCGTTCGCCTGCGGCGGCAGCTGCTGCAGCCGGCTCGTCCTTCTCCATCGGCACGGCCTCGCCCTTCGTGTACGACCACGACGTGATCTCGCCGCTGTTCGCGTCGATGAGCACGCCTTGACGGCGGAACGCCCAGCAGTTGTACGCGACGGAGACGAAGAAGGAAGCCGGCAGGCGGTTCATGACGCCAACCTTGCAGCCGAGCAGGCTCACCTGTCCGCCGAAGCCCATCGTCCCGATCCCGAGCTTGTTCGCGTTCTCCATCACATACTCTTCGAGCTTGCGCAGCTCCGGATGCGGGTTCACGTCGTCCGCCGCACGGAACAGCTGGTGCTTCGCGAGCTCGTAGCCTGTCGTACGGTCGCCACCGATGCCCACGCCGATGAAGCCCGCACTGCAGCCTTGGCCCTGCGCCTGGTAGACCGCGTGCAGGATGCACTTACGGATGCCGTCGAGGTCACGGCCCGCTTTGCCGAGTCCTTCGAGCTCTGTCGGCAGGCTGTACTGGATGTTCTTGTTCTCGCAGCCGCCGCCCTTCAAGATCAGCTTCGCTTCGATCTCCGGGCGCTCCCACTGCTCGAAGTGGATGACCGGCGTACCCGGTCCGATGTTATCCCCGCTGTTCGCCCCCGTCAGGGAATCGACGGAGTTCGTCCGGAGTTTGCTGTCTTTGGTCGCCTGGGCCACGGCGGCGATGATCGCTTTCTTCATCTCGATCTGGTTCGCGCCCACCGGACAGTGCACGATGAACGTCGGCATCCCCGTATCCTGGCAGATCGGCGAGACATTGCACTCGGCCATCCGGATATTGTCCGCAATCGTGGAGAGAGACAGCGCCGATCGCGTGCCTGCATCCTCCTGCTCGCGGGCAGCCTGAATCGCCTGACGGACATCGGCCGGCAGGTTGGTGCTTGTTTCGACAATCAGTTTATACATACTGTCTTGAAAGTGCTGCATGGATCAGGGAACCCCTTTCGGTCAACCGGATAATATGTAAAATGAGAAGTCCAAACGCATATTTCCATCATATCACATTCCGGCGTGAGGGGGCAGACCCTTTTGCGCTGCACGAATTTGGGGCGGGCAAACCGGAGGCGAATCGTGTATAATGCGTTAGGTACAATGCTGCAGGGAAGGCGTTCCCGCTGCTTCGGTAACCGCCACTACGCAGCGAAACAGATTAGATGGGATGATACGAATGGAAACCGAAAGCCACTTTTTTGCCTATCTGTACCGCCTCCGCTTCATCGAGCGGTGGAGCCTGATGCGCAAC
Organism: Paenibacillus caseinilyticus; assembly: GCF_027533645.1. Taxonomy (GTDB): domain Bacteria; phylum Bacillota; class Bacilli; order Paenibacillales; family NBRC-103111; genus Paenibacillus_G; species Paenibacillus_G caseinilyticus. The sequence goes on from NZ_JAQAGY010000001.1 coordinate 609,440, forward strand.
ACCATGAAAGAAAATGTAGCCGAGCACTCCTTCCACGTGTCGCTGTTGACACATGTGCTGTGCACGATCGCCAATGAAATCTACGGCCGGCAGGTGCCCACGGACCGGATCGTGTCGATGGCTCTGTTCCACGACAGCACGGAAGTGTTCACCGGCGATATTCCGACCCCGGTCAAACACCATAACCCCAAAATTCTGAGCAACTTCCGGGAGATCGAGCATCTGGCCGCCGAGCGACTGCTCGATATGGTGCCGGAGCCGCTCCGCCGGGTGTATGAACCGCTGATCGACCCGAAGAAGACGACGGAAGACGCGGAGCTCAAAAAATACATTAAGGCGGCCGATTCTCTCGACGCCTACCTGAAATGCGTAACTGAACTGTCCGCCGGCAACCGGGAATTCGCCGTAGCCAAGAAGCAGATCGAACATACGCTGCAGGAGATGGCCATGCCGGAAGTCGATTATTTCCTGAAGCATCTGGCACCGAGCCTGGAGAAGACGTTAGACGAGCTGTAAGCCGGGGATTCCCGGCTTTTTTTGCATTGTCACCCTCCGCTTCCGGTATCCGCCTCTCTATCAGGGCGCAATAAAAAGAACCGGCGTCGTCAGTGACCGGTCCTTCTTCGTGGGGAATGCAGCTTGTTACATGAAGTGCCAACGGGCAGCAGCAGCTCGCTGCCGTCCGGATCTACAGGGTGCTGGGCAGCCCTCTGCGCTCCGCAACCTAGAAGAAATTCGGGAAGAGCATCAGCGTAAGAACCAGGAAATACAGAATACCGGCAACGGAGCTCAGGGTACGGATCGCACCGATCTGCGCCTTGATGGAGCTGCCGTTCGCATCGCTCAGCGCTTTGCGCATTTTGCCGCCGAGAATGCCGCTTACCGCACCGATACCCAGCAGCAGCACAATCGCCAGAATCCACCAAATCGCAGGATAGTTGCCTTTGCCAACCAGGTACCCGCCGGAGATGAAGGAAATGATCAGCGCGAGCTGGCCCGCGCGGTTCAGCGAGAACAGGACGGACAGGAAGCCGTGCTGCGCGCTCCCGTTCGAAAGCGCTTCAACTCGCGCAGCCAAGAACGGCAAAGCCAGATAGAAGCCCATAAGTGCAGCCCCCAGAACATGAAGATACAGAAATACTTGTGCCATAACGAACAAAATCCTCCCTTGTCTTCCAACCAAAATATCAATCTACTGCGAACCGTGTTGATGGAGAACACATTAAGTATACCGGAGGGAAAGCCTCCTAAGCAACCGGGAAGCCCCTGCGGTAGAGGGAGTTGTGACGGGCCGGTGAAGCTGGAGCCATCGTAAGGCAGTGTCCACGCGGGCCCTGGTAAATCCTTACTCCGTTTTAAGAATTACCGATTTAGTAGTATCGTTCCAGGCCACTTTAGCCCCAAGTGATTCCGCAATAAAACGGACAGGTACAAGTGATGAACCATTCACAACTACCGGTTTAGCATCAAGAGGTACCTCTAGATCATTCAAATATGCTTTTTCACTTCCTATTGTAAGCTTTATGATGGAGTCTCCTTATACCCAAAGTGTTCCATCTTCTTTTAGGGCAGAAACCGCATAGCTCGTTGAAGAAGCTGAAATCTTCTTTATATGCGTTAATCCCTTTACTTGATTATGGAGTGATTCAATTCTAACAGGGCTGGTTTTGTTTTTATTTGTACCGTCACCTAATTGCCCACCTTCTTTATGTCCCCATGCCCAAACGCTTCCATCCTTCTTTAGTGCATAATAGCTGCCGGTACTTACGGCAATGGATTGGATATCGGAGAGACCTTCCACTTGTTTCGATTTCGATGCAGCAGCCGACCAAACACAGTATGATGGGGCACATTCCTCAGGACGTTGTGACCGCTGCCATTACATCAGGGCTCCCTCTTCAGCGGCCCCCAAGCCCGCAGGGCCTCCACTGTGCGCTCCCATTGCTCTTCCGCCGGGATCGCCGCCTCCCCGTCTCCCCTCTGCGGACCATAGCTTCCGAACCGGGCGTGGTTCCCTCCGTCGACCGATAGATAGACGGCATCCGGCGGAACATACGCCCTGCCGGCTTGCATCCGCTCCGCATTCACCACCCGGTCGTTCGTTCCGGTCAAAGATAACACCGGAAGCCCGGCGTCCCGTAAGTTTCCTCCCTCATCCGCATACGCCGCCAACAAAAAGACGCCGCGGACTTCTTGCGGGTGCGATGCCGCGAATCTGGCAGCCATCGAACCGCCGAGCGAATGGCCCCCGATCACAACATCCGCCTGTGGCTCCCGCTGTAGGAGCTCTTCAGCCCGGTCTTCTCCGAACACCGCCAGATTCAGCGGCATTCTCGCGATAGATACCGGGTATCCTTTCTCTGCCAAGCGGGAAGCCAGCGGCGCATAACTCTGCGGCTGGACCAAGCCGCCGGGATATAGAATGATCCGGGCCGGCGGCTTGGACCCGGCCGGCCTTCCGGACGCCTGCGGCTCAAAATGCAGCCAATGCGCTTCCTGCTTCACCTCGACGGCCGTACTGCCGTTCATGGCGTAACGGGCCTGCTCATCCGCTCCATACGGGCGAAGATAGACAACCCCCGCCGCGGCCAACCCGAGCAGTACAAGAGTCAGACAGGACAACGCAAACCGCCATGTACGTCGGTTGGATCGGGCCCTTGATTTGGATCTCGCTTCCACTTCCTATCGTCCCCTTCTCCCTATATTCTAATAGTCCAAAAAAACCAGCCCCCGGCACGATGCCGAAGACTGGTTGCGGAGAGGTAACGATTCAGCCGGTTACCACTTTGATCACGTTGCGGACGGAGTCAGCCGACTTGTCCAGAGCGGCTTTCTCTTCCGGCAGCAGCTCGAGTTCGAATATCTTCTCGATGCCGTCGCCGCCGAGCAGCGTAGGCACGCCCATGAACAGGTTGTCGTAGCCATACTCGCCTTGGAGCAGAGCGATCGAAGGAATGATGCGCTTCTTGTCCTTCAGGATCGCTTCCGTCATTTGGACGAGCGATGCAGCCGGCGCATAGTAGGCGGAACCGTTGCCGAGCAGGTTGACGATCTCGCCGCCGCCTGTACGCGTACGCTTCACGATCGCGTCGATACGGTCAGCCGGGATCAGCTTCTCAATCGGAATACCGCCTACATTGGAGTAACGAACGAGCGGAACCATGTCGTCGCCGTGGCCGCCAAGGACGAACCCGCGCACGTCTTCTACCGATACATTCAGCTCTTGCGCGATGAATGTACAGTAACGCGCCGTATCAAGCACGCCGGATTGGCCGATTACGCGGTTCTTCGGGAAGCCCAGCGTTTCGAAGGCCACATAAGTCATCGCATCTACCGGGTTGGAGAGGATGATGACGATCGACTGCGGAGACGTTCTCTTGATGTTCTCACAAACGGATTTCACGATGCCTGCGTTCGTGTTCACGAGATCGTCGCGGCTCATGCCCGGCTTACGGGCGATACCAGCCGTGATGATGACGATATCGGAATTCGCGGAATCGTCGTAAGAAGACGTACCTACGATCTTCGCATCAAAACCTTGAACCGGGGAAGCTTCGAGCATATCGAGCGCTTTACCTTTAGTCGGGTTCTCAAGCTGCGGGATGTCGAGGAGCACTACGTCACCGAGTTCTTTTTGTGCAAGCATCAGGGCAGTCGTTGCGCCGGTGAAGCCCGCGCCCACAACCGTAATCTTCTTACGTTGGATAGCCATGAGAATTACCTCCTATGGAATGTAGTGGTTTGTTCTTTGCTTTCCAGATCCGCGAAGCCGACTATCTCTTCCGCTCTTCCGGGTCGGCACAGCCGCCCGCTTCTTCCCGCTCGCACTTCCCAGGCCGGCGAAGCCCGCCTGCTCTCTCCGCACTACCCGCTCTTCTCCAGGTCGGCGAAGCCGCCTGCTGTCCCCGCTCTTCCCAGGTCGGCGAAGCCGCCTGCTGTTGCAGAGTGTGCCCGAGGGGGAGCCGCTTTGCGCCAGCAAAGTCGCTTCCCCTCACACATGCCCTGCGCCGCATGGAAGCGTGTCCCCGGCGTGCTTGGCGACAGCTCAAGCCGCCCGGGGACAGACGCGATCCACGTTCCCCCGTCCCATCGAAGCAGCCCGCACGCATGGAAGCGTGTCTCGAACGAACCCCGACAGCGGCCGGAAGGCCGATGACGGGGTTCATTCGAGAGGAACGCGTTCCCAGCACCCTCACTCCATGGGAGCGACACCTGCCGCACGTACCGACAGCCGTTCGTGGTCCAGGGGGCGAAATCCCTGGGGCCTCCCTCTGGAGGGAGGTTTGGAGGGAGGATTCACTTAAAAATTGGCAATAATTTGATCAGCAAACGCCGAGCACTTCACTTCTGTCGCGCCTTCCATCAGACGGGCGAAGTCATAAGTAACGGTTTTGTTGTTGATCGCCGTTTCCATGCCTTTGTAGATCAGCTCAGCCGCTTCCAGCCAGCCGAGGTGCTCAAGAAGCATTACGCCGGACAGGATAACGGAACCCGGGTTAACGACGTCCAGACCTGCATACTTAGGAGCTGTACCGTGCGTAGCTTCAAAGATCGCGTGTCCGGTAACATAGTTGATGTTGGCGCCTGGTGCGATGCCGATACCGCCTACTTGAGCAGCCAGAGCGTCGGACAGGTAGTCCCCGTTCAGGTTCAGCGTAGCGATAACGTCGAAGTCGGTTGGGCGAGTCAGAACTTGCTGCAGCGCGATGTCGGCGATAGCATCTTTTACGATGATTTTGCCTTCGGCTTCAGCAGCTTTTTGAGCGGCGTTCGCTGCGTCTGTACCTTGCTCTTCTTTAATACGGTCATATTGTGCCCAAGTGAAGGTTTTGTCGCCGAACTCTTCCTCAGCAAGCTCGTAGCCCCAGTTTTTGAAGGCACCTTCCGTGAACTTCATGATGTTGCCTTTGTGTACGAGGGTAACGGTTTTGCGGTTATGCTCGATTGCATATTCGATAGCCGCGCGAACCAGACGCTTCGAACCTTCGGAGGAAACCGGCTTCACGCCGATACCCGACGTTTCAGGGAAGCGGATTTTCTTAACGCCCATTTCATTTTGAAGGAATTCGAGAACTTTTTTGACTTCATCGGAGCCTGCAGCCCACTCGATACCGGCATAGATGTCTTCTGTGTTCTCACGGAAGATGACCATGTCTACGAGCTCAGGACGTTTTACCGGGGAAGGCACGCCTTTGAAGTAACGAACCGGACGGGAGCAGACATACAGGTCAAGCTCTTGACGCAGGGCTACGTTCAGGGAACGGATACCGCCGCCGATTGGCGTTGTCAGAGGTCCTTTGATCGCTACGATGTATTCGCGGATGGCTGTCAGCGTATCGGCAGGCAGCCAGTTGTTGAATTGGTTGAAGGCTTTCTCGCCGGCGAACACTTCATACCATGCGATTTTCTTCTCGCCCTTGTATGCTTTCTCTACCGCTGCATCCAGCACGCGCTTGGAAGCCGCCCAGATGTCAGGGCCTGTACCGTCGCCTTCGATGAAAGGAATGATCGGGTTGTTAGGCACGTTGAGTTTGCCGTTCGTAATTGTGATGCGTTCGCCTTCTGTAGGAAGTGCATATTGTTCGAATTGAGCCATGATTGGTATTGCCTCCTCGAGTAATTTGGAGCCGGTTTGCACGGGCCCTTGGGTATAAATAAAAGTTCATCTATTATGTTGAGCATGAGGTCAGCTGCTGTAACTATGTAGACGTTCTTTCTGCTGCCTTCACACTCAAAAAGACACGGGAGCTGCGGCGGCCGGCTCCCTTCTTGCGGAAGAGATCACGGCCGTACCGCAGCAGCCCGTTCATAAGCTGCGTTATATTCCGATTAGCGCTGTTCGATCGGAATGAAGGCTTGGTGGGACGGACCCGTGTACTCGGCCCGCGGACGGATCAGACGGTTGTTCTCGTATTGTTCGAGAATGTGCGCTGTCCAACCGGACGTACGGGAGATCGCGAAGATCGGCGTGAACAGGTCGCGCGGAATCTCGAGCGACGTATAGACGGATGCGGAGTAGAAGTCCACATTCGGCTTCAGGCCCTTCTGGCCTGTCACGAGTTCTTCGATCTGGATGGACATGTCGTACCAGTTCATGTTGTTCGTGATCTTGCCGAGCTCCTCAGACATCTTCATGAGATGCTTCGCACGCGGGTCGCCGTTCTTGTAGACACGGTGGCCGAAGCCCATAATTTTTTCTTTGTTCGCCAGCTTCTCATTGATGTAAGCCGTTACGTTGGAAGCCGTACCGATCTCTTCGAGCATCGCCATAACCGCTTCGTTCGCTCCGCCGTGCAGAGGACCTTTGAGGGCGCCGATAGCCGAAGTAACGCCGGAGTAGATATCGGACAGCGTAGCAACTGTAACGCGTGCCGCGAAAGTAGAAGCGTTCAACTCGTGATCCGCATGGAGGACCAGCGCTTTGTCCAAAGCTTCAATTGCAATTTTCTCCGGATTTTTGCCTGTCAGCATGTACAGGAAGTTTTCCGCGAGGGATACGCCGGATTTAGGCGCAATGGGTTCTTGGCCTTGACGAATGCGGGCAAAAGCAGCCACGATCGTTGGCAGCTGCGCCTGCAGCTTGATCGCTTTGCGCAGATTCGATTCAGGTGTCATATCGTTAGCTTCCGCATCGTACAGTGCCAACGAGGAGATGGCCGTACGGAGGGCAGCCATAGAATTCACGTCTTTAGGGTACAGCTTGATTCCATCGAGCACTTCAGTCGGTACCACCGCACTGCTGCTCAGATCCTGGATCAATTGGTTCAGCTCGGAGCGATTAGGCAGTTTACCATACCAGAGCAAATACACGACTTCTTCGAACGTAGCGTTCTCCGCGAGGTCGTCAATATTGATGCCGCGGTAGGTGAGCACACCGTCAATAATGGAGCTGATGGAAGACGTTGTTGCTACGATTCCTTCCAAACCTTTGGTGGCAGTCAAGTTAATCTCTCCTTTGGCGTTCAATTTCACATAACTCTACTATAAAGGATTTACCAACCGATGTGAACAAATTTAGACATAAAAGTTCATTATCAGCACGATAGGAAAACCTTTTAACAAATATCTAGTGTCCGTTTTCCTGCGATACGTCTGCGGTCAGTTCCCACCGGAAACCCTCATTTCCCCTTATCACCATACCCTATGACGGGCCTTTTCACAACTTTACGGATTTGCCACGGCACTCGCGGCTCCTTTTTCGCCTTACTACCGAAACCGTTCCTTCTCGTTCGCAATGGAAATGTTGCTCTCTCCCCCATTCCAGGTTTCCCCGTACGATTCCTTCATGCAAAAGCTCCCAATAGAAGCATTTCTTATCCCCCGCCTAATTATTCGGAAAGTTTGGACAGGCTCCAAAACGGTGTTAAAATAAGGGGGATATTTCACCCACACCCATTACAGGAGGCTGAGGCATGAGCAACTCCAGGAGAATCGGCATCATCGACATCGGATCGAACTCCATCCGGCTGGCGATCTATGAGCTGGAAGCCGGCGGTGCGTACCGGGTAATCAGCGAATTCAAAGAATCGGCGAGGCTCAGCCAAAAGATCGGTCCCGACGGCGCGCTCCCTCCTGAAGAGATACAGGAACTGGCCCGGATTCTCTCCCACTTCAAACGGATCTGCCGCTCCCATGAGGTGAGCGAGTGCCGCATTGCGGCGACCGCGGCGGTCCGCAATGCTACCAATACGGAGCAAATTCAGGAGATTCTGGCGAAGGAAACCGGCTGGACGATCGAAATCCTGTCCGGCCAGGACGAGGCCCGCCTCGGCTTCCTCGGCATGATCCTTACCATGGATATTACAGATGGCTATCTGATCGACATCGGCGGCGGGAGTACGGAGATCTCCCTGTTCCGCGACCGGAAGCTCGTGAACAGCGTCTCCTTCCCGTTCGGCGCCGTCAACACTACGCGCAAATTCGCCCCGGGCGGCGACTTCGGGGAGGCGCAGCTCAAAGCGATCCGCGAGATGACCAGTGAAGCCTTGTCGCGCGAGCCCTGGATCGCCTCCACTCCCGGCCTTCCGCTCGTCGGCCTCGGAGGGGGCGTCCGGACCCTCTGCAAGATCAATCAACGGCGCCGGCGTTATTCCTTGCAGCAAACGCACAATTACCACCTGCCCGCTTCCGATATCGACGAGCTCGTCTCCATCCTGCCGGGCTTGCCCGCGGAGAAGCGCAAAAAGGTCGATGGGCTGTCCAAGGACCGGTTCGATATCATTGTACCCGGCATGATCATCCTGCAGACGGTATTCCAGGCCGTCAGGGGCTCGCATTATATCATCAGCGGCGCCGGGCTGCGCGACGGACTCTTCTTCGAGACATTCTGTCCGGCCGCCAGCGCCGACCAGCCGATCGCCGAGATGAGCTCCGATAACCTGCTCGCCCTGCATTCCACCGCCCCGGAGGCCCATATCCAGCGTGTATGCCGGACGGTGCTGAAGCTCTATGACGCGCTGGCGGAAGGAGGCACCCACCGGTACTCGCCGAGGCTGCGGATGTGCCTGCACATCGCGGCCAAATTATACCGGATCGGCGCCTCCCTCCAGTATTACCAATATCCGAAGCATTCGTTCCACATCATCGCCCAGACCCGGATCGACGGCCTCAGCCACCGGGAGATTCTCCTGTGCGCTGCCATCGCTTCGTACAAAACAAAAAGCCGGACCCTGCAGGCGGTCCAGCCTTATAAAGATATTCTGAAAGAGTCCGACGTCGACCTTATCGCCAAGCTCGGTACGCTGCTGCAGCTGGCGGTCGCCCTGGATGTAAGCGAGACCCAGGCGATTGACGTCACGGCTGCCTTCTCCGAGAATACGTCGCTTCACCTGCGGCTCCTGACGCTCCACGACCCCTCGGCGGAATACAGAGAGGTCGAAGCACTTCAGAAGGATTTCAAAAAAGTATGGGGCCTGCAGCTTAAAATTCACGAGCCTTCGTTTTCCACGAACTGATCCTCATCGCCTCAAACTGGCTTCGGAGCGCAGGTTCTCCCTCCGCCGGAGCCACCCGTCCATACATGCCGTTGGACTGCAGCTGACGCGCCTTGACGTTATCGTCGAGGTTCAGCTGCAGGATACGGATCAGCGACTGTTGAATCCCCTTATCGAAAGCCGGGCACATGAGCTCCACCCTGCGGGTCAGGTTCCGGGTCATCCAATCGGCGCTCGCTAAGTAAATTTCCTCGTCCCCCCCATTCTCGAAATAGAAAATTCTCGAATGTTCCAGGAAGCGGTCTACGACGCTGCGGACCGTAATGTTCTCGCTGAGTCCCGGCACACCCGGGCGTAAGCAGCATACGCCGCGGATGATGAGATCAATCTTGACGCCCGCTTGGGAAGCGGCATACAATTCATCGACCATCTGCTGGTTGGACAGCGAGTTGAATTTCGCGATAATATGCGCCGGTTTCCCTTCGTTTGCGTTGCGTGCTTCCCGGCGGATCTTCTCGATGAGTTTATCCATAAGATCCGTAGGCGCCACACCGAAGGCCTTCCAGTTATGCGGGGCCGAATAGCCGGTCACCTCATTGAACAGGGCCGACGCATCCTCCCCGATGATTTTATCGGAAGTGAACAACCCCACATCCGTATACAGCTTCGCCGTATTGTCGTTGTAATTCCCAGTGCCCACGTGCACATAGCGGCGGAGGCCATCCGGCTCCTGGCGGACCACCAGGGTGATTTTGGCATGCGTCTTGAGTCCGACCAGCCCGTACACGACATGGCACCCCGACTGCTCCAGCTTCCGCGCCCACGCGATATTCCTCTCTTCATCGAATCGCGCCTTCAGTTCGACGACGACGGTAACCTGCTTGCCGGATTCCGCGGCCCGGGCCAGCCCTTGGATGAGCGGCGAATTGCCGCTGACGCGGTAAAGCGTCATCTTGATCGCGAGCACCTGCGGGTCGTCGGCGGCCTGGGTGACAAAGTCCGTCATGGCGTCGAAGGACTCATACGGGTGATACACCAGAACATCCTGCTGCCGGAGCTTCTGGAACAGATCGTCCTCATTCTCCAGCTCCGCAGGATATACGGGTTTGATAGGAGGATAGCGAAGGTGATCGTATCCCTGCAGGGAACCCGACAATTTCATGAAGAAGGTAAGATCGAGCGGTCCGTCGATCTCGAAGATATTATCCGAGATTTCGAATTCCTCAATAAGCTGCTGCAGGGCATAAGGATGAATCCCCCGCTGCACCTCGAGCCGGACCGGAGCCCCCCAGCGGCGGCGGCGCAGCTGAATCTCGATCTCCTCCAGCAGATCCTCGGCTCCTTCCTCGTTCAATGTGAGATCCGCATTGCGCGTGAGCCGGAAACCGTGCACGGACACCGGCGTATAACCGCTGAAGAGGGTATGGATGTGATGTTCGATTAAGGTCTCGAGCAATATGTATTCGTGCTTCTTGCTGTTCGTACGGCAGGGAACTTCGTGGAACCGGTTCAGGTTGGAAGGCACCTGCAGAATCGCAAAGTACGGCTCCTCTTCGGGGTCTTCCCCTTCTTTCATCAACACGACGGCCAAATATAGAGATTGCGTATGGACCAGCGGAAAAGGCCGCGCCTGATCGACTGCCATCGGCGTCAATACGGGGAATACGATCTCATGGTAATATTCATCCATGGCTTTGCGCTGCGTAGCATTGAGTTCATCATAACTGGTCAGAAGAATCCCTTCCCGGGCCAGCTGCCTCATAATCTCCCGGTGGGTCCTGTACAATTCGGCCACCATCTTCGCCGACCGTTTCATCACGCGCTTGAACAGCCCTGCCGGCGTATAGCCTGTGAAGTCTTTTTTGGTATAGCCTGCTTTGATCTGGTCCACGATCCCGGCAACCCGGACACTCATAAACTCATCCAAATTCGATGAAACGATAGACAGAAACTTGACTCTCTCCAGCAGCGGCGTAGTAGGATCCTGTGCTTCCTCCAGCACGCGCCAGTTGAATTCCACCCAGCTCAAATCTCGGTTCAAATAATGGTTGGCGGCAGCCGCCTCACGAGCAGCAGTTTCCTTCATAGTGACCCAAACCTCCATGGCAATTCGCGGTATTCTATCCTTTTTTTCAACTCTTTTCATCGTAATTCGACATTGTTAAGAGAACATCGGGGTTTTGTAAATTTTATGTAAAGAAAGACAAACTTCAGACATGATTTATTTAAAAATTCTTAACAATACGTAGAAGTCCTGATGAGTTCGTATAAATCCGGCGCTTCCTTATCAATACGCGTCGGCCGCCAGTCCCGGTTAACCCATACATGCTTCGTCTCCCCGGTAACAAGCAGCTCTTCTCCGCGCTTGATCTCGCAGGCAAACGTGAGGCGCAGATTCGAGTATGCGCTGACCCGCACCCGGATGGTAATCCAGTCGTCATACTTGGCGGGAAGACGGAACTTGAGCTCCGCATCCGTCAAGGGCAGCAGCAGTCCTCTGTCTTCCAGCGCATGATAGGGCATGCCCAGACTTCGGATCATCTCCGTGCGTCCAATCTCGAACCAGGTGAGATAATTGGCGTGATACACTACGCCCATTTGATCGGTTTCTTCGTACCGTACGCGGACTTCATAGGTAAACCACGGCAGCTGGTCTGCCTTTTCTGTTCCCAACTTCTCCAGACCTTCTTTCGTTTGTTTCTGTTGTAAGTCCTAGCCAGGCCGCCTCCCGCTTCCCCAGGCGGCACCCGTCCTCTATTACCCGTACACGGTTGAAGCGTACCTCTTCCCCAGGCAAGAATATGAGGCTTTACCTTATTTTAATGGATAAAGCAGGAAAGTAGCAAAAACAAATGGGACTCCCGTCCCTGATTTACATTTCCTTTACATGAATATGACGGGACAAAAAGAAAAGCGAAACCGGAATCAGTTTCGCTTATGGAACAGCTATGGGATTACAGAACGCGGGCGCGGCCGGAGTAGATGACGCCCACTTCCGGATACAAGGTCACTTCCGCATTGTCTTTGAGAATCTCAAGCGCATTCTCGACGCCGACGATGACCGGCTTGCTCAGGGAGATGCCTACCACCGCCGCGTGGGAAGTGATCCCGCCGGTTTCGGTAATGACGGCTGCCGCTTTCTCGAACGCAGGCATATAGTCCTTGTCCGTCGTCAGGGTGACGAGGATGCAGCCCTCGGATGTCTTGGCGACGGCTTCTTCGGCCGTACGGGCCGTTACAACCTTGCCTGTAGCGATTTGGGTGCCGATGCCTTGGCCCTTGGCAATCATCTCGCCGATCTGATGAACCTTGATGAGGTTCGTAGTTCCGGAGCGGCCTACCGGTACGCCTGCTGTAATGATAACGAGATCGCCGAGGGAAACCAGACCCGCTTTGAGGCTCGTGTCTACCGCGTGCTCGAACAGCTGGTCCGTAGACGTGCACATTTCGCCTTTGATCGGTACCACGCCCCATACGAGGGACAGACGGCGCAGCACTCTCTCATCCGGCGTCACGGCAATGATCGGCGCCTTCGGACGGTACTTGGACACCATGCGGGCCGTATAGCCGCTCTCGGTAGCCGTCAGGATCGCCTTCGCGTCCAGATCCAGCGCGGAGTTCGCCACAGCTTGGGAGATCGCTTCCGTGACCGTCGTCTGCTGGGCGTTGCTCTGGCGGATGAAGATCTCGCGGTGCTCGAGAGCCGACTCGGCACGCTCGGCGATACGGGCCATCGTCTGCACGGACTCTACCGGGTATTTGCCGGCAGCCGTCTCACCGGACAGCATGACCGCATCGGTGCCGTCGAAAATGGCATTCGCCACGTCGCTCGCTTCCGCACGGGTCGGACGCGGGTTGCGCTGCATGGAATCGAGCATCATCGTAGCCGTAATAACCGGCTTGCCCGCCTGGTTACACTTCTTGATCATCGCCTTCTGCACGATCGGCACATCTTCGGCCGGAATCTCCACGCCGAGGTCGCCGCGCGCTACCATCAGACCGTCGGACACTTCAAGAATCTCGTCGAGGTTCTCTACGCCTTCCTGGTTCTCGATCTTCGAGATGATCTGGATGTGTTTGGCATTGTGGCGCTCCAGGATCTCGCGGATTTCGATCACGTCGCTCGCCTTCCGGACGAACGAGGCTGCGATGAAGTCCACGCCCTGCTGGATACCGAAGATGATGTCATTGGCATCCTTATCGGTAATGCCCGGCAGGTTGATCTTCACGCCCGGCACGTTAACGCCCTTCTTGCCGCCGAGCAGACCGCCGTTCTTGATGCGGCAGACGATGTCCGTTCCGCGGATGTCTTCGACTGTCAAGCCGATCAGACCGTCATCGATCAGGATCGTGGAACCGATGCGCACATCTTTGTACAGATCTCTGTAAGTAATGTACACGCGCTCGGCATCGCCGATGATTTCTTCTGTCGTCAGGGTGATCAGGTTGTCCTGTACGAGCTCGACTTTCTGATCGTCCTTCAGTTTGCCTGTGCGAATTTCCGGACCTTTGGTATCGAGCAGAATCGCAACGCTCTTGCCGAGCTCCTGGCAGGCTTCACGGACATTCTTGATCCGGTTGCCGTGCTCTTCGAAGTCCCCGTGGGAGAAATTGAGACGGGCTACATTCATCCCAGCATTGATGAGTTTCTTGAACATGTCGAGCGATTCGCTGACGGGTCCGATCGTACAGACAATTTTGGTTTTACGCATGATTAGGGTTACCCTCCTGAATGGTTGTGAATCGGCCTATGTTTCTGAACTTGTTGTAACGGTCTTCCATTAACTCTTGCTCCGACAGGGCCATGAGCTCCTGCAGCGCGCTCCAGAGCGTCGCCTTGATGGATTCCGCCTGTGCGCCCAGGTCCCGGTGGGCTCCGCCCTTGGGTTCCGTAATAATGCCGTCGATGACCCCGAGCTTTAAGATTTCATCCGCGGTAATCTTCATGGCCTCGGCCGCTTCCATGGACTTGGACGCGTCTTTGTACAGAATGGAAGCCGCGCCCTCCGGCGAAATGACGGAGTAGATCGCGTTCTCCAGCATGAAGACCCGGTTGCCAACGCCCAGAGCCAAGGCTCCGCCGCTGCCGCCCTCCCCGATGACGACACAAAGGATCGGCACGCGCATGGCCGCCATCTCCATCAGATTCCGGGCGATCGCTTCGCCCTGGCCGCGTTCTTCTGCCGCATTGCCGGGGAACGCGCCTTTGGTATCGATGAAGGTGATGATCGGACGCCGGAACTTGTCCGCCTGCTTCATCAGACGAAGCGCTTTACGGAAGCCCTCCGGGTGCGGGCAGCCAAAATGCCTAGCAATGTTATCCTTAGTATCTTTCCCTTTTTGGTGGCCGACAACCGTCACCGGGATTCCGTTGAAACGGGCAATACCGCCTACGATGGCGAGGTCGTCCCCATACAGGCGGTCTCCGTGGAGTTCCATGAAATCGGTAAAGAGGTGTTGGATATAATCCAGTGTCGTCGGCCGCTGCGGATGGCGGGCCACCTGCATCTTGTGCTTGGTGGACATGCCGGCATACAGCTCCGACTCCAGCTGATGCAGCCGCTGCTCCAGACGCGCAATCTCATCGGAGAAATCGATTTGCTTATCGCTGCTGAACTTGCGGAGCTCTTCGATTTTGGCCCGAAGCTCCACAAGCGGCTGCTCAAAGGGCATTTCACTTGCCATGAACGATTTCCTCCTTTGGGGTGTGCATGCCAAGAAGACGGGTCAGCGTGCTGCGCAGCTCCTTGCGGTGGGACACGACGTCCACCTGCCCGTGCTTGAGGTTAAACTCCGATGTCTGGAAGTTGTCCGGCAGCTTCTGTTTGATCGTCTGCTCGATGACCCGGCGTCCCGTGAATCCGAACGCAGCTCCGGGCTCGGCCACAATATAATCTCCAAGCATAGCGAAGCTGGCGGACACCCCGCCGAACGTCGGATCGGTAATGACCGACACATACAGCCCGCCCTGCTCGTTCAGCCTGGCAATGGCTGCAGAGGTCTTCGCCATCTGCATGAGACTGAGGATGCTCTCCTGCATTCTGGCGCCGCCGGAAGTCGAGAAGATGATCAAGGGAAGCCCTTTCTCCATGGCCTTCTCCACGGCATTGGCTACTTTCTCGCCGACTACGGAACCGAGCGATCCGCCCATGAAGTCGAAGCTCATAACGGCCACAACCACCGGATAGCCTCCGATGCTGCCTTCGCCCGTGATGACCGCATCCTGCATGCCGGTGGACTCCACCGCTTTTGCATACTTCTTGCCGTAATCCGGGAAACCGAGCGGATCTTCCGATGACATCTCCGCATCATACTCTACGAACATGCCTTCGTCCATCGTCATCTGGATGCGTTCCACCGCACTCAGCTTGTAATGGTAGTCACAGGACGTGCAGACCTTCAGGTTTTTGTCGAGCTCCTTGTTGTACTGAATCGTCCCGCACCTCGGGCATTTGTTCATAAGGCCTTCGGGGATTTCCCGCCGCGGCCTCTCTTCCGGAATATCAATAGCTCCATCCATTACCCGGTTCTGGGCAGGCCTGTCCGTCGTAGGGACGGTGGCGTATTTTCTCTTCTTCTGAAACAAGTCTTTAAATTGCACGACTACACCTCGCTTGCGGTTTGCTTCTCATTCCCTTGACACACCGCTTATCCTTAAGATCTATGCAGAATAGAGTTCAGTACCTCTTGAACTTCTTCCAGTTCACCTTCGGGAACGACGATCTCGAATTGGTTCTTCGTCATGTTGATTGCTCGCACTTGTACAAGAAAGCCCTCATCCGTTAGTCTTTGCTTGATCTTGTCAGCAATTTTGGCGGTCGGAGCGATATAGATTACCGTCCACATGAAAAAAGACCCTCCCCCGGGATAAACGAATTCGCCAACAAGCTCAAGGTCAGGCGCGTTTATCTAGGTGATCCAGGGGCCGCTAGAACGCACCCGCCGCACATGCTGCCTGGATCACGAACATAATGGAATAATGATATCATAACTCCACTTTTTCCCGCAACCGAGGGGGGTCTTTCGGCAGGTGCTCATTTCCTTTGACAATCAGCGTTTTTTCGGCAAAATCAGACCTCACCCGCCGCCTCCCCGAACATCCAGATCGTCCTGCTGGCGGTGGGCAATCCGCGCCGACGCTGCGGCGGCAAGCCCTGCGACCAGGTCATCAAGGAACACATGGATGCCTGTCGAATGATCGTTGAGCTCCCGAATAATCCCGATTTTTTTCTTATCCAAATAGCCGAAGCTAGTGAGTCCGATCATTCCGTAGACGTGCACGATGCCGAGCGCGAGCGTCTCGTCCACACCGTACAGGGAGGCGTCCGTCTCCAGGAGCCCCTGCAGCGGCTGCGGCAGCAGCTTCTTCTCCGCAAGCTCATCGAGCGCAATCCCCGTATAGAGCACGTACTGTACTTCGCGTTTTTGGAGAACCGTCAGAACGCTGTCGACGCAGGCCTGCTTGGACAAGGCCGGGTTGTAGGGCAGCTGGAGCTGGTGAACGATCTCGGCGATGCTGTCTATCGTGACGCCACGCTTCTCCAAGCATTCGATAATGGGTTCTTTGGTCATTAAAAACGCCTCCTCCGGGTTCCATTCGCAACACGCGCAGCGCCATCCACCGGCTGCTTGCACCGGTTCTTCGTACGGGTTACTAAATGTATGCGGAGAAGGCAGGGGTTATTTCCGAATTTACTTAAATAACAACATCCGATGGAGCCCCCACGACCGCGACGAATTTACAAAAACAATAAACTAGTCCAGGACCACAGACGGCAGACCTAAGCGCATCGCCGCAAAACCGTAAGAACGCTTATTTGACTCGGACGCTTTCTTGGCCAAGCAGCTCTTCGATGCGTCCGAACAGTTCGGGCGACGGCTTCACCTGATATTGGTCGCTGAGGCCGAGCGTCTTCTGGCTCTGCTCGTAGTACAGCACCACCGGGAGGGGACCGCCGTGTTCGGTAATGAGCCGCTTGAGCTCGGCGAGGACTGCCGGCTCTTCATGCTTCGGCGAGATGCGCACGTATACGCGCTGCACCGCCGCCGTACGGGCAGCCGCTGCCGGGGCGCCGCCTGACGGCCGGGATGCCGGCGGCGGGGCGGCCCGCCGGCCGGGCGCCGGCCCGCCCGCTGCGGCGGACGCGGGCTGCGCGCTCCGGACGGCGCTCCCGCCCGGGGCCGCCTGCGCGGCATCGCCTGCGGGAGCGGGCGGGCCCGGACGGGCGCCAGCGCCGCGGGAGGCCGCAGGCGCCGCTCCGGCACGCCCGCCGGCCTGGGGCGCTCCGCCCGCCGGCCGGCCTGTGCCCGCGCCCCGGCCATACCCGCCGGGCGCCGGCTTCACGGCCTTCTGCTCAAGCTGCGGATCGTCCAGCGCGACCACCTGGTCCGCGAGCAGCTTGAAGTCTTCGTCGCCGAGCTGCAGCTTCGCCAAGACGAGTACCGGGCGGCCCTTCTGGACGACCGGAGCGCACCGCTTCCACACTTCGGGGAAGAGGACGACTTCGGCCTTGCCGACCCGGTCCTCGAGTTCCATGAAGGCCATCGGCAGGCCTTTCTTCGTTACGATCGTCTTGCTGCTGATGACCAGCCCCGACACCTTGACGTCGCTGCCGTCGGAGTACTGGGGCAGCTGCGCCAGCGAATCGGGCTCGAGCCTGCGCAGCACCTCCTCGAAGTCGTCAAGGGGACTGCCCGAGATGTATAGACCGAGCAGCTCCCGCTCGAGCTCGAGCTTCTGCGTCATGGAATAAGGCGCCACCACGGGATATTCCACCTCCCAGGACACTTCCTCCACGAACCCGTCGAGCACGAGCTGCAGGTCATCGCGGTCCTTGCGCCACTTGACGGCGGCGTCCACCGCGTCTTCCAGCATGGCCAGCAACTGGGAACGGTGTCCCGGCAGCGAGTCCAGCGCGCCCGCCTGGACGAGCGACTCCAGCACCCGCTTGTTGCACACCCGAAGGTCGACCCGCCGGCAGAAGTCGATCAGACTCTGGTACGGGCCGGACTGCCGCTCCTTGATGATCGACTCGATCGCATTCGTGCCGACGTTCTTGATCGCGGCGAGGCCGAAGCGGATGGATCCGCAGCCGGAGTCTGCGGCCGGAGGCGAATCCGGGTCCGCCGGTCCGCCGCCGGCGGTCTCCCTGCCGGAGCCCACAGGCGTGAAGAGCACGCCGCTCTGATTGACGTCCGGCCCGAGCACGGCGATGCCCATCTTGCGGCAGTCGTCCGAATACTCGGCGACCTTGTGATGGCTGCCCGTCACGGCCGCCAGCATCGAAGCCATGAAGTCGACCGGGTAGTGCGCCTTGAGGTAGGCCGTCTGGAACGCAAGCACGCCATAGGCCGTCGCATGAGCCCGCGGGAAGCCGTAATCGGCGAAGCGCACGATCATGTCGTACACCTTATTCGCCTCGTCCTCGCTGTAGCCTTGGCCCCGGCTGCCTTCCACGAAGTGGGCGCGCTCCTCATCGAGCACCTCCCGCTTCTTCTTCGACACCGCCCGGCGCAGCAGGTCCGCTTCGCCAAGCGAGAAGCCCGCCATGAGAGAGGCGATCTGCATGATCTGCTCCTGGTAGACGATAATCCCGTACGTATCCTTCAGGATCGGCTCCAGCACCGGATGGGGATATTCCACTTCAAGCTGGCCGTGCTTGCACTGGATATACTTCGGGATAAACTCCATCGGACCCGGCCGGTACAAGGCCAGCACGGAGATGATGTCTTCGAACCCCGTCGGCCGCAGATCCTTCAGCACCCGGCGCATGCCCGGCGACTCGAGCTGGAACACGCCGGTCGTATCGCCCCGTCCGAGCATCTCATAGGTGTGCGGATCCTCCATCGACACCGTTTTCCAATCGATGGTCCGCCCCGTCCGCTCCCGGATCCACTCGAGGGAACGCTCGATGATCGACAGGGTGCGCAGCCCGAGGAAGTCCATCTTGAGCAGGCCGATCGACTCCAGGTGCTCCATCGGATACTGGGTGAGCGCCGTCTGCTCCCCCCCCTCTTGCAGGGGCACATACTGCGTCAGCGGCTCCCGCGAGATAATGACGCCCGCGGCGTGCGTAGAGGCGTGACGCGGCATGCCTTCCACCTTCATCGCCATCTCGAGCAGCTCCGCCGTCTTCGGCTGCTTATCCGCCAGCGCCTTCAGCTCCGGCGAGGCGCGCAGCGCAGCCTCGAGCGTCATGCCGAGCTGGCCGGGAATGAGCTTCGCCGCTTTGTCCACGTCGTTATACGGCAGGTTCAGCGCCCGGCCCACGTCCCGCACCGCCGCCTTGGCGGCCATCGTACCGAAGGTGATGATCTGCGCGACACGGTCGCGGCCGTATTTGCGCACGACATAGTCGATCACCTCGTCACGGCGCAGGTCGCTGAAGTCGATATCGATATCGGGCATCGACACCCGGTCCGGATTCAGGAACCGCTCGAAGAGCAGGTTGTACCGGATCGGATCGACGTCGGTGATCTTCAGCACGTAAGCGACAAGGCTCCCCGCCGACGAGCCCCGGCCCGGTCCCGTCACGATCCCTTCCTCATGGGCGAAGCGGATGAAGTCCCACACGATCAGAAAATAATCCGAATACCCCATCCGCTCAATCACGCCGAGCTCGTATTGGAGCCGTTCTTCCACTCCCCTGCGCCAGGCTTCGTCCTCCCACTCTTCGAGCGCCGCGTAGCGCTCCTGCAGGCCGGCCCGGCACAGCTGGGCGAGGTAGTCCCCGGCATGCAGCCCTTCGGGTATGGGATCGAACTGCGGCAGGATCGAGCGGCCGAACTCCAGCTCCAGCTCGCAGCGCTCCGCAATGACCCGCGTATTCTCTATCGCTTCCGGCACATGCGGGAACAGCCTCCCCATCTCCTCCGCACTCTTCAAGAAGAGCTGGGACGAATGGATGCGCAGCCGGTCTTCGTCCTCGACCGTCTTGCCCGTACCGATGCAGATGAGAACATCCTGCATCGCATGATCCGGCTCATATACGTAATGCACGTCGTTCGTAGCCACCAGCGGAATGCCGCTCTCGCGTCCGAGCCGGATCAGATCCTGGTTCACTTTCTTCTGCTCGGTGAGGCCGTGGTCCTGCAGCTCCAGGAAGAAGTCCTCCCCGAAGATATCCCGGTACCGCTCTGCCGCCGCTTTGGCCTCGTCGTACCTGCCGTGCAGCAAATGCTGCGACACTTCGCTCCCGAGGCAGGCGCTCGTGCAGATCAAGCCCTCGCTGTACCTGCGCAGGTGCTCGGGATCGATGCGCGGCTTGTAATGATAGCCCTCGAGATGCGCCACCGACACCAGCTTCATTAGATTCCGGTAACCCTGCTCATTCTTCGCGAGCAGGATCAGGTGGTAGATCGGCTGGTCCTGGCGCGAGCCCTTCTGCTTCAGGGAACCGGAGGTATAATACACCTCGCAGCCGATAATCGGCCGGATTCCCCGCTCCCTGCACGCTTTGTAGAACGGGATCGCCCCATACATGACCCCGTGATCCGTCAATGCCAAAGAAGTCATGCCGAGGTCCGCCGCCCGGGAAACCAGCGTTTCTATCCGCGCGGCGCCGTCCAGCAGACTGTATTCGCTGTGCACATGCAAATGGACAAACTCGCCCATCCGGGCCGCCTCCTCACGTTCTTATCTGTCTTATGATTATTCTAGCACAAGGCGAACACGTGTGCCATATGTATCGGGCGGCCCGGATTGCGAGTCATGTCCAGGGGATTGCGGCATATACTTCTTACCATCAATGCAATGGACATCCGGCGGCTGCACCTGCGCGGGGGACGAGCCGGCCGCTCGCTCCACGGGGAGCAGGGACCAAGACCGCCGGTTGGAAGCAGGGAACCCCCGCCCCTGCAAGAAGAAAGGGTGACACGATCATGGCGTCCTTTTTGACCAAGTGTTTGCTGGATTTCTTCGTCGCCTTCGGGGTGGTGCTCGGCGGGACGATGCTCGCCGGCATCTGCGCGGTGATCACGCTGGACCCGCCGGTCCACCGCATGGAGACGGTAGCGGAGCAGATCAAGATCTGGGCCATGGTGGCCGCCATCGGAGGCACCATCGATCCGATCCGGGCCATCGAGACCCATTTTCACGACGGGCACATCTCGCCGGCGATCCAGCAGATCCTGTATATCGTCTGCGCTTTCGTGGGAGCGCATATGGGCACCACGCTGATTAAGTGGATCTGCGGCCATGGAGGGGCGTCGTGAAGGTTCCCCCTCCCGGCTTTTTCGTCGCCTATATGCGTACGACCGGCCTCCTGGTGTCGGGTATGATCATCGGGGCCGCCCTGTTCCTCAGCATCTACAATCAGCGGCTGAACCAGGTTATCGTCGATAACCGGCAGCTCCACGCGCAGAAGGATGAACTTGAGGGAGAGATCGCCGATCTCAAAAAAACCAAAAATCAGCAGACCACGATCAACAAGCTGAACGTCTTCGTCGTTTCGGACGAAGGAACCCCCTTCGACACGCTGACGGAGAGCGAGCTGCGCAAGCGGATCAACGGCGATCTGAAGAAAGTAGTGATCGGACGCAAAATTTCCGACTTCGCCGCCATGCCCGAGGTGTATGAGAGCATCCTGACCGAGAAACCGTATCTCGGCGTGCTCGACAGGGATTACATGGTCCTCGGAGTCCGGTGGATCGTGCTGACCCAGACGGAGCTCAAGGTGTGGGTAACCTTGAAGGAATGGAAACGCCTGCCTACGCCATGACGGCGCTCTCCCTGTTGATTTTGCAGGCCGAAATCGCTAAAGTGGAGAATGACTTCCCCCAAAAGGGGGACAATCCATCTCCCTTAAGGATGTGCTTCCCTCCATGCTTGCGAATATCCAGCTGGCGCTCAGCACGCTGATCGTCATCGCTCTGGCCTTCTCCGTCTATTACAGCTTCCGTTACCGCAGGGAGGCGGATCCCCGGCTCCGCGGCCTGTATTCTTCCCGGATGAATATCGCCATGGGCATCATGCTCGTCATCCTGGCCGTTACCCAGCTGTTCTTCCTGCATGATTCCGTCATGCGGCGTATCTTCGGAACCGTCTGCCTCCTGCTCGGCGTATTCAATCTTTTTGCCGGCATACGCAATCATATCCACTTCAGCCGGCTCTAATGCCCGTGATCCGTGCTGCTCCCTCCCGAACGTCGTTCACTTGGAGGAATACCAAACGGAACACCTGCTGCCTTGGAGCTGCTACCGGCACGCCGGAAACAAGCCAAAGAGCCCTTCCTCCGGGAAGGGCTCTTTGGCTTGGCGACTAACGGCTCGCGGCAGCGGGCAGCTGCAGGCACGCCGGCGTGCGGTACCGGAACTCAGGGAAAACACAGCAGACTCTCCGGCCCTAGGACTGGTCGAACACCTGCGCCGTCAGCATCGCCTTGGCTACGAGCACGCCGGCGTGGAACATCTCCACATCGATTTTGCCGAACTTGCGGGACACCTCGATGATCCGCGGCCGCAGCTCCACCTGGGAATCGATCTGCACCGGCCTTACGAAGTAAGAGGACATATTATCGAGCACGAGATCGCCCTTCTTCACGTCCTGTACGGCATGGTAAGCCGCCTGCGTCATCAGTACCGCGAGCACCCCTTCGGATACCGTGCCGAGACGGTTGGTCATCTGCGGGGTGATCGTGCCGCGGAAGAGAAGCTGTCCGGAGCGGTCCCGCTCCTCGGCGAATCCGGACCAGATCAGGTCCTCGAACGTCTCGCCGTGCTGGGGCTGGCGCTGGATGTGCTGCATCGCTTTGAGCACATCCTTGCGCGAGACGACAGCCATCACCTTGCGCCCCGCATCGACGATCGGCAGCAGCTCGATGCCCTCCCACACCATCATATGGGCCGCCGAAGCGACCGAAGTGCCGGGATGGGCCGTGACCGGATTCCGGGTCATCACCTTATCGACCGTCTGCCCCGGCTCCGCCCCGATGAGATCCTTGGAGGTGATCATCCCGATCACCCGGTTCCACTCGTCCACAACCGGAAACCGGCTGTTGCCGGTCTCCTCGTGCATCTTCTGCCAGTCGCGGAGCGTGTGGTGCGCCTTCAGGACATAGACCTGCATCGGGGATGGCACGATGTCCTCGATCAGCAGAATCTTCTTCTTGATGAGCCGGTCATAGATCGCCCGGTTGATCAGCGAGGCGACGGTGAACGTGTCGTACGAAGAGGAGATGATCGGCAGCTCCAGCCGGTCCGCCAGCTCCTTCACCTCCGGACTCGTTCCGAAGCCGCCTGTAATCAGCACGCCCGCTCCCTGTTCCAGGGCGCACATATGGGCTTTGGCCCGGTTGCCGACGATGAGCAGGGAACCCGGATCGATGTAGCGCATCATCGCATCCTGCTGCATGGCGCCGATCACGAACTTGTGCAGCGTCTTCTCGAGCCCCCCGCGTCCGCCGAGCAGCTCCCCGTCCACCATGTTGACGACTTCCGCGAACGTCAGCTTGTCCATATGATCGCGCAGTTTTTTCTCCACCCGGACGGTTCCTACGCGCTCTTTGGTAGCGACCAGGCCGATCGTATCCGCCTCCTTGATCGCCCTGTAGGCCGTCCCTTCGCTGACCCCAAGCTTTTCCGCGATTTTGCGGACGGAGATTTTGCTTCCAATCTTGAGGCTTTCGATATACTTTAGAATCTGTTCATGCTTGGTGGCAGCCTCCTGCCATCCCCCTTCATGCTCCGCCATCTGTCTTACCACCCTCATCTTCACTGTAATAGTGCTGTATTACCCCAGTATAACATAGCAGGTACAAAAAAGGAGGCAGCATCATGGCCGCACTCTGGAGCGCCCAACACGTTGCAAGCGAGGAAGAAGCCCGCCGGCTGATCGAAAGGCAGTTCCCGGAGCTGCGGCCGGTGCGGCTGGCCCGGGCGGGTGAAGGCTTCGACAACACGGTCTACCTCGTGAACGGCTCGTATATCTTCCGCTTCCCCCGCAGGGAAATCTCGGCGGAGCTGATCCGCCTGGAGCGGCGGCTGCTCCCTTGGCTCCTCGAAGAGGAGCTTCCTCTCTCGATTCCCGAGCCTCTCTATTACGGGACCCCGGGTGACGCCTACCCTTGGCCGTTCCTCGGATACCGGCTCGTCGAGGGATCCTGCCCCGGGCCGCTCACCCGGGAGCAGCGCATGCGCTCGGCGGAGCCTCTCGCGGCGTTCTTCCGCAAGCTGCACGCCCTGCCTTCCGGCCGGGCGCGGGAGCTCGGCGTGCCGGCCGACGAGCTGCGCCGTCTCGATGTCCCATGGCGCAAGCCGGCGCTGCTCGGGAATATCCGCAAGCTTGCGGAGTCCGGGTTATGGCACGACGAACGTCTGCATGCCTATGCGGAGGCGCTCCAAAGCCCCCGCCCGGAGCCTGGCGGGACAACCGTTCTCGTCCATGGGGATCCGCATATCCGCAATATCATCGTAGGGCCCACCGGCACCTTGAGCGGCGTCATCGATTGGGGCGATGCGCATCTCGGGCATCCCGCCGTGGATCTCTCCTTGGTCTACAGCTTCCTTCCCCCGGAGGGCCGGCAGCGCTTCTATTCGGTCTACGGTCCGGTCGATCCCCATACCGAGATCCTGGCCCGCTTCCGTACGGTGTTCACGCATGTCACCCTGCTGCTGTATGCCCAAGATACCGGGGACCCCCGGCTGATCCGGGCGGCATCCGACAGTCTGTCGCTTGCCCTGAGCTAAGCGGGTTCGCGGGGCCCGGACGCCTTTTACGAATAAAATGTACAAGAAAGACCGGACTGCCGCATAGGATGGTAACAGCTTTTACATACCCAGGAGGTGTCTTCCCCTATGCCGACGAGTGCCCAGCAGCCCCAGGCCATCTATGAAGCCGACACGACGGTCATCGATACGCTGCACAAATGCCGCGAACAAATCCACAGCATCTGCACGCAGCATCTGCACAAACCCGTCCGGGTGCATACGACCCACGGACAGTATCATGAGGGTGTGATCGTCCATATCGACGCTTATCACATCTATTTGCAGCTTCCTCCAGAACACAGCCGCGCCCTCTTTCCCGGGCCGTACGGTTACCCGCCATTCAATCCGTATTACAATAACGTGATTCTTCCCTTGGCGCTGTTCGATCTCCTGACGATCGCCCTGCTCGTGTAGCCCCGGAAGCTTCTACTACCCATAGAGCGGCGGCTGGCTTCCTTCGCTTATAAGAAAAACCGTCCGGATGCCCGGACGGTCCTTTCGAGTGCTTGTCCAAACGTTTGTGCGTGGGGAAAGACGGGTATGGGTTCCAGCAGCTGTTATTTACTCATCTATGCGTAACCCCACAATTTTATAAATTCTATAATAGCAAAAAAGCCCGCAGCGTCCTTTTTCCATAGGGACGGGCGGGCTTTTGGGGCTCCTGCGGACCCCTCTTGACCGGGTCCCGCCTCCCTTATTTGCGCACATGGGCTCCATGCAAGGATCCCCACCCCCGCGTCTCGGGCGCAGCGCGGATGGTCCCGGACGCATCCTTCCTTACGTGCCGCATGCAGCGCACACCCCCCTTACTTCTTAACCTGCAGCAGCTTGCGGCGCCCCTGCACCGCTTGTTCGAGCTGCCAGCGCTTCATCCGTTTGACCTTCAGCAGTTCGCGCTTCGTCTCCTCTTCCACCCCGAGCAGCTCGTGCAGATGCGCAGCCACGAGCAGCAGCGCGAAGGCGCACCACACTACGCCGAACACCGAAGGCAGCGACCATCCGCCGCCAAAATCGAGTCTCGGCACGGCAAACAGCAACATGCCGAGCGACAATCCCAGATACAGCAGGCTTCTCGTCCCTCTTCCCATCCTCATATCCCCTTCCACACGCAACTTGTACACTTATGCATATGCCGGCGGGCTGACGAATAGCACTGAAAGCACTGCAGGCAGGGAAGGTACGGAAGACTACGGAGGACACTGGTTCCAACTGACCCTCATGAATACTTACAAATACTTAATATTACTTAATTTCACTTGCAACAATTAAGCAATCGTGCATATAATGAGAACATGAACCGGAAACTCCCCCATAAGAAAGGAGCCTCCATGTACCAGGAAGAACGACTGCTTGCCATTCTGCAGCATATGCAGCACCATCACCGCATCTCGGTGGAGGACATCTGCGAGCTGTTCCAAGTCTCCCGCGACACGGCACGGCGCGATATCGTCAAGCTCGAGGAACAAGGGCAGATTCTCCGCACGCGCGGCGGCGCGCTTCTGCCCACCCTGAACAAGGATGTCCCCCGGTTCGACGACCGTCTCCATTCGGAGAAAGAGGTGAAGGAAGAGATCGGCCGCACCGCCGCTTCGCTCATCCAGAACGGGGATTATCTCTTCATGGATTCCTCCACCACCGTCCTGCAGGCCGCAGACCGTATCACAAGCAGCGACCATGTGATTGTCACGAATTCGATCGACATCGCGGGCGCCCTCTCGCAGCGGCAGGGCATGACGGTCCATCTGCTCGGCGGCGTCGTCCATCCGCGGCACCGGTTTATCTACGGCCCCCGCACCCTCGAGATGCTGAGGGACTACCAGGTGGACAAGCTGCTCATCGGCACCTCCGGCATTACGGAGAGCGGGCTGACGAACCCTTATGAAGAAGAAGGCTATGTCATGAAAGAAATGATGCGGCGCGCCGACCAGATTATCGTGCTCGCCGACCACACGAAGTTCGGGCAGCGCCAATTCTACCGGATTGCCGGGCTGGAGGCGATCGACATCTTGATCACCGACCGCGAGCCCGAGGCCTCCATGAAGCAGGCGCTGCTCGAACACGACATTCATATCATCCTTACGAATGAAGGAGCGGATCCCTTATGATCAAACTCATTGTCAGCGACCTGGACGGCACGATGCTGCTCCACGAAGAGCGCAAGGCGCGCCAGGAAGATCTGGACGCGCTCAAAGAAGCGGCGGCCAGCGGCCTCGTCATTGCTTTTGCATCGGGACGGATGCACCCTGAGATTCAGGCGGTCATGGAGCTCTTCGGCCTCCGCACCCACAGCATCTCCCAGAACGGCGCCTACGTCCATACGTCGGACGGCCGCCTGGTGCAGAGCAGCGCATTCGACACCGCTCTGGTCCGGGAGCTCGCGGAAGCTGCGGCAGGCACCTCGCTGCTGACCGTGCTGGCCGCCCCCGAGAGCTACGTCGTCAAGGAGTGGAGCGAGGCGGCGGAAGCGCTGAAGCCCCGTCTGATGGCGCCGCTGGTAGCCATGCCGGAGCTGCACGAGAAGCTCGGCCGGGAGCTTGTCTGCGGCAAGCTGTCTTACATGGGCGAGCTCGCGGAACTCAAGGAGCTGCAGGGCAGGCTGCTGGCGCGCTACGGCGACATGATTGATGCTTATATCTCGGACGTGGATTGTCTCGACGTCATGCCGCGCACGACTTCCAAAGGTACGGGACTGCAGGCCCTCCTCGCCGAGCTAGGACTGAAGCCCGAGGAGGCCGTCTGCTTCGGGGACTCCTTCAATGACCTGCCGATGTTCGCGGCTACTCCGCACAGCTTCGCGATGGGCTCCGCCCACCCGGACGTGCAGGCGAAGGCCGTTCGCACCGTGCCGTTCGTGGCTGACGCGCTGCAGTGGGTGAAGACGTACAACGCCTCGGCGGCGGGGCATCCGGTCCCCGCCGCTCCGCAGGATTGACCGGAGCGGCGGCAAGCGGCATTCCCGCTGCCCCGAAGGACGGCCTCCCGTCCGTCCCGAGCTATCCGGGAAAGCTAGCTGGAAGTTCGCGTATGCAGCCCGCAGCTAGGCTCCGCTTTGCATTAAGCCATAGCCTGCCCTCAGGCAAGAACCTACCTCTATCTCCAACCCGTGGTATCCGCGGGTTTGGAGTTTTTTTTCATTATAGGGCGGTCCGCAGCCTGGCCGCCCTCCCCCTCCGCTTCCTCCTTCGCTGCCGCTGAAGCCTAACGCTGGAACGCCCTGTTCTTCATCATATTTTTACTTGTTGTAACAACCATTCTGTAGTAAACTGTACAAACGTTTGAAGCCAGGAGGCCATCATGGACTACAAGGAATACCAGCTATCCGACTCCCTCGGCTATCTCCTCGGGAACGCCTCGCGCCTGATGAGCTGCCGGCTTGGCGCCCGGTTCCGGGAGCAGCATTATGATGTTACGTTCGAGCAGTGGACCCTGCTCGTGCAGCTGTGGAACGAAGACGGGCTGACCCAGTCGAAGCTCGCCGCCTTGACCCGCAGAGACCAGCCCGGGGTGTCCCGTCTGGTCGACAACATGATCAAGAGGGATCTTGTCATCCGTGAATCCCACCCGGAGGACCGGCGCAAGAACCGCATCTATTTGACCGCCAAGGGGGCGCAGCTGCAGAGGAAGCTGGTCGTCGAAGCGATGGCCAACAACGCCGATGCCGTCGGCGGGGTCTCCCCCCAAGAGCTCGCTGTATTCCGCAGCGTCCTGGACCGGATCATCGATAATATGCAACAGCCTAAGGAGGAAGTATGAATCAAGCGCAAACAGGAGAAAAACTAATCAAGGTGCTCGCCTTCACGATGGTGCTCAGCGTCATGAACGCCACCATGTTCAATGTGGCGCTGCCGACACTCAGCAAGGAATTCGCGCTCAGCGCTTCCCAGGTCTCCTGGGTCGTCACCGCTTATATCATCGTCTACGCTATCGGGTCGGTCACCTACGGCAAGCTCGCCGACAAATACCGCCTGAAGGATCTGCTTACCGTCGGCCTCTCGTTCTTCGCCGTGGGTTCCATCCTCGGCTTCGTGGCGACCGAGTACTGGATGATCATCCTTGCCCGCGTCCTCCAGTCCGTGGGTGCTTCCGTCATCCCGGCGGCGGCCATGATCATTCCCGTAAGGTACTTTCCGCCGGAAACCCGCGGCCGGGCGCTCGGTACCACATCGGCCGGGCTTGCGTTCGGTACGGCCATCGGGCCGATCATCGCCGGCTTCGTCACCAGCACCTTATCCTGGCGCTACCTGTTCTTCCTGTCGGTCATCTCCCTGCTGACGCTGCCGTTCTACCGCAAATACCTTGATGACAACCGGGGCACTGCGGGACGCACCGATCTGCTGGGCGGGGGGCTGCTGGCCGTCACGATCGCCATGCTGCTGCTCTCCATCACGAATTCGGCATGGATCTACTTCGGTCTCGCCGTGCTCTTCTTCGCCTTGTTCCTGGTGCGGATCCGGCGCGATGCGAATCCGTTCATCCAACCGTCCCTGCTCCAGAACCGCAAGTATGCCGCCGGACTGCTCGTCTCCTTCATCGCGAGCGGGCTCTCCTTCGGCATCCCGTTCTTGGCGCCGCAGATGCTGACGCAGCTCAACGGGCTGAATCCGGCCGTCATCGGCTTCGTGATGTTCCCCGGGGCGATCATCGCCTCCCTGCTCGGCAAGACCGGAGGCCGTCTCGCAGACCAGAAGGGCAACGTCTACCTGATCTTCTTGGCTATCGCCGCCCAGTTCCTGTCCTTCTTCCTGCTGTCGGTGACGGCGGGGATCGGCCCAAGCCTGCTGTGGATCTTCCTGATCTTCGGCAATATCGGCCAAATGTTCATGCAGATCGGACTGTCGAACACGGTATCCCGCACGCTGGCCAAAGAACAGACCGGCGTAGGCATGGGCTTGTTCATGATGGTGAACTTCATCGCGGGCGCCATCGCCACTTCCGTCATCGGCAAGGTGCTTGATGCCGGCAGAGCGCATGCCCAGCATGGGCTGAACCCGCTGCTTCTCGTGGCGGACGCCGGGGTATACAGCAATATTTTCCTGGTGCTCGCCCTGCTCGTGCTGATCAATACCGTGCTCTTCTACTTCTTCTTCGGCGAGCGGGCTGCCCGCCGCCGGGGCGAATCGCTCGGCTGAACCGGGTCACAGCGCTGCCGGATCATCAGCAGTCAGACAACGGCTCCAAGCCTCCAATCCACTTCCGTGGACTGGAGGCTTGTTTTCGTCAACTTATCGTGTCAATAGCAGATACTGCCGGATCCCCTGCACTCCTGAACCCCCGCTTACCCAACCTTCTACTCTAGCCCGCAGCCTGTCCTCCGGGACCTTGGGAGAAGTCGGTCTTGAAGGCCGGATTGACCGACATCTCGAGAATCGGATACGCATATCCCCGCATCGCCTCTTCATAGCCGGCGACCGCCTGCAGCAGAGAGAGCTCTCCGTGCTCCGCCTGGATCAGCCTCGCTGCCAGCTCTCCCGCATCCTTCAGCGCCAGATTCGCCCCGGCTCCGAAGGTCGGCGGCATGGCGTGGATCGCATCCCCCAGCAGCGTCACACGGCCTGTATCCCACGGGGCGGCTGGCTTCAGCACGCGGACGGACTGGGGGAAGATCGACGGAACCTCGACGCGCTCGATCAATCCCCGGAGCGGCACCGCCCAGCCTTCGGTCAGCTCGAGCATCAGCGCATGGAGCCGCTCCACAGACGCTTCCCGGAGCTCGCTGTCGGATAAGGGCAGGGGACCGAAGCCCCGGCTCAAGGCGATCATCATATACGGATCCACGGGATCGATCACACTGCCCGGCGCAAGCTCTGCAGCCGCTTCAGCAATGGGGCGCCGGGGCACGAACGCGCCGATCCCGGCGAAGGTGCCTGTAGGGTCTGTGGCGCCGATAAAACCGTCGAACAGCACCTCCGGCAGCGAAGCGGCAATCTCCTCGGTCAGAGGCGATTTGGCATAGATCGTCCGCATGCCCGTATCCGCCGGTTCGAGCTCCGGCATCAGCTGCCGGCGGACGGCCGAGTTGATACCGTCCGCCGCCACGAGAAGATCCCCCTCGGCGATGCTGCCGTCCGAGAGATGCAGCCGGACCCCCTGGCCGTCCTGCTCGAAGCGGACGGCTGCCGTGCCGAAGCGCACCTTCTCCTCCATCCCGCTGAGCAGAATCTGGCGCAGCGTCCTGCGGTTGACCGCCGTATGCGGGCGGATCGGATCGTTCGGTGGGCCGATGTGCGGACGGGCCGCCTTCTCCACCGCCTGGCTGTCGATCATGACAGCGAGCTCCCGGCGGGGATTCTTCCGTGACGTCTGCCTATACAGCTCATACAAGGACTCGGGCAGGCACGCGCGCAGCGCATTCCCCCCGTCCCCGTTCATGTGAAGACGATAGCCGGACTGCAGCACCCCCGCTTCCTTTTCGAACACTTCGCAATCGATTCCGGCTCCCGTGAGGCCTTGGGCCAGACAGAGGCCGCCGAGGCCGCCGCCGGCAATCAGCACTTTCAGCTTGGACATCTTATTTCCCTCCCGTGATGATATTGTGGGACTGCAGTCTCCACTACATTAACCAACACCTTGTATGATAAAATACATGATGTCAAAACCCATTATAAACCTGCTGCTGGAAGATTCAACCATCAAATTAGCCATACTTGTCAGCTAATCGACACCTGGATGCCAAACGTTGGATAACACAGGCAGAATGCCCGGTTGTCAGGTAGACGAGTCTTCTGCGAGCTCCCTATGCGGCATTTCCATACCATGAAGGAGGAGTTCCCATGAACGAGGAACGCATGGACCGCAGGGTCCGCAAAACCAGACTGGCCATTCAGCAAGCCTTCCTTTCCCTAATGAAGGAGAAGGGCCTGCAGGCCGTCACGGTCGGCGACATTACCGCGCGTGCCGATATAAACCGGGCCACCTTCTATGCGCATTACCGGGATAAGCAGGATCTGATCAGCCAGGCCATCGCGGAAGTGCTGGACGAATGGGTGCAGGAGGAAGAAGCAAGGTTGTCCGGCGAGGCTTCGGCGTTCGACTTCGAGCGGCTGCTCCCGATCTTCGTCCGCATGTTCGAGAATATCGCGAAGCACGCCGAATTCTACAGGGTGATGCTGGGTCCGGACGGATATCCGGGTTTCGCTGAACGTCTCGGTGCCCTGATGCAAAGACTCATTAAGGAGGGGCACAGCAGCGTACTGAGGCTGAGCGGGGCGCAGCCTCTCGTCGAGCCCGACATTTACCTCAGCTACGTCACCTCCGCCCAGCTCGGCGTCATCACCTACTGGCTCAAGGAGGGAGCTCGCTATTCGCCGGAATATATGGCGGGGCAGCTCATGCTCCTGTACCGGCTCGGCGCCGTTCAAGCCGCCGACTATTCGGGATAGGTGCCTGCCGCAGCCCCCACGGAACCCCCTCCCAGCCGGAGCCCTCGCCATGTCTGTTCTGCCCTTCAGGCGCCGGCAGACTGGATCCCAAGCCCGGGCCCTTACCTATTCAGCCGTTCCCTCGTCCCGGGGGACAGGACTAATCCAGCCGCCCGCGTGGCGCTTCCTTCCATGATAACTCCCTCCCCCTCGCCGGCAGGAGGTTCTGCCCTCCCTTCCCACGCCAGGCCGTCCTGTACCCCCTTCGCTGCCGCCATCCCTTCCAGCTCTTCCTCCATCTGCCGGAAGGGCTCTTTGCCATGGACCCCCAGACCCTCCCCCACCACCCGGCGTATATCTCCCGCACCCCGCAGTTTCTTTTCACCAAGGGATAAACGCCCTCATATGATGAAGTAGTTCGTTTGTTAATGTTCCAGGCGACTCGGGCAAAAGTAGGACTCCCGGGTGCCGGGAAGGAGTTCCGTCATGAAAAGAACAAAGGTAAAGATCCAAATCCAGAACTCCGGCCTATCCTCGGACGGCTCCGTAGTGATGCTCAGCGAAGCGGTTGCTAAAAAGTGGAAAATCCCTTTCCAGCAGACGCTGCAGGTGCGCTTCGGGTCGAGCCGGCAGGAGGTGCGAGTCGTACCTTTGTCACAGGCAGGTGCGCTTCGTCTATCGGGTGCGCTCGCTGCCAAATGGGGGCTGTTCAAAGACGATCAACTGTGCCTCCAGTATAAAGCGTCCTCCCGCACGCTCACCCTGGGTCCCCTTATCGGGGTGATGGTATCCCGGGTGTACGCAAGCTCTCCCGACAAGCCGTTCGGTGTCAACACGGCATTCTGCCGGGAGCTGACCGACGCCTGCAGGCTCTACGGCGCTTCCGTTTTCTTCAGCACCCCGGACGATCTGCAAGGCCAAGGGGATACGGTGCAAGGGTGGCGGTTCACCGGCACCTGGGAGAAGCTGACGTTCCCTATGCCGAACGTCCTCTACAACCGCCTCACCTCCCGGAAGCTCGAGAATCGGGAGAATGTACAGGGGTTCGTCAGCCATGCCAAAAACCGGCACGGCGCGGTGATGTTCAACGAGAAATACCTTAACAAGACCGAAGTGTTCGACGCTCTCCGCAAGGAGAACGGCCTGGGAACGTATTTGCCGGAGTCGCATCTGCTCCGCAGCTTCACTATGCTCAAATCCATGTGCGCCAAACATCCTACCGTATTCCTCAAGCCGATCACCGGCTCGCTTGGCAAGGGCATCATCCGGGTCCGCCGGCAGCCCACCGGCTCCTATCTCTGCCATTTCACCCACTTGAATGGAGCCCGCAAGCAGTCATTCGCCTCGCTCTCCCAGCTGTTCGCAACCATCGCCGGGAAGGTCAAGACGCAGAAGTATCAGATCCAGCAGGGCCTTACCCTGCTCACGGTCGGAGGCCGGCCGGTCGACTTCCGTGCCCTGGTCCAGCGGGGAGAGTCCGGTGAGTGGGGCATCACCTCCATCGTCGCCCGGATCGCCGGAGGGCAGCACTTTGTCTCCAACCTGGCCCGGGGCGGCTCGCTGTCGACGGTGAAGGAAGCGCTGGCGCGCAGCGGCTCTGCCGCCGCCTCCAGCGGGTTGCCGAAGCTGCGGAAGGCGGCCTTGAGTATCGCTAGAGGCATCGAGGCCCAGGTGCCGGGGCATTTTGCAGAGCTCGGCATTGACCTGGCTATCGATACCGGCGGAAAGGTATGGCTGCTCGAAGTGAACTCGAAGCCGTCCAAGGACGATAACACGCCGCTGGATACCGAACGCAAGATCCGGCCGTCCGTGAAAGGGCTGGTCCAGTACGCCAGGTTCGCCGCCAAGTTCTAGCCCGCTTCTGCCTGTGACAAGTGACGATGGACCGCACTATGGAGAGATGAGGTGAGGCTAATGCAGGATACGTATCTCCCAGGCTCCGTCCGCCGCTTCGTCGGCATCTTGACTTCCCGCACGGAGGGACTCCCGCCCTTCGAGAACCAGGGTTTCTACCGCCGGTTGATCCAGGCCGGACAGCCGCTCGGACTCTCCGTCTTCGTCTTCACGCCTCAGGATCTGCCGGAGGGCGGCGACGGCGTCACCGGTTACAGCTATAACGCGGCCGGCCAGCGTTGGGAGCGGATGGATTATCCGCTGCCGGGGGTCGTCTACGACCGCTGCTTCAGCCTGACCCGCGGAGCGTCCGCTCTCTACCGTGCCGCGCTCCGGAAGCTGCAGGCGGCACCCGGCGTACGGCTGCTCGGTACGCCGCTGCCGGGCAAGTGGGCCGTCCACCGGCTCCTGGAGCGGGACGGCCGCTTCACGGCGCTGCTTCCCCGCACGGAGCCGCTGAGCCTGAAGACCTTGGCCGCAGGGCTCCGGGAGCACGGTGAAGTGCTCCTGAAGCCGGAGGCCGGCTCGCAGGGCCGCGGCGTGCTGCATGTACGCCGAACGCCTCCCGGCACGAGAGGAGCTGCGGCCTTCTCCGTGCGCGGGCGGGATGCGGGCGGGCGCGCGGTATCGCGCGGCTTCGCGGATGCGGCCGCGCTGGGACAGTGGCTGCGCGGCTTCATCCGCGGCCGGCGGTATCTGCTGCAGCAGTACCTGCAGCTGCAGACGGAAGCGGGCGCCGCATTCGACGTGCGCGCCCTGGTCCAGAAGGACGGCAGCGGCCGCTGGCAGCTGACCGGTACTGCCGTGCGGCAGGCACCCGCGGGCAGCGTGACGTCGAACCTGCATGGCGGCGGGACTGCCGCAGTGGCCCAGACGTTCCTCGCCGCAGCCTTCGGCGCGGAGCGCGGCGCGGCGCTGCACCGCGGGCTGTGCCGGATCGCCGGCGAGCTCGCGGAAGCCGTCGAGGCGGGCCATGGCCGGCTCGCGGAGCTCGGCATCGACTTCGGTGTCGACCGGGACGGACGCCTCTGGGTGCTCGAGGTGAACTCGAAGCCCGGGCGAAGCGTGTTCTCCCGCCTCCACGATACGGGAGCGGCCGCCGCCGCCGTACGCCGGCCGCTCCAGTATGCAGCCTGCCTGCTGGAGACGGCAGCGGACCGTCGCCCTGATCTCAGCTTGCTATCCCGCGGCACCGGCGCAAGGCCCGCACCGCGGAACGCCGCTCCCACGTCCTCTCCCTGGATGGCGGACGGTATCCTCGGCCCAGGCGACCCGGCCGAAAGGCATTGAACGCGGACTCCATGATGCGTCTTTTCTTTGCCTCCGGCAAAGTTTGAATAGAAGGGGCACGGTCTGCACCTTCCCCTGTAATATAGGGCCAGGAACCAACCTCCCCCTGCCTGCTTGATCCCAGTTTTCTGACAGAAGCACGCCTGCAGCGCCCTCTCCGCATTCATGGCGGCATGCCGCGCAGCGCGGCTTACGATGGCTATCCCAGCGAAGTCCCGGTTTGCCTATGGCAAACCCCATGCGCTTATCTTTACGACGCCAGTTTTGCCGACGGCAAAACTCCCAGGAGGTTCAACATGAGCTTGACAACCTGCACGATTCATGTCACCCAGCGGCAGGAACGGGCCGTATATTTGACGAGCGAACTGGCACGGGAACTGAAACTGTCCAAAACCCGGACCGTGACTGTGAAACTCGGCAGCAAGAGCGTCTCCTTAAGCCTTAAGCTGCTCAAAAAAAGCGGCCATCACCTGTATTTGACCCCATCGGTATACAGCCAATTGAAGCTTCCCCGCAATGGTTCGGCGATGGCGACCAGCGCCACCGGCAAAGAGATCCGCCTCGGCCCGATGATCGGCATTCTCACCAACGTGGTCAAGAGCAGCAGCGCCCCTTTTGGCTCGCGTACGGAATTCATCCGCCAATTCATGCGCGTGGGCTCCGACAAGGCGTTCTACTTCGGCTTCTCGCCCCACGACGTCAACTGGTCGCAGGAGACGGTCAACGCTATTGTGCCGCAGAGCGAAGGAGGCTGGACGCGCAAGGTGCTCCCGCTGCCCGACGTCGTCTATAACCGGCTCCCGAGCCGCAAAGCCGAGAAGCTGGCTTCCATGAACGCCTTCAAGCAGCGCTTCATCCGCCGGGGCATCCCCCTGTTCAACTGGAGCTTCTTCGACAAGTGGGATGTCTACCATCTGCTCGAGGGGACCGAGGCGTTCCGGTATGTGCCGGAATCCAAGATCAATCCGAACAGCCTGCAAGTGAAGGAGATGCTCGAGAAGCACAAATTCCTCTATCTGAAACCGACCGCCGGTTCCCTCGGCATCGGCATCTACCGTTTAACTTATAATCCGAAGCGCGGCTATTATGCACGTTTCCGCAAAGGCGGCCGCAATGTGCTCCTGCGCTTCAGCAAATTCGAATCGCTCATGGCACTTGTCAACCGCCACAGCGGCAATATGAACGGCTACGTCATCCAACAGGGTATCCGGCTCATTGAGATCGATACGTGCCCGATCGACTTCCGTTTCCATATGACGAAGAACAGCAGCAACCAGTGGGTCGTTGCGGCGATCGGCGCCAAGAAAGCCGGCAAAGGCAGCGTGACCACCCACGTGCGGACCGGCGGCATGCTGATGACCCCCGAGCAGGTGCTGAAGCAGATCTTCGGTTCGCGGGCAGATACCGTGCTCTCGAACGCCAAGGAATCGGCGATCAAGCTCGCAGAAGACATTGAGACCAAACACCGGCATACGCTCGGGGAGCTCGGCTTTGATATCGGGATCGACCAGAGCGAGCGGATCTGGATGTTCGAGGCGAACTCCAAGCCGGGCCGTTCGATCTTCAAGCATCCGGCCCTGAAGGACCAAGGGAGGGCGTCCCTGCAGTATATCTATGACTATTGCCTCTACTTGAGCCGATTTCGGTCAAGGAGGGATTCCTGAGTGGACGCATTCCTACAGCAGAAGAAAGAGCGGAGGCCTACGATGGCCATCCTCACTCACGCGGATGAAAAAAGAATTTTTCGCGGGAATCGGGAAAATTTTGTCGATCTGATCCGCAAGGGAGAGGAGTCCGGCGTGCTCGTCTATGTCATGACGACCACCGACTTCAAACTCAGCGGCGGCAAGGCCATCGGCTATACGTACCATTCCGCCAAGAAGAAGTGGCAGCGTGAGGAACTCCCCCTCCCGCACGTGATTTACAACCGGATTCCTTACCGCAAGTTCGAGCTGATCCCCGAGGTGCAGCAGGTGCTCCAGACCTGCCTGCGCCATGGGCAGATCCACTTTTTCAACCCGTCCTTCTTCAACAAGTGGACGCTCTTCGAATGGCTGAACAAATCGAAGGAAACCCGGAGCGTCATCCCCGCCACGCTCCGTCTGTCCTCCGGGGGCGAAGAGATCGAGAAGCTGCTGGGCACCTACCCGATCCTCTACCTGAAGCCGATCCGAGGCAAGGCCGGCAAAGGGATCATGAAGGTAAGCCGGTCGGGCACCAGCAACCAATCCCGGATGTTCGAGCTGAGCATTCAGGAGAAAACCAAGAGCCATATCTCCCGGTACCCGACGGCCCGCCAGCTGTGGACCGAGCTGGAGCCGATGGTCGGCACCCAGGATTACATCGTGCAGCAGGGCATTACGTTATCCCACTATAAGCAGCGGCCCTTCGACCTGCGTGTCCTCGTACAGAAGAACGGCAAAGGACTGTGGACCGTCGCGGGCATCGGTGCCCGGCTCGCCGGCAAAATGAGCATCACGACGCATGTGCCCCGGGGAGGGTCGATCGACGATCCCGCCAAGCTGCTCGCCTACTCCTTCGGGACTACGACGGCGAAGCGCATCCTGATTCGGGCGAAGAAAACCGCCCTCACGGTCGCGAAGCGGATCGAGTATGCCAGCGGCCATGTCCTGGGGGAGATGTCGATGGACCTCGGGGTGGACAGCGATGGGCACATCTGGTTCTTCGAGGCGAATTCCAAGCCGATGAAGTTCGATGAACCGCCGATCCGCCAGAAATCGCTGGAGAATCTGATCCAATACTGCATCCATCTCTCCAAGATCAAACGGAGTGCGGCTGCCGGTGAGTCAGCCGCCTCCCTGAATCAACTGACAGGGGGCCGCCAGCCCAAACGGCGGAGGGGGTAATCTCTCATGAGCAAACAACTTGGCATCCTCACCATGTATTTGTCGGGACGCAAAATGGAGGAACTGTCGTTCTTCCGCAAGCTCTGTGTCACCGGCAGGAAGCTGGGGCTCGAGGTGCTGGTCTTTACACCCGATGATGTGGATGAGGACCGGACCCGTGTTCAAGCCATGACCTATGACGCCCAGCAGGGATGGGTGCGGCGGTGGTGTCCGTTTCCCCCGCTGATCTACGACCGCTGCCGCTACCATGGCGTTGATAACTTCCGCAAGCTGACCCGCTTCCGCAAACGGCATACGGCGCTGAGGTATCTCAGCCGCCCTCTGGCCAACAAATGGACCATGCACCAGACGCTCTCCGAGCATGAGCAGATCGCTCCGCATATGCCGGCAACCGTCCGTTACCGGAGCGTGAAGGATGTGCAGGATTTCCTGAAGGGGCACAGCGTCGTCTATATGAAGCCGAAGAGCGGAACGGGAGGACGCGGCATCGTCCGCCTGCAGCGGATGCAGGGCGGCGAAGCGGTCCTGCTGCAGGGAAGGGATCCGAACCGCCGGATACTGCCCTCGCAGAAAATCCTGGTCCGCCAGCTGCCGGTGAAGCTCAGCGGGTGGAAGCTGGAGGAGAAATACATCATCCAGCAGGGCATTCCCCTGACCCTGAAGGATGGGCGCGTGCACGACTTCCGGATGCTCGTCCAGAAGGACGGCGAAGGCTCCTGGCAGGTTACCGGGTGCGCCGGACGGATCGGACCGAGGCGGTCGGTCACCTCGAATCTGCACGGCGGAGGCACCGCCATTCCGATGGAGACGCTGCTCAAGAACCGGTTCGGCAACGACGAGAAGGTTGCCTCCATCAAGAAGACGGCCTACGCTTTGGGCCTGCATGTCGTGGAGCATCTGGAGAAGCAGTTCGGGATGCTGTGCGAGGTCGGCATCGATCTCGCGGTGGATCCCAAGGGCCAGGTGTGGCTGCTCGAAGTGAATCCGAAGCCTTCGCGCGAGGTCTTCTCGCGTATCGGCGAACGCGAGACCTACCGCCTCGCGATCACCAGGCCCCTGGAATTCGCACTATGGCTCTACAAACAAAAAATCAGCGGGGTTACCCGCTGATTTTTCTTGTCTCTTGCCTGTATTGTTATGCCGCTCATGCTGTCAGCCTTACTCCTGCAGCCCTTGCTTCTGCAGTCCCTGCTCCTGCTGCTGTCCCGGCAGCAAACCTACAATCTCCCGGAAATCGCGGATGCGCACATCCGCTTCGTCCAGCTCGCCTTCCTGGCGGAAGCCCGCATAATCGCAGCCGACCACGAACAATCCGTTCGTATGGCCGGCTTCCACGTCGGACGAGCGGTCTCCGACCATCCATGCGCTCGAGATGCCGTATTGATCCAGCAGCTTACGGACCAGATCTACCTTGGACCGCGTGCCGTGCTCGCCGGCACTGAACAAGCCTCCGGTCTCGAAGAGAGGCTCGAGGCCGCGGGCGCGAACCACGCCCTTGACGTAGCCTTCGAGTCCGTTGCTGGCGGTGAAGAGCCGGATGCCGCGGGCCCGCAGCGCCTTCAGGGTCTCCTCGACCCCTTCATACAGCAGCCCTTCGCCCCTCGCCATGCCTTCTACCTGGAATTGCAGCAGCAGCTCGTCGGCCCGGCGGTGTACCGCCGCGTCGGACTCCGGGATGACCTTCAGCCAGATATGCTCCAGCAGCATGCCGAGGCTCCCGAGGATAGATTCCTCCGGCGGCGTCTCTCCCTCATACAAGCCTTCGCTCCGAAGGCGGTCAAATGTGGCGTGATAGGCTGGAAGCAGCAAGGTTTCTGTTTGGAATAAAGTACCGTCGACATCGAAGATCATCGCTTCCGGCATCGTTCTCGCCGTCATTCATACGTCCCCCTCGTAGGTTAGTCGGCTCGCGAAACAACCCCCTGCAAGCACTCAACCTTCATAGAACCATGAGGAGAGGGGGCTTGTCAATGTAACCAGCGGGGCCCGCCGATCGTCGCACTGTCAAAATGCATCAGTCCGGCAAGGGGCACACGGAACAAAATCAGGAGGAGGGTCGTGATTCCTACCGACAGGACATACGCCAGCACCGGACGCCGCGAGTGCAGCCAAAGCATCGGAAACATCATCAGATCGAACCCGAAGGACCACCACCAGCTCCATCCGTGACCATAGGCAATATGTCCGGTATAGGCATACAACGCTTCGGGGACCGCGAAGTAGGCGACCCATTTGAGGTATTGCCTCAGAGGCAGCCCCCCCTCCTCCGGACAGCCTCTCAAAAAGAGAACGACGGAACAAGGGAAGACGATCAAGGTGTATAAGAGCTCGGTGTGGATAGGATAAAGCGGCACATCGGGCACGAAGGCCCAGAGCAAGTAATCCGTCGTGAACACGAAATATAGCACGTTTCCGCAGATCATATAAAGGACGGTTGGATGATATCTCTCTCCCTGTTCCCATCCCCGGACCTTGAGAAAGCAGGCCAGCGTCACCAAAGCAACCGCAATATGAATAAGCCGTTCCCCTCCTTTCCGAGCCGACGCAGAATAACACTGATCCCTACTAGGATAA
Organism: Paenibacillus caseinilyticus; assembly: GCF_027533645.1. Taxonomy (GTDB): domain Bacteria; phylum Bacillota; class Bacilli; order Paenibacillales; family NBRC-103111; genus Paenibacillus_G; species Paenibacillus_G caseinilyticus. The sequence goes on from NZ_JAQAGY010000001.1 coordinate 650,060, forward strand.
ACAATTTTTGTAAATTTTATATAAAAAAATCTTTAAAATTCCCGGACCCCGTACAAAACGTCTTCCGGGGGGATGTGGAACATCTTCATACCCCCTTGGAGGCGATGATGTGAACAATGTCCGCGAATGTATACAACCCGTCATCGCATACCATCGAAAGTAGGAAATAGCCCCAAAGGAGTGATTGTTATGGTTTTTGATCCTCAGTGGCCCCCGCAGCCGTGGCTTCAGCCATATTATCTGCAGCCCCCTTGGCAGCCCTGGCCTCAGCAGCGTTACCCGCTGCAGCCTTATTCATACCAACCTTGGCCGGAGCCTCCATACCCGGAACAGCCTTGGGAAGAGTGGCCGCGCCCTCAGGGGATGCCGGGCCATCATCCTGGACACCATCAGTTCGAGTCTTGGCTGTATCTTCCGGGTTTCCCTCCCCAGCACGGTTTTCCCCAACATCCCGGCTTTCCTGGAGAGAAGCATTGCCATGTGAGGACCATCGGCTATCCACCTGCGAACACTCCTCAGATTGTTGCACCGAACCCGCCTCATTCTGTTCATGATCTGCATCTGGGATGGCAGCATCTCTGGTTAAATCCACCCCACCCCGGGCACTCCGGCCCTCACGGCTGGATTTATGTAACCCATTTGGATCCACATTTTGATGCCGTTATTGGGTGTATCTACGTAGGAAGCAACCATTACCGGAGAGTATGGATTCCTAGAAAAAGCATCCATGCTCATTTCCGGTTTCATAGAGAACCCGAAGAGACCGCTGCAACGGAATAATAAGCGGGCCCTGTGAGAACAGGGCTTTTTGTGCGGTGTCTGAACCGTTATTGGGCCGCAAGAAAAAGCCTCACGGAATGAAATCGGTATACGTTGTTACGGACAGGGGGAATCTATAACCAAAAGAAGGGGGAATGGTGCGAATGGGGGTGTGGCTTCACTTGATCGCTTCGATTATTGTATTCAATGTCACTGCTTTCTTGATTCCCAAAACACTATCCAACTCGGAGAATTACGTAACCTCCCTCTTCTCCTTGCTGCTTGTGCTGGTTACAGATGTAACCCTGAACTTGAAGTATGATCTTTACGGTTACTTTAATGAAGGCGTAGACGGTGGAGGCTTCATCGCTATTTATGGAATCTACCCGGCCATAAATATTCTGTTCTTGAACCTTTTCCCTTACGAGAAAGGACTGATCGGCAGGAGCTTGTACTTTTTGTCCTGGTGGTTTTTTGCAGTCATTTACGAGTACTATGCCGTGAAAGTTGGTTGGTTTTATTATCATGGATGGAGACTGGAGTATTCCATCTTTGTTTACCCCCTTCTTTATCTTCTGCTGCTCTGGAGCCTACAGGTGGCTCGTTCTTTAAATCGAAATACCATTAAGGGATGATCGCCGTCACATGAATCGGAAACCACAAAAACTTATAGAATCAGAGCGATATTACAAATAATAAAAAAAACTAAATCCTTACGGGAGCTAAACTATGGACAATAAAAATTTAAAATTAACCTCAGCAGAAATTGGCACATTATGGGCGGAGTTTGTTAACGGAACTTCGGTTCATGTTATAAACAAATATATGTACAGCATCATTGAGGATCAAAAAATAAAAATATTATTTGAAGATGCCATAACAATTTTTGAACAACAAAAACAAGAAATATCAACTTTTATTAAGAATGAAGGATTCCCAGTACCCATTGGTTTCAGCGACCTTGACCTTAACGATGGGACCAAACGATTATTTTCGGACACCTTCTGTTTGTATTACTTGCATATCATGACACTTCACGGAATGTTAGGGCATGTCTCTTCACTCTCTGCTTCAGTCAGAAAAGATTTGCGCCAATTTTATGACAAATGTGATGATGACGGAAAGAAAATGCACGATAAAACGGTTGATCTATTACTAGACATGGGGCTTTTTCAAAGAGATCCCTACTTTTTCCCTGAAGAAAATCCCGAGTATGTTCTAGGGAAAAAATTTCTTGAAGGCTTTATGGGAGACAAACGCCCTTTAGCCGCTACCGAGGTTATAAGCCTCTCATTCAATATAAAGAAGAAAATTCTCGAGAAAACCCTCTCAATTGCGTTCAGTCAAGTTACCCGCTCAGAAAATGTGAAAAAGTTCTTAACCTCAGCACAACGGATCTCCGATGAACAGATTCAGAACTTAAGCGACATCTTACGCGAAGATAACTTGCCTGTACCCACATCGTGGGAAACGGAAATTACGACTTCAACCGATTCCCCTTTCTCAGATAAACTAATGCTGTACCACATGGGCTTTTTGGTTCAGACGGCACAGGCCTATCATGGAGTAGGATTAGCTTCAGCGATGCGAACAGACCTTGTTGTTCTATATGAAAAGATCATAACCAAAAACCTGGCCGTTACAAAAGATTGGTTTGATGTAATGACAGAAAATAAATGGTTAGAGCAACCCCCGCTTGCACCCAATCGTAAGAACATAGCAAATATTAAATAATACGACGATTACAGGGTTTCCCTAATGAAAAAAGCTGCCGGGTCCTTCCGGCAGCCATCAACTTTACTTCAGCTTCTAAGCGCTACACGATCAGGTGCTTGTGGTGGTTGTTCAAGCCAGTGGTTTTTTATCATGATTTTTGCACCGTCATCTGCATAGTTAAGAACTTCTGTCATGAGCCGATTATATGTAACTCCCAAATCTCTACGGAGGCTGCCAGCAATAGATGCTCCATAATTAGCAATACTTGTGGCATTCAAAACGCTCACGTGAAACATCATCAGCTTGTCGGAGAATGGCGGTTTGGTTGACGGACTGATTGTAGAATCCCAAGTACTTGGCAAGGGGATGTCATCATTCAATAATACTTCCCGAAATACACCCTCATGTTTTTCTGCAATCTCCTTTCCCCTCGCCATAAAATTCTTAACTTCTGAAGATCGAGCCACTTGGGCAAAACCTAATATAAATGTTCTCCCCATTGAATTTGTCTCTAAAGATTTGGAGATATGAGCCAGTTCGATGGAGGTGACCGGTCTATGGCGTCCCCATATTCCGGATAGGAAGGATTCCTCTTTTACATACTCCGTTTTCTCAGGAATGGGTATAATCGGGGAACGAATATACGCCCCCTTTTGCAATAGAAGCTCTGAAGCTTGATTAAATAAGGTAACAAGTAATTCTAAGGCCTTTGTAAAAAATTGTCTTGTATCCGCTCTTGCAGATAATTCAAGGGATACTGCGCAGTTTGCTGTACCCATAGCCGCCATGTATTTCATATATCGCAAGGCAAAAAGATCCGAGTAGATCCTTGGGGCATCCGAATGGTAATCATCCTCAGTAAATCCATCAGGAATAGGAATGTTATCCGTAGAGAAAATTTGTCGAACCCCCTCTACTATGAAGCTGATACTGCCTAAACCATTTTTTAAAACAGGATCCATTAATTTGTCCTCGTTCACTTTTTGAAAATGGTTCACAATACATCCCGACATGGTGTTTTGCATATATGCATTCCATAATACGGCGATTTCAGACGCGGTTAGCTTTGAGTTATGTTCCATTAGTTCCTCTCCTGCTTTTAAGAGTAGTTTGTTTATAATTTCTTCAATTAATAATAAATTTATCCTACCTGTGGCAGCTTTTATGCCAATAACTTTTCCCATTAACAAAACGTCCGGGCTTTTTGTGGCTGCGGTTGGCCAGCGCGAATAATAGGTAAACAGAGATGACTATCCGTAACCGTATAAGTGGCAGCCGCTTGTCATACAACTCCTTGCTTCTCAGCTACCGTTCTTTGTTCGCTACTCAAAAAATGGCTACTCTCCATCACAGTGTACATTGGAGAGCAGCCATTTTTTATTGTCACTACGAGGACTCGCTCAAGCGGGCGATCTTAAAACGCTAGAACTAAATTAGCTGCTAAAATCGTCGCTAAAGTCGTTCCCAATCACGAACGACTTACCCATTCGGCTTCGGCTGTAACCTTCCTTCTTCCTCATGATGCTGTTGCTTTTTACCGTAAGTAGTCCAATTCACAAGAAATATTCCAATGCAAATGCAAAATCCCCCTAAATACACATACGAATGTATTGTCTCGTTATGGATTATGAATCCCGAAAGTACACCGAAGAACGGGGCTAAGAACAGAAAGGCGCTTGTCTTCCCGGGATCGCCATGACTGAGCAGGTAATACCATGTCGCAAATTGCACAATCGAACCTAAGATTGCTAAGTATAATACAACCGACACAGAAGTTAGATTGGTCGTAAGTTGTGGCGATTCCATAGCGACACTAAACAATAACAGAAGGAGACCGCCAAATAACATTTGGTAAGCCGACATTACCCATGAATTAAATTGCGAACCCCACTTTTTCACCAAAATCGTGGCAATAGCCCAAGAAAGCGCGGATCCCAGCCCCAACCAGGTCCCTGTCGTTAACTGTAAATGAGATCCAAGCGATAAAAATACACCTGCAAATCCTATGAATACCCCAAGCCACTGAGTCATTCGATATTTCAAGCCTAGGAACCATGTTCCCAAAAATACGACTAGAAGCGGATTAACAAAGGTCAGTATAGAGGTCTCCCCCGACGGAATGGTACGCATGCTTAGGAAGATACATCCCATAACTCCAGTTGTCTGAAATAGTCCTATAATGAACAATTTCGACCAACTTTGAATAGATGTAGGCAACCGTTTCGTCCTGACGAATACGGCCATGATTAATCCAGCCATCGTAAATCGAATTCCCACAAGCAACAAAGGTGAGATATAGGATAATCCGATTTTTCCAATCGCAAAGGAAGATCCCATTAGAGAAGTGGCAAGTACAACAAGCAGTCCGAATATAAAACGATTCATGATTTCTCCTCTTTCTAAAGTTTGTAAGCATATGGTAGCATGAGAATACTTCGGTGGTCATCGAATCATAAGTGTAAGGGGGGAATAGTCCGAAAGATGAATATAAATTTGAAGCCGAACATCGTACAGGCTGCTAATTTAATTGGTGATCCGTCACGTCTTGCGATGCTAATTGCTTTGCTTGGAGGAAAGGCTTTACCCGCTACTGATTTAGCTCATGCTGCACGAATTTCACCACAGACTGCCAGTTCACATTTATCCAAGATGGTAGAAGGCGGCCTACTGATTCATGATTCATACGGGCGGCATAAATACTTTCGGCTTGCCAGCCCTGAGGTAGCACATGCGCTCGAATCCCTTCTAGCCATTTCGCCGCCCAAATCCGTAAGTTCGCTCCGCGAATCCGATGAACTTAAATCATTGCGTCATGCTCGAACTTGCTACGACCACCTGGCTGGAAAGATTGGCGTAGATCTAACCGATCGATTACTTAATATGAAGTATTTAGAGGAACATGGAAAAGATTATGTTATAACCGAAGAGGGTAAGGAGATGTTGCAGAATTTTGGCGTAGAGGTTAATGCGGAAACCAGAAAACGTCGGCATTATGCTCGCCAATGCTTGGACTGGAGCGAACGACGTCATCACTTAGCCGGAAGCTTGGGAGCCGCGATGACCAAAAGGTTGTTCGAATTAAATTGGATAGAACGTCTACCTAACGGCCGGGCTGTTCGAGTAACGGATGCAGGGAAAATAGGATTAACCAACAGTTTTGGGCTTACCTTTGAGCGTTAATAACGCTTACTGTCCCTAACTCTTGAACTAACCTCCCGTTAGCTTAATGAAGACAGGGAGCATATCATCCGATAGGGTGACTCATTCTGTAGTTGTCCGACACGTGCTCATGATATGAATTGATATTCGTATTCGACCGTCTCATATTAGTTTGAATATTGGTCATTTAGGATAGATTGACTAGTACTGAGTGATAAGGGGAGTTGCACTGAATGACCATAGATAAAATCACTTTGATCTTAATATGGAGCGCCACAATCATTTTGTTAATCGCATGCATCCCAAAAGATAAAGTCCGTGACGCCCATGTTATATTTCTATTCAAGCAGGTTTTAACCTGGCTCATTGGTCTACTCGTAGTAGAAAAGGGCTTAATTGAGTATCCAAACCGTGAGTTCCCGCACGCTTCAGGAACCAGCTTCTCATTTGAATACTTTATATTCCCTGCAATTTGTGTAGTGTTTAATCTGAGATATCCAGAGGGTAAGAGCACACTCTTTAAGATTTGCTGGTGGCTGTTTTTCCCTTCATGGATGACAGCTAGTGAAGTTATATTAGAGACTTATACGGACTTAATTCGATACAAAAATTGGACATGGTACTATACATGGATTTCGCTATTGGTGACTTTTTACATATCCAGACGTTATTACAAATGGTTCACCAAGAAGCCATTACCAGAAAATTGAATCAAGACCCTGCTACCCACATGATGAGGAATACTGCAGGAAGAGTTGACCTTAAGCTGCTATCATTTAACCAGCTATCACTGCTGCATTAATGTTAATTTTCTTTTGTAGTTCAACAAGGAATGTTGCGTTCGCTGCTTGTCTCGGCGTCAACCAGCTTTGAAGGCTGCCCATTTGCTTGATGCCCCAGCCATTCTGGCCAACCCATCCTCCTTTGAACAATGTTTCTGCATGAGCGACATCCTCTGTAGACTCCAACAAGTGATGATCTCCGTCAGATGAATCGGAGACCATCCCTTATTCAATATCATTTTCCACTCCCGCTGGATATACCCTTTCGCCCCCATCTGAAGCTGGAATGGAAAGGATAAGCCTCCACCCTGTTTCGTTTCGGCGTCAGCCTCCGGAATCATCCCTCTTGTGATACCCCTGCCCTTGCGACGCCTTCAGGTTCGTGTAGAAGTTGGCGTTCGTCACGGACATGTAAGGGCCAAGCCACAGAAAACCAATCCCTGCCGTCAACACCGCCAGCAGTACCCATCCGAGGAAACTAAGCCCCAGGACAAAATAGCGCCACTTGTGTCCCTTCATCATTTCCTTGCTGCGGCTAAGCGCTTCCATCGCCGTTAGCTCCGGATTGTCAATTCGGATATAATAGGCCATCGAATAGCGCGGCGACGAAGCCTGGAATAATGAGCAGCAGCATCCAGAGCAGCACGAAGAGCGTGGTGAGCAGGAACAGCACCAAGGCCGGCACGAACTTCACAAATCCCTGCAGCAGATCTTCCACGGCAGCCCCTTCTCCGCGATGCACCCGGAGGAAGTAGTAGGCCGAGCCCCAAGCGATCGGCCCCGAGATAACCAGGCTCAGAAGCTAACCGCCCTTCGGTATCCCGGAGACCAGGAGTGAGACGGCAATAGTAATCAGAGTTACCGCAGCTGCCTTCCACCAGTTCCCTCTCAGCTGCTCGAGCGCCCTGGTTTTCAATTCCGGTGATCGTTGCAATCCCTTCCACGTTGTCTCCCCTTCCCCTCTAAAACACTTTCTTCGCTCCCTGCTCCGCTTTGAGAATCTCCACCGCTTCGCGGAACCGCAGCGAATGCACGATCTCCCGCTCCCGCAAAAACTTAAGGGCATCCTGCAGGTCCACATCGTCAGTCAGGTCGATCAGCCACTGGTAGGTGGCCCTGGCCTTCTCTTCCGCCGCAATGTCTTCATACAGGTCTGCGATCGGATCTCCCTTGGCTTGGATATAAGCGGCCGTCCATGGCACCCCGGAAGCGTTCTGATAGAACAGCGCCCGGTCATGGGCCGCGTAGTGGTCATCCAGCCCGGCAGCCTTGAGCTGCTCCACCGTGGCGTCCTTGGTGAGCTTGTAGACCATGGTAGCGATTCATCTCGAGGTGCGCGAATTCCTCCGCACATCATTGATGGACGTAATTAATGAAGCGTATTTTATGATATCAATAATGATCGGTCGAGTTTCGTTACACCTTCAATAACTCCAGTTAAGAAGGACCACATCAAAATGTTCCACAAAAATTGGAGCACAAAGAAAAAACGGCTGGGCCCTTTGAACTCCAAGCCGGGTCAAACATCCTCACCTTCGATTCCAACAAAGTACATTTTCTTTCTATACTTTTTGGAGAGGAGCTGCTACCTATAAAGTACCAAAATGATAGAATCTTAATAAATAAACAATATAGAAAAAAAGGAAATATAATACATTTTGTAGTATGATATATTGTGAAAAATAGAATAAAAAACTGAACTTCTTAGGGGGTGATAAATATCATTTTTTCCAATTAAAAGTAAAAAATACTATGGGAATAAGAAAGGATTAAAGATGAAAAAAATCAAATTACTTTTAATGATTTGTTTTATTGTCGTTTTATTTTTCACTTCCTCTGCTGCTACATTTGCTAGCACTTCTGTAAATATCGGATCAGACGTTATTGTTAACAAATTTAATACAATCGATGTTGATCCTGGAATCTCTGTTGATCCTCAAGGGAATTTGTGGTTTGTGTATTCGGATGGCTCAAGTATATGGCACATCTTCAAGGGAACAACTATGGACAATTTGGTTGAACAATATTCATTTAATGCGCAAAATGCAGTAAGTAATGGATTTAGCAAACCAAATGGGGATGATAGATACTGGCCCTCCGGCTTATGGATAGTTCCTGAAAGCGGGAGATTTTACACAACTGTTCATGTAGAATTTAATTATGGAAGTTGGAGGAACCAAGGATACACTGGACCTATCCAGCATTTTCGTAGAATTGGCGTCGCTTATTCAGATGATCATGGGCGGACTTGGACCTATCAAGGAGATATTATAACAAGTCAGCATCCAACAAATCCTAGTTCGGGAGCCTATCCTGATGATTCCTACAACTATGGAGTTGGAGACCAAAAGCTATTTGTTGACTTAGCTGGAGGGTATTATTACGTCTATTATCAAACGGCATGGTTATCAAAAAATCAGGATAACAGACAATCACAGATAAAAGTCGCCAGAAGTCCTTTAGGGTCAAATATGGCACCCGGATCATGGAAAAAATATTTTAATGGAAGTTGGAATGAGCCAGGTATCGGTGGACAAGATAGCGTTGCTTTACCTGGGAATGTGAATGATAGTGGAGTTGTTGTTTGGAATAGTTATCTTAATAAGTATATGGCTATTACAAACGGTGATGGTGGAGGTAATATAGCAATAGCTAGCGATCTTAATAAGCAAGATTGGAGTTCACTAGGTAGATTTGCCGATAGAAGCAGAATCCAATGGTATAACTTCCCTGTCGATAGTAGCAATGCACGAGATAGAATGATTGTGGGGAAGACATTCAGATTGTATTCAGCACAAAATAATTATGATGGCATTCCTACAAAATATATGGATGTAACAATCGAAAGTGATGACAGAGAACAGAAATTTGAACAAAATGCCTTTTACAGAATTATAAATCAAAATAGCGGAAAAGCATTGGAGCTTTTAAATGGGGCAGGTCAGAATATTATTCAATGGGATATAGGCGGCGACGAAAAATATTATCAACAATGGAAAATACAAGAAACAGGAAAAGGTTTCTATAACATAATTAATAGACAAAGCAACAGAGCAATGGCAGTTGATGGAGGTTACAATAATAATTTTGCAAATGGTAAAGAAGTAATTCAATGGGAGTATGGAAATTGGATTCTTGATCAACAATGGACCATTATGGATATAGGCAGTGGCCGTTATAGACTTATTAATAACAATAGTCAAAAATCTCTAGGCATTGCTGGAAGTTATCCCACAAATTTAAACAATGCTCAACATGCAATTCAGTGGGATAGTGTACCGTGGGCAGGAGACCAACAATGGAGGATCGAAAAAGTACCCAACTAATATTTACTGATGTAATCGAGACTATCGTTGGGCTTGGCAGAAGGGTTTCCAGATGCAACAGGGTGTGAGCTCAATAAATGAGGGGACATATATTATTGTCCCCTTTTTGCTTTAATCAAAATCGCACCTCTTCTCGCGCCACGGTTCACCATACGTGATGCAAAGTAACCATTATTAACTGTATGCCGCGGTGCTTCACCATATCTGTATTCAACCAACGTTTCTCGGTAGTTGAATACAGGTTTTTTACGAAGCTTTGTCTTCTTTTCAAACGAGTAGGCGATACGTATGAGGGTAGATTCGGAAAATGCTTTCCCGCAAAAGTGATGCCAAATGGTCTACCATTCGCTCTATTCCCAGAGGGGATAGCTACTGACGATAACAGCTGTTGCACATAGATCCGTTACATATAAGCTGGGAATATATCACACAAAATAACCCAGACATGACTGAGTCGATCTCAGATGCTGTCTGGGGCTATTACAAGATTGTGAGATCATCCAGAACTGCGATCTCCCACAGCTAAAACGAAGTCAGCCATTGTCATAGCTGAATTTACAAACAACCTGGCATGATGCTCTGCGATTTTTATGCGCTTGGCTCCGATACCATGGGAGTCACTGCCCTTGTTTCTCATTTCAGCAATAGCGGAAAGAATCTTTTCCAGACCTGAGAGTAACCCGTTGATGCGCTTGTCGATTTCCTTGTTCTGATGCATATTATGAAGCTGTTTAACCTGATTGTATAGCTTGCCGATATCCGCTCTCAGTTGGCGTTTCGCCCCTTTTTTCAATCACATAGCAAAAAACTTCTTCCAGCAAAGTTCTGGACTTGGTAATGGCATTATCATAACTTTCATCCATGACATCCTGCATTGCCCGCCAATGGGATAATATTAAGGACCTGCTGCCAGCCGAAAGAAAACCACAAGGAGGGAGACCCCCGAACGACCATCGCCAGATACTGAACGCCATGCTGTGGGTAGGGCGCACCTGTTCGCCCTGGCGGGATTTACCGGAATACTACGGCTCCTGGTAGGTTCATTGATCCTCAACTCCATAAGAACATTTGATCGTATTATATCCAGAAATATGGATCAACACAACTAGATTTCCTTGGACAATTGGAGAACACTCACTAAAGAAAACTTTACTCGTTCAAATTTGAGGGTGCTGATATACTCTCAGTATTCAAACTTAGGGAGAGTGCCAAATAATGAAAAAACTGACCGTCTCACTCGCATTTGCTGCTACAGCACTTGTATCCGCTGCCGTAGGTGCATATGCTGCTTCAGACATCAAACTTATCGTCAATGGAAAACAATCATCCACCGCCGTCGAAATTATTGATGGCTCCAGCTATGTTCCATTGAGATCCGTTGCTGAAATGCTTGGTGCAGATGTTAAGTGGGATGGTGATGCCCGCACAATTACTATTGCAGGTAAGGACTACAAGCCGCAGGAAGCCACTACTCCAGTTAAATCTTACAGTGTAAACGTTGATCTCGCTAGTGGTCCTATGAAGATGAATATTTCCAAAGTCAGCTTGGACCCTGTGTATAAAGAAAATGAGTACTCTACTCCTGTCAAGGCTGTTGTCTTTGAAGTTAAGGTAGAGAACACTTCAAGTGAAACTTTAACCTGGCATGTACAGTTTGGAAAAATTGTAACGAACACAAAGGAGCAGGTTCAGGGAGGTTTTCACTCGGATCAAGTCGGTGGAGAATTCAATGGCAAGGTAATTAAAACGGGGAAAATTGTTTTCGAAGTGAAGGAACTGGAAGGCATCACTAGCCTGAACTACATAACTAGCGGTGCTGTAAATAAAAAATATGATCGCCTCAGTGAAGATATTAAGACTGATATTGTACTTAAATAAGAAAGAGGTCCCCCGCCAGTTATGGTGAGGGACTTTTTCGCTTCAATGGAATTCATTTCCACAAGTTCGGCCACTGGGAGCTGGATACCGCCCTGTCCAGTCGCGGAAAAAGCAAGGCTTGTGCAGCTACGTTCATTGAACGGAAGACGCGAAAGTATATCGCATTAAAAATCCCGGATCGCACTGCATACTCCATGGAGGTTGCATGCGGTTTGGTAGCAAGCCATTACCCACAACCTGCCTTTCTAGGCGCTACCGTAGACCGTGGCAAAGAGTTTGCCTGCTACAGCTCTTTAGAAAACCTGCTCGGCATCAAGGTCTACTTTGCCGCCCCCTATTCGTCCTGGCAACGCGGGTCCAATGAAAACAGCAACGGCCTGCTACGCGAATTCTTTCCCAAAGGTCACGACTTTGCATCCGTAACGGATAATGAACAAGCGGAGGCGGTTCACCTCATTAACCACCGTCCTCGTAAATGCCTCAGGTGGCGTTCAGCTCACGAAGCCTTCATGGATGAGATGTCGCACTTGGCTTGACAATCCGTCTTTTGAAAAAAGTCATGTTTCATTTGAGAAAATAAAAAAGAGCCGTGACGATGATACACCACGACTCCTTGAGAATCCTAAGTATTATCTTCCGGCTGTATCAGAAGCCCAGACAGGATACCAGACACTTTGATCTGTAGTACCTTTTGTATTATAAAGTACTACATTCCCGTCATCTTGAACTATCATGACCTGTCCATAGTATTCAGTACCCTCTGGGTATCGACCACTAGCAATACTCCATTTGTAGTTATCAGAAAACCAACTGAGTGAATTGTAGAAAGAAGACGTGTAGCTTACCACGATTTGGGGCCCTACCTTCAAAGTATTGGCAGGAAACATTAGTTTGTCAGTTTTTACGCTCCAGATAGGAGTGCCGCCATTCTTATAAAGCACCAAATTTCCATCTCTTTGCATTACAAGAGAAAATGTACCATTATTAGATTTTAACGATTGACCAGCCTCTAGAGTACCTCCAATGGATAAAGCGTTTTTGGAGTAATATACAGGATCATTAAGACCTAACGCAAAAGCCGACGAGAGAATGGAGAATTGAAGCATAAACACTGCAGATAAAATTAAAGCTAGTTTCTTCATACAGAGCCTCTTTTCTATATGTATAGTTTAGTTGCTCGTAAATTATATCAAATTTTATTCAATCATAAAGTTAAATTTAGTTGATTTTTGGATATAAAAGAACAAAATGGTTAACATGTTCATTAATAGAACTGTCTAAATAAAGTGCAATTATAACCTGGCGAATACCCGATCCATTATCTTCAACGGATACGATGAGTGACCTTCCAGATGAAGGCGCATGGCCAGGTATCTTTCGTACAACGTTTTTCTGAAGTTTCTTTCATGACTTCATTCAAGCGTTCAATCTCTGTTAATTTCTTATCCATCTTTATCGCCGCCTTAATTACCAACTTAGCGATAGTTAATTTATTAAAGGCGTTTTTTGTGGCTGATCCGGACGAGATCCATCGGTTGCGAGCCTCGCTTCTCCAGGTCTGTAATGACCATCTGTAGCCCCTGTTCCATTCGGATAGGTCCGCCGATATCATCCCCATACAACCCCTGGCTGTGTATACATGACCACCGATATCAACAGCAAACATCTGACCGAGTGCCGATTCGAATGTGTCGAAGCAACGGACGAAAGGGTCTTGGTTCCAGTCCGGCTCCTTTTCGATTAAGGACATGACTTTGGCCGTCCGTGCTTTTCGTGTTCCCCTGCGGTGCAGCTCCCTAGCGATCTTATGTTTCCATACATCGATCTTCTTCACGAGCAACCCTCCTTAAACTCAGACATGCTTTTACTTGATCCAGGACGGTTGCAGCCTCGTTGTACAAAAGCTTATTTCGATGAAAGGACGGCCAAGAGTTCCCTTATGACCAGATAGTTCTTATCAGCCCGTTCGGGAATAACCATGTCGCCTACCTTAATCTCGTGTTTCTTTGCTGCAGCGAGCTCAGCTCGTACAATCTGTCTCACTTCTTCTGGGTTCATTGGTCAACAGACCTTCTAATTTAATGAGTACCGTGTATTCTGTTGTGACAGGCATCGCAGAGACTAACCAGATTATCGAGCTGCAACCGCAATGCCCAAGCTTTACGCACCTCTTTGATGTGGTGAACCATAACCGCCGGGGTGAGGCGCTGTTCCTGCAAGCAGTACTGGCATGAATGATTGTCCCAGATCAGGGCAGCCTGTCTCGTCGATAACCAAGCCGAGGACTTGTAGAAGGACACGAGCTTAGGGTCCCTGGCCTGTTTGTCGTACTGCCTGACGGTTTGTTGTTGGTGATTCTTGCAGTAACGGCCTTCAGTCAACTGAGGGCACAAGGGGTAGCCGCATGGTCTTTTGGCTTCTTACTCATGCCGTTCTCTGTCCAAGATCCGCCATCGTTTGCCCCCCATCTGCTGTCTTGCTGCTTCCATTCGGTGCCGTTTCTCCTCCGACTCAGCGTTAAACCGAGTTATCTCCTTATGAGTTGCAAGGAGCCCGGTCAAGATCCAGTACAAGACAATGCGGCGTAAAATCACACGGATTCCTCCCCTCTAAAATAAAAAAAGGCTTGGAATTCAGATCAGCCATCTTGGCCCCATACCAGCGTAGCTGTCATCAGATGCACACATATAGCAAAAATCGTTAAAAAATATATCAAGATTTGGATAGCCACTATCATTTTAGGGGTGGTAGCATATACTTGTATGCAATGTAGTACAACCCAAATTTAGGAGGTATAGTATGTTACTGAAGAAAACAAAAGCATTTATGTTACTGGCCTTATCCATCGTAGCACTGCATGTATCGCCATCGGATCGTGTGGAGGCTGCTGAAAGTTATGCTTGTGACGGCAGCCCTGGGGTTTATATTTATCAAGATGGTAATTATTCTGGGGCATGTTATCGTGTAGGTGTTGGTGATTACGCAAATGCAGCTTCTTTGGCAATTCTTAACGACTCTGCTTCTTCCATTAGGATGGTACCGTTGAATAATAATACATATTATGAAGCTACTCTTTATGAGAACGCCAACTATACAGGAGCAACAAGTACAATTAGATTTGGGTCCGAGCAATTAGGGCAAGATCGGATCGGTAATGATAGGCTCTCTTCTATGAAAGTAAAAACCATAACTGCCGATGAATATGATGGTGTATATTTATTTGAACATGCCGTTTACCATGGGGATTGGATAAAGCTTACCGCACCTACTCCAGACCTTGCAAAATTAAACTTTAATGATAAGGCCAGCTCCGTTCACATAGTAGGAAGATATTCAGTGGGGTTATATCAGGACGTTAACTTTACGTATAGATCTGCAGGACTCACAATGAGTTGTCCGTATCTAAATGGTCTTTCTCCAAATAATATGAATGATAATGTCAGCTCGGTCCTTATTCAGCGATATTAATAATGCAAACAGGTGTTAATAACGATACGGGGATCCATGAAGCCCGAGGGGAAAGCATCCCTTCGGGTTTTTTCGTGTCTTCAAATAAGCCTACCCTAACAGGAGCTGGTGCCGGACTGCCCGGCCGCGACTCTCCGTATCTCACTAGCCGGGAACCTGAAGGATCCAGCGAACCGGCCCAATACCAGCATAGCTAACACAGGCCGCAAAGTAGGCCAGGGAAAAGTTCCTGAAAGAGCCATTTTAGGAACTTTGGGCATGCATTATAGCCACCGGTTTCCATATGCTTGCACTTGATGATAGCTACGCTGGCACTACCTCATCTTCTTATGGAAGAGTTGGGCACTAGACAATTGCTTTGCCATACTGCCTTGCTCTTCAAGCCACGCCTCAAACTGCTCTTCGTACAACTCTACATCTGTCTCTGGGACCCATTTGATCACTCCTTTTGTTGCTGCTGAGTTACCCATAACTTATATTCTGGGGAACTCGGGAAGGCTGCATTTTCCCAAGTCTGACGTGGTCTCTTTTTTTTATGTTGTTCAATATTCAAACGGTGTTCGTTCCCTCTGTAACCTTTCCACTTTGCAAATCGTTAGTGATTATAAAAACTGTTAAAGGTGGAATTTATACGAAACCAATTCCTCTGTGTATGTTGGGTGTTGCAAGTCTAGCATTTAGCATCGCTGGAAAAGACCTTTTGCAATGGGCTCCAACAATAGGGTGGTCTTTTGCAATTTTCTTTTTCTCAGCAGCAGGCTTTACAGCACTCAAAAATCGAAAGTAGCTACCCATGTATTTGATTATTCAAACTGTCCGTCGGGTAATTCGTAAATCCCTTTTAATCATTCTGCAAATTCTCTGCGTTCCGTCCATTGTGACTTTCCTTCTGCACCGTCTTTCTTGATATGCATCCAGTTTACGTATTGATTTCCGGAACTCCGTGTTTCGATGATGTTCACGCGGCGCTCTACTTGGCGCTTTCCTTCCATTCCCCAATAGGTAACGCCTCTTTTGCACAGTAGCCCTCCCATGTCCTTCGTTAC
Source organism: Paenibacillus caseinilyticus (assembly GCF_027533645.1). Classification (GTDB taxonomy): domain Bacteria; phylum Bacillota; class Bacilli; order Paenibacillales; family NBRC-103111; genus Paenibacillus_G; species Paenibacillus_G caseinilyticus. The sequence goes on from NZ_JAQAGY010000001.1 coordinate 666,194, forward strand.
TCAGCGAATGTTCGTCAGAAAAGCGTCATTTGACCGTTGTCAAAATTCATTAGCAGGAGTTCCTCTGCCCCCGTCCGACCCTGTCGCCTCCGACCACTTGCTTGTAAGCATCGAAGCTTTCACGCCACCAGTCGCCGTAGATCAACGGGTCATCGTAGTAGGACAGGACGACTTTACCCTTCACATTTCGGAGGAGCTCTGCCAGCTTCCGGTGATCGTCCTCAGTAAATCCGCCGGCGTAATACTTCTCACGGCCAACATAGGGAGGATCAACGTAAAAGAGCGTATGCTCATCGTCGTATTTCGGGATCAATTCCAGGAAGTCCATTCGCTCAATCATAACGCCCTTCGTACTTCGGCAAAGTCTTCGATTGAGCCCGCAGGCGGTAAGGTAGCCCCCTGCCGGGCTCTGGCCAGACACCGTGGAATGCCTCCAGCCGGTTTGAGGCACTTGCTCCACATTCCCCTTTGAGATGCCGCAGCGGTTCATGTAGAACCATCGTTTCACTCGCTCGTACGGATCCTCCGGCAGGGGCTCGCGCTTCCATCGCTCGTAGAGGCTCCGGCAGTATGGCAGCGCCTCGCATTCTGTAGCTAGCCGTTCCGGATCTAGAATGCTCTGGAGCAAAAAGTTCACGACCACGTCGTCAATAACGTTATACCCCTCATGCGTGACCCTCGGCTTCTGGGCAATCACATGAGCAGCCCCGCCGAACGGCTCGACATACTTCCGATGTGCCGGGAACCGTCTGATGATGTGCGCTGCATATTTAGACTTGCCGCCGAACCATATTAGGGGACTCCTAGTCACAAATGAAAACCTCCCACAACCTCGTCGATGATGTCCTGGTTGATGCCTATATACCGCAGGGTGATCGACGGAGCCGAATGATTGAAAATCTGCTGCAGCAACGCCACGTCCTTATAGCGCTTGTAGAAGTGGTACCCGAACGTCTCCCGCAACGTGTGTGTACCGATTTCGGACAATCCGACTTCCGCGGCCGCCCGGTTGAGTATCCGGTATGCCTGGACCCTCCCGATGTTCTGCTTAGTCCGATAGCTCGGAAAGGGTGGATCGCTGTCCTTCTTTCCCATGATGTACTCGTTGATGATCTCGCGCAGTTCTGCATTGATTGGCAAGCGCCGCATCTTCCCGTCTTCCGTTCCTGAGTCGCGCTCTGACTTCCGCCGGAGCACCGTCTTCATCGTTTCAAGCTTTTCCACACTTCTGATAGGCTGGACAATCTGTATGGCTCACCACTCCTTTCAGGTACGCAGGATATTCATTTTGATACTTTATACAAGCTACCTTCGTCCAAACAAAATTCACGATCTGGAATACATTGTAAGTGGAGGTGTATGTAACGATGGCCAAATATTTGCATACTGGATCGTTTAACTATCCAACTGCTGGTGTGAAAACGTTAGTTGTGGTCCCTATAGGGGTTGACGCAACACTCGCGATTGCTAACAATTCAAACCAGCCCTTTACTATCTTACTGAGTGGGGCCGTTACTGTTGCTGTAAAACCGTATGGGATTGCTCGAATTGGATTTGGCAGTGGAGGCTTTAAAACAACTGTTGCAATAAGAACTAAGGGAGCAAGCAATGGGGCGTTTATTGTTCAACAAACCGCATCCACATTAAGTAGAAGAAAACAAGCACGATGAAAACTATCGACCATTCGCTACCTCTCTGAGGTAGCGTTTTTGATTCTTCAAATACGACCGTGAATACTCAAGCACCACAAGCCCAATCTTTAATTGAAAGAAATGTAAAAGTTGGTGAATCCTTCACTCCCCATGGCTGGGGATACACTTCTAGTCCTCCAGCTGTTTTAGGGTCAATACGCTGGACATATAAAGAAGTCAAAATTACTATATTTCTAGCAGCTGCTCCTGGTGATACGATAATATCTGCACCAGGAAAACCTGACTATCATATTCATGTTACAGAATAATTTAAAATCACACTCTCTCTTGACGTCACAAATAACTCTTCGGCACCTTTAGGGGTGCTTTTTTTATTGGTAAGGAGTTTATAATTACGTCCTTCCTATTCATTTAGTTGTATCAGGAACATCGAACGCCTATATGATCCTCTAGGCATACTGGTACCTTTCGCTTCATGAACATCGTGTGCCCAATCTGCTTTTCGAGCTCGACATACTTGCGGTACAGATCAGGATTCTGTTCTGCGCCATCTGTAAGCCATTAATGCTGCCCATGATGCAGAATAGCAATGACTGTCATTCATTTCTGGTATATGCCCAAAATGGCTGCTGGCCGGCGTTAGCTATGCTCTGGAACACCTGGTCCGTCGTAAGGTTCGAATATCGGCATCCAGTCCCATACATCCCGGTGCCGGCAGCTCTTGTGATCCGGGATAACGGACTTGAGCATGGCGTACATAGCTTGCGAGTCCTTTCCACCTAAGTGCGATACAAAAAATATCGCTCCCTGCTGGATGAGGCTAGCTACTTCATTTGGAATCTTCAGGGGAGCCTTTCTGAACGTTCCGAGATGATTAATCTTCTGGAGGATGTAGAGGCTGGCAAGTGGAAAGGCGTGCTCGTTCGTGAAGGTAGAGCGTCTCGCTCGGGGAAATACCATGGACCAAGGGATCGTCGCACGAACCTTCAAGTATTCGTCCACACTCATTATTACGCCTATGAGGACTTACGATCCTAACAACCTGAACGATGAAGAGTATTTCGAATTCGGCCTGTTCATGAGCCGCCGCTAATTCAAGACAATCAATCGCCGGTTGCAGGGCGGGCGCATCAATTCTATAGAAGAAGGCAAATACGTGGGGAATGTTGCCCCCTATGGCTATCTAAGAAAAAAGCTTCCAGGTAAAGGATGCACCTTGGAACCACATCCGGAGCAAGCACAGATCGTGCAGATTATCTTCTCCCTCCATACAGATCCAAACCCGGACACTCGGTTAGGGACGGCACGTATCACCCGGTATTTGAATGAGGAGCTGAGGATACCGACCCTTAAGAACAGCAAATGCGGATGGATTGTTGCGGCCATAAATGGAATATTACGCAATCCAAAAAATCCAGACTCACTTATTTGCACAACTCATAATTGCAAAAATGTTAGCTCGTATTTTCATAAGGTAGAGGAGAAGCTGCTTCAGGCGTTAAAAATCATATTGTTCGGCATGAAGCAGGCTGCTGAAATCCAAGCCCTTCCCAATGAAAGCGAGGCTGAGAAAAGAAACCTCCAGCTGAAGTTATTAAAAGATCAGGTCAAAGTTTTGGAGAAAACCAAAAATGAGTTAAACTTGCAGAAAGGAAACCTGCATGATCTGGTAGAAACAGGAACTCCAAAAAGAGCAACGCCGTGCCAGCTCCCAAAAGGAGATCATTCCTATTATGGAACATGTGCTGAATGCTTATTCTGTGGCAGAGACACCTGCAGAAAAAAATGCATTATTGAAATCCATCATTAGCCAGATCACTTATCGTAAAGAAAAAGGCGGTAGATGGAGCAGTAAAGCTCAAGATGACTTCACCTTGAAGATATTCCCCGTTACTGAAACAGATAACGCGCCTGCCCGTTAAATGGACAAGCGCGTTAGACGTTCTCAGACCTCTTAATTGGGACAGCCGTTATAATAAAGTGGATACTTGACCGTTACAAAAGGAGCCACAACTTGATGAGGCTCCCTTAAACTATAATCTATATTCTTATCGCCCACCTGTATTACTTAGCCCAGACAGGGTACCAGCCTTTAACAGGGTCTTTGGTGTTATAGAGAACTAGATTCCCATCATCTTGAACTACCAGAGTGTCGCCAGCAAGATTGGCTGGAGGATTGCCTTGATAGTGGGCATTACTCCATGCTTGATTGTTTGACTGCCACAAATATTGACCTGCCCAAATAGACGAGACTTTACCATCTGGAGAAATTTCCAGTCCTTGATACGCACTAGATGTATCAGCTTGCCACAATGTTTTATGCTCAACAGCATCATATAATTCTAGACGAGTTATCATAAAAGCTAGCATGTACCTTCCATTACTCGACTCTAAATATTCATTTCTCCATAAGAATTCACCTTCTCTGAGTACATTTTCACCGTGTTTTGCATAACTAGAAGTACTAAAAGAAAACAACATGGATACAAGTGCAAATAAGAATACCAACTTTTTCATAAGTATACCTCCGTTTTAGATGCTTATGTGGCAAATAAAGTTTTATTGTGACACAAAAGAGCCGCGAATTGATGCGACTCTGCTAAAAATATAATCCTCTTAACGTCCGCCTGTATCACTTGCCCAGACGGGGTAAACATCATTTGGGTTATCAGTGTTATAAATAACAACATTTCCATCACCCTGAACTACTAGAAAATCACCATAATAGTTTGTTCCGGATGGGACCCGACCACTTCTCTCGGTCCAATTATAATTACTTGAGATCCAATTTACACCTTTGTAAAATGGATAATCCCCCTCTAAATATGCCTGTCCATCAAAGCCGAAAGTATTAGCTTCAAACATACTATTATCAGTTTTTACGCTCCAAATCGCCGAACTGTTATCCTGATAAAGTACAAGATTACCATCGTTCTGCATGACGAGGGTGAACCTGCCGTTTTGAGACTGTAGTGATTCACCTGCACGAATTTTTTCACCAGGGAATAATGTGTCCTTTGCAAAAGCCGCAGAGACAAGTGTGAGTTGAAGCATCAAAGCCGCAAATAATAATAATGAAATCTTTTTCATAAAAAACCTCTTTTCTGTATTATTATATTTACTCATTGATTATATCAAATAATTACCTATTAAGTTTATTATTTACTATTATTTAATAGTTAAACTATTATTAAATCATTATGCACGAGCGTGTCAACGTCGCGATCACCGATGCTGTTGATCTCCCGAGCCCACGGTGGCTAAATCGATCCAGCTCAACTGCGACAGCATATTTCTGCAGATGGATCTTATTGAAGAGCCTTGACGGCTTGATCGCTCCACCTCATAAATGATGTTATTTTATTGGATTTAATTCACGTCTAACCATGATGTACTAATTCTTCAGTGCCGATGTCGGTAATATTGTTTGAGGACCTATATAATTGCTTACTATTTTTTTACGGTGATTCCAAGCTTGGAAGACTTGAGTCGAGTACTGATGCGGATTGGTTTATTTTCGAACCTAATCCAAGTACTATCTTCCTTGGAGCTACAGCACTTGTGACTTTGGTTGCACCTAAAGGGTATCCATATAATCTTCGTATTCTGACGAGTACGGGAGCTGCTGTACCGAAGCAAAAGATAAAGTTAAGTGAAAATTTTTCTCAATATATGATTTATTTAGGCCCATGTACTTCCTATAGATTTAGTGTTGAAAGCTGGGATGGTAATAATAATCCTAACTTCGATTACAATCTGTCAGTCCAATAATTCTCCTCCCGATGGTACTACTTTTCGATAGCTTTTATAAAGGATGTTCTCCGCAATAGCGTGAGAATGTCCCTTTTTCTATTCTCACGGATCAGACCTGTTGATTAACCAAATTCTGTTGATTTATTTCTTTGAACCTTATTAAGTACAAGGTTCGATTGAATGACCCAGTTGCTGGGCAGCATATAACTGACCGTACACTGCATTTTGTGTGGTGCCGAAGAGAACAGGTTTCGAGACATTTCCCACGCTCCCCGTCTTGAGTTTGCCATCACAAAGCAAGCCCAGTTCGGCACTGTTGCTATCGTCCGCGTTGGGCGTACATTCAATCGCTGCTTGTCTCGGCGTCAACCAGCTTTGAAGGCTGCCCATTTGCTTGATGCCCCAGCCATTCTGGCCACCCCATCCTCCTTTGAACAATGTTTCTGCATGAGCGACATCCTCTGTAGACTCCAATAAGGGATGATCTCCGTCAGATGAATCGGAGACCATCCCTTATTCAATATCATTTTCCACTCCCGCTGGACTCTTTCGCCCCCATCAGAACCTGGAATGGAAAGGATGAGCCTACACCCTGTTTCGTTTCGGCGTCAGCCTCCGGAATCATCCCCTCTTGTGCTACCCCTGCCCTTGCGACGCCTTCAGGTTCGTGTAGAAGTTGGCGTTCGTCACGGACATGTAAGGGCCAAGCCACAGGAAACCAATCCCTGCCGTCAACACCGCCAGCAGCACCCATCCGAGGAAACTAAGCCCCAGGACAAAATAGCGCCACTTGTGTCCTTTCATCATTTCCTTGCTGCGGCTAAGCGCTTCCATCGCCGTCAGCTCCGGCTCGTCGATCCGGATATAATAGGCCATCGAATAGCTCAGCGCCGCGACAATGCCCGGAATAATCAGCAGCAGCATCCACAGCAGTACGAAGAGCGTGGAGAGCAGGTACAGTACCAAGGCCGGCACGAACTTCACAAACCCCTGAAGCAGATCGTCCACGGCGGCCCCTTCTCCGCGGTGCACCCGGAGGAAGTAGTAGGCCGAGCCCCAAGCGATCGGCCCCGAGATAACCAGGCTCAGCAGCGAACCGCCCTTCGGTATTCCGGAGACCAGGAGTGAGACAGCAATGGTAATCAGCGTTACGGCAGCTGCCTTCCACCAGTTCCCTCTCAGCTGCTGAAGCGCCCTGGTTTTCAATTCGGTGATCGTTGCAATCCCTTCCACGTTGTCTCCCCTTTCCTTCTAAAACACTTTCTTGGCGCCCTGCTCCGCTTTGAGAATCTCCACCGCTTCGCGAAACCGCAGCGAATGCACGACCTCCCGCTCCCGCAAAAACTTAAGACCATCCTGCAGGTCCACATCGTCCGTCAGGTCGATCAGCCACTGGTAGGTGGCCCTGGCCTTCTCTTCCGCCGCAATGTCTTCATACAGGTCTGCGATCGGATCTCCCTTGGCTTGGATATAAGCGGCCGTCCATGGCACCCCGGAAGCGTTCTGATAGAACAGCGCCCGGTCATGGGCCGCGTAATGGTCATCCAGCCCGGCAGCCTTGAGCTGCTCCACCGTGGCGTCCTTGGTGAGCTTGTAGACCATGGTAGCGATCATCTCGAGGTGCGCGAATTCCTCCGTACCGATGTCGGTTAGCAATCCAATGACCTTATCGGGAATCGAATACCGCTGATTGAGATAACGCAGGGCCGCGGCGAGCTCCCCATCCGCTCCGCCGTACTGCTCGAGCAGCAGTCTGGCCATGCGGGGATCGCACTTGCCTACCTTCACCGGATACTGCAGCTTTTTCTCATAGATCCACATGCGCCCTCACTCCTTCCCCCTTGTAAGCTCCATCTCAGACCTGCCAGGGCCACGGAACCTCCACCCATTCCCAAGGCTCTCGGGTAAAGCTGTGCCCGTAGGACATCAGCGGGCCGAACACCTGTTGAAACCGGTGGGCCAGACCCATACGGTGCTGGGCAAATTGGTTGTACTGCGCCAGGGCCTGCGGATCCCCTGGATGGGTATCCAGGTACAGCGTAAGTTCCACGAGCACAAAATCGACGGCCTGCAGCTCCTGAAGCTGGACATAAAACTGCTCAGGCATAGCCTTGCGTTCCATACGCATTCCTCCTGTCCAGAGTTAGGTATTCTTTCGTTCATACGGGCTGTAGAGGGCGGGCCACAGCGTTCCCCGGCATAAGGCCTCGTGGGGCGGGAACTGCGGCAGACCGGGCGGCTGGTAGCGGATATAGAGATTCGGCGGCGTTGCGTAAGTCTTCACCGTGATCGGCGGGCAGGGGTCGCAGGGACCGATATAAGGGAACCAAACTTTGACCTGATCCATAGCGGGGCGGGCCTCCTTTTGCATGCTCCCAACATTTATACATTGTTGGCTTGTCCATTATGCGTATAAAATGACATCGTACCGATATACAAGAGGACAACATTCAAATTCGCTACTTCCAGCGAGGAAAAGGAGACGCCTGCCCTAATGAAGAATGCGATCACCAAGATGATTCTTACGTCCGCCGCCGCCGCTGTCTTCGTTACCGCAAGCCCAGCCTTCGTTCCTCCCGTTCAAGCCGCTGCGGCCGCGTTCACACCCTTGTACCAAGGTATGACTTCGGATGCCGTATCCCAGCTTCAGCGCGACCTCAAGACATTAGGTTATTTTACTTACCCGACCATTACGGGATACTACGGCACGGTAACCGCCGATGCGGTTCGTGCCTTCCAGACGGCCTACAGCCTCCCTGTCACCGGCTCGGTGGACGCTACGACACGTGCACGCATCGACTTTGCGCTGGTCCGTAGATCCATCGTGACGGACTCCTATCAATATATCCGCGTCCCTTACCTGTGGGGCGGTGCAACACCGGCCGGCTTTGACTGCTCCGGCTTCGTCTATTACATGTTCACCACTCATGGCGTACCGATGACGCGCACCACTTCGGCCACGATGGCTACCATGGGCACACCGGTCGACAAAGCCAAGCTCGTCCCGGGCGACCTCGTCTTCTTCACACTGGGTACCCCTGGGATCGTCTCCCATGTGGGCATCTATGTCGGCAACGGCGAATTCATTTCGGCCCTCAGCTCCGTAGGCGTTTACGTCCAGAAGCTGGACAACACGTACTGGGGACCCAAGTACCTGGGCGCCCGCCGCTTCTAATCTCTTAGAAGAACATACAAAAAGCGGGACCGCGATAATCGCGGTCCCGCTTTTTGTATGCCCTCTAAGCCCTCTAATGCTTCAGTGGATGTCCTTCTTCTTGAACCTGCCGCCCTTCACATCGTGAATATTACCGACAGCAAGGAAAGCTGTAGGATCGAGCTCCTCGACGATGGACTTTAGCTTCGCTTCCTCCAGCCGGTTGATCACGCAGAAGATCACACGCCGGCTTCCGCCGGTAAAGCCGCCTTCCCCATTCAAATAGGTAACTCCCCGCCCGAGACGCTGTATAATCGCCTCGCCGATATCGCGGCTGTTCTCGCTGATAATCCACACGGCTTTCGACTCGTCGAAGCCTTCGATGGTGATATCGATCATCTTGAAGGCAATATAGTAGGCAATGAGCGAATACATCGCATGGTCCCAGCCGAAGACGAATCCCGCGCTGCTCAAGATGAACAGATTGAAGAACATGACGATTTCGCCAACGGAGAAGGGCAGCTTTCTGCCGAAGAGAATGGCCAGGATCTCGGTACCGTCTAGCGATCCGCCCGAGCGGATGACCAGGCCAACGCCAATGCCGAGGATAATGCCCCCGAACACCGCAGCAAGCAGCGGGTCCACGGTCAAGGCCTGAACCGGATGCAGCAGCCAGGTCCCGATGGACATCAACGTCACGGCGTAGAGAGTGGATAAGGCGAATGTCTTGCCGATCTGTTTATAACCCATGATCAGAAAAGGCAGGTTATACAGCAGAAGGAAGAGGCCAATCGGAAGCGCGGAGAGATGCGAGGTAATGATCGAGATGCCGACGATGCCCCCGTCGATAATGTCGTTGGGCACCAGGAAGATTTCGAGTCCTACGGAGACCAGAGCGGCTCCGAAGAAGATCAGAACGGCCCGCCGTATGATTTTGGCCAGTGAAGTTTTCGTATGCTGCTTGGCCGCGGGAAGCTGTGCCTCCATCCATTGTCCCCCTTGGTTCGTTACGCCTGCTGCACGGCACCAGCTCCTGTGGGCTGAACTTAACCCCAAGACCAATACCCCGAGCGGCATAACAACACGTCACATAACTTGAGGCTGTGCAGTGATGCCTATCCGTCGAGCTTGATATTGATCTTGAGGAGGCCTACGCGGCGCAGGGCCGAATAGACGATCACCATGACGGGACCGAGGATAAGGCCGATCGCCCCCATGAGCTGGAACCCTACATAGATGCTGATGAGTGCAGCCAGCGCGTTGATGCCTACCGCGTCACCGATAATCTTCGGTTCGATAATGCGGCGGAAGATGAGAATGACAAGGAACAGCACAAGGAGGCCGATGCCTAGGTGCGAATCCCCCACGAGGAAGCTGTATCCCGCCCAAGGGAACAGGACGGCGCTGACGCCGAGCACCGGAAGAATATCGACGAGCACAATCAAGAGTGCGATGGCCATCGGATAGTCGACGCGCAGAATGAGCAGACCGATCAGCGTGACGATATAGGTCAGCAGGGAGATGATGAACTGGGCCAGAATGAACCCGAAGATGGCGCGGCGCAGATCCACAAGTACGGTGGCGACTTTGGAACGCGAGCCCGGGTCGAACAAACCGAGGAACGACTGGTACAGCTTCGGAAGGCTCAATGAGATCAAATACAGGCCGATTACGAAGACCACAAAAAAGATGAACAGGCTCGGAATCGTCTTCGCGACGCCGATGGAATACCGCGACACGCCGGCAAGGATGCTCTTCAGGCTCTCCGTGACCGCACCGACACCTGAACCGAGCCACTTTTGGACCTGTTCCGCCATACCGGCAGGAAGCGCCTCATAGATCAGCTCGGTTTTGGCCGACGTGTCATTGAACAGCGCAACGGCGTTATTGAGATAGTCGGGAGCATTCTTTGAGAGCTGCACGAGCTCCGAGACCATTTTGAAGCCCACAAGGTAGACGAACCCTAGGAATAAACCGGTATACAGGGTGCAGGCGATCACCGCCGCGGGAATCCGTCCGAACTTCAGGTATTTCACCATCGCCGTGATGACCGGTTCGATAAGAATGGCAATCAAGATAGCCAGCAAAAAGGGAAAGCCGGTGGTAAACAGAGCGTAGAGCAGCACGGCGCTTAAAGCGCAGAAAAGCAAAGTACGAAGCGGCATCTAGCGAGTGACCTCCCAGTCCTATTCTTGTTCCTGATTAGTACCTGGCGGCTCCGTCATCAGTATCCGGTCCGGCAGCTTCGGTTCGGTCGTAATCTTGACTCTCAGCACCCGAAGCCGTTCGGTCTCGGTAATCTCATAGACGAAGCCTTCATAGGCATACTTGCGGCCGCGGGCAACGGACCCTTCCAGCTGCTTGAACAGCCAGCCGCCGATGGAGTCGACCTCGTCGTCCACAATGCCGAGTGCGAGCATATCGTCGAGCTCTTCCAGAAGCACCCGGCCGTCTACGGAGTAGCCGTCGCTGAGCTTCTCGATCTCCGGCTTCTCGCCTTCGTCGAATTCGTCGTGCATCTCGCCTACGATTTCTTCGAGAATATCTTCCGCCGTCAGCAGCCCTGCGGTACCGCCGTATTCGTCGATAACCACGGCCAGCTGCGACCGCTTGCGCTGCATGAGCTTCAGCACATGGGAAATTTCCATCGATTCCGGCACCATGAGGACCGGCCTCAGGAAGTCTTTTAATTCGTGCGCTTTGTCGGGCTCCGCCGTCAGCAGATCCGACATATGAACGAATCCGACGATCTCGTCTTTGTCGTTCGTTGCCACCGGATACCGGGTATGCTTCGTTTCGTAGACCATCTTCAGGTTCTCTTCGAAGCTCAGCTCCGTGAACAAGCAGTCCATATCTGTGCGAGGCAGCATAATTTCACGGGCGACCCGGTCGGAGAATTCGAAGATATTATCGAAGAGGGCGAGCTCGTCTTTGTCGATATGCCCGCTGCGTGCACTCTGGTCCATGAGGATACGGATTTCTTCCTCGGTATGAGCCGCTTCGTGTTCGGTGGCAGGCTGGACGCCCACCAGCCGGAGCAGCCGGTTGGCAGCTCCGTTCAGCAGCCAGATTACGGGATAGAATACGCGGTAGAACAGCATCAAGGGGGCCGACAGCCACAGGGAGGTCAGTTCGGATTTCTGGATGGCCAGCGACTTCGGCGCCAGTTCCCCCAGCACAATATGCAGGAACGTAATGGAGGCGAAGGCGATCGCAAAAGCTACGGCATCGGCATACCAAGCGTTCTCGAGCCCGAGCACGGCGAATGCCGGCTCCACGATCAGGTGGGAGATCGCAGGCTCCCCCACCCAGCCGAGGCCGAGCGAAGCGAGCGTAATCCCCAGCTGGGTAGAGGACAGGTACGCGTCAAGCTTGCTCGTGACGGCAAGGGCATAGCGCGCCTTGCCATGGCCCTCGCTCTCCAGCTGCTGAAGACGCGACTGTCTTACTTTGACGAGAGCGAACTCTGCTGCGACGAAGAAACCGTTCAAGAGCACCAAGAATAAGACCAAGAGAAGGTTGAGGGAGATCGCCCCCAAATCAAAACCTGTACTATGACTGTCGAGTGCGTCCAATGACGTCAATCTCCTTTGCGTATATAGGATGAAGGAAGGGGCAGACCTTAGACCACAGCACGCCGGGAACTGAAGTCCACTTCCTTGTAATATGTATCCGCGACCAGCAGATTGGGCCCGCAGCAGCTAGCTGCCGGACAATAGCAGGAGACCGTCCCGTTCAGCGGATGGTCCTTCCAACGGAGGAATACGTCCTCCAGCCTGTCTCTATGTACATTACCCAAAGAAGGCACGTCAGAAAAATCGGTTACATAGACATCCCCCGTAAAGAGATTCACATTCAAGCGATTGCGGCCGTCAGGGTCGTTACGGACCGTCACATTCGGCTCCGTACGCAAACGCCGTACAAGCGCCCTGTCGGCTTCCAGCGGACTGCAGGCGTAGAACGGCAGCGTGCCGAAGAGCATCCAGAGGTCGGCATCACGCCCGTCGAGCAGCTTCGAGATCGCCGCGCGCGTGTCATCCAGCGACAGACGGGGCAGGTGGGAAGCAAAAGCACTCGGGTACATCGGATGCACCTCATGACGCTGGCAGCCCATATCCCGGATCATCCGGTGAATCGGCACGAGTTTGTCGTGTGTCTTGTAGTTGATCATACTCTCCGCCGATACGAACATACCGCCGCGAGTCAGCGCAACCGCGTTCTCCACCATCCGGTCGTACAGCTTGTAGGCGGTCTCCCTGCTGACCGGCCGGGAGGATCGTTCGAACCCGACCCCGTAGAAGTCGTCGCCGTTCAAGTAATTGAATGAAATATGCATGACATCCAGGTACGGCGCCATGGCCTCATAGCGGGACAAATCCAGGGTGATGTTCGAATTAAGCTGGGAGCGCACCCCCCTCTCCCGGGCATACCGGAGAACCGGAACAATATAATCCCTCACCGTAGCTGCATGATAGCTCGGTTCGCCCCCTGTAATGGAGATCGTCTCCAGATGTTCCACCTCATCGAGGCGTTTTAGGATCGACGCTACAGGGATTCGGGGGCCTTCGGTCATGGCCAGGGACTCGCCCACCGCACAATGCTCGCAGCGCATATTGCAAAGATTCGTAACCGTGAGCTCGACGCTCGTCAGCCGGTGCTCCCCGTAGGTACGGAACGAGTGGATCGGCTCCCAAGGGTCATTGCTCGGGGTTATAGGGGGAAGGTCCTTCAAGAGACCTTCCTGGTTAGATTCGGACATGGTTATTCTTCACACCTGACTCTTTCGAAAGTTTCATGGTATAGATATATACTTCCCATTGTAGCGTAATACGAATGTAATGAAAAGAAAAGGAAGCACGGCCTCCGGCATCCAGCTCCGCAGCCTGTCATGTTCCCGGACCAGCGAGCAGCCCGCACTCCTGCAGCGGAGGCGAGCTCACCTTGTTAAGCTGGGCACACCGCGCCGCTTCACAGTTCAGAATGCAGTCTTCCGGGCATCGATAGGGATCCAGCGGGTGCGGACACTGTCCCGGAGTGCGGCTTCATCATGCAGCTGTGCCAGCAGCACATCGCGGAGAAACTCCGGCAAGAAGAACTCCGCCCGGGTGCCCTCCGCGATGGACAGGTAGCCGATGCCGAAGGTAAACATGTCGATGGTGCCCACAGTATAAGACCGGGCCGGCTGGAGCAGCTCGCTCCCAACGCATACGCTGCGGACCGACGCCATCGGCTCGCCATCGGGATCGTATTCTACGGTCAAGCCGTCCAGACATAGGGTTCCCAGTACTTTGCCCCGGAACCCAAAACCGTACAGCGGCTTGTTCATGAACTCCGGCAGCAGCGATTCCTCCAGCGCCCGCAGCAGCTGATCCCCGGTGAGCTCCAGCCGGCAGGGGTTGATCGGGGACGGACACAGCTCGAGCAAACGGCCAGCCGTAACCGAGCCCTCCAGCGGGCCGCCCAGCAGCTGTCCCGCATTGACCAGTCCGATCTCGGCGTCCGTCCAGCGCCGCAGTCCGGCGGCCAGCACATTGCCAAGCTGCGACTCCCCGTACCAATCCACGGCCAGGGGCTGCTCCAGACGGACGAGCTCGCGGTCCAGCACCAAGCGGGCCTGCTCTTGGTAAGTGTCGATAAGCCGGAGGATATCCTCCTCCTGCTCCCCGGTTACCACGGGGAGCACCCGGGACTCCGTTTTGCGGAGCGTCCGGGTGGCCGTATCCAGCTCCAGATCGACGACCCCGACGTATTGGCCGAATTTGCCTGCCGCACAGACGACTGTGCGTCCGATGCGGAGCGGCTCTTCGAGAAGATGGTGCGTGTGCCCGCCGAGGATCAGGTCGATGCCTTCGATCTCGGCAGCCATCCGCTCGTCGCTGCGGATGCCCAGATGGGACAGGACGACCAGTACGTCTACCTGCGGCCTTAGTTCAGCAGCATAGTGGCGTACGGTATCGAACGCATCCCGGGCATCCCAGCCGAGCAGGTTATAGAATTCGGCGAATGGCGCCGTGACCCCGATCAATCCTACGCGAATACCCGATTTAATCACAATATGATAAGGAACAGCCCAGTCCGGGCAGGCTCCGCTCGCAGTCTCGGGCATGTTGGCCAGCACTACGCGGAAGGCCGCTTCCTCTCCGTAGCGCTGCGCAAGCACATCAGGCATGAGCGTAAGCCCTTCATTATTCCCCAGGGTGGCCGCATCATAGCCGGTCGCATTCATCACGGCGATATTCGCCTGTCCTTGCGTTCCTTCACTGGCCGGGTGAACCCGGTCGATATGATCGCCGATATCGAGTGTAACCGTGAGCTCTACCCCCGCCTCGGCCCGCTGTCTGCGGATGATGGAGGCTATGGCTGGCATATGTTCGAAGCGACTGTGGATATCATTGGTATGAAGGATGCGAAGCCTCACGGTTGCGTCGTTCACTCAGGCACCCTCCTTCGGAGTCGATAACTCGATGTCCATCAGGCTAGTTCGCTCCCCGCTTCAGCAGCTGGTCCGGAGATATCTTGTTGCGGAATCCGTAGTCCGCCCCGTCCTGCGCATCGCCTTCATAGCGGAAGCGGATCTCCACCACACTCTTAACGTTGAGGCATTCGCTGCTGCCATCCGGAACATAGAGCCGCAGAGGGAACCCTTTGCGGAGCGGCTGCCCGTCTTCCTGGCGATAGAGCAGCAGAGCTCTGTCCAGCTGCGCCCAGGGAACGGCGGCCTCGAATTCATCGGCTGCCCTCACTTCAAGACGCCTCGGCATCGGGTGCGATTCCCCGCCCTTCCGGGCTCTCCAAGCGGCATACCACTGCAGAAAATCCACCGCCCGGCCGGACGCCCCCTCCACGCGTTCGCCTGCAGACAGATGGAGCGGGCCGATCGCGGCCAGCTCGTCAGCGGACAGCCGCTCCGAACCTATCTTTTCATCATATACCGAGATTTCCATGATTATGCCTCCGTTCCTTGCTTGCTTGATAACCGTTCTATGTTTGCTATTATATCATTTTTTACAGAAAATATGGTATGCTGAATACGCGTGAGAGCCGGGAGACGTCCGATCGACTGCTGCCCGGTCCCCTTCTCGCTTCACGATAACGATCATAAATGGAGTGGTCCCCCTTGAAGCTGAAACTGCTGCTCTTCGCAGGGCTTGCCGAGTCGTTCGGCACCCCCTTGCTGGAGCTCGATATAGCTGCGTCCGGCATCCGTCCTCCGGAACTCAAAGCGCTGCTCGCTGATCGGTACCCCGATTCCGCCTCTCGGCTTGAGGCGGCCTTCGTCGCCGTCAACCAGGCGTACGCGGACGACTCGGCCGTCATTCGCCCGGAAGACGAGGTCGCTCTGATTCCACCCGTATCGGGCGGAGAAGCACCTGCACGAATGGTTATTACACGGGATCCGATCTCCATAGAGGAAGTCACGTCCAAAGTGCTTCATCCCCATCACGGCGCGGCCCTCTCCTTCATCGGCACGACGCGCGAATTCACTCATGGGCAGCGGACGACGCTGCTCGAATACGAAGCTTACGAGCCTATGGCACTGAAGACTATGGAGCAGATCGGCAGCGAGATAGAAGACCGCTGGCCGGGTACACAGTGCGCCATTACCCACCGGCTGGGCCCGGTGCCTGTTGGCGAGACGAGCGTCGTGATCGCCGTCTCCTCTCCCCATAGGGACGCTTCCTATGAGGCGAGCCGCTACGCCATCGAGCGCCTCAAACAGATCGTACCGATCTGGAAGAAGGAAGTCTGGGAAGACGGTTCGGAATGGAAAGGCCACCAGCAGGGGCCTTGGAACCCGCTAACCGCCTCCCAAGCGGAAGGAGTACGCCAAGGATGACAACGAACCATGAGCAAGCCGCAGCCGTCCTCCCTCCTGAAGGACCTGACCGGGAACGATATTCCCGGCAGATGCTCTTCGCTCCCATAGGGTCCGAAGGCCAGACCAAGCTGCTGAACGCCCGTATCGCCATTGTTGGGATGGGGGCACTGGGGACGGTGCTCTCCAACCACATGGTGCGGGGAGGCGTCGGCTTCGTCCGCTTGATCGACCGCGACTTTGTGGAGATGAGCAACCTCCAGCGGCAGATGCTGTACGATGAATCGGATGCGGCCGGTTCCGCACCCAAGGCGGAGGCCGGGGCCGCCCGCTTAAGGGCCGCCAACGGTTCTGTCACGATCGAACCTGTGGTCGCGGACCTGCATCCCGCGAATGCGGAGGAACTGCTGTCGGATGTTCACTTAATCCTCGATGGAACCGATAATTTCTCTGTACGCTTTCTCATCAACGATGTCAGCATCAAGCATCGGATCCCCTGGATCTATGGCGGCGCCGTCAGCTCACGGGGCGTCTCGATGACCGTCATTCCAGGGACCACCCCTTGTCTGCGATGCATGTTCGGAGGTGCGCCTGCCCAAGGGTCAGCCGAAACCTGCGACACCGCCGGTGTCATCGGCCCCATCATCCATACGGTAGCGTCCCATCAAGCGGCGGAAGCCTTCAAGCTTCTGACGGGAGCGGATACGGCCCTGAACCGGCGGATGGTCCATTGGGATCTATGGTATAATCAATACTCGGCGATCGATGTCGCCGGCGCCCGCAAAGAGTCTTGCCCCTGCTGCGGACTGCTGCAATTCGATTACCTGGATGCCTTCCATGAAGAAGAAACCATTCAGACGCTCTGCGGACGCAACTCCGTGCAGATCCAGCCCCTCTCCCCGCAATCCCTTTCCCTGAAGGAGTGGGCACGGCGGCTCGAGAAGACCGGGCGGGTGGAGCTCAATCCGTTTTTGCTCAAGCTCCATCTCGAGAACGAGTTGACGCTCGTGCTGTTCCCGGACGGCCGGATGATCGTGCAGGGGACTGACGATCCGGTCGCGGCCAAGAGTCTGTACAGCCGCTACATCGGCATGTAAGATAAAGCGGTTATTCCATTAACCTATTGACCATTCTATACCTTCATATACTCATCCATTACATCATGCATCTTAACCCGAGGTGACTCCCCTTTGCTGATCCCAACCCATAGCGTCCGTGTCGGCGACAGCCTCAGCACCGATGCTTTTCATGCCAGCGGGCTGCTGGTGCTGTCCGCCGGCACCCTCTTAAGCGAGGCTGACATTGATAAGCTGCAGAGGCTCGGAATCAACGAGGTGGATATCGTGCCGCGCGGCTGGGACACCACGGCTTCGGCTGCCGACTCCTACCCGTTCTCCGCGGAGCCGGAAGAAGCAGAGAGAGAGAAGGCCGCCATCGCCGCATATCAAGAAGCGGTAGACGGCATCAAGTCCACATTCGGACAGGCCCTCGAAGAAGGCTTTATCTCTCCCGAGCAGGTGGAGCAGGGCTTCAACCCCCTGGCCGACCAGGTTCACGAAGAGAAAGATGTCGTCTCCCTGCTTCTCGTGCTGAACAACCGCGACGACTATACATACCAGCACAGCGTACAGGTAGGGATGATCTCGTACTATATCGCCAAGTGGATGGGGCAGCCGGAAGAAGAGGCCCTGCTCGCCGGCCGGGCCGGTTATCTTCACGACATCGGCAAATGCCGCATCGAGGCCGGCATCCTTCAAAAGCCGAGCCGGTTAACCGACGAAGAATACGAGAAAATCAAGAAGCACACGGTGATCGGCTATGAGATCCTGAAGCGGTCCGGATTCCCGGAACCCATCACCATGGCCGCTCTGCAGCATCATGAACGTTTTGACGGCACGGGCTATCCGCTGAAGCTCCGCAAAGAATCGATCCATCCGATGGCCAAGATCGTAGCTGTAGCGGATATTTACAGCGCGATGATTTCTACCCGGGTGTACCAGAAGAAACGAGATCTGCTGTTTGTGCTCCGCGAGCTCTACCGGTGCAGCTTTGGCGAGCTCGATCCGCAGATCACCCAAGTGTTCATCCGCCACATGATTCCGAATTTCATTAATAAAAAACTCCAGTTGATCACCGGAGAGACCGGTGTCATCGTCATGACGAATCCTACCGATTTCTTTCGTCCCCTCGTCAACTTTGACGGCGAGTTCGTGGATTTATCGGAGAGGCAGGATTTGGAGGTCGAACATATTTTCGTCTGAGGGGCGGTGCCATGAGCATTTGCCTCGCTGCCTGCGCCTGAAACACCACTTGCTGACTTTTCCAACCAACAACCCCATGGTCCAGGACCATGGGGTTGTTTTGCCTCAGCTATGCAGGACTTCCTAGTAGACAAACCGTCTTGCGGTCAAGAAGGTCTGTTTCCAATAAGGTTTATTAATACGCGTAATCTGTACCCCGTCCTTAGGCTTAGGTGAAGCGTGGATCATGAGCTGGTTGCCCATGTAGATCGACACATGGCCAACCGTTCTGTTCGTCTTGAACCGGCCTGGCACATAAAAGAACATCAGATCGCCCTTGCGCAGCGATTTGCGGCTGACGGCTGTCCCTTGTCTGGCTTGTGCTCTTGCCGTTCTGTTCAGAGAAACCCCATACTTGCCGAATATATACTGAGTGAACGTAGAGCAGTCAAAGCGGCCTGACTGCGGATAAGGTCTCGCCCCGAAGTCATACTTGACGCCAAGGTAACGCTTCGCTTGGGCGATCAAACCCGGCACATTCACGTTCTTGAGTACCGGAATGGCCTCTTCATTCATGCTTGTGCTTACGCCGTCAGCCTCCAGCGCTCCCATGGTTGGGGAAGCTTCCCCTTCCACACCCTTGAACGGATCGTTCGGGTCGTCCTCAAAGTCGAGCTCCGCTCCCGTATTGGCTTCGTCGGGCCCGTCAATCGAGCCCGTTACATTTTGGTCCGATACTGAGATTACGACATTTTTGCCTTGCTTTTGAATCGAGACTTCATCCTGCATCAGGCTCGTAAGGGACGCTACCGGAAGGTGAACCTGTGAGTTGTGTAAGAGTACCGGCTCATTCATGGAAACCTTCTGATCCTCTTTCTCCGCCTGCGGAGAACCGGCAGTGAACTCGTATGCCGCATCATGGTCACCGAGCTGGAAGACGCCGCGCTCGGCATCCCAGTCAAAATCATAACCAAGGCTCTTCGCAAACTCCGTACCGACCACATAAGCCGTTCCATTCACATCCACCACTGGAACCGTGATTTGCGAACCGCCGGCCCCTTGGACGTTCGTTGCTCCGCCGGTGCCTTGGATCTTCGTCGCTCCGCCGGATCCAAGCTGCTGCACGCCACCGTTGCTTTGCTCGCTCTTCAGCCGGTTGGCGGACTGCCCGCTAGTGCCTGGCACACTCTGCTGTTGGCTCTGCTGCTGCTCCTTGGATAAGTTCGAACCGCACCCTGTGGTTAAAACAAGGGAAGAGGCTACTGCAATTACTGTCATACTACGCCATTGTTTGATCATGTGTGGGCTCCTGCTCCTTCATCTTCTGGTGAATTCCAACCTGATCATAGGATGGGACAGGAGAGGAGGAGCTATGCACATCGGGCACTTGGAAACAAAAAGGTACGGCCTGCCTGTATAGGATAATCACCATGCTGTAGCGGGTCACAAGCTCTACTTCAGCGCCGCAGCTGGCATAGACACCGGAAGCCGCTGGCGGACATGCGCGGCTGAGTATCCGCCCGCTACTTTTCAGTGAAGGACATTTGGTTGGGGAACAACAAAGAAGCCCCTGATCACCAGGAGGTTCTTTGGGTTGTATAGACGTTTAACCGTTTCGGGCTTAGGGTTGGTCATCATAAGATATGGATAGAGCCCCCAACCCGAGGAGGTGGTATCATGGCTATAACCGATCGATATACACTTCATCCCAGTCCGCTGATCTCACTGAGCGGCCGGGATGCGGAAAGCGTAAATATGCTGCTTGAGCCTGCGCCCGATTCTGATTCAGGTAATGTCTCGGGTATAGTGCGCCTTAGCAATGGTGACCCTGTTGATTCTGCAACCGTTATGCTGTACACACAGAGTGGTATACCATTCGAACATACAAACAGTAATGCTGTCGGGCGCTTTATTTTTCCCCGGGTGCCTGTTGGATCCTATTTTATTACTGCGACCGAGCCTTCCTACTTAACACCCAACCGTATATCGCTTTCAGTCATAAGGAACCGATCTACAGAAGTTGACATCATTATGCAGACCGACCCTAATGGACAGAAAAATGCTATCTTCGGGACCTTAAGAGCCACCGTCGGAGGAGCGGCAATCCAGGACGCTACCGTTGAGCTTTACCAAGTCATCGGGACCACTCCACAGCTAGTCGGTATCGTTTCTACAAACGCAGAAGGACAGTATTTAATCGCTGATCTAAATCCGGGTACATTTTTCATAACAGCAAGCAAGGCAGGTTATCTTTCAAGCCAAAGCGCACCATCAACTTTACAGAATAGAGACTATGCTCCCTTGGATCTAATATTGGCAGCAGATCCTGATGCATTAACAGGTACCATTAGTGGTGTGATAGCGGAAAGTGGAACAGGTAGTCCTATCCCCGATGCCATTGTGGCTCTCTACGCAATTAACAATGGATCAGAGTCAATCGTCGATATTACCCGAACCAATGCGGGTGGCTTTTATGGTTTTGGTGACTTGATATCAGGAACGTACCGTATTAAAGCAACCGTCCAGGTACAGACCTAAATATGAAAACTATTGAGCAATCAGCATGCGCGACGAGTGAACCCATTGAACTGGCACCAGGAGAAAATATGACCGTGAATTTCATTTTTCCCCAAAATGAGAATGATCCTAAGCATCACAGGATAAGGCCAAATAAAAAAACTCGAAAAAGAAAAAGAACTGCCAAAAAGAAACCGTGTAGGAAAAGAGAGAGATCTATTGCCGTTTCTTTTTGCCTTACAGTTAGACGTAAGACCATTCTATATACGGCAAAAATTTCGTTTAAAGTTTGTGACGAATGAACAAGGCAGAATCGAACGACAGAGAATGCAAGTCAATTTAGAGGAAAGACATAGATGCAGTTCGAGATGTAACCATAAAGGTATAAGTATTCATACTTCCCTTAAAGTGAAACAAAACAAAAGATATATTGCTGAGAAGAATTGCCAAATTCAATGTTAAGAGTACAACAAAGAAGCCCCAATCTATCTGGAGGCTTCTTTTGTTTGTAAACTATCGTGTCTTGGTCCGAGCGCCTCAACTCACAGCGAACACGCATCTGCATGTGACAAAAAAATAGAGGACGATGCGATCGCCCTCTACGAAAATTATGTTCATACTAATTTAATTTAACCGATCGAACCTTCCATCTCGAACTTGATGAGACGGTTCATCTCAACGGCATACTCCATCGGCAGTTCCTTCGTGAACGGCTCGATGAAGCCCATGACGATCATCTGTGTCGCTTCCGCTTCGGTCAGGCCGCGGCTCATCAGGTAGAAGAGCTGATCCTCGGATACCTTGGAAACCGTAGCTTCGTGCTCCAGCGTGATGTTGTCGTTCATGATCTCGTTGTATGGAATCGTATCGGATGTCGATTCGTTATCCATAATGAGGGTGTCGCACTTGATGTTCGCTTTGGAACCTTGGGAGTTCCGGCCGAACGAAGCGAGACCGCGGTAAGTTACCTTGCCGCCGTGCTTGGAGATCGACTTCGAGATAATCGTCGAGGTCGTATCCGGTGCCAGGTGAGTCATCTTCGCGCCCGCATCCTGATGCTGCCCTTTGCCCGCGACAGCAATGGAGAGGACCATGCCTTTGGCGCCGCGCCCCTTCAGAACTACGGCCGGATATTTCATCGTGAGCTTCGAACCGATGTTGCCGTCGACCCACTCCATCGTGGCGTTCTCTTCGGCTACCGCACGCTTGGTCACGAGGTTGTAGATGTTCGGTGCCCAGTTCTGGATCGTGGTGTAACGTACACGGGAGTCCTTAAGGCACAGAATCTCTACTACCGCACTGTGAAGGGAGTTCGTGCTGTAGACCGGCGCTGTACAGCCTTCTACATAGTGCACGAAGCTGCCTTCGTCCGCTACGATCAGCGTACGCTCGAACTGGCCCATGTTCTCGGAGTTGATCCGGAAGTACGCCTGAAGCGGGATTTCAACCTTCACGCCCTTCGGCACGTAGATGAAGGAACCGCCGGACCATACAGCACTGTTCAGCGCGGCAAACTTGTTGTCGCTAGGCGGGATGACCGTACCGAAGTACTTGCGGAAAATCTCGGGGTATTCGCGCAGTGCCGTGTCGGTATCCATGAAGAGGACGCCCTGATCTTCCAGTTCCTTCTGCATGCTGTGGTATACCACTTCGGACTCGTACTGGGCGGATACGCCCGCAAGAAATTTCTGTTCGGCTTCGGGAATCCCGAGCTTGTCGAACGTTTCCTTGATCTCGGTCGGTACTTCCTCCCATGTCTTGCCTTGCTTCTCCGAAGGCTTAACATAGTACTGGATGTCATTAAAATCGAGATCATCCATGTTGCCGCCCCATGTCGGCATATCCATCTTGAAGAACTGCTCCAGCGATTTCAGACGGAACTCGAGCATCCACTCCGGCTCGCCCTTCATTCGGGAGATTTCCATAACGATTTCCTTGGTCAAGCCCTTACCGCTTTGGAATATCGACTTATGCTCGTCGCGGAAGCCGTATTTATAGTCTTCCATTTCCGGCATTTTCTTTGCCATGATTCCTCGCCTCCTTTGGTATTACTGGTTCTTCGACTGTTCGATGCCCTTGCGCAGAGCATTCCAAGCCAAGGTTGCGCACTTGATCCGCGCAGGGAATTTATTGACGCCCGACAGGGATTCGATGTCCTCGTACTCGAACTCGACGCTCTCGCCCTTCATCAGCCCGGAGAAGTTCTCGGCCATCTCCAGCGCCTCCTCGATCGTCTTGCCTTTGACGGCATCGGTCATCATGGAAGCGGACGACAGGGAGATCGAGCAGCCTTCGCCGATGAACTTGGCCGCCTTCACGCGGCCCTCTTCCACCTGCATCTGCAGCTGGATTTTATCGCCGCAGGTCGGGTTGTTGAGATCGATGCTGACGGCTTCTCCCTCAGCGAAGGTTCCCCGGTTCCGGGGGTTTTTATAATGATCCATAATGACGCGGCGGTACAAATCATCAAGAGATTGCATGACCGAAGTACTCCTTTGTTTTGATAAGGGCAGTGATCAAACGGTCAACGTCGGCTTCGTTATTATACAAATAAAAGCTTGCTCTCGCCGTGGCCGTCACATTGAGCCAGCGCATCAGCGGCTGGCAGCAGTGGTGTCCTGCGCGAACCGCCACGCCTTCGGCATCAAGCACCGTGGCCACATCATGCGGATGAACGTCATCCAGATTGAAGGTGACAAGTCCGGCACGGTCCTGCCCGGGGCCGTAGATCGTCAGACCCTCGATCTCAACCATACGTTCCAGCGCATAGGAGGTGAGCTGCTTCTCGTGCTTATCGATGTTCTCCATGCCGATGCTCTCGAGAAAATCGATAGCGGCAGCGAGCCCTACAGCTCCTGCGATGATTGGAGTGCCGCCCTCGAACTTCCACGGGAGGTCCTTCCATGTCGAGTTATACAGCCCTACATGGTCGATCATCTCGCCGCCGAATTCGATCGGCTCCATCTCCTGAAGCAGTTCCTTCTTGCCGTAGAGCGCACCGATCCCGGTAGGCGCGCACATCTTGTGCCCGGAGAGGGCATAGAAGTCGCAGTCCAGATCCTGCACATTCACTCTAAGATGCGGCGTGCTCTGCGCTCCGTCGACAAGCATCTTCGCGCCGTGACGGTGCGCAATCGCCGCTATCTCCTTGACGGGGTTGACTACGCCGAGAACGTTCGAGACATACATGACGGAAACCATCTTGGTCTTCTCCGTAATGGTTTTCTCGACATCCTCAAGCGAGATCGATCCGTCTTGCTGAAGCGGAATATATTTGAGGACCGCACCCGTCGCCTGGGCCACCTGCTGCCAAGGGATCAGGTTGCTGTGGTGCTCCATCGGGGTGATGACAATCTCATCCCCTTCCCCGCACACCGATCTGGCATAGGAGGAGGCGACCAGGTTGATGGCCGTTGTCGTCCCGCGTGTAAAGATAATCTCTTCCGTGGACCGGGCTCCGATGAAGCGGCGGAGTTTCTCCCTCGCCCCTTCATAAGCGTCGGTCGCCCGGGAGCCCAGCGTGTGCACGCCCCGGTGCACGTTGGCATTATCCCACTCGTAGTAATGCTTGACGGCCTCAATGACAGCTGTCGGCTTCTGCGATGTCGCCGCCGAATCCAAATATACGAGCGGATGGCCGTTCACTTCCTGATGAAGAATCGGGAACTGTCGACGGATCTCCTCGATATTCATTGGCCCAGTTTCCTTTCGATGAGAAGCTGCAGCTGCGAAGCTACGAGCTCCAGAGGAATGTCGGAGACAACGGGTGCCAGGAAGCCGTAGATGATCAGACGCTCGGCTTCGGCCTTCGATACCCCGCGGGACATCAGATAGTATACCTGCTCCGGGTTCACTTGGCCTACGCTTGCCGCATGGCCTGCCGTTACGTCATCTTCGTCGATCAGGAGGATCGGGTTGGCGTCACCGCGCGCTTTGGGACTCAGCATCAGGACTTTCTCCGTCTGCTCGCCGTTCGCTTTCGTTGCGCCCTTCTCGATCTTCGTGATGCCGTTGACGATCGCAGTCGCTTCATCGCGCATAACCGCGCGTGTGATCATCTGGCTGTCGGAGCTGCGGCCGAAGTGAACCGCACGGGTCGAGATGTTCAGCTTCTGGTCGTTCGTCCCGACACAGATGACCTTGGCGTCGGACGTCGAGCCGTTGCCCTTCAGAACCGAAGAGGTGTCGGACATCGCGTTGCCGTAATGCATCTCGCCGATGATCCATTCGATGGCCGCGTCGTTCTCCACTACCGCACGGCGGTAAGTCAAGTCCGTTACGGTGTTGTTCAGATTGTGAACCGAAGCGAAAGTCACTTTCGCCCCTGCGCCCACGACCACTTCCACCACGCCATTCTGTACGAGTCCGTTCAGACTGCCTTCGGAGACGAAGTTATCGACGTAGGTTACCGAAGCATGCTGCTCGGCGACTATCAGGACATGCGGCGAGAAGCTCGCTTCCGCGTCGTCGGTCAAGAACAGCGCTTGGACGGGTACTTCGACGTTCACATTCTTCGGCACGTAGAGGAAAACGCCGCCGCTCCAGAGTGCTGCATGCAGCGCTGTCAGACGGTTCTCATCCTTCTTCACTACGGAGAACAGATACTTCTGTACCAGGTCTCCGTGCGTACGGACGGCCTCTTCCAGCGAGCAGAAGACAACGCCTTGGGACCGGAGTGATTCGGCGAGTGCGCCGTAGACTACCGAAGAGTTGCGCTGCACGAGCACGTTATCCGGCTGCCCGTCGTTTTGCAGCAGCAGTCTTGCCGTTTCGGGCAGTTCGCCAAGGTTCGCGAGCGGCGCCGAGGTTTTATAGGATCCGAAGGAACTCAGGTTCCAGCGGTCGATTCTTGTTTTCTCCAATGTAGGTAATTCCAGCGATCCGGCCAGCTCCAGCGCTTCTCCGCGCAAGGAAGTAAGCCACTCGGGCTCCTGCCTCGACTTCGAAAGCTCCACCAAGCTGCTGCGATCGATAGGAAGAACAGTTTGCGTACTCATGGTTAATCCTCCTGTTTCTCTCGCTTCGCTTAGTATTTGGGTGCGGTCGTGTTCATCGGCATTTTGAATTCTTCTTCATCCTGTCCGACGCGCTCATCCACAATGCCCAGCTCTTCCTTCACCCAGTCGTATCCTTCGTTCTCGAGGCGTTCCGCAAGCTCCGGCCCGCCGGACTTGACGATACGGCCCTGCATCATGACGTGGACGAAGTCTGGCTTGATGTAGTTCAGCAGGCGCTGGTAGTGCGTGATGATCAGGAAGCCGCGCTCTTCCGAACGCATGCTGTTCACGCCGGCACCGACGATCCGCAGGGCGTCGATATCAAGGCCCGAGTCGATCTCGTCGAGGATGACGATACCCGGATCGAGCATCAGCATCTGCAGAATCTCGTTACGCTTCTTCTCGCCGCCGGAGAAGCCCTCGTTGAGGTAACGGTGCATGAACTCCGGATTCATTTCGAGTTCTTTCATTTTCGCTTCCATTTGGCGGATGAACTTGATCAGCGAAATTTCGTTGCCTTCGCCGCGGCGGGCATTGATCGCACTGCGCAGGAAGTCAGCGTTGGTTACGCCGGTAATCTCGCTCGGATACTGCATTGCGAGGAACAGGCCCGCACGGGCTCTCTCGTCCGTTGCCATCTCAAGCACGTCTTCGCCGTTCAGCGTGACGCTTCCTTCCGTTACTTCATACTTCGGATGGCCCATCAGCGTGGAAGCCAGAGTACTCTTACCTGTACCATTCGGTCCCATGATGGCGTGAACTTCCCCGCCCTTGATCGAGAGGCTGAGCCCCTTCAGAATCTCTTTGCCTTCGACAGTAGCTTTCAACCCGTCTATAGTGAATTGTGGTGAATTAGCCATTCGTTGTACTCCTCCGGTTTCGATTTATTATCTTCTAATAATCATTACAAAATGATTATCA
The DNA here is from genome assembly GCF_027533645.1 of Paenibacillus caseinilyticus. Taxonomy (GTDB): domain Bacteria; phylum Bacillota; class Bacilli; order Paenibacillales; family NBRC-103111; genus Paenibacillus_G; species Paenibacillus_G caseinilyticus. The sequence continues at coordinate 693,244 of NZ_JAQAGY010000001.1, forward strand.
GTGATTCTCATTGATATTACCTTATTATAACGTACCCATTCCAATCAATAAAGCCCTAAGAGGCCCTTTTCATAAAGATTTCATTAAAGTAAGGAACGGAGCCGTGTCGCTTTTTGCTCGAACAATTCGTCGGAAAGCACGGGTTTTCGGGGAATTCCGTCCAGTTTCTCGCCCGGAAGCGGGATCCACGATTTACAACCATTATATTCTTCCCGAATTTCAATTGTTGCCGGGTTTTCCAGCTCATATACCCGCAGCAGCATGACGTGGAGCGGTTTCGTCTTCTTCCATTTGAGCCGCTCTTCGGCGAACCGGTCAGTCCAGATGTGCTCGTCCCTCAGCTTGGCGAGCGTCTCCCCGTCCTCGATCAATATATCTTCCACCAGCTCCGCGTAACAGGTAATCGTTATTTCCGTTTGACCTGCGGACCAGCCCTGCGTGCTGCGGTCCACGCTTTCCTGATACTCCGGCTTCATGAGTTCCTTACGCTGATGCTCGTAGGTCGGATACAAGTAGAAGCTATCCGATTCCACTTGAAAGTCCCTTGTCTCCTCGCGGATTCCCCCTTTGCGCATGATGAGAATTTGCTCCCCTTGACGCAGGGCCTCAAGCGCAGCCGCCCACTCCTTCAGACCGATAGCCTGTACACTGGATTCTTCCGCCATGCCCCAGCCCCCTCTCCGAATTCTCTATACTGACATAGGAAAAGCCATTACATCATTATAGAATTCCCTCCATAACATTGCAATTCCCGTTCGGCATAAAATCAATCGCAAAAAACGATGCTAAAAGAGCTGCCGGCAGAGCGCCGGTCTCGTAACTCATCCTAACGTTCCAAGGAGTGTGATGGTCATGCGCGAAGGTTTAATTCCAACGGTACTCGGTACAGCCGTAACGGCTTCGGGTGCTGCCCTGCGGGGCAAATACCCCATGGCGGCGGCAGCTGTCGTAGGTTTCGGGCTCGCCCACGTCGTGCTAGGCACCATTGATCTGGTGGAATCCCGGAAGAGAAACCTGAACGACCTGCTCTAGAGCAAGCGCAGCAAAAAAGGAAAAGGGAAGGCGCCACTGCCCTCCCTTTTTGTCGTATGCTCCTATGAACTCACCCGTCATCCCCATGTCTTATCCACACTGTGCCGGACGTTCAATGGTGATCCGCAGGGTTCCTGACCTGCCGGTATATATACTCATTCTCGCTCTTCAGGGCCGCTTCGTCTACCTGTACGTACTCCGCCCGGAAGAGGCCCGGGGCACCCTGCCCATCCGCCGGCTGGCTGGGCATCAGCCAAGTCAAGATCCATATGACGGCCAGCGCCGCCCCTGCGAGCCACAGACTATCCATCCGCTCTCTCATCCGTTCTCCTCCGCCCGGATTGCGTCATATCTTTATTATCCCGGGCCTGAGTTAACCGCACGTCATGCCCATGTGAAACTTTTGTAAAAAAAGAGGGCCGGAAGCGAAATGGCGGGCGACACCCCACCGCTCCTCCTTCCAACGGAGCCCGGTTTCCTTTATACTAGGAACAAATGATAGTTTGCTTATCCAATAAGGAGGAATAATTTCATGACTGCCTATCATCCCCTTACGGAAGCCGAAGCCGTCGAGTATGCGCGCAAGCTTCCGGACCTGTTCGGCACAGGCTCCGAACTCGTATCACGTGAAATCGGCGACGGGAATCTCAATCTCGTCTTTCATATCTCCGAGCCGTCCACTGGCCGCAGCATCATCCTCAAGCAGGCGCTGCCGTATGCCAAGGTCGTCGGCGAGTCCTGGCCGCTGACGCTGGACCGCGCCCGTATCGAGAGCGAAGCCTTGGTCATCCAGGAATCACTGTGCCCGGATCTTGTCCCTCACGTCCATGCCTATGAATCCGACCTGGCACTGACCGTTATGCAGGACCTCAGCGACCATGTTATCATGCGCCGCGGCCTCATCGAGGGGAACCGATACCCGCTGTTTGCCGGACACATCGGGCGGTTCTTGGCCCATACTCTTTTTTACACCTCGGATCTCGGCCTGAATCAGCAGGAGAAGAAGGAGCGGGTAAAGCGGTTCATCAATCCCGAGCTGTGCAAAATCACCGAAGACCTCATCTTCGACGATCCTTATACGGACTCCCCTAACAACAATGTGCCGCCGGCGATCCGCGATGCGGTCGGAGCGGTCTGGGGAGACGCGGAGCTGCATCTGGAAGTGGCCATCCTCCGCAACAAATTCCTGACGAATGCACAGGCGCTGCTCCACGGGGATCTGCACACCGGCAGCATCTTCATCACGGAGTCCTCAACGAAGGTTATCGATCCCGAATTCGCCTACTACGGACCTATGGGCTTCGACATCGGAGCCGTCTTCGCCAACCTGCTGCTGAACTTCGCCGCACAGGAAGGCTGGAGCGCCGATAAGGCCTCGCGCAGCGACTTCCGCGCCTACCTGACCGGAACCATCCGCAATACGTGGGAGAACTTCGAGCGGGAATTCCGCCGCCTGTGGGATGCGCATGGCGTCGACCGCGTGTTCCATACGCCGGGCTATCAAGACTTCTACATGAAGAGCCTGCTCCAGGATACCTTCGGTTTCACGGGTGCCAAGATGGTGCGCCGTGTCCACGGGCTCGCCCAAGTGGCCGACATCAACCAACTGGAGGATGCCGCAGCCAAGGAACGGGCCCAGCGCATCGCCCTCTCCATCGGCACCACGCTGATCAAATTCAACCGGCAGGCTTCTTCCATCGAGCAGCTGATCGAGATCGCCGACAAAGCGGTCTACTAGGGAGCACGAACTAACTATAGAGAGCAAGAGGAGTGAGCATGGCTATGACTGAATCAATGCAACAAGCAGCGGACTGGCTGCAATCCGTGCGGTGGAATTCGCTGGAGGACCGGCTCGATCTGCTCGACCAGCGGCTGCTGCCTGACGAGATCGTCTATCTCGAGCTGACCACCTCCGAGCAGGTATGGGACGCTATCAAGCAGCTGGCGGTCCGGGGGGCGCCCGCTATCGGCATCGCCGCCGCCTTCGGGGTATACCTCGGCATCCGCGGTGTAGAGGGCGGCCGGGAAGAACTGCTCGCCGAAGCCGGCCGGCAGTGCGATTACCTGGCGACGTCGCGGCCAACGGCAGTGAACCTGTTCTGGGCGCTCGACCGGATGCGGGCCCGCGCCCAGGCGCTGCTCGGCGAAGGAAGCGACACGGCATCGGAGACCGCCAAGGAACTGCTGCTGGACGAAGCCCGGGCGATCCAGGCGGAGGACGAAGAGACATGCCGCCTGATCGGCGAGCATGCGCTCGAGCTCTTCCAGGACGGCATGGGCGTCCTGACGCACTGCAACGCGGGGGGCCTAGCCACGGCCCGCTACGGCACGGCACTGGCGCCGATGTACCTGGCGCAGGAGAAGGGCATCGCCCTCAAGGTGTTCGCCGATGAGACGCGGCCCGTCCTGCAGGGTGCCCGCCTGACGGCGTTCGAGCTGCAGCAGGCCGGCGTCGACGTGACCTTGATCTGCGACAACATGGCCGGCGCCGTCATGGCGAAGGGCTGGATCCAGGCCGTCATTGTCGGCACGGACCGCGTGGCCGCGAACGGCGACGTCGCGAACAAGATCGGCACGTACAGCGTCGCCGTCTTGGCCAAGGCGCACGGCATCCCGTTCTACGTGGCTTGCCCGATGTCGACGATCGACCTCGGCACGCCGACAGGCGCCGACATCCCGATCGAGGAGCGGCATGAGGACGAGATTACCCAGGGCTTCGGCAAGCGCACGGCACCGGCCGGGGTGAAGGTGTACAACCCCGCGTTCGACGTGACGCCGAGCGAGTATGTTACGGCGATCATCACCGAGAAGGGCGTCGTCCGCGCCCCTTATGCCGAGAACCTGAAGAAGCTGTTCGAGTAGCCGAGCGCCGCCGTACAGCACAGAAAGACCGTATCCCGGGGGGAGGCCACTGAAGAACTAACGCTTTTTCATCGGGAGTCTCATAGAAGTTACAAAAAAGACATCTGCCTCCATTTTTTAGGGAGCAGATGTCTTTTTTAATGGCTCAAAACGGGTTTGCCCGACTCGTTTTTTCATTCTACCAGTTTCAATATCCGTTTAAGATTTACAGCGAATATGGCCATTGCACCTTGCATTTCCATGCCTAGCAGACCCGAGGATGTCGCGACATCATACCCGTGCCTATGTTTGAGCTCGCTGTTCTTTGCTTCAATCTTGTAGCGCTCTTTGGATTTCGCCTTGAAATGCTCCGTTTCCTGGAATGCCATTTGTTCCGAGTGTGCTTCA
>NZ_JAQAGY010000010.1 GCF_027533645.1 Paenibacillus caseinilyticus
TTCATTAATTTGACGGAGCATGTTATCTTTCGGCACGACGATATCATACAGAGCCGCATAAGGACTCAGAACCAAGCTTTGTTGTTGTTGGATCATCCGTCTCACCCACTTTTCGTGATGACTCAATTATACGTCAAAAAAAGCACAGCCACTTCAATTTTCTTGAAGTGCTGTGCTTTTTTATAGGACGGACTTTTTCAGTGGCCTCGGATTAAGGGAGCTCTTTTTGTGGTACAGGCGGACCAGGGGACGGCCGCAGCCGCGGCAGGCGTGTACGGCGTGTATCTATCCGGCAGCCTATGATACAATGGAGCTTATTTGAGTACAATCAGTGGAGTGATTCGCGCATGGCACAACTGCCGATCGATTCGGTATTAGAGGAGCTGGGGGAAGCCCTGGCTGTACATAACGGTGTGGTCTTAACAGCGGCGCCCGGAGCGGGCAAAACGACGAGGGTCCCTCTGGCGCTGCTGGACGCTGCTTGGCTTGCGGGGCGCAAGATCGTCATGCTGGAGCCCCGGCGGCTCGCGGCGCGGGCGGCGGCCCGGTTCATGGCACGCTCGCTCGGGGAAGCGGTCGGAGAGACCGTAGGCTACCGGGTCCGGCTCGATACGAAGGTGGGCCCCCGCACGCGCATCGAGGTGGTGACCGAAGGGGTGCTGACGAGGATGCTGCAGAGCGATCCGGCGCTGGAGGAGATCGGGCTGCTCATCTTCGACGAGTTCCATGAGCGGAGCCTGCAGGCGGACTTGGGTCTCGCCCTCAGCCTCGAGACGCAGAGCGTGCTGCGGGAGGACCTGCGGCTGCTCGTTATGTCGGCGACGCTGGAGGCAGAGGGTGTCGCCCGGCTGCTCGGCGGCGCGCCCGTCATCTCAAGCGAAGGCCGGAGCTACCCGGTCGATACGCGATATCTCAGCCGGCCGGCGGACGGCCGGATCGAACCGGCGGCGGCCCGGGTGATCGCCGAGGCGCTCTCCTCGCAGGAGGGCGACCTGCTCGTCTTCCTGCCCGGAGCGGCGGAGATCCGGCGCACCGCCCAGCTGCTCGCGGATCAAAAGCACGGCCCAAGCGTCCGGATCGCGCCGCTGTATGGCATGCTGTCGCCCGAAGCGCAGGATGCGGCGCTGGCGCCCTGCGCGCCCGGTATGCGCAAGGTCGTACTGGCCACGTCCATTGCTGAATCGAGCTTGACGGTGGAGGGCGTCCGCGTCGTCATCGACAGCGGGCTGATGCGCGTGCCCCGCTTTTCCCCCCGGACGGGAATGAGCCGCCTCGAGACGGTTACCGTCTCGGTCGCCTCGGCCGACCAGCGGAGGGGGCGTGCCGGCCGTCTCGGTCCGGGCGTGTGCTACCGCCTCTGGTCGGAGGCCGACCACCGCCAGCTCGCTGCACACAGCGTGCCCGAGATCCGCGAGGCGGATCTGGCCCCGCTCGTGCTGGAGCTGGCAGCCTGGGGCGCAGGCAGCCCGGAAGCGCTGGCGTGGCTCGACCCGCCGCCGGCCGGCGCCTACGCGCAGGCGGCCGAGCTGCTGCAGCAGCTCGGCGCGCTGGATGCGCAAGGGGCGGTCACGGCCCACGGGCGGGCCATCGCCGGGCTCGGCGTGCATCCGCGCCTCGGGCATATGCTGCTGCACTCTGCCGCGCTCGGCCTCGGCGGCCTCGCCTGCGAGCTCGCCGCGCTGCTCGGCGAGCGGGACGTGCTCGGCCGGGCGGACGACGCGGACCTGCGCACGCGCGTGGAACTGCTCCGCTCGGGCGGGCGCGCCGGCGGGGCCGAAGCGGCCGTGCTGGCGCGGATTGCCGCGGAAGCGGACCAGTGGCGGCGCCAGCTCGGTCTGCGCCGCGGCGAAGGGCAGGGCGAGCCGGCTTCGTGCGGCGTCTGCCTCGCGCTGGCGTACCCCGACCGGATCGGCCAGAACCGCGGCGGGGGCCGCTATCTCCTCAGCAGCGGCCGGGGAGCGGTGCTGAACCGCCAGCAGCTGCTCTGGAACGCCGCTTACATCGTGGCGGCGGAGCTCGACGACCAGGGGGCGGAGAGCCGGATCCGGCTTGCCGCCCCGCTGGACGAAGAGGAGCTGTACCGCGGAGCCGCCGGCGCGATCCGCAGCGAGCAGAGCATCGTCTGGGACCGGGGGGCAGGCGCGGTCCGCGCCCGCAAGCGGGACCGGCTCGGGGCGCTGCTGCTGCGCGAGACGGTGCTGGCGGATCCGGATCCGGACCGCCAGCTCGAAGCGCTGCTGGAGGGTATCCGGCTCGAGGGGCTGGGGCTGCTGCCCTGGTCGAAGGCGGCGAGGCAGCTGAGGGAGCGCATCGGGTTCCTCCACCGCCACCGCGGCGACTGGCCGGATGTCTCCGACGAGGCGCTGCTCGGCAGCCTGGAGGATTGGCTCGCGCCGCATCTGTACGGGATGAAGAGCCGGAGCGATCTGCAGCGGGCGCCGCTGTATGAGGCGCTGGAGTCGCTGCTGGCTTGGCCGCAGCGCCAGCTCCTCGGCGAATACGTGCCGACGCACGTGAGCGTGCCGAGCGGTTCGCGCATCCCGGTCGATTACAGCGATCCGGAGGCGCCGGCGCTGGCTGTGCGGCTGCAGGAGCTGTTCGGCCTCAGGGAAACGCCGCGCATCGCCGGAGGGAAGGTGGGGCTCGTGCTCCATCTGCTCTCCCCGGCGCAGCGGCCCGTGCAGGTGACGAAGGATCTCGCCAGCTTCTGGCGCGAAGGTTATTTTGAGGTGAAGAAGGATCTCAAGGGCCGTTATCCGAAGCATTATTGGCCGGAAGATCCGCTCGCCGCGCTGCCCACCAGCCGGGTCCGTCCACGCTCGTGAGGCAAAGGACGATTCCGTGAATTCGGGACAAGGGGCTAGAACCCGCGCATGCCAAAAAACTCCACTTTCGCCAGGGGCGGGCGTGGAGTTTTTTGGTGCTGGTGCTGCCTTTATCCTAACAGGCTGTCATAGCTCCATGGCTTGTCAACCCTCATGTCAGCCCTGCGTGTACCGGTAATCTTACTTACCAACGGAAATTTCCGAAGTACATCGCTGCGGGGCGCATCAGCCTCCAGCCCAGATAGAGAAGGGCCAGCGACAACAGCATGCCGAGCAGAAGATTCAGCTTGAACAGCATGAGCGCGGCGGCGGCTGCCATCGCCAGACCGCTGCAGATCCGCTTGAGCAGCGTGTCCGCCCCCCGCCAGAGACGGTAACCCACTCCGAGCAGGATCGTGGCGAACAGGTAAGTGAAGAACCCGGCGAGCCCGCCCCAGAAGAACAATCCCCAGATGCCCAGTCCGATCAGGACCGCACCTGCTACCCGTTTCCAATCCCATTTCATTTTCTTCACCATTCCCCTGCGTGAACTTGTCAATCTATGTTCTTATTGTATCGTATTCGGCGCGCCGCGCAAACCGTCCCAAGGCGGTATCCGAACTGGACCAAGGTCGGGGCTGAGTGTGCAAGGAAGAGCAATTCATACCCGTAAAAAAGGGCCGGCCGCTTTTCTATGAAAATGCTTGCAACCGCTTCCGGCCGGCCCCGTTCTGTAGTATAATGACTTCACCCCGCTTCGGGAAGCGACAAGAAAAGAACGGAGGAATGCCATGAGAGTGCATGATGTAACGGTAACGGACGATCTTCAGCCGGATCATTTGCAGCGGATTGCCCAGCAGGCCAGCCAATTCCGCTCTGATATAAAAATCAAGTTCGAGAGCGAACGGATTCAATTGGATGCGAAGAGCCTGCTCGGGATGATGATGCTGCCGCTGAGGCGCGGCACGCGGGTTACGATCCTGACCCAAGGCAATGACGAAGAAGAAGCGCTGGAGAGGATTACTTCCCTGCTGGAACGGCAGGAATGGCAGTGAGGAATGCAGCTTGCCGACAGCCCCTTGGACCGTAAGGTTCCGGGGGTTGTTTGCTGTGGCTGCCTTCCCCCATATTCTTATGCTATAGGGGATGGGGCACCTGATCTCCCGAATGATTCACAATCCCCCCTTGATTATGGTATTCTTTGCAATAGAAACAGAGAGAAAAGCCGCGCACCGGAAGGCCGCCGACAGGCGGAGGACCGAGTGACGCGGCGGATGGATAGGAGGCTGGACGATGGCTAGGAGGGATAGCGCCATGAGCCGGTCGGCCGCGGGAATCCTTATCGCATACACTGCGCTGCTGTTGTATACGATGTTCCTGGGCTTCAACCGGCCCGCGCGGCGTATTTATTTGCCGGATTTTCAGTACAATCTGGTTCCGCTGCGGACTGTGGGAGATTTTGTGTTACATGCCGGGCAGCACCAACCTCTGGACCTGATTATCAACCTCTTCGGCAATGTCGGCGTCTTCGTTCCCTTTGGGATCCTGCTGCCGGTTCTGTTCCGGCGCTGCAGGCGCAGACCCGCCGTCTTCGCCGCTTCCTTCCTGGGGCCCCTGGTACTGCTGGAACTGCTGCAGATGCTGCTGCGGGTAGGCACGTTCGATGTGGACGACCTGCTCTTGAACTCCATCGGAGCGGCTATCGGGTACAAGCTGTACCGGAAGGCCAGAAGAGAAGGATGGGTCTGACCTCTGTCACTTACCAGAGAGCGGCGTGAGGACCGCCCACCGGCATATATCGCGGATAACAGAGAACGCGACGAACCACTTCAAGGCCCCTTGTAAGAGAGGGCGGAAGTGGTTTTTTCATATCTAAGAATGTATATCTCGCCAGGGTTCGATCCTGATCATTCTTTTCAAGGCTGCTTCCGTTCATCCGATCATCGTTGCGCTGCTCATCCCGGGTGGCGGTTCATCGATCCTTTGCTGAGAACGGCAGCAGCACTGTTCTTGGCAGCTTCTCCCCCCTATCGCATTCCGCTATACCTGCTTGAGCCTGTAGTGCACGACGGCCGTATACAGCATGCCGTTCCTTACCGGATGGAAGGTGACTTGATGCTGGATGGAATGAACGTCGAGCAGTAAGGCTTTGTTCAGATTGATGCCGTCCTCGATGAGTCTCTCGAGCGTGCTCAGATCGTAGGATTCGAAGAATTCGACCTTGGTTTCGATTTTGTCCAATATAAAGTCCATTGTGATTCTCCCTGCCTCTGAAGTGATAGATTCCTTACCCATTATACCGCGTTCGGCAGGAAGTTCACATTCCCGGGCGGTTGGGGTACCATGAGGGAAAAAGGTTGCGGCCCGGTGCGGGCAGTGAAGGAGCGGGCGGTATGGGGCGAAGAGGGACAGGGCATCACGGGGAGATCCCGGAGGATCTGTTGAGGGCGTGCCGCAGCAGGCTGGGCTGGAGGGAGATCGGGAAGATCGAGCCGGTCCGCCGGGGCTGGCTGAATCTGAAGTGGAAGATGGAGACGGAGTGCGGCGCGTTCCTGCTGTAGCAATATCGCCGCGAGCGGTATGCGATGTACCGCGAGGACTCTGACTAATGAAGCGGAGGGCTTCCCTTGCCGGGATAGCCCTCTTTTGGGCTGCGCGCCCCGGCTTCGAATCCGAAATTCGGGGAATCGACGGGAAAAATGAAGCCTTACGGAGGCGTCTTCCGCCGCTTACAATAGGAACAGCAAAGGAAGTCCAAATCGAACAGGCTCTCAGCCTATGAGAGCCAAGCAGGAGGTGCTGCCCCATGCGCAGCGGCATTCGCTCCCATGCGCCGGCTCCCGGGATTGCCGGCCGGAGAACGGGAGCGGCAAAGTGGGTTCAAAGAGTATACGGACAGCGGTATCTGCAGGTGATGGCCCTGCTGGGGGTCGCCTGGATGATCGTGTTCAACTATATTCCGATGTACGGGATCATCATCGCGTTCAAGGAATTCAGCATCATCAAATCGATCTCCGCCGCCCCGTGGACGGGGCTCGAACACTTCAGGGCGTTCCTGACCGACGAGAATCTGCCCTATGTCATCAAGAACACGCTCGGCATGAGTCTGCTGAAGCTGGTTATCGGCTTTCCGCTGCCGATCTTGTTCGCCTTGTTCCTCAATGAGCTGCAGTCGGTCCGCTTCAAGAAGTCGGTCCAGACGATCTCGTATCTCCCGCATTTTCTCTCCTGGGTGATCCTCGGCGGGATCTTGGCGACGTGGCTGGCGGACGTAGGTATCGTGAACAAGCTGCTCCTCTCCCTCGGAATGATCACGGAGCCGATCTCGTACTTGGCCGAACCGGAGTACTTCTGGGGGATTGTCGTCACCACCGACATCTGGAAGGAGCTCGGTTGGTCGGCGATCATCTACCTCGCGGCGATCTCGAGCGTCTCGCCGGAGCTCTACGAGGCTGCCACGATGGACGGGGCGGGGCGGTTCCAGAAGATGTGGTTCATCACGCTGCCGTCCATCCAGGGCACGATTACGATACTCTTCATCCTGGCGATCTCGGGCGTGCTCAATTCGAACTTCGACCAGATTCTGGTGCTGCGCAACTCGCTTAATGAGAGCGCGAGCAGCGTCATCGACGTGTATGTGTACCAGATGGGGATCGTGAACTCCCGCTACTCGTACGCTACGGCCGTCGGTCTGATCAAGTCGCTGATCGCTCTCGCCCTGCTCCTCGGAGCCAATTATGTAACGAAGAAGCTCAACAACACATCTCTGTTCTAGACGGGATTCGAGTCCTGGTTCTAGTCCGAAAAGGAGGTCTGACCAATCATGCTTCAACTGCGGCGCAAAACCCCGGGGGAAGCGGTATTCGACGGGTTCAACGCCGTGCTTATGCTGTTCGTCTGCCTGATGACGCTGTATCCGATCTGGTACGTGCTCGTGAACTCGTTCAACGACGGAACGGATGCGATGCGCGGCGGCATCTACTTCTGGCCGCGGATCTTCTCGCTGGAGAGCTACCAAGCCGTGTTCGCGAACAGCGGCATCATGCAGGCGATGGGCATCACCGTGGCCAAAACGCTCGCCGGCACCGTGCTCCACGTCTTCTTCACGGCGATGGTCGCTTACGCCTTCTCGCGGCGGGAGCTCGTTGGGCGGCGGCTGTATATGTTCCTCGGTACGGTGACGATGTTCTTCAGCGGCGGTCTGATCCCGACGTACTTGCTCATCCGGGATCTCGGGCTGCTCGACAGCTTCTGGGTGTATATTATCCCGGCGATGTTCAACTTCTTCGATCTGATTATATTCCTGGCCTTCTTCCGGGAGATCCCGGCAGGGCTCGAGGAAGCGGCGAAGATCGACGGGGCGAATGACTTCCGGATCTTCTACGGCGTCGTGCTGCCGGTCTCGATGCCGGTCGTGGCGACCATCGCTCTCTTCCACGGGGTATACCAATGGAATGATTACTTCACGGGCATGATCTATATCAACAACCAGGAGTTGCAACCGATCCAGACCTATCTGTACCGGGTGGTCGCCCAGTCGAGCTCCAACCAGATGATGGCGGCGGCGCCCGGCGGCATCACCAAGAGTGTGACGTCCCAGTCGATCAAGCTGGCTACGATGGTCGTCACGACCCTGCCGATCGTCTTCGTGTATCCGTTCCTGCAGAAGTATTTTGTGAAGGGCTTCATGATCGGTTCCATCAAAGGGTAGAGGGTCGTCCAAACGCTGGACATCCCCATACCCACAATTGCTCAGCGTACATAGTTCACTTACTTAGGGGGATCAACCGATGATACGGACAACGCGACAATTTCTGGCACTCGTCATGGGCTGTGCCCTGGCGTTCACGGCTGCCTGCTCGAACGCGGGGACTGAGGGGAAGGACGCCTCTACGGCGGAGAAGGGGGCTGTGGTGGCTGCCGATCCGAACGCCCCGGGCTGGAAGGCGGATACCTCGCCGATTACGTTCGACTGGTATCTGAACTTCTCTTGGTTCCCGAACAAATGGGGCGTCGACCCTACTTCCCAGTACATCACGAAGAAGACCGGCGTGAATCTGAACTTCATCGTACCGGCGGGCAACGAGAACGAGAAGCTCAATACCATGATCGCCTCGGGCAAGCTGCCGGACTTCATTACGCTCGGATGGTACGAGGACAACGTGAAGAAGATGATCGAGGGCGGCCTGGTGCTTCCGCTGAACAAGCTGGCGGAGCAGTACGATCCGTATTTCGTCAAAGTGGCTGACCCGGCCAAAGTCTCCTGGTATACCCAGCCGGACGGCAATGTCTACGGGTATCCGAACGCCTCTTCGTCGCCGAAGGATTACCAGAAGTTCGGGGACAAGCAGACCTCCAACCAGACGTTCGTCGTCCGCAAGGACATGTACGAGGCGATCGGCAAACCGGATATGCGCACCCCCGAGGGCTTCCTGAATGCGCTGAAGGCCGCGAAGGAGAAGTTCCCCGAGGTGGGAGGACAGCCGCTGATTCCGCTCGGGCTGCATGATTTCACGGAGACCGGCAACTACTCGTTGGAAGGCTTCCTGCAGAATTTCCTGGCGATTCCGCAGGAGAAGGGCGGCAAGCTCTACGACCGGTATACGGATGCCGAATATTTGAGGTGGCTGAAGACCTTCCGCCAAGCGAATGCGTCGGGGCTGCTCGCCAAGGACCTGTTCATCGACAAGCGGCCTCAGATGGAGGAGAAAATATCGCAGGGACGCTACTTCGCCATGATGTACCAGCGCAGCGACTTCGCCGCACAGCAGAATGCCCTGTTCGCCAAGGATCCGAACTCCGTGTACATTGCGGTGGACGGCCCCGCGAACAGCAAGCTCGACCCGCCGGCGCTATCGGGGCCTGCCATCTCCGGCTGGGCGGTCACCCTGATCTCGAAGGATGTCAAGGACAAAGCGAGAGCGGTCCGCTTCCTGACTTATCTCCTTAGCGAGGAAGGGCAGAAGGATATGTATCTCGGGGAGAAGGGCGTGACGTACGACACGATAGACGGCAAAGACCAGTTCAAGCCGGAGGCGCTCGAGCTGCTGAACAAGGACCGCTCGGCCTTCGACAAGAAGTTCGGTGCATCCCATACGTTCTGGATGCTCATGGATACGAACATGAACCTGCAGTGGGCGCCGCCCGCGGTGGAGCCGTTCAAGCAGACGGAGGATTGGACCAAGGGCAAGACGAAGAGCTTCTCGCAGTTCGATCAGATCAATCCGACCGGCACCTCCGAGGAGGGCATCGCCCAGAACAAGATCGCCCAGACGTTCGGCAAGACGCTGCCGAAGCTGCTGCTCGCGAAGAGCGACGCGGAGTTCGACCAGCTCTTCGAGAAATTCCTCAAGGACCGCCAGAGTGCGGGGTATGACAAGGTGACCGCTTACCAGCAGAAGAAGTATGAGGAGAATGTGAAGAAGCTCGAGCAGTTCATGAAGTAGCATGCGAGTAAGCCCCTGCCGAAGAACCCGGGAATGCCCTTGGGTTCTTTGGCGTTGCGCCGATGTTAAGGATTCGGGTATCCCGCAGGGGAATGAAGGGAAGGGAGGAGTTCTTCCCAGAAGGGGAATTCTGGTTTAGAATAATAGCATTCTACGGGGCAGGCCGATCATGACTGCGGCAAGCGAAGGGGCGGAGCGGGACTGGGAAGCATGAGGGGAAAATGGAAAGACTGGAAAACTAGAATCGCCTACACGGCCGGGGGCGTCTCGCTGCAGACCCGGCTGATTGTATCGTATATTGTTATTATTCTGATTCCGATTCTGCTGCTGTCGCTCTATACGTTCAACACGTTCTACCAGAACAAGATCCGGGATATCATCAAGACCAACGAATCGATGCTGGAGGTCGAAGCCGTCAATATCCGCAGCCAGATGGAGACGATGGAGCGCACAGCGCAGCTCGTGGATTCCGACAAAGCTGTGAAGAATTACCTGCAGAGCACGAGGGAACTCGAGGTCAGCGAGCTCATCGATATCCGCACGGGAGCTTACGACAACCTGCTGCGCCTGCAGTTCAACAACCCGAGTATTGCCCACATCCGCCTCTTCTCGAACAACCCGAATGTGAAGGAGATCTGGCCGGTGTTCCTGCAGGAGGCCCGCATCGCGGACGAGCCCTGGTACGAGCTGGTGTTGGACCATCCGGGCCAGGTGACCTGGGTGTTCGAGGAATCGGACCGCGACGTTATTCAGCATATGGGGTCCGAGAACCTGGCAGCGCACGGCAAAGTGTCGCTGCTGCGGGAGATCTCTCTGGTGCAGGGCAGGCATACGGGCATCGTGCAGGTCGATATGCTCTTCGAGCAGATGTTTCCGAAAACGTTCTCAACCGTAACGGACGAGCAGTCGCAGATGTTCATCCAAGACCCCTTGGGGCGGCTGCATACCAAGAAAGATACGGCGTTCCTGGCAGGACTGGATCAGGCGGTGGTGCAGCGGGAGCTGCGCGGCCGCAGCGGACAGGAGAGCGGGAGCTTCGAGTTCACGAGCGGGGAGACGCCTTACCTTGCCGTGTTCGCGTCGCTGGATGGCTTGCAGGCGAAGATGGTCAACGTCGTCTCCCTGAAGGAGCCGCTGTCGGACATCCGGGAGACGCGCAACCGGATTATCCTGGCGAATATCGCCCTGATCGTCCTGCTGGCCGTGACGACGTATTTCCTGCTCTCCCTCATCCTGAAGAAGCTGCATGTACTCCAGGATTCGATGAAAAAGGTGCGGCAGGGGAACTTTCACTTCGATGTGGACATCCACGGCGGCGGGGAGGTTGGCGAGCTGGCCCACCACTTCCGTCTCATGCTCCGCAAGATCAACGAGCTCATCGCCGATGCCGTGAACAAGCAGGCTGCCACGAAGGAAGCGGAGCTGAATTCGCTGAAGAACCAGATCGACGCCCATTTTCTCTACAATACGCTTGAGAATCTGAAGATGCTGGCGGAGATCGAAGGGCAGTACGTCATCTCGGATTCGCTGACCTCGCTTGGCGGCATGATGCGCTACAACCTGAAGTGGACGAGCGACTATGTCCGTCTTGCCGATGAGCTGCAGCATATCGCCAACTATATCGCGATCATGAACGTACGGTATGACGGGCAGCTGCGGCTGGAGGTGGATGTCCCGCACCCGTACACGGAGCAGAAGGTGCCGAAGATGTCGCTGCAGCCGGTAGTGGAGAATGCGGTGAAGCACGCGATGGGCCCGTCCGCGGAAGGGGCGCATCTGCTTGTGATCCGGGTGAACGCCGCAGCGGAAGAGGGCTGCATGGTCATCCGGATCCGTGACAACGGGATCGGTATGACACCCGAGCAGCTGGAGGTGCTGGCCTCCGTGCTGCCGATGGAAGACCGGGAGTTCTTCCGGCACCGCCCGGGGAGCGCGGGGAGAGGTTCCGAATCCGAGGGGAGCGGCATCGGTCTTCGGAACGTGAACCAGCGGGTCCGTCTCTATTACGGCCCCCAGTATGGAATCGCAGTAGACAGCAGGGAAGGGGCTTACACGGAGGTCGTCTTGAAGCTTCCGCTCCAGCTGCTGACCGGAGGAGGATGAGAGCGCCATGCGCACATTGATGATCGTAGACGATGAGAAGAATATCCGGATCGGACTCTCAGCCATGATCGCCAGGGAGTTCCCGGATACGTATAGGATCGAGCTGGCAGGCGACGGGGAGGAGGCCTTGTCGAAGCTGGCTGATGCCTGCGCCGATGTGCTCATCACGGATATCCGCATGCCGCGGATGGACGGCATTGCGCTCATGAAGCGGATTCAGGCGATGGAGCGCAGGCCGCTGCTTCTGGTGCTCAGCGGGCATGACGATTTCGCTTACGCCAAGGAAGCGATCGAATGCGAGGTGAAGGGCTATCTGCTCAAGCCGATTGTCCGGGAGGAGCTGTTCACGGCGCTCCGCCGCCTGGAATCCGAGCTGCAGCGGCAGGAGCAGCTGGCGAGCCGGCTGCAGGAGGGCAGCGGCCAGCTCCGGACGCTGAAGGCCGGCCAGCTAGGTTATATCCTGCTGCATCCCGATATGGAGGAAAGCGAAGTCCGGGAGCGGCTGGAGTCGGCGGGAGCCGGGGGGTTCGGTCCGGGCTGGACGGCCGGCGTGCTGCGCTTTCCGCCGCAAGAGCGGCCCCGGCGGCTGGAAGAAGCATTATCCCGCCTGGAGCGCCTTCTTCCGGAGGAGGAGCAGGAAGCGCTGCGGAGGACGGTGGCGTTCCTGGACAAGGACCGCCAGCTCGTCATCCTGGCGGATGGCGGAGAAGCCGGGGGGCTCTTGGATGCGGCGCTTGCCCCTGATAACGCTTCGGACCTGCGTGCAGGCCTGCGTACCTGCCCGGCCCATGGCGGATCGCTCCGGCAGGTGTATCTGGAAGCGGTTTCTGCCCTGCGCTCGGGCTTCCTGTACTCAGGCCGGGGGGTGCGCCGCTTCGAGGCTCTCCCGAAGCGCACTCCCGCGCCGGTCCCGGCGGGGACGATCCGGCGGATCTCCAATATGCTCGGGATGCGCCGCTTCCCCGAGGTGAAGGCGCTGCTCGCCGAAGTCCTCGACCCGAAGACCGTCCTGGACCAAGGGATAGTCTATGCGGAGAACCTGTCGCGAAGTCTCAACGAGCTTCTCTTCGACCAGGTGTTCCACGCTTACGGGGAGGAATCCGTCGACATTCTGAGGCTGTACAAGAAAGCCGGCTCGATCGACCATTTTGACCACTATCACCAGTACATGCACAGCGTGGAACAGCTCGTGGAACTCCTCGACCAGTACATTGCGAATGTACGTGCCGTTCATGCCGAACATAAGGAAATCAAGCGCGCGGTCGCGTATATGGAGGAGAACTATGCCAAGAACCTCAACATGGCGATGGTCTCCAATCATGTCTCGCTGAGCTACACCTACTTCAGCCAGGCGTTCAAGGAATATACCGGTGAGAATTTCGTCGCCTATCTCAAAAAAATCCGTATACAGCGGGCCAAAGAGCTGCTGGAGTCGGAGGACGGCAAAATCTACGAGATCGCGGAGCAGGTGGGCTTCGAGAATACGAAGCAGTTCAACCGGGTCTTCAAGGAGATGGAGGGCATCACGCCGATGGAATACCGGAGCAAGATGAACCTGATTTCATAAGATGAACTTCAGTTCCTAAGGAGCGATCGGCAGACGGGAACCGTGCTGGCAGCGGCTGCTCTGAACTATTGGGGACGCCGCGTCGTCAGTATCTATGGCATTTAAGTTAGATAGAGATAAGCAGGGAGGGCGGCGGAAAATGATGAAGAAAAGCGGTGCAGCCCTGCTGCTTGCGGCGCTGCTGCTGCTTGGCGGGTGCGGGGACGATGCCGCCCTGGAAGAGCGGATCGATATGCAAGTGGCGAGCATCGCTTCAGCCTCTTCGGCGGTCACGTCGAGCAGCCCCGGGGATTATATTGCGGCGGAGCGCGAACGGTACGATGAGATCGTCAGCCTGGGCGAAGCCGCACTTCCCCACCTTCTTAACGAGCTGCGGGGGGCGAAGGGGGACAGCCTCGAAGGGTGGATCCGGGCGAAGGCCTGCGAAGATATCCTGCAGGAAGAAAGTCCTGTGAAGTCCTGGAGTACCGGCGGGGAATGGATCCGCCAGTATGATGAGGCCCGGCGGAAGGGACGGTCGTAAGAAGAGGCGGCAAGATTCAGGGGGGGATAGACCCAATGGATGCTCCACAGGTTGGAATCCCCCGGCAGCGCCGGGCTGTCCGGTGCTCCGGCAGTTTATCGCCGCCGTGGCTGTGGTGGAGCAGTATGCACAGGAGGATTTCAGCCAAGCTGGAGCCAGAAGAAGGGAGCCTTCTCCTTGGCTCCGGCTTGGCTTTTGGGTGCCGTTCGTTCTCACTGGCCTGCCGCATGCTGTATGCTGCCGGTGATCCAGCGAGGGTGGAGTGGTAAGATGAAGAGGAGTAAGCAATCCGGAGCAGAAAGGAGCGGAAGCTTTGGACCATGCACCGCTAAGGATCCAAGAGGCCGGTCCCGGTGCCATGAAAGACATCGCCGGACTGCTCGCCGAGAGCATGGAGGAAGGCTTCCGCCATGTAGGGAGGCTGGCGGCAGAGTACGAGTCGGGGACGAACCGCTTCGACCGGGAGGGCGAAGCCCTGTTCTTCGCATACGACGGTGATCAGGTGGTCGGCGTATACGGCCTAAACCGGGCCGGCGAGGACGCCGGAGCAGGGAGGGTACGGCGGATGTATGTGCTTAGAGCAAGCCGCCGTACCGGCGTGGGGAGCGCCCTGCTGCAGGCGGTGGCCGCTAAAGCCAAGGGGCACTTCAGCCGGCTCGAGCTTCGAACGGACTCGGAGGCTGCGGCAGCCTGGTATGAAGCCTGGGGCTTCAAGGTCCGGAAGGACCGGGAAGACGTAACGCATGAGCTCACCTTGGATGAAGGGAGACTACAAGGTGGAAGCGGAAGCCGCAAGCAAGGCTGAGATTCAAGCCAAGATCTATATTGCGAAAAGCTTATCTGAGATCGAGCGCGAGTATGGAGCGGAACGTGTGGCGGAGATTTACTCCTGCAGCCGTGACGGGGACGGAGGTGCAGTACTAACGCCCGGGGGCTAACCTTACGGGCTGCGAAACCGGACTGCCCATCCTCCTGCGGTTGTGGTATCCTAGGGGAATAGCTGTGAACCAACCGGGGGAGAGACTGTCGATGAAATTCAGACCATGCATTGATCTGCATCAAGGCAAAGTAAAACAGATTGTGGGCGAGACGCTCGGCGCGGCCGGCGGCGCGGTTGTCGAGAATTTCGTGTCGGAGCACACGCCGTCCTATTACGCATCCATGTTCCAAGCCGACGGGTTGAAGGGTGGCCACGTGATCATGCTAGGCAGCGGGAACGAAGAGGCGGCGGCGGAAGCGCTCGGAGCCTATCCCGGCGGGCTGCATATCGGTGGGGGCATTACGGCGGAGACTGCGGCCTCGTACCTTGCGAAGGGGGCGTCGCATGTCATTGTGACCTCGTATATTTTTCGGGACGGGGAGCTCGATATGCAGCGTCTGGACCGGCTCGTCTCCGAGGTGGGGCGGGAGCGCCTGGTCATCGACCTGAGCTGCAAGGCAAGCGGGGACGGCTGGTTCGTGGCGACGAACCAGTGGAAGACGCTCAGCACCTTCGAGGTGACAGCTGCGTCGCTGCGGGAGCTCGAGGGCTACTGCGACGAATTCCTCATCCATGCGGTCGATGTGGAAGGCAAGCGGGCCGGCATCCATGAGGGCCTGGTGAGGCACTTGGCGCAGGGGGTTACGATCCCGACGACCTACGCCGGGGGAGCCCGGTCGCTGGAGGATCTCGCGCTGTTCCGCCGGCTGGGCGGGGACAAGCTCGATATCACCATCGGCAGCGCACTGGATATCTTCGGCGGGAAGCTGAGCTACCGGGAGGTTGTAGCTTACTGCAGATAAGTGATGCCATGGCTCATGAAAAGAGGCGGAGGATGGGCATGAGATCCATCGGTGGCTTTGACCGTGCGGCGCAGGGTTTGCATGGGGACAAGCTTGTGGTAAAATATACACATAACGCATAGGATAACAAAAGAGAGAAGAGGCGGGCACCTCTTCCCTCGGTACTTGTTATTCGAGCGTCTCATCCGTCTCATGTCAGCAAAGACATAACAGCGAAATGACCGTCCGGGCCGCGAACCCTTGAGGACGGTCATTTTCGTTTGTCTATATAGGTCAGAAGCGCTAGGATGAAGGTTCCGAACGCAAGATAAGACACTATGGTTTCAAACGTTGACATAGGCGATCACCTCCCTTCACGGAGGCGCGCCCGTCCCTGCGGGAGAACAAGTACCATGGACAATTATACCATTTTTCGACGTGGAACGCCACGCCGGAGGCTTATCCGAAGGACTGGTTTGAGCGGAAGAAACGGGGATTCTCACAACATTTTATTGACCCGGGAAGGAAGGCGTGGATTTCCAATTTATTCTAATGGTACAATAGGTTTTCCATGTTAGTATGAAGGCAGGCCGTTCATGGACTTCATTCATCGGCGGCTAGTTCGGAGGGATCGACACATGAATGAAATCCTTGCCATCTTCATAGCGGCAGCATTACCGCTGTTCATCATCCTCTTGTTCGTCCATCTTGTCCGCGAGCGAAACGAACGGATCCAGGTGGAGCAGGAGGTGGAGCCTATCGGCATCTTCACCGGCGGCGGCCGGTTTCAGTACGGGGCCCTTACGACGAAGTTCACGTATCCTTTTGTGCAGGTCAGAGCGTACCCGGAATTTGTTGTTATCAGCTATTCCTCCAAATGGATGTTCCGTTACTCCGAGATATTGTCCGTGAAAGAGAGCTTCGGCGGGCTTGTCATCCGGCACCGGAAACCGGACTATCCGGATAAAATTGTTGTGGCCGTGGGGACGGAGGAGCTCATCACTCTGTTCCGGGAGAAAGGAGTGGAAGTCCTGAACTAACGGGTCCCTGTGCCATAAACGGCATCAGTAACCGACGGAAGCGGGGCTCTCTAACACTGAACGGATCATGGAGCGCCTTGATCGCCTATTAACGTCAACAAAAACCAGGAACACGCGATTGAGGGCAGGCCATGACAACCGTGAATCACACGATCAAACGACTGCTTACTTCCGGTCAGAGGGAAGAGAAAGGATGATGGTATCGCATGACGACACTAGGCACCCTGCTCACGATCGCGGCTGCACTTTTTTTGATCCTCTTTCTCGGTCCTCCCGGGATCATGTTGGTGCTCGCTATGACCTTCGGTCTGACACTGAGCTCCTACCTCCGCCACAAGGAGATCCAGGAGGCTCTTCGCATGATCAAGAAGCATCTCGGTATAGGGGATGAAGAGGGGCGGAATTACCACATGACCGATGAAGAGATCGAGGAGGAGCTGTACCTGCTGCATGCGGAAGAAGAGCCTGCCGATGGGATGAGCGAGCTGGATCTGGAGATCGAAAAAGAACTGGAAGCCTTCGCTGACGAAGAGGAGAAGAAGAACAAGAAGCCTTGAACCCGAACCGTTGCCGCCAGATGGACGAAGCAGTGGCAGTGGAACGCGGTAGGGATATCGCTTAATGGGGAGTACAGCAGACTTACAATCGGGTTAAGGAGGGAATGAGGCCATGATTTATACTCACAGGCTGGCGGTGGCGGAAGATTACGAGAAGCTGTGTGCCTTCCCGCAGAACAAGGTGGAGCAGTTCTACATGTATCCGCGCTGGAGCTATCCGGTGAGTGCAGCAGAGATGCGGGAAGTGGCTGCTGGACGGATGGCGCCCACCGTTCTCTTGCGCGGCGGGGAAGCGGCTGCATACGGCAACCTGTACTATGCTGCAGGGGAAGAAGGGGTGTGGATCGGCAACGTGATCGTATCTCCGCTGCACCGGGGCCAAGGAGCAGGCACGGCGCTGATCCGTACGCTCATGGAGAAAGCCCGAAGCGAGCTGGGGGCAGGTGAGGTGCAGCTGATGTGCCACAGCACGAATACGGCTGCCCTCCTCCTGTACCGCAAGCTGGGATTCAAGCCGTATGAATGGGCGGAGAAGACCGGTCCGTACGGTGACCCGGTGCTGCTGTTGAAGCTGAAGCAGTCCCTGTAGAAGGAAGCGGCCTGCTTCCCGCGCCTGCCTCTTCTGCGGGTGGGGCAATGCGGCCTGCTGCAGCATCCGCCTAAAAGATATATCCGGCACGTCCCACGGGGAGGGGCCGCGTTTATTGAAAATATCAGATGACAGTAACGGGCTTCTGCGCGGTCTGGTGTCTGCTTCTTACGAAGAAGCCTGGCCGGCGGCCAGGCTTCTGTTCGTAAGTCTATGCGCAACAAAAAAAACCAACCCATTGCATATGGCGAAGCGCCCGTGTTACAATGGAATCTGGTTCGTCAAAATTGACAAGTGTGTGAATAAAAATATCCTAATATAATATTAGCACACAAGAGCTTACTTGTCAAACCGCGGACCGATTTTGCTTATTAGAGGAGCGGTGCTATGTCAATCAGTAAAGAAGAACGGGCGGCAGAACAGCGGCGGGTAACCGCCGTGGCGAAGGAGATCCGCGGCCGGCTGGACGCCCTCGAGGAAGAAAGCGGCGGCTTCAAGGCGGACATCGTCAGCATACGCAAGCACTTCTGGGACGATGTGACGATCAATCTCGACGGGGCGGAAGAAGTGTATGAGACCTTCGCGAGCCTGAAGCAGCAGGCGGAGATCCTCTCGGAGAGGGAGCGCAGCCACAGGCGGGTGCAGGAACAAATCCGGCTTTTGCGGCGGCTGCGGGAGTCCCCTTACTTTGGCCGGATCGACTTTCGGGAAGAGGGCGACGACCGCGGGCCGGAGGCCGTCTATATCGGTACGGGATCGCTGATCGACGAGAGCGGGCTGTCGTTCCTGATCTACGATTGGAGAGCGCCGGTTGCTTCGATGTATTACGACTACGGTCCGGGTCCGGCAGGCTATGAGACGCCGGGAGGGACCATCTCCGGGGAGGTGGTGCGCAAGCGGCAGTACATCATCCGGGGGGAACACATCCAGGCGCTCTTCGATACGGGGCTCACGATCGGGGACGAACTGCTGCAGCATGTGCTGGGCGGAGCCTCGGATACCCATATGAAAAGCATCGTGGCCACGAT
Source organism: Paenibacillus caseinilyticus (assembly GCF_027533645.1). GTDB lineage: Bacteria > Bacillota > Bacilli > Paenibacillales > NBRC-103111 > Paenibacillus_G > Paenibacillus_G caseinilyticus. The sequence continues at coordinate 18,419 of NZ_JAQAGY010000010.1, forward strand.
CCAGCGGGAGCAGAACCGGGTTATCCGCAGCGAGCGCCCCCGGCTGCTGGTCGTGGAGGGAGCGGCTGGCAGCGGCAAGACGTCTGCAGCGCTCCAGCGGATCGCCTACCTGCTGTACCGCTACCGCGAGACGCTGCGCGCGGAGCAGATCGTGTTGTTTTCGCCGAACGCGATGTTCTCTTCGTATGTATCCACGGTACTGCCCGAGCTCGGGGAGGACAATATGGTGCAGTCGACCTTCCAGGAGTATCTCGATTACCGGCTTGGGGACGAATTCCGGGCCGAAGACATGCTGGATTCCCTGGAGTATGTGTACGGTAACGCCGAAGGAGCGGAATACGGGCTGCGTCTGGCGGGAATCACGGCCAAAGCGCAGAGGGCCTTCATGGAGAGGCTGAACACCTATAAGGATGCGCTGGGCCGGCAGGGCGGCATGATGTGGAGGGAGCTCGAGTTCCGGGGCGCCGTGATCGTAAGCGAGGAGGAGATGAACCGGCGGTTCTACGAGCTGGATCCCGGCATGTCCATCCCGAACCGGCTCGAGATGCTCGCCGGGGAGCTGGTTCAATCGGCGGAAGCCTATCTGCGAAGCCAGCTCCACGCCCCCTGGGTGGAGGAAGAAGTGCAGACGCTGGATTCGGAGGCTTACCTGGCCGCGTACAATCGGCTGCAGCAGCGCAAGCGTTTCTCGGAGCATACGTTCGATGACCATGACCGGGAGTACGATGAGTTGGCCAAAGCGCTGCTGCGGGACTATGCCGCGCCCCTCAAAAAATGGATCCGCAGCCTCCGGTTCGTCGATACGGCCGGCATGTACGCCGCCTTGTTCGCTGATCCGGCGCTGCGCCGGACGTATCTGTACGGTCTGGCCTCGGAAGAAGAGGATACCGGCATCATAGACGGATGGTGCGGCTACACGGTCCGCCGGATGGGCAGGGGCGAGCTCGCTTATGAGGACGGGGCGCCCTACTTGTTCTTCAAGGACTCGCTCGAAGGATTCCGGATCAATGCTTCTGTGCGTCATGTGTTCGTCGATGAGGCACAGGATTACACGCCGTTCCAGTGGGCCTATCTCCGGCGGATCTTCCCGCGAAGCCGGTGGACGATCCTCGGAGATCCTTATCAGGGGATCGGGGCCCATCAGTTGGAGGGAGGCGGGTTCGGTCATCTGGCCGAGCTGGCGGAGCCGGCCGACACGGAGCGCATGGCCCTTACGAGAACGTACCGTTCGACGAAGGAAATCGTGAAGTTTACCCGGTCGCTGCTGCCAGGCTCGGTGATCGAACCCTTCGAGCGGGAAGGCCCTCTGCCGACACTGACTGTTCTGGAGGAGGGGGAGAAGGAGGCACTCCCCGCTGCGATCCGCCGGAGGACGGAGGCGGTTCTGGCCTCGGGACACCGGACCGTTGCCATCCTGTGCAAGAACGAGAGCGAGAGCATAGAAGCTTACGAAGCGCTCCGGAACGTGATGGACGTGTCGAGGATCAGCCGCAGGTCAGGAGGCTTCGAGCCCCGTGTTCTCGTGCTTCCGGCTTATTTGGCCAAGGGCGTGGAGTTCGACGCGGTGCTGATCTATGACGTATCGCAGGCGAACTATGGCAGCGAGCGCGAGCGGAAACTCCTCTATACGGCATGCACCCGGGCGATGCACGAGCTCCACTTGTTCAGCCGGGGGGAGCCCAGCGGTCTGCTGCGCGATACGCCGCATGACACTTACATGAAGCAAAATGCCCTTGACAATCCCATTCAATAAAGTCATAATGACATTATTGAATGGTGCTCGCGTTTTCTTACAGCACGGCATGAGTACATGCCGGGGGGAGGCGCACTAATTAACAGGGTAAAGCGGCAGCAGGGCAGAGGGGTAATGGACATCATTTCCTGAGAAATAATGGGATCCGCGAAGACTCCTATAAGGCTTCCCTTCAGCGGTGAAAGGCAAGGATGCCAAGGAGGTATTCTTGGCAGCTGCAGAGCAGTGCCGTCATTCGTCAGAGCCGCGGAGGCTCCTATCTTCTCTTTTGGAACCTCCGCGGCATTGCTGCGGTGCTGCTTGTTTTTTTGGCCCGCGATATTGTCATTATGATATACTGTATAGGATTTGTCCCGGCGGGACAACCGGGATCGGGATAAGATCATGTTGCACTGGATCATGAAGGAACAAGTAAGAAACTGGATTAAAGGAAATGCGATTATAGGAAACTTGATTATAGGAAACTTGATTATAGGAAAGATACGGAAGGGGAGAATAACATGGGGAAGGCACTCATCGTTATCGATTATACGGTCGATTTTATTACCGGCAAGCTGCCCTGCGGGGAACCAGGCATGGCGATCGAGGGGGAACTGGTACGTATTACGGAGGAGTTCCTCCGGGAAGGCGGCGAAGTGGTGATGGCTGTCGACCTGCATGAAGAGGGAGATCCTTATCATCCCGAGAGCCGGCTGTTCCCTCCCCACAATATCCGGGGGACGAGCGGGAGGAATTTGTACGGCCGGCTCCAGGATGTCTACGAAGCGAACCGGGAGAAGATCCACTGGATGGACAAAACGAGATACAGCGCCTTCTGCGGCACGGATCTGGAGCTGCGTCTGCGGGAGAGAGGCATCCGGGAGGTGCATCTGGCCGGCGTCTGCACAGACATCTGTGTGCTGCACACCGCCGTGGATGCCTATAACAAAGGCTTCGGAATCACGGTGCACGGCGGGGCGGTAGCCAGCTTCAACCCTGCCGGACACGAATGGGCGCTGGGCCACTTCGCGGGAACACTCGGGGCGCAGGTCGTCTGAATGCCGGGCCGTGCCGGAGGGCAGTCATTTGGAATTCGCACCGATTGACTTCTAATGAATTGAGTGTAATTAAATTGAACCCAAAACGATAAAAGACAATCTATAGAGCGCAATCTATAGAACTCATTCTATAGAACGCAAGCCCAATAAACATAAAGCATAGTGAACCGTCAGCATCATGCAGCCATAGACGGACCGACAGACAGGAGACGAGCAGACATGCCTTACGACAATTTGACTCTTCATACGGATAAATATCAGATCAACATGATGTACGCCCATTGGTTTCATGGTACGCTGAACGATAAAGCGGTCTTCGAAGCTTACTTCCGGAAGCTGCCGTTCGGCAACGGCTTTGCGGTCTTTGCCGGTCTGCAGCGGATTGTTGAGTACATCCGCGAGCTGCACTTCGACGAAGAGATGCTATCCTACTTGGCACAGCAGGAGGAGAATTACGACCCTGCGTTCCTCGAGGAGCTGCGCAATCTCCGGTTCACCGGCCAGCTGTGGTCGGTGCCGGAGGGAGAGCTGGTGTTCCCGAACGAGCCGCTCGTGCGGGTGGAAGCCCGGGTCTTCGAGGCTCAGCTGATCGAGACGGCGCTGCTCAACTTCCTCAACTACCAGACGCTGATCGCAACGAAGGCTTCCCGGATCCGGCAGGTGGCCGGGGGAGACGTGCTGCTTGAATTCGGCACGCGACGGGCGCAGGAGGCGGATGCTGCCGTATGGGGGGCAAGAGCGGCGTACCTGGCCGGCTTCGACGCTACGTCGAACCTGCGCGCAGGCATGCGCTTCGGCATTCCGGCCAAAGGCACGCATGCGCATGCCTGGGTGCAGGGGCATGCGACGGAGGAGGAAGCGTTCGACCGGTTCGCGGCCGCGCTGCCCGACCAGGTGACGCTGCTCGTCGACACATACGATACGCTGAAGAGCGGCATCCCGAATGCGATCCGGACGGCGAAACGGATGGAGAGCCAGGGCAAGCGCATGCAGGCGGTGCGTCTGGACAGCGGAGACCTCGCTTACTTGTCGAAGGCGGCCCGGGCGATGCTGGACGAGGCGGGTCTGCCTTATGTCAAGATCACGGCGTCGAACGATCTCGACGAGAACATCATCTTCAACCTGAAGGCGCAGGGGGCTGCCATCGATTCGTGGGGGGTCGGCACCCAGCTCATCACTTCGGCCGACCAGCCGTCGCTTGGCGGAGTATACAAGCTGGTCGCCCGCGAGAGCGGCGGCGAAATCGTGCCGGTGATCAAGATCTCGGGCAATCCCGAGAAGATGACGACGCCGGGGCTGAAGGAAACGTACCGGATCGTCAACAGGAAGACGGGCAAGGCGGAGGCCGATTATATTGCCCTGAAGCACGAAGACGACATGGTGAAGGGGCTCCCGCTCAACCTGTTCGATCCGGTTCACCCGTACCTCTCGAAGATCGTGGAGGACTATGAGGCGCAGCCGCTCTTGAAGGAAGTGTTCCGGGACGGTCAGCAGGTCTATGCGCTTCCGGAGCCCGAAGAGATCCGGACGTATCACCGTTCGAGGCTGGGGATGTTCTGGCCCGAGTACATGCGCAAGCTGAATCCCGAGCGGTATCCGATCGACCTCAGCCCGGCAGCATGGGAGCTGAAGATGAATCTGATCAAGAAGCACCAGAAGCAGTAGGGCGGCAGCGGGGCCGCCATCCCCTCCATAGAGGCACCGGAGTCCGGCGCCCGGCTGCTTCCATAGAGCCCGTTCGCCGGGCCCATGGAATACTGCAGCTAGCCCGTTCCCGTGGCCCGTCTTCACATTCACTCTGTCTATCAGCCGTTGTATGTATCGAATCCGAATCTGACGATCCCTTCCAGTGCGGAGGAGGTCAGCGGTAGCGTCACTTCTTTATGGAGCGGCGCTTTTCTTTTGAAAATACTAGAATGTATATCTCACCAGGGCTCGATCATTTATAAAATTTCGGGGTGGAGCTTGTTTTCCACCTTGTTTTTGTTCTCGGTAAGGTAGGAGCCAAGCATGTCCACAGGACTTTAACAGCGGCTGGAACCCCATACCCATTCCCTCGCCGTGCACCAACGTATGGAGGGACACGCAGAGATGCTAAAGGACGCCGAAAGGCGTTTTTCTTATGAGAATGATGGAAGGTCTGGAACGAGATTCCATAATTATGCTTCTTAATTTACAAAATCCGATAATCTTAATGCTAAATTTACAATCGGTTGATCTTCTCCGAATCGTCATGCTTTACCTTTACAAGGTATACATAACGAATTGATTTCTGGAGGGATTCACTTGAAGAAGAACATCGTTAAAGGCATGGTAGCATCCAGCTTGATTCTGTCCATGATACCCGCAGGCATCTCCACGGCAGCCGGCGACACGGCGAATACAGCAGTACCGGCCAAAGGGCCTGCATCCAAAAATCTGATCGTCCTCATCGGCGACGGCATGGGGCCGGCTCAAGTGACGGCGGCACGCTACTATTCCAAATCCAAGCTGAAGCAGGAGCATTTGAACCTCGACAGCTATTATGTCGGACAAGCGACAACATATGCCGACCGCGGGGAAGACGGCGGCAAAGTTGTGTCCGGTGCGGTAACGGACTCCGCCTCGGCCGGTACGGCCTTTGCGACAGGGAACAAAACGTATAACGCGGGCATCTCCGTATCGAATGAAGACGCATCGAAGCCGTTCGCTTCCGTGATCGAAGCGGCGGAGAAGAGCGGCAAAGCGACGGGCCTCGTCACCACCGCCCGGATCACCCACGCGACGCCGGCGGTATTCGCTTCCCATGTGCGCAACCGGGACAACGAGAGCGCGATCGCCTCGCAGTACCTCGACAGCGGCGTAGATGTCCTCTTCGGCGGCGGCAAGCAGTTCTTCGTGACGAAGGACGAGAAGGGCAAACGGACCGACAAGAGCCTGCTGCCTGAATTCCAGGCGAAGGGCTACCAGATCGTGGAGAACGCAGAAGGCCTGCAGTCGCTGAAGAGCGGCAAGGCGCTCGGTCTCTTCGGCTCCTCCCACGTGGCTTATACGCCGGACCGAGACGCTTCGATTCCAAGCCTGGCGAACATGACGAGCAAAGCGCTGGAGCTCCTCTCGACTGGCGACAAGGGCTTCGCGATGATGATCGAGGGCGGCCGGATCGACCACGCCTCCCACGCCAACGATTTCCCGACGGCCGTGCAGGAAGTGATCGACTTTGATGCGGCAGTGAAGGTTGCGATGGATTTTGCCAAGAAAGACGGCAATACCTCCGTCGTCATTACAGCCGACCACGAAACCGGCGGTCTGTCGCTCTCCCGCGACAATATCTACGAGCTGAACATCGATCTGTGGGACAAGCAGAAGAAGTCCTCCGAAGCCCTCATCCCGCTGCTGAATAAGGCCGTTACGGCGGATGACGTGAAGAAGGTCGTTGCGGACAACACCTGGATCACGGATCTGTCGGAAGAGGAAGCCCAGTTCATCCTCGCGGGCGACGGTTCCTCCTACCAGCGCGAAGGCGCGTACAACAATGTCGTCGCGAAGCGGCTGCTCATCGGCTGGTCGGGACACGGCCACTCTGCCGTAGACGTAGGCGTCTGGGCCTACGGTCCGATCGCCGATCAGGTGAAAGGCAACATCGACAACACCCAGATCGCCAAGGCCAGCGCGGCGATGATCGGTGTGGACCTCGCAGCCGTATCGGCAGAGATGCAGTCGAAGTACGTGTATCCGAAGTTCAAAATTACCCGCGAGGGTGCGGTACTCTATCCGGCGAAGGCGCTTGCCGAGAGACTGGGCGCAGTCGTGGCCTGGGACGAAGCCTCCCGCAGCGTGAAGCTGAGCAAAGGCAGCCAAACCCTGCTCGTGAACGTGGAGACGGGCAAAGTCCAGCAGAACGGCGCAGAGAGTGCTTATGCGGCGAATGTGGATAACGGGACCCTCTATCTTCCGCTGGAGGCGTTCAACAGCCTGGCCGGTTTGAAGATGACGTGGGATTCGCTGTCCGAGCGTCTGGTTCTGCAATAAACGTCCCTAATGAATGGTCTGACGCAAGAAGCAACCTATGAGCGCATCCTATGAATAGGTAACGAGACAGGAGAACCGCGGTTCTCCTGTTGCTATTTATGAGCCGGGCAGTGGAACTAGGAAGCAAGGGAACTCTCATGAAGGACTTGGGGGAAGAATGGCATGAATGGCATGAATACAGTACATAGCAAGAATACGGCGGACCGCATGATTGTCTTGAGCGGGGTGACCCAAGCGTTCGCGGTGAACGGCCGCACGCTTCCCATCTTGAATATTCCCGCGTGGGAAGTCTCGCGCGGTGAACGTATAGCGCTGATCGGCCCGAACGGCAGCGGCAAGAGCTCGCTGCTGCATCTGCTGAGCGGCATTGGAACGCCGGACACCGGAGAGGTTCGGGTCGACGGCCAGGCGGTCCAAGCGCTGTCCGGACGCGCCCGGGACCGGTTCAGGGCGGAGAAGATCGGATACATTTTCCAGGATTTTCACCTGATCCCTTCCCTGACGGCGCAGCAGAACGTGGAGCTGGTCCTGCCAACAGGTATGGCCAAGAAAGAGAAGCGGGAGCGCATCCGGGAGTGGATGGAAGCCGCCGGCATGGCAGACCGGATGGGCCATAGGCCTGCGCAGCTCTCCCGGGGACAGCAGCAGCGTGTGGCGATCGTCCGCGCGCTGATCAACCGGCCGCCCCTGATCCTGGCCGACGAGCCGACAGGCTCACTGGATGTGGAGACGGCAGGCGCCCTGATGAAGCTGCTGCTCGGTCTCTGCGAGAAGGAAGGGGGCACCCTGGTCACCGTGACGCATGACCTGCACTTGGCCCGCTCCTTCTCCCGTACGGTCCATATCGGCGAGCTGAATACGCTGGTGCCTCCTGCAGCGGATCGGCCGCCTGTCCGTGAGAAGGAGGAGGTGGCGCTGTGATCATGCTGCTGTGGCGCAATCTGCTGCACCGTAAGATGCTGTCGCTGCTGACGATTCTATCTGTGGCGCTGACGGTCGGGCTGCTCGTCTTCTTGCTGCTTGTGAAGGCGGGAATCGAAGAGGGGGCGGCCAAGGGTTACGGTCCCTTCGAACTGGTGGTCGGAGCGGACGGAAGCGAGACCCAGCTCGTGCTGAACACGTTCTACCATGTCGATGCGCCGACGGGCAATATTCCATACGCGGTGTTCGAGAAGCTGGCCCAAGAGAAGGAGACGGCCGCCGCCTATGCGTTGACGACGGGAGACAATTACAACGGCTATCCGATTGTCGGCATCGAGCCCGGCTACTTTCCTGAGCGCTACGGCGACCGCAAGCTTGCCGAGGGCAGGCTGTACGCCGCTTCCGGCGAGGTGGTGATCGGAGCGCACGCGGCCAAGGAGCTCGGTGTCCGTGTAGGCGACACGTTCAAGGGGGGCCACGGACTGGTGGACACCCATGGCGACGAGGAAGAAGGGCATGCGGATGAGGAAGCGCACGAAGGGGAAACCGGCGAAGAGGCGGGGCATGCAGACGGCGAGGAAAAAGCCGGAGCCGGACACGAGAGCGATGCGCATGCTTCGTTCGTATACCATGTCGTCGGCATTCTCCCGTCCCTCAACAGTGCCGACGACCGGGCCGTGTTCACTACGGTGGATTATGCGTGGAAGGTGCATGGGGCCGCAGCGCAGGAGCACCGGGAGGTGACGGCCGTACTCGTGAAGCCGAGGTCCATCGGAGGCGCCCAGTCACTGAAGCTCGCCTATGACAAGCTGGACAACGTACAGGCGGTCTATACGAGCAAGGCGGTAGCCGATGTCGTGAACCTAGTCGATCAGGGCTCCGCCCTGCTGAATATCGTCTCGCTGCTCTGCGTGCTGCTTGCGGCGATCTCCGTGCTGCTGTCGCTCGTGGCGGCAGCGGGAGAGAGACGCAAGGATGCGGGGCTGCTGCGGCTGATCGGCAAGCCGGCATCGTTCATCTGGTTCACGATGCTCGGCGAAGGGCTGCTGATTACGGCCATCGGTCTCGTGCTGGGGCTGTTCATCGGCCACGTCGGCAGCTTCCTTGGCGCCGGAGCGATGTTCGAGTTCTCGGGTATTCATGTGGCGGGTCTGACATTCCAGAGCGGCGAAGGGTGGCTTGCCGCAGGGACGCTGCTCATCGGGGCGGCTGCTTCGCTCGGCCCCGCAGCCCGGGTGTACCGGGCGGACCCGCTGCAGTTATTCAGATCGTAAGCGTGAGTTAACTTAATCTTGAGATGGAGCTGATCTTGATGAAAAAGCTTACCTATGCAGTGCTGTGCGGCTGCATACTGCTGACGGCCTGCGGGAAGGCCGGCGGTACACAGTCGGCCGCCGAGGTGCCGGGAGCACGCGGCTCGTTCGGGGACGCTCAGCCGGCCGCAGCGCCGCAGGGCGCAGCCGCGGCACAGCCGGCCGCAGCGGCGGGAGCTGCGCAGCCCGCGCCGGAGACGGCACCGCAGGGCGCAGCCGCCGGCAGCGAGCCCGCAGCTTCGGCACAGCCGGCCGCAGCGGCGGGAGCGGCGCAGCCCGCGCCGGAGTCGGCACCGCAGGGCGCGGCCGCCGGGAGCGAGCCCGCAGCCGCGGCTCAGCCGGCCGCAGCGGCGGGAGCGGCGCAGCCCGCGCCGGAGACGGCGCCGCAGGGCGCGGCCGCCGGGAGCGAGCCCGCAGCCGCGGCTCAGCCGGCCGCAGCGGCGGAAGCCACTAAGGCGGCTCCCGCGCACACTTCGGGCCCGCCCGTGGTCAGCTGGGATGAATTCTTCGACAACGAGGAGCAGAAGACGCCGTCGAACAAATTCTGGGATTTGAACGGCAAGTCCGTTGAGATCAAGGGCTACATGGGCGAGGTGCTCTCCATGGAGAAGAACTGGTTCCTGCTGATTCCGAAGCCGGGTGCGGAATGCCCGTTCGACAATGGGGATGAAACTTATTGGAACAAGATCATGATCGTCTACGTTCCGGACGATGTGAAGCTGAGGTACACCCAGGGGCCGCTTAAGATCACGGGCCGCCTCGATGTGGGGATCAAGATCGACGAATCCGGCTATAAGACGATGTTCCGCCTGTACGATGCCCAGTTTGAGAAGATCAAAGAGTAAAGGAGCTCCCGGCTGCATCGTTCACTTGTTTCGCTTGGTCCTGAAGGCGCATAGGCCCCTTTCGTTATGCGAATGCTATCCATATATAGGAATCGCGGATAGGAAGGAACCGGCTTGGCCTTTGAACCGGAGGGGAAGGGCCGCCCGGCCGCCGCAGAAGGAGGGAGAAGCAATGGACTTTGCGCTTCAGCTGCTGCGGGTTACCGTTGCCTTTGCCGCACTGCTGGTCTGGTCGCGGATCATAGGCAAGAAGCTGATCTCGCACATGACCTTTTTTGATTTTGTGGCAGGTGTCACCTTCGGTGCCATCGGCGGGAATATGATGTTTAATCATACGGTTTCCTTATGGGTGGGTGTCGTATCGATATCCGTCTTCTCGCTTCTGGTGCTGCTCTCCGATTATATAAGTCTGAAGAGCGCCACAGCCAGGAATCTGCTGCAGGGCAAGCCGAAGCTGATTATAGAGCATGGCGAGATCCAGGTGCAGGCGATGAGAAGGTCGCGGTTGACCGTGAACGATCTGCTGATGCTTCTGCGCAAGAAGGACAGCTTCTCGATCGAGGAGGTCGAGACGGCCTATTTTGAAACGGACGGAACGATCTCGCTGCAGAAGAAAGGCCGTCTCCGCCCGGTAACTCCCGAACAGCTGGGTCTGGATCCGGCCCCGGACGGCACGCCGGTGTCCTGTATCATCGACGGACGGATTATGGAGAAGCACCTGAGCGCCGTGGGCAAGGACACCGGCTGGCTGCAGGGGATGCTTGCGGAGCGGAAGCTGCGCCGGGAGGACATCCTGCTCGCCCAAGTGACGCCGGAGGGACAGCTCCGAATTTACCTGAAATGATGGAATGCTAGTCCCCGGCCTTGGATGGAATTCATGATCCGTTAGCCGGGTTGGCCACCCCCTCCGATCCGGATGACCAGAGCGGTGCCGAACTCGAAGAGGATGATCATGGCCAGCAGCTGGTTCGGAGAAATCATCGACTTATTGAGCATGGTCCCGCGTCCCTTTCCTGTAGCGCCATCGGCGAAAGAAATTCGTTACTATCTTTCCACATCTGCCCAAGAAATATTGTCCGCCGAACCATCGCTGACATAAGGCTGTCAGGGTTGCCATTATAAGATAGGGACATATACGGGTTTGGGACCCGTAACCAACCATCTATTAGGAGGTTATCCGCTTTATGTTTAAGACTGTGTCTGAATTCGCCGCTTCATGGCAGAACGAATCCGCTTCCACCCAGCGCATCCTGGATGCGCTTACCGACAGTTCCCTTCAACAGAGAATTGCGCCGGACTACCGCAGCCTGGGCCAGATCGGATGGCACATCACCACTACGATACACGAGATGCTATCGCGTACGGGACTCGAATTCCCGGCGCCGGAAGGGGAGGAGCAGGCTCCGGCCTCCGCAGCCTTCATTGCCGATACGTACCGCAAGGCATCCGCTTCCATGCTGGCAGCCGTACAAGCCCAGTGGACCGATGCGGATCTCTCCAAGCTCGTGGATATGTACGGGGAGCAGTGGCCTAACGGCCTGACCCTGCGGATCGTGATCCAGCATGAGGTGCACCATCGGGGACAGATGACGGTGCTGATGCGGCAGGCGGGTCTGCGGGTGCCGGATATCTACGGCCCCACCCGGGAAACTTGGATCGAGCAGGGTATGGTTCCATTAGTGTAGGAAATTATGAAAGCCCGGTGAGTTTTTAGATCTCACCGGGCTATGTATCAAATTAGGCTCTTATGAGAAATGGGCATGAAGAAAGACCGGTAATGTTACTAACAAATAGTTATGAGACATCTTTTTTTATAGCTTTTATGCATAAGAATATGCCAATGACAAAGGTTGCCGTTATAGTTGCAATACCAATAGGATAATTCACAATAGATCTTCCGTTCTCATGAGGGCTAAAAAGATTAGGAATACTCCAAGGAAAAAAAATCCCTAAAGGGGTGTTTACTAAGATAAGATTGAGCAGCATAACCGAAACGCTAAATATTACCGTTGACACCAGATGTTTTCGGAAGATACTAATGCTTGCCGCAATGGGTACCAGCGCAAAATGAAGTATGACCATAAGGAGAGAAACTACAAGGTATTTGGTTATGATTGCCCAAGTAAGCAGCTCGTGTTTTAGGAGTAGCCCAGTGATTATTGTGAGAAGAAAAGAGGCAGCAATAGTAGCAAGAATCATGCAAAAAAGCAGCAATAGCTTCCCGATTAAAAATAATTCTCGGCTGTAAGGATAGATAAACAAATACTGAACCGTACCTTCTTGATATTCCCTTGAAAAAATGTATCCTGTTAAAATGTTGTACAGGCCGATTGCTACCATCATGTTAATCATCATTTCAGTCAAGACAAAGTAATCGTCCCATAATACGTTGGGGTATTTTGGATTAAAGGCATACATTGAAAATGTAAGTAAGTTTGGAATCAATACACTAGTCGGCAGAATCCACAATATTTTTGCTTTTTTTAACTTTAGCCACTCGGTAACAGTGATGTTGATTAGGCTAGACACGAGAGTCACCCCCGATCTTCTTGAGGATATATTCTTCTAGAGTTTCTTTTTTGTTATGAAACTCATCAATTTTTATGTCTTCTTGCACAAGTTTATTTATAATACTTGAGTTTTCGTAATATCCCCCCTTAATATCTATAAATTCTTCAGAACAATATAATATAGGGGACATAGCAAAATGGGTTTGAAGAAGTATGGCAGTTTCCTTAACTTGCTTCGTAAAGATTCTTATAAAATGACTGCTGCGTTCTCGAAGTAAGTGAAGATCTTCCTCTTCCACCAGTACACCTTTATTAATAACTCCGATTTTTGTTGCCATTTGTTCCACTTCGCTCAGGATGTGGCTTGATATCATGATTGTCACCTTATCATGTTGAGCTAGATATATAATCAAATTTCGTATTTCTTTAATGCCCATTGGATCCAAGCCATTGGTGGGCTCGTCCAAGATAAGAAACTTAGGCTCGTGGAGAAGCGCTCTTCCAATGCCAAGCCGTTGCTTCATCCCCAGTGAAAAATCTTTAACCTTTTTACTTCTCTCATGTTCAAGTCCAATTAAATGAAGGACTTCATCAACGCGTTCGTTACTGACCCCACCCATCAACCTTTGATGTAGCTGCAGGTTTTCTATTGCCGATAGGTTTTCGTAGGCACCAGGATATTCAATAATTGCTCCTATATTTCTTAAGTAACTCGACCGCTGGGACTGTATATTTTTACCGAATAGCAAAACTTCACCATTTGTGGGTGTAATAAGTCCCAGAATCATTCGTATTATTGTCGTTTTACCTGCTCCATTATTACCAAGAAGACCGTAAATGTCTCCTTCCTTGATGTTTATATTTATATCTCGAACTGCCTGGGTTTGCCCGAAAGATTTGCTTAAATGGCAGGTCTTCAAAATATACTCCATACTATAATTTCTCTCCCAGAAGACTATATTTTTCATTCTCGTTCATAAAACCGCTTGGTTCCGATTGGTGCATAAATAACTTACGGTAAACACCATTTTGAGAAATGAGCGTATGGTGGGTACCTTCTTCCACAAGTCGTCCCCTCTCCAGGACGAGTATCGCATCTGCTGAAAGAAGCGGACTAAAACGGTGAGTTACCAAAATGATAGTACATTGAGCATCTTTTAATTGCTTTAATAATGAGTTAATAATTAACTCTGATTCTGGATCAAGGGAAGAGGAGGGCTCATCCAATATAAGAATGCTCGCTTTTTTCAGTAATGCCCTTGCTATAGAAATTCTTTGTTTTTGGCCTTGGGATAACTCTAGTGAATTTTCGTTAACCCAAGTGTCGTATCCTTCTGGCAAACGTTGAATGATTTCTTCTAAACCCACTAGTTTGGCGGCTTCAAAGACTGTACTGGGCGGTGCTCCAGGACATCCATAAGCTATATTTTCATATATGCTTCCTTCTATTAGGTTAATTTCCTGTGGAACTACAGCAATATCCCTATAAAGAGTTGTTGTTTCAATTTCATCCACTGGTATTCCGTCGTATGTTATATACCCAGTTGAACATTTCACTTCTCCCAGTAACATTCGTAATAAAGTGCTTTTTCCAGATCCATTTTCACCCACAATACCGACAAAATGACCTTTTGGAATGGTATAACTAAGATTTTTAATGATTAAACTTGACTCATTTTCATAAGAAACATTGTGGAATGAAATATAGTTATTCCATTTTTTCATAGCAAACTTTTTACTAGGGTCAGCAGATGAATCTGGGTAAGAATTTATGCGCGTTAAGGAGGCTAATGTTGATTGAAAGTTAATATTCACTTGGGTCAGTCGGGATAACGGTTTGAATATGATATATAAATAAGAGAATACGGCAACAAGCTGGCCTATGGAAATCTCCTGATGAATTAATAATAATCCTCCCGCATATAATATAATAAAAGGGGCGCTTGCAGAAATAGCATATCGACCATAATTTAGAATGTTTTGAAATAACGACAATTGTAACTCAAGCTTCATAAATTTTTTTAATTCACGATAGAATATAAGAAGATGCTTTTTTTTTCTATTGTGAAGTTGAGCTAACCGCCTTGTCCGCAGTCCACTTTGGAGCGTATCTGATACGTTACCCGCTTGTTTTTTTAAATTCATACTCAGTTGATAGCTTTTTTTCTTTGTAAGGGCGTAGATGATATAATAGATTGGAAAAAAACAACAAGACAAAAACGCAAGTTTGGGGTTCATGTTAAATAATATAGTTAATGATATGACTAGAAATAATGAGTCAGTAAGAACGATAACAAGGGCTCCGGTAATAAAATTAATTACGGAGTCTACGTCGTTTAGTACTGTTGTGATCGATTGGCCTATGTTTAGTTTATCTTTAGTGGAAATCATTTTGTAATACAAATCGTTTCGCACTTTTAATCTAATCTTATTTCTAAGGTATGCAAGTAAGTAATCACGACCGCTGCCACAAAGGATATGAGTTACTATTAGACTGAAGTAAAGGGACAAATTAATCCGTAGGGAGTCTGCGGATAACTTGCCTGCAGATATTGAGTCAACTATGTTTTTTATTAGATATGGTTGATATAACAGAGCAAACATATCTATTACTATGAGAACAATGATAAAGAGAACGCGTTTCTTTAGAGGGGGGATGTATTTTAATAAAAAGGAAGTGATCATGTATGACCTCACAATTTAATCTCAAAACTACCTTATGTTAATGTAACAGCAATTGCACTTGAATTTGAGCAATCAAGTGCAAAGTGAATTAATATATTTTATGATGTTGGTTGTAATTCTTCTTTTTTCTTTGAACGGAAAAGCTTGTTCTTTTGTTCTTCAGTTAACCTCATATATAAATAGATAATTTCTTGAAATACAGCGCGTGTTAATTTGCAATAGTTTTCAGCCGGAGTCTGCGTTGTACCATTGGCAACGTAGTTTTCATGGTGACATCCACCTGTACATAAGTTTCTTGCCCAACAGGAGGTACAGGTACTCCTGCTTTCAACGTGAACTTCATCCAAAAAGTTATCATACTTAATTGAAGTGCCGCGGTAAATATCGCCAAGGGAGTAATTTTTTTCACTAACAAATCTATGGCATGGATATAACGACCCATGAATATCTACTGCCAACATGTTTGTAGCGGCACCGCAAAAGTAAGTGCTGGTTTGCCCACCATTTACTTTTTGGAGGTAACCTAAAACATTCTTCATTTTTACAGCTTTCTCAAAGTTACCTTCGTTAATTAGATTTTCGAATTCCTTTATTAGTTTTAAATTTTCTTTAATTAATGTTTTATAATCATCATTTGTTAACATTGCTGCAGCTGGCGACATTGCTATATTCCTGAAACCCAGCTGGGTCAAATGTTCAAAAGTATGTGATAAGTTTAATTGTTTATTTGTAACGGTTGCTCTTGCGCTAAGAAGACGTTTTTTTCTCAATCCTTCTGTTTTTTCTATTATTTTATCATATGATCCCACTCTACCCTTATAAAATCTATTATGGTCATGGGTTTCTTTATCTCCATCAATACTGATTTGAACACCAATCTTATGTTCTATGATAAATTGTTCTATCTCACTTGTTATTAAAGTACCATTGCTTGTCATAGAAAATGAAAACCTTTTATTATGGATTTGACCTTGTTGTTCCGCGTATAGGACTGTTTCTTTTACTAAATTATAGTTTAAAAGAGGTTCTCCTCCAAAAAAGATTAAATATAAATCTTTTCTTTCACCACTTGTTCTAATTAGATAATCAACTGCACCCTTGGCTACATCTATCGACATTCTTCCTTTATCGTTATATTCACCGTCGCCGGCATAACAGTATGTACATCGCAAATTGCATTCTTGTACCATAAACAATATTAAAGAAGAAACAGCATGCGATGGTTGAGGCTTATTATTTCTTATAGCTTTAATATTATTGGAATTTTCTGGGGTCTTAATGACCATTGAGTCCTTCATATCTTGTATTAATGTATCCATAAACTCGCCCGTCCATTTATCTGACATTTCGGCGTACACATCTTCCAACGGCTTTTTACCAGCTGCCTTAATGAAACTTAAAGTATCATCGTCAATTTCAAAAAGACCATTGGTAAGAATATTATAATAATACACTTTACCACTATTCCTAAAAATACGATTGGGGTAGAATTCCAATGTAGCGTTCTGCATATTTTTTCCTCCTATTTTTCTTTTCAACCATTCTCTTTATAAAATTTGGGAACGGCGAGATTACTATAAAGTCTATTGCACAGTTGTAGAAGATAGAAGGGCGTCGTGAATACTACAGCCCCTCTACCTTCTAAATTGAATCATCTACTAAGTATCAGAGAAAACACAAAAGTCCGCAGCATCACAAGAAGAGCACCAATCACCAGTGTCGCAGAAATAACAATGGTCCGTATGAGCGCAATCCGATTTAAGCCCATCGTTAGGATTTACGGCAGTGGCATTTACCTTTTGGAACATTTCTTTCACCTCCTTTCAATAACTTAGCAATTAAGTATCGGAGAAAATACAGAAGTCTGCAGCGTCGCAAGAAGAGCACCAATCTCCCGTGTCACAAAAGTAGCAATGATCCTTATCGTCTCCACCGCCCCCGCCCCCGTTATCTTTGAGGCCTTCATTTGGATTGATGTTGATTTTTTTAAACATAGAGACATGCCTCCTTTCCTTTTGCTTATCAGGTGAGATTGTAGCAGCAAGTGTTCATTCAATGACTGCTCATGAATAAATTACTAAAAATAAAATGGTAAATTAAGGTACAAAAATACTAAATATGTAATTCAATTTCGTCTACTGCATGACAAAAAAAGACATATGAAGAGCAGACAAATTAGTAAATAATTACCAATAATTATTAAAATTACAAATAAATATAGTGATATAGTTTTAAGATCTTAATAGTTTTAGGAGTAAATACTTTGGTACAAAAGAAAGATTGTGTGCTTATACTCCTGTGACATAATTGAAAATCAAGTTATTTTACCAACTAGAGCTACCTAAATAATTATTTTCGCCCAGCTGGACCGTGGGGTCCCGGCCGGGCTTATTGATGCTGCCTGCAGGTTCGACAGCCTGTTTTTTAAAGTTTTATCATCGTGCGCGGGAACTGCCGGGGGTCGATCACATAGATTCCCCCATAGTGGGGGATGAGAAAATGAATCATGCATTGTCGTAGGAGTCCTTAATTACGGCAAGCCGTTTGTCTTTGTTCGCTGCGGTAGAGATCCGCCGCCAGGGCCGGTCCCCGCTCAGGAACAGACGGTATTTGTTTTTTTCTTCGCATGGTTCAGATCGATCAGGCCCAGCTTCAGCGCACCGGCATTCTGCCCTGTATATTCGCTTGCCCCCGGGGCTTGTAATAGACCATCCGATCGGGCGCCTTGTGCAGTGCAGATTCCTGTTCAGGGTCGCGGAGTAAAGTGTCCCAAGGAAACCGGACACTTCGCCCCTCTCGAACTACGACAGCGGCAGCGGCTGCAGCCCCCGGGCTTCCATGAAGGCCGCATAACCGTAATAAGCGCCGTCCGCCGTCCAATGATGGTCCGTGTGGAAGTAGACGGGCTCCTCCGCATGGGCCTTCAGCCGGCTCAGGGCATCGACCGGCGTGACGCCGGGTGACAAAGACGGAATCACTGGATTGGCGGACTCACGCGAAGAACAGCCCTACGTCCGTTGAAACCAACGCTATCACCCGATGAGATTATTGCGAACAGGAAGCGAAGATTAAGCTGCTGGAGGCACAACTGGAATACGTGAAAGAGTTAGACAGGAGCGAAAGGAGGCTGTTAGCAAACGGAGAAAACCTAGTGAACGGTTCGAACTTATTCAAGGCGCGATTAAACAAGGCTTTGAACGCATGACGAGCGCTCCTTGACGTCTCACGCTCAGGCTTATACAACTACCTTTTATCTGCTGGTAAACGCGAGGAACGTAAGCAAAGAGATGAACAAGCCGGTGGCCTTGTTAACGAAAGCATTTCATCGAAGAGGATTCAAGAAAGGCTCGCGCTCCATCAAAATGATTTTGGAACACGAGTATGGCACGGTGTACAACCTCAATCGAATCAAACGACTTGTTGAAAAAGTTTACCCTTGTATGTCCCCATCGACGCGCCAATTCGTATCGGCGGATGGTGAAGGCTACACTCGAGCATCGCACCGTTCCTAATGAGCTACAGAGGGACCTCAACAAGAATGTTCCTGGACTTGCGCTGCTCACCGACATCACCTATCTCCCGTATGGCAAGTCGCAGACGGCTTATTTGTCGACCATTTTGGGTGCATCCACAGGCGAATTGCTTGCCCATAACTTCTCCACCACCCTCCATTTGACCCTTGCTACAGACACCGTCCAATCGTTAATGAGGCAGCGTCGATTGAAGCTCCATAAGGATGCGTACATCCTTTTGGATCAAGTGAGCCACTACACGAGTCCAACGTACCAGCAATTATTGAAAATGAAGGGCCTTGGACAGTCCATGTCACGACGAGGCAACTGCTGGGATAATGCTCCTAAAGAGTTCTTCTTTGGCATCTTAAAGATCATGTGAAAAGCCGAAACTGTACAACACTGGCTGATTTGGAACGAGAGATTAATCGTTACATTCGCTGTTACAATACCATAGGTATCAATGGGGACGAAAAAAGATAAATGATGTTTAATCATACGGTTTCCTTATGGGTGGGTGTCGTATCGATATCCGTCTTCTCGCTGCTGCGCCGGGAGGACGTCCTGCTCGCCCAAGTGACGCCGGAGGGACAGCTCCGAATTTACCTGAAATGATGGAATGCTAGTCCCCGGCCTTGGATGGAATTGATGATCCTTTAGCCGGGTTGGCTACCCGAATCCGGTTCAACGTGAATTGTTCAAGCAGGTATATCAGCAGCAGGCTTGCCGCGCGAATGCAGATGAAATCAATCAACTTCCAATCGTTGTATAAAATCAATACTCCGGCGTTCCACAGGAGGATATCGCCGCATACCAGGATCAAAAAGGGCGCCGCCTTCCAGTATTTACTTTTGGGCACGTACATAAAGAAGATTACGATAAAAGCCGCCAGCACGTGGTATAAAAAGCCGCTGAATAACGTGCTGTCCCTGTAAAGGTTCGCGGTCCAATACACACGGAAAAATTGGTTGTCGAAAAGCATCAGCACGCTTGTCGGAGTCTGCAAAATGACCCAGGCGATCGTCCAAAAGACGGTGATCCGCGGGGATTGGCGTTCGGTTTCATGTAAAAGGATGTACCACTTCTTCATGACAGCCATAAAAATAAAGATGCAGATACCGGTCATATAAGTGCCCCACCAATAGTGGGAATAGGAGCCGGATCTAAGAAACACTTCCTCGGTCAGCATAAACCCGGCGGCAATCAATCCAATCCGAAGGTAGGACGGCTGAAAATACAGCACCCATACCGCGGTCGACGCCCATGTCGAATTGGCTATCATATGGCCGATAATATTCTCTTGGAAAGGATCCGTATAAAGTCCGGGTTTATAGGCGTAAGCATTAAATACGAACAGCACGACGGCTTCGCCTACCCATGTCCAAGCCGTCGTGAACAAAAAATAAGTGAACACATCCGCCGCGTTCCCTTTTCGATACACAGTATAGCCGGCAATGGCTGTCCCGATGACAATCAACCCATAGTACCAGATGATATTCGGCATAAGTCAACTTCCTTCCGTAAAGGCCATATCTCCTATTGTTTCCGTTGACCCGGGCGGTTCATACTTGATAAAAAACCATGGCGGCCGCTCCCTCAGATGCATAGGGATACGGCCGCCAATTTAATAAAAAATCTATATGTCGATATGACGGGGGGATGACCACTCGTCTGTTCCTATCCGCCATCGCTTCTCTTTGGAATTCGGCTCCGGCGGGCCTATGATAACGGTCTGATCGATCGGATGGGTGACTTCGGCCCATTGGCCGGCATTGATGCCATATACTGCCTGAAGCACCTCAGGAGGCGTAATCCTCAGGATATCGGACCCATACACGATCTCGAATTTATTATGGTCAAACGTAACCACGAAGCGGGTATGCTCCGAAACTGCAAGGGTCCAATGCCACCATCCTTGCGGAATATATACCGATTGCCTGGGGCCGAGACGGTAATTAAGCAGTTCAAGGGTAAAGGGGTTCAAGATGGATTCGACGATCTCACCCTCAATCGTGTAGATAAGTTCGTTCGCATTGGGGTGCCAATGTGGCTCTATGCTATGCCCTCTGCTTAGATAGGTATCGACTAGGCTTAAGCCTTGCATGACGGGTAATTGTTTCGCTGTTTGATACAGAAGGAAGTTCCGGTCGTCCTTCACGAAGTAGGGGGAAGTTCTTAAGTCAAACGATAAATCTAATGATGGGGAGCTGTAATCGACGGGCTGGCCCGTGGCTGTCATTCGCAGGATCACTCCTTTCCTATTAGAAATGGGATATGGACACTCCAAAGTATATTCAGCGAGCCAATATTCATGATTAAGCGATTCATGGCGGGGCGACTTGGAACCCGGTACATGTATTCCAGTATAAGGATGATTGAAGGGGGCGGGAATGCGCCATAATGAAAGGAACCACATGAAAAGGGGGAAGAGCAATGATCTGGTCTCTCATTATCGGCGGTATCATCGGCTGGCTGGGGGGAGCTCTTGCCGGCAGAGATATTCCCGGCGGCATCATCGGCAATATTATCGCAGGCTTTATCGGATCATGGGTGGGCACGGCATTGCTGGGCCACTGGGGGCCTGTCATTGGCGGCTTTTATTTCATACCGGCCATAATTGGTGCGGTGGCGCTGGTGTTCATCCTCAGCCTCATCCTTAGAAGCTTCCATAAAGCCAGGTAATATGAAGCCGGACGAATACATCATCGGGCATGCTGCATGAAGAACAGTAGAGGGGTTCCTGACGGTCGGGAGCCTTTTTTCTGCTATCCGGGCATAGGGACGGGGGAACGGGACGCCTTATTCTTACGCTGCCATGGGGCGGTGCCGCGTTCGTGGGTAATAAGGGGAACAGGCCTCTTTTGCCAATCGGGATGAACCCGTGTAAGATAAGGGCTGTATGTAAACTCGTACCCTTTGAAGGAGTGATTGCTGTGGCTTTGGGAGCCCGTGTGCTCAAAACGGGGATAGCGGTCACCCTGTCCCTCTATGTCGCCATGCTGCTCGGTTTCACCCCTCCGGTGATTGCGGCCGTTGCGGCGATCTTCGCTATGCAGCCGTCGATTTACCGGTCGTGGCGCTATTTTCTCGACCAGCTCCAGACCAACCTGCTGGGCGCCATGCTGGCCCTGGCGGCCGGGCACTTCTTCTCCAACGAACCGATTGCGATCGGCATCGTATGCATTCTGGTCATTCTTATCTGTCTTCAAATGAAAATGGAAGAAACGATAGGCATCACCCTCGTCACGGTTGTGGCCGTGATGGAAGCATCGGGGCAGTGGGACTTCGCCCTCAACCGGTTCCTGCTGTCGCTGACCGGCATCGGGGCGGCATTCCTCGTCAACATTTTCTTCATTCCTCCGAAGCCGAAGGTGCAGTTCGTCTCGCAGATTCACAGCGTCTTCCAGAAGATGTCGCTGCTGCTGCGGACGATGATCTCCGACGAAATCAAGGAATCGGTGTTCCGTGAGGAGAGGCAGGCCCTGGATGGGGCGCTGAAGTCGCTGGCTGGCAAATACTCCCTCTTCGAGGAAGAACAGAAGAAGCTGAAGCGGGCCAAGTACAGCCGCTCGCGCCATCTCGTCGTCTACAAGCAGATGCTGCATACGATGGAGAAAGGGGCGGAGGTGCTCGATGTCATTGAGGAGCATTACTTCGGAGCCGGCCGTTCGCCGGAGATCGACGAGGTGTTCGACCACCACCTGGAGCGGCTGATCAAGTACCATGAGCATGTCATGCTCAAATTCGACGACAAGCTAAAGCCGGACAGCCACGAAGCCCAGACGGTCGAGGAAGAGAACCATCGCTTCATGGACTGGATGATGCGGCGCGGCAGCGAAGGGATGGAGGGCTCGGTGCGGCTGTCCGTCGTAGCGGCCGTCCTGTACGATTACGGATACCAGACCGGGCGGCTCGACCGGCTCGTGGAACAGTTCAAGGGCGGGGCAGATCTCAAGGACCCGCTTGATTTCTCCCTGGGGCGCATCCGCAAAAATTTCGAGAAAAGCTGACTGCGTCAACTAGGTGACGGGCGGGGTAAAGCTCCATAGGAAAGGCTGCAGGCACCAAGAAATACGCCTGCAGTTAGATGGGGGGGGGGATCTTATGAATTCCGTTCAACTGAAGCGCATCCGCAAGGCCGAGCGGCAGTATCACGAGCAGTATTACAAGAACGTCGGCTTGTACCAAAAGGGCTCATGGCTCAGCGAACCGATCCCGCTGGTGCTCGAGCTGGCCGGGAAGCTGGATGCTTCACAGCCGCTTCAGGTGCTCGATCTCGGAAGCGGCGTCGGCCGCAATGCCATTCCGCTGGCAAAGCGGGTTGGCGGAGCCGGCGGTTCGGTCCATTGCGTCGATCTACTGGACTCCGCACTCGGGAAGCTGAAGGAATACAGCCGCCGATACGGCACCGAGAACGCGGTGACTGCCGAACAGGCGGATCTTGGGGAGTACGCGATCGGCCGGGAAGCCTACGACTTTATCCTCGCCGCAGGAGCCATGGAGCACTGCCGTTCCGAGGAAGTCCTGCGAAGAACCGTGTGCGCAATGGCAGACGGCGTAAGGCCGGGCGGGATCCTATGCGTGCTGATGAACACAGACATCGAGGAGTTCGACCGGCGGACGGGGGAGAAGCGCGAGACGCTGATTGAAGTGGTACTGAAATCGTCCGAGGCGCTGTCGCTGCTGCGCGATGCGGTGCCTGGCTGGGAGGAGCTTCATGCACAGATCGAGCCGCTGGATCTCTCTATTAACCGCGGCGAGGTGCCTGTACAGATGAAGGGGCACTGCGTCGCCTTCGGGGCGCGCAAGCCCGCCCTGTAAGAAGATCTCTTACAAGGATCTTATCCGGCAGTTATTATCCGGCAGTAAGCAGGGAGTTCACCATAGCAGCGGCCGCAAGTAAGAATTTATATCTCACCGGGGCTCAATCCTGTAATCTTATATTTCTCATACACGGCTTCGCCGTCCTTTCAAGGATGGCGAAGCCGTGTATTTTGGCCGTTGGCAGGGATCGGAAGAGCTGTACGACTTCAGGGCCCTATTCTCCCTTGGCACCGCCTGTATGGAGAAGGCATATGCTGATAACAAGCGCGGCCCTCTTGCCAATAGTTTCTCTCCGGCCGGCCACTGCGGAAGGGGAGAACTCCCATGGATATGCTCGAAGCAATGAAAAATTACGGCTGCGAACGATTGTCATTCGCAAGGGATGCGAACAGCGGACTGCAGGCGGTGATCGCCATCCACAGCACGCAGCGGGGGCCGGCCCTGGGCGGCTGCCGGATGCACGCCTATGCTTCGGGCTCCGCTGCCGCGGCGGATGCGCTGCGCCTGGCACGGGGCATGACCTACAAATCCGCCATGGCGGGACTGCCTTACGGCGGGGGCAAAGCCGTCATTGTCGGCGATCCGGGGACGCAAAAGTCGAAGGCGCGGATGCGGGCCTTCGGGCGGTTCGTGGAGTCTATGGCGGGGCGTTACATCACGGGAGTGGATCTCGGGACCGATGTCGCGGACATGGACCGCGTCGCGCTGGAGACCCGCTACGTCACTGACCAGACCGGCTCGCTCTGCGCCACCGGCAATCTGACGGCAGAGATGACCGCTTACGGAGTGTTCATCGCTATGCTGGCTTCGGTGAAAGAGGTCTTCGGCGTGGATACGCTCGCCGGCCGGACCGTCGCCGTGCAGGGACTAGGCAAAGTCGGCACGGCGCTGTGCCGCTATATTCACGGAGCCGGCGCAGCCTTGATCGTCGCCGACCCCGACGATGCCAAGGTCCGTCATGCGGCAGCCTCGTTCGGCGCCCTGCCCGTGAGTCCCGCCCTGATCTACGAGGCAGCCTGCGATATCTTCGCCCCTTGTGCCTTCGGAGGCGTGCTCCATGACGCCAGCCTGCCGAAGCTGCGCTGCCGGATCGTGGCCGGGGCGGCGAACAACCAGCTGGAGCGGCCCGAGCACGGGGACCGGCTCGAGGCCCTCGGGATCCTGTATGCGCCGGATTACGTCATCAACGCGG
This sequence comes from Paenibacillus caseinilyticus, assembly GCF_027533645.1. Taxonomy (GTDB): domain Bacteria; phylum Bacillota; class Bacilli; order Paenibacillales; family NBRC-103111; genus Paenibacillus_G; species Paenibacillus_G caseinilyticus. The sequence goes on from NZ_JAQAGY010000010.1 coordinate 43,022, forward strand.
GAGGCGTCATTACGACGGCCGTTGACCTCGAAGGCGGCACGGCCAAGGAAGCCGCCCACCGGGTGGAGGCCGTCTATGGCACGCTGAGGGATGTATTCCGGGAAGCGGACCTGTTCCGGGTCTCCACGGCCAAGGCAGCCGACCGGATAGTGGAACGGCTTCTGGCCCGCCCTTGAAGTGCAAGAGCGTCATGTTACGGCGTAATTCCATCCAGGCCGGGGGATGAACCTGTTCATCCTCCTGCGTCACTCTTTCGGGAACGGGGGTAAGTAGAAGGAAATCACCGAAGGAGGGACAAACCATGAATCATTTGTCCGAGACGCAGACGAACCGGCTGAGAGAGATGCTGCTTGAGGAAAGAGAGGAACTGACGAAGCACTTCGAGCTTCAGGACGAGACGGCGGCAGGCCTGCAGGAGTCGCTGCGCGATTCGACCGGGGAGCTGTCCGCGGCGGACAATCATCCGGCGGATCTCGGGACGGAAGTGTTCGAGCGCGGAAGGGATCTGGCGGTGAACGAGACGCTGGATGGCCAGCTGCAGGAGGTTATAGAGGCACTGGAGCGGATCGAAGCCGGTACATACGGCATGTGCGAGGTATGCGACGAGGGAATTCCGTACGAGCGCCTGGAGGCGCTGCCCTATGTCGCGGTATGTATGGAACATGCGGACAGCGGCGCTGAGGCGGACCGCAGACCGGTAGAGGAGGAGGTCATGACGCGTCCTCCGTCAGGAGCCGGGGAGAACCGGCAGCGGGCAGCGGGACACTTCGACGATGCGGATGCCTGGGAGACGGTGGAGAGTTACGGCAACTCGGATTCGCCGGCGATGGCGGCGAAGCGGGAGGTGACCTCATACGACCAGCTCTCGCAGGACAAGCTGGACCGGCGGGGCCATGTGGAGGAGCTGGAGACCTTCACCGGCAGCGGAATCGGCGGAGACGAGCGCCATGTGCAGAAGGCAGGCGCTTACCGGGAGTATGTCGGCAAGGACGAAGCGAAGCCGCTGCTCGAAGACCGGGAGCTCGGCCGGGATTCCGCCAAGCGGTGAGGCGCGAGCTGGATACAGGTACACGCGGTAACCCGCCGCACTTCTTTTGCCCGGCAGGATGATACAGGGAGGCCCCGTCATTTGGCGGGGTTTTTGGCGTGGGAAGCGGAGTGGACCGGATCATTGCGCTATCTGGCAGGAGACGACTTCCTTGACTTCAAACGGGGGCTGGGGTTCAAACTAAGCGGGCTTTCGTGTTATGATGGACAGAATGAAATTTTTTCTCTTGGAGGTACTTCATGGAATCATCGAAAGAGAAGAAGAACCGACCCAAGATTGCGGAGCTCGATATTGTGAGGGCGTTCGCCATTCTGGCGGTTGTTCTGATCCATGCGACAGCCGATGCCACAGCCCGAACTGGGGAGTCGCCCCTGGCGCTGGGGGAAGGCAGCTTGACGCAGATGGTGTTCGTCGCCGTCAACCGAATGAGCTTGTTCGCCGTACCGCTCTTCCTCTTCATCTCGGGGGTCGTGCTGTTCTACCGCTATTACGACTCGTGGAACCTGAAGCAGGCGGCAGGCTTTTACCGCAAACGTATCGTCAGCTCGATTATCCCTTATGTACTCTGGTCTTTTATTTATTACGTATTCAACCAGTGGCTCTTTACCCGCACGGTCGTGATCGAGTGGGTGCCGTTCCTGAAGATGCTGCGGTGGGCGGATGTAGGCTATCACCTCTACTTCATGATCATCATCATCCAATTCTATCTCCTCTTCCCGCTCATGATGACCGCGGTCAAATCCTCTGCCGTGCTGCGGCAGCTGATGGTGCCGATCGGCTTCGGCATCCAGGCGGGATTCTATGCCTGCAATCACTCGGTGGCCCCGCTGGCACACCGCCCGTCGCTGGCTGTAACCTATATCGGCGTCTTCATGCTAGGCGGGTTCCTCGGCATCCATTACGGCGCTTTCATGCAGTGGATGCGGAGGGGCGCCTTGGCCGTCCTGCCGGCATCGGTGCTGGGGGGGGCCGCGCTTGGCGCGTTGTACCTCAATGACCGGTACGGCAGCGGCGGCTTCGGGCATACCTGGTTCGAAGTGACGCAGAACCTGTATGCGATGCTGCTTGGCATGGCCCTGATCTGGGTCGGCGCCGTACTCACGCCAAAGGCGCCCGGGCTTCACCGGTTTTTGCTTGCGCTCGGATCCGCCTCGTTCGGCATCTATCTGGCGCATCCCGCCCTGCTGAGCCTCTACCGTTACGGCATGGCTCCTACCGGCAGCATGCTCTCTTACGATCTCTACATGCTGCTCGGCTTCCTCTGGCCGCTGCTCGGCTCCTGGTTCCTTGCCTGGGCGTACGGCAGGGTCAATAAGGGTCTGCGGGGACGCAAGCCCTCTTCGGTTCCTCCGGGCGTACGTGCCCAAGAAAAGGCTGCGAACGGATAGCGTCCTCAGCGCTGGTGCCTGGAACCGGTCCCTCGCGGTTGACCGTACGGCTCTGCTGAAGCCTGCCCGTCTTCGGACGGACAGGCTTCTTTTCATAGAACCGTAAGTTGAACTGGCAGAGTCTGCTTTCCTTGTCTGCTCCGCTCTGCTCGGGCGGGAAGCGGAACTTCCTTTCGCCGAATGCTGCGAGAAGAGAAAACGGATACAAATGATTTAAACTCCCACCAGAATAAGGTATACTTGAATAACGGGCCGGAGGCGCCATGTTTTGGCAGCACTCCATTCATGTTTTTATACAGCCCATGATGATCTTACAAATCCAACGAAACCAACGTTGCCGGGAGAGGGACTGCACAATGAGTGAATATGGGGATATCGGAAGCATGGGCCGGCAGTATTTGCAGGCGGAATCCTACGGGGCCGCAGCGTTCTGCTTTTACCGGGCTTTGCTCGACGACAAGAACAATAACAATGCCTGGAACGGCATTATTTTATCGCTGAGCCTGATGCGCAAGGAAGGCGACTCGCAGACGATGCTGGCACGCTATGCGATGAACCCGAAGCTGAATTTTGACCGGGATATGATTACGTTCGCTATGATGCTGTACCAGCACAATCCGCTGGCGATGGCGCAGTGGCTTCGGGGCATTCTACAAATGAACGGGATCTCCGAAGAGGACCGGACGAATCTCGGCGAGCTTGCGGCTGATCTCGAGCAAACCTATGGGAGGCTCGTCACGGAACACGGGGAAGAGCAGCTGAAGGTGCAGGGGATGGTGGAGCTGAGGGACTATGCTCTGCGCAAGATCGAGCTGGACTGGCTGCTCGAGGAGTCGATCGACAACATCTTCGGCCATCTGGCCCAGTGGCTGGAGGACCCGGAGATGGTGCTGCCGGCGGTCCGTCTGCTCTGCATGCTGCCCGACCCGCGCAGCGAGAAGATGCTTCGCCGCGTCTGCCGCAACGAGGCGGTCGATGCAAAGGTCCGGACGCACGGCCTGCTCGCACTGCGCTGGCTCGGCGTCCGAGGCAACGCGAAGCTGCAGAAGTTCGGCGAATCGTTCGTGATTAATCTCGACGAGCCGGATCCGGAGCTGACTGTCTCGGTGCCGACCGCGTTCCGTCCGGCACTGGACCGCACGAAGCTGTGGGTGGCGAAGGAGCAGGGTCTGATCACCTCCGAGACGTACGAGCTGCACGCGGCGACCGATGAAGTTCAGCTCCCTGAGGACATCGTGGCGAAGGTGAACGAAGCAGACGTGCCGGCCGTGCTCCAGGAAGTGTCGCATATGCTGATCCGTGCCGCGTATGACCGTGTCTATCCGTATGTGCCGCATGTGGAAGCGACCCGCAACTGGGCCGCCGCGCTCCTCCGGCTGATGAGGGAATACTCGGTCGGCATGGGCCAGGGATGGCCGTACGGCGATCCGGAAGACAACGAAGATGTCGAGCGGCACCGCCAGTGGCTGCTGACGGGCTCCCCGGACTTCTACGAAGTGCTGCAGGCCCGCAGCGCGCAGCAGGTGTAATTGCCTGCCAGACGCACAGCTTGGGCATATGCGGGGCTGACCCTTGGAGCCATGGGGCTCGGACTGGCATCGCGGGCGTATGCGGAATACTTGCCGGCATTCGCCGCCGCCCACCTCGGCGACGCCTTGTGGGCGGCGATGGTATACTTCGGCTGCCGCTTCCTCTTCGCGCCCCGGGGGCCGGGGCTATCGGCGGTGCTGAGTCTGCTCTTCAGCTTCGGGATCGAGGCGAGCCAGCTGTACCGCAGCCCGTGGATCGATGCGCTCCGCGCCACCGTGCCGGGATCGCTCGTCCTCGGCCGCGGCTTTTTGTGGATCGACCTGCTGCGCTATGCGGCAGGCATTGCATGCGCTTATGCGCTGGATAGAGGAATTACCGGAAGACGCTCGGGATAGAGCGTCTTTTTGGGTTTTGCTGCCGAGCGCTTTCTTCCCCGGGCCACCTCCCACCTCCCGGTTCAAGCCGGGCAGCGGGGGGTAATGACTCCCTAACAAAGCAAGCCGGCAGGGGAGGGGCCTTATGGATTTTATGTACATTGGCGTGAAGCTGGTTACCGGATTTTTCGGCTTGTGGCTGATCACGAGGCTGCTCGGCAAAAAAGAGATTTCGCAGCTGACGCCCTTCGACTTCGTATCTTCGCTGATTCTCAGCGAGCTGGTGGGCAATACGATCTACGACAAGGAAGTGCATTACTCCGAGTTGTTGTTTGCGCTGGCCTTGTGGGCCGGACTCTCTCTCGGACTGGAGAAGCTGGTCCAGACGTTCCCCTGGCTGAATTCCAAGATCGGCGGCCGCCCGGACCTGATCGTGCGGGACGGCAAGGTGGATCATGAAGCGCTGAAGCGCAATAAACTCGATATGCACCAAGTGACGATGCTGCTGCGGGAGCAGAATGTGTTCACGCTGCGGGAGGTGGCCTTTGCCGTTTTCGAGACGAACGGCAACCTCAGCGTCATGAAGAAGTCAGCGGTGGACAGCGTCACCCGTGAGGATCTGGATCTGGCGGACAAGCCTGTAGACATGCCTGTGCTGCTCATCGACAACGGGGAAGTGGACGAAGACCAGCTGAAGAGCATCGGCCGCGACAAGTTCTGGCTGGAGAAGGAGCTGCAAGACCAAGGATTCCTTCGTCTGGAAGAGGTCATCTATGCCGAATGGACGCAGACACAGGGGCTGTACGCCCAGAGCGGCTCTTAGCTTCTCAGCGGGAGTTTGCCGCGAAGCTTTGTTCTGCCTTGGGCTGCGGAATCCCAATGTAAGGATACCCTCAAGCCAATCGCCCTCTGCCCACTCGCGGGAGGGCGATTCTTGGCATGAAGCCGCCCGGGATAGGAAACAACAAGAAGAACGAAATGCCGATTCCTCCGAAAGGGGTATGAGCATGGTTTCCTTCCTCAAAGAGTTGTGGCGACAGATCGAAACCGATGACGCGCTGGGGCTGTCGGCCCAATGTGCTTATTATTTTTTGCTTTCCCTGTTTCCGTTCCTGCTGTTTCTAATGAGTCTGCTGGGGTTCATGCCTGTAACCTCGCAGGATGTGCTCTCCCTGATCAAGGAGTATATACCGAGCGGAGCCGCTTCGGGGATGGAGGCGCAGCTGCGGGAAGTGCTGGATACGAAGCGGGGAGTGACGCTGTCATTCGGTCTTCTCTTCTCGCTGGTGACCGCCAGTGCGGCGATGGATGCCATCGTGCTGGCCGTCAACAAGGCGTACGGGCTCGCTGCACGCAAGAGCTACATCCGTTCGCGGCTGCTGGCTGTGGCACTGACGGCGGCTATGCTTGTGGTGGTGTGCTCGGCGCTGCTTCTCAGCGTATTCGGACATGTGATCGGGGACTGGATGACGGCGCATACGGTGATTTCTTTGGGGCATATCGAGTTGTGGAATGTGCTGCGGTGGGTGATCAACTTCGCGATCCTGCTGCTGGTGTTCACGGGGATTTACTACGTGGCGCCCAATACGTGCCTCCACTGTAAGGATGTGATCCCAGGGGCGCTTATCGCTGCGGCCGGGTGGCAGCTGACGTCCCTGGGTTTCTCCTATTATGTAAGCAACTGGGGGAATTACAGTTCTACTTACGGGTCATTGGGGGGAGTGATTGTGCTGATGACGTGGTTCTATTTATCGGCCTTCATTATTATCGTGGGGGGAGAGATTAATGCCATGGCTTATCTGTTCAAGAAGCGGCTGAGTCTGAGATTCAACCGTTCCTAGCTTCGCTGTTCGATTCGTCCAACGTATCGTGAGAAGCATGCAGCACATCGACGAGCTCTTCGTGAAACCGGTCCAGATCGAGTCCCAGCTGCTCGGCGACCATACGGAGATTGAGTGCGATCATGTGGGGGAATGCCTCCTTCCTTTACTAGACTAAGAATCGTGTGTACGATCCATACAGGGATACCATTCGGGGGATGGCTTGTTTTTGGCAGGGTAGCCCTCCAATTTTTGGAGGAACTTCTATCGGAGTGGTGAATCCTTATGGGGAAGTGGTGAACTCCAGGCGGATGGCCCGGCTCATGCAGCTGGATCTGCCGCTGGCGATAGCGGCGCGGGGCGCCCTGCTGAGGAGGGTGCCGCCTTCGCTGCAGCTGCGCCAGCTGGATGGGCTGCTCGGCTGCGAGGTGCTGCGCCAAGTGTAAATTTCTGTTAAAGGCGGGCGCTTGGCGGGTAATAAGAAGGGAGGGATTCCCCGCAGGGAGTTCTCTCCCAAATACTCTTTATTCCAGTCAGGAGGCGGAACACATGCAAAGCACAATGCAGAGCACCAGTATCATGTTTCGCGACAATTCCATTCTTGTCCGGTTGATCGGTACGGACCTCAGGCGGATACCTTCGCTCCTTTCGGCACTCCGGCATAATAAATTAACGCTCTCTTCCTTACGGAAACCGCCGGTCCGCATTGACCTTTATGACGAGGAAGCGATGCTTTTTACCCCGGACGGGGACAAGTACCGGCTTCCGATCTTTTAAGCCTTCCCTTAGCGGGCCGCCTTGTGCGGCCTTTTTTATATTTGGCCATGGGTTCATTATATCCGAATATCCGGCGGCGGGAGGCGCTCTCTACTATGCTTGGCGCATACTCCGGGATGCTGCGTGTTTAGTTTGGCGCCGGGGATGGTAGTAAGAGGTAAGAACGGTGACCAAAGTCAAGGAGAGGGGTATGCGTAATGATTCAGATCTTCGACGATCATAAGGGGGACGAGTTTTTTGATACGGGGGAATTGATCTCGGTCAGCACCTATCATCTGGATGCGGAGGAGCGGGTGCCCGGCTTGAAAGGAAGGGCGGTGGACTGGCAGCATTGGTACAAATCCTGGGCCGCGATGGCAAGCGGCGAATCATACCGGGTCCCGACCCATCTGTTGCTCATTGGGGTGGACGGACGGACGGCAACCATTCCCTGGGTGCTGCTGCAGGAAGCGATGTTCATCTACGAGACGCCGGAGGACGGGACGCTCGAGACGATTTCCTTCGTCGTTCCGGGCGGGGACGAACGGATGAACCTGCCGCATGTCAGGCAGCTCAATATCATCTACAACATGGAGCTGCCCGGCGAACCGGTCTACGGACAGGTCGACGAGGCGAACACGGAGAACCCGCAGTTCTCCGAAGCCCGGGGGGGCATGGCGAAGTAGCAGGTGCCAAGGTGCTCTGCCTCGCTTCTCAGGGTCATTTCGGGCGGGCGGGGCATAATAGGCCTGACGACCGAAAGGAGGGGAATCCATGACTAGACAAGATCTTAGCGGCGATACGCAGCAGTGGGTGGAGAAAGTGCACGATACGCAGGCTAAGGATGAGAAGAACCGCCGGACACACGGGGACAACCATCCGGCCAAAAAGCTGCCGAACAAACGGCACTAAGGGCAATAGGGCCGCTCCGTAACGTAACCGGCCTCTCTGAGGTGCGGGTGCCAGACGGACAGCCCGTTCGCTTCTTTGATGCTGCGCGACGCAGAAGTGCCAAGGCCCCGGTCAAGCGACCGGGGTCTTTGGGCTTGTCTGCCATGCAGCCTACTCTGGTCCGCGCCGGCTTGAGTATCCCGGGCGGTCGGGCAGGCCAGTCTCTCAAGCGCCGCCTCCCTGCAGCCAAGCAGCCAAGCATACAAGCCCGCTCGCTTTTGGAATCGGTGCCTCGCCGGATCTGTGCCGGATTGGTGACAATCTGCTCTTGGCTCCCCGCCTTCGTTTCAGGATGGAAGGGAAAGGGTATTTTTGGGGGAGAGAACAATCCGAGGAGGGATAGCAGAATGAATAAGCATTCGAAGGTTCCCTTCGCCGTCCTGCTTACGTTAACTTTGGCGCTGGGCGGCTGCGGGGCGAGCGACAGGACATCCGGCAACCAGAACCCGGGCAACCCGGCCAATGCCACGCAGAACAACACCGGTCAGACGAGCACCGGGGCGGGCACCAGCGAGACGACGAATACCCCGGGGGGCGGCACGACGGGCGGAGGCACGAGCGACAACGGAACCAAGGGCGGCGGCGCCGCCGGCAGCGGGACAAGCACAGGGGATGGCTCGCAGGTGAACATGAGCGGCCCGGGGACCGACGCATCGGAAGGCAGCGGCAAGGATGCCAAGAACGGCAACAACCAGAGCGTGACGCAGGCGGCGCCGGCTTCGGAGCAGCCGCTGACGGTGATCATCACCGACGCGAAGATGACCAAGCTCGGCACCGCGGAGCTCACCTCCGATCCTAAGGGCGTGGCCGTCAAGCTCGAAGTGACCGGTCTGCCGCCGGGCCAGCACGGCATTCATATTCACCAGAATGCCAGGTGCGAAGCGCCCGACTTCAAGTCGGCGGGCGATCACTTCAACCCGGACGGCAAGAAGCACGGGCTCGAGAATGCGGAAGGGCCGCATATCGGAGACCTGCCGCCGATCACCGCGGATAAGGACGGCAAGGTGAGCACGACGCTCGTGTCGACGGGAGTGACACTCAGCGAGGGCAAGTCGAATTCGCTGCTGGAAGGCGACGGCAAATCGCTTGTCATCCATGCGAAGCCCGATGACAACAAGACCGACCCGTCCGGCAATTCGGGCGAACGCATTGCCTGCGGACTCATCAACGGAAAGTAAGCTGGAAGCCTGCCCGGCAACCTGCCGCCTCCCTACGGGGAGCGCTGGCAGGTTCTTTGTATGTTAGGCCCAAAGCAGGGGGTAGCCTCTGCCGGGGCTGTGCTATACTATGGTTACTTTTGGATCTGGAGGGAGCGGCCGATGCCAGGCTGCCCTTCAGCCGGGAAGGCGGATGGAAGCCGTGATGATTGCTCCGGTACGCAGGGAAGAGATCGGGCTCGTGTATGAGATCATGCAGGAAGCATTCAAGGAATACCGCGGCGTGCTGCAGCCTCCTTCCGGAGCGCTTGGCGAGAAGCCGGAAGATCTGCTGCCCTATCTCGAGGGAGGGGGCGGCGCCGTGCTGGCGTGGGATGGCTGCGCCGCTGTAGGGAGCGCCAGGTACAAGAAGGAGGCTGACTTCTTGTATATCGGGCGGGTGTCGGTTCTCCCGGCCTACCGCAGACGGGGACTTGGGGCCGCGCTGCTGCAGCATCTCGAAGGAGTCGCTGTGGGGCTAGGATACCGCCGGTCGCGGGTCGGGGTCAGGCTGTCCATTCCGGGCAACGTAGCCTATTACGAGCGGCTCGGATATGCGGTTATAGAGAGGCACGAATACCCATGCGGCCGGGACAGCTGGGTGATCATGAGCAAGGAGCTGGATCTGGCGGGGCATTCCGGACAGCAGAGAGGAGCGCTGCCGCAAGGATGACCAAACGAGTGCTGTATGTATCCGATCTGGACGGTACGCTGCTGAATGGCCGGCAGGAGGTCTCCGGCGAATCTTTGGCAGTGCTGAACCGGCTGATCGGCGAAGGGATGCATTTTACAATTGCGACTGCACGGGCCTACGAATCCGTGAAGCGGATTGTGGCAGGATTGAACCTGAGGGTACCGGTGATTCTCTTCAATGGGGTATTCATCCGCGACATGGCAGCGGGCTGTTATCTGACGGCTAACTACCTGGACCCTGAGCTTGCCCGGGAGATTCTGGAGGCTTACCTCGAGGAAGGGCTGAATCCCCTCGTGTATACGATGAACGCGGCAGGGGAGCCTAAAGTATATTACCGCGGCATCTACAACGAAAGCGAAGCGCTGTACATTGGCAACCGGACGGCCGGCGGGGACCGGCGGTTCACGCGGGTGGAGGATTACCGCGGCGTGCTGGGGGACTCCATCATTACCGTGAACGCGATCGACCCGCCCGGCAAGCTGGAGGCGGTGTTCGATCGCTTCCGCACCCACGGGGCCTGCGTCTGCCACTATGGCCCGGACGTGTACGCGCCGGATTACCACTGGCTCGAGATCTCCAGCTCCCGGGCGACGAAGCGGGAGGCGGTCCTTGCGCTGAAGGATATGGGAGGGTATGACGAGCTCGTCTGTTTCGGTGACAACCTGAACGACTTGTCGATGTTCGAGGCGGCCGATGAATGTTATGCGGTGGCCAATGCCCACCCGCTGGCGCTGGAGGCGGCGGACGGTATCCTTGCCTCCAATGAGGAGCACGGCGTTGCATCCTATCTGCGGGACCGCTGGGCCGCGCAGCGGTGATGAACCCGGTGCACCTGATACCGAGGGCGCCCGAAATGGGAAGATGTGCCCGTGCGACGGTCCATAAGAAAGAACCCGCGAATCTCCAACCGGCTTCCGCGCATGGCTGCGGCTGGCTGTGGCATACTACCTAGGCACTCATAATCTCATCAGAAGAGCGGAGGGGTATGTATGGGAAGCAACAAAACGTTCCAGCAGAAGCAGCAGGCCATGTCGGCGGAATCCAATAACGCAGCGGAGAATCAGGCGGGTATGGGCAGACCTTACCACAAGGACAAGAAAGAAATGAGCCGTCCAACCGTTTGACGGAACAAGCGGATCGCACCGCGTCATCACCCGGCGGGCTTCTTCGGAAGCCGGCCTTTTTTTGCGGCTTTGGGAGGGCAGCCAGTCCGACCGCGGCCCTTGTCATTTGGCTGCGGGTAGACGGGATTTCGCCGGGGATGCTATGATTTGGGGAAAGGAAGCGCATACGATCCCTGGAAGGAAGCTGACCATGACCCGATTCATGAGAGGAATGCCACCCCTGTACCGCAACCTGAGGATCAAGCACAAGATGTTCGTGCTGATCTCGCTCGTGATGGCCGTCTGCTTCTCCGTCACCTTTTTTTCCATGCAGTATGCTTACACGATCTATGACGAGCAGCTCTACGAGAAGTCGTCCCAGGTCCTCAATTTGTCTTCGAGCGGGATCGAGAGCGAGCTGCGCAAGATTGACAACCTCTCCTTCAATGTGGCTACGGATCCGGGGATCCAGGGCATGCTGAGGGGCTTGAACGGGGATGCGCCGGAATACGAGAAGCACCGGATCCGCCTGGAGCTGCAGGACAAGCTGGTCCAATATGCCGGCTATGAGCCCTACCTGCATTCGATTATCATTACGGACAACCAGGGATATGACCACGTTGTCGGACAGACAGGGCCGGTGAGCGATTCGCGAAGAAGGCTGATCCGCTTGACGGCGCAGGAAGGACTCGGCGAGAGCCGCTGGGTGTACCCGGACCGTGCGGACGAGAAGCTCGTCGCCGCGCGGGATATCCGCTCCTACCAGAGCTTGGAGCTCAATTCGCTGGGCACCCTTGCCCTGCGCATCAAGAGCGATGCGATCGTGGAGGACGCGGTCAAAGGGACGGAGCTGCAGAACGGCCAGCTGCTGATCATGGCGGGGGGCAGCGTGCTCTTCGGCAAGGACGGGACACTCGAGGACCTGCCGCTGCCCGGTGAATTCTCGTCCAACCACAGCTATGTCATCAAGGAAATGGACGGGGAGCCGTACTTCTTCACCCAGGTGAGGTCCTCTTACTCGGGCTGGACTTATTACAGCCTGATTCCGTACGGCCATATTTTCAACCGGATCGTACTCATGAAGAATGTGCTGCTGATCGGGTTCCTGTGTTCGCTGGTCGCGGTGATGGCCGTGGCCATGCAGTTCGCCCGCGGCATCACGCGGCCGATGGACAAGCTCATGGAGCGGATGAAGCAGGTGCAGAAGGGGGACTTCGCGGAAGCGGAGGCCGAGATTGCCGCAGCCGATGCGAACTCGCTCACGATGGACGAGGTCGGCCAGCTCCATAGGACCTTCCGGGTTATGATCGGCCAGATCAACGAGCTCATCACCGAGAATTACGCGAAGCAGCTCACGATCAAGGAGACGCAGTTCAAGGCGCTGCAGGCCCAGATCAACCCGCATTTTCTGTACAATACGCTCGAATCGATCAATTGGATGGCCAAAATGAACGGACAGCCCCGGATCTCGCAGATGGTCGAGGCGCTCGGCTTCCTCCTGCGCAGCGCCATCTCGATGAAGGACGCGCTGATCACGCTGGAGGAAGAGCTCGAGATCGTGAAGAACTACATCACGATCCAGAAGTTCCGCTTCGAGGAGCGGCTGATCTTCGAGCTCGATGTCCCGGACGCGGTCCGGGGCTGCCGCATTCCGAAGCTGACCCTGCAGCCGCTGCTGGAGAACGCGATCCAGTACGGTCTCGAGCCGATGATCGAGCCCTGCCTCATCCGGGTATCCGCGAAGGCAAGCGGAGCGAGCCTGCTGCTGACCGTGGAGGACGCGGGCGCAGGGATGGAGCCCGGGCTGCTGGAGCTGGTCCGCCGAGGCGCGCAGCCTTCCCGGGGCAACGGCATCGGCCTCGGGAACATTCAAGAGCGCATCGTGATCGCCTTCGGCGAAGAGTACGGGGTGGAAGTCGACAGCGAGCCGGGCCGCGGCACGAGAGTGGGCATCCGTATCCCGGTGGAGATAGAGAAGTAGATGAAGATAGAGAAGTAGATGAAGATAGAGATAGCGTGATGGAGATGGAGGGATAACCATGTATAACGTCCTGCTAGTGGACGACGAAAGAATGATTCTCGACGGCATCTCGCAGGTCGTCGATTGGAGGTCGGCAGGGACGCAGCTCGCGGGCACCGCCCGCAACGGGATCGAAGCCTACGATGCCATCGTGCGGGATCAGCCCGATATCGTCATCAGCGACATCCGGATGCCGGGGATGGACGGCCTGCAGCTCGTGGAGAAGGTCCACCTCGAGTTCCCGGAGATCCGCTTTATCCTGCTCTCGGGCTTCAGTGAATTCGAATATGCGAAGACGGCGATGAAGAACGGCGTGAGGCACTACCTGCTCAAGCCGTGCAACGAGAATAAGATTGTGGAAGCGCTGAGCGAGCTGACGGAGGAGCTCCGGCAGTCCCGGAAGCAGGAAGACTTCGTCCGTTCCATGCGGGAGGGGCTCGAGAAGGTGCTGCCCCATGTCAAGGAACAGTTCCTGAAGGAGTTCGTCACGAATAAAACGTACGGCAGCGGCGATTGGGAGTATTACCGCAAGCTCTTCCATATCGAGACGGATTCCCGTACGATCCGGCTCATCGTCTTCCGACTGGAAGGGACCTTCGAGTTCGAGCACCTGTTCGCCGTGAAGAATATTGCGGGAGATCTGCTCGAGCAGGCGGTGCTGAGCTCCACGGTAGGCGACCATGTCCTGATGGCGGTCGAAGGCGGGGGAGATGCCAAGGCGCTGCTGGAGCGGCTGGAGAGCATCCGCTCGACCTTCCTGCAGTATTACAAAATCGACCTGACGATCGCGCTGAGCGAACCGGGGGATATGGTGCACAGCCGGCAGCTGTACAAGCAGGCGCTGGCCTGCCTCAACCACCGGTTCTACCTCGGGGAGGGCAGCGTCATCACGGAATCGGATATCGCGGAAGGCCTGCCTGCGGTCGAAGGGGAGGAGCTTGCGTTCGATGCGGAGAAGTGGACGCTGCCGATCCGCACGGGACACTGGGAGGACGCGGAGAAGGAGATCGGCGCGATGTTCGGGAGCCTGGGAGACCGGCGCCTCGATATTCATACGGCCAAGTCCTATGTCATCCAGTGGTTCATGGAGATGATCCGTTTGTGTGAGCCGGGCGAACGCAACGCACACATGGGCCGCCTGGTCACGCTGCTGGAGCTCGATACGCTGCAGTCGATCCGCAGCTTCTTCCAGCGTACGGCCCAGGAGATCGCGCAGCGCAACTACGAGCAGACCCGCTGCAAGCAGTCGGCGATCCTCTCGAAGGTCATGGAGATTATCGAAGCCCAGCTCGGCAATCCGGAGCTCTCCCTGCAGTGGGTGGCGCACGAGATGCTCTATATGAACGCGGATTACCTCGGCAAGCTGTTCAAGAAAGAGAGCGGAGAGAAATTCTCGAACTACGTCATGAAGCAGCGGGTGAAGAAAGCGACGGAGCTGCTCGGACAGGGAGGGGACGTGAAGATCTTCGAGCTCGCCGAGCGCCTCGGCTTCGGGGACAATCCGCAGTATTTCTCCCAGGTGTTCAAAAAATATGCAGGGTGCACGCCCTCCGAGTATATGAAATCGTCGTGAGGCAGCATGCGGGTCAAGTGCGGGGGGTTCAAAAAAACGGAGTCCCGGTTGATGGAAAGCCTGTTTTTTGAACAATCCTCACGGTTTTTTGAATTCCTCTTCTTCGGCTTCCAGAGGATAATAGGGAATGTAAGCCTTATCATTATCGGGTCACACTCACAGGGGAGGAAATAGAGATGAAAAAACCGATCACGGCACTGCTCTCGCTCGCACTGGTGCTCACTTCCGCAGGCTGCGGCGGAACGGCTCCGTCCGGAGGGAATGCGGCGGATGGCGGCACGGCAGCCAAAACCGAAAACGCTTCCGGAAGCAGCGAGCCGGTCAAGCTGCGGATGGCTTGGTGGGGCGGCCAGGCGCGCCACGATTATACTCTTAAGGTGATCGAACTCTATCAGCAGAAACACCCGAATGTGAAGATCGAAGCGGAGTATGCCTCCTTCGACGACTACTGGAAGAAGCTCGCTCCTCAAGCTGCGGCCAACGGGCTGCCGGACATTCTCCAGATGGATATCTCCTACTTGACCCAATATGGCGGACGCGGCCAGCTGGAGGACCTGACGCCTTACACGAAGAACGGCACGATCGACGTCAGCTCGGTTTCCCCGAATATCCTCTCCGGCGGCCAGCTGGACGGCAAGCTGTACGCGATGACCACGGGTGTGAACGCACTGGCTCACCTGATGGATTTTGAGATGCTGAAGAAGATTGGCGCCGAGCCGCCGAAGAAGGATTGGACTTGGGATGATCTCGAGCAGATCGCAATCAAGGCCAAGGCGGCAGGGAAGTTCATGGGCGGCTACCGTCCGGACGTATTCTTCTCCTACTACCTGAGAACCGTCGACCAGAAGCTGTACAGCGCCGACGGCTCTACGCTTGGGTACACGGACGACAAGCACTTCGTCGATTACTTCAAGCGACAGCAGAAGTGGTATGAAGCCGGCTACTATCTCACGCTCGACAAGGAAGCGCAGAAGAAGGGCACGCCGGAGGACGATGAAGTGACGCTGGGCAACTCGTTCACCTCGAACGGCTGGTCGAACCAGTACATCGGTCTCGTCAATGCAGCGAAGCGTCCGCTGGAGCTGCAGCCGATGGTTGGCCCGAACGCCAACAAGGGGATGTTCCTGAAGCCAAGCATGTATCTCTCCGTGACGAAGAGCTCCAAGAATAAGGAAGAGGCCGCGAAGTTCATCGACTTCTTCATCAATGACATCGAAGCGAACAAGATTATCAAGGGCGAGCGCGGCGTTCCGGTCTCCTCCAAGGTGAAGGAAGCGCTGAAGCCGCTGCTGAAGCCGGAAGAAGTGAAGGTCTTCGACTATGTCGCCTGGGCCGAGCAGAACTCCTCGCCGATGGATCCTCCGAACCCGATCGGCTCCATTGAGATCGAGAAGCTGCTGAAGGATCTGAATGAGCAGATGATGTACAAGAAGATCACGCCGGAAGACGCGGCCGCGAAGTTCCGTAAGGATGCGACTGCGATCCTCGCGAAGAATAAGAAGTAAGGCAAGAGGGAAGAGGCTCTGCGCTAACCTAAGCGCAGAGCCTTTTTGCGCGCCCCGCCGTGCTGTCTCAGCGAGCAGCAGTCCTAGTAGCTGCGGATCCAGGAGACGACGAAGGCGAGAAGCGCCGAAGCGGGAATCAAGGTGGGGAGAACCCCGAGGATGCCGGCATAGGAGACAAAAAACGCGCCGAAGCCCACGGTGGCGAGCAGGAGGAAGACCACCATGAAAAAATGGAAAAGACACTTGCCCGCGCTCATTCCAGGACCGCCCCGCTTATCGAAGCGGGCGGAGAAATCTTTGTCCCCACACTGTGATGAATACACCAAGAATCATCCCTCCTCCGGTTTAGAGATAAGTATACACCACCTTCACCGAGGCCGTAACCTGCAGCGTCCCGGGCTGGAGCGGCGTCACCTTACTGTCAGCGAGCATCGCGGTATGGTAAGGAACGGGCTCCGGCACGCGGCTCAGCTCTTCCACGAGCTGCGGCTGCGGGCTGAGCCGGACACTGAGCGTCCTGGCGACGGTGCCGGCCTTGCGGTACGCCTCCTGCACGGCGGCTGACAGCGCGGCGTGATAATACGGCTGCGGGTGCGCCAGGCGGAACGAGACGCTGCTCACGGTGTTGGCTCCGCTGGCCACGGCGGTGTCGACAACGGTGCCGGCCCGGGCCGTATCGTTCAGCGTAATCTGCAGCATATGCGTGACCTTGTAGCCGGTGAAGCGCTGCTTGTTCTCCTCAAAAACATACTGCATCTCGATCCGGTAGTCCACCGTGGCGATCGCGTCTCTCGGCAGGGGCAGGGCCGTCAGGGAGGCAATCACCCGGGCGGAGGCCTCACGATTCGCGGCCTGCGCTTCGGTCAGGCTCAGGTTCTCTGTAACGACGCCGAGCACGATCACCGCCCGGTCGGGCTCGGCGGAGACGGACGCTTCGCCCGTCACTTCGATCCGGCCGGGCCCAGGCTGCCGGTACAACGCCCCCGCAGGGGGCTGGGGAACCGCAGCGTAGAAGGGAGGGGATGGCATGGACAGCACCTCTTTCGGATGAAATGGTTACTTCTACTCTATTGGCGTTCTGCCCTCGTCATGCCGCCATCGGCCGAATGTCGGGTTTTTAAACAAAGAGAGCGGTTTTTTGCCTTCAGAAGAAGTCCCGATTCTTTTATCATAAAGATATAAGATAAACGGCATCGTCCTCGCCAGGGCGATACGCGTTTATAAAAATAACAGAGGACTCAAGGAGCGCTCGCAAGGAAGATCTTCTGTTGTTTGGCAGCACAAAGGCAGCGCTTTTCCGCTGCACACCCACACCTTATGCTAGGGGTTGAGACCATGAAAGCCGTATCTTTACGCGAGAACGAAAACGTGATCGGATATGTGTTCACCGCGCCGTTCATTCTGGGGTTCCTCATCTTCACGATGTTCCCGATTCTCTCGTCGCTGTATTATTCGTTCACGGAGTATAACCTGCTCGAAGCGCCCCGCTGGGTCGGGCTGCAGAATTACGAGAACATGTTCACGAATGACGACAAGCTCATGAAGTCGCTGCAGGTGACGATGACGTATGTATTCGCTTCCGTGCCGCTGCGCCTTGCCTTCGCTCTGGCGGTAGCGATGATGCTGAACACGGTAGCCAGAGGGATCGGGGCTTACCGCTCCGCTTACTACCTGCCGTCGCTCATCGGAGGCAGTGTGGCCGTATCGATCATGTGGACGCAGATCTTCGGCGACAAGGGCCTCTTCAACTCGGCGCTCGGCCTCATCGGGATTCAGAGCACTACCTCATGGATCGGCTCCCCGGACAGCGCGCTGTGGACGCTGATCGCGCTCTCTGTCTGGCAGTTCGGCTCCTCGATGCTGATCTTCCTGGCGGGCCTCAAGAACATTCCGGCAGCCATGTACGAAGCCGCCTCCGTTGACGGTGCGAATGCGGTCCACCGGTTCTTCAAGATCACGCTGCCGCTGCTCTCGCCGATCATCCTGTTCAACCTGATCATGCAGACGATCGCCGCCTTCATGACGTTCACGCCGGCCTACATCATCTCCCGCGGCGAGGGCGGTCCGCTCGACAATACGCTCCTGTACTCGCTCTACCTGTACCGCCGGGCGTTCCAGTTCTTCGAGATGGGCTATGCCTCCGCCATGGCATGGGTCATGCTGATCCTCGTCGGCCTGATTACGCTGCTCATCTTCCAGACATCGAAGTTCTGGGTCCACTACGAAGCGAAAGGGGACAAATAACATGGCCATGAGCATGAACAGCACGAAACCGATCGCGAAGTCCCGGCGCAGCTCGCAGGCCTGGAGCGCGAAGCGTCTGAAGCCGCTCTTCTATCACCTGATCGTCGGCGGCTTGGCCCTGGCGATGATCTATCCGATCCTGTGGCTCGCCAGTTCTTCCCTGAAGCCGAACGCGGAGATCTTCTCGAACGCCTACAGCTTGATCCCGAGCACGCTGGACTTCTCGAACTATGCCAGCGGCTGGAAGGGCTTTGCCGGCACGACGTTCGGCACCTTCTTCAAGAATTCCTTCATCATTGTCATCATCTCGACGATCGGCGCGGTGGCCTCGTCGGCGCTCGTCGCCTACGGGTTCGCCCGGATCAACTTCAAGTTCAAGAATTTCTGGTTCGCCTGCGTCATGATGACGATGATGCTGCCGCACGACGTAACGGTCATCCCGCAGTACGTCATGTTCGCGAAGCTCGGCTGGCTGTCGTCGTTCAAGCCGCTCATCGTGCCGAACTTCTTCGCGACGCCGTTCTTTATCTTCCTCATTATGCAGTTCATCCGCACGATTCCGCCGGAGCTCGACGAGGCGGCGAAGATGGACGGCTGCTCCAAGTACGGCATCTTTTTCAAAGTCGTGGTGCCTCTGATCGTACCTGCCCTCGTCACCTCGACGATCTTCTCCTTCTACTGGAGATGGGATGACTTCATCAACCCGCTCTTGTACCTGAACCGTCCGGAGCTCTACCCGGTATCGCTGGCGCTCAAGCTGTTCCTCGATGCCGAGTCCATCAACAACTGGGGC
This sequence comes from Paenibacillus caseinilyticus, assembly GCF_027533645.1. Taxonomy (GTDB): domain Bacteria; phylum Bacillota; class Bacilli; order Paenibacillales; family NBRC-103111; genus Paenibacillus_G; species Paenibacillus_G caseinilyticus. The sequence continues at coordinate 62,017 of NZ_JAQAGY010000010.1, forward strand.
GGGATGTTCGCCATGGCGACACTGTCGCTGCTTCCTATCGTCATCGTGTTCTTCGTCTTCCAGAAATATATCGTGGAAGGCATCTCCACCAGCGGTCTGAAATAAGGGCGCCCGAGGCACTTCAGGCTCAGAGAACCAGCCCAATTAGAGAACCAGCCTGATTAGAGAATGTAGAGAGTAGTGAAAATCGATGAGTACAGAGACAACTAAAGGAGAGAGAGACGAAATGCCCCCACTCAAATTCGAAGAAGCCCATATCCGCAAGGTGATCGACGCTGTAGTTGAACGCACATTCCAGATGGATTTCAACTGGGATTGGCCGGGCGGCGTAGCCTTCTACGGAGTTACCGAAGCCTATGAAGCCACCGGGGAGAAAAAATACATGGAGCTGCTCAAAACCTGGGTCGACGAGCAGCTCGACGACGGCCTGCCAAAGCTATCGGTCAACGCGGTGTCCATCGGGCATTCGCTGCTCTCCCTGTACAAATACACAGGCGAAGAGCGCTACATTCAGGTAGCGACCGAGATGGCCGAGTACCTCACACACGAAGCGGTGCGCTTCGCTGACGGGATCTTCCAGCATACGGTGAATTCCGAGACCTACAACTTCCCGCAGCAGGCTTGGGTCGACACGATGTTCATGGCCGGCTACTTCCTCATCCGCATCGGGGGTATGCTTGGCCGCCAGGATTACCTTGAAGACGGGATCAAGCAGTACCACGGCCACGAGAACTTCCTGCAGGATCCGAAGACGAACCTGTACTACCACGGCTGGGACCATATCCAGCAGAGCCACATGTCCGGCATCTACTGGGCACGCGGCAACTCGTGGGCAGCGATCACGATGGCCCGGGCGCTCGAGATCATTCCGGTGCAGCACCCGTCCTTCATGATCATCGAAGGCTCGCTGCGCGACCAGCTTAGCGCCCTTGTGCGGCTGCAGGGCGAAGACGGCCTGTGGCATACGGTCCTGACCGATCCGGAATCCTACACCGAGACTTCCGGCTCGGCAGGCATTGCGGCGGCGCTGCTGTCGAAGGGCCGGCTGTACAACAAATACGTCAACCCGGCGATCGACGGCCTCCTAGGCCGCATCGGCGAAGACGGCAGCGTGAACGGCGTGTCGGCCGGCACGGCCGTCATGAACGATGCGCAGGGCTACCGCGAAGTGCCTCATAAGCGCCTTCAGGGCTGGGGACAGGGCCTCGCGCTGACATTCCTCGCCTCACTGCTCGCGCGCCAGGATTGGTAGGAGCGTACAAGCTGCCCGCCGTCCGTTAGCCCAAAGGAGGAGAATACGGTATGCCGCCGCTTTATCAGTTCGATTTTGGCTCAGGTGCTCCTGAGCCGGGGTATATGAAGGTCACGCACGAATCCCTCTACCGCGAGGATCTCGGGTACGGGTTCACGGACCTGTCCCGGGTCGCCTCACGGGAGCGGGGGGAGCAGGGTGCCCTGCGGGGAGGCTTCTGCATCCCGCTCGGCACGGCTTTCATCGTCAATGTGCCGAGCGGCAATTATGATGTCGCCCTGACGATCGGAGATGCGATCGCCCCGACCGAGACGACCGTGAAGGCGGGCTCCGGGCGCCTCATGCTTCACAAGGTGCGGACGGAAGCGGGACAGTTCACCAGACGCAGCTTTGCCGTGCATGTGCATGACGGCAGGCTGCGGCTTGTGTTCTCCGGCTCCGCGCCAAGGATCAACGCGCTGGTGGTCACGCCGTCGCCGAACACGACGACCGTGTTCCTCGTCGGGGATTCGACGGTGACCGACGAAGCGGAGGACAACTTCCCGTACGCCGGCTGGGGCATGATGCTGCCCCATTATTTCAAGCCGGGTGTGGCTGTCGCGAACTATGCGAAGTCCGGCCGCAGCTCGAAGAGCTTCCATGACGAAGGGCGGCTCGCGCCGGTCTTAGCGGCGATGAAGCCCCACGACTACCTGCTGATCCAATTCGGGCACAACGACCAGAAGACGGATGCCGAGCGGTACACGGACCCGGAGACAACCTACAAGGAGTGGCTGAAGGTCTACGTCGATGCGGCGAGGGAGAAGGGGGCGTATCCGATTCTCGTGACCTCCGTGCACCGGCGGTATTTTGCCGGGGACGGCACGCTGATCGATACGCACAAGGAGTACTTGACCGCGGTGAGGGAACTGGCCGCCGCCGAGGGTGTGCCGCTGATCGACCTGGCGGAGAAGAGCCGCAGGCTGTTCGAAGAGCTGGGCCCGGAGGCGACCAAGTCGGTCTTCCTGTGGGCGGTGCCGGGCGAATACGCCTCGCTGCCGGACGGGGCGGAGGACAATACGCACTTCCACGAACAGGGAGCGCTGCGCATTGCCGCCCTGGTGGCGGAGGGGCTGAAGGAACTCCAGCTCCTGCCGCTGATGCTGTATATGAAATGAACAGCATGGCCGTCCTCCTGAGGGGGCGGCACGCTGATTCACAGAGGAGGGGGACCGGACATGACCTATTTTCCGGAGGAGCAGTCGGCTTATGCGAAGTTCGGCGCCGGCGTGGAGGACGTTCTCTCCGCCATCGCGGGCCGCTACATAGGAGAGCATGGCAAGCAGGGGCCGGTCTACCGGCTCTTCAGCACGGAAGCGTTCTTGAGGGAGGAAGACTACCGCTATGTGATGGATCTGGACGCGAAGCTCGAAGGACTGGCCGAAGGGCAGTTCGTATACTGCTGGTCCAAGCTGTGGAGCGACAAGGAGGCGGACATTCCGCTCAGCCTCTCCTGCTTCTCGCCGGCCCGCGTGTATGTGAACGGCTCGCAGGCCTTCGCCTCCAACCTGAACGACGACGTGTTCCCGGACCGCCGCTGCTGGTTCCGCGTCAGGGTCAGCCCGGGCTGGAATCATATCGTGCTGCGCTTCACGAAGACGGCGACCGGGTGCGGCGGTCGCTTCGGGACAGGCTCGATCAAAGGAGCCCCGCTGCACTTCCTCGTTCCGCTGGAAGAGCGGGCAGGCCAGGAAGGCTGGGTGTACAGCGGCCCGTTCAACGAGGAGTTGAAAGCGCTGCCGGGCGGGGAGGCGTGGGAGGATGCGTCTGTGGAGGCCGAGATCGTCTGGAGTCCGAAGCAGCAGTGGACCGACCTGGAGCGTGCCTCAGGCGTCTTCGCCAGACTCTTCGGGAAGCGCCCCGGAGCGCAGGCCTGGGCATGGACCCGGATCCGCAGCAGAGGCACAGCGCAGGAGATCCGTCTAAGCGGATCGCATCAAGGGGACATGACCTTGCTGCTCGGAGGCCGGGAGATCTACGCTTCCTCCGAACCCTCCGCCGATTTCGCCGTGACGCTCCGGCTGCCGTACGGAACCCATGACCTGCTCCTCCGCTCGACTTGCACAGGCCCGCTCTGGGGGTTCGATCTCGGCCTTCATCCGGCGGGGAACGCCGCCGTCCTCCAGCCGCCCCGCCGGATCGAAGGACTCCGGGAGCCGTGGCTGTATCTCGGGCCGTTCCCTGCCGGGCAGTCCCCCGCAGCGGAAGATATTCCGCAGCTGGAGCGTCCGTTCGCCGACGGTGCGGAGGGTCTGTTCTGGCAGGCCGATCTGCCCGGGACTTACGTGCGCGCCTACCTCGAGACGCCGCTGTTCGGGCGTTGGAATTATCCGCTCGGCGTCACGCTCTACGGGCTGCTGCAGACCGGCGTCGAGCTCGGCCGCCCCGATACCGAGCAGTATGTGCTGGACCATATCGGCCAGTGCACCGCGCTGCATGACTACGCCCTGTGGGACAAAAGGCAGTTCGGCGCGCCGGGCATCAACCACCAGCTAGTCTCCATCGACTCCCTCGATGACTGCGGTTCCTTCGGCGCCACGATGCTGGTCGCCATGAGCCGCCGGGAGCTGCCCGGCGGCCGGGCGGCGGCCGACCGGATCGCCCGGTACATCACGGAGGTGCAGGACCGGCAGCCGGACGGCGCCCTGTACCGGGTGCACGGCAGCACGGACTTCATGCAGGACACGATGTGGTGCGACGATCTTTATATGAGCGTGCCGTTCCTGTGCCGGTATGCGGGGCTGACCGGAGACGGGCGGTACCTGGACGATGCGGCCCGGCAGTTCCTGCTCTACAAGAAGTATATGTACATGCCGGAGCTCCAGATCATGTCCCATGTATACGACTTCAAGTTCGGCAAGCCGAACGGCATCCCCTGGGGACGCGGGAACGGCTGGGTGCTCTTCTCGCTGACCGAGCTGCTCGCGGTGCTGCCGGAGAATCACCCGCAGCGGCCTGAGCTGCTGGGCTTCTTCCGGGACCTGAGCGCCGGCTATCTGCGGCTGCAGGGGGAGCGGGGGCTGTGGCACCAGGTGCTGACGAATCCGGAGTCTTATGAAGAATCGTCCTGCACGTCGATGTTCGTCTATGCCTTCGCCCGCGGGGTCCGCTACGGCTGGCTCGAGCCAGCCGCAGCCTATACGGAAGCCGTCCTGCGAGGCTGGGAAGGGCTCAGCCGCCATGCGGTCGATGCCCGGGGCAACGTGTACGGCGTCTGCCGCGGTTCCGGCTACTCGTTCTCTTCCTCGTACTACAAGGATGAGCTGCTGCCGCTTCTCAACGATACGCACGGGATCGGCATCGTTCTGCTCGCCGGCATCGAGACCCGCCGGCTTGCGGAGCACCTCCGCAGCTCAGAGCCGGCGCCGGCGCCGGCGCCGGCGTACAAGTAAGCCACGCAGATCAAGGTCCTTCTAGTCAACTTTGCGACAGGCGGTGAGATTTATGCTTCCCCAAGGTCGTCATTTTCGGAAAAGCCTTATTCTCATACTGATCATTACTTCGATTCCCGGCCTCATTACCGGCGGTGCCATCTATTGGTTCACCGCCGGCCGGATCGAGAGCGAGCTGGTCCAGCTGCACAAGAACCAGATCGCGAAGCGGGCGGAAGGCATAGAGGGGCAGTTCTCCTATCTGGAACTGTCCCTTTCGCATTTGGCATTCGACCCGAAGCTTGATTATACCCTCGCGCAGACGGATTTTCTGCGCAATTTTACCGTCACGCGGGATCTGTATAAGACGCTGCTGCTGACTCAGGGCGCCCTGCCGCTCGTGGACCGGATGGAACTGTTCGTCGAAGGGAAGGTGCCCGCGCACTTCTCCCCGGATTTCAACATGCTCCAGACCGAGGAAGAGCGCCAGGCGTGGAAGCCGCTCTTGAAGCCGGGGGTCCCGGTCTACTGGACGCGCCTCGACGATCCCGGGCAGCGGGTTCCTGCGTCTTCCCTCTCCCTGGTGCATCAGGTGCCGGGCAGCTCCACGACGCCCTTCGGCGTGGTACTCTTCCGGCTGAACGAAGCCCGCGTCGTCGAGCAGCTGCGGACCCTGACGCCGTACGAGGAGGGCGAAGCCTTCCTGCTCGCGGAGGACGGCTCGGTACTGGCTTCATCCGACACCGGATCGCAGCCGTCGCCGCTGCTGGAGAAGCTGCGAACCGCGGTACTGGCGCAGCGGGGAGCGGGGGAGACCTCCTTCAAGCTCGACTGGAACGACAGCACGTATTCGGTGTCATACGGCACCTTCGACCGGCTCGGCTCGAGCTGGACCTATGTCACTGCAGCGCCGATCCATGCAATCACGGCCCCGGTCGTGATCGTGTCGAAGACGATCATCGGGCTCTCGCTGGCGGGCCTTCTGCTCGGCTGCCTGCTCGCCTGGTTCGCCTCGCGGCGCATCTACTCGCCGATGGAGCGGCTCGTGCGCCTGCTCGGCGGCGAACGGGCGCCGGAAGGCAGCGACGAGTTCGCCGAGCTCGAGAAGCGCTGGGTGCACCTCCACCGCGAGAGCGCGGACCTGCAGCACCGGCTGGCGAAGCAGCTGCCGCAGGTGAAGGAAGGCTTCCTGCTGCAGCTGATGCAGGGGCACCTGAGCACGTATCCGGAGGAGGAGCTCGCGGAGCGGCTGCGGTCGTTCGGCTGGCAGCCGGAAGGACGCGTCTTCACGGTGATCTGCCTGCAGCTCACCGGCATGAGCCGACTCGAAGCGCAGGGCCGCTTCTCCGCGGAGGACGAGGGGCTTGTTACCTTCGCGGCAGCGAACATGATCGAGGAACTGGCCTGCGGAGCCTTCCCCGAGGCGCATGTCATGAACTTCCATGACCTGACCGCCGGGCTGCTGGTCTCCCTGCCGGAGGAAGACGCCGCGAAGGAATCTTGGCTGCCGCTGTGCGGGAACATCATCGAGGCGGTCACGGGCATCCTGCGGATGAATGTCACCGCGGCGGTGAGCCGGAGCACGGCCTCGCTGCGCGAGCTGCCGGATCTCTTCGAGGAGGCGAAGCGGCTGCTCGGCTACCGGAGCTTCGGCGAGGAGAACCAGATTCTCCGCGCGGGGGATGTGTACGGCGAAGACGGCCAGGAGCGTGTGCCTTATCCGTTCACGGAGGAGAAGGAGCTCCTCCAGGCACTTCGCAAGGGCAGGCAGGAAGAGGCGGAGTCCGCGCTTGCGCTTTTTATGAAAGCGTTAACAGATCAGGCGCCGACCGAGGCGGATTACCAGCAGGGCGTGCTGAACCTGCTCGGCTCCCTGGAGCATATGACGCTGCAGAGCGGGCTTCACCCCGGGCGGCTCTACGGTCACGGCAACCGGTTCGCCCAGCTGGCCGAGCTGCGGGAGCCGGAGCAGGTCGAGCGGTGGCTGCGCCGGAGCATCCTCTGCCCGTATCTGAAGGAGATGGAATCGCGCAGCGGCAGCACCGCCCGCCGGATGATCGAGGAAGCGATCCAGTACATTGAGACCCACTACATGCAGGATATCTCGCTGGATTCCTGCGCGGACCGCTGCGGCACGAACGTGTTCACGCTCAGCCGTTCGTTCAAGAGCGTCACCGGCATGACCTTCGTCGATTATGTGACGCAGACCCGGCTCACGAAGGCGAAGGAGCTGCTGCGCGAATCGGAACGCCGGATCAACGAGATCGCCGAGCAGGTCGGTTACCAGCACGGCTACTTTAACCGCATCTTCAAGAAGGCGGAAGGCGTTACCCCGAGCCGCTACCGGGAGCTGAGCCGCGAGAGCTAGGAACGGGCGTGAAGCCCGTCCTTATGCGGCTGTAGACCCTTCACAAGATAATCCTACCCGTGCAAAAAAGTGATAAAAGGAGGGAGCGGATGGAAGAACGCCCGCGCCCGGCCCCGGTCAAAAATCTCTCATTGCGGTGCAGCGGTCCTGTGGCGGAGAATGACATCAATCCCGAGCCAACGGGTTATGGCACCCGCCAGGCGAGTCTTCCATCACATATGCGAACCACATAACCAAAGGAGAGTGAGATCATGGAGCACACCGGCGTTCAAAAGAAAGCGGCAACAAAATTGTCCGCGGACGGTTCCGTCCTCCGGCGTCTGCAGAGGGACAAATGGCTCTATGTGCTGCTGCTGCCCGGACTGCTGTATTTTCTCCTATTCAAGTACGTGCCGATGTGGGGCGTGCTGCTGGCCTTCAAGAACTTCCAGCCGTTCCTCGGCTTCTGGGAGAGCGAGTGGGTGGGCCTCGAGCACTTCCGGCAGTTCTTCGCGAACCCGGATTTCGGCCGGCTCATGCGCAACACGCTGATCCTGTCCCTGTACAACCTGCTCTTCTTCTTCCCGGCCCCGATTATCTTGGCCCTGCTGCTCAATGAAGTGCGCGTCTCTCTCTACAAACGGGCGATCCAGACGCTGATCTATGTACCGCACTTCATGTCGCTGGTCATTGTCGCGAGTATCTCTTATGTCTTCCTGACCACGGAAGGCGGGATCGTCAACCTGATGCTCGAGAAGTTCACCGGCCAGAAGATCGACTTCCTGGCGAGTCCCGACTGGTTCCGGCCGATGATCATCCTTCAGACGATCTGGAAGGAATGCGGCTGGGGCACGATCATCTTCCTGGCGGCGCTGGCCGGCGTGGACGCGGAACAGTACGAGGCGGCCATCGTGGACGGAGCGAGCCGCTGGCGCCAGCTGTGGCACATCACGCTGCCGTCGATCCAGAGCACGATCATCATCCTGCTGATCCTGCGGCTCGGCGATGTCCTCGACAACGGGTTCGAGCAGATCTATCTCATGAGCAATGCGCTGAACAGGGAAGTGGCGGATGTCTTCGATACGTACGTCTACATGATGGGCATCACGCAGGGCGCGTTCTCCTATAGTACGGCGGTGGGACTCTTCAAATCCGTCATTGGGGTCACGCTTGTGCTCTCCTCGAACTATTTGGCGAAGCGCTTCGGACAGACGGGGATCTACTAAGCGCTCCCCGCAGGTCCCCGGCGTCCAGCATTCCCGGCAGGATCGCCGGCTCTCAGGCATCCGGGGGAACGCCTGCGCTTGGACAGAACCCGAACTTGACTAACTTTTCATAAGGAGGCGCAGCATTATGGGCAAGCAGTACCGCACGCTCGGCGGCACGGTGTTCGATATCTTCAACTATTCGTTCCTCGGCATTTTTGCGCTGGTGACCGTGATTCCGTTCCTCTACGTGATCGCCGGCTCGTTCGCATCGGACGCCGAGCTGACGCAGAGGGCATTCTTCCTCATCCCGAGCACCTTCTCGATGGCGGGATACCAGTACATTTTTTCTTCGGATACGCTGTTCCACTCCCTCGGGGTATCGGTCTTCGTGACCGTATCGGGGACGCTCGTCAACCTGTTCTTCACGGTAACCATGGCTTACCCGCTCGCCAAGCGTTCGCTCATGGGCCGCAGCACGGTGCTCAACCTGATCGTGTTCTCGATGCTGTTCGGCGGCGGGATGATTCCGACATACCTGGTCATCAAGAGCCTCGGGATGCTGGATTCGTTCTGGGCGCTGACCCTGCCGGGCGCGATCTCGGCATTCAACCTGATCGTCATCAAGAACTTCTTCGAGCAGCTGCCCCCGGGACTGGAGGAATCGGCCCGCATCGACGGCTGCACCGAGATCGGCGTGCTCTGGCGCATCGTGCTCCCGCTCTCGAAGCCGGTCCTGGCGACCTTCGCCCTGTTCTATGCGGTGGGCCACTGGAACAACTTCTTCCAGGCGCTGCTCTACATCAACGATCCGGAGAAGTGGCCGATGCAGGTGATGCTGCGGCAGATCGTCATGCTCTCCCAGTCGTCCATCGGCGACACGGGGATGCTCGACCCGAACTTCGTCCAGCCGCCCGAACAGACGATCAAGATGGCCGTTATCGTGATCGCGACGATCCCGATCCTGTGCGTCTATCCGTTCCTGCAGAAGCATTTTGCCAAGGGTGTGCTGATCGGATCCATTAAATAAACATAGCCGTCCCACAACAAATCGTACCGAAGGGGAGAATCTTACATGAAAACACCATCCAAAGCCTGGCGCAAGTGGACCGCCTCGTTCCTCGTCACTGTCCTGTCCCTGTCGACACTTGCAGCATGTTCATCCGGAGGCAAGGAAGCCGCACCGGCCTCGGGAGCTGCGGGCGGAGGCGCATCCGGCTCGGACAGCGGGCCGTACAAGCTCAATATCATGCTGCCGGCGCATAAGACGACGTTCCCGAAGGATAACGGCCCGGTCGTGCAGGAGCTCAACAAGTACCTGAATGCGGAGATGCACCTCGAGTGGGTGCCGAACAACTCCTATCCGGAGAAGCTGAATATCACGCTGGCCTCCGGCAAGCTGCCGACGATCATGGTGATCGACTCGAAGTCGCCTTCGTACATCAATGCGGCCCGGACAGGCGCCTTCTGGGAGCTTGGTCCCTACTTGAAGGACTATCCGAACCTGAGCAAGGCGAATCCGATCGTACTGAACAACTCCTCCATTGACGGCAAAATCTACGGCATTTACCGGACACGGGCCCTCGCACGCAACGGCATCGTGTACCGCAAAGACTGGCTCGAGAACGTAGGACTGCAGGAGCCGAAGACGATCGACGACTTTTACCATATGTTGAAAGCCTTTGCAACCAAGGATCCGGACAAGAACGGCAAGAACGATACGTACGGCATGGTCATCTCCAAGTTCTCGGGACCGTTCGATATTATCCAAACCTGGTTCGGCGTGCCGAACAAATGGGGCCCGGATGCGAGCGGCAAGCTCCAGCCGGCCCACCTGTTCCCGGAATACCTCGATTCGCTGAAGTTCTTCAAGAAGCTCTATGACGAGAAGCTGATCAACGCCGACTTCGCTGTGATGGATACGGCCAAGTGGAGCGATCCGGTGGTGAACGGACAGGCCGGCGTGATCGTCGATGTCACCGACAACTCGGCCCGGGTGGAGGACAGAATCCATGCGGCGCTGGAGAAGGCAGGCAAGGACGACAAGAGCAAGCAGTTCATGGATATACTCGACACGGTGGAAGGGCCGAAGGGCAAGAAGAACCTGCCGACTTCCGGCTATGCCGGCGTGATTGCGGTCTCGAAGTCGGGCGCGAAGACCGAAGCGGACCTGAAGAAGGCGCTGACCTTCCTCGACAAGCTGGGTGACGACAAGGCGCAGATTCTGGCCGGCAACGGCATTGAAGGCACCCACTACAAGAAGGTCGAAGGCGGGATCGAGATGATCAAGGATGCGGCGAAGATCGAAGGGGAAGTGGAAGGGCTGAACCAGATGCTGACCTTCTTGCCCGAGGACCGCACGCTGAAGGTCGTGCAGACGCCGCTGCGCCAGAAGATCGCGAAGCTGCAGAAGGACGCTGAGCAGTATATCGTGCCGAACCCGGCCGAGCCGCTGGTCTCGAACGTGTACTCCCAGAAGGGGCCGCAGCTCGACACCATGATCAGCGACGCGCGGACGAAGTTCATCGTCGGCCAGATCGACGAAGCGGGCTTCCAGGCGGCGGTCGACCTGTGGCGCAAGAGTGGCGGGGACGAGTATGTGAAAGAGATCAACGAGCTATACGAGAAAACGAAGAAGTAAGCAGAGGCGGGAGGGGGCTGACGGTGCGTGCGCGCTGGGCTCCCGGATCCTGCCGGGATCATAACAGAAGGAAAGTCCGCTTCACCGGCAGAAACGCGAGGAGGAACGGAGATGGACAGGGAAGAGCAGGAGCATGGCATGAGCAATAACGCGCCGGCGGAGGACAGCGGTCTTCGTGAGGCGCCGGTGCAGGAGCCGGCTGTAACGGTATCTTGGCTGGGTGAAGCTGCACCGCGAGGGGCTGCCGGAGTCACATGGGGGGTGCCCTGGAAAGCCGGCGAGCTGGACAGGGAGGAGCCGCTGAGGCTGCTCTCGGACTCCGGCATGCCGGTTCCCGTGCAGAGCTGGCCGACCGCCTATTACCCGGACGGCAGCGTGAAGTGGACGGCGCATGCGGTGTCCCTGGGAGAAGGGGCCGAAGGCTCTTACAAGCTGGCCAAAGGCGAAGGCGAAGCGCCGCTGCAGGGCATATCCGTGGAGGAGAACGCCGGGGATGTCATTGTGGATACGGGCAAAGCCGTCTTCACGCTAGGCACGGCAGGGGATGCGCTGATCCGCTCCATCGTGCGGGGGGAGAAGACGCTGTGCACCGGAGCCCGGCTGGTCGGGTTCAGGGAAGAAGAGAGCCTCACCGAAGGCTCCCGGGTAACCCGGACACAGGCGCTGCGAAGCCGGCTGAGCAGGGTAACCGTCGAACAACGGGGACCGGTGCGGGCCGTCGTGAAGTTCGAAGGCCGCCACGAGCTCCTCGGAGGCCTCAGCCCGAGAGCGTGGCTCCCGTTCACCGTACGGCTGTATTTCTATGCGGGGCAGGAGTCCGTCCGGGCGGTGCACACCTTCGTCTATGACGGGGACCCGGGCAAGGACGGGGTCAAGGGCCTCGGCCTGTCGTTCTCTATTCCGCTCGAAGGGCCGCTGTATAACCGCCATGTCCGGTTCACCGGGGATACGGGCGTCTTCAGCGAGTCGCCGAAGACGCTGATGACGATCCGTACGACGGGCCGTTATCAAGACTTGTACCGCAGCCAGACGTCGGGGGAGAACGTGAGCTTCGATCCGCAGGAGGATGCCCGGTTCCTCTCGCTGCTCGACGACTCCGCCGTCTGGGACCACTTCAAGCTCGTGCAGAACAGTGCGGACACGTACTCGGTGTCGAAGCGGACGGGGCCGGGCTGCTCCTGGCTGAGGGCGGTCACCGGCTCGCGGTCCCGCGGCGTCGCCTATGCCGGCAGCGGGGCGGGAGGGCTGGCGTTAGGTCTGCGGCACTTCTGGCGCAAGCACCCGGCCTCGCTGGAGATCTCCGGTCTGTCGGGGGGAGAGGCGGAAGCCACGGCCTGGTTCTGGTCGCCCGATGCGCCGGCGATGGATCTGCGCCACTACGACACGACGACGCACCTGGAGTCGTCCTACGAGGGATTCCACGAGCTGCGAAGCACGCCGTACGGGGTGGCGAACACGAACGAGATCACCTTCTGGTGCCTGGAGCGCACGCCGTCGCATGAGGAGCTGGATGCGATGGCCGGCTCCCTCGAGCGGCCCGCACAGCTGGTGTGCCGGCCCCAGCGTTATTACGACACAGGCGCCTTCGGCGTGTGGAGCCTGCCATCCCGGGAGACCCCGCTGCAGGCGGAGCTCGAAGACCGGCTCGATGCCGCGGTCGAGTTCTACAAGGCGGAGATCGAGCAGCGGCGCTGGTACGGATTCTGGGACTACGGCGATGTGATGCACAGCTACGATCCGGTCCGCCACACGTGGCGCTACGACATCGGCGGGTGCGCGTGGCAGAACACGGAGCTTGTGCCGAACATGTGGCTGTGGCTGACGTTCCTGCGCACGGGACGCGAGGATGTGTTCCGCCTCGCGGAGGCGATGACCCGCCATACGAGCGAGGTGGACACCTACCACTTCGGCGAGTATGCGGGGCTCGGCTCCCGCCACAATGTCGTGCACTGGGGCTGCGGCTGCAAGGAAGCCCGGATCTCGATGGCCGGGCTGCACCGTTACTTCTACTACCTGACGGGGGATGAGCGGACTGGCGACATCATGGAAGAAGTGGTCGATGCGGATTACACGACCGTCACGCTCGATCCGATGCGCTACTACTTCCCGAAGGACGAGTTCCCGACCCATACGCGGGTCGGCCCGGACTGGTCGGCGTTCTGCTCCAACTGGATGACGCGCTGGGAGCGCTTCGAAGATACCGCCTACCGCGACAAGCTGCTCGTCGGCTGGGAAGCGATGAAGGGGATGCCGCACCGCCTGCTCACGGGCCCGACCTTCGGGTATGACCCGAAAACCGGGGGGCTGCTCCATATGAGCGACGACAACTGGGGCCGGCACCTCATGATCTGCATGGGTGCGCCGCAGGTCTGGTTCGAGCTTGCGGAGCTGCTCGGCGACGACCAGTGGCGCGAGATGCTCGCCGAGTTCGGCGCGTTCTACCCGCTGACGCCGGAGGAGAAGGCGGCCCGCACGGGCGGGGCGATCGGCAGGCAGGGCTGGGACCATCCCGTGTTCTTCACGGTGATGATGGCTTATGCCGCCGCCCGGTACGGCGACGAAGCGCTGGCCCGCCAGGCTTGGGAGATCCTGCGCGGCGATAAGCTGATGCAGCGCATCGACCGCACGGACGAGGTGGACCGGCTGGCGTTCGTTCGCCCGCTCCGGGAGATCCCGGACGTCTCGACGAACTCCGTCTCCCAGTGGTCGCTCAATACGATTCTATGCCTGGAGCTCATCGGCCGGTGGCTCGGGAGCGAGGAAGCCGGCACAGCCGACAGGGGAGGTGAGCCAGTTACTTCGCCATCGTAAGTGCAGCGGCAGCGGCGTGACTTCGGCCGGCCGCTGCCTGCCATTACCTTCAATCCCAATTCAAGGAGGAATATTCCTGTGAAACTACGTTCCATCTCCCGCCGCCAGCGGCAGCGTCTGCTGAGTGCGGTTCTGTCCCTCGCCCTGCTTGTTCCTGCAGCGGCCCTTCCTGTCTCCGCCGCAGACGCTGCGGTCGATTCCGGCAGCACTTCATCCGCCGCGGCCCTGAAGCGGCAGGCCGAGTACCTGGGCCGCGGTCTGGTCGCCGTGCAGACCGAAGCCGGCGTCTTCGTCTCCTGGCGCCTGCTCGGCACGGACAAGAGCGGGACGGCGTTCAATCTGTACCGCGATGGAGTGAAGCTGAACAGCAAGCCGCTTACGGCCTCGACGAACTTCGTGGATGCGGCCGGTACGGCTTCGTCGAAGTACACCGTCCGCGCTGTGGTATCCGGGACGGAGCAGGCGCCGTCGAAGCCGGCAGGCGTCTGGGGGCAGAACTATCTCAGCGTACCGCTGAAGAAGCCGGCGGACGGCGTGAATCCGGACGGCACCGCTTTCACCTACAGCGCCAATGACGTCAGCGCAGGGGATCTCGACGGCGACGGGGAGTATGAGCTGATCGTGAAGTGGGACCCGAGCAATTCCAAGGACAACTCGCAGAACGGAATCACCGGCGAAGTGTTCATCGACGCCTACAAGCAGGACGGCACGTTCCTGTGGCGGATCTCGCTCGGCCGCAACATCCGGGCGGGGGCCCATTATACGCAGTTCATGGTGTATGACTTTGACGGCGACGGCCGGGCGGAAGTGGCGTTCAAGACAGCGGACGGTACGGTCGACGGCACAGGACAGGTCATCGGCGACGCCACGGCGGACTACCGCGATGCTTCGGGCCGGGTTCTGTCGGGCCCCGAGTTCCTGTCGATCTTCGACGGGCTGACGGGCAAGGCGATGGATACAGTGCCGTACGATCCTCCGCGGGGCAATGTGAGCGACTGGGGCGACAACTACGGCAACCGGGTCGACCGGTTCCTCGGGGCTGTGGCGTATCTGGACGGCCAGCATCCGAGCCTCGTGATGGCGCGCGGCTACTATACCCGTGCCGTGCTTGCCGCCTACACGTTCCGGGACGGGAAGCTGAGCAAGCAGTGGACCTTCGACAGCAATATCGAGGGCAGCCAGTATACGGCGCAGGGGAACCATAACCTGAGCGTGGCCGATGTGGACGGGGACGGCCGGGATGAGATCACTTACGGTGCCATGGCCATCGATGATAACGGCAAGCCGCTGTATACGACAGGACTTGGGCACGGGGATGCGATCCACCTCGGGGATCTCGATCCGGACCGTCCGGGCTACGAAGTGTTCCAGGTGCACGAGCACAAGGACGCAGCTGCCGGCATTGAGTTCCGGGACGCCCGTACCGGCGAGATGATCTGGGGCGTGTTCACCGGCAAGGATACGGGCCGGGGCATGTCCGCCGACATCGACCCGCGCTACCGCGGGGAGGAGGTATGGGCGAACGGACGGCTGTACAGTGACAAAGGCGAGCCGATCGGCACCACGGTCCCTTCTTCCACGAACTTCGGCATCTGGTGGGACGGCGACCCGCTGCGAGAGATGCTCGACCAGAACCGCATCGACAAGTGGGACTATGAGACCGGCACGACCCGCAATCTGTTCACCTCGGCAGAGATTGCCTCGAATAACGGCACCAAAGCGACGCCGAATCTGCAGGCCGATCTCTTCGGCGACTGGCGGGAAGAGGCGGTATGGCGGTCCACCGACTCCTCGGAGCTGCGGATCTATACGACCACCGCGGTGACGGACCGCCGGCTGCCGACGCTCATGCACGACCCTGTATACAGGCTGGCAGTGGCCTGGCAGAATGTAGGCTACAACCAGCCTCCGCATCCGAGCTTCTACTTGGGCGAGGGGATGGCGCCGCCGCCTGCGCCGCCAGTCTACGTGGTACGCCGGGGGACCGCAGCGCTCGAGCCCTCCGCATGGAGCTTGAAGGGCGGGGGCGGGGCGAATTCCGTCACGGCTTACCTCGAGCTGCCGGACGGGGCGGCGCGTGAGCTCGTGCCTTCCTCCGTGACGCTCAGCGTCTACGGGCAGAGCGTCACGGCACAGAGCCGGCCTTCGTCGATAGGCGATGCAGACGGCGACCGCATCCCGGATCTCATGGTTAAGTTCGACCGCCATGGGCTCGCCCGGGCGCTGGGAGGCGCACCGGCCGGCGTTCACAGGGTAAGCTTCCGCGGGAAGCTGAAGGACGGCAGTATCTTTGCCGCCGAAGCCCCCTTAACTCTTAAGCCGTAACAGGTATGACATTCAGAGCACGATTCCGCCATGGGGGAGTCGTGCTTTTTGCCGCGGCTGGTTTACTTCAGGACGGGGACACCGGAACCTGTTTTTTGTAATTTATTTTAGAATAAGTAATCGGGACTGGCCTCATCTGCGTACTAATGGATAGCCTTTAATTTCCTATAGGAGGAAGAAATATCAATTTTTTCAACCTATTATATCAATTTTTTTTAATTTTCTTGAAAGAAGAAGTAGAGTATAATGAGAGGCAGAATGATAGAAATGGAAAAAGAAGCGTATTCATTTGCTGCCATGGATACATTCTGTATCGCATTACCGATCAATTTAGGGTGGAAGGTCAGGTGTTCGTTGTGAGTAAGACACTCATTGCGCTGTGGATGGGCTGCATGTTGTCACTGCTGCTGGCGATTGGCGTGCAGGCGGAAGGACCGGTCATGATTCGGATCGACAGCCCTTATCCGAACACTTCTTATGACCGTGTTCTGGGCATCAGGGCGAGCACGTATTCGGAAATCGAGGCTGTGCGAGCCGTCGCGAAGGTGGAAGACCGTGAGGCTGAGCTCGTGTACTCATGCGTGGGCGAATGCGGATGGCGCGGAGAAATTGCGCTCGAAGGATTAACCAAAGGAGCCAAGAGGCTCACAATCGAGGTAACCGATGAACTGGGCGGGATCAGCACAGAGGAAGCTCCTTTCTACTATAATTCGGCTCCCGTATTGACCAGGGTAGAGCCGGCCCATGAAGCCGTCGTGACGGACGGCAAGCTTCATGCCGTAGCTGCTGCGGAGGATGACAGCTCGGTGCCGGAGATCCGGGTGCGGGTCACTGGCGATTTCAACACGATCGCAGATTTCAGCGGCAAGGGCAGCATAGACCAAGTGATCGATGTCTCGGATTATGCCGGACAGCAATTGAAATATTATGTGACGGCGAAGGATGATCAGGGAGCCGAGAGCGACAGCCTCTGGCATACCGTACACGTTACATCGGATCCGAGGAATATTCCGGTGGACACGGCATCCGGCCGGATCGTGGACTTCGACCGGGAGCGGTATCTGCTCGAGCGGTCAGGTCCGCACGGGTACGCTCTTGTGATCAAGGATCGGAAGGACGGGACCGAATCTCTCGTGGCCGACAGGGCCGAATTCAATAACAGGATGCAGTTAACCCCGACGGGAGCCCTGTTCATCCAAAGTCCGGGCACTTCGAATTTCGTGCACTATTGGACGAAAGGGGAACTGACGAAGGCGCCGTATTCCATGCGGTCGAAGTTCGGGATCAAGGGGAATTACGCCTTATTTGACCACAAAGGGGCACCGACGCCATTCGTACTTTATGATACTTCGATCCCCGGTACGCCGGCGGAGACGATCACGGAATCATTCGACGGGTTCGAGCTGACGGATGACGGAGGCTTCTACTTTGTCCAAGGGGACACGATCTTCCGCCATCCGCTGAAGGGCGCCTCAGAGGCCTATGTATCGGGTGATGAGGGCAAGGGCATCCGGGGATTGGCCGCCAGCGGAAGCCGGCTGCTCTTCCAGCAGGGACAGGAGCTCTATGCCTATGACGGGAGCCAAGTTGCGCTGATCTCGGGCGGGCTTGACGTACGGGCGGCGGCACACGAGGACTATGAGCTGAACGGCGGCTGGATAGCTTATATCGCTGCCGATGAAGAAGGAACGGGTCTCTTCCTGCGGTCTCCGGAGGGCGCAGTCACCCGGGTAGCGACGGTGAACGGTTCACCGAGCATCGGCCGGCTGGAAGCGGACGGAAGCCTCAGCTATGCTTCCGGAAGCCGGGTCTATCTGTACCAGCCCGGGAATGAAGCACCGGTATCGGCGGGCACAGCCGAACTGGATTCGATCAAGCTTCTGGACGGCGCTTGGTACAAAACCATCGGCAACTCCCTGTTCCGCTTCCAAACGGCTAGACCGGACGCGGAAGGGCCCGTATGGCCCGGCGGGCAGGCGCTGACGGTCACAGGGGTGACCTACAGCTCCGCGGTTCTTCAGTGGCTGCCGGCGTCGGACGGCACAGGGGTGGCCTCCTATCACGTATACCGGGACGGCGAGCCGCTGGCCTCCGTGGCCGGGGACGTATACGGTTATGTGGATGACAGCCTTGCGCCAGCCACAACTTATGAATTCACCGTGGAAGCATGGGATGCCGCAGGCAACAAAAGCAAAGCGAACCCTGCCGTCACCGTGACGACCTCCGCATACCAGAGCGGGGACCGGCAGGCTCCTGTATGGCCTGCCGGCAGTGCGCTTACGGTTACGGATGTCACCTACAACCGCGCACAGCTGAGCTGGCCTGCGGCAGAGGACGATACGGCGGTCACTTCTTATCTCATCTACAGAGACGGACAGCTGCTGGATACGGTGGACGGATCGGTCTACGGGTACGCGGCGAGCGGCCTTCAGGCAGGGACGGCCTACCGGTTCTCCGTGGCTGCGGGGGATGCGGCGGGGAATGTGAGCGAGACCCCGCTGGCATCGACCGTCACGACCGGAACGGGCGAGCCGGTGCCGTCCGCCAAGCTCAGCCTGCAGGCGAAGCCTGGCTTCCTCGATACCGGCTCCGTTCTCGAAGTGAACGTGCAGGGAGACGCGGCGGATCTGTATGCGTTCCTGGCGAAGCTGACTTACGATCCCGCGAAGTTCAAGCTCATGCAGGTGAAGCTTCAGGACAGCTTCGGCCGGGAGAATGACACAGCCGTGCTCGCCAAATCGAGTCCGGCTGCGAATCAGGCGAACATCACAGGGACCCTTCTCGGCGACGTACCGGGCAAGAACGGCAAGGTAGGCCTGCTGACGCTGAAGTTCACCGTGCTGGCCCAAGGGACGGGGACCTTCTTCCTGCAGCCCGGATCCACCCTGTCGGACAGCCAAGGACGGATCGTCCGGCTAGATAACCCGGTGCAGCTGGCCGTGCAGGTGAGCGGCGCGGATCTCGATCAAGATGGGATTGTTGGACTCAGCGATCTCGTGCTGATCTCGAAGCACAGCGGCACGAAGGCCGGGCAGCCCGGCTACGAGGCGAGATTCGACCTCAACAACAGTGGAGCGGTCGACAGCGCGGATGTGCTGTATATTGCGAACGCGGTGGCCTCTTCGGCCAAATAGCACGATAGGGGGGCTGCCTTGGGCAGCCTCTCTGTTGTTGTCCGCGGTCATTCCGTCGCCGGCCCTTCCCGGCGGGCGAGCGGAGCCGCTTGTTTCCATGCCCTGGAGAGGGCTGTCACGTAAGATAAACGGCTTCGCCGTCCTTTAAGGACGAGAAAATCCGACAAAAGATCATTTTGGCCGCCTTTCAGGCAGCCGGGGTGACGTTTGCCGGATTTTTTAGTTTTTCCTGCATATACCTTGAAGTAGACAAGGAAGAGGAGGATCCGTATGAAACTCTACATCTCCATCGATATGGAAGGAATCACGGGACTGGCGGACACAACCTTCATCGACTCGGGAGGACGCAATTACCGGCGGGGCCAGGAACTGATGACGATGGAAGCGAACGCGGTCGCCGAGACGGCGCTGCGCAGCGGCTGTACCGAAGTGCTCGTGAACGACAGCCACTCCAAGATGAACAATCTGCTCATCGAACGGCTTCACCCCGAGGTGCAGTTCATCACCGGCGACGTCAAGCCGTTCTCGATGGTCCAGGGGCTCGGGCCCGGCTTCACCGGGGCGGCATTCCTCGGGTACCATGCCATGGCGTCTAAGGCCGGGGTACTCAGCCACACGATGATCTTCGGGGTGCGGAGCATGTACATCGGGGACCGGGAGATCGGGGAGCTCGGATTCAATGCGTACGTGGCGGGCCACTACGGGGTGCCGGTGCTGCTCGTGGCCGGCGACGACGAAGCGGCGGCCGAGGCCGAAGCGCTCATTCCGGGCGTCGTGACCGCCAGCGTCAAGCGTCGCCTATCCCGCACCTCGGCTCTCTGCCTTACGCCGGAGAAAAGCGAGGAGCTGCTGCGGGGGAAGACGGCGGAAGCGCTGGCCGCCAAAGATCGGATACAGCCGCTGAGCCCGCCGGAGCGCCCCGTGCTGTCCATCGAGTTCGCGAATTACGGACAGGCGGAGTGGGCGAGCCTGATGCCCGGCACACAGCTGGAGCAGCGTTCGCCCGTGGTGACGTTCCCCGCTTCCGATATTCTGGAAGCGTACCGTGCGATGCTCGTGATGACCGAGCTGGCTTCCCGCACCTCATTTTGCTAATCATTCGTGCTAGTAATTCAAGCCGGAACGGAAGGAACTATGGACTATGCTGCCTTATATCCTGAAGCGGCTCTTCTCGATGCTGCTCACCTTATGGCTGATTGTGACGGTGACCTTTTTGCTGATGCACGCGGTGCCGGGCTCGCCCTTCGAGAAGGACGGCCGGAATGCGAATCCGACCGCGGTGAAGAACATGATGGAACATTATCATCTCGATCAGCCTCTAGCTGTCCAATATGTGCTGTACCTTAAGGGGCTGGCCACACTGGATCTCGGGCCGTCCATCGCCCATTACCCGGACAGCGTAGGTTCAATGATCGGACGAGGGTTCCCCGTCTCGTTCCAGCTGGGACTGGCCTCGCTGGCGCTGGCCGTCGTCTGCGGCGTGGTGCTCGGCACCTTGGCTGCGCTCCGGCAGAACGGGCTCATCGATTCGCTCTCGATGCTGCTTGCGGTCCTCGGTACGGCCGTCCCAAGCTTCATCATCGCGCCGCTGCTCATTCAGTATGTTGCCGTCGAGTGGAGACTGCTCCCCGCAGCGACCTGGGGAACCTGGAGGCATGCCGTACTGCCGACCTTGGCCCTGGCAGCGGGGCCCCTCGCCATGATCGCACGGCTGACGCGGGCCCAGATGGCGGAGGTGCTGACGCAGGAGTACATTGATACGGCGCGTGCCAAGGGGCTGCCTCCGCATGTGATTATCCTGAAGCACGCGCTGCGCTGCGCCATCCTGCCCGTCATCACGCTGCTCGGGGCGCTGATGGCGAATGTGCTCACGGGCAGCTTTGTGATCGAAAAAATTTTTGCGGTGCCGGGTATGGGCAAGTATTTCGTGGAGAGTATCAACAACCGGGACTATGCGGTCATCCTGGGGACCACGGTATTCTACAGCGCGCTGCTGCTCGTGATGACGTTCCTCGTCGATATCGTCTACGGGTTCATCGATCCCCGCATGAAGCTTCACCGGAAGGAGGCGTAGAGCCGGATGCAGGTTCCCGATCATTTGTTTGTGCCGGTGCAAAGGGAGGAGGGGAGCCGGGAGGCCCTGGTCCGCCCGCGGCTGACAGCTTGGCAGGAAGCGCGCGGACGGCTGCTGGAGAACAGGCTCGCCGCAGCCGGCCTCATCGTCATCGCGGGGTTGATCCTACTGGCTGCCTTCGGCCCGCTGATCACCGGGCATGACTTCCTGAAGCAGGATCTCCTCCACGCGAACGGGGCCCCGTCGGCAGAGCATCTCTTCGGCACGGACGAGCTCGGACGCGACGTATTCGCACGCATCCTGTACGGCGCCCGGATCTCGTTGTTCATTGGGATTACGGCGGCGCTGATCGACCTCTGCATTGGTGCCCTGTACGGCGGGATCGCAGGTTATCTCGGCGGCCGGACCGACCAGCTCCTGATGCGTCTGGTCGATCTCTTGTACGGCATCCCGTACCTGCTTGTGGTCATCCTGCTCATGGTCGCGATGGGGCCGGGGCTGCTCACGATTATCGTGGCGCTCAGCGCCACAGGCTGGCTCGGCATGGCGCGGATGGTCCGCGGGCAGGTGATCCAGCTGCGTTCCTCCGAGTACGTGCTCGCCGCCCGGACGCTGGGCGCCGGAGCCTGGCGAGTCATCTCCAGGCACCTGCTGCCGAACGCGGCCGGCGTCATCATCGTGCAGGTGACCTTCTCCGTCCCGTCGGCGGTGTTCGCCGAAGCATTCCTGAGCTTCCTCGGGCTCGGCATCCAGCCGCCCCTCGCTTCCTGGGGCGTGATGGCGAGCGACGGTCTTCCTGCCGTTCTCTCAGGGCACTGGTGGCGGTTGTTCTATCCGGCGCTCTTCATCTCGCTGACGATGCTGGCATTCAACCTCCTGGGGGATGGACTGCAGCATGCATTGAATCCCAAAAGGAGGTAGGTCCGCGTGAACAGAGACCCTGATTCCGACAAGATCAGCTCCCAGGGCCTTCCATTTAATTCCATGTACCATACTTCTATGACCCATACTTCTATGACCCATACTTCTATGACCCATACTTCTATGACCCATACTTCTATGGCACCTACTTCTATGGCACCTACTTCTATGGCACCTACTTCTATGGCACCTACTTCTATGACCCATACTTCTATGGCACCTACTTCCATGACCCATACTTCCATGACCCATACTTCCATACCCCACACTTCCATGTCTCTCACTTCGATGTCCGGCGATGCAGCCAGGCGGGAGCCGGACGCCCGCTCTCCGGAGGCTGCGGCATCTTCGCCGCGGTCCCGGTCGGAGCTTCTGCTGGAAGTGGAGGACCTCCACGTCTCCTTCGCCGCCCGAGGAGGGGAAGTGCAGGCAGTCCGCGGAGTCAGCTTCTCGCTCCGCGCGGGAGAGACGCTGGCGGTCGTGGGCGAGTCCGGCTGCGGCAAGAGCGTCACCGCCCGGGCGGTTCTGCGGCTGCTGCCCGGGCGCACAGCCCGCATCAAGCAGGGGAGCATCCGCTTCCGCGGCCGGGAGCTCATCTCACTGAAGGAAGCGGAGCTGCGCCCGCTGCGCGGGGCGGAGATGGCGATGGTCTTCCAGGATGCGATGACCGCGCTCCACCCGACGCTGACGATCGGCGAGCAGCTCATGGAAGGGCTCGTCCTGAATGGGAAGGTACCGCGCGGCGAGGCGAGGCGAAGGGCGCTCGAGGTGCTCGGCGAGGTGGGCATCGCCCAGGGGGAGACCCGCCTCGGGCAGTACCTGCATGAGTTCAGCGGGGGCATGCGCCAGCGCATCATGATGGCAGTCGCACTGATCTGCCGTCCCTCCCTGCTCATTGCGGACGAACCGACAACCGGCCTGGATGTGACGATCCAGGCGCAGATTCTGCATCTGCTGCGGTCGGTGCAGCGCGAGCGCGGCGTCTCCGTCATCCTCATCACCCACGACCTCGGGGTTGTGGCGGAAGCCGCAGACCGCGTAGCCGTCATGTACGCGGGACGCATCGTGGAGAGCGGCACGGTGCTTGAGATCTTCCGCGCTCCGCAGCACCCGTATACCCGGGGGCTGCTGGCTTCGATGCCCAGGCTCGATACGCCGAGAGACCGGCCCCTGGAGTCTATTCCCGGCACGCCGCCGGATCTGTATTCGCCGCCGCCGGGCTGTGCCTTCGCTGCGCGGTGCCCGGCGGCGATGGAGGTGTGCGGCAGCTATGCCCCGCCCCCTTCGAAGCTGACCGAGACGCATACGGCTGCCTGCTGGCTGCAGGACCCCCGCGCACGTAAGGCTCATCCGGGCCGGGGACCGGAGAGGCTGCAGGCCCCGGCCGTGACGATCTCAGGCCATCCATCCCATTCCACGAAGGAGCGGATTATATGAAGAAGTTGTCCATGCTGCTCGTCTGCGGTACGCTGGCGCTAAGCTCTATCCTGGCCGGCTGCAGGGGGGAAGAGGCCTCCCAGGGGAATGCCGCCAAGAAGGAGAGCGGGGCCAAGATCCTCATGTACAACAATGTCCGCGAACCGACTTCGCTCGATCCTCCGGTCGGCTTTGACATGGCCTCCTACGATATTCTCAATAACTTGATGGAGGGGCTGACGCGCCTCGGCAGGAACCATGCGCCCGAGCCTGCTATGGCCCGGGAGTGGAAGATCTCGCCGGACGGGAAGACCGTCACGTTCCTGCTGCGTGACGGGCTCCAGTGGTCGAACGGCGAGCCGCTCAGAGCCTCGGACTTCGAGTACGCATGGAAGAGGCTCCTCGACCCGAAGCAGCCGTCCCAGGCGGCGCCTCTAGCCTATGTGATCCAAGGGGGCGAGGCATTCCACTCCGGCAGGGGGACCGCCGAGGACGTCAAGATCAGGGCGATCGACGAGAAGACGCTCGAGGTCAAGCTGACGCAGCCGGCGTCCTGGCTGATCTCGATGGTGGCGAACCCGGCTTTCTTCCCGGTCCATCAGGCTGCGGCGGAGAAGAACGCGAAGTGGGCGGCGGAAGCTTCCACGATCGTGAGCAACGGGCCTTTCAAGCTAGCGGAGTGGAAGCATGATGCCGAGCTGAAGCTCGTGAAGAACGAGAAGTACTGGGATACGGCGAATGTGAAGCTGGACGGCGTCACGTTCAAAATGGTCAACGACTCCAATACGGAATACCAGCTCTTCCAGACCGGGGAACTCCATACCTCGGTAGTGCCGCCCGATATGAGCGAGAAGCTGTTCGCGGACCAAAAGGTCATCGTAGAGGATGGGGCGGGAACGTATTTCTACCGGTTCAATACGAAGATGCCGCCGTTCGACAACACGTCGATCCGCCGGGCGTTCCTCCTTGCCGTCGATTCGCAAAAAATCGTCGATCTCGTCACAAAGCAGAAGCAGAAGCCAGCATGGGGCTTCGTCTCTTACGGCTTGAAGGATCCGGCGGGAGGCGATTTCCGGGAGGCCGGAGGCAAGCTCGTAAGCTTCGATGCGGCCGAGGCCAGGCGGCTGCTTGCCCAAGGGATGGCCGAAGCCGGCTATGCGAAGCGGCCTGAGGTGACGCTGACGTACAACACGAACGACCTCCACCAGAAGATCGCCCAGACGCTGCAGGCGATGTTCAAGGAGAACCTCGGCGTGGATGTGCTGCTGGCGAACATGGAGAGCAAGGTGCTGACCGCAGAGCAGAAGGCGCTGCAGCTTCAGATGTCGCGCTCGTCGTTCCTCCCGGACTTCGCGGATCCGATCAATTTCCTGGACGGGTTCCAGACCGGCAGCCCGATGAACCGCACGGGGTGGAGCAGCAGCCGGTACGACGGGCTGATCCGCAGCGCGTACAAGGAGACCGACGAGAAGAAGCGGTTCGCGCTCATGCATGAAGCGGAGAAGCTCCTCATGGAGGAAGCACCGATTCTGCCGATTTACTTCTATAGTTCCACGTACCTGCAGAGCGACAAAGTAAAGGACATCGTGAGGCATCCTTACGGATATATTGATTTGAAGTGGGCCGATATGTTGTAAGGAGGGGGTGAACCGATGAATAACGGAATGATCCGTCCGCCGGCCCTCAGGCCCGGGGACACGGTAGGTATTACGGCCCCGGCTTCCTGCGGAGACCGGGAAGGGATTCTCCGGGGAGCGTCCGTGCTGGAGCAGCTCGGGCTTCGTGTCCGTCTGGGGGAGACCTTGTCCCTGCGGCACGGCTATCTTGCAGGGGAAGACGAAGTGCGGGCAGCCGAGCTGCTCTCCCTATTCGCCGATCCGCAGATTCGGGGAATCTTCTGCGCCCGGGGCGGGTACGGCTCTGCCCGGATTGCGCCGCTGCTGGACTACGCGGTCATCCGGGCGAACCCCAAGGTGTTCTGGGGCTACAGCGACATCACGTTCCTGCATGCGGCCATCGGCCGGTGGGCGGGGCTGGTCACCTTCCACGGCGCGATGCTCGTCTGTCTTGCCGGTGAGCAGACGCATCCCGTGACCTTGTCGAGCTTCGGGCAGCTCTTCGGGCCGCAGCCCCTCCGCTGTTCACGGAAGGACGCTCCCCTGACCACCATAGTGGCGGGGCAAGCCTGCGGGCGGCTCACAGGAGGCAACCTGACGCTGCTCGCGAGCACGCTGGGCACTCCTTACGAGCTCGATACCCAGGGGAAGCTGCTCCTGCTCGAGGATATCGGCGAGGAGCCGTACCGTCTGGACCGGATGCTGAATCAGCTGCGGCAGGCGGGGAAGCTGGAGGAGGCCGCCGGTTTTCTCATCGGCGATTTCCGGGACTGCGGTCCCGTGAAGAGGAAGGATTCGTTCACCGCACGGCAAGTGATCGAACATTACATCCGTGCGGCCGGCAAACCCGCCGTGTCGGGCTTTCCGATCGGCCACTCGACCCCGCATTTGGGGGTGCCGCTTGGCACTATGGTGAAGCTCGACGCCACCGGGGGAGAGGCGCAGTGGCTGGAGCCGGGAGTCTCGGTCTAGAGGAGGAAGATTATCGTGTATATTCATGGAATCCAGGCGAAACGTCAAACTGCAGCGCAGCAGAACACGTCCGCTGCCGTAGTGCATACCGTTCATCATGCCGAACCGGTACGGAGCCCCTTCGTTACCGGTGACGGAGGGGCCGTGCGGGGAGAAGCGCCGCCGGCTGAGGCCCTATCCGGGCAGGGTCTCTGCGGCAGCGAAGCTGCGGCGGCATGCCGGCCGGATCCGCTGCTCACGGGAAAGCATGTGCGCAGCAAGGACAGGGTGCGATTCGGCTGCCCGGATGCCGCCCCGCTGAGACTCGACCGCGATAACGTGCGCGGGGATGTATACGATGCCGGCAGCGCGAGGGGGTTCGCGGAAGTCCGCGGACAGGGCATTGCTGCAGCTGGGGACGCGGCAGCAGCTTGCGGAGCGGGATCATGACGGAGCGCAAGCGGCTGGTCACCGCCGTCAATGTCGCCACCGTATGGACCTCCCCGCAGTCCACGCGGCCCGTGGATGAGGCGGCTCTTGGCGCGCCCGCGGACACGGCCGGGTGGACCCGCTCGCTGACGCCGGAGGAGCGGCTCGATCTCTACGCATCGAACCGGGTGCAGACCCAGCTTCTCTACGGCACTCCAGTAGAGGTATGCGAGGAACACGGCGGCTGGTCGAAGGTCCTCATCGCGGATCAGCGGACATCCAAGGAGCCGCTCGGCTACCCGGGCTGGGTGCCGTCCCGCCAGCTGGCTCCTCTGGACGGGACTTTCGAACCTGCAGGGGAAGACGGGGCCTTCGCCGTGGTGACGGCGCCGCGGACGATCCTCTCCTTCGCCTCGACCGGCGAGTGTATCGAGCTCAGCTATCTGACGAAGCTGCCCGTCCTCTCGATACACGCCACCCGGGTCGGGGTCCTTACGCCTCACGGACCGGGAATCGTTCTCCGGGGGGATGTGCGCCTGAGCAATAGCGGCGGCGGAGGGGAGGCGGCTGCCGGCGTGGGGATTGGCGGACGGGATGCCGGCCTGCATACGGGCGAAGCGATCGTCCGGGAAGGCCTGCGATTCGCCGGCCTGCCATATCTCTGGGGCGGGATGTCCTCTTACGGTTACGACTGCTCGGGATTCGCCCACTCCATGCACCGGGCGCTGGACATCCTGATCCCGCGGGACGCCTCGGACCAGGCGAGAGAAGGCCGGCTGGTGGAGCCCTCGGAGCTGGAGCCGGGCGATCTGCTGTTCTTTGCCCACGATGGGGGGGAGGGACGGATCCACCATGTCGGCATCTATGCGGGAGAGGGGCGGATGCTGCATTCGCCGGACTCGGCATCCCGGATCGGGCTGGTCGACCTGGCTTCGTACCGCCTGGCGGATGAGCACTGCATCTCGCGGCGGTATTGGGGGCAATTGTAATTTTGAATAGAAATTTATTTTGAATAGGAATTTAATTTTGAATAGTAATTCTTGGTCCCCTTATAATAAAGGTATCCCTTGGAAGATAAGGAGTACCGAATGAACGTACATCTGCTCAACGACCTCATCTGGCGGATGGCCCACGAGCTGGGCGTCCGCCATGGCTATACGCTGATCGATAATGACGAAGGCATGCTTACGCTGCGCAAGCAGGAGGGCATCCGGGTGACCTACGTCTTCCTGCTGCCCCTCTACTACGGCGAGACGCCGGAAGCCCAGCAGGAGCTCATCCGCAGCCAGCTCGCGGAATCCGTCGACTGGATGAAGACCTTTGGCAGGCGCAAGTCGGCGCTCGTCCACCGGAAGATTCATCTGTATATCCGCACGTCCCCCGGTCTCCAGACGCCGCTGGAGGATCTTGCGAAGATCCGGGTCAGCTCAGTCACGGAGCGGTACCGTGCGGAAGCCTGGGTGGCCGATCCCGGAGAGCACAAGATGTTCGCCAGCGAGACGAAGGTAACCGGCCGCGAGTCGCTGGAAGCGGTTCTGAGGGAGCCGATTCCTACGATGTACGAGCTCGAAGCGCTGAATGCGGGCATCGAGCGCCAGCATGGGGCGATCGTCCGCGCGCAGGAAGAGCGGCTGCCGCGGCAGGAGGAAGGCGCACGCCGCAAGGGCTCGCCTGTCACGTTCGCGCTGACGGCGCTGAATGTGATCGTATGGCTGCTTATGACCGCTTACGGCGGGTCGGACAATCCGGAGACGCTGATCCGCTTCGGGGCCAAATACAATCCTTATATCGACCGAGGCGAATATTGGCGCTTGCTGACGCCGATCTTCCTGCATATCGGAGGGCTTCACCTCTGGTTCAATTCTACGGCCCTGCTCTCGATTGGAGGCAGGCTCGAGCGCGGGATCGGCTCGCTGCGGTTCGGTCTCTTCTATCTCCTGGCCGGGATTGCAGGCAACATCGCTTCCTACACCTTCTCCCCGTCGATCTCAGCCGGGGCGTCCGGCGCGATCTTCGGGCTGATGGGCGTTCTGCTCGTGCTCTCGGTGATGGATCCGGATCTCTGGGGCGATACCGGAGGCGTGGGGATGTGGGGAGGCCTCGGCATGAACGTCGTGCTGGGATTTATCGTGCCGGGGATCGACAACTATGCCCACTTCGGGGGGCTGGCGGCAGGCGCGGCGGCAGGCTGGGTCTATATCTCCCTGCAGCGCGCTAAGGCGGCCCAGAGATAGACAAGGCAGGAGAACGGGTAAGTTCTTGACAGGAGGATGTCGGGAGCTTGCCCATTTTTACGTGCTGGCATGACGGCGGGGAGAAGGAGGAAACTTACGATGAGAGTGGATAGACCGTTCTACGACAGGGATACGGTGGAAGTGGCCCGGGAGCTGCTCGGCTGCACGCTGGTGCGGAAGACGGAGCATGGGGAGATCCGGGTGGTGCTCACCGAGACGGAGGCGTACAAAGGGGCCGAGGACCCGGCATCGCATGCAAGCCGCGGCGTCACTCCCCGCAGCCGGCTCATGTTCGGCGATACCGGCGTACTGTACGTCTATTTGATCTACGGCATGCATTATTGCCTGAATATTGTGGCGCATGAGCCGGGCGGCGTAGGCGCGGTGCTCCTGCGCGGGGCCTGCGTACAGGAAGGGGAGGAGCTCGTGCGGGCCAACCGGCCCGGCGCTGCTGCCAAGGCGCTGCTGAACGGACCGGGCAAGCTGGCGAAGGGGCTCGGGATCGGGATCGAATGGAACGGGCGGAACCTTCTGGACACGGACAGCGGGCTGTGGCTCGAGAGGAGTCCGTCTTCGCTCCCGCTGCCCTGGAGGGCGACCCCGCGGATCGGCATATCCAAGGGAGTGGATCTGCCCTGGAGGTTTACGCCGGAGGAGACCCAGCAGGCGGGGTACGACCGTGCCAGGTGAAGCCGGCGTATATCGTAAGGCTCTACCGCTTCTCTCGACAGGCGTTAGCCCTTTCCCCGTGGTTTTTGGACCGGGAAAAAGGGTAAGTAGTGGCGAGTCCCGCAGGCTGCGGCCTGCAGGAAACTTAGCCTAGGATGGCGAGAGGAGCTGGCAGGCGTGAGAGCAGTAACGTATCAGGGCAAGAAGCAAGTAAAGGTGAAAGAGGTCAAGGACCCGATCCTGGAGAAAGGCGACGATATCCTCGTGCGGATCACTTCGACGGCCATCTGCGGCTCGGACATTCACTTGGTGAACGGGATGGTGCCGGGCATGCCGGAAGGCTATGTCATCGGCCACGAGCCGATGGGGATCGTGGAGGAAGCGGGGCCCGAGGTGACGCGCGTCAAAAAAGGGGACCGGGTCATCATTCCGTTCAATGTCTCCTGCGGGGAATGCTTCTACTGCAAGAACCAGCTCGAGAGCCAGTGCGACAACTCCAACGAGAATCCCCTCTACGATACGGGAGCCTATCTCGGTTACTCGGAGTCGTACGGCGGCTATGCCGGAGGACAGGCGGAGCTGCTGCGGGTGCCTTACGGCAACTTCATGCCGTTCGTCATTCCGCAGGACGCGGAGGTGGAAGACGAACAGGTGCTCTTCCTCTCCGATATTCTTCCGACGGCGTATTGGGCGGTAGAGAACTCAGGCGTGAAGCCCGGCGATACGGTCATCGTGCTCGGCAGCGGGCCGGTCGGGCTGCTCACCCAGAAATTCGCCTGGCAGAAGGGCGCGAAGCGCGTGATCGCCGTCGATCATCTCGATTACCGGCTCTTCCATGCGCGCAACACGAACCGGGTGGAGACGTTCAACTTCAAGGATGTGGACAATCTCGAATCGCATCTCTATGAGATTACCGGCGGCGGTGCCGATGTCGTCATCGACTGTGTGGGCATGGACGGGGAGAAGTCGGTCGTGGAGAAGGTGGAGACGGCGCTGAAGCTGCAGGGCGGCACGCTCGGGCCGATCCAGACGGCGAGACAGATCGTCCGCAAGGGCGGCACGATCCAGCTCATCGGAGTGTACGGCATGACCTACAACATGTTCCCCCTCGGGGATCTCTTCGCCCGCAACATTACGCTGAAGATGGGACAAGCCCCTGTTATCCACTACATGCCGGAGCTCTTCGCCCAGATCAAGTCGGGCAGGCTGGATCCGGCCGACATCATCACGCACCGGCTTCCGCTGACGGAAGCGGAGCGGGGCTACGAAGTATTCACCGATAAGCTCGAAGACTGCATTAAGGTGGTGCTGAAGCCGTAAGGCTACCTGCTCGGTTTGGTCGTGTGCGGGAAGGGCGGCTTAGGGGGAGAAGGGTCAGCGGAGCTGGGCGAAGCGATTGATCATGTCGTCAACCTTGGACAACAGCACGAGTACGGCCAGACAGCACAGCATATACATGGCGAAATACGCCGGCTGCGGCATAAAGAGCAGCAGCCGGCCCGTCCCGATCAGAAAAAGCTGGAGCCCTGCGAAGAGAAGGAGCGCCCCGCCCCACCATACCCGGCTTCGCGTCCAGCACAAGACGCCGGAGAGGACGGCGGCCTTCACGGCAGCGTCCAATGTAGCAAGGAACACGTCATCACGATACGGGTCAAGGAACAGGCCGGCTTGAAATAAACGCACGCCTCCCAGCGACAAGGCGAACATCAGGGTCGCGGCCAGCGAGAAGGCTGACGTGAACAGCGTGAGGAATGCAAGGGGCCGCGAGCCACGGGCCAGCCCTTTTGCCCAAGCCTTCGCGAAGTGGAAGAAGAAGTTCAGGGCCGCGAGAGTGTAAGGAATCTTCCACCAATGCAGCTCATAAACGTCCATCCGGACGAAGGATCACTCGATGAGGCCTAACAAAAGCGTGACCGCCAGGACCGGAACCCACCGCAGCCTGAATTGGACGATGGCAACAGCCAGGACAGGGACCGTGAGGAGATTCGAGATGGTCGCGCCGATGACGTTATCCTGGTAAGGCCGCGCAGGAAAGATGCGGGGGAGATAGGTGTAGCTGTCGAGCAGAACCATAATCACGTACTCAAAGGTATAGACCATGCCGGTGAAGGACAGGAGAAGAACGAACATAAAGGACTGCTTCTTGCGAAGCCATGTGTACAGCAGGAGGCTCAGGTCCGCTGCACTCAGCAGGACATAGGGGACGGCATGATGCATGGACACTTACCTTCCTTCGGATATTTTGTGAGGTTATTTTTGCCAACTGGCGTTCCCTGTATACACGGGTCCTTGTCCTGCTGAGGAGCCTCCAATGAACGATGCCCTGCAGCTTGGCAGGCGCTTCTTCCTTATGACACCATGAGGGAGGTACAACCCTTTACTGCCGACAGGAGACCCTCAAGAATGGACACCGTTCACAAGACCATCACTTCCCCCGCAGGCTTGAGGCTCGTGGCAGACGTAAGGGAGATTTGCGCCCGGCTGCCGGAGACGGTGGAGAAGATCGACGGCTTCGGTCACACGACGTTCCGGGTGGGGGACAAGCCGTTCGTCTTCCTGGGCGAGGGCGAGCAGGGCATCTCGATCTCCATCAAGGCCGATAAGGAGACGCAGGCGTTCCTGCTGGCAAAAGGGCCTTATACCAAGACGCCCTATATCGGACAGCACGGCTGGGTATCCCTGCATGGCCCCGATGCGGTGCCCGGTGACGAACTGCGAGACTTGATTGTAGAAGGGTACGGGCGCACCGCGTCCAAGCGGCTGCTCAAGAAGCTGCGGGAGGCAAAGGGCAGAGAGGACTGATTTCCTCTCTGCTTTTTGGTACACGTGCCGCAGTGCGCCGCTTCCTAAGCTTGGATAATTTGGGCTGCCTGGGGAAATGCTTCTACCTTGAGAAGAGGCAGCGGTACGGACGCATCAGCGGGCAATTCGCTCATCGTCCCCCCTGACAGACTGGATGGAGGCGGCTTATGACCCTGAAGCCCAATGCCACGCCGGCTTCCCGGATCAGCCGGCAGCTGGACGAGAATGTGAACCGGCTCCGCAAGACATTCGACCGCTGCTCCGATGTCCTGTTCCGGGCTGCGGAAGGCACCTCGAAGACGCACCGCTACTGTCTGATCTATGTGAACGGGATCGTGGATTCCGCCCGGATCGGGGAGGAGGTGCTGCGCCCGCTGCTGGCGGTGACGGACAGCGAGGATGAGAAGCAGCCGATCCTGACCTCAACGCAGCTTGCCTGCTCCTCCGATTACGATAAGATCGTCGAAGCCATCCTTGCCGGGCAGGCCGTGGTGCTCCGTGACGGGCAGGAAGAGGCTCTGCTGCTCAGTGCCGGCGGGGGGGCCCCGGCGTTCTATCGAGGAGCCGGCGACCGAATCGGTGGTCCGCGGACCGCGGGAAGGCTTTAACGAGGATATCAAGGTGAACACCTCCCTGGTGCGCTTCAAGATCAAATCCCCGGACCTCAAGATGGAGTCCTTCACGGTCGGGGAGCAGACGCGGACCGAGGTGGTGCTCGCTTACCTCGAAGGGGTGGCCGATCCCGGGGTGATCCGGGAAGCGAGGCGCAGGCTGGGGGATATCCGGATCGACGGCGTGCTGGAGAGCGGCTATATCGAAGAAATGATCGAGGACGAGCCCTTCTCGCCGTTCCCGCAGCTGCATTACACAGAGAGGCCGGATACGGCGGCGGCCCAGCTGCTTGAAGGGCGCTTCGCGCTCTTCGTCGACGGAACGCCTTTCGTCCTCATGGCTCCGGTTACATTCTGGGAGATGCTGCAGGCCAGCGAGGATTATTATGAGCGGTACTTCATCGGTACGCTGCTGCGGTGGCTGCGTATGGGGTTTCTCTTCTTCGCGCTGTTCCTTCCGGGCTTGTACGTGGCGGTGACCACCTATCATCAGGATATGCTGCCCACCAACCTGCTGCTGAGCATTGCGGCCTCCCGGGAGTCGATTCCGTTCCCGGCGCTGGTCGAAGCGCTCCTGATGGAAGTGGCCTTCGAAGCGCTGCGCGAAGCGGGGATCCGCCTGCCGAAGACCGTAGGGCAGGCGGTATCCATTCTCGGAGCGCTGGTGATCGGGCAGTCGGCGGTACAGGCCGGGATCGTCTCCGCGCCGGTCGTGATTATCGTCTCCCTGACGGGCATCGCCTCCTTCACGATCCCCCGGTTCAATGCGGCGATCGCCATCCGCATACTCCGGTTTCCCATTATGATTATGGGCGGCCTCTTCGGGTTATTCGGCATGGTGATCGCTACCGTCTGGCTCGGGGTACACCTGTGCCAGCTGCGCTCCTTCGGCTTGCCTTACTTGTCGGGCATTGCGCCTTACCAGAAGGGGGAGCTCGGGGATATTCTGATCCGCCGGCCGTGGTGGAGCATGCGCAGCAGGCCATCCAGTCTCTCGGGGGTGGGCCGGACGAGGATGCCCCGCGGCCAGAAACCGGCCCCGCCGGACTCCAGTGGAAAGAGGTGAGGCTTCGATGAGCAGACCGGTTTGGCTGCAGGCTGCGGCGCTTGGTGTCATGCTGCTGCTCTCCGGCTGCTGGGACCGCCGGGAGGTCAATGACGTAGCCTTCGTCTCCGGCACCGGGATCGACAAAGTGAAGGAAGGCTACCGTACCACCGTCCTGTTTCCGCTCGCCGGCCAGCTCGGAGGGGTAGGAAGCTCGGGCGGCGGCGGCGGCACGAGCGGCAGCCGGTCCTGGCACCTCGATTCGGTGTCGGGCGCTTCGCTGAAGGATACGAACAACATCCAGCAGCAGTCATTGTCCCGCCAGCTGTATTTCGCCCACCGGCGGGTGCTCGTCATCGGGGAAGGGGCTGCGCGTTCGGGCCTTGCGCCCATACTCGATATTGTGGCACGGCTGCCCCAGAACCGGCTGACCGCTTATATCGTGGTGAGCAAGGGGGATGCAAGGGATTTTATGGATGTGGACGTGCAGATCGAGAAGATTCCGACAGAGATGATCCGGGAGCTGGCCGTGAATTATATGAAGATGCCCCGCACGGTCAAGGAGACGGTGAACGCGCTGCTGTCGGAAGGCATGGATCCGGCGCTGCCTTACTGTATCGTCGAGCGGACAAGCCCGGGCAAGGCTGATAAGCCGAAGCCGATGATGAAGGTCGAAGGCCTCGCGGTCTTCAGCGGGGACAAGCTGGCCGGCCTGCTCAAGGAGGAATCCGCCCAGGGCGTGCTCTGGGTGATGAACGAAGCCAAACGGCCGACTATCGTCCTCCCCGCTCCCGGGGGCACGGGGAAGCAGGCGATCCACTTCACCATCGCCGAAACGAAGATCAAGCCGGTGGTCAGCGGCGGCAAGATTACGATGAATATCAACATCCGGGCCCGCGGCTCCATTGCGGAGAACCAGTCGAATTATATTTCGGGCCAAGATTATACCCATTCGAAGCTCGAAGAAACGCTGAACAAGAAGATCAAAACAATGGTCGAGAAAAGCCTGAAGGAGCTGCAGACCGAATACGGCTCCGATCCCGTCGGGTTCGGGGATATTCTGTACCGCAGCGAACCGAAGCTGTGGAAGGAAATCAAAGGCCGCTGGAAGGAGCAATACAAAGAAATCCAAATGAACGTAAACGTGCAGACGCAGGTTCAGCACACGGGGACGATCGTCAAACCGATCGGCCGGGTAGAACGGAAGCTGTCCGATGGTTAGAGATGTGCTGGTCATGTGCTTATTCACCGCCCTGATCCTTGGGTGGAGTGTGCCGGATCTCCAAGGCAGCGCGCGAATCAACCGGTGGCTTACGTACGGGGTCGTAGCTGCATGCATCGCGGTATGGTTGTACATGCAGCTTACGTTCCAGGTGCCGCGGCCCACGGTATGGTTTCAAAAACTGATGGAGCCCTATGTGCCCCAAAGCCCTTAGAGGAGGCCCGATCGGCATGGAGAAGGTGTCGGAACGTCAGCTATACATGATCGGTACGGCGTACATTCTGAACGCCACGCTGATCTCTGTACCGAACCAGGTGCTGGGGATGGCCCGGATGGACGCCTGGTTCTCCTATTTGGCCGCCGGGCTTCTGTTCGTTCCCGTACTGTGGATGCTATCCCGGGTGCTCCAGCGATTTCCGGGCCAGGACCTGTTCGGCGCCATGATCCAAGGGATGCCGGCCGCCGGGCGCCTCATGGCGGGAGCCTTCGTAGGCTTGTACCTCTTCGTCTTGATACGCGACCTCCGGATGCTGACCGACTTCGTGAGCATCGTGCTTCTGCCGCTGACGCCGCTGACCATCATTGCGGCATTGATCGCGGTCACGCTGGTTCTCATAGCCCGGGGCGGGGTCGAGGTTCTCGGCCGCATGACCGAGCTGTGGCTTCCCGCCCTCCTGATCATTATCGTGCTGGTTCCGGTCTTTCTCTTCCAGGATTTCGACACCCGGTTCCTTCGCCCTTTTTTCGACGAGGGTCTCGTGCGGCCGCTTCATGGCGCCTGGATCATCGCTCCGTATATCGGTGAGGTGCTCGCCCTGCCGCTGATCTGCCCGGGAGGCACTTACCGCTTCCGCACGGGACTCACCGCGCTGGCCATGGCTATGGCGGCTCTGCAGCTCATCAATCTGTATACGGTCCTGTCGCTCGGTACGCTCATTCCCGAACGGCTGCTCTTCCCGACCTACGAGATGGTCCGCCAGATCCGGGCGACGGATTTTCTCGACCGGTTCGATCTGCCCCTGGTGGGCATCTATCTACCGACGATGATCACGAAGGTGGCCTTCAGCCTCTATGTCGTCTGCCACGGGCTGCAGCGGATACTCCCCAAGGTCGAAGCCCGGAAGCTGGCCGGCCCCTTCGGCCTCGTGGCCTTCGTGGGCTCCTTCTGGTTGTTCGACAATACGACGCAGCTGCTGAGCTTCAACCGGTTCTGGCCGGTGCTGGCGCTGCCTGTGCAGCTGCTGCTGCCGGCCCTGCTGTTCATCATCCTGCGCAAGCGCAGCGAAGGGAGAAGGGCGGAGGCCGCAGGCGGGGGAGGGAGAGCCCGTGGATAAGCGGAGATCCGGGGGAAGGAAGCGCAGCCGGATCCGCAATCAAAAACCCGCTGCTCAGGTAGAGTAGCGGGTTCATCAAAGCCGTGGCATAAGCTGGTTAGGATTGCGCGAGTTTGGCGCTGCGGGCATCGGCCTTGCGGGCTCTGCTTCTATAATAGTCCATGATCATCTTATCGAGTTCCTGGCTTAGACGGACGACGGCGCCGTCCACCAGTTTTTCTTTTTGCGGCGCAAGTTCATTGAGTTCGCTGCGCAGGGACTCGATTTTGGCCATTACTGTGGAACGCATGCTCATCACCATCCAAGTATATGTAGTTATTATAAATATAACCATTTGGCGCCGGTTAGAAACAGAGTTATCTTTTTATTGAGGAATATATTGACAGGGGGGATTGCATGGTTTAAAATACAAGTAATCCGATATGAATTATTAATTACATAATCTGCTGCCCGCCAGAACACTGGAGGCCGGAACGGTGCAAGCCGTTATCCGGCCTTTTGCTGTTACGGCGGGCGGACTGCAGCCGCACCGTAAGAGAGGTCCATACCGATCCCGGCCTGCGCCGGTGAAGAACCCAAGGAGGAGATCCATATGAGCACAGTGGAGAAGCAAG
The DNA here is from genome assembly GCF_027533645.1 of Paenibacillus caseinilyticus. GTDB lineage: Bacteria > Bacillota > Bacilli > Paenibacillales > NBRC-103111 > Paenibacillus_G > Paenibacillus_G caseinilyticus. The sequence goes on from NZ_JAQAGY010000010.1 coordinate 99,080, forward strand.
AAGCGGGCAGGGGACTGGAAGTACGGCCGGTGGCCGGCAGAATCGGCGCGGTAGTCGAGGGGGTCCGGTTGTCGGACAACCTGGACGAACGGCAGATCGGCGCGATCCGCGAAGCGCTGCTGCAGCATAAGGTGCTGTTCTTCCGTGACCAGCACGAGCTTGATGATGCGGGGCAGGAAGCCTTCGCCAGCCTGCTTGGGAAGCCTGTGGCCCATCCGACCGTACCGGTCAAGGAAGGCAGCGACTATGTGCTCGAGCTCGACTCTTCCGGCCACGGCGGCCGGGCGGATTCCTGGCACACGGACGTCACGTTCGTGGCGGATTATCCGCAGGCGTCGATCCTGCGGGCGGTCAAGGTACCCGAAGCGGGCGGCGATACAGTATGGGCGAATACGGCCTCGGCTTACGAGCATCTGCCGCAGGAGCTCCGCGAGCTGGCCGACAAGCTGTGGGCCGTGCATTCGAACGATTACGATTACGCCGCAAGACGGCCGCAGGCTTCAAGCGAGGCGGCACGCCGGCATAAGGAGGTGTTCGCCTCTACCGTCTACGAGACGGAGCATCCGGTAGTCCGCGTACATCCGGAGACCGGCGAGCGCGTACTGCTGCTCGGGCACTTCGTGAAACGGATCGTCGGGCTTTCTTCCGCGGATTCGGCCCATATCTTCACCGTGCTGCAGAACCATGTGACCCAGATCGAGAACACCGTCCGCTGGCGCTGGAAGGAAGGCGATGTGGCGATCTGGGATAACCGGGCCACACAGCATTACGCCGTGAACGATTACGGCAGCCAGCACCGGATCGTGCGCCGCGTGACCATCGCCGGCGATGTGCCTGTCGGCGTTGACGGACGGAGCAGCGTGACGCGGACCGGCGGTGCGGCGCAGCCGGAGGACAAGCGCGAGACGGCATAATCCATAGCATTCCCTTACGGCTGAAGCCGTGCCCCTTTTGATTCGGACGTTGTTCCGGGGGGCACGGTTTTTTGGTGCGGACAGGTATACTGCCGGCGCGGCCCGTCCGATGATTCGGCCGTTTACTGCAGACTAACTGCAAGAGACCCAGGGACGGTTCGAAGTACAACGGCACGTCAGGAAAGCATGCCAACCGCCCGGCGGCTGTACTTTTTTGCTTGGGCGAGGAGGCCGGCGGGGCAGGAGAGGAGCAGCCCGGGGGGGCGTGCAGGGGAAGCGGGGTGGGCGTGCGGATTTTGCCCCAGGGGAGACGGTCGCTTGACGGACCGGATGCGGATTAGGAATATATGGTTATTCGACTATATTCGACTGTTGAGATCTCCATACTTGGGACATTAGTCCTGTGACAGCGAAGAAGCCGGATAGTAGAATAGAAAGGATGAATGCATCCCTTCATATATAAGAAGACGAACATCCGAATCTATCGACGAAAGGACTAAGATCATGTCGGAACAGGAACAGGAACATACCCCTCAATCTTCCGTGGATCAGTTAGATGCGGGAGAACTGCTCAATGCCTTGGTGGCTTTCAAAAAAGGAAATTTCTCATACCGCTTGCCTTATGATTACACCGGTGTCGCGGGCAAGGTTGCAGATACATTCAATGAAATTATGGATATGCAGGAGAGCCTCGCCACCGAGATCCAGACCGTGGCGACGGTGGTCGGCAAGGAAGGCAAGCTGTCCCGCCGTTTTGCCCATAAGAACACGGGAGGCGATTGGGAGAAAGTGACCGAGTCGCTCAACGGACTGGTCGTCGATCTCATTCAGCCCACGAGCGAGATGGTGCGGGTGATCAACGCGGTGGCGCAGGGCGACCTGTCGCAGACAGTCGAGCTGGAGTTCGAAGGCCGGCCGCTGACGGGCGAATTCCAGCGCACCGCGAACAACATCAACCGGATGGTGAACCAGCTCAGCACGTTCGCCTCCGAGGTGACGCGGGTGGCGCGGGAAGTCGGTACGGAAGGGATTCTCGGGGGCCAGGCGGACGTCAAAGGCGTCTCCGGCACATGGAAGGATCTCACGGACAGCGTGAATTACATGGCGACGAACCTGACCGATCAGGTGCGTAACATCGCAGCCGTGACGACGGCGGTGGCGAACGGCGATCTCTCCAAGACGATTACCGTGAGCGCGAAGGGCGAGATACTCGAGCTCAAGAACACGATCAATACGATGGTGGACCAGCTCTCCACTTTCTCCTCCGAGGTCACACGGGTGGCGCGCGAGGTAGGTACGGAAGGGAAGCTCGGCGGCCAGGCCGACGTCAAAGGCGTGTCGGGTACTTGGCGCGATCTCACCGAAAGCGTTAACTATATGGCGTCGAACCTCACGAACCAGGTACGGAACATCGCGGTCGTGACGACGGCGGTGGCGAACGGGGACCTCTCCAAGAAAATCACGATGGACGTACAGGGCGAGATTCTCGAACTGAAAGTAACGATCAATACGATGGTGGACCAGCTCAGTACCTTCGCCTCCGAGGTGACGCGGGTAGCGCGCGAGGTAGGTACGGAAGGGGAGCTTGGCGGCCAGGCGGACGTGCAGGGCGTGTCGGGCACATGGCGCGACTTGACCGAGAGCGTAAACTACATGGCGTCGAACCTCACGAACCAGGTGCGCAACATCGCGGAAGTGACGACGGCGGTAGCCCAAGGCGATCTGTCGAAGAAGATTACCGTCGACGCCAAAGGCGAGATTCTCCAGCTCAAGAGCACGATCAATACGATGGTGGAGCAGCTGTCGACCTTCGCCTCCGAGGTCACCCGGGTAGCCAGGGAAGTATCGACGGAAGGGAAGCTGGGCGGCCAGGCGGATGTCCGCGGCGTGTCGGGCACGTGGAAGGATCTTACGGATTCCGTGAACTACATGGCGGGCACGCTGACCGACCAGGTGCGCAATATCGCGGAGGTCACGACGGCAGTAGCGAAGGGCGATCTGTCGAAGCAGATTACCGTCAATGCCCGCGGCGAGATACTCGAGCTCAAGAATACGATCAATACGATGGTGGAGCAGCTCAGCACCTTCGCCTCCGAGGTTACGCGGGTGGCGCGCGAGGTAGGTACGCTAGGGATGCTCGGCGGCCAGGCGCAGGTGAAGGGTGTCGCGGGCACATGGCGCGATCTGACCGAGAGCGTAAACTACATGGCCTCGAATCTCACCGACCAGGTGCGCAACATCGCGGTCGTGACGACGGCGGTAGCGGGCGGCGACTTGTCGAAGAAGATCACGGCCGACGTACAGGGCGAGATGTTCGAGCTCAAGAACACGATCAATACGATGGTGGACCAGCTCAGCACGTTCGCCTCCGAGGTTACGCGGGTAGCGCGCGAAGTAGGCACGGAAGGGAAGCTGGGCGGCCAGGCGCAGGTGAAGGGCGTCGGCGGCACGTGGAAGGATCTGACCGAGAGCGTAAACTACATGGCGAGCAACTTGACCGACCAGGTCCGCAACATCGCGGACGTGACGACCGCGGTAGCGAAGGGCGACCTCTCCCGCAAAATCACCGTCGACGTCAAAGGCGAGATGCTTCAGCTCAAGAGCACGATCAACACGATGGTGGACCAGCTCTCGAACTTCGCATCCGAGGTGACGCGCGTGGCGCGCGAAGTAGGCACGGAAGGCAAGCTCGGCGTGCAAGCGGACGTGAAGGACGTCTCCGGTACGTGGAAGGACTTGACCGATACCGTGAACTACATGGCGTCGAACCTGACGAATCAGGTGCGGAACATCGCCGGCGTGACGACGGCGGTGGCGAACGGCGACCTGTCGAAGAAGATTACCGTCGATGTGAAGGGCGAGCTTCTGGAACTCAAAAATACGATCAATACGATGGTGGACCAGCTGAACTCCTTCGCTTCCGAGGTCACCCGGGTGGCACGCGAGGTAGGCACGGACGGGAAGCTCGGCGGTCAAGCCCAGGTGCGCGGCGTAGGCGGGATCTGGAAGGATCTTACCGATAACGTAAATATCATGGCGACGAACCTCACAGACCAGGTGCGGGGCATCGCGAAGGTCGTTACCGCCGTAGCGAACGGGAACATGAAGCAGAAGCTGACCGTGGAGGCCAAGGGCGAGATCGCCGAGCTGGCCGATACGATCAATAACATGATCGATACGCTAGCCACCTTCGCCGACCAGGTCACCACCGTGGCGCGCGAGGTAGGCGCCGAAGGGAAGCTGGGCGGCCAGGCGAACGTGCCGGGCGCCGCAGGGACATGGCGCGACCTGACGGATAACGTTAACTACATGGCGAGTACGCTGACGACCCAGGTACGCGCAATCACGAACGTCGCAACGGCCGTGACGAAGGGCGATCTGTCCCGTTCGATCGACGTAGCCGCGGCGGGCGAAGTGGCGACGCTGAAGGACAATATCAACGAGATGATCCGCAACCTGAAGGAAACGACGCGGATCAATACCGAGCAGGACTGGCTGAAGACGAACCTCGCCAAGTTCTCGCGCTTGCTTCAGGGCCAGCGCGACCTGTACGCGGTGTGCCGGATGATCCTCTCGGAGCTGGCGCCGCTCGTCTCTATGCAGCACGGCGTAATCTACATCAACGAACCGAAGAACGGCGAGAGCGCCCTCGTGCTCTTCGCGAGCTACGCGTTCCAGCAACGCAAGCATCTCTCGAACGAATACCGCGCCGGACAAGGCCTTGTCGGCCAGTGCCTCATCGAGAAGCAGCGTATCCTGCTGACGAATGTGCCGGGCGACTATGTCGTCATCTCTTCGGGACTCGGCGAAAGCACGCCGCTGAATATCGTGCTCCTGCCGATTATTTTTGAAGACCAGGTGCTCGCGGTACTGGAGCTGGCGTCGTTCCGCCAGTTCAGCGAGATCGATATCGCGTTCCTCGACCAGCTCACGGAGTCGATCGGGATCGTGATTAACACGATGCAGGCGAACCAGCGGACCGAAGAACTGCTGATGCAGTCCCAGTCCCTCACCGAGGAACTGCAGAAGCAGCAGCTCGAGCTGCAGAACACGAACGAAGAGCTGGAGGACAAAGCGAAGCTGCTCGTCCTGCAGAAGGCCGAAGTCGAGAGCAAGAATAATGAAGTCGAGCTTGCCAAGCGCTTCCTCGAAGAGAAAGCGGAACAGCTTGCGCTCACTTCCAAGTACAAGTCCGAGTTCCTGGCCAACATGTCGCATGAGCTGCGCACGCCGCTGAACTCCTTGCTCTTGCTGGCCGAACAGCTGGCGGAGAATCCGGAGACGAACCTGACCGACAATCAGGTCAAGTTCGCGATGACGATCCAGGAATCCGGCTTCGAGCTGCTCAACTTGATCAATGACATCCTCGATCTGTCGAAGATCGAATCGGGTACGGTCACGCCGGACTATGTCGAAACCACGATGAAAGAGATCACGGACGGGATGGAACGGACGTTCCGCCATATGGCGGATGATAAGAAGCTGGACTTCCGCATCAAGGTCGATCCGGACGTGCCAAACACGCTTGTCACCGATTCCAAACGGCTGCAGCAGATTCTGAAGAACCTGCTCTCCAATGCCTTCAAGTTCACCGAGGAAGGCCAGGTACAGCTGCTGGTCCGCCGGGCGAACAACGGATGGAGCCGGGATCACGAAGCGCTGAACCGGGCGAAGCTGGTGCTGTGCTTCTGTGTCAGCGACACGGGCATCGGCATCCATCCGGAGAAGCAGCAGATTATCTTCGAGGCGTTCCAGCAAGCCGATGGCAGCACGAACCGCACGTACGGCGGTACGGGGCTGGGCCTTGCGATCTCCCGCGAGATTGCGGCGATGCTGGGCGGCGAGATTACGCTGTACAGCGTCGTGAATACGGGCAGCACGTTCAACCTGTACCTGCCGCTGGATGCGGACGCGCCGAGTCCGGAGCCGAAGCCGAAGTACGTGCCGGAGGTCATCGATGTGACGCCGCCGCAGAAGACGCGGCTGCTGCCGCGCAAGTCGGTCGCCGACATGACCGATGACCGGGACCGCATTCAGCCGGGGGACCGGGTGTTCCTGATCATCGAAGACGACCTGAAGTTCAATGAGATTCTGCTGGAGCTGCTGCACAAGCGCGGGATTAAGGCGGTCATCACGGCCAAGGGCTCCGATGCGCTGGAGCTGGCCCAGAAGTACAAGCCTGTGGCCATCACCCTCGACCTGCGTCTGAAGGACATGGACGGCTGGCTTGTCATCGAGCATCTCAAGAATGACATCGGCATCCGTCATATTCCGGTCTGCGTGATTACGGTGGAAGAAGACGAGGTTCAGCTCATGCAGAAGGGCGTCTTCGATTACATCTGCAAACCGGTGTCCAATGAAGAGCTGGAGAATGCGCTCGACAAGCTCAACGGGTTCGCCGACCGGGCGGTGCACCACCTGCTGGTCGCGGCCAGCGATGCGAAGCAGCGGCAGGAGTGGGCCGAGACGATCGGCGGCGACGATGTGATCATCACCGCCGTCGATACGGGACGCAAGGCGCTGCAGCAGCTGAAGAGCAAGGAGTTCGACTGCGTGCTGGCCGACAACGACCTGCCGGATCTGGGCATTCTGCAGTTCGTCCGCGAGATGCAGAAGAATGCGAAGAACAAATATAAGCCGGTCGTCATGAACCGCAGCCGCAAGTTCTCGCCGGAAGAGGAGAGCGAGCTTGAGGATCTCTTGAAGTCGGCTGTCATCAAAGAGGTGCACTCAGCAGTACAGATCATGGATGAGACGAGCTTGTTCCTCCACCGGAAGGCGGAAGACCTGCCCGACGGTTCGCGGGAGACGCTGGTGAAGCTCCATCAATCCGATGAGATGATCAAGTATAAGAAGGTGCTCGTCGTCGACGACGATATCCGCAACATCTTCGCGCTGACGACCATCCTCGAGCGGCACAACATGAAGGTGATTCCGGCAGAGAACGGCTACGACGCCATCAACATTCTGGAGACGACGCCGGATATCCAGATTATCTTGATGGATATCATGATGCCGGTGATGGACGGGTATGAGACGACCCGCGCGATCCGGGAGATGCCGGAATTCAAAGATCTTCCGATCATCGCCCTGACGGCCAAGGCCATGAAGGGCGACCGGGAGGCGTGCCTGGACGCCGGGGCTTCGGATTATATCACGAAGCCGGTGAACTCCGCGCAGCTGCTCTCGATGATCCGCCGCTGGCTGGATGGCGGGGAAGGAGCGGCTTCGGAGCAGAGCCTCGGCGGGTATCCGAATGTGCTGAATTAGCCAGGAGAGGGCCCGCCGGACAAGCGGGCGGCAACCACAAAAAACCAGCACGCAGGCTCCTGCGTGCTGGTTTTTTGTGTTGCGGGAAGGTCGGGCGGCGGAATCCTGGGCTCAGGCCGGTACATCATAGGGCTGCCCTTCCGAGGGAGGGAGTACCTCCTGCACGCAAAGGGGAAGCCTCACCCTGTGTCCGGCGGGTTCTCCGATCACAGGAGGACCCCCAAAAGAGGGGCACGGCGTCCGGCAGGCTGCCGCGGTTTAACGAGAGGAGAGATAATAGGCTTTCTCTTCTTTGCCCTGTCCATTTTTGAGGGCCAAATATTTGATCTTGTGGGTGCTTACGAGAATCGGCAGCTCCTCCATTACTTCGGGCACCGGCAGGCTTGTCAGCAGCGCGAGTCCTGCCGCGCTGACGAAGCGGTCGCGCTTTAATGCTTCCAGAATTTTTTGCTGAGCTTCGGTCATGGGGAGCCCTCCTCATGCGGTTTCTATCTAGTTATACTCCGGCAGGGGCCAAAAGGTTCTCTCTATTTTATAAAGATAGGATAAAGAAGGCAAGGAACGGGAGAATATGATAGACTTTGGGCATAAGGCTGAACGATGAAGGATGAAAGATGGAGCCCAAGCGGTGTACACGAATCCGACAATCGATAAAGAAGAGGGAGGGATGCGAATGCAAGGGGAGCGTGGGATCCGAAGGGCAGGCAGGACAAGCCAGATCTTGACCTTGGTGTTCGGGGGATGGATGACCGCCGGGCTCTTCCTCAGGGAAGCAGCGCTTGACCGCCTGCCGGCGGCTAACGACCATATGCTAACGCCATGGAACGGCGTATGGTATTCCGGATATGCCGTCTCCGTGCTGTGGCTGGCATGGCTCGCCGTCAGCGGCCGACTTCTCACGGGGTACTGGAGGAGCGGAGTGCCGGAAGGCTATGGATCCGGTATGGCCGGAGCCGTACTCGGGGGGATCGGCATGCTTGGCGGAGTGCTCTGGCGTGCGATCCTGGGGGAGCCGGCCGGGGCGGAGGCCATCTATTCGCCGTCCGGGCTGCTGCAGCTTGTCGGAGCGGCGCTCATGGTCTCCTCACCGCTGCGTGCGGTCTGGCGCACGGCAGGGCGGATTCCCGCCCGGGGCGTGCTGTGGCCTGGCCTGCTGTCGATGGCCCTGGCTTCATCGGTGGCTGCCTATCTCGCCAGAGGCTATTGGATGTACAATAACGACGCTCCGTCTGCCGGGGCCGTGGAGCGGCTGGAAGCGGGGATCGCGCCTCTGGCGGCCGGCCTGCGTACGGAGCTGCTCGGAACGGCATACGAGCATGCTATGGCGGGCATTCTTCTGACTGTAGCGATCCTCATCCTGCCTCTGATATGGACGGTGAACCGGTGGAAGCTGCCGTTCGGCTCCTTCCTGCTGCTGGCCGGCGTGCCGGTACTGTTCATGAGCCTGCTTCAGAAGTCGCTGTATGCAGGCTCGGCGGGGATCCTCACTGGCGTAGCCGCGGATCTGCTGTACGGGTTCCTCGGCGCTTCGCACCGCAATAACTGGAAGAAGCACGTCCTTTTCACTGCGGTACCGCTTTGTTTTACCGGCTTCTACTTTCTGCTGCTGCATCTGCGCGGCGGGCTCGGCTGGTCCCCTTCGGGCTGGGGCGGAGCGATGCTCCTCTCAGCGCTGACCGGGCTCGTGCTGAGCCACCTGGTGGCCATGAACAAGGAAGAGGCGGCGGAGCCGAGGTGACCCCGCGGATGAGGTATGGCCTCTGCCCCGGGGCGACATAGAAAGAACCGGAATATCCTGCCGCAGGTGCGAGCAGGATATTCGGCGTGGACTGACCGCAGCGGAGGCGGCCGCGCCTCTGCTGCGGCCGGCATGCTTCGTCCCATGGCGGGAGAAACGAGAACGAGGCTTGATTGGATCAAGAATGGATCAATAAGTGTATCTATGTTGTATAAGGTTTGGATAAGGTTGGGGGAGGGTAATGAGAGGGGATGGAAGGGAAGCGCCCTTCGAATCCACAGATAGGAGGCGAGAGGGATGGGAACGAAGCTGAGCTCCTTGTTCGACAAGCAGGTTAACCCGTTGCCGCTGGCGGTGTTCCGGATCGCCTTCTCGCTTGTCCTGTTCGCGGAGATCGGCCAGATGTACGCATTCCGGCACCTGCTGTTCGATCCGGTGCCTTATGTGCTGGAGAGCATCATCCCCTCCGGCCCGCTCTTATGGGTCTGGCTCGCCTCCGCCTCGTGTCTGCTGCTCGGGTACCGGACCCGCTTGGCGGCGGCCAGCCAGTACGTGCTGGCGGTCATTCTCCTCGGGTTCGGCGCCTCCTCGCACGGCAGGGACTGGCAGAGCGATTCGCTCCTCCTGACCTCGTCGCTGCTGCTCGTCTTCATGCCGGCGGGACGTGCATTGTCCGTCGACCGGCTGCTCGAACGAAAGCGGATGGCAGATGAGCAGCCGACGGAGCGGGGGCCGGTTACCGTAGGTTATCTACATACCGCTTTTCTTGTGCTGACGGTGGGCCTGTTCTATCTCGATTCGGCCTTCTTCAAGCTGTCCTCGCCGATGTATCTGAACGGTCTCGGCGTCTGGGCGCCTGCGTCGCTCGCGATCAATGCCTTCTATGACGCCTCCTGGCTGACGCAGCATCCCCTGCTCGTCCAGATGATGAGTTATACGGTGACAGCGTTCGAGACGCTGTTCATCTTCCTGTTCTGGTTCCGGCCGCTGCGGCTGCCGCTCATCGCAGCCGGCATCGCTTTCCATCTCGGGGTGATGGCCGTCCTGCCGATTCCGGTGATCTCGCTGATGACCGTGAGCCTCTACCTGGGCATGGTTCCGGCCGGCGTGTGGGAACGGACGGGAGGCTGGCTGCGCTCCCGCCGCCCCTCGCTTGCCGTGTACTATGACCGGCTGTGTCCGCTCTGCAGGCGGACGGCGGCCGTGCTCGAAGCCTTAGACCCGCGCGGTGCGGTGTCGTGGAAGACGGTGCAGGAGCACGCGGCGGACGAGCCGAAGCTCGCAGGCCTGCCGCAGGAGGACCTGCTGCACGACATCCGCGCGGTGGATGCCCGGGGGCATGTCTACCGGGGAGCGGTCACCTATGCCGCCGTCTTCCGGGCCGCCGGCTGGCTGTGGCCTCTTGGCCTGCTGCTGTCCCTGTGGCCGGTGCGTTCTGCCGCCCGGCGCATCTACGAGGCTGTGGCGGAGCGGCGGGCCAGGGAGGGCGGCTGCCGGGACGGCGTATGCTCCCTGCGACATCCCCATCCGTCCGCCGGGGAGCCCGGCGTGAGGAAACGTACGAACGCCAATCGGGGCCGCCGGCTCGCTTACGGATTCCTGGCTGCATGGCTGTTCTCGTTCGGCGTTATTTTACTCGGCAGCCCGGTTCTCCGCGTCTATGTGCTCGGCGATACGGAGGAGGTTCGGCAGCTGAAGCGGCTGGCTGAGGCCTACAAAGGGCTGGTGTATCCCTGGACGGGCTGGACCTCCCACAACGTATTCATGGACGAGCAGTTCGAGGACTACCGCTTCCAGACGATGCTCGTCTACGAGAAGGACGGCAGGGAAGAGGTGCTGCCGATGAACCGGAGAGATGGCGGGGAAACATTCACCGGAGGGTATACGCTCGGCCGGTTGTGGGAGGTCTGGACCTTCGAGACGGCCCGGCCCGGCCTCCCCATGGAGCAGACGGAGCGCAATCTGCTGCGCTTCGCGGCGTATTGGGTGCACCGTTACAGCAAGGACATGACCGGGGCGAAGATCCATGTGCTTCAGCGTCCGCAGAAGGTTTCGCTTACGGAGTGGAAGCCGGACCGGCTCCGGGAGAACCTGGCGGCAGAGTGGATCTCGGCCGGGGACATCGAGGGGGCTCCGGGTTCGATGCGGCTGACCTTGAAGCGGCCGGCAGAGCGCTGGACTTATTTTGGCGGGTTTGGCGGCGGGTAACCGACAGAGGTCCGCGCGGCCGCCATGCGGGCGGGTTCACACTTACGCCCAGGTAAGTTTGTACCCTTATGGAGAGCAGTTGCAGATAAAGTGCGTACTGGGCGCCTTCCTGCATCTGGGGTATGATGGAAGCGTTAACGGAGTACCGGTGAGCAGAGCGAAGAGGAGGAGCTATCGAATGAACTATACGAAGCTTGGAAAATCAGGTCTGCGGGTCAGCAGGCTGTGTCTCGGCACGATGAACTTCGGGGTAGACACAGACGAGCGGGAAGCATGCCGCATCATGGATGCGGCACTGGATGCGGGCGTGAATTTCTTCGATACGGCGAATATTTACGGCTGGGGAGAGAACGCGGGCCGCACGGAGGAGATCATCGGACGCTGGTTCGCCCAAGGCGGCGGAAGGCGGGAGAAGGTGGTGCTCGCCACCAAGTTCTACGGGGATATGAGCGATGCGGCCGACGGGCCGAACGGGCAGGGAGGCCTGTCCGCGTACAAGCTCCGGCGTCACCTCGAAGCTTCCCTGCGCCGCCTGCAGACGGATCATATCGAGCTCTACCAGATGCACCATGTCGACCGCAGCGTCTCATGGGACGAGCTGTGGGAAGGCTTCCGGGTCGCGATACACAGCGGACGGATCGGCTATGTCGGCTCGAGCAACTTCGCCGGACGCGACCTCGTCCAGGCCCAGTACGAAGCGAAGGATAGAGGCCTGCTCGGCCTCGTCTCGGAGCAGCATAAGTACAGCCTGCTGTGCCGGCTGCCGGAGCTGGAAGTGCTGCCGGCGGCGCAGGAGCACGGCATCGGCGTCATCGCCTGGAGCCCGCTGGACGGCGGCCTGCTCGGCGGGGGCGCGCTGAAGCCGGCCGCCGGCTCGAAGCGCGCGAACAACCCGGAGCGCACGGAGAAGCACCGGGCGCAGCTGGAAGCATTCGCCACCCTCTGCCGCGAGCTGGGGGAGAGCGAGGCCAACGTGGCGCTCGCGTGGACGCTGGCCCACCCGGCACTGACCGCGCCCATCATCGGGCCGAGGACCCTGGAGCAGTTCGAGCAGGCGCTGCGCGTGGTGGACATTGAGCTCGGCGAGGACACGCGCCAGCAGCTCGATGAGATCTTCCCGGGTCCCGGAGGGGAAGCGCCGCAGGCATACGCCTGGTAAGCTGCCGGGACTTGGTTCCGGTGTGCGGCCGCCGGCCAGAGCAGGCGGTCAGCCCGGTCCGGTCCGGACAATGAACAGGCAGAGTCAGAAGCAGACCGGTACCGACCGATTCGGTGCCGGCTTTTTTGATATCGCCGCCTAGCCAAGCTAGGCACAACGAGCCGGTGCAAGTCCGGCCGAGGTAAGAGCCAAGTCGCCTCGTAGCTGACAGGCAGCCCTGGTGGAGAGCTCCTAAGGCTGAAGCCCTGTGACAAAGTAGCCCTGCAAAGGGAGCGAGCAAAAGGGCAGGCCGTAACCTGAAGTCAATCCTGCCGCATCGTCAAAAAGCACCTGCAAAGGACAAGAAGGAGCGGAGCCTCGGGTACCTGGGCGAAGGCCATGGAACGCGTGAAGACCTTGGAATCGCAGCGCGGAAGAACCTTCCGGCGTAAGGGGAACTCTTATGCTGAAGCCTTCCCCGGGTCCGTGCCGGGACGCATCAGTAGGCTCCCTTCCTCCGGAAGTCCCGGGGCCGGTTGTAATAGCGGATCAGCTCCAGCAGGAAATCGGGATCATAGTTGCTCCAGCTGCTGCTGTTGGCGATGATATCCTCCTGGATGGCCCGGGGCCAATACAATCTTGCTTCCTCATAATAGTGGATGTGCAATCGCCGGATCAGGTCCATAATTTCCGTGCGGTCTACGTAATTCTTGCTCTCCAGGAGGCCGAACAGCTTCACCAGACCTTTGGAACCCACGCAGTCCTGAAGGGCCGTATGTTCGGAAATCTCCATCTTCTGCAGCTCATCCTCCTGGTAATGACACCCGCTCAGATGGACAATCCGGAAGCCCTGGAGCGACGTGCGGTCCTTGTGCTGAATCCACTCCAGCTGTCCTTCCTGTACGGAGGAGATCGTTTCCCCGCAGCTATCGCATATCCACTGCTGCAGCGGGATCAATCGGGTATCGCTCATTCCATTCACCATCCCTTATACCCTAATGAATTCAAATTATACGCCCGCCGCTAGGGCGGATGCCCGGGTGAGGCAAATATAGTCGGCCGGCTGCCGGATCAAGCGGCCGGCGGACACATCGGTCTCCATGCCGCAGCCCATCTTGCCGGCAGCAGGGTCGATGCCGTGCTGGCCGGTGAGGTGCAGAAGAATCCCCGGCTTCGGTTAGGGGCGGGGCACCCGGCCTTCGGGCGGTGAGGCAGCAGGCGGAATCATCCAGCACAGCCCGTGGCGCTCCAGCCGGTTCGGAAGGCCCGCCCATTCCCTTCATCCGCTATGATTGACGGGGAGATCCTCCGGTTAATGAAATGCATACGGGCGGGCCCGGTTAGTGGTCATCCGCTGAAGAGAGTGTGGAGGAGGGGGAACGATGCAGACGCTGTGGAAAGGGGCCGTGAGTTTCGGGCTCGTGAATGTCCCCGTGAAGATGTATACCGCGACCCAGGAGAACGATATCCCGATGCGCATGCTTCATAAGGAGCACAAGGTGCCGATTCATTATTCCCGTACATGTCCCAAGTGTGCTGAGGAAGTCAAATGGAGCGAGATCGTCAAGGGGTACGAATACGAGCCCGGCAAGTATGTGACCTTCGAAAAGGAAGAACTCGAAGAGCTCGCCTCCGAGACGTCGCGGGAGATCCGCATACTCGACTTCGTGGATCTCGAAGAGATCGATCCGATCTACTATCAAAGAACGTACTATTTGGCACCCGAAGAAACGGGCTCCCACGCGTATAACCTGCTGGTCGAAGCGCTGAAGGACACGGAGAAAATCGGCATCGCCAATGTCGCGATCCGGGGCAAGGGAAGCCTGGCGGCCCTGCGGGTTATCGGCGATGTCCTGTCGCTCGCGATCCTCTATTACGAGGAGGAGATCCGGCCAAAGGAAGAAATCCCGGGCTTTCGGGAGAAGGATAAGGTGGACAAGCGCGAGCTGGAGATGGCGAAGTCGCTGATCGGGCAGCTCTCCGCCTCCTTCGATCCCGGCAAGTACGAGGATGAATACCGCGAACGCCTGCTCCAAGCCATCGAGGAGAAGGTGGAAGGCAAAGAGGTCACCTTCGCACCCGAGGAGACGGAGAAGAAGGTCGTGAACCTGATGGAGGCGCTGCAGGCTTCGCTCAACGAGATGAAAGCGGCCCAGTCCACGGACAAAGGGGCGGACCGTACGCCGGCGCCGGGCAAGCCGCAACCGAAGACCCGGCGGGCCAAGCCCCGCCCGAAGCGGACGGGAGCGTAAGGAGCCTATGGACTCCTTCAAGCCAATCGTCTCCCATCCTATGCGATACGCTTCCGGGAAGGGACGCCCTGGGGCTATGAGATCAAGTGGGACGGCTTCCGGACGAGCGGGGAGACCTCCCGGCAGCTGCGGAGCGGCAGTCGCTGGGTGACATTGTGCGGTTTCTACGGAAGAGCCCACCGGCTTCCTGCTGAGCTGTCTATCCCTAGCTCATCATCCCGGCATCTTTATCCAATCATCATCATCCCAACATCATCCAAGCCTAAGAGGAGGATACGCATATGGCGGAAGACCGGCGCACGATCACCGTGCATACGACGCCGAACCCGGAAGGCGGCTGGGACGTCCAGCAGAGCGGGGAGAAGGTGAGCCACAAGAATACGAAGAAGGAAGCGGAGAAGCGCGGCCGGGAAGAGGCCAAGAAGGACGAGACGGAGCACAAAATTCACAACAAGGACGGTCGGATCTCCGAGTCTGTTTCGTATGGTAACGACCCTTATCCGCCCGAAGGGTAAGCAAGAGAAGCCCCGCACGCCGCTTGAGGCGGCCGACGGGGCTTCTTTGCGTTTGTCCTACGGGCCGGCGCGCGAGATGCACCGGAACCTCACCCGAACCAATAGCTGATGTACACCATGACGAGCAGGCCGAGAATGAACGAGTAGGTGGACTGCCTCTCGAATCCGTGGCCGTGGCTCTCGGGGACGAGCTCCTTGTATACGATGAACATCATGGCGCCGGCGGCGAAGGCCAGTCCGTAGCCTACGAGCCACTGAATGTAGCTTGCCGTAAAATACCCGATGACCGCCGAGACCATCTCCATAAGTCCCGTCAAGGTGACGAGCAGGAACGAGCGCAGCCGGCTGACCTTTGAGTTCATGAGGAAGACGGCAAGCACGAGTCCTTCCGGCATATTCTGCGCGCCGATCGAGATCGCCACCATCGGACCGAGTCCCTCATCAGCACTCGCATAGCTGAAGCCGGTGCTGAGGCCTTCAGGAATGTTATGGATGAAGAGCGCGATGATGACGAGCAGGGATTTCGAGTCGAACTGCGAGATGCCCGTATCATTCTCGACGTCGATATGCGGGATGTTCCTCTCGATGAGATCGAGCACGACGATGCCAATGAGCAGGCCGACCGTCAAGGCCGCAATGCCCGATTCCTTGATCGCTTGGGGCATCAGGCCGAAGGTGGAGGCCGACACCATGATGCCAGCGGTGAACGCGATGAGAATATCCTTCCACTTCTCCGACAGCGTCTTCACGAAGAATAAGGGTACGGCGCCGAGGACCGTAGCCATGGCTGAGATTAAGCTTCCTAGCAGTGCGGTTTCCATGACTTCCCCTCCGTCGGTTATTTTACAGGAAAGGCAGGTGTACAGGCAATGCACCGGAATCATCCCGCTTCGGTCATGCGCTCTTCGATGGTACCGATCAGGCGGGAGGCGATTTCGTTTGCGGCCACCGGCATTTCCTCCTGAAGCGAGGGGGAGGCGGTAACGGCTGCCGGATGGATCGATGTTCAAGGAACGGTGCCCATTTCAGGGACTGAGCAAATTCGAGGAGACGGAGTAATTTATGGGTGCGAACCCCGTCGTGTTGGCAAGGGTGAACCCCGCAGCCGGTCGCTCTTATACCATCGTCTTACCCTAGTGGGGCTTGTCTCGATATGGTCCTTGGGAGCATCTTGGTCATTGGATCATCGTCTCTACTGAAAGAGACCTGCAGCACGTGCATGAGGTCCTGCGCGGAATCTTGGCTTCCGTCCATGGTGCTCTCTTCCGTTCAAGCATTCTCATGCCATAGAGTCCCCTAATAAAGGCATTTATAAACAAATTTACCCAGTAATGCAAGAAGAATAGGAAACCGGTTTTTATTCCTTGATCCGCGGGGTTCCCGAATTCCTTCCATCTACCTCAAATGGTCAACGGAATACGAGCAGGTAGTCAATATTGTACACCGCCGGGGGCTTCTGCCCCATGCTATGATGTTCGAGAAAACGCTTTATTACCACATCTTGCGAATGGAGGATACATATTCATGTCATTATGGCAGAGGAGACAGAGGGTCAGACTGCTGGCGGCATTCACAGCCGTTCTCATGATGATTCAGCTGGTTGCGGGCGTGTTCGCGGGTTCGGCTTCGGCCGCTTCGGACAACGTAACGTATGAGGAGCAGCCGGGCGGGACGAGCCAGTGGGTCGTCGTCGGCAGCTTCCAAGGCTGGAACAATGCTTCCGAAAAGACTCAGATGAAGCATATTGTGGGAGGGTTCTATACTTACACTAGTGAGATTCTACCGGCGGGAACCCATGAATTCAAGCTCGTGAAGAGCGGCACATGGACCGGATACGACAACAACGGCGAGAACTTCTCGCTCCAGCTGGCGGAGCCTGCCTCCGTGAAGTTCTACGTGAACGAAGAGCTGGGGCAAGCCCGGATCTCCGTCCCTGGCGTAGCGGGCCTGCAGCAGTATATCCCGCAGCTGGATGCGGCGCAGCATCCCCGGCTTGTGGGCGATGTGCAGCGGGTATTCGGCGAAGCGGAATGGTCCCCGGACCAGGCGCAGCAGTTTTTCGTTGACTACAATTTCAACAACACCGTGTACAAGCTGCAGCGCACTCTGCCGGCAGGGACTTATCAAGCCAAGGTGCTCTTCGGATCGAGCTGGTCGGGCGCGAATTACGGCACGGCCGACGGGAAGAATCTGGAGCTGGCTGTGCTGGATGCGGGGGCCGTCACGTTCACCATCGACCTCAAGGCCGATGTGAAAGCGCTTAGCCATAATTATGTGGCACAGGATGGGGCTTTCGACGGCAAGATCAAGAAGGAAGCGATCGCCTTCGACAGCCGCTCCGTGACGTTCAAGAAGCCATTCGGCGCGATCCCGGCTGCCGGGCAGGATCTTAAGCTGCGTATCGCAGCGGCAGCGGGCGACGTACAGACGGCCAAGGCGGAGCTGACTTCGCCGGACGGCATGTCGGCCGCCTACCTGATGACCAAAGCGACGACGGTGGACGGCAAGGATTACTTCGAGGTAACCGTGCCTGCTTCCGCGTTCGGAGGCCGTATCGGCGTATGGGGCTACAAGTTCATTCTCGTGGACGGGATGAGCAAGGTGGAGTTCGGCGACGACAGCGCCCGCGGTGGCAGCGGCGCGGTGGCGGACGAAGGGGCGCTCCCGTACGACCTGACCGTCTATGCTCCGCAGTTCAAGACGCCGGATTGGATGAAGAACGCGGTCGTATACCAGATCTTCCCGGACCGGTTCTTCGACGGGAGCAAGGACAACAACCGCGCGAAGCTGCTCGACGGTGCACGCGGAGCGCTGGATCCGCAGCACGCTACTCCGAAGAACGGGCAGAAGCTGCAGTATTTTGACGGCGGCGTGCCGAATGATCCCGCAGCGGACCAAGTGTGGGGCGCCTGGAATGATGCGCCGGAGAACCCGGACCGCCTCAAGCCGGAGAATCAGCCGTACTATCCGGAGTCGGAGTCGGACGGTGCGTGGACGAACGAATTCTACGGCGGCGACATCCAGGGGATCGAGCAGAAGCTGAGCTACCTGAAGAACCTGGGCATTACGGCCGTATATCTCAATCCGGTCGCATGGGCGGCATCCAACCACAAGTATGATGCCACCGACTACAAGCACCTCGATCCGATGTTCGGGCAGCCGGTGTACAACACGCCGGGCGATCCTGCTTCGGGCCTCGACTATGTCAAGACCCGCGAAGCGTCGGACCTCGTGTTCTCGAACTTCGCGAAGGCGGCCAAGGCGGCCGGTATCCGGATTATCAACGACGGCGTATTCAACCACGTCGGAGACGATTCGATCTACTTTGACAGGTACTCGAAGTACCCGGAGATCGGAGCCTACGAGTATTGGGCAGCCGTCTACGGCAAGGTGAACGGGGAGGGCTTGTCGAAGGAAGCGGCGGAAGCCGCGGTACGGGCCGAATTCACCTCGCAGATCAACCCGCTGACCGGCGTGAACTACAAATTCCCAGAGGACTTTATGTATGTCACCTGGTTCACGGTCGAGAATGCCATGGTCAAAAACCGGGACGACGACGGCCTGCATTACAAATATGACGCCTGGTGGGGCTATGATTCGCTTCCGGTCATGGACGCGAAGGAACCGCAGCTCGCACCGACCGAGTATCTGCCGGCGGACGGCATGTCTCTGCCGGGACAGCATGAGTGGAACAGTATCCACTACCGCGACAACGTGATCGGCAGCAGCCTGGCGGGACTCGGCGAGGCCGAGGCGCAGAAGCATCTCCAGACTACGGGTTCCCAGCGGTGGCTGTGGATGGGCACCAGCGGCTGGCGGCTCGACGTGGCGCCTGACGTCTCTGCCGGCACCTGGTCCAAGTTCCGCGAAGCGGTGAAGTCCACTGCAGGCCGCACCGATGCGAACGGCAGCACGATCGACGAGCCGGTGCTGATCGGCGAAGAGTGGGGCGTGGCGACGAAGTTCCTGCTCGGCGACCAGTTCGACTCCGTCATGAACTACCGCTTCCGCGCGGCTCTGCAGTCCTTCCTTGGCGGCGGAAGCGCCGAATCGATGAACGAGGCGCTGGAATCGATCCGCGAGGATTATCCGAAGGAAGCCTGGCAGGCACTGATGAACCTGGTAGACTCCCACGATACGATCCGCTCCATTACGAAGTACGATCATCCGGAGTGGGAAGAGGAGCATCTGGTCATCGCAGAGGAGGCTAGCGATAAAGCGGTGAAGCTGCAAGAGCTGACTGCGATCTTCCAGATGGGCTATCCCGGCGCGCCGTCGACCTACTACGGCAGCGAGGTCGGCCTCTCCGGCACCAAGGACCCGGATTCCCGGAAAGCCTTCCCGTGGGAGCGCGTAAGCGCGAACGGGGACGGCACCTTCACCGGCACCGGCAAATACGCCGGATTGTTCTCCACGTACCAGAAAGCGGCGGGGCTGCGTAACACGTATCCCGTCTTCCGTACGGGCGACCTGAAGGCGGCGTACGCCCAAGGGGAAGTGATCGCTTATGCCCGCAAGGACGACGCCAAGGGCGCGCTGGTCGTAATCAACCGGAGCAGCGAAGCGAAGACGATCGAGGCGGACGTAGCGGGCTTCCTGCCGGAAGGCCTGCAGCTGAAGGATCTGCTCCAGGGCGGCCTTACGGCGGCAGTGTCCGGCGGCAAGGTGACCCTTACGGTTCCTGCGACGACAGGCCTGATGATGGTGTCCGAAGGCGAGCTGCACGCGGCGCCGGCGGTGACCGGGGTATCGGCCTCCGGCGGCAACGGTGAAGTCTCCCTGAGCTGGAACGCGGCGGAAGGGGCCGATGGCTACCGGATCTACCGTGCAGCTATGGAAGGCGGCGCCGTGACGCTGATCGGCACGGCGGAGGTTCCGGCTTACAAGGATACCACCGTTGCCAACGGTACCAAATATTATTACGCCGTAACGGCACTGGCTGGCGGGGGCGAAGGCTTCCTCAGCGATATGGCGTCCGCCACTCCTGCCTATCTCGTGAACGAAGTAGGCGCGCCATCCACGATTACGGAGAGTGTCTATGCGGGTGTTGGTAAAGCTACGCAGCCGATTACGGTGACCGTGACGGTGTACGGGCTGACCGACAATCCGGCCTATACGGGCAAAGAAGCGCCGGGCCTGATCACAAGGCTCGCTTATTACAAGGATGGCACGGATCCGGAAGCGGCGCAGGATACGAAGCTGCGCTACCAGAGCGATACGGATCTCGGGAGCAAAGTGTACCAGGCGGCGTTCGAGCCGACCGATACCGGGCTGTACCGCTACCTGGCCAAGGTATCGGCCGATAACGGCGAGACTTACACCGTGTCTCCTTCGGTGACCGTAGCCGTGTACGGCGATCCGGCGGATACGACGCCGCCTGCCGCGCCGCTCCTGGAGGAGATCGCGACGGAATCCAACCGGGCGACGCTGAAATGGACAGCCGATGCGGAAGGCGTATCGGGCTACGAGGTGCTCCGCAAGGAAGCCGGCGAGGCCGGGTTCCGCAAGATCGCCGTCATGCCTGCATCCGCCAGGGAATACACCGACTATGCGGTGAGCAACGATACGGCCTACACGTATGCGGTTGCGGCCTATGACGCCTTCTACAACCGCAGCCGCTCCGCGGAACAATCGGTTACGCCGAAGCTCGTCATGGTGGATGTGAAGATGCGTCTGCATCTGCCGGATTACACCCCGACCACCGACGATATCACGATAGCCGGCTCGTTCAACGGCTGGAATGTATCGTCGACGAAGCTGCAGGTGCCGAGCGGAGCTACGGACCGGCGGGTGGTGGAATACACCTTCAAGATGATGGCCGGCAAGTCGATCGACTACAAGTATGCAAGGGGCAAGTGGGAGACGGAAGCGTTCACGAGCCACAAGCGGATGAACCCGGATACCGAAGATTACGGCAACTGGGCCTACGGCTCCACGAATACGAATATGCAGCTGACGATCAAGAACCAGGGCGGCAACCAGATGGTCGTCGACGATTATATCCTCCGCTGGAAGGATATGCCGATGATCCTGACCCTGCCGCGCACCACTTATGGTGAAGATGTGACCTACTCCACCGCGGAGAGCTCCTTCCATCTGAAGGGTGTCGTGCCTTACGGCGTCGCCTTCACCATCAACGGCCAGCCGCTGCCGGAGGGCGCCATGAGCAGGTTCGGGGAAGTGAACCTGGAGCAGATCCCGCTGAATCCGGGGGAGAACCGGTTCGAACTGCACATCGAGCCTACGGCCGAAACCTTGAACCAGCCATGGTACGAAGACAAGGGACGCAAGGACAATGCGACCAAAACGCTGACGCTAAATATCACCCGCACGACGGGCGGAGAAGAGCCTTCGGCGGAACTGACGGGAATCTCGGTGAATACCGAAGCTGTGAATCTGACCGTGGGAGGCACGCATAGTGTAGTCACCACGGCAGTCTATGCGGACGCAGCGCTGAACAAGATTGTTACGGCGCAAGCAGCCTATGCATCCAGCAGCGAAGCGGTGGCAAGTGTCGATGCCGCGGGCCGGATCACGGCGAAGAGCGCAGGCACGGCGAAGATTACGGTCACCTATGAAGGCAAAACGGCGGAAGTGACGGTCACGGTAACTGCTCCGGCTCCGGCTGCCGAGCGTATCACGGTGAACGCCGAAACCGTGAATCTGACCGTGGGAGGCACGCACAGTGTTGTCACCACGGCGGTCTATGCGGACGCAGCGCTGAATAAGATTGTTACGGCGCAAGCAGCCTATACATCAAGCAGCGAAGCGGTAGCGAGTGTCGACGCGGCGGGCTTGATCACGGCGAAGAGCGCAGGCACGGCGAAGATTACGGTCACTTACGAAGGCAAGACAGCGGAAGTGACGGTCACGGTAACTGCTCCGGCTCCGGCTGCCGAGCGTATCACGGTGAACACCGAAACCGTGAATCTGACCGTGGGAGGCACGCACAGTGTTGTCACCACGGCGGTCTATGCGGACGCAGCGCTGAATAAGATTGTTACGGCGCAAGCAGCCTATGCATCCAGCAGCGAAGCGGTGGCAAGTGTCGATGCTGCGGGCCGGATCACGGCGAAGAGCGCAGGCACGGCGAAGATTACGGTCACCTATGAAGGCAAAACGGCTGTCGTAGACGTTACCGTGACAGAAGCCGCTTCCGGCGGAGACAACGGTAACGATAACGATAATGACAACAGCAGCGACAACAGCAGCGGCGGCGGCACTTCGGGGAATTCCGCGGGTACACCTGCACAACAGGATGGGACGAAGGAACAGCCGAAGAAGGTAACCCCAGGCGACTTGGCTAAGCGTCAAGACGGCCAAGTCACCGTGGAGCTCGGAGCAGCGGAGAGCGAGCTGCAGCTTCCGGCGAACGCTGCGACGCTACTGGAAGGCGGCTCCCTCCGGGTGAAGAAGAACGGAGTCTCCGTGCAGCTGACCGCCGCTCTGCTCGGCGAACTGGCGAAGCTGCTCCCGGCAGGCAGCGATGGAGGAAGCCTTACACTGCACATCTCCGCCCTGCCGAAGGCTGAAGCTGAATCGCTTGCTGCCCAAGCGTCAAAGGCAAACGAAGCAGCAGTGAAGGCTCTCAGTGAGGTGTATGACTTCCAGCTCGGGGTCCTCGACAAGGACGGCAAGCGTCAAAGCCTGCAGACTTTCCGTGAGCCGGTCACCCTGACCTTCAGCGTGGAGGCTTCGGCCGACCGCAGCTCCACAGGTGTCTATTACCTGGCTGACAACGGAGAGCTGGAATATGCAGAAGGGACTTGGAACGGCGGCGAACTGAGCGCGAAGGTAAGCCACTTCAGCAAGTATGCCGTACTGGAATTCCAAGCCGAGTTCACCGATCTGCCTGCAGGCCACTGGGCTTCCCCAGCGGTTCAGGCGCTGGCAGCCAAGGGAATCGTGAACGGTACAGGCAGCAAGCGCTTTGCTCCGGAGCAAAGCGTGACCCGCGCCGAGTTCGCGGCAATGGTTGTTCGTGCGCTGCGGCTGGAAGTAAGGCCAAACCAAGCGCATCCGTTCGCCGACGTGGCGTCCGGCTCCTGGTACGCCGGAGCGGTGGCGACGGCTTACAACAGCGGGATTGTGGGAGGACGGGATGCCCAGACCTTCGCACCGGATGAGCTGATCACCCGGGAAGAGATGGCGATGCTCATCATGCGCGCTTACTCGGTGAAGGCCGGCGGTAAAGCTCCGTCCGGCAGCACACTCTCAAGCATCTTCTCGGATGCGGGTGATGTATCCGCGTGGGCCGTGGATTCGGTGCAGTCCGCTGTGAAGCTGAAGCTGCTCCAAGGCAGGGATGCCGGTATCTTCGCTCCTGGCGGCACGACAACCCGAGCCGAAAGCGCACAAGTGATATATAACCTGCTGGCGTCGAAATAAGCGCCGGATAGCAGAAGCCCTCGGACCCGACTCTGGGTACCCGAGGGCTTTTTGCGTTATAGCTGTTGTTCTTGCTCCTCGTCATAGCCTGCAGCCGGCGAATGTACAACTCCTTGTTCGAGCTGGAACATTCCGTCACTGGTTCCCGCCGTATAGGCATCGCTGAACTGTTCATGGGTTACCGCCGTGCCTTGCGAGGACTCGTCGCTGCTGGTGTAATCCGATACATCATAACTCTGGCCGGCAACCTTCCGGTAGTTGTTCAGCAGCCCCTCGGACGCTTTGTCGTTCATGTCGGTCCTCCTTTGGATTGTCGGCATGCCTTAGTCTGCCGGGCTCTCTAATATTGGCTCTCCCTGTTGCGGCCCCTGAGCCCGGCCAATCCGAGCAGGCCGAGAAGACCCACCCAGCCCCAATTTGTATCCTGATCGGCATCGGTATCCAGCATATTCACGCCCTGGTCTCCCGAGCGGATCCCCAGGTGTCCGTCTGCGCCGCCCGTATGGGCCGAGGCGCCCTGTGTACCTGCTCCTGTGCCGCTCCCGGCCTCGGAGCCGCTGCTCGTACCCTTGGATTGAATGTTCGCATCACGGCCTGGGATCGCGCCTTGTCCGTTGTCATTGGAATTGTAGGTTCCGAACAGGCTGGAGCTGCCGTAGCCGCTCGTGTCGGTCGTGGCACTGAAGCCGCTGTTGCCGCTGATATGGCTGGTATAGCCGCGCTGCGCGCTGCTCGTTCCCTGATCGGGGGAGGTACTCCAGTTCTGCATGTTCCCTGAGGCATGAACCGGAGAGGTCAGCGCGGCAGAGGATAGTATGAGTGCGAAGGCTAGCGTATGGCGAGTCTTCATGCGATTTCCTCCCTGTGCTTAAGTTGTCGGTCCTCTATGGTTTCCCACCGGAGTCTGCCTTTTATACGCAGGGCCCAAGGTTCTGGTGATCAACGCCCCATCCTTGTTAGACCCGGGAAGAACTTGAACTGGGCATCTGCATATACTGCATGCAGGAAGAGAACGCCAGGATCGCGCTGCAGCTCCCCGTGAAGCCGGGGGGGCCAGGATGCCAGGATCAGCCTTCCTGGATACCCGGCGGTGCAGACGCAATAGCCGTGCCTGGCTCCCCTTCGGAAGAAGGGGATTACCGGACACGGCTATGTGGCTTAGTGCGTCATATGATGGCTTACCAGGATAAGGGTTGGCTTGGCAGCTCCCCGAACAAGCTGCCCGCATAAGTCAATCCGTGCGGCCGCGGATTCGGCCTCAGGCGGGCATCAGGACGCTGAGGCAAGTCCAAGGGCCCTAGGCTTCAGGAACCGGCAGTCCGGCCGCCTTCCTCACCGCAGCCATGCCGCCCCCTGCCAGCCAAGCGGCATGGGCACCGGTTACCTCCTGCCCGCTTCCGGACGGAAGCGCAGCGGCAGCTTGCTCACGCCATGGACGATGAACCCGCGGGCCGGGGGCAGCGGCTCCTCGCTCGCCAGGGCCAGCTCCGGCAGCCGGGAGAGCACGGCTTCGAGCGCTACTTTAGCCTCCAGGCGGGCGAGCGGGGCGCCGAGACAGAAGTGGATGCCGTGCCCGAAGGCGATGTGGCCGTTCGGCGTCCGTTCGATGTCGAATCGTCCCGCTTCCGGGAATTTGTCCTCGTCGCGGTTCGCGGATCCGATCCAGGCGACCACTCGGCTGCCTGCCGGAATCAGCTGGCCGCCGATTTCCACATCCCCGGATGCCGTGCGGAACATCGCTTGTACAGGGGAGCGGAAGCGCAGCACTTCCTCGATAGCCGAGGTGAGCAGCTCGGGCCGGCTGCGCAGCTTGGCCAGCTCTTCCGGGTGCTCGATCAGGGCGAGGACGGCATTGCCGATCAGGTTCGTCGTCGTCTCGTTGCCGGCGACGAGCAGCAGAGCGCAGAAGGCGAGGATATCCGACTGGGAGAGGTGGAACTCCCCATCTTCCGCAGCGATCAGCGCGGAGATGAGGTCGTCCTTCGGTTCTTTGCGGCGCTGCTCAATAATGCCGGAGAAATACTCGTTCATCTCCCGGTGCGCCTGCTGGGAGCCGGAGAGCGATCCGCCGAGGATCGTATCGGCCGAGGCGACGACCTCGTCGGACCAATGCTTGAAGCGGTCCCGGTCCTCGCTCGGAATGCCGAGCAGTTCGGCGATAACGATGACCGGCAGCGGGTAGGCGAAGTCCCGGATGAGATCGAACTCCCCGCCTTCGGCCGCCCGGTCGAGCAGCTCATGCGCCAGTTCGGCGATGCGGGGTTCCATGGCAGCCACCGCTTTGGGAGTGAAGGCCTGGTTGACGAGGGACCGCAGCTGGGTGTGCCGCGGCGGGTTTGTCGTAATCAGGGAGAGGCCGCCTTCGCGCTGGCCGGCTGCCGCCTTCTCTTCCGGCGGACGCCCGCCGGAGGAGAACCGGGCGGAGTCGGAGAGGACGGTACGCACATGGTCGAAGCGGAACACGGACCAGAAGTTCATCTGCTCCATATACATAACAGGCTGGCGGGCTCGCATGGATTCATAGATCGGATAAGGGTTGCGCAGAATTTCGGGTGTCAGGAAAGGATTCATTAGGATAGCCTCCTTATCGGATAAGTGCCGGCCCGGGGGACGGCCCGCCGGTCTATGTTCACACAGGGGCGGCTGCCTTCAGGACTTCGGGCCTTCTTCCTGATTATCCCACAGGATTGCACGTGAATCCAAATCCTGCCTTCCGGACGAAAGGGCGGCTGCCGGTGACCGGGTGCGGCCCTAATAAGCGGAAATTGCCGCGAATAGGACCGGAGCGAAGTCTTTCGTGGTGCTTTCGAGCCTTGACGTTCCCGCAACCGAACCTGCGGGTGCAAAGAAGGCGGAAGTGAACGCGTTTTCAAGGGGTTCTTTTTGTCTTTTTTCGGAGAATAAACTTGCAAGAAAGAGTTTCTTAGCGCTACAATGGTAGAAACAGGCTGATCGGCAGGGTGTGCCCGGTGTACATCTATGCTCCGATCGACTTCCGCATGTCCACGGATGCCCAATCAGCCGCTTCCACGGAAGCGCCGTCTCTTCCCAAGCCTCTGGCTGTTCCTTCTTCCCCGCGCACCCCCATTTCCTGTATACCGAGCGCAAGATCCCAGGGCTCTTTCATTCATGGAGTGTCCGTGAATTTGAACCGGGCGCAGCATGCTCAGGCCGCAGCCATCGAAGAATCCGGCTGGAGTACCTGCTGCAGGCACAGGTAGGTCCTGCTCGATACAATTCGTATCGAACCCGCGATGCAGCCCGGCGGGCAGGGGGCGCGTCTGACCGAGTTGACACAGGAACAGCGCGAAGAGAAAGAAGCAAGAGACAGGGAAGAGAAAGAGGAATAGCAAGTAGAACGACTGGAAGAGCGTGTGAAGAACAAGTGAGTCAAACAGAGAAAAATTATCGGATGGTGGGAGTGTTCCTATTGAAAGGAAAGATGAAAAAGTGGGTCGGCATGATCACGCTGGTATCGCTGCTCCTCGTCTCCTGTGAGTCCCTGACGGGCGGGGATGCCGAGGCTGCCGATACGTTCGGCCGGATGCGGACGAAATGGAAGGAGACCATGACCGGGGGGACGGCCTATGATCCCAAAGATCCGGATATCGCAAGGCGGATCGGAGAGATTGACGGGGAAGTCACCAACGACAAGAAGTCGGGCTATTGGGACACGCTCCAGAAGGACGCGGCGAGCGCCGAATGCAAATGCTTATGGACCGATCTCAAAAATAACGGCGCTTCGGCGGAAATCACCGAGGCGTACGACAGGCTGAAAGCGATGGCCCTGGCCTATTCGACCAAGGGGAGCGGTCTAGAGAAGAACCAGAACCTGAAAGCCGACATTATCCGCGGCCTCGAGTGGATGGGAGACAACCGCTATACGGTTCGCAAGGCCTACGGCAACTGGTGGGACTGGGAGATCGGGGCGCCGCTGCGGCTTGAGGACACGATGGTGCTCATGTATAACGACCTGACGCCGGAGCAGCGCGCGAAGTGGATTGCGGCCATCGACCACCATTCCCCGAACCAAGCCGGGCTCGGATATGAATACTGGGGAGCGAACCGCGTATGGCGGGCCAAAGTGCACGCCGTGCGGGGGATTCTCGACGGGAACCGGGACAAGCTGGTCATGGGGCGCGACGGGCTCAGCGACTTGACCGACGGGCATACCGGGGAAAAGAACGTATTCAAGTACGTCACCTCGAACGACGGCTTCTACGCCGACGGATCGTTCGTACAGCACGGGGAGTTCGCTTACAACGGAGGTTACGGCAACTCGTTCCTTCAGGAACTTGCAGGACTGATGTACCTGCTGAAGGGCACGGAATGGGAAGTCAAGGATCCGGAGACCGCCAACGTCTGGAAATGGGTGCATGATTCCTTCGAGCCGTTCCTCTACAAGGACGGGCAGCTGATGGATATGGTGCGCGGGCGCGAAATTTCACGGTATTACTTCCAGGATGATGTCGCCGGGCACAAACTTATCAGCGGCATCATGCGCCTCTCGCAGGTCGCACCGATCGAATACGCGGCGGAATACAAAAGCATGATCAAGAATTGGGTGGCGAACGACCCGAGCTTCTATGATATCGCTACGCTTAACATGCTCGTACTCGCTAAGGCGACGGTCACTCATCAATCGGTGAAGCCAAAAGGCGAGCTCACCCAGAACAAAGTGTTCAACCAGATGGCCCGCGCGGTGCATCACCGCCCTGGTTTTGCATTCGGACTGAGCATGTTCTCCAAGCGGATCGCCAACTATGAGGCGAACCCGGAGAACCTGCGCGGCTGGTACACGGGCAGCGGGATGACGTATCTTTACAACGAGGATGACACCCAGTATGCGGATGAATTCTGGGCCACCGTCAATCCGTACCGGCTGCCGGGGACGACTGTGACCCAGAAGGCGATCAAGTCCGGGGACCAGCAGGGCTTCACGAATCCGAAGGATTGGGTCGGAGGCGTGTCGAACGGTACTTTCGGTGCGGCGGGGATGGACCTTGCATCGCCTTGGGATCCGACGCTTACCGCGAAGAAATCCTGGTTCATGTTCGATGATGAGGTAGTGGCGCTGGGATCGGATATCAACTCGACGGACAATAATCCGGTCGAGACCATTATCGACAACCGCAAGATCAACGAGGACGGATCGAACGCACTGACGGTGAACGGCTCCGAGAAACCGGCAACCCTTGGATGGACCGAGTCGATGACGGGAGTCCAGTGGGCGCATCAGGCGGGCAACGGAGAGGGAGCCGATATAGGCTACTATTTCCCTGAAGGTGCCGCGAATGTGAAAGGTCTGCGCGAGTCCCGCAAGGGCAAGTGGGGGACGATCAACGTGCTGCAGGCTCCTCCGGGCAACCCCGAGCATACCCGGAACTATCTTACGCTCTGGTTCGATCACGGGACCAACCCAGCGGGCGCTTCTTACCAGTACGTGCTTCTGCCGAACAAGTCGGCCCAGCAGGTCGGAACGTATGCCGCGAATCCGGATATCCGCGTGCTGGCGAATAACGGCAGCGTCCACGCGGTGCAGGAGAATGTCAGCGGCGTAACGGCCGCCCTCTTCTGGAATGACGGTCCGATGAATGCGGGGGGCATTACGGTCAACAAGCGTTCGGCCGTGATGACGCAGGTACAGGGCAAAGAGCTTACGGTCAGCATCTCCGATCCATCCCGCAGCGAGGACGGCATCATCGAGGTCGAGCTGGCCCACGAAGGCGTGTCGACCGTATCCGCAGATCCGCGGATCACAGTGACGCAGACCACTCCAACGATCAAGATGACCGTGAACGCCAAGGATTCGCTCGGAGCTGTGATGCAGGCAACGTTCACGATCCCGGCTCATGCGGTGTCCTTCCAGGATACGGCCAAATATACTTGGGCTAGCAGCCAGATCGGCGAGCTGGCCGCCAAAGGCATCGTCAACGGAACGGGACCGAACACGTTCTCACCGGCTGCGAATGTAACCCGCGCGGATTTCATCTCGCTGCTGGTCCGTTCGCTCGGACTGAAGGCCGAACCGGATATGTCCTTTGTCGACGTGTCCTCGGCGGCCTACTATGCGGAAGCCGTCGGCATAGCGAAGCGCCTGGGCATAGCCCAAGGGGGAGAAGACGGCAAGTTCAATCCGAAGATGGCCATCTCGAGACAGGATATGATGGTGCTTATCTCGAGAGCGCTGAAGGCTGCCGGACGCAGCCTGGAGGCAGGCACACCCGAGGACTTGAGCGGGTTCACAGACCGCGGACAGGTGGCGGCTTATGCAGTCGACAGTGCGGCGACCCTCATCAAGAACAAAGTAGTGGAGGGAGACGGAACGAAGCTGAAGCCGCTGGCCACCGCCACACGGGCGGAGACGGCTGTTCTGATCTACCGGATCTATACCTCCAAGTAGAGGATAGACTGAAACGGGCTGGTATCTTCGGATTCCAGCCCGTTTTTTGTCGCCCATACAACCGCGGGCTCCTTCGTGCGTATGTATCCTAAGAATATCGAAGGGGAGCGAATGGCATGCATCCAAAAACAAGAAACAGACGAAATCGCAGCACGCTGCTGCCGGTGCTCCTGCTGCTGGCGGCTGCGCTTGGCGGCTGCTCGGCGGAGGCGGACAGCCGGCTGGCCGTGATCAAAGATGAGGTAGCCGGTATCAAAGACGAGGTAGCAGGCGCAGTATCCGGCCTCCGAGAAACGATAGGGGCGAGCGTCGCCTCGCTGGATGCGGTGAACAGTCAGGTGGTGCAGGGAGCGTCCAAGCTTATCCTGCTTCTGGAGGAGCTGGACTTTGACCTCAGCTACCGGGAGAACGGGATCGCGTTCACCTCGGGGCAGGGGGTCAGCGGACTGGTCGGCGTAAGCGGCAATATGCTGGTGCTCGACGTATCCTCCGTCTCAAGCGATGCGGCTGCGGCCCAAACGATCATCCGCATCGCGAATGTATTCTCGGACGCGAACGCGGTGGAGGATAAAATCGGGGCGTTCATCGGCCGCGATCAAGTCCAGGAAACCCCGCTGCCCGGGGGCTATATCCGCTCGGACGGGCAGAAGCTGGATCTTCATTTGGAAACGCCTCTTTTGCAGTAAGCGGGGATACGGTTCGATAAGCACCAAAAAAGCTGCCCGACCGGGCAGCTTTTTTGGGTTGTATGGCTGAAGGTGCGGATAAACTTTGCATGTCTGGCATGGGGAACCCTAGCATCGCCGAAGGCGGAGCGATTGGGGGAAGCGGTCATACGTCTATAAATACTGCCGGAACAGCAGGAAGAGCATCACCAGAAGGATCAGTACCATGACGATATAGAACAGCGTAAGCCGGGACAGGTTGCCGGTTGTGCTTCTGTCGTAGCCCGGGTTGCCTTCCTTGTTAGTTTTGGAGAAGCCGACGAGAAAGGTTCCTGCCGCTCCAGCCAGCATAATAACGGCAAATGCAATCATGTAAGGGGTCATGGAGTACACCTCGCTTTCGCTTAGAGTAGCGGATGGTCAGTCTGTCCCTATTATATACGGTATCCGGGGTACTGTATGTGACGAACTTGTTAATGAATCCGGGGGCGCGGGTGCAAGGATGGATTTCGTTGGCGCCGCGGGGCTGGGCAGTTACGGGGCGTCGGCGTCGGCGACCATGAGGGCAGTCATCGCCGCGGATCTTCCTCGCTTGGCGGGCAGCATCTTTGATCTGGTATAATAAACCGGATGAGAACGCTTGAGAGAGAGGATGAGGGGAATGTTCGGTAAAGTAGCGGCAGATATTCTTGGATTGAGCGATGTGGGGAGCGTTATCCGTCCGGAGAATTACGATAAGGTGGATGCGGACGATTATGTCCTGCATGAAGACGGGGAGAAAATTTTTTTTCTGATCAAATCGAGGTCCGACGAGTACTGCTTTACGAACCAGGCACTGATCCATCTGGACGGCACCTCGGCGGCGAGCAAGAAACGGACGCTGCGGCGGTTCGCCTATGCGGCGTATCCGGTCTCGAACGTATCGCTCGAGACTGCGGGTACGGTGGACCTCGATGTGGAGATTAAGTTCACCATGGGCCAATCGGTCTACTCGATCGATGTGAATAAGAAGCATCTCGAAGAGCTGAAGGACCTGTACAAGGCCCTGATCAAAATCTCCGAGATCACGCGGGAGAATGAAGTCGCGCTCGGGTTTGCGCAGCAGAGCCTGGAGCTGGCGTCCACAACGCTCGGCCGGATGACGAAGACGGAGGGGAACCTGGTCGAAGGTTTCAAGGAACTGAATCAGAGTGCGTTCGCGTGGCTTGTCGAAACCCGCAAGCAGTACAGCGTCAAGGATTTTGGCTCCGTTTTCGAGCGCTATATTAACCAGTAGGCTTCGCCGCCAGCACCGCCGTCCGGGCAGCCGGACGGTTTTTTTTATGCTTCGACATGGGTGGAGGGGAAGGAAAAAGCTGGGAAGTGTCGAATCTTTGTAGTAGATCTTATTGCCCGAGACGCTGCAGTCTATACTCTATTACTTCTTCTCTAGCGGGGAGGAAAGCGGGAAGGAGGTCGGGCAGTCTATCCTTTGCACAGCCTTACGCTGCCGCCAAGCGCGGTGTGCGGACATCTCCGATACGTTTCGTATCGACCAAGGAAGGACAGGTGTTGTGTAACCATGGCAACCAAACGATGGAGGACTGCAGCCTGCGGTCTGCTGATGCTCCTGCTGCTGCCGGCCGGGGCTGATGCCGAAGCCGCACCTCCCGCGATCATCCGCCCCGATGCGGATACGAGGCAGGATTCGTTCCTGAATGTGGAGGTGGCTGCCTCCGGCGTCGAATCGTGGAGCAGGATGACGGCCAGCGTGGACGGCCGGGGCATCGATCTGGTCCGCGTCTGCCCGGAGACTTGCTCCTGGGTGGGCAGTCTGGACTTGAGAGGGCTGCCCAAAGGTCCCCGGACGCTGACCGTTGAGCCGACCGGTGCCGCGGGCGCGGGACCGAAGGCGGAGCAGCCGTTCTTTTATGTTCCCTCGCCGTATCTCCTCACGACTCCCGCCCCGCTGACCACCCTCACAAGTCTTCGTCTTCCAGTCCGAATTGTGCCGTACGGCTATTTACAAGACCCCGCCGCCATGGAGATCCGGGGAAGCGTATCGACCTCGGAAGGGGAAACCCTGGCCGAATTCCAAGGTCAAGGTCGGATCGACCAGGCCGTAGAACTCCAGGAGGCTGCAGGTCCGGAGCTGCTGTACCGGGTGAACGTGCTCGATGAGCAGCGGAACGTGCTGCACGAGCAGCTTCATCTGCTCCATTACGAGCCGTCCGAAGCAATAGCTGAGGCGGAGCGCGCTCCCGGAGAGATCGTCGATTTCGGCGAACGCCGGATCCTGTACCGGGGAGAAGCGAACGCGCTGGTGCTCAGAGAGCGCAACGGAGGCGGGGACGCGGTAGTCCTGCCTGCCGGACTCGGAACGGTGGAGCTTGCCGCGCTGACGCCGAACGGGGCGGCCGCGGTCGTCCAAGGCACCGAATCCCGGAGTCTCTACGTCTGGCGCGATCACCGGGTAGAGGCGATACGTGACGGGATCGGGGAGCGGGTCGAAGTGCGCGGAGCCTATGTGCTGTTCGACGAAGGAGACGGCCTTACCCGGTCGATTCTCGACACGTCGACGGGCAGTCTCCGGACGTTCGACGGGTCGCTCTACCGGGAAGGCGTCCTGACGGAAGACGGCGGACTGCTCTATGTCTCGGAAGGCGCGATCTCCCGTCTTCACCCGGACGGGACCGTGACCGAGGTTCTGGCGGGTGCGGGTGAAGCGGCGGGGCTGCTCTCCGACGGAGACCGGATTCTCTTCCGGGCGGGGGACCGGCTGATGCGGTATGACGGCAGCCGGCTGCAGGAGCTGGCGGGAGAGCTGTCCGGCACCCTGGAGGCCCACAAGGCCTATGAGAGCCGGGGCGGCTGGGCCGCGTACCTGAGCGGCGCAGGGGACGGAGCCACGCAGGCTGTTCTGCTTCCGCCGCAGGGGAAGGCCGTACAGGCGGAGCTGCCCTTCGGCGGCGCAGAGATAGCGGGACTCGGCGAGGACGGCACCATGTTCCTGCGCGGCGGCGGGAAGCTGTGGCGTCTCCTGCCGGGAGAGGCGCAGGTGCAGGAGACGGCTTCGGACCGCGGGAGCTTGAAGGAGCTCGGCGGGGGGCGCTGGCATAAGGCGCTCGGCGACACGCTGTTCGCGGTTCGCGAGGCAGGCGGTATATCCGGTCCGCTGTGGCCGGCAGGCGACCCGCTCTCCGCGGCGGAGGTCGGCCCGGATGCCGCCGTGCTGCAGTGGCTGCCTGCCATCGGCACGGCCGGGGCCCCTTCGGGGCCGGTCCGCGGAGCGGAGAAGCTGCCGCTCCCGGGCGGCGGGGTCACAGGCGGGGTGTACGGATCCGCCGGGATTGCGGAGTACCGGATCTACCGGGACGGCGAGCTGCAGGGAGCCGTCCCCGGCGGGGTCAACCGGTACCGGGCCGAAGGGCTGCGTCCCGGGACGACCTACGAATTCTCCGTCGAGGCGCGCGATGCGTCAGGGCGCTTCACGACGGACAATCCGAAGATCAGCGTCACGACGGGCGTATACGGACCCGAGGAAGCGTCGGGCCGGATCGCCTTGACCAAGAAGGCCGGCAGGGTCGTGCGGGGATCCGAAGTCGAGCTGCAGGTGCGGGCCGCGGAAGCGTCGGACCTGTATGGATTTCATCTCAAGCTGCAGTATGATCCGGCCCGGTTCAAGCTTACCGGAGCAGCACTCGGCAGCGGCTTCGGGCAAGCGTCATCGGATGCGGTGCTCGGCAGGAGCCTGAAGGGGGAGACCGCCTCGTTCGCAGGCGTCCTGCTTGGCCCCACGCCGGGACGCAGCGGCGAGATAGGCCTCTTGACGCTGAAGTTCCGGGCGCTGCAGCCCGGCACAGGCGAGTTCTCGGTGCTGCCGGATACAGCTCTGACGGATAGCGGCGGCCGGACCGGAATCCTGGAACAGCCGGTCCGGCTGAAGGTCACGGTCGAGTGAGACGGGGATGGATCCCTGCCCGGATCCCGGAATCGTGCCATTGCCGCTGAGCGCTCTTTGCGGGACCATCATTACGGTAGAAGTCATTGTGGTAGAAGTCATTGAGGTAGAAATCATTGAGGTGGACGTCATTGCGGGCGGACGTCATGGCCCATCCGGCTCCCGTTATGCACAGCCGGACAGGGGGCATGAGGAGCGGGGCGAGCCAAAGGAGGCTGCGGCTGCGGTTGAATGGGACGGTACTAGGGAAATCTAGTACTGGCGCCAACCTTTGGGATGCCGTATCGTTGTCATTGCGAACACCCCTACGGGGATTTGGGATAGAACATCAGGGCTGGGGTGAATGAACGAATGAGTTTGCTGCTGCTGCTTTTGGGTCCTTCGGTGATGATTGCCCTTGGCCTTCTGTTGCTGGAGAATATTCCAGTCACCTTCATCCTCTTCTATGGATGGCTATTGCTCGCGCCGCTGGTGGACAGCCTGCTGATCCGGCGCCAGGGGCTCCGGGAGACCCTGCTTCAGTTCGGGCTCTTCTACAATAAGCGCAATCTCTTCACCGGTTATCTCGTAGGCGGGGTCTTCTTCCTCGTGATGTCCGTGTCCATGTACCTGTATCATCCTTATTTCTTCGACCGGGATCACCTGGACCGGCTGCTGCAGCAGTGGGAATTCACCGGCGCGTATACCGGATGGCTCATTCTCATCCTGATCGCCGTCAATCCGCTGCTCGAAGAGACATACTGGCGCGGGTTCATGTTCCATCGACTCGAGGGGAGACTGCCCGGCGGGGCGCGGGTCTTCGTGACTTCGTTCTTCTATGCGCTCTATCATCTTGGTCCGCTCCTCCCCATGATGCTTTGGCCTGCCAATGTGCTGTTCACCCTGCCGGTCTTCGCCGCTGGGGTCGTATGGGCTGTGATGCGGCAGTGGTCGGGCTCCCTCTGGGGGTCGGTGGCGAGCCATGCGATCGCGGATATGGCGATTATCGGAGTCTACCTGCTCTATATCGTTTAAGCGGAACATCCCTTACAGGATGGGGGAAAGCAGCCGGTGCGGCTGCTTTTTTTGTTGAAGAATATATATCGCACCAGAGCTCGATCCTGTCTTCTTGTAGTTCTTATAAACGCGCATCGTCCTTAAAAGATGATGCGCGTTTATCTCGCCCGGGGCCCAGAAGTTTCCAAAAAGGTGATTAGACACCGTTCGCGAGGAATGCTATATTAATTGTGCGAATATTATGACAATTGTAGGGTGGATGAAAAGGAGGTGCCCCATGATCCAAGGGATTGCAAGAATGATGCCGTCTAAGCTGAGCCACCGGGTCTTCTTGGCCTTCACCGTGCTTGTCCTGCTGCCGATGCTGGGCCTGCAGCTCTATGCGTTCCAGCGTATCGAGAACGGCCTGTTCGACCAGGTGCATGAGTCGGGCCGGATTCAGCTAGAGCAGCTCAAATCCGCCTTCGAGACGACGCGCGGGATGCTCATTCCCGAGGTGATCTCGATCGAGATGAACTACCGCCTCATGGAGATGATCGAATATCCCGAACGCTTCGATACGTCGGAGCGGGTCGGCACGATCGCGGAAGCCTTCGAGAAGATCCAGTCCCGCAGCGGGGACAATTCGTCTTTTTTTCACCTGCAGCTTGCCGACCGGTACGGGCATTTCTATGAGTCGGGTGAACGCCGAATGGGCGATGTGGACGCCGAGCAGTTCGCCTTCCCCAAGGAACCGGCTCCCGGCATGCAGCCGCTGCTGGAGGATTCGCCCGCAGGCAAGATGCTGGCCTATTACGACGTGCTTACGAATGCGCAGGGAGAGGCCATCGGCCGGATCAAAATTTCCTTCCTGTTCACTTCGTGGATATATGCCAATACGAGGACTTTCTTGATCATCCAAGATTACTACCTCATCGACCGGCAGGGGACGATCCTGACGCAGAGCGGGCGGAGCGACCTTCATTCGGACACGGTCCGGTCTCTGCTGCAGGCCGGAGGTTCTTCGGGCGTGATGGTGGACGACAAGCTCGGCGTTCTTCTCCAGAGCACCCCGATACCCGCCTTGGACGCCCACCTGGTGTCCGGCTCGAAGCTCGACATCTACTTCGGCAACGCACGCAAAATCAAGAGCCAATTCGTCTCGCTGTTCCTTGTCTTGGCGCTGTTCTTCGTCCTCGTGACGTATTATATCCTGTCAGCGGCCACGCGCCCGCTGCTCCTTCTGCAGAAAAAGATGAAGGATCTCGTGCACAAAAACTTCCGGCTGCATATTCCGCCGGGCCGGTACTCCGGCGAGATTCTGACGCTGGTGCAGGCGTTCAACGGCATGATTACGGATATGAACCAGCTGATCCAGCGGCTGAAGTCGGAGGAGCGGCAGAAGGAGTCCGTCCGCTTCCAGGTGCTCATGGCGCAGATGGATCCGCATTTTTTGATGAACACCCTCAACACGATCAAGTGGCACGCCACCTCGAAGCAGGACCCGGACACGGCCCGCGTCTGTCTGGCGCTCGGGAAGCTCCTCGAGAAGAGCCTGAACGTGGAGGAGGATCTTATTCATCTTATCAAGGAGGTCGAACTCGTGCATGCGTATGCGGAGATTCAGAACTTCCGGTTCCGGGATAAATTCACGGTCGAATTCGAATACGAACCGGACCTCGATTATGCCCTGGTTCCGAAGCTGAGCCTGCAGCCGCTCGTGGAGAATTCGATCATTCACGGCTTCGAGCGCATGAAGCACGGAGGGCATATCCGGATCCGGGTGTATCAGGAGCGGGGGAAGCTGTTCATGGAAGTGATCGACAACGGGCAGGGGCTTGCAGATGAAGGAGCGCCGAGGAAGAAGCTGCGTACCCGCAAAGGAATCGGCCTACACAACCTGAGGGAACGGCTGCAGCTGCTGTTCCGCCACGAGGCGTACCTGGAACTGCGGCCTCTGCCTATCGGGTGCAAAGCGGTCGTATGCCAGCCGTTCCTGCTGTCCAAACCGTTCTCGGACGGGGCGGCGCAAGTTCAAGCATAGGAGGGATGAGACATGTGGACACTGCTGCTGGTGGAAGATGAACCTTACGTCAGGGAAACGATCAAATCGACCGTAGACTGGTCCTCCGCGGGCTTCCGGCTGGTCGGGGAGGCCGAAGACGGCGCACAGGCGCTGGAGCTGATCGGCGAGCTGCGTCCCGATCTCGTCATCTGCGACATCGTCATGCCCGTGATGGACGGGATTGAAGTATTGGAGACGGCGAGCAAGGCTTACCCCGAGAGCCGGTTCATCATGCTCACCTGCATGAACGAATTCGAATACGCCCGCTCTTCTCTGGAGCATGGGGCGATTGGGTATCTGCTCAAGCTGTCCCTGGGGCCTGAAGCGCTGCTCGGCGCGCTGGCCAAAGCGGCCAAGGACCTGGAGCGGGAGCAGTCCCGGCGGGAAGCGGCTGCCGCGGTGTATCTGCAGGGGCGCTGCGACGCCATCTGGGCGCGCCGGATGCAGACGGCAGCCTCGGCCCCGCCGGAATCCCCCGGCGCGCCTGCAGAGCCTGCGGCGCTGTCGCCGTTCCCCTACGTCACCATCCTGACAGGATGGAGCGCGGACTTCGGTGCTCCGGGGCAGGAGGCGGGAGCGCAGGAGCCCCGGACGGACTCCGAAGGCCAGTCGGCGTATCTCTTCACTTACCGGCGGGAGGGAGTCGCCACCCGGTTCCTCTGGAGCCCGGTACGTCCTCCGGCGCCGCTGGACCCCCCGGAGCATCCGGAGCCCGTAGTATGGCTGCCGGCCGTCCGGGCTTCGGAGTGGGAGACAGCTTGGCAGACGGCGCTGGACGCACTCGACGAAGGGTGGTATTCGGGCGCCAGGGGACGGCTTCCTGCCCATTCCGTCCGTAAGGAGGGCCGGCCGCCCCATGCCGCTTGGGAGTGGGAGAGGGATCTCTGGAAAAGTGTGGAAGAGCGGCAGCGCGGCTCGGCGGAGGAGCAGCTCGGCCGGTTGTGGTCCGCGATGGAGGAAGGCCGCTGGCCTTCTCCTGCGGTGAAGACGTTCGCCCTCCACTGCGACCGGACTTTCGCCAAGGTGCTGGGCGCTGCGGCCGCATCCGAGGAGGAACTGTGGAGCACGCGCAGCCATGCGGAGGCGAAGCGGACGCTGTTCCGGCGGCTGGCGGCCTACCAGGAAGAGGCAGACGGGAGCCGGGCGCTGCAGACCGACCACGCCGAACTGAACAAAGTGCTCCGCCACATTCATGCGCACTTGCACGAGGATTTGAATTTGACGGGGCTGGCCCGGTCCGTGAACATGGACCCGCATTATTTCAGCAAGCTGTTCAAAAAGAAAACAGGCGAGAACCTCATCTCTTACGTGCAGCGGCAGCGGGTGGAGCAGGCGAAGAAGCTGCTGCTGGAGACGAATCTCGCGGTGAAGGAGATCGGCGAGCGCCTCGGCTTCGAGAACGAGAACTATTTCTTCCGCACCTTCAAGCGGTGGACGAACGAGACGCCGGGCGCCTTCCGCAAGGGCGGCAGCCCGACGTCGTAAGTCCGCCTGCCGCCGCCGTTCCGCCGCCACGTGCCAGGAGCGCGGGCGCCACGGCCTCTGGCCAGCGCCGGCCCGGCAATCCCTGCACACTGGCCGGTCTGTTGTGTACGCCATCCTGCGCTGCGTGCGCGGTGCACGGGAGCCCACGGACCCTGATCAGCTCGTCCCGGCAATCGCGCCAGCGTACCGCTCCCGTTCTGCCCGGACTCCGATCCGCACCGGCCCGTTCAGCCCGCCGGCTGATCCTGCGCTGCGGCCCGCGAGTCGGCCCCGCGCCGCTCGCCGTTCCGCGGATCCGCACTGTTGTGCCCCTGCGTTGCGCACCGCAGCATCGGGCGCCCGCGGCCCCTGGTCAGCTCGTCCCAGCAATCGCGCCTGCGCACCGCTCCCGGTCTCCATCACCGGACTGCACATTCCGGCGCTCCTCTGTAAGCGTCACCAAAAATGTGCAGTCCGGAAGACAAACCTGTGCATTCATCCTTGGAAGCCTCTCTGGTACGATAGGTACAACAAGAGAAAGTATCAACAAGGAGGGTGTGGAAGATGGAGAGAGCTCTGGATATCCGCTCTACGGCCCGTCCGCAGAAAAGAGCGGCACGTTCCTTATGGAAGGCCGTGCTGCAGCACCAGATGCTGTATTGGATGCTGCTGCCGGGCTTGGCCTATTTTATCGTATACCGGTATGTACCGATGTTTGGAGCCGTTCTCGCATTCAAGGAATTCGACTTCTCGCTCGGCATTCTTGCGAGCCCTTGGGCGGACCCTTGGCACAAGAACTTCACATTCTTTTTCCAGTCGCCGTACTTCTCGCAGCTGCTGACGAACACGCTTCTCATCTCGCTCTATAAATTGGTGTTCGGCACGATCCCGCCGATCCTGGTGGCGGTCCTGTTCTACGAATGCCGCACCTTATGGTTCCGCAATATCGTCCAGACGCTGAGCTTCATGCCCCACTTCCTGTCCTGGGTCATCGTCTACGGAATCTCGATCGCCTTCCTGTCGGAGACCACAGGGCTGTTCAACCGCTGGTTCACGGAGAGCGGCGTGGACCCGATCCCGTTCCTGACCTCGAGCGAGTGGTTCCGGAGCGTGCTGGTCGGCACCGATATGTGGAAGGACATGGGCTGGGGGGCGATCATCTACTTGGCTGCGATGAGCTCGATCGACCCGACGCTGTACGAAGCCGCACGGGTGGACGGCGCGGGCCGGCTGCGGATGATCTGGAGCATCACCCTGCCGGGCATCCGCCATATTATCGTGCTTATGCTGATCCTGAAGCTCGGCCATCTGCTCGACGCGGGCTTCGAACAAATCTATGTCATGTACAACGTGCACGTGATGCCCGTAAGCGATATCATCGATACCTGGGTGTTCCGGGTGGGGCTGGAGCAGATGAACTTCGGTCTGGCGAGTGCGGTCGGCTTGTTCAAATCCCTGATCGGGCTCGTGCTCGTCCTGGGATCCAACATGCTGGCGAAGCGATGGGGGGATGAAGGCATATGGTAAAGCACACGTCCGACCGGGTCTTCAACCTCTTCGTCTACACGCTGCTGCTCGTCGTTGCCGTCGTCTCGCTGGCTCCGATGCTGTACGTCATCTCGGTATCGCTTACCCCGTATTCCGAGGTGCTGAAGAACGGCGGTTTCATTATCATCCCGAAGCAGATTACGCTTGAAGCCTACAAGCTGCTCTGGGAGACGCCGCTCATTCCGAACGCGCTCTATGTCAACGTCTGGATCACCGTGGTCGGCACATTCCTGAACATGGTGCTGACCGTCCTGATGGCATACCCGCTCAGCCGCCAGACGCTGCCTGGCCGCAAGATCTTCCTGTTCCTCGTCGTGTTCACGATGATCTTCAACGGCGGGCTCATTCCGACTTACATGGTCGTGCAGTCCACGGGGCTGCTCAACAGTGTGTGGGCCATGATTCTGCCCAATATCGTCTGGGCGTTCAACCTGCTCGTGCTCAAAACGTTCTTC
Source organism: Paenibacillus caseinilyticus (assembly GCF_027533645.1). Taxonomy (GTDB): domain Bacteria; phylum Bacillota; class Bacilli; order Paenibacillales; family NBRC-103111; genus Paenibacillus_G; species Paenibacillus_G caseinilyticus. Next base: position 140,018 of record NZ_JAQAGY010000010.1, read on the forward strand.
GAAGGACTGCCGAAGGAGCTCTTCGAATCCGCCCGGATGGATGGAGCCGGAGAGGCGAGGGTGCTGCTGCAGATCGTGATTCCGCTGTCGGTACCGGCAATGCTGACTGTCGGCATGTTCTATACGGTCGGCCACTGGAACGAATTTTTTCAGGCGGTCATGTACGTGCAGGATAAGGGGCTGCTGCCTCTGCAGGTCGTCATCCGGGGCATCCTGTCGATGAACGAAATTTCGATGACCAACGTCGATGAGGTGCTGCCGACCACCACGCTCCAGATGGCGGCGGTCGTGCTGGCGAGCATCCCGATTATCATCGTCTATCCTTTTATCCAGAAGCACTTCTCCAAAGGCATGCTCCTCGGCGGCATCAAGGGCTGATCGGGAGGGGCCGGGCATCGGGTGAAATTTTGGTCCTCCCCAGAGGAACCAAATTCAGCATAGTACCTTATCTATATATAAAGGCAGGGGATCGTTCATGAACAACAAACGGTGGGTGCGGGTATTGATGGGAACCATGCTGACTTCGGGGCTTCTCGTAAGCGCTTGCGCTCCCAAAGCGGCGGATCCGGCTGCGGGCAAGGAGCCTGCGGCCAAAGGGGCTGAGCCGTCAGCGGCCCCATCGGCCGGACCGGTGTCGATCACGATGGCGAGAGCGGGGTCGCCTTCGGCGATTCCCAAAGAAGACTTCGTGAAGAAGGAACTCGACGCGAAGCTCGGGATCAACTTCAAGCTCGACCTGACCGACGATAAGGAGCATGCGAACAAACTCAGCGTGCTGGCCGCTTCGCAGAACCTGCCTGATCTGCTGGAGATCAAGGAGAAGGATCTCTCGGTTTACTACCAGATGGCCCGCAACGGCCTGCTGCTTGACTTGACGCCGTATCTTGATAAGCTTGGCGCCGTGAAAAAGCAGGTGGGCGAAGAAGGCTTTACGAAAGGGAAGGTCGACGGGAAAGTATTCGGCTTCTCGCAGGCCCCAAGGATCGTGCCCCAAGGCTTCTGGATCCGCAAGGACTGGCTCGACAAGCTGGGACTGAAACCGCCGACGACGATGGATGAGCTGCTCGAAGTTGCGAAAGCGTTTACGGAAAAAGATCCGGACGGCAACGGCAAGAAAGACACCTACGGCATCTCCGGCACCCGGGAGACCGAGCGCGGCTTCCTGGGCGCCCATGGTACGACGGAGCCGAACAAATTCTATATTCAGGACGGCAAGCTGATCAACTCGCTCTATGACCCGAACATGAAGAAGGGTATCGAGGAATTCCAGCGTTTCCTGAAAGCGGGCGTGGTTGATCCGGAGCTGTTCACGAATAAAGTGGCGGATGTGACGGACAAAGCGGCCAAAGGCTTCGCGGGGATCTTCTACGAGCAGTGGGCGGGACTGGTGCGCGACGAGCATGTCAAGAAGATGAAGGAAATCAACCCCAACGCCGAGCTGGTGCTGCTGCCGGCACTTCAGGGAGCGAAGAACATCCGCTTCAACGATGTCGGTCAGATTACCGCCATCATCGCCATTCCGAAGAAGCTCGAGAAGGATCCTGAGAAGCTGGCTAAAGTATTCGAACTCCTGAACTACGTCTCGGACGGCGACGGAGCGAATCTCGTCTATTACGGCCAGAAGGATGTGCACTGGAAGAAAGAAGGCGAGAAGATCGTCCTGACCGAGAAGAAGGGCGAAGCCTCCTATACATGGCTCTACCAGCTCACCGGGCGTCCGGAGATGGATTACCTCATGACCAAGTTCCCTCCGCAGGCCCAGCTCATCAAGGAGTCGAGTTCTCTGCCCGAGCTCAAGGTCTACAACGGCTTCGTCATTCCGCCAAAAGGCTTCAACGTGACCGACGCCAACCGGTTCATCGGCGAAGAAATGCTGAAGTTCTACACCGGCAAGGCGAAGCTCGAAGAGTATGACGCGTTCCTCGGCTCCCTGGAGAAAACCTTTAACTTCAAGGGGTATCTGGACGAAGCGGACAAAACGCTGAAAGGGCTCGGGTACGTTAAATAAATTGAACGCCGCTGGCCCGGGCACGGGCGAGGCCGTTCCTGCCGCCGATATTCCGCAGCAGATGGCAGTACCATAAGCTTGGCACTCCGTTCCCGGGAAGTCTCTTCCCGGGAACTTGAGGGCTTACAGCGCTTTTTGTGCCTGCGGGGACTTAACGGTCTGCCGGGGCATGGGAGCGATTGTAAGCTCATAAGTGTATAATCCTGCGGGCGGAGCCCGGGGAGGTGAGGAGGGCCGATCATCCTTATATAACAAGGATGCGGCAACAAGGCAGTATATCCGCCGAAATACTGGCGGGTCGATGCAGGAACGGCTGGGGGCTTGGGCTTGTATAGAGATAGAGGGTTCGCCTGAAGGCGATGGCTGGCACCGAGTGAAGTACGCTTCCACGAACGTCGCCCGTTCTCTTTAAGTCGGCGGTAAGACACGCGCGGATTTCCGTCAAGACCATTCGACTGGAAGCCGGCGGAGGAACGCTCTGCAGCCTGCGGGCTTATTGGAGTTACCTTCCGGGATGCCTGCTGCAGCGCAGAAGACACCGAGGAGGGACCGCTATTTCGGATTTGCACCGCAACGCCTTGCCCGTGTGTCCATTCGCCTGGTGACCGTCACCCCAAAGAGGAGGTCATCCATTTGAACAAATGGCTGAAGTTTATCTCCACCGCCTTACTTGTCGTGATATTTGTAACCGTTTTCAACGGCTTGTCCTTTCCGGGTCGTGCCGAGGCCGGCTTCGCGAGCTTTATTACGCGCAGCGGAGACCAGCTGATGGACGGGGACACGCCGTACCGCTTCATCGGGTCCAATCATCCGTTCCTCGAGCGCTCGTGGATGGATGTGGTGGAGGTCGAGGATTCGATCCGGGCGGCAAGGCTGTCCGGCATAGATGTTATCCGCACCTACCCTTTCGAGGTGAGAATGAAAGCCGATCCCCCCGGCACGCCGAGACACGTTCTGGCGCCCGGACAATACAACGAGAAGGCGTTCCAGCTGATGGACCGGGTGCTCTATCTCGCCGCGCAGTATAACGTGCGCCTCATCGTTCCTTTCGTCGATTCCCATAACTATATCGGCGGCGTGGAGGATTGGGCGGGATTCCGCGGCAAGACCAAGGTCGAGTTCTACAGCGACCCTCAGGTCAAGCAGGATTTCAAGGCCTTCATTACGTATGTCCTGAACCGGAAAAATAAATATACAGGAGCCCTGTATAAGGACGATCCAACGATTCTGGCCTGGCAGCTCGGCAACGAGCTCGGTTCTTCGGATACGTGGACGACCGAGATGGCCGCCCATGTCAAAAGCATCGACACCAACCACCTGCTGGCCGACGGGGGCTATGTCCGTGCCCAGGGAATTAAGGCGAATGCACTGAAAGATCCCAATATCGATATTATCGATCCGCATATTTATGGTTATCATCAAGTGGATCTCGGCGCGAAGCTGGCCGAGTGGAGGAAGACGACCCAAGGCAAGAAGGCGCTGATGATCGGGGAGTTCGGCGACTACAGCGCAGCCCAGATCGAGCAGCTTCTCTCCACCGTGCAGTCGAACGGTACCACGGGCGCGCTGTTCTGGGGTACGATGCACCATCACCGCCAAGGGGGATGGCACTGGCAGCCCGCCAATGGCTGGTCTTATCTGCGGTATCCCGGCTTCTCCACCGGAGACTGGGCGAACGAGACCACGACGATCAACCTGATGCGTTCCTATGCGTACTCCATCCGCGGCGGGTCGGTGCCGCCATGGCCTGCGCCGGAGACGCCGGTGATGTTCCCGTCGGATTCGGTTCATACGCTCTCCTGGCTGGGGGCCTCGGGTGTCAGCTCATATGATATTGAACGCGCCGAAGCGCCGGGCGGACCGTGGCTGATGATCGCAAGCCAGGTGACCGATGATGTTACCGTGCCGAGGCACCATACGTTCACCGTACCGCTGTTCGATGACGGGTCGGCCGCTGTCGGCGGTTCGTATTATTACCGGATCCGGGCGAAGAATCCGGATGGCATTCTTTCTCCGTATTCGAATGTGGTCGGTCCCATCGTCCCCAAGAAGGTGATCGTGATCGACCAGGGCGACAGCGGATACACGGAGACGGGTACCTGGGGAGACAGCGACATGCCCGGCAGCTATGGCGGCCTCTCCCGATTCAGCAGTACGAACGGCAGCACGGTGCAGTGGACGCCGAACATTCCGCAGGCGGGATACTACAATGTGTATGTCCGCTACCCGCTCCACAAGGATTCCGAGGAGAACGTGCTCTATACGCTCTATAACGGAGTCAACAACAACTCGTACGTGGACCAGACGACGATCGCGAGTGGCCAGTGGCGCCTGCTCGAGACCGTCTACCTGCGCCAGGGTACGGGCAACTACGTCAAGTTCAAAGTAACCACTACGGCCAATCACCGTGCGGATGCCGTGATGTTCGAGCCGGTCTATTACGGGGACGGCTTCCAGGACGGCAATACGAACTCCTGGACACTGCTCAGCGGCAGCTGGTCGCTCGCAACCGATGAGAGAACCAAGGTCATGAAGCAAACAGGAGGCGGCATTGCGGAGGCCCTCGGCCCGTTGTCTCCTGCGGATCTCAGTGTGACGTCAGCGATCAAGGCGCACGATACCGGATCCCAAGCCTCCACTGGGCTCATCGCCAGAGCAGCGCCCGATATGTCCAGCTATTACACGCTTCGCATCAATTATGAATTGAATAAGATTCAGTTGTACAAGAAAGTGAATGACACTTGGACCCGGCTGGCCGAGAAGGATTGGTTCGCTGCTCCAGGCACCTGGTATATTCTTCGGCTTGAACTGAAAGGCAATGCCCTGAAAGGGTATGTGAACGGCGTAGAGAAGCTTAGCGCCACCGATACCACATTGATTGGTGAGGGCCATATCGGCCTGCGAACCGTGAATCAAACGGCCGTGTTTGACAGCGTGATGGTTGACGCGAAGTAACCGGTGCGTCTCCCGCAGGCGCGTAGTCTCCGCAATCATCGCTGCCCTTCTGCGCTAGAGATGATTTCATAACAGAGAAAATTCGCTGCTTCGGCAGCTTTTTTTGTGCCTTGGTCCGGTCACTGCCGGTGAACCCAGTCATTTGACAAGCCGGCGTACTGTAACTACAATCGATACAAGAAGCAGTTGCGTTATACTGTATGAGACCGAGGGGGGACTTCCAGTGGCCATCTCCAGCCGATTTGCCGTCGCCGTTCATATCCTCTCCCTCTTGGAGGTAAATAGAGGCGAGCGCATCACGTCGGACTATATTGCCGGCAGTGTCAATACGAACCCCGTCGTCATCCGCAGGCTGATGTCCATGCTCAGCCGCGCGGGCCTTGTCGTCACCTCGGCCGGTGTGCCCGGAGCGGTCCTGTCCCGGGAAGCGGACCGCATCACTCTGCTGGACATATACCGGGCCGTGCAGGCCGGAGAAGCGGAGGGCCTCTTCTCCCTGCACGAGAAGCCGAATCCGCAGTGTACAGTGGGCCGGGGCATCCAGTCGACGCTGGAGATCGCCTTCTCCAGGGCCCAAACGGCGATGGAGGAGGAGCTCGGCAGTGTTACGCTGGCGGCGATCGTCCATGATATGACCTGCGGGGATCCCGCCCAGCCATCCAGTTAGCTGGACAATCATTCCAATTTTGCATAAAAGGTGAGGCATCTCATGGACCGTCAAGAAGTGATTGAGCGGATCGCGGCGCTGCCCGACCGCAGTTTCCGTGCCGTGGAGAATACGCTGCGCGCGCTGGAGAAGATGAAGGAAAACCGGTATCCGTTTCTCGGCAATTTCCTGAACGTGGTGAAGGAAGAGAGCACAGACCCGGACGTCTTCGTCTGTTCGATGCCGATCGTCCCCGAAGTGCTGAATCCGTATCGGATCGTGTACGGCGGGGTAACGGCTACGCTGGCCGACATGGCCATGGGCTGGATGCTCGAGCACCGCTTCGAGCCGGGAAGCAAGTTCGTTACGATCGATATGCATGTGGCTTATCATCATCCGGGCAAAGGCAAAAAGCTCACGGCCGAAGCCCGTCTGACCCACCAGGCCCGGGAGCTGCTCCAGGTTTCCTGCGATATCCGGGGGGACCAGGGTGAACTTGTGTCCACCTCGAGCGCGACGTTCCTGCAGCTGGTACGGAAAGAATCCGTATAACGATTCTCCCCCTTGAACCGCGGGATCCGTCTAAGATATGCTGTACGGAGAGATTGCACGAGAGGGTGAACCGAGGCCGATGAAGAACTAATCCTATCTTTCCCAAGAAGACCATCGTACTGTAACGATATCTTGGACCGGATAGGATTCGTGCGGCCTTTTTGAGCTGCTTCCTGGAAGACTGCAAGGCAGGCCTGCCGCCGTATATTTGGCATGTTGGCCTGCCTGCCGCGGTCTTGGGGTGCTGTTCATCTGCGCCTCCTGTCCGGTATACCGGACAGGAGGTTTGTGGTATATGAGCAGAATAGAAGCCTACGGCTTGAAGCATGGGATCGGCCCCCGATTGTTATTCGGGGCCGATGCTCTGAGAATAGAGGACGGTGACCGGATCGGAATTGTCGGCCGTAACGGTACCGGCAAAACGACGCTGCTGCGGATTCTCGCCGGGGCATTGGAGCCGGATGCGGGTCATGTGACGCGTTCCGGCAGCGTCGGTGTCATTCCGCAGTTCAAAGAAGACGGGATCGGCAGCGGGGGCGAAATAACGAGCAGAGTCATCGATACCGTCTTGGCCCAGGACCCGGACATCCTCTTCGCCGATGAGCCTACGATGAATCTGGACGCGGAGCGCACGGAAGACTTGGAGGAGAGACTGCGCAGGGTAAGGGGGGCGCTGGTCGTGATCTCTCATGACCGGGTCTTCCTGGACCGCGTATGCACGAAGATCTGGGAGATCGACGGCGGGCGGGTGTCGGTCTATACCGGGGATTACAGTGCATACGAACGGCAGAAGGAGCTGGAGAAGCGGCGGCACCAGGAGAGGTACGAAGCTTATACCGAGAAGCGGAGTGCGCTGGAGCGCGCCGTCCGGCTCAAAGAGCGGAAGGCTGCTGGGTCGCTGAAGGCCCCGTCCCGAATCGGCAACTCGGAAGCCCGCTTAGGCAAAGACCGCAGAGGGTCGACGCAGGCAGGCATTCACCAGGCCCGCAAAGCGCTCGAAACGCGGCTTGCGAAGCTGGAGAAGGTCGAGAAGCCGGCGGAGCTGCCCGAGGTGAAACTCACCGTGCCCGTTCCGCCTTCCTCGAAGAACCGGGTGGTGCTGGAGGTACAGGACCTCGAAGCTTCGGCGGGCGGACGTCTGCTGTGGAGCAATGTCTCGCTGCGGCTGCGCTTCGGGGAGAAAGCGGCGCTGCTGGGACCGAACGGCTGCGGCAAAACGACGTTGATCCGCCGCATCGTCGGCGGCGGGGCGGGCGTGCGCACCGCACCCGGCGTGAAGCTCGGTTATTTCAGTCAGACGCTCGATATTCTTGACCTTGGGCGTACCGTGCTGGAGAATGTAAGGGAAACCAGCATCCATGATGATGCATTAGCCCGCCTCGTACTGGCACGCCTGCTGCTCCGCGGGGATGACGTTCATAAGCGGACAGGGGATCTCAGCGGCGGCGAGCGGGTGAAGACGGCGCTCGCTAAGCTGGTGCTCAGCGACCTGAATGTGCTCATCCTCGACGAGCCGACGAACTATCTCGATACGCCGTCCCTGGAGGCGCTCGAGGGCCTGCTTGCCGGCTACCCGGGAACCGTCCTCTTCGTCTCCCATGACCGGCGCTTCGTGGAACGGACGGCCGGACGCATCCTCGAGATCCGGGACGGAGGGGTATCTTCCTTCGCAGGAGGATATGCGGAGTACCGGGAGGGCCGGAAGGGCGGAGCGGAAGCCGCACCGGCCCCGGACGATACCGCGAACGAGCTGCTTCAGGTGGAGCTGCGGCTGGCGGAAGTGCTGGGGCGGCTGAGCATGCCGGGCGTGGAGGGTGCGAAGGAGCTCGATGCCGAGTTCCACAGGCTGATCGACAGACGGCGGGTGCTCCGGGGGACATGAGGGCGAAGCCTTAAGCATTAGCGCTATAAAGAGGAGGGAGAATCCGTATGATACTCATCAGTTCCTGTCTGGCGGGACTTGCGACACGCTACGACGGAGGCGACAACTACCGGGAAGATATTGCCCGGCTGCTGCGGGAAGGACGGGCCGTGCTCGTCTGCCCCGAGCAGCTCGGCGGGCTGCCCACTCCGAGGCCGCCGGCCGAGATTGTAGGCGGCGGGGGCGGGGATGTGCTCGATGGCAGAGCCCGGGTCGTGACGAACGGAGGCGAAGATGTGACGGCCGAGTTCGTCCGTGGGGCCGAGCAGACGCTGAAGACCGCGCAGGCGGCGGGAGCACAGTACGCCGTGCTGAAGGAATCGAGCCCGTCGTGCGGCAGCTCGATGATCTATGACGGCACGTACACGCGAACGAAGGAGCCCGGCTTCGGCGTTACCACCGCGCTGCTGCAGCGCCACGGGATCGAAGTGTACTCGGAGAACAACGTAGGGGAGCTGCTCGAGAAGCTCGGGCCCTGAGCAGAATAGCGAATCACAAGAAACAGGCTGCCCGCGGCAGCCTGTTTCTTATTGGACTTCGGAAAGTGGAACTCGCAGAACGTGTTCTTTCGCTTCCTTATTCTATTGCTTCCGTTTCGTAAAGAGCTGGAAGGTGATGCCGAAGGCGTCCGTGACGATGCCGTATGCCGGACTGAAGTGTACTTCCTGTAAGGGTGCATCTACCCGGCCGTTCCGCTGAAGCGCTTCGTACAGCATTTGGGCCTGCTCCGCATCGGTGGTGGTGAGGCAGATGGAGACGCTGTTCCCGGGGCGGGAAGGCTCTTCGGGTAGCCGGTCCGCCACGTAGAGCTCGGCCTCTCCGACCTTCAGCACAGAGTGGGCCACGCGCTGTTTGGCCTCTTCCGTAAGAGGGGGATCGAAGGTGTCGGGCGACTCGCCGAACGTCTGGACGAAGAGCAGTTCGGCTCCCAGCGCGGATTGATAGAAGGTGATCGCTTCCTTGGCCTGGCCGTCGAGCAGAATAAAGGGGGTCAGCAGGGTAATCATGTGCAACAGCTCCTTTGGTTTTTGGATTGGGGATTGCCCGTCCCCCTTGGGGTGGGCTGCAGGCTTATTGTAACGTATAATAGTGACAACAATTGTCACAAATTATAAAATCAGATCACAACAATGAGAGGGAGGGGAGACTATGCCCAAATCCAAACGGCTGCTGGAGCTCATGCAGACCGTCAACCGGAAGCGGAAGTTCACAGTGAAGGAGCTGGCCCAGGAATTCGGCGTATCGACCCGAACCATGCTCCGCGATCTGCAGGAGCTTAGCGAGCTCGGTGTTCCCCTGTACTCGGAGACAGGGCCCCACGGCGGCTATCAGGTGCTGAACGAACGCATCTTGCCTCCGATTGCTTTTACGGAGGAAGAAGCTGTCGGTATCTTTTTTGCATGCCACGCGCTCCGCCATTATACCTATCTGCCGTTCCACACCGAGATGGCCTCGGCCTTGACCAAGTTCTACCATTATATGTCCGGAGACATCCGGGAGCGGATCGATGGGATGAAGAACCGGATCGATTTTGTCACGCCGGTCCGGCTGGCCCAGTTTCCGTATTTGCCGGTGCTGCTCGACGCCGCCGTCCGTCAATACGTCCTGACGGTAGAATACGGCCCGCCGGAGAGCAAGGCGGCCCGCCGGATCCAGCCGGTCGGCATCTATGCTTTCCGCGGGCTATGGTACTGCCCCGCCTACTGCTTTCTCCGCGGGGAGATCCGGGTATTCCGCTGTGACCGGATGCATGCGGCGGCGGCGGATGATTCCGGTGTAGAACCGGTCGATCTGCGGCACGTTCATCTAGAGAACCGGAGCTTCCAGAGTCCTGATAAGCGGGAGACTGCCCCTCTCTATGTGGAGCTGAGCCCTCGTGGGGTAGAAGACTGTGAGGCCGAGGTGGGGCTGGTGTCCCATCTGCATCGGCGCGAGGATGGAACCGGCTGGCTCGAAGGGGATTGGCCGAAGAGTGACCTGCCCTTTCTGGCGGCGTTCTTCGTGGGGGTGGGCACGGAAGCCAGGGTGACCCGGCCGCCGGAGCTCGTGGAGGAGATCAAGCGCAGGCTCCATGGCCTGCTGGCGCATTATTCCTAAGCTTCGGCAAGCCCTCCCATACCAAAAAAGCGATCGGTACGGCCCGTCTGGAACGACGGGCGCTCCGATGGCGCCGAGGGGTGTATGTGGAATCCGAGTCTGCGGGTGGTGTGGAAGGAGCGCATACAGACCAAGCTGGCTGGATGCCCCTTTGGCGTTCCCCGCTTACAAGCCGCTGGCCAGGTAATTGGCGAGCTGGTCGAAGGTCTCGCCGAAACCCTGCTCCATGGAGCCCCGCATGGCTTCGAATTCGGCACGCTCCTCGTCCGTCGCATCAATCGGGACCCCGCGGAGGGTCAGCGTAGTTTGACCCTCATGTTCGGTGAGAGTCAAGGTGTTCAGAATCTCCAGAGGCCAGACCGGGCTGAAGGCGGCGCGGACCACGTTCCTTTCCTCGTCTAAGCTTGGATAAGCGGAATATATTTGTTTTCAATACACTTGTTTGCACACTTAAAGATTGCATGGAAAGCCGTCCTCTGCCTTGTTCATTGGGGGCTGAACCGGCCGGCCTTCTCTAGTATCCGAGGTCTTCAATAGGCTCGAAAGGGGGCAGGAAAAGGGCAGCGGAGACTGCCAACCGGAAGCGCCGGTGAAGGTAGGGCAGTCCGGGCAAGTGTTACGTTAGCCTGCGAATGGAACTTCTTTGCAAATACTTAAAGAGGTACATGACAAGCAATGCACATGACATGACCACCATATAGGCAATAAACAGCAGGAAGAAACTCATCCCGTCAAATAGCAAAAAGAGTCCGATGAGGGATAGAAAAGGTTTGAGGATAAAGGCAAAGCATACGCTGGTTAGCGTTAAGAAAAGCACTGGGGATTTACGGTGATTGACGGCCCATTGATACACCAGCATATAGACAACGGGTACCAGGGATGCATCGACCATCAAACTGACGGGAAGAATCGGGATTACTTTATAGGGGTAGTCCCAGAGTCCCTTGGTAACGCCAAAAGTATCCGCGTAGGCGGTAAAAACATGGACGCTGTAACCGAAAAATCCAAAGTGAAAAGCTTTGCTCCGATCCAGCTGGAAGTAAAGCAGAACTAACGGACCGATGAGTAAGATCAGGCAAACCCAAAACTGCCATGTATTCATGGTAGAATATTGAAACCAGTATTCCATATGATCGGTAGAAAATTGTTTTTTTAATTGCCGCAAGTGCTCAAAAAAAGTTTGTTGCTTCGGTGGCATGTGCCCTCACCCTTTTACATTTGGTGGTAAAAGTATTCGCATAAAATGGATATACCATTCTAAAGTTTTGCTAAGGCAGAAGGGGAGGTCGGATGCACATGTTCTCATAAGAAGAAGAGGAAGAGGCCGGGGAGCTTGATAATCGGTTATATTTCAGCGCTGAATATGAAGTTGTCGCGATGCACACCGTTTCCATGAATCTCGCAAAAGGGGAACAAGTGTGTTGTTTCCCCATAAATCGTGGGATATAATGGGAGCAGGACGGATGACTATATCCAGAAGACGAGGTGAGAAGCGGATGGCACGCAACCAGGACCCGGTCGTCAAGGAAGAATCGCTTGGACATGTAGTGAAAGTGCAGCAGGTCATCGACTTCATGGTGTTGTCGGAACTTCTGAAGGGCAGACGGTATGCAAGCGAGATGGAGCAATGGATCATCAAGTCGCTGGACGGGGTCGGCGTGAATGACGGATATCTCAGTGCCCGGCTCAAGAAGCTGGCGGAAAACGGGCATGTTAAGCGGGAATGGGGAGACGACAACCGGTATAACCGGTATTATGAGATCACCGATTCCGGCATGGTCTACTTTCGTGCGCTGCTCTCCGATCTTCCGGACCGCGTGAAGCTGGCGCAAAAGGTCTACAAGCTGTTCGACTCGTATGTGGGTCAATTCGCTTCAATCCGGTCATCATAAGGATGTATTGTAAAAAACAGCCGTAAACTTCCTGCCGGAAGTCTGCGGCTGTTCTTCATCATGGGGAAACGCGTCCTCAGTTAGCGGGCTGGGGCTGACGCCGTGGAATCCGGCCACTCGACAGGGATCCGAATGCGCAGGGGTGGCTCCTTGGCCTGGGCGTCCTCTTCCCACTTATTGATGACAAGAAGCAGCCGCAAGCCATCCGTAGAAGGGATGGGCGGGTATTCGGCTTCGTAGGAGAAAGCGTCCTTTGATGTGCGGACCGGCTGGCTTGTCGCGCCGTACCATTCCTGGGCTGCATCCTCCAGCCTCAGGAAAGGGAGCTGGTTGGCCGCGTCGCTGGAGGTGTAACGGAGGATGGTCTTCTCCGGGCCGAACTCTATATCCGTCACGGTTACGGTTCCTCCCTGGGCGCCCTCCATCACCATAGGGAAGACTCCCGTGTACTCCAGGTACACCTCGCGTTGAGCCATGTCATTGATCTGATCTGTAGGCCTGACGACCAATGTCAGAAATTCAGGATGAGGATTAATGGCGGGAGGAGGATCGAAGTTCATTCGGACTTCTCCTTTGCCGCCCATGCCGCCGCCCATTTCCAAGGGGTATCCAGGTCGTCGAGAAGCATAAATCCGAGCTGCTGATGATAGTTCGTCTTGATCACGAGCTGTGTCGACACCGGTGTGAGTTTCACTTCGTCCACGGTAAATTCCATTCCTCGATATGACGAGACAAGTGCCGGCCGAATGACGTGCGTACCCGGTGCGGTCTTGGCCAGCGAGAGGGGGACCGTGACGTTCCATTGACCGTACGTATCGCCGATCCGCGGCACCTCAACATGCAGAAGGGGATGGTCCGGCAGAGGATCGCTTTCGATGATCGTTGTGCACACGAACGTATGGTCGCCTGTAATCGTATACTCATGGGTGCCGCTCAGGGTGGGATGTGCTCCGACAATGCTGTAGTCGTAATAGACGCCCACCTCTTGCTCGGTCATCTTTCTCTCCATCTTCAAGTATTCCACTTCGTAAGAGACGACGATCTGCACCCCGTCATAAAAAACGTCGGTGACCGTGAAGCGGATATCCTGATCGGTGACCGACAGATTGACGGCCGTACTGAGCTCCTGCTCCCAGATCCGGTCCAGCCCATGGCTCAATAGCAAGCTGTTCTCCCCGGCTTTCTGATACAGAAGCTCAATCATGGGAATGCGTCTCAGCGCGGCGCTGACTCCAGGGGACGTATAAGCGGTGCCGAGCAGAATGGCGGCTCCTGTGATGACCACCGCTGCTCCCCAAGCCGCCCGGTTCCGACTGCGCGGCCTCCTGTCCCCTGCGCCCTGCTGATATCGCTGCCACAGCACCTCGAAGGGGAAGGAGGGAGAGAGCGACTCCATGTGCCTGGTGGAAGTCCCGGCCGTCTCCGCCTCGCCCCCCGGGGCAATCTTCTCATTCGTATGGCCTGCGTTGATTTGAAGCCCTCCTTCACAAGTGCCGGATGCTGGCTGAGGGGCGTGCGGTCCAGCCCTCGCAGCTGCTGCAGCGCGGCGTGCAGTCTCGATTTGCAGGTACCGAGCCGGATGCCGAGGGTCGCGGCCACTTCCGGAAGGGGCAGACCCGCATAATAGAAGAGAATGATGACTTCTCTTCTTTTTTTGGACAGCGTGCCTACCATCTGCCAGACTTCCAGGTCCGATTCCTGCCGTACCATGATGTCCTCGACGCAGTTCCCGCTGTCTGTCTCCGGCACCTGTCCGAGGAAAGTGAGCCACCGCTGTTTGCGGTGCATGCTCCTTGCCAAGTTAACGGTGATGCGGTACAGCCAGGGACGCAGCGGCTTGGCCGGATCATACAGCTTGTATTTGGCAAAAGCGCGCAGGAACGTCTCTTGCGTAAGATCATCCGCTGCAGCGGCGGAGTTTGTCATCATCAGGGCGATACCATAAACATAAGGGGCATGTTCGCGGAACATGTCCTGTGCTTCCATCTCCGAAATCCCAAGTTGTTCCACGGGCTCCTCCTCTGTTGCTTCATTCGCACCCTATACGCTTTGAACTACCCAAAAGGTTCGATTCTAACGAAAAACTCCTTGGTTAATGGGCAAGGAGGCTCGTGTGGTATAATGGATGCAGCTTCCATGTCGAGCGGAGAGGGTCCTAATGAACGATGAACACGCCTGCGGCGGACAGCAGTCTGCCTTAACCATTTATTGCCTCGCCGGGATCGCGACGTACCCGAATTTCATGGAGGAATTCGGCAGGGAACTCGCGCGGCGCTTCCCTGCGTCCGGGAGCGGAACGGCTCCGCAGCAGCAGCTGTATCCATACGGAGAGCGGAGCCGGGGCTTGCTGCGGCAGCTGCACGAATCGAGGCACGATCTGCTGCTGGGAACCGGACGGGTAGAGCGGTCCTTGGGCGGCGGCCGGGCGGCGGAAACGGTATGGTCTGCAGGGCCGCCTTCTCCGGGAAGGCTTGTCCTTCTGGCCGGGCATAGTGCCGGAGGCGTTGCGGCCGTCCACGCGGCAGCGATCCTCATGCGCCGTACAGGTAGGCCGCCGGACGCCTTCCGAATCGTGATGATCGGTGCGCCGAAGTGCCCGGTTCCGCCGGATCTGGCCCCTGTTACATTGTACATCCGCGGCGTGGATGCGGGAGGCCGGGCATCCGATCCCGTCACGCGGCTCGGCCATTGGGGCGGCTGGGACAGAGGGCGGGGCGGGCTGCCGGTATGGCGGGCCGGGAAGTATGCGCCGGGGGCGGTCGTTTCGCTGCCGCTCCTCGGCGGGCATCCGGATTACTTCCGCAGCGGAGCCTCTTACCGCGACAGCGAAGGCTCGACGAATCTCGAGAAGGTGCTTGGCGCGGTTACGGCCTGGCTGCATCGTTCGGGGTAGCTTGGGTTGAGTGATGGGGGGCGTACTCCAAATAAATAGGGACATGTCAACGAAAGCTTGACATGTCCCTATTTGGGCCGGGTATATAAAAGCAGACTTCCTCATCCTACCGGTAACGTCCGTTCAGGCTGTTCTAGGAGACGAGCTCCTTCAACTCCCGGTAGGTTTGCGGTCCACACGCAGAACTCTGCGGCAGATTCCGTTCGCACCAGGCGGTGAATGCTTTCGGATCGATTTCCAAGAATGCAATAATGTCCTCTGCCTTGACGATTTTCTCTTGTTCCATGATGACACCCCCTAATTGATGTTGGAGAGGATAATAAAAAAGACCCTCCGCCAAATAGAAGATGGTCGGTTGCACTACCAGCTCGTTCGCATCCAAGTGCCCAGTTTGCGGATGTCGAAGTCATAGCTCCCAAAAACTTGTTAGGTTAACTATATCAGAAATTACAGAACTCGGTTCTAAAGAATCCTTTATAAAGAACAATTCATAGAATCTGCTATTCAAAATGGCAGAGGAGAATCCGATAGGAGGGGGTTACCCCCTCAGCCATCGACACGGTATTTGCGCTCCCACTCGGACAGCTCCCCGGAAGCATCCACGCGTGGAACCACAACCTGCCAAGCATCACTGCCGTTCTCCGAAAGCGGCGAGGATTCGTCCAGAGGGGCTGCGAGACTTTTGACCCGCTCAGCTACCTCTTCGTCGATCTCCGGCACGAGGCAAGGGTCGGCGCTTAGAAGAAGCTTGGCCTGCCGCATGTATTCCCGAGACTTTCCATCGATATCGATGCAGCGAAGCCGGATGAGCAGGTCGGCTTCCCCGCAGGGAACAGCTTGAACCGTATAGATCTCGTAAAGGAGATCTAGCTCTGGGCCGCCCCGATTTACCCGCGCTACGCCCGAGGTGTCTTCGGGATAACCGTTCAAGTTCGGTGACCGGAACATCCCTGGGGGAAGTTCGACCGTAATGTCCATCGTTCGGATGTGCGGATCTGCCGGCAGCCGAAGCCACAAGTGGTTCATTCCCTCTTCGTTTTCCATGACCGATTTGGCCCATTGGATCCGGATCACGGTGCATCCTCCCCTTTCACGAGCCGGGTTACGGTCTCAATGACTTTAGTCTTCAATTCAGCCGATACACGGGGACCTAGAGTGATGTACACATCCTCATTCACTTTATGGGTTTCGTTGTGGAGGACTTGCCGGCTTCCCACCACGGCACTCTGGTTTCCGATTCGGACGATCTCCTTCAGAGGCAGATCCTGCAGCTTCTGCTGGATGGAAGCGAGCGTTTCCCCGGTCTTGGCGAGCGTCATTACAGCACGGAAGTAATGCAGGTGCTTCTCCGTATAGACTCGCTTGTTGCCCGACAGCTCGAGTGGGGGGACGATGCCGATCTGCGTGTAATACCGAACCGTCCGCAGATTAATCTGCGGATAATCCCCAAGCAGTCTTTCGGTGATTTCTTTGGCGGTGTAGGTTTGCATGCGTATCCTCCTTTGTAACGCTCTTCTTCTTATCAGCAAGGTGACAAATATACAGTTTACTGTAACATATACACTTGAGTGTTATTATAACGTTGCCGAATGCGGAAAGCAACCCGAATGAGGAGAGACGAGCTAAGATTGACAAAAGGGGACAATTCCGATCAAAACCTATCAAGTTTCCCCAGACTCAAGGAAGCACGGCAGAGACGAATAATATGGCGGGGACAAGCATACATTCGTAGGACCCGTTCATGTCCACTTCTGACAGCAGAGGAGGAAGCTATGAAAGAGTCCAAGCAGGCGCCACTACCGGAGGACTTGTCCGTTCAAGAACAGACGGTGCTGTCTGTATTCACCCGGCATCCGTATTTGTCGGAAGAGCAGGATCTGACCCTGGTCTCCAGGGTGACCGGCTTATCCGTCATCCAGATTGAGCTCGCGGTCCGGTCCCTGAAACACAAAAGGAAATGGCCCGCGCACTGCACTACGCGGGAACCGCACACTTAAGGAGCTGCCGGCGGCAGCTCTTTTTGGGCTGGAGAAGCGGGGACTCCCTTTTCTGTCCAACCGGCAAAGGTCTATGGGGTCGGGTCCTTTCTTTCCAGCTTTGTATGTGCGGTTTTGATATGAAAAGGGAGGGAATTCGCAGGGTAGGAGGGGGGAAGAGGAGGAGCTACAATAGCAGATATACTGAGATTCGTAAGCGATTACAGATAGATTGTTGCGAGGAGAGATGGAGCATGACGACACATACCAAGCTGCCCTTCCTGGACACGGGGCTGCCGCTTGAAGAGCGGGTCCGGGATCTCGTATCCCGGTTGACGCTCGAGGAGAAGATCGGTCAGATGTGCCAGTACCAGGAGGAGATCCCCCGGCTCGGCATACGGAAGTATAAGCATGGAACCGAAGGCGCCCACGGCATTGCCTGGCTCGGCGAGGCGACGGTATTCCCGCAGAACATCGGGCTGGCCTGCACTTGGCATCCGGAGCTCCTGCGGGAGATCGGCTCGGCCATCGGGGACGAAGCGAGAGTGTATTACCAGCGCGATCCGGAGATCAACGGCCTGACGATCTGGGCTCCCACAGTGGATATGGAACGGGACCCAAGGTGGGGGCGCACGGAGGAGGCGTACGGCGAAGACCCGTATTTGACAGGACGCCTCTCCACGGCGCTCGTGAAAGGACTGCAGGGAGACCACCCCTTCTATCTCAAGACGGCAGCGACCCTGAAGCATTTTCTTGGCAACAATAATGAGATCGGGCGCGGCGAATGCTCGGCTTCCATCGACCCGCGCAATCTAAGGGAGTATTACCTCAAGGCGTTCGAACCGGCCTTCCGCGAAGGCGGAGCGCAGTCGATGATGACCGCATATAACGCGGTGAACGGTACGCCGTGCAACCTGAACGGGGATGTGAACGCCATCGTTAAAGGCGAGTGGGGCATGGACGGATTCGTGGTGAGCGATGCGGGAGACGTGCTCGGCACGGTGAACGACCACCGGTACTTCGCTTCCTACGCGGAAGCGGTGGCGGCCTCGGTCCGCAGCGGCATCGACAGTATTACCGATGACGCAGAGATTACGCTTCGCGCGGTGCGGGATGCGCTGGAAGCGGGACTTCTGGCAGAGGCAGACCTCGACCGGGCGCTGTGCAATACGTTCCGAGTCCGCATCCGGCTCGGCGAATTCGACAGCGGAGAGGACAACCCGTATGCGAATGTGCCGGAGGAGAAGCTCTGCGCCCCGGAGCACGCCAAGCTCGCGCTGCAAGCTGCACGGGAAGGCATCGTGCTGCTGAAGAACGACGGCCTGCTGCCGCTGGGTACACCGGCGGGCGCCGCAGTGATCGGCCCGCTGGCAGACGTGGTTCACACCGATTGGTACAGCGGGACGCCGCCGTATCGCGTTACCCCGCTTGCGGGTGTGCGGGAGCGGCTGTGCAGTGAGGGGGTCGTACACCGCACCGGCGGGGACCGCATCCGCATCCGTTCGCTGCGGACGGGCAAGTATGTCCGGCTCAGCGGCGCGGTGGGTCAGACTCTTACGGCGGATGCCAGTGCGGCCGAAGACGCTGAGATCTTCGAGCTCACGGATTGGGGCTGGGGAAGCACCACCTTGAAGAGCGAGAGCCGGGGGCTGTTCGTAACGGAAAGCGAGGAGGGGACGCTCCGGGCTTCGGCGGAGGAGGCCAGGGGCTGGTTCGTGAAGGAAGCTTTCTCCTTCGCAGAAGGGCCGGAGGGTTCCTGGGTCTGGAGGTCCTGGGACGGCAGGGAAATTACAGCCGCCGGTGAAGGGTTCCTGACGGCAGGTGCGGGAGGCGATACCGGCCATGCAGCAGCGGAGCGGTTCGTGACCGAGCTGGTCGAGGACGGCATCCGGGCGGCGGCGGAGGCGGCCCGCCAAGCGGACACGGCCATCGTAGTCCTCGGCAACTCGCCGTTTATTAACGGCAAGGAATGCGTCGACCGGCCGGATCTCACGCTGGCTCCAGCACAGGAAGCACTGCTGAGGGCGGTGATGGAGGCCAATCCGCGCACCGTTGCGGTCCTCATCGGCAGCTATCCGTTCGCCGTGAACTGGGCCGACGACCATGTGCCTGCGATCCTGTATTCGTCACACGCGGGACAGGAGCTGGGCCAAGCGGTGGCGGATGTGCTCTTCGGGGATTATAACCCCGGCGGCCGGCTGAACATGACCTGGTACCGTTCTACGGACGCGCTGCCGGATCTGCTCGATTACGACATTATCAAAGGCAAGCGGACCTACCAATACTACGACGGGGACGTGCTCTATCCGTTCGGACACGGGCTGTCGTATACCGAGTTTTGTTACAGGGATCTGCAGGCAGACGTTACGGGGCATACAGCAGCCGTGCAGGGAGGCGGGGATGCTGCGAACGGCAGTGTGACCCTAAGCGTTACCGTAGAGAACAAGGGCGGCCTTGCCGGGGACGAAGTTGTGCAGCTCTATGTCCAAGCAGGCGAATCGCGAGTGAAGAGGCCGCTGAAAACGCTGGCAGGCTTTTGTCGCGTGCACCTGGAGCCGGGGGAGACACAGACCGTCACCTTCGCGGTGCCATTCGAGCAGCTGGCATTCTGGGATGTGACCCGGGAGCAGTGGTGTGTGGAGAAGGGCACGTATACGTTCATGGCCGGAGGCTCTTCCGCCGTACTTCCTCTCCTGGTGAACCTGGCGGTGGAGGGAGAAACGGTGCCGCCACGGAGGCTCGACAGCGCTGTCTTTGCGGCGAACTATGATGATTACGAGGGTGTGACGATCGAGGAATGCCGCGAGGGATCCTTGAGCGTGCGCAGCTCCGGCAGCGAGAGCCGGATCGCCTTCTATGGCGCCGACCTTGGCGCGGGAGCAGCCGCCTTCGAAGCACGTGTCACCGCGCCGCAGCCGGGAGGAACGCTCGAGATCCGGCTGGACGCGCCGGACGGCCCGGCGGCAGGCAGATTGGATGTGCCGCCTACCGGCGGATGGCAGGCATGGACGACGGTGAGCGCCGGGCTGGCAGGGGCGGAAGGGGTGCGGGATGTGTATCTCCTCATGCGCGGAGCTGTGCAGATCAGCTGGCTGCGGCTGAAGTAATCGGTCAGAGTACCGGGGCAGGAATGGCCGGGATGGCATATGGGGGGCTTGTTTTCCACCAGCGGTTGGAACCCCATACCCATACCCATTCCCTCACCGTGCACCAGCGTATGGACTGGCACGCAGAGATCTTAAAGGACGCCGACAGGCGTTTCTCTTACGGCAGCGGTTCGGGTCCAGCCTGATCTAGCGTCCGCAGTAGTTCATAGACTCTAGAATAAGCGGGTCCGGACATGAGAATAGACGGCGCATCTGGCGATGCAGCCGTCTATCTCTTGAAGGAGCACGATGGGCGCTGATATGGACCGCCGGCGGTGACGGTTCCATACTTATATCTTATGTGAATCTAGCAAACCGGAGTGTGCGGACAGCCCCGTACAAGGACACAATTTGCGTACGGCCCAACCCCTGACGGTCTCCCCCTCATACAATGCAGAATCTAAACCGGAAGGAGGCGGCAGCGATGGGTTATGTCGGCGGAGTAGGCGCAGGTTGTGGCGGCGGCTGGACTAGTACGGGAACGATCCTGGTCCTGTTCATTTTGCTCGTTATCGTTTCCAGTGCATTCATCTAATCGCAGTACCTTGGATTCTTGAGTCATATGAAAAGCCCGCTGCCCCGGCAGCGGGTTTTTCGTATGAGGAACACCATCTAATCTACAGGAGGCCCCGCCCTCCAACCGCTGGGTGGATGGGCAGGGGCAGTAGGCGGCACGAAGGGGCCATCCGCAGGAGAAGCAGGCTGAACTGCGCCCTGCTCTCCCGCGGATGCGTACAAGCCAGTCTACAGCCAGGTGCTCTTCTCGCGGTAGGACTTCCGTGGGGTAACGGAGGTGTCGCCCGCCGGATATCCGACGAAGACGGAACCGATAATCTTCTTATTCTCCGGCGAACCGAGGAAGGCGTGGAGCCGCTCGTCGCGCGCCAGACCAATCCCCCTCGTCCGCCAGACGAGGCCTAAGCCGAGCTCCTGCGCCGCCAGCCACATCGAGTGGATCGCGCAGGCTGCCGCATACTCGTTATCCTCGGAGGAGGCATCGTCTCCGGGTACAATGTCGGCCGTCACGACGATAACGACCGGCGTATTCTCCAGCACAAGCAGCGATTCTTTGACGAGGTGGGGCTTGGCCGGGAACCGTTCTTCGAGGAACGTCCGGGCCAGGGCACCATAGCGTTCCTTAGCTTCCCCGCGTACGACATAGAAGTGCCACGGCTCTCTCAGCCGGTCGTTCGGCGCCCAAGTAGCCGCTTCCAGCAGCGCTTGAATTTTGGCTTCTTCCACTTCACGGGGGAGGTACGCCCTTACGGCTCTGCGGCCTTTTAACATTTCGACTGCGTTCATAGAAATTCATCATCCTTTGGGGTGGTATTGGCGGGAGCCCCCTTCTCCGGTACGAGAAGCGGGCAGTCTGCGAATCTATCAATACATCAGTCTACCATACCTGGCCGGCTGGGAGAAGGGGAGGCGGAGGGCGAAGTCTTTGCGGGGCGGACCTGGCGCAGCGGCAGGAATCCCTTGGGGGTGTGTCGAAGTTTTGGAAGAAGACCCGGAACTTGTCTATTCCTAACTCAGAAAGGGTGGATAATCATGAGAAAATCGATGGTGATTTCCCTGACGGCTGCTCTGGCTTGCCTCGGGCCGGCAGCTTCCTTCGCTTCTGCGGCTGCATCAGCCTCAGCGCCCCTTCCGTCCAATTTGACCGTACACTGGGACGGGGAGCCGGCGGCGCTCGGCAATAACGCATTTCTGGTAGACAACCAGCTCTATGCCCCGTACCTGCCGGCTGCGTCTGCCATGGGAGCCGAGGCGAAGTGGGACGCGGACGCCAAGAGCCTCAGGCTGCACAAAGGAAACGTCACCGTCGAGCTCAGCGCCGAGCCGGCCGAGAGCAAGGAAGACGCCGGGCAGCCGGCCGGCGCGCCGTTGCTCGTCATCGGCGAGAATGCGTATGTTCCCGTCCGCTTCGTCTATGAGCGCTTCGGGTACAAGGTGGGGTATGACCCGCAGAAGCGTGCGGTGGCTGTCACCTCCGGGGGAACTCCAGCCGCGGAAGCCCACCAGGCGGCGATCATCGCCGATCTGGATCCGGAGCAGGCTGCCGGCATGCGGATCGAAGGCGTGACAGGGGACAAGCAGGGACACCTTTATACGGTGGATATGGACTCGAAGCGGCTTTACCGGATCGTGCCCGAGACGGGCAAGGCCGAGGTGCTGACGATCCTGCCGCGCTCCGCAACCGGGATGGCCTTCGGGCCGGACGGCGCTTTGTATCTGGCGAGCGGCGGAGGGCAGGGTGTGGAAGGCACGGTCCTGCGGATTCCCGGAGAAGCACTGCATGGCGGCGCCTTCGACGCTTCGAAGGTCGAGACCTTCGTCAGCGGCACGAACGGGGCCAACGGGCTCGTCTTCGGCACCGGCGGCCGGCTGTATGTGAGCGGCGGAGCGACAGGCAATGTGTATATCGTCACGCCGGACGGCAAGCTGACGGTATGGGCCAGCGGGCTTGCCGCCGAACGGGAAGAGCAGAAGATCGTGGTGAACGGCCTGGCCTTCGATGCGGAGGGCAGGCTGACTATCGCCAATACGAGCTCGGGCGAGATCTGGAAGGCGCCCGTGAACGCGGCGGACGGTTCCATCGGTACGGCGGAGCGCTTCGCGAAGAGCCCGCTGCTCTATGGTGCGGACGGGATCGCATTCGGACCGGACGGCGTGCTGTATGTATGCGCGAACGAGCGGAACAGCATAGTGAAGGTGACGCCGCAGGGGGAAGCGGCAGAGCTTGCGGCCAACGGCAGCGACGGGCCGCTCGAGTTCCCGGCCAGCGTGCATATCATGGGCGGAGCGCTGTATATCAGCAACTTTGACCAGCCGCGCGGAGCGAACAAACCAAGCGAGCCGGGGATCGGGGCGTCGATCGCCAAGATCGGCCTGCAGGGGAGCGAACAATCCGGCGGCAGCGGGACCCATCACTAGGCAGCGTACGCCCATCCGGGTACCCATACGGGGACCCGGATTTTTTTGGTTCTCCGAATCCGGGCAGCCCGGCAGGCAAAGGGTAGCTAGTAACGTCAAGGTAAGTTCTTGCGCCGAGC
Organism: Paenibacillus caseinilyticus; assembly: GCF_027533645.1. Classification (GTDB taxonomy): domain Bacteria; phylum Bacillota; class Bacilli; order Paenibacillales; family NBRC-103111; genus Paenibacillus_G; species Paenibacillus_G caseinilyticus. Next base: position 163,157 of record NZ_JAQAGY010000010.1, read on the forward strand.
CTTCGATTTCGTTAGGCTGTAGACAGTACCGCTATGAGGAGGAATTCGGAAATGAATTACAGACAGCTGGGAAATACGGAGCTTCGCGTAAGCGAGGTGAGCTTCGGCACTTGGGCCATCGGAGGCAGCTGGGGGCGCTCAAGTGATGAGGAAGCACTGAAGGGACTGCAGCGTGCCATCGAGGAAGGCGTGAATTTCTTCGATACGGCGGATGTGTACGGGGCCGGCCATGCGGAGGAGCTGCTGGCGAAGGCGACGCGGGGACAGGAAGATCGCATCCATGTCGCGACCAAATTCTGCCGTGCGGGAGATATCCATGACCCCGGAACCTACTCGGAGAAGGAGGTTCGCCGGTACTGTGAGGACTCGCTGAAGCGGCTGCAGCGCGAGAGGATCGACTTGTATCAGATTCACTGTCCACCCCTGGCCGTGCTGAAGGACGGATCAGTCTTTGAAGTGCTGGACAAGCTGCAGCAGGAAGGCAAGATCCGGCACTACGGCGTGAGCGTAGAGACCGTGGAGGAGGGCCAATTCTGTCTTGGCGTGCCTGGAGTGAAAGCGCTTCAGGTCATCTTTAACCTCTTCCGCCAGAAGCCGGCCGTGGAATTGTTCCCGGCAGCGAAGGAAGCGGGCGTCGGCATCCTGGCCCGGCTTCCGCTCGCCAGCGGCCTGCTCACCGGCAAATTCACGGAGAGCACGACCTTCGAGGCGGATGACCACCGCAGCTTCAATGCCAACGGCGAGCAGTTCAACGTCGGCGAGACGTTCGCCGGACTGCCGTTCCCGCGCGGGGTCGAGCTGGCCGGAGAGCTGGCATGGATCGCGGAAGGACGCTTCACGATGGCACAGGCGGCGATGCGCTGGATTCTCGAGGATGCGAACGTGACCTGCGTGATTCCGGGCTTCAAGAATGTGAGGCAGGTCGAAGATAACCTGCGTGCGGCGGACGCGCGCGCCTTCTCCGCGGAGGAGCTGGAGCGGCTGCGCTCGTTCTACCGCGATTCGGTAGCGTCCCACATCCGCGGGCCCTATTGACCGCCGTATGGTGGAAAGCTCTGAACTACATGAGGTCTCCGATAAAGACGCGTGAATGTATAGAAAGCTCTGAGCCGCATGAGGTCACCGGCAGCGCCGTATGAACGAATAGAACCTCCCTGTCTTCCGCCGTAGCGCGGCGCAGGGAGGTTCTTCCTGTTGATCGGTTTCCTTGCATCTGTCTTGATGTATGCTTCGTTCGGACCGCTATGTATCGGTATCCCAGACGGATTCACCGTTATACGCGCTCGGTGCCGCGCTGAACATCCAGCCGTACTCCCCTGGGGAGATGACCGGAGGGACGCTGACCACAGACCGCGGACGAATAAAGTGAAGTCCCTGCCGGATGCAGTGGTAACAATAAATGCCGGGGCTGCCTTCCCTGAAGCCCATACGCTCGAGCGTCTTCCGCCCGGCTGCCGATACGGCGTGCGCGATGATCCGGCGGATGAACATGCCCCTACGCTTCAGGGCCATGAGATGCTTGGAGAGCTGCCCGAACAGGAAGGCTGCCCGCAGCCGCGGATAACGCGCCTTGTCGATCGCAATGCTGCAGAGATAGGCATCGTACTTGCCTATCCGCCGGTAAGGCAGGGTGTGCCGTTCCACCCTTTTTTCGTCAAATGTGCCGCTGCGGATCTCCTGGTAAATCGCACGGGGGATCGGATAGAGAGAAACGTAGCCCATGAGCTCCTCGCCATCCAGAACCGCAATATCCGTGTACGGATTCACCGAAAGCCGCTGCTCCGTCGTGGCTGCATCAATCCGGTAATTCGGCGGGAACACCTTGGCGTCAAGCGCAAGCAGACGGTCCATGTTCCCTTGGTGTACATATGCAATGCAGAAAGTCCCAACTCCCAACGTGTTGTAATGGCGGGCTATCCCATCTATATTCTTGCTGGCTTGCCTGCATTCCTCCGGCTGGAGCCATCTTCACACAAACTTAACACCGCAGCCTGGAGCGCTTGCAGCAAAAAAAGCCCTGCTTCGCAGCGGGCTTCATTCAACATGGTATAGCAGATCATACGGTAGCGCTGTTCACCGGTACGGCTCCCGCCCGGCTCTTGAGGAGCTGGATCGTAAAGGACGTCTCACCGGGCCGCGATTCGCAGACCAGCCGGCCGGCATGCTGCTCAACGAGCTGCTTGCAGATGGCAAGGCCTAGACCGGTTCCGGTCGATTTACTGGTAATGAAGGGCGAGAAGAGCTTGTCTCTAACATCGGGAGGAATGCCGGGACCGTTGTCCGTGACGCGAATACAGGTATGCTCCCCGTCTTCGTAACCTTGTATCGCAATCAGCTTGGGGGAGGAGGGGTCCATGCTCTGGACCGCATCAATGCTGTTGTTGATGAGGTTCACGAGCACCTGCTGCATGCCTACATGCTGCACACTGAGGCGGATGTTCTGGCAGTCGACCCCGGAATGCAGCTCGATGCCTTCGCTGCTGAGGCGGGGGGCAACGAGATTGACGATCCCGTGGATGAGCTCCTCCATGCTGACTTCCCGGAAGGGCTCCTCCTGCTTGTGCTTAGAGAAGTTCAGGAAGTTGTTGATATGCATCTGGATCGTGTTGAATTCCTCTTGAATGATCGAGACATAGTGTTGGACGGCGCCTGCCGACTCTGCGGGTATCTTTGAGGTCAGCAGCTTCAGGAATCCGGAGATCGTGGTGAGCGGGTTGCGGATCTCATGCGCCATGCTGGCCGCCAGCTTGCCGGCCATCTGAAGCCTCTCTTTGTGCATCTGGGTCATTGCGGAGTCGAACTGCTTCTGGGAGTGCTCCCAGAAGCCCGAAGAGATGACATACTGGATCTCATCGATCCGCGCATGGATCTTCGGCATATACACAGCCATATCTTCACCTGTGGCCAGGCCCTTCTCGTACCATTCGCACGCCGCCGAGGTGAGAAGCGAACGCCAGAGATGGGAACTCTGAAGAAGGTGCGTCGGAGGGGTGCTGATCGACAAGTGATAGCGGCAGAGCGCAGGGATGATCGGGTACAGCGGATGCAGTTCTAAAGGGACATGCCAGTCCGTGACAAGCTGATAGTAGGAATCCGCCGTGCGCTCGAGCTCAGTGAAATCGTATCTGCCCGGATACCTCTCGTCCACCTCGCGGGTCCACTGGCTAATGATGAGGTTCTTTTGCGATAACAGCAATCCTTGAAGGTTAGTTGACATCCTGCCTGCTTCTGCTCCTTTTGTGAATCAATCCATATGGAGTTGTCTGCGGTCGATTTCATCCCGCAGCAAGCGGACGAAGCTGGGCTCCAGTTTCAAATCGAGAGCGAGGAGGTACGCCTCCAGCAGATCTTCATCCGATAATTTTTCAAGGGAAGGGTTCAAGCTTGTAACCTCCAAAGGACAATTTCTCGCGATGATCAGATGAGTCGTCGTGTCCATTCCTGCTATCTGATAGTCGCTGATCACGCATGGACTGCCTTAGGCAGAACAGCCGTTAAGAATACACTCACGGCAGCCCGGCAACCATGGAACGATTCGTTCGGTAGGCCCGTGGCTTTGCGTCCTTCCCTTTAGAGAAGTTTGCCTTTGTCGGAAGCTATAATTCTATTGTATTGATTCCGGGCAGATTTGTATAGACTTCCGGACTACGTTTCGAGAGATTCTGGCAAAATGTTTTGGGGCAGTGGGGGGCATGACCACACCTGGCGATAACAAAATAAATGGAAATAAATTCAATAATATCAGAGGTAAGAGAATGGGGACGTTTGGGGATGGGGAGGAACCGGGCAGCAGCTATAGGTCCGCAGACCGAGCCGGCCGCACCACCGCAGGAGACGCCGCATATTCGCTAGCCGGTGAGGTTGGGCTCCAGTGCAGGTGAAGCTGCCTGAATAATCTATACATGGCATGGAATGACCAGAGCCCCTTTTGCTGCTCCTTGGGGAAGGAGCGGCAAAAGGGGCTCTTGGGAATGGGGTATGGTCAGGTCGCTAGCGATTCGTCGGCGAGCAGGTAATAGAATTCCCCGTCGGTTCCGTGAACGATAATGCGGCCTTCCGCATCCGTCTCCATGTCGAGCACTTCCAAGGGATAGAGCACATGCAGTTCCCGGGTCAATCTATGTAGGACATGATATTTCATGATGGCGGGCCTCCGAGTGAAGGATAGGGCCGGGTGCAGCCCCTCTTCCCCTATCATAGCGGGGGGAACATGGATTTCACCAGAAGTACATAATGGAAATGAACGTTCTTCCCGGGAGACCATGACTGAAGAACGTATCATCCCAATAGAAGCGTATCATGGAACCATCACCCGCGAGGCATTGAAGGAACAGGCATCCCTGTGGGATAGTGGAGGGACAGGGGGCCGGCTATACGGGCCGGACTCCAGAACCCGAGAGAGGAGCATGCAGCATGCCATCCCGAATCATGCATTTGATCATAGCGGACGGCCTGGCGGAGGAGTTTGGATTGGCCTCATCAGGAGCCCTGCTGCTTGGTTCCTTGGCTCCCGACGCGGCGAAGCCGGATGCGGCCAGGTCCGAAGCAGCCCATTTTGCCGGCCGCCGTTATATCGCCTACGGCGCTTTCCTGCAGCAGTACGCCCACCGGATGCCCGATCTGTATCTCCTTGGCTATCTGTCGCATCTCGTCGGAGACGATATTTGGTCGATCTTCGTGCATGCCGGCGGCGTACGCGCCCGCATTATGGAACAGCCGGCGCTCGCCAAAGCCTATTACCGCGACTTCCTGCTCTGCAATGCGAAGCTGCTGGACGCTTATCCGGGGAGGCGAAGGCTCTATGATACCTTGGCTGCAGCGGAGTTTCCGCAGCACGGGGTGCAGGAGCAGGCGGACGGCGCCGCTCTGCAGGAGCTGAAGCGCAGGGCGCTGCAGGATTTTGACTATCCCGCGGCCCATCTGGCCGAGGAGCTGCAGCTCCTCTCGCTGGAAGACGTGCGCCACGGCATGGACCTCTGCATCCAGCGCTCGCTGGATTTGTGCCGGTCCTGGTTCGGCAGCGCCGCGGCAGGCTAGCCGTCTTCCCCGTCTTCCATGAACAGCTCATGCAGGAGCCGGTCGCGGTTCTCGAGGAACTGGCGGGTCAGTACATAATGGGCCGTGTCTTCATAGCGGATGGGGGCGATCGGAGTCTCATCGAAATTCAGGATGCGGGCGCCGGGGTACCCGAGGAGAATCGGGGAATGCGTGGCAATGATAAACTGGGCGCGGTCTTCGAGATTCTTCATGATGCGCAGGAGTGCGAGCTGGCGTGCGGGCGAGAGGGCGGCTTCGGGCTCGTCGAGCAGGTACACCGCTTTCTCCCCGAACCGGTGGAGGAACAGGGAGAGGAACGACTCTCCGTGGGACTGGTGGTGCAGGGATTTGCCTCCGTAATGACGCAGCGACATGGGATGCTCGTCGAGATGGGAGGCGAACTGGTAGAACGTCTCCGCCCGCAGGAAGAAGCCGCTTGTCACCTTGGGCAGCCACGAGAGACGCAGATACTCCCCGAGCGCCGAGTGGGAAGCATCGACTTCGTAGCTGTTGTTGCGCCCGCCGCCGGCTGTATGGAAGCCGCACTGATAGGCGATGGCTTCGAGCAGCGTGGATTTGCCCGAGCCGTTCTCGCCGACGAAGAACGTGATGCTGCCTGTGAAGGAAATCGTATCGAGATGCCGGACCATGGGGATCGTGAACGGATATCCGGAGTCGTCCTCGATGCGGCTGCGGACCAGGGAAACTTCGCGAAGGTACAACGTTTTCAACTCCTATACATGCGTTTTGAGGCTTGCGCTCGCTTGATTCCAGTCTACTCGGTCAAGCATAAAAATCCAAATAAAAATCCGAAGCATTATCCGGGAAGGGCGGTTGCGGCTGTCTCCCAGACGCGGTATGATGAATAGGATACCTCCCGGATGGGAAGCGGACGGGAACGTCCGGACCGGGAATTACGGGAAGGAGGCTGGAACCATGGTGAAGAGAAGAGGCGGAGCGCCGGCGCCGAAGCCCAGCAGTGAAGAGAAGCCGGCTACACTGAAGGACCTGCTGGGTGCGGATGTGCTGCAGAAGCTGAAAGCGCAGTCCGAATCCATGAAGGCGGAGGCCGAGCAGCAGAAGGAAGAAGCGAGGAAGCGGGCGGAGGAAGCCAGGAAGGCGGAGCAAAAACGCCTGGATAACGACTTCGGGCATCTGCTGTCGAACTCGGACCCCAACTGGCGGAAATTCAAATAGTCCCGGGTCATCCGTTGACCGGGACATCTGTAAGAGCAGCAGGCTTGCCGGCCTGCTTGTTTGGCGCTGGAGCCATTTTCCATCCGCCGGCCGCTCCTGAATTTGGGTGAAGTGGGAATAGTACAGGGGATCGGATTACACGTCCGGCCATGCTATTCTACCAGCGAGGAGTGTGTTGTTCCATGCGCCACAAGGCCCTGATCGGCATCTTGTCGGCCGGGTTAGTGCTGGCCGCCCAGCTAGCGGGACCGCAAGCAGCCGTATCCGCGGACGGCGGGTTTCACTTCGGCTTCAAGAAGTCGTCGAAAGGCATGCCCCCCTCTATTGACCAGGAAGGCTTCAAGCCCCTGCTGAAAAAGTACGACGCGGTATTCACCGGAGATCCCGCCCAGAAGGAGCTCTACCTGACATTCGATAACGGGTACGAGAACGGATTCACCGCGGGCATGCTCGATACGTTGAAGGAGAAGGGCGTGCCGGCCATCTTTTTTGTGACCGGCCACTATATCGAGAGCCACCCGGAGCTGCTGAAGCGGATGGCGGCGGAGGGGCATCTGATCGGCAACCATTCGTGGCATCATCCCGATATGAGCGCCATCTCGGCGGAACGGATGAAGGAAGAGCTGCTGCGGGTGAAGGAGGCGGTCGCGGAGGTGGCGGGACAGAAGGAGATGCGCTACCTGCGGACGCCGCGGGGCATCTTCACGGAGCGGTCGCTGTCCGTGTCCAAGGAGCTGGGACTGACGAATGTATTCTGGTCGGTAGCCTACAAGGACTGGGATACGACGGACCAGAAGGGCGCCCAGTACGCTTTCGACAAAGTCATGGCCCAGCTGCATCCGGGAGCGGTTATCCTGCTGCATTCCGTATCGAAGGACAATGCGCAGGCGCTCGGACGCATCATCGATGAGGCGCGGGGCCAAGGATACCAGTTCAAGAGTCTCGATGAGATGAAGGTTCATACGCCGTAGCAGAGCGTACTCCTGCGTTAGAGGAAGTCTCGGAGGCGGGAGCTCTCATAGGTCCAAAGGTGCAGGCAGTTGCTGCGCCTTTTTGGCGTACGAATCAACCTCCTGAATAATCCCAAATTATAAAAATATTAGATGACAATTTCTTCCTCACCTTATACAATGGTCATACGCAATTATGAAGTTCTCTTAAGATTCTTAAGAATCTTTAGATTACGGAAGATACATTCCGTATCAACGCGGGCTATTCCCTAAGCGAGGTGTTCGTAGTGTCCGAAAGCATCTTGGAAGTAGAGTCACTCACTACCGTCATCCGGGACAAGCGCCGGGAAATAACGATTGTCGACGGCATCGATTTCACCATCGGCAAGGGGGAAGTCGTTGCCCTGGTCGGCGAATCGGGCTGCGGCAAGAGCATGACCTCGCTCTCGATCATGGGTCTGCTTCCGCGGACCGGATCGATATCCGGAGGCGATGTGCGATTCAACGGGCGCTCGCTGGTGGGGCTGAAGAAACGCCAGCTGTCTCAAATCCGGGGCAAACATATCTCGATGATCTTCCAGGAGCCGATGACTTCGCTCAATCCGGTCCTGACGATCGGCACGCAGATGACCGAGAGTCTGATCCGTCACCTCAAGGTGGACAAGGCGGCCGCAACCGCTGCGGCCGAAGAGTGGCTGAGGCGGGTCGGATTCCCGGAGCCCGCGCGCATCTGCCGCGAATACCCGCACCGGCTCTCGGGCGGGATGAGGCAGCGCGTTATGCTGGCGATGGCGATGGCCTGCCGGCCCGAGCTATTGATCGCAGATGAGCCGACCACGGCGCTCGATGTGACGATTCAAGCGCAGGTGCTTGATCTGCTCAGGGAGCTCCTCAAGGAGTCCGATATGGCCGTGCTCTTCATCACCCACGATCTGGGCGTGGTGGCGGAGATGGCGTCCCGCGTCATCGTCATGTATGCGGGGCAGGTCGTCGAGACCGCCGACGTGCGTACGCTCTTCACTTCGCCGCAGCATCCCTATACGCAGGGGCTGCTGCATTCGACGCCGCGGATGCACGGGAACGTTGGCCGTCTGGAGCCCATCGCGGGCAGCGTGCCGCGGCCCGGAAGCCATGGACCCGGATGCCGGTTCGCCGACCGGTGCCGGATCGCGAGGCCCGAATGCCGGGACGGGATGCCGCCGCTGCGGAGCATCGGTCCGTCGCACGAAGTGCGCTGCATCGCCGTGCCGTCCTGAGTCGTCCCTTTCGGAGGAGGAGAGAATCCTATGAGCGTTCCACTGCTGACAGTGAACCAATTGAAGAAAAGCTTCCCATACGGGAGCGGCGCAGCGGCCGGTCTGGTCCGCGCGGTCGACGGCGTCAGCTTCACCGTATACGAAGGCGAGACCCTTGGGATCGTCGGCGAATCGGGCTGCGGCAAATCGACCGTGGGCCGTCTTGTGTTGCGCTTGCTGGATTTGACCGATGGTGAAATAAACTTCGGGGGTAAGGACATCGCCCGGATGAGCCAGCGCGAGCTGCGGCCCTACCGGCGGCAGATGCAGTGCGTGTTCCAGGATCCTTACGCTTCGCTCAACCCCCGTTTGACCGTAGGTCAGACGGTAGCCGAACCGCTGATGGTGCAAGGCAAGCTCGGTCGCAAGGAAGCGGCGGCCCGCGCGGAGAAGCTGCTCGACCAAGTGGGGCTCGGGGCAGCCTCCGCCGCCCTCTATCCCCATGAGTTCTCCGGCGGACAGCGGCAGCGGATCGCCATTGCGCGGGCCATTGCCCTTCAGCCGCGGCTGATCGTGGCGGACGAGCCGGTCTCGGCGCTCGATGTGTCGATTCAGGCGCAGATCGTGAACCTGATGAAGGATCTTCAGGAACAGACTCGGGTGTCCTATCTGTTCATCTCGCACAACCTCAGCATCGTCAGCCATATCTCCGACCGCGTCGCCGTCATGTACCTCGGCCGGATCGTGGAGCTGGCTTCCAGAGACTCGCTGTTCCAACGTCCGCGGCATCCGTATACGCAGGCGCTCCTCTCATCCGTACCTGAGCCGGAGGTGGACCGCCGCAGGGAACGCATCATCCTGCGCGGCGAAGTGCCCAGCGCGGCGAACCCGCCGTCCGGCTGTCCGTTCCATCCGCGCTGCCCGGTCGCCGTAGAGCGCTGCAGCCGGGAGGTTCCGGCCTACCGCGAAGTGGACCGGGGCCATATGGCCGCCTGCCATCTTGCCGAGCAAGCCACTGCAGCCAGGCCGCTGTCTGCCGTCTGATAGTATGCGTTAACATCCCATTGTGAGGAGAATGTCCATGTCCACGTTTATGAAGTTCCCGTATTCCCGTCCGGCTGCGGCTGCGATGTCCGCTTTCTTGTCCGCCGCCTTGCTGCTGGCCGGCTGCTCATCCGGCGACGGGGCCAAGGCACCGTCCGGCGAACAGGCCCAGCCGGCTGCAGACGCCAAGAAAGAGAAAGCCGACGGAGGCGAGATCATTTGGGCTTTTCTGGCCGACCCGCAGGGCTTTAGCGACTTTTGGGCGACGACGACAAATTCCAGCGAAGTCATTGACCTGGTGACGAGCTCGCTGTATCACCACAGCTCCAAGCAGGAGCTGGAACCCGATCTCGCCACCGGACAGCCGGTCTTCTCCGAGGATAAGAAGGAGATGACGGTGAAGATCCGCACCGATGCGCTCTATACCGACGGCAAGCCGGTCACCGCGGATGATATCGTCTTTACCTACTCGGTTGCGCTGAGCCCGGATAATAACGGACCGCGCAAAGGGGTATTCGAGCCGCTGGCCAAAGTGGAGAAGGTCGACGATGCGACGATCAAATTCACGTTCAAGGAGCCGTATGCCGGCTATATCGACCTCATGGCCTACAATATTTTGCCGAAGCATATTCTTGGGGATACGCCGGTGAAGGATATGGACAAGTCGGCGTTCATCAAGCAGCCGGTCGGCTCGGGGCCCTACAAGCTCGAGGAGTGGAAGCAGGGGCAGTATCTGCGCTTCGTGCGCAACGAGAAATATTACGGCGGCAAGCCGGCGATCGAGAAGATTACGGTGAAGATTATACCGGATGCCAACGCCACCATGGCGCAGCTGCAGACCGGAGAGGTGACGGCAGGTCCGGTGCCGGCGGACAATCTGGATGTGATCGAGCAGTACGCGAAGACATCGGGCAAGATTAAGCTGCAGAAGGGCATCAAGTCCTCGAGCTACCTGTACGTGGCGTGGAACGAAACGAACCCGCTGTTCCAGGACAAGAAAGTACGGCAGGCGCTGACCATGGCCATTGACCGGCAGGGCATCGTGGAGGGCGTAGCGGAAGGCCAGGGGATGATCGTCCACAGCCAGACGCCTCCGACGTATTGGAGTTACACCGACAATGTGCCGAAGTTCGCGTTCGATGCCGAGAAGGCGAAGACCGTGCTGGCGGAGGCCGGCTGGAAGGATTCGGACGGCGACACGATTCTCGACAAGGACGGGAAGAAGTTCGAGTTCGAGATGCAGGTGAACCAGGGCAACAAGGTACGCGAGAAAGCGGTTACGGTCATTCAGCAGCAGCTGAAAAAAATCGGAATCTCGGTACAGCCGCGGGTCGTCGAGGGATCTGCTTTCTCTAAAAACTTCCAAAGCAAGCAGTTTGAATCGATCTTGTACGCCTGGAATATCAACGGGGACCCGAATCCGAAGGGCATCTGGCACTCCGCCGAGATCGAACACGGGCTCAATACGATCTCCTATAAGAATCCGGAAGTCGACAAGCTCATCGACGAGGACCTGAGGACCTTCGATATGGGCAAGCGCAAGGAGCTGCTCGGCAAGATTGATGCGCTGATCGCGGAAGACCAGCCGTACACCTTCTTGTACTCGCCGACCGCGACCGTCGCGTATCCGGCCAATCTGGAGGGCTTCAACCCTGCGCGCGATTCCTTGAAGGAAGTGGAAAAGTGGTATTTTACCAAGTAAAGGAAAGCGGCCGCCGCTCTACCCTAACCGATAGGAGGGGAACCCCGTGTCCCGCTATATCCTGCAGCGACTCATCAATGCGATCCCGATTTTGATTGGGATCACGATCATTTCGTTCGCCATCATTCACATGGCGCCGGGCAGCCCGCTATCGGCTTTCCTGGAGGATCCGACCATCAAGACGAGCGACAAAGAGAACCTGATCCGCTCCTACGGGCTCGACCAGCCGATGTACATCCAGTACTGGAAGTGGGTCAGCGGGATGGTGACGGGTGACTTCGGAACCTCGTTCCTCAAGAACCAGGAGGTCTCGGACCTGATTATCGACCGGCTGCCGAATACGCTGCTGCTGACGATCACCAGCCTGGCGATCTCGCTGCTCATCGCTCTTCCGCTCGGCATCCTATGCGCGCTGCGTGTGGATTCGCGGCTCGACCGCCTCGTCTCGTCCCTGACCTTCGTCGGGATGTCGGTGCCGGCGTTCTGGCTTGGTCTCATGCTCATCATGTTCTTCTCCGTGAAGCTGGGGGTTCTGCCTTCCGGCGGACTTCAGACGGTGGGGGGTTCCTTCAGTCTTGGAGACCGGCTGCAGCATCTGGTGCTGCCTCTGTTCACTATTGTGTGCGGTGAGGTGGCGATCTGGACCCGGTATGTGCGCTCGAGCATGCTAGAGGTCATCCATCAGGACTATATGCGGACCGCCCAGGCCAAGGGACTGCGGGACGGCCGGGTGCTCGGCGTGCATGGGCTGCGCAATGCGCTCATTCCGCTGGCGACGCTGTTCGGCCTCTCCCTGCCGGGACTCTTCGCCGGCACGCTGATCGTCGAGACGATCTTCTCCATCCCCGGGATGGGGCGCTTATTCACCGAAGCGGCTTTCCAGCGGGACTATCCGGTGATCTTCGCCATCACGACGATCTCGGCGTTCCTGTACGTGCTAGGCAGCATTCTCGCCGACATCTCCTACGCGTTCCTGGATCCGCGAGTCAGTTATTCCACTAAAGCAGCAAAGGGGTAGTCTTATGGAAGCAGCGATTCCAGCTGTCCCGCCAGGGCAGGCACCGGTCAAGAAGGAAAGCCGGGCTTGGACCCGGTTCAAGCGCAACAAAGCGGCGATGGCTTCCCTGGTGATCATGATCGTGCTGGTGCTGCTCGCACTGCTGGCGCCGGCGATCGCCCCGCATGACCCCGCGGAGCAGGATCTGCTGAACCGTCTCAAGCCGCCGAGCGCGGCGCATTGGTTCGGGACCGATGACCTGGGCCGGGATCTTCTCTCCCGGGTGCTCTACGGAGCGCGGGTATCGCTCTCCGTCGGTATCGTGTCGGTCGTGCTGAACGTCATTGTCGGCGTCACGGTAGGGTCGGTCGCCGGGTATTACGGCGGCAGGGTCGATGCCGTGCTCATGCGGTTCGTCGACATGATGCTGGCATTCCCGTCCCTGTTCGTGATGATCGCCGTCGTGACACTGCTGCGGCCGAGCCTGTTCAATATCATTCTCGTCTTCGTCCTCTTCGGTTGGATGACGAAGGCGCGCCTGCTCCGCGGCCAGATTCTCACCGTGAAGAACCGCGAGTTCGTGGAGGCGGCCCGCACGATCGGGATGAGCGACGCCCGTATTATCTTCGTCCATATTCTGCCCAATAGCCTGGCGCCGGTCATTATCTCGGCTACGCTGCAGATGGGCACGATGATTCTGACGGAGTCGACGCTGAGCTACCTGGGCCTCGGGATCCAGCCTCCGGCATCGAGCTGGGGCAATCTCCTGCAGAGCGCGCAGAATCTGACGATACTCACGAAGGCGCCATGGCTGCCGTTCATTCCGGGCTTTATGATTTTCTTGACGATCATGTGCTTCAACTTTATCGGCGACGGCCTGCGCAGCGCACTGGATTCGAAGTAAGGCGTGTCTTGGGGCCTTGCGGAGTTTCGGTTACGTCTAGGTGCGGAAGAGGGACGACACGGTATTCAAGGCCGCATCTAAGGCATCTATGGCATGCAAGGCCGCATGCAGGGCGGCGGACAAAGCAGCATACTAAGGCACCATGCAAGGCAGCGTACTGAGCAGCATCCTCGGGGGTGCTGCTTTTTTTGTTCAGGAAAAACGGGTAATAAGGGCTGCCCGAGCCCGCAGGGAGGATAAGACTTCCTTCCCTGGGGAGAATGGGAAACGTAGAGCATTCCAAGGAAGGGGAGGACACCCGGGATGAAAATGGAAATCGTCTCCTGTCTGCTGCGGGAGAGGCTGAAGGAGAGCGGGATGGCTGCGGAGGAACTGGCGGCCCGGCTGCTGTATAAACCAGAGAAGCTCTATGACTATATGGAGCTGAAGCGTGTCATGCCGCTCCAAGTGGCGGTGTCGATCGCCGGAACGCTCGGATGCGATGTAAGAGCCCTGTATGAATGGCGGCCCGTATACGGTTATGTGGAAGAAAGCGGAGGATAAATATGGAGAGAAGAAAGAGACTAGACGCGAAAGGAAATCGGAGAAAAATGTCGAATATTATCCTATAAGAGTCTAATGGTCATGTGTCCATAAGTCCAAAGGCTCATAAAACTGGATATGAGTCGAGGTGAGTCTTTTGGATAATTTGCCGTTGGCCGTCTTCTTTTTTGTCACCTGGATCGGTATCTTTTCACTGGCTCTTGCTTTTTTTCGGATCAAACTGTATCCATACATCAAACCGATGCTGCTCACCGTCCTTGTCTTAACCCCTTTATCCTGGACCTTGATCCAGCTCATGAAGATCAATCATTATTTCCATATCCTGAATGCCCCGCTGGAAATCACGGCGGCAGCCTTGTGCATGCGGTACTTGTTCAAGCTGAACGGAACCGATTCATTCATGATGGTCACGCTCTCGTACGGTATTGCCGTTTTTATGGAGAATATCACCTCCATGATCGTCAACGATTACCAGATGGAGAGGGCCGCAAGCACCTTGGCCAGCGGCATTATGCATCAGGAATGGATCTTTGCGTTTTTGCTGTTCCTCTTCTCGTATGCCTTCACATTCTTCCGGCTGGGGTTCACCGTTGTGAACAAACACCGCAAAACGAGCATCTCGGCCCGTTACCGGCTCGTTATTGCCCTGACCTTCTGCTCGGTCTGGTTTTCGAATATTTCCGTTCATTTTCTGGAAGACCTGTTCCTCTTGTCTACGTATCTGATCTTTTTTGTGTTCGGGTACCTCTGCATCCGCCTGTACCGCCTGGAACTTGAAGAAGACTGAGGCAGCCGGCAGGGGAGGGCCCATTGTCTGTCGAATACATATAATGAACGATTCTACGTCATGGAGGAACGAACTATAGTGGAGCGGTACCCATTTGCTTTTGATCCGTCCCGTCCTTTCACCGAGCAGGTGGGGGAGTGGGTCGCGGATGTATTCTATGATATCCTGCCGGAAGCGGGCTTCGAGGTCCGCGACGAGCAGATCTATATGGCATTCCAGCTCGAGAGAGCGTATGCGGATAAGGAGATTATCTTCGCGGAAGCGGGAGTCGGTACGGGCAAGACGCTCGCCTACCTGCTCTATGCGGTGTGCTATGCAAGGTACACGCGCAAGCCCGCGGTCATTGCCTGTGCGGACGAGTCGCTGATCGAGCAGCTCGTGAAGCCGGGCGGCGACATCGCCAAGCTCGCGGAACACTTGAACCTCGTGATCGATGCGCGGCTCGGCAAGTCGCCCGACCAGTATCTCTGCCTGATGAAGCTCGATGAGGCCCGGTTCCAGGATGAAGACGGCGAGCTGTTCGAAGAAGTCTATGAGGGGCTCCCGGACTTCACCCGGTCGAATGCGGCCATGCAGTCGTTCCATCCGTATGGGGACCGCAAGCATTATCCCCATCTGAATGACGGGCAGTGGAACAAGATCGGATGGGATACGTTCCAGGACTGCTTCGTCTGTGAGAAAAGGCACCGCTGCGGCCAAACCTTGTCCCGGGATCATTACCGGCGTTCGCCCGACGTCATTATCTGCTCCCACGACTTCTATATGGAGCATGTATGGACGGCGGACAGCCGCAAGCGCGAAGGACAGCTGCCGCTGCTGCCGGAGCACAGCTCGGTCGTCTTCGACGAAGGCCATCTGCTTGAGACGGCTGCGCAGAAGGCGCTCACTTACAAGCTGAAGCATGCCGTATTCGAGGAGCTCATCACCCGGCTGCTGCAAGGCGAGATCCGGGAGACGCTCGCGGTGCTGATCGATGAGGCGATCGACACCAGCGAGATGCTCTTCCGGGAGCTGTCCCGCGCGAGCACGCCGGTCCCGGGCACGGAGCGCATGCGCATCGAGCTGGTTCCGGAACTGCTGCGGGAGGTGCGGGCGCTCCGCAGCGTGCTTACCGCCATCGAAGAGGAGCTCGTGTTCGAGGGCGAGCTCTATACCTTGAACGAATACCAGCTGCGCATCGTCGAGGAGCATCTGGAGATGATGCAGCGGGCGCTGGTGCTCTTCGATTCGCCGGATACCTTGATCTGCTGGGCGGAGGGCAGCGGGAACGCGCTGACGCTCTCGATCATGCCGAGGACGGTGAAGGAAGTGCTCGGGGAGCAGGTGTTCACGGCGAAGATGCCGGTCGTCTTCTCTTCGGCGACGCTGTCCGTGGACGGGTCCTTCGATTACATGGCGGAGAGCCTCGGCATCGGGAAGTACCGTTCTTTCTCCGTGCCTTCCCCTTACGATTACGAGCACCAGATGGAAGCGATCTATCCACGCTGGCGGGAGGGGGGGCGCTTCGAAGAGAAACTGGATATGGCGGTCCGGCTCCTGGAGCGCACGGCGGGCAGGGCGCTGCTGCTCTTCCCGACACGCGAGGAGCTGCGGCGGTTCAAGAGCGAAATCGGCCGCTATCCGGCGTGCGGAGCCCTTCGCTTCCTCTACGAAGGCGACGCCGAGATCAGCCATCTCATCGAAGCGTTCCAATCGGATGAGGAGAGCGTCCTGTGCGCCGTCTCCCTGTGGGAGGGGCTCGACGTGCCGGGGCCGGCGCTGTCGAATGTCATCATCTGGTCGCTGCCGTTCCCGCCGCAGGATCCCGTCTTTATGGTGAAGCGGAGCGCTTCCGCCTCGCCGTTCGAGGAAGTGGAGCTGCCGTATATGCTGCTGCGGCTGCGCCAGGGCATGGGCCGGCTGATCCGCTCCCGGGAGGACCGGGGCATCGTGGCGGTGTTCGCCGAAGACCGGCCGGAAGAGGGCGCGATCCGCGCGCGGATCGAGGCGGTGCTGCCTACGGGCGTCCTGCTGCAAGAGCTTCAGGCAGGGCAGGGTGCGAAGAGTTGAATCGGTAATCGGGATCATACACGAAGTAGGATACAAAGTCATAACAAACAAGCCCGGAACCCCAGGATCCGGGCTTGTTTGTCATGACTGAAAGTGAAAGACGCAAAACGCGTTCTTGTATCTCTGTTGCTTCATCCAACGCTGTCGGCATTCAAAAAGACGGCGGCGAAATGAGGGATGGCTGTTTTCCGAGTGGACGTGATCATAGGGGCGCCGCGCGCGCCTTGAACTTTTTTGGAAGCGGCCAGCCCTGCGCGTGCTCGCGGGGAAGGAAGCCAGCAGTCCAGCCGCTGCTCATCGGCCGCCTTCGTCAACGTGAGTATTTACGGATAGTAGGAGTACTGGGGCGACGGAACAATGCTTTACCGTACGGAAGACAAGCCGATTTTATCCCCTCGATTGTTGTTATTTCCACCTTGAAGAAAAGGGCGGGTTGTCCAAAAATAGAAGCATAGGGTTTATCGAAGTGACCCGATGGCCCATCCCCCAAAGGAGCGTGTTCTTCATGACCCGGCAGCGAACCAAGCCGAAAGCACTCATTCTGACTTTGATCGCCGTT
Organism: Paenibacillus caseinilyticus; assembly: GCF_027533645.1. Taxonomy (GTDB): domain Bacteria; phylum Bacillota; class Bacilli; order Paenibacillales; family NBRC-103111; genus Paenibacillus_G; species Paenibacillus_G caseinilyticus. The sequence continues at coordinate 180,161 of NZ_JAQAGY010000010.1, forward strand.
CTATTCCTCAGCCTCCTTCCGCTTTATCCGTCCCAATCGCTGGGCGCAGCCGCGCCTTGGCAGGCCGGCACCGCTTACAAGGCGGGAGACCAGGTGACGTACAGCGCCAAAACGTACCAATGCCTCCAGCCGCACACGGCTCTGCAGGGCTGGGAACCGCCGAACGTTCCGTCGCTGTGGAAGGAAGCAGCCGGCGGCGGCACGGGCAGCGATACGGCGGCACCGTCGGTACCGGCGAACGTGGCCGTGATGTCCAAGACATCCACATCCGTAACACTGACCTGGAATGCCTCCACGGATAACACCGGAGTCACGCAGTACGAGGTATACCGCGGCACGGCTCTGGCGGCCTCCGTCACCGGCACGACCGCCACTGTGAGCGGATTGACGGCAAGCACGGCCTACACGTTCACCGTGAAGGCGAAGGACGCGGCGGGCAACGTATCGGCAGCGAGCAGCGCCGTCTCCGTCACGACCAGCGCACCGGCCCCGGCCGACACGGCCGCTCCTACCGTGCCGGGCGGCCTGAAGGTGACCGGCGTAACCAGCTCCTCCGTCTCTCTGTCGTGGAGCGCTTCCACCGACAATGTGGGCGTCACGCAGTACGAGGTATACCGCGGCACGATGCTCGCAGCCACGGTAACTGGCACGGAGGCGACCGTGAGCGGACTGACGGCAAGCACCGCCTACACGTTCGCAGTGAAGGCGAAGGACGCGGCCGGCAATGCGTCGGCGGCGAGCGCTTCTGTGAGCGCAACGACCGATAAGGCGGGCACGACGCCGGCAGGCGGACGCAAGTACGTCGCTTACGCCAGTACGTGGAACACGAGCATTTATGACCTGAAGCCGGAGAACATCCCGAACTACATCACGAACGTCAACCTGTCGTTCGCCCGCCCGGATACGGCATATGTCAAAGGTTCTTATCAGTTCGACCAAGCTGTAGCAGGTTTTGAATTCTTCGAAGGCGCAGCCACGAACGCAGGGCAGAAAAAGTTCACCGCCCAGCAGTCGCAGGATCTTCGCAGCGCCATCGCGGCCCTGAAGGCACGCGGTACGGAAGTATGGGTATCGGTCGGCGGCTGGTCTTACAGCCAGGGCGACCAGTGGTCGCGCTTCAGCGCTCCGCACGTGGTGGATCTTGCGCTGGATCTGGGCGCTTCCGGCGTAGATATCGACTGGGAATCGAGCTCAAGCGTGTGCAATAAAGGAACGGAAGCCACTTTCTCGTGCACCAAGGACGCGGAGATCAGCGGCATCATCTCGACCCTTCACAGCGAGATCGCATCCCGCCAGGCCGGGCTTAAGATCTCGATTGCAGGCTGGTCTACAGGGGCCTACTATGTGAAGGGCACGCCGTTCGAAGAAGGCAAGGTCCAGTGGGGTTCGCCGTTCGGCGGCACCATGTACACCGTAGTGAAGAACCAGGGCAGCAAGATCGATATGATCAACCTGATGTCTTATGATGCCGGCGATTACTTCGACGCGAGAGAAAGCTACGAAGCCTACCGTGCCATCTACGGCGGCATTCTCAATATGGGCATGCAGGTCGCGCCGGAAGGTGCGGGCGGAGCGGTGCTGGAAGTGGAAGCGCCGGCCGGCACCGTGTACGATGCCGACATGATGACAGGACAGAACAACATGGCAACCTCTTACTACAATGTGGAAACCATGGTGAAGTATATCAAGAACAAAGGCAAAGCGACAGACGGCTTCATGCTGTGGCAGCTGTGGAAGCAGCGCGTTCACCAGCCGGCTCCGGCTGGAGCGGCTACCGAGAACAGCGCAGGGCAATATGTATGCCGCAACCTGCCGCTCGCAGGCGACTGCTCGCAGAGCATTCCGGTACTGCCGAAGCTGAATCCGTAAGCGCTATGGCGCAGCTTCCCGCACGCAGCTTGGAGTAAGCCCAGCGTGACGCAGCAAAGCAAAAAACCACCTTCCGCACCTCACGGAGAGTGGTTTTTTGCTTTGCTGCGAGATGGCGGGGCGCAAGAGCGAAGGTGCCACGGCCGGGGAGGTCCACCCAGCAGCGGTATGCGCCTTGCCAAGCGCGGGGTTCCGCTACGAATGGGCCTGCCCGCGGGCGCGGCTGCGCTGAACATAGGCCAGCCGGGAGAACAAGCCCGCAGCGCCGAAGGCCAGGCCGGTGATGAGGCCGATCCAATAGCCGAAAGCGCCGAGCGAGGTATGGGCCAGCCAGTAGCCGACAGGCAGCCCGATCACCCAATAGGAGACGAGCGCGACGACCAGCGTGATGTTCACATCCTTGTATCCGCGCAGGGCGCCCTGGATCGGGGCGGCGAGGGCGTCGGACAACTGGAAGAAGAGCGCATAGAGCAGGAAGTGCTCGACGAGTGCCAGGACATCCGGCTCCGCCGAATAGATGCCGGCGATGCCGCCGCGGAACACGTAGAGTACTACGGCGCAGACGACCGACATACCGAGTGCGGACCCGATGCCGAGATAGCTGTACTGCCGCGCATGGGCTTCCCTGCGGGCTCCAGCTTCGAAGCCGACGAGAATGGTCAGCGCCATCGAGATGCTGAGCGGAATCATGTACAGGAACGAAGCGAAGTTCAAGGCCGCTTGGTGCGCTGCGATCGTCACGGTGTCGAACTCGCTCATGAGCAGCGTGACGGCTGCGAAGATGCTCGTCTCGAAGAAGATCGCGAAGCCGATCGGCACGCCGATGCGCAGCAGTTCGCCGCAGGCGGAGAGCGACAACCCGTACAGTCTGCCGAAGACGCGGTATTCGGCGAACGGCCGGTATTTCGCGACGACAGCCAGGGCTACGAGACAGATCAACCAGTAGGTGATGGCCGAAGCGACCCCTGCTCCGACGCCGCCCATACGGGGGAATCCCAGCTTACCGAAGATAAGCAGGTAGTTCAGCCCCGCATTCACGGGCAGGAAGATCAGGGTAATCATCATCGAAATCCGCGTCTGGCCGAGACCGTCCATGAAGCAGCGGAGCACGGTGTACACGAACAGCGGCAGAATCCCGGCCGATATCGCGGTGAGGAACCCGCGGGCGGTGTGCCGTACGGACGTCTCCAGGCTCATCCGGTCCAGGATGGGATCGAGGGCGAGGAAGCCGGCGGCCGCTACGGCCGCTGCGACAATAATGGAAACATAGACGCCCTGGATGACGGTGTAGGGAACCCGGTCCTTGCGGTTCTCGCCGGCGAGCTGGGCGACAAGCGGCGTGACGGCGAATAGAATCCCGGTTAGGCCGGTCTGCACCGGCACCCAGATCGATGCCCCGATCGCCACGCCGGCCAGATCCGTCGATCCGGCGTGGCCGGACATGAACGTATCGAAGAAGGACATGGCGAACATGGTGACCTGCGTGACCAGGATAGGCAGCAGAATGACGAGCAGCTGCCGCATTTTTTGAGAGAGTGTATTTGTGGGCTTCATAAGCGGATATATTCCTTTGCATGTAAGATGTTATGGGAAAAAGGCATAAACACTATCATAGCAGAAGCAGGCGCGTCAAACAACATCAATGGGAGGGAAAGCGCTTTATGCATTCTTCTCCAATCTATTCTATAATAGAGAAAACAGCTAGATTCGGCAACAGGGCTGCAGACTATGGGCTTCATGACGAGAGCCCGAAATATTCACGAGAGGGGACCCATCCCATGCCCAAAGTGGTCGTAACCTTCCCGCAGGGAAAACACAAAGTGCTCACGCTGAGCTATGATGACGGCCGTACGGCCGACCGGCGGCTCGTTGAACTGCTGAACCGCAGCGGAATCAAAGGAACCTTCCACCTGAACTCGGGCCTGCTCGGTACCGGCGACCGGCTGGCTGCTGAAGAGATCGCGGAGCAGTACCGGGGCCACGAGGTGTCGGCCCATACGGTGACGCATCCGACTATTGCCCGCAGTCCTAAGGAACAGCTTGTCGAAGAGCTGTCCCAAGACCGGCGGGGACTGGAAGCGCTGGTACGCTATCCTGTGCGGGGGCTGTCGTATCCGAACGGCTCCTACAGCCGGCAGATCAAGGAGCTGCTGCCTTATCTCGGGATCGAATATGCCCGGACCGTTGAGAGCACAGGCGGCTTCGGCATGCCGGACGACTGGTACGAATGGAAGCCGACCTGCCACCACAACGGGGCGCTCCGGAGTCTTGCGGAGCAGTTCGCCGGGCTGCACAAGCAGCAGTATCTCTACATGATGTATGTCTGGGGCCACAGCTACGAGTTCGATAGCGACAACAACTGGGACATGTTCGCGGACTTCTGCGAGTTCATCGGCGGCCGGGACGACATGTGGTACGCGACGAATATCGAGATTGTGGATTATATGAAGAGCTTCCGGAGCCTGCGCTTCTCCGCCGATGCTTCCTTCGTACAGAATCCTTCGGCTGCGGCTGTGTGGCTGCAGGTCGACGGCGAGGTGGTGGAAGTGCCGGGCGGCGCGCAGGTGAACCTGGTATAACCCGGCAGGATCCGTCCGCGGGGGGAACGATGAATCTTATGTATAGGAGGCACTAGGAGAGATGAACGAACACACGATACGCCACAGCGTTATTTTTTGTCTGAAGCATGCAGCGGGTTCGCCGGAGGCACAGCGCTTTTTGGAAGACGGGAGAGCGGCGCTGACTTCGATTCCCGGCGTCGAACGCTTTGAAGTGTTCCGTCAGGTGAGCCCCAAAAACGAGTACGAGTATGGGTTCTCGATGGATTTCTCGGACGCTGCCGCCTATGAAGCCTACAACCTCCATCCCGTTCATACCGCCTTCGTGTCCGAGCGATGGGAGAAGGAAGTCACCCGCTTCCTCGAGATCGACTATAAGACGGCAACCGCGGGCGTGTAATGGGGGCGCGCGGAATGGCCGGTCTGTCGGAGCGGTTCGTGGAGACGAACGGCGTCCGGCTGCATGTGGTGACCTGCGGGCCGCAGGACGGGCCCTTGGTCGTGCTGCTGCACGGGTTCCCGGAGTTCTGGTACGGCTGGAAGGACCAGATTCCATTCTTGGCGGCGGAGGGGTACCGGGTATGGGTGCCCGACCAGCGGGGATATAACCTGAGCGACAAGCCGGAAGGCGTCCCGGCTTATGCGATGAACGAGCTGGCGGCCGATGTGGCCGGATTGATCGACGCCGCAGGCGGAGGGCCGGCTTATCTGGTCGGCCATGACTTCGGGGCCATGGTCGCCTGGTATGCATCGGCACTGTACCCGGAGAAGGTCCGCAGCGCGGTAATGATCAACGTGCCGCACCCCGAGGTGATGTTCCGCAAGGTGCGGAGCTCGCTCCGCCAGATGGTGCGCAGCTCCTATGCGATGTTCTTCCAGCTCCCGTGGCTTCCCGAGACGGCTGCGAAGTGGGGGAGATGGAAGACGCTGGTGGAAGTTCTGGAGCGAAGCTCACGGGCAGGCACCTTCTCGGAGGCGGACATGGAGCATTACCGGAGGGCCTGGGACCAGCCGCGGGCGTATACCAGCATGCTGAATTGGTACCGGTGCTTCTGGCGGAAGAAGGGCCGGGCGCCGATCCGTGAGATCCGGATCCCGGTCCTTATCATCTGGGGGGAGCAGGATCTGTTCCTGCTGCCGGAGATGGCCGGCGAGAGCATGGCCTGGTGTGCCGGGGGCGCGAGGCTGGAGAAGCTGCCCGAGGCGACGCATTGGGTACAGCATGAAGAAGCCGCACACGTGAATAAGCTGCTTCGCGAGTGGTTTCGGACCTATTCGAAGAGCGATGGGGGAGCCGTAACGTGATCCGTGTACAGTCAGAAGAAGGGGCAGTAGAGCAGGAACTGCGCAATGTCGGCATCTTCGCGCATGTCGACGCGGGCAAGACGACCACGACTGAACAAATGCTGTTCCGCAGCGGACGCATCCGGACGCTCGGCAGCGTGGACGCCGGCACGGCCCAGACGGATTCGATGGAGGTGGAGCGGGAGCGGGGCATCTCGGTGCGGTCGGCGGTCACCCGCTACGCTTGGCAGGGCGTGGCGGTCAATCTGGTCGATACGCCGGGCCACGTCGACTTCCTCTCGGAGGTCGAACGGTCCCTGCGCGTAATGGACGGGGCCATTCTCGTGGTCTCGGCGGTGGAGGGCGTGCAGGCGCAGACCGAGGTGATCTGGCAGGCGCTCCGCGAGCTGCGGATTCCGACGCTGCTCTATATCAACAAGCTGGACCGGACGGGAGCCGATCCGCTCGGGACGCTCGCGGGGATCAAGCTGACCTTGTCGCCGGATGCCGTTCCCGTGCAGGCACCGCTGGGAGTGGAGGACGGCTTCAGCGGGGTCCTGGATCTGCTCGGCCTCTCCGGTGAGGAATGCGCCGGGGACCGAGGGCCGGGTGTCCTGCCTTACGCGGACCTGCTGGCCGAAGCGGCTGCCGACCGCGACGCTGGGCTGATGCTCTCTTATATGGAGCACGGCGGGCTTCTCCCGGCCGATATGCTTCCCGTCATCGCTGCGTCGTCCCGGCAGGGCGGCTGCTTTCCCGTCCTCTTCGGCGCATCGAGCCGGGGCATCGGCATCGCGGAGCTGCTCGGTGCGGTGAATGCGCTGCTGCCGCCCCCCTCGTCCTCTGCCGGGGAGGACGTGTCGGGCGTCGTGTTCAAGCTCGATAAGGACCCGGCTATGGGACGTATCGCTTATGTGAGGCTGTATGGCGGCGTCCTGCGCAACAGGGACACGGTCAGCAACCATACCCAGGGGCTGCAGGAGAAAGTCACCCAGATCCGCCGGATCGAAGGCTCGAAGACGGAGGACACGGGCATGCTGGGGGCCGGAGACATGGCGGCGGTCTACGGGCTCAGCCGGGCCCGGATCGGGGACATCCTCGGTTGTCCCGCCGGTGTGCCCGGCGAGCGGCCGCTCGCCGTTCCGCTGCTGACCGTGCAGGCCTACTGGGCCAGCGATGCGGCGTATCCGGCCGTAGTAGCCGCCTTCCAGGAGCTGGCAGACGAGGATCCGCTGCTCGACCTCCAGTGGATGCAGGAGGACCGGGAGCTGCATCTGAAGGTGATGGGGCCCATCCAGATGGAGGTGCTCCAGCACATCCTGCTGAGCCGGTTCGGACAGCGGGTCACCTTCGGCGCACCGTCCGTCATCTACAAGGAAACGCCGGCGTCCTCCGGCGAAGGGTTCGTCGCCTATACGATGCCGAAGCCCTGCTGGGCGGTGCTCCGCTTCCGGATCGAGCCGGGCGAGCGGGGCAGCGGTCTGCAGTATGCGTCGCTCGCCCGTGAGGAGAGGCTGCTCGAGAGCTACCAGAACGAGGTCGCCCGCCGGGTGCCGGAGGCGCTCCGCCAGGGGCTGCATGGCTGGGAAGTTACGGATCTGAAAGTAACGCTGCTCGAAGGAGAGCACCATGTGTGGCATACGCATCCGCTCGACTTTGTCGTGGCGACGCCGATGGGCATTATGGATGGGCTGGCGAGAACCGGCACGAGGCTGCTCGAGCCGCTGCTGCGCTTCCGTCTGTCGGCTCCCGAAGAGGCCGCCGGCCGGCTGCTGCACGAGCTGGCGGAGATGCGGGCCTCCTTCGAGACGGCCGCCGGGCCTGGGGGACGGATGGAGATGGAGGGGCTGCTGCCGGTCGCCTCCTCGCTGGACTTCCCGTCGCGTCTCGGTTCGTTGACGAAGGGACGGGGGGTACTGTCGACGGCGTTCGCCGGCTATCAGGAGGCCCCGGCGGGTACGTCGGCAGTACGGCCGAGACGCGGCGTGAACCCGCTCGACCAGGCCAAATATATCCTTGCGGTGCGCAGTGCGCTGTCTGGGTAAGAGGAGTGTAGCGTGCGGGTGAAACTGCGCTCCTGCCGCTATGAAGGGAAGAAGCGATCCGGCCTGCGTGCCGTCCGGAGCTGGAGAGGGAGACTCCCGCCCAGCCCTTGCCCGGACCGCTCAGGAGCACGGGCTGGGCGAGTTTTCCCGGAAGGAGAGCCCGGCCATCTCCCGGGTCTAAACCCGGGAAGCTCTGTCCATACTGGTAGGGACAGAGAATACGTAGGAGGATCGGCGAATGCTTCCTGTACATTGGCGGCTCGCGGAATTATGGACGCTCCAGCAATCCAGGGAACTGACGGAAGAGGAGCAGTCCGAAGTGTCCGCCTGTCTGCAATATAATGCGATCTACGCCAGAAAGCTGGCGGGCTTATACAATTTGTCGCTGGCCGCTTCGATGACGCAGGATACGGAGTGGCAGCATGAGATCTGCGCAAGAATCGAGAAGCTGGAGGATCAAGGCAACCTGGGAGGGAAGAAGCCCAGCTTTTGAATGTTGAATCCTATCGGCAAGACAAGGCCGTCCGGGCATCCGCCCGGGCGGTTTTGTCTATATATAAGAATGTATATCTCGCCAGGGCTCGATCCTGTCATCTTATATATCTAATAAAGGCGCATCGTCCTGAGAGGGCGGGAAGCCGTTTAACTTGTGCCTGGGCGTAGCCGTCTGCCATGGCCTCATGCCGATGATGAGCCAGGGACCTGCCCCAAGACGGAAGTCGATAACGTCCCGTTATGCTTCTTCACACTCCGTTATTTCCGTAGGCCCCCTAATCCGGTACCTTAGTCCACACTGTTTGGTTAAGGATTGTCCCATTCGGTTGCTGCATTGGTGCGGGCGTCCCGATTATTTTTGGGTGGAGGAGCAGGGTTTGGGCCGGCGGGCGTGGAATCCTACAGAGGTCAGAACAGCCGCACTCCTATGAGGTGCAGACAGAGGAGCGTTACCCTGTTGAAACGTGTATTGGTTACCGGATACAAAGCGTCGGAGCTCGGCATCTTCTCGCTGAAGCATCCCGGCATCCCCATCATCAAGAAGGCGATCCGCAAACAGCTGCTGTCGCTGCTGGACGATGGCCTCGAATGGGTGATTGTCAGCGGCCAGTGGGGCGTGGAGTTCTGGGCGGCAGAAACGGCGCTCGAATTGAAGGGGGAGGGCTGGGCGCTGCAGCTGGCCGTCATCACGCCCTTCCTGGAACCGGAAGAAAACTGGAGCGAAGACAAGCAGAACAGTTACCGCAGTGTGACCGGCCGGGCCGATTATGTGAACAGCGTCACGAAGACCAAATATGACGGCCCCTGGCAGTTCAAGGAGAAGGACCGGTTCCTGCTGCGCAATACCGACGGGCTGCTGCTCGTCTATGATGAAGAGCAGGAAGGCTCGCCAAGGTTCATCCGGGAGATGGCGCTGAAGCATGCGGAGCGGGTGCCGGGGTATCGTATCGTTACGGTGAATGCGCTGGACCTGCAGAGCATAGCCGAAGAGGAGCAGCTGCGGTACGACGGCTAGGACCGCTCGCATTCCTGCTGTTACCAAGCCCGAGCTGGTCAAACAATGGCAGTACGGCAGCGACCTGTTTACCGGGAATCCCTTTAGGTTCTCCCTTTAGTTTTCCACATGGAATGGGGGAGGCGGGTCGATTGAGGAACAACTCGAGCCCGCACGCTTTCTGCTTTCCGAACAAGTGCTCTGCACCGCCGCGTTCCTTCTCCAAGAGCCGTGCGCAGCAGGGCTGCACAAAAAAGAAAAGGTCACACCCCTGTCCGGTACCGGACAGGGGTGTGACCTTTTTGGTGCAAATACTAGAAAATATCTCGCCAGAGCTCGATCGAAGTCTTCTTGTATTTCTTATAAACGGGCATGGTCCTTTAAGGGCGACGCCGTATGCCCTCTATAGGACGCCTGCCGGCTGCCAGCTTACTTCGGGCCGGTCCGTACGATATTCACCTGCTGGGGCTCCGACTTGTTGCCGGCCCGGTCTACCGCATATACGGTAATGACATTACGGCCCGGCTTCAAGTCTACAGGCTGGGAGCGGAAGGCCCGTTCGCCGCTCAGGGGAGCCTCTGCGCCGTTCACCTTCACCGTGCCCGCTTCGCTGAGCGATCCCGACAGGGAGAGGGAGCTGCTGCTTGTCTGGTAGTGGCTGCCGGTCTTCCGGCCCGGCTCATCCACATGCAGCTCCGGACGGATGCCGTCTTCGATCCGTCTCAGATCGTCTGCGGCAAGCAGGGCACCGGAGGCGGATGCAGAGGCGCTGCCGACGATCTTGACATAGACGCGGCCTTCGTAATAGCCCGTGCTCTTGACGGTGGCGAGCAGCTTCTGCGCCCAGGAGCCGGCCCAGCGGTAGCCGTTGCGCCGCTCGGCCTCGATCTCGAGGATGTTGTGCTTGATGATCCCGTCGCGTCCCGAGAAGATGGGGAGGTTCGTGGCGACATCATAGAACCGGTACCAGGTGTCGGCAGCGGGATCGGGCACGAAGTACACGTTGTTCGGATCGGCGGATACGTATTTGATGCCGCTTAGCTTGCTCTCCTCGAAGTAGGCGAGCGCGCTCTCGGCCGCCTTCTTCACCTGCGGCGTCTGCTCCGGCAGCGCCATCAAATATTTGATAATATCGATGGACTCCGAACCGGAGATCGAAGGGTGCTCGTAAGCCCTGGCGCCGCGGGGCTCGTAGGTGAGCGGATCATGCTGCGCGCACCAGGCGGTGAGCTTGCCGTTCACTAAGATCTGCGACTTCAGAATATAATCCAGGCCGCGGTCGAGGCTCGCCTGCAGCTTCGATTTGCTTTCCGCAGGGAGCAGACCGGAGTTGAACGGATATTGGGACTCCTTGGCCATCCGCAGCACGTTCATGACCCGCATCATCGCATTGTCGTTATAGGTGACATAATCGGAATAATTGCCCCGCGCCGGGTAGACCTGCGCCCATCCGCCGCTGGCATACTGTAGCTTCTCCAGGAACTCGAAGCCCCGGAGCACCGCGCTCCGGTACCGTTCATCGCCGGTTTCCTTATACATGATCGACAAGAACAGGATTTCGTTCGTCGTCGCATTATTGTCGATCGTTCCGAGCTCGGTGCCGTCCGGAGCCAGCCAGTCGGATTTGGCTTCCTTCCCGTCCCAGGCGCGCTTGTACTTGTCGCCCATCTTGTACCAGCCGCCGTGGGGCATCTGCCAGCCCAGCAGGTTATCCGCCTGCCGGATGTCCGCCTCCCGGTCTCCCGTATAGTAAGCGGCGTTCAGGAAGGGGACGCTCTTCGGGTTCTCGGCCGGCGTCCGCGTGAAGGTGGCATCGGGGTTCAGCGCCTGCTCCGTCTCGAACGTGAGGACCGTACGTCCCTCCCGGTCCGTGGTCATCACGGTTTTTTTGACGGCGTAGGGGCTCGAAAGCTGTGGATTCAGGCTGTACCAGTCCCCGAGCGCCGGCTGAATTTCAAAGTCCGAGGGCTGCAGCGAGGCCAGCCGGCCGCTTAAGGTCACGCGGATCTTCGTCGGCGAGACCGCCTTCGCGTCGACAATCCGGATCGGTGCGGAGGAAGTGGATTCGGCCGCCTGCAGAGCGTGGGGGGCGGCGGGCAGGAGCAGGCTTGCGGCACAGACGGCGGACAACAGCCGCCGAGTATTCCAAGGTTGGATGGTCATGATAGTTGGAACCTCCTGGCTTCATAGGGAATGGGAATACGCCCGGACATGCAGTAGGGTGAACGGGATGCGGGCGGGATGGTCACAACGGACCGCTCCTTCTTGTTAACGTTTTCATTTTAGCCCAGGGTTCCCTTCCATTTCTGTATGCTGCTATGTCCTGTTGGCCGGAAAATTGTCTGCGCTTGTCCATATGAGCCGGCAGATCAGCCCGGAGGCAGAAGATGTTGTGGAAAAAGGTTGACATTAAATCAAACAAAATTATAAAATGTCTATATATAATTAAACAAACACAGTCAAAAAGATTGTGTTGCCTATCGAGGAGTGAACAGGATGAAACCATCGGAACGCAGAAGCGAACTGATTCAACAGTACAAAGAGACGAAAACCGAAGGCGGGGTATATCAAATCATCCATACCAATACCGGAAAACGGTGGGTGGCCAGTACGCCGAATTTCCGCACGATGAACGGCAAGAGGCTTGAGCTATCCATGGGCGTGCACAAGAACAAAGCGCTGCAGGCCGATTGGACGAAGTACGGGGACGCGGCCTTTCAGATGGAGGTGCTTGAAGTGCTGCAGCGCAAGGAGACGGGATATTTTGACGCCAAGGATGCCTTGAAGAAGCTGGAGGCCAAGTGGCTGCAGAAGCTTCAGCCTTACGGGGAACAGGGGTATAACAAACGGAAGGAGGGAGAGGCGGATGAGGAAGCGGCTGACTAAAACCGCGCTGCTTGTCGTCGATGTACAGGTGGCTCCGTTCCTATGGAAGGATTATGGAGGGCCGGCGTTATACCGCGGCGCGGAGCTGCTCGAAGTGCTGGGGCCGCTGATCGGGAGAGCCCGCGGGGCCGGCGTTCCGGTCGTTTATCTGCAGTATACCGAAGGGGAGGGGACCCCGAGGGGGGAGGGTCAGCCGCTGTGGCATATCCATCCGGATATTGGACCGCAGGATGGGGATTGGGTGCTGATGAAGACCCATGCGGACCCGTTCCTGAACACGAATCTGCATGAGAGGCTCCAAGCGGAAGGGATCGGGAGGCTCGTCATCACCGGGATTCAGACGGAATACTGCGTAGATACGGCGTGCCGTTCCGCGTACGGGCTAGGCTACAGCGTAGTGCTCGTGCGTGACGGCCACACGACCTTCGACAACGGGACGCTGACGGCCCAGCAGATTATCGGGCATCACCATATGGTGCTGGGCGGGTTGTTCGCGGAGCTGGAGCTGGCGGGCGATGTCGTGCTTGGCTAGATCCTTAGCTTCCGGGGTTGGACGGAGAGTCTGCTGAACATACTGGAGAGAGCGGGGAAGAGTCCTAATCTATAGGATCCTCACCAGTTTCTTCGATATCCTCATGAACTGGCCCCAAGTCCTATGCCTGGAAGGCTTCCTGGTGTAAGATGGCAGTAATTCGAAAGGGAGCGTGAACCATGATGGAGACCCAGTATGAAATCTTTGACGATCCGTTCAAAATGCTGATTCTGCTGGCTACCTTGGTAGCCGAACAGAGAGGCGGGAAGCTGGATTACAACAACGTCCCGGAATTCGAGAACGAGACGTTCCAGCTCCAGCCCGATCTTTTTGTGTATAAGAAAGACGGCATTCGAATCACCTGGCATGCGTTTCTCGGCAGGGATATTGCGTGCAGCCGGGATTTGTCCCGCCAGGATTATAACAAAATGTTCGTAGACTGTATGGCATCCTTATACGGCATCGGATAGGTTGGGTTGGTGTAATTGGAATGAAGGCTGCCGAAAGACGCCGCTCCCTGAGGAAGGGGAGGGCGTTTCTTTTGTATATCTAAGAATGTATATCCCGCCAGGGCTCGATCCTGTCATCTTTCTAATAAACGCGCATCGTCCTTTAAGGACAATGCGCGTTTGTCTTGCATCCCTTGGCGTATAGATAAGTTAACCTAACATGTTCATAAAATGAACATGTAAAATTTATCTTTCTTTAAGGTTAGCTTAATGTTACTTATATATCATAATAAATGGAAAATAATCTATAAAAAGTAATATTATTAAATTATTTTCTACTAAAATATTGAATGGAGGGTAAATTAGATGTCAACTATTCGCACAATGCTGGAGCATAATCGGGTGTTCGTCGAGGAAAAGAGGTATACGCCGTATCAGACCACCAAGTTTCCGGACAAAAAGCTCGTAATCCTCACCTGCATGGACACGCGTCTGCTCGAACTGCTGCCACAGGCGCTCGGGCTGCGCAACGGAGACGCCAAAATCATCAAGAATGCCGGGGCGGTCGTCTCGCACCCGTTCGGCAGCATTATGCGGAGCATTCTGCTCGCCATCTATGAATTGAAAGCGGAGGAAGTGTGCGTCATCGGTCATCATGAATGCGGGATGGCGAATCTGGAGAGCGCCAATGTGCTTGAGAGCGCGAAGCGGTACGGCATTCCGGAGGAGCATATCAACACGCTGACCCAGGCGGGGATCGATCTGAAGGGCTGGCTGACCGGGTTCCGGCATATCGAGGAGAGCGTGGCGAACAGCGTCAGCATGATCCGCTCTCATCCCCTATTCCCGGATTCCGTTCCGGTCCACGGGCTGGTCATCCATCCTTCGACCGGCCGGCTCGATGTGGTGGTGGAAGGCGGCGCCGTCCAGCCGCGGGCAGGTGCCGCAGGCTCCTGAACGGGGACATCCGCCGGTTAGTCAAGTGAAAGGGGACTGAACTAATGTTAGGAGACAGCCGATTCGCCGGGTATACGGCGGGTCATCTCAAGAAAGATCTGGCGGCGGGGCTCATCGTCGGAATCGTGGCGATCCCGCTCGGGATGGCCTTTGCCATCGCCTCTGGCGTGCGTCCTGAGTACGGCATCTATACGGTCATTCTGGCCGGATTTCTCGTGTCGCTGCTCGGCGGCTCCAAGTTCCAGATTGCCGGCCCTACGGGAGCTTTTGTGCCGATTCTGTTCGCCATTGTCATGGAGCATGGGTACGAGAACCTGCTCATTGCCGGCCTGATGTCCGGCGTCCTGCTCGTCCTGCTCGGGCTGCTGCGGCTCGGGTCGATCATCCGGTATATTCCCCGGCCGGTCACGATCGGGTTCACGGCAGGGATTGCCGTTATTATTTTCAGCGGGCAGATCGCCCACTTCCTGGGTCTGCGCAACATCAAGAAGAAAGAAAGCTTCCATGAGAATATGCGGGAGATCGCCGTCCATCTGGAGACCGTGAACTGGTACAGTGTAGGTACGGCACTGGTGTGCCTGTCCGTCCTGCTGCTGACCACGCGCATCACAACCAAAATCCCGGGGGCGCTCGCGGGGCTGATCGCGGCGACGCTCGTAGCCGTAGTGTTCTTCAGCGGCAAGATCGATACGATCGGCTCGACCTACGGGGAGATTCCGAGCGGGCTGCCGAGCTTCCAGTTCCCTGCTCTGAGCTGGGATCTCATGGTGAGCCTCCTGCCGGCCGCCCTCGTCATTACGATGCTTGGGGGCATCGAGTCCCTCTTGTCGGCGATGGTGGCCGACCGGTTGGGCGGAGACAAGCATAACAGCAACAAGGAGCTGATCGGCCAGGGGATCGCGAATATTGTGACCCCGCTCTTCGGGGGCATCCCGGCCACCGGCGCCATCGCCCGCACGGCGACGAATATCAAGAACGGGGCGGCCTCGCCCGTATCCGGCATGGTCCACGCTCTCGTCGTGCTGATGGTGCTCCTGGTATTCGCCCCCTATGCCTCCCATATTCCGCTGGCCGCCATGGCCCCCGTGCTCATGTTCGTCGCCTGGAATATGAGCGAGCGCCGCGAATTCCTGCATGTGCTGAAGACGCGCACGGGCGATTCGGTCGTACTCGTCGTGACCTTCCTGCTCACCGTGTTCGCCGATCTGACGACGGCCGTCGGTGCGGGGCTCGTCCTGGCGGCGGTGCTCTTCATCAAGCGGATGAGCGGCACGCTGCACGTCGAAGGCGCGCTGCCGGATCCGCAGGACAAATTCGTGAAGCCCCACGGGGGCGGTAAAGAGCGGGCCTGCCCGCAGATCGGGATCTTCACGATGGAAGGTCCGCTGTTCTTCGGCACCTCGCCGGCTTTCCTCGACAGCATCAAGGAGACGCTGGCTTCGGGCGGGCCGCAGCCAATTCTGCTGCTGCGCATGGGCCGGGTCTCCGATATGGATACGACCGGGGAAGCGGCTCTGGCTGATATTGCGGATGAAGTGAAGGCCCGCGGAGGCACGCTGCTGCTCACCGGGATCACACCGGTCGTCCGCCATGTGCTGGATTCGAGCGGGCTGAGTGCCCGCATCGGCGAAGAGCGGCTGTTCCGCCGGACAGGCGAAGCGATCGCTTATGCGCTGACGAAGGTCAGTCCGTCCCGGTGCTCGGGCTGCCGGCAGTTCACCTTCGACGAATGCGCCGAACTGTCGAGGCCTGCCCCGGCCCCCTTACGCAAGGATCGGACTGCCGCAAGTTTGGCGAGAGGGTAGGGAAGCAGGATCCTAAGACGCAAAAGAGCCGCCCGGTTACCGCCGGACGGCTCTTTTGCGTCTTAGGAACGGCAGCGGCTCACCAAGCTGCACAGGGGAACGGTGCCTCCTGCGGTAGAGGCATGCTGCGCCGGCCCGGGAAGAGGCGGTAATCCAGCCCGATCTTCTTTGCAGCGGCTGCCCTCCGGCGGAACCGTGGGCGTCCCTCCAAGGCCGGCGCCCTACCGCTGCACCGCCCGCATCCGCAGGCCGCCCCGGATCCGCAGGGACACGAGCGGTTCCGGTACGGCGGGCGATAGGTCCAGCGGCTCAAAGCGAAGGCGGGCGCACAGGTTCGAGAGGATGAGACCGGCCTCCATCATCGCAAAGTTCGAGCCGATGCACGCCCTGGAGCCTCCCCCGAACGGAAAGTAGGCGAAGCGGGGCCAAGCGGCCTCCCCGCCGTCGAAGCGTTCGGGACGGAACGCCAGCGGCTCCTCGAACACGTTTCCGTTGCGGTGAATGGCATACGGCGAGATCAGGAACGTGCTGCCGGCGGGGAACGAATCGCCGTGCATGGCGACCTCCTCCTGCGACTCCCGCAGGATCATCCAGGCTGGCGGATACAGCCGCAGCGCTTCCTGGATCACCTTCGGCACGTAATCGAGCTTGCGGTACGTCTCGAAAGCGGTCGCCTGCATGCCGGCCAGCGCATCCAGCTCGCCGTACAGCCTGGAGGCGGCAGCGGGTTCGCGGCCCAGGCTGTAGAACACCCAGGTGAGCAGGTTCGCGGTGGTTTCGTGGCCGGCGAGCAGCATCGTCATCATCTGGTCCCGGATTTCTTCGCGGGAGAGCTGTACCCCCTGCTCATCCTTCGTATCCAGCAGCAGGCCGAGCAGCGTGAGCCGGTAGCGCTCCGGATCCCGGGCTGCCGCATCCATGACCTCATAGACCATGCTCTCCAGGGTGCGGATCGCTCTGCGGTGCACCCGGTTGCCCGGGGTCGGATAGGAGAGGGGGAGCAGCAGCGGCGAGAACAGCGTCTTCGCGGTTCGCTCGATCGTATCATTGACGGCCGAGGCCAGCTCCGCTTTGAACTCGTCCACCTCCGCGCCGAACATCGTCTTCGCGATGATCGTCAGCGTCAGCTGCATGAGCTCGTCATGCAGGGATACGATGTCCCCGGGGTTCAGCCGGTCCGCCGCCGCGCGGGTAAGATCCCGGACGGTCTCGGCGTATGCCTGGATCCGTTCTTTGTAGAAGGCGGGCTGCATGTATCTTCGCTGCGCACCGTGCGCTTCCCCTTCGGTCGTCAGCAGGCCGTCGCCGATCGTCCGGCGCAGCACGTCCGACGAGCGCCCCTTGCGGAAGGACGCATCCTGCGTTACGAGAATGCTCTGGATGAACCTTGGCGAGTTGACGATGAAGGTAGGCCTGGTGCGGCTGGTGCGCAGGGAGACCAGCTCGCCTTCGTGCAGCTGGCCTATCATGAATCCCAGCGGATCGCCCTGAAAAGCAAAAAAATTGCGCAGGCGTGACGTGCGGATTCCTTGGATGGAACTCATGAGGCACCTCCTTCATGCGTAGGACGCGTTCTAGGGGCGTCTTTTCTTCTTCAGGCGGTCGGCTTCCTCGGTGACCACGAAGCCCAGTTCGTCGTTGCCGAACAGCGAGAGGACTCCGAGCACCGTTTCGGCTTCGATCTCGCCGGCTTCCTCCTTCGGCACTGTGAGCTCGATGGCCTGGGCCAGCGCCGGATTCTCGGCTTGGTCCGGATAAGCGCGCAGATACATTTCGTGCGGGTCGAGCCCCTGGTTCACGCACCACTGGGCGAACACCAGGATCATCATTTGTTCGTCCCGCTGGTATCCGCGGATGATTTCTTCTTCGGCTTCTTTACGGTTACGGTACATAACGGACTGTCGGCTCCTTCGGACCGCCGGATCGTCCCCTGGAGAACTCCGGCGGGTATCGGTATTCGGGTGGGGCGCGGCTTGTGCAGGAGGGCCGCACCCGGGTACAATAGGTATCATTGGTGCCCCAAGGCTCTTGGAGCGCAGCACACTCTGGAATCATATACGAAGGGAGCGGATGCAATCCATGGGTTCCATACCGAAGATGCTCATCGCAGCCGGCATTGTCCTGATTCTGGCGGGCTTGCTGTGGTCCCTCGCCGGCCGGTTCCTGCCCTTAGGCAAGCTTCCCGGCGATATCGCGGTCGAGAAGGAACATGTCAAATTCTACTTTCCTATCGTGACCTGCCTCGTGGTCAGCGTGCTGCTTTCGCTGGTGATGTACGTGATCCGGCTGTTTTTCAAATAAGCCGGCGCCTTCTCCCTGCCCCTGGCAGAGTGAGTCTCCCGAGCCTTGAGGACTGGGCGGGGCATGCTCTTAGTATAGTGGATTGGCACCGGCCGGGCAAAGCTTCCGAGAGCTCAGAATCGGTTACATCCGGCAGACCAGATCAAGAAAATAGCGTTGGAACCGTCCGCCGCCTGCGAATCGTTCTTTGGCGGTGAGGGCGGCTTTGCTGCGTGCCACGGCATACGCGGCTGAAGAGGAGGGCTGGCTGCCCCAATAGAGCATCTCAATGAACGGGTCGTGGGGCCGCAGGCGGTGAGCCTGCAGCAGCATCCGGCTCCCTATGGCGTGCCACTCCTCATAGTCTCCAAAGTGGTAGGGAAAAAGGGTGATGGCATATCCAAAGAACCACAAAAAGCCGGGGTCCCCGGCAAAGCAGCGCATCCCCTGCTTCGTCACCTCTTGGAGCGTGCTCTCGAAGGAGTCATAATCCTCCTCGGCAGCGTCCGCCGGTTTGCTGCAGCCCCACTCCACCAGGGCATACCAGCACAAAAAACCGAGTCTGACCGCCAGAGGCAGATTCGGGCCGCTTTCCGTCCAAGCCTTTTTTAATAAGAGGAAGGCCTGTTTATCTTGATTGGCTTCCTCCAGTATATTGATTTGATTCCAGTCTGTCATGGGAACGAGCTCCTTTGGGCCGGACGTCCCCCTGCTTCGGAGGCGCATTCCGGATAACTCCGACGGACGGATGACTTTTGGCGCCTCCCTCCACCGCCTCCCCTCGTGTCCGATTATTGGACTTGATTACTGAACTTGATTATTGAAGCTTGATGTGAAACAAATAGATCAGCGTGACGACAATGGGGACGGAGAGTGCGTAAGCCAGCAAGGGACGGTTATGGTGAAGTCGAATCATCGGGAACATCATGATATCGAACAAGACGGAATACGCCAGGTTCCAATCGTGCTGGTAAGAGATTCTGCCGAAGGCATGGAGCGCCCATTCCCCGGAGGCATAAATACCCACCCAGAGGGCGAGATGGAGAAGCTTCTTTCCGGGTGTCCTCGGATACAGGGATAGGAAGAGGAGAACGGAGAGCGGCATCGTCACAATGGCATACACTACTACCGTAACCGTTTGATTATATAAGAAGTCCGGATGGAATTTCCACATCGTCTGGTCTTTCGTAAGGTATTCGTAGAGGAACCCGCCGGCTGTGATGAACAGCATGGAGGAATGGTACTGTTTCCAGTTGCGCCAATCGGCCCACCGCCAAGCGGCAAGGATTATCATTACGGCAAACGCAAGGTGCATGCAGTCTCCTCCTTATCATGTATGATATATTTTCCAATACAGGACGGGTTCATGCAGCAGACGTGAGAGGAATCGGGAGAGACGCGGAGCTGCCGGGGAAGGAATCTTAGGACAGGCAGAGAGAACGGCAGCGGTGAAAAGAATATGCGGATCGGGGTGTCTGGATAGATGGAGACGGAAGTGTACGTATGGCGCCGCGGGGCTGCCGGGGAAGAGGGCAAGGAAGAATTGATAGGCACGTATCATTGGAAAGTGGGGGATGGCAGGCTTAAGGATTACGCAGGGGTTGTGTGCCAAGGCGTTCTGAAGTCCGTGGATGAGGAAATCAAACTGATCTACCGGGCGCCCCATGCCAGATTAGTGCGTTCGTTCTCTTCGCTCTACCTTCAAGCCACCCCTGAACATCTGGTGGAGCGCGAGATTCTGGGCCACATGAAGAAGCTTGCGGAGCATATCGATAAAGAGAGAGCTCCCGAGCAGACAGGGAACGCGCCGCTTCAAGCACAAACCTTATTGCAGACGGTCCGGAAGGCAAAGGAAATGACGCGGGCGCTTCAGGGAGAAGGAATGAAGGACGAGGAGGGCCTGGAGTCGGTGCATGCGGAGCTCAGCAGCGCAGAAGCCCGACTTGAGATCCTGATTCGGCGAATGACAGAAAGTGAATAGAAAGCGACCGCACCCGTAATCATATCTATCTTATATAAACGATAAACAGCTGGAACCCCGTGCCCATTCCCTCGCCGTGCACCAACGTAAGGACTGGCACGCAGAGATCTTACAGGACGCCGACGGGCGTTTTTCTTATGTTTAACGGAGGGGACCGCAGGAAGCGGTCTCGTATTTTTGTCGTTTTTACCCAGAATGAGCGGATTTTTGAACAAAGACTACGGATTTTTGCATGTCCAAAACGCACGAGGCAGAGTAAGATCATTGCAGAAGGCAGGACGGAAGGGGAGGATCGGGGCTTAGGCTGCATGGTCAGCAGACCCATAACGGGGCAGGCGCCCAAGGAATTCATGATGGTATCAAGGTGGATATGAACATTCGGAAAGCGGGGAATGCAGTAAGATGAGAAGAAAGGTGCGGCAAAAAGTATGCGCTTTCATGAGCGCGGTTATGGTATTTGGTGCTTTGTCGGCAGGAATCCCTGCGGGCAGCGGCGTTGCCCGGGCCGAAACGGCAGCCCAAGTCGTCAAAAAGTTCGACTTCGGTACGGCAGCCAGTCCGGTTATGGCCGGCTTCACCGGGGTGAGCGAATCGCTGCTCTACACGGCGGAGCGGGGGTATGGGCTCGATCGGACGGTCGTCTCGCGCAACCGGTCCGGCGGCGACGATCTGCTCAATGATTTTGTGCTGAATCCTGATTACACCTTCATGGCGGATGTGCCGAACGGTGAGTATGACGTCACGGTCTATTCGGGAGATCTGCTTGCAGGCACCTCCACGACCAAGACGAATATTGCGCTCGAAGGGGAAGCGAAGGGAGCGATCACGGCCCGGCAGTCGGTGACTCAGGGCAAGTACCGGACGACCGTCCGGGACGGGCAATTGACTCTCGCGATCAGCGGGGCGGGAGCCGGAGGCTACTTGAACGGCGTGGTGATCGAAAGCGCGGCGGCTTCGGCTCCGGCCGTACCGCAAGCGCTTACCGTCACGGGCATCTCCTACAGCGATCCCGCTTCGGTATCCCTGCAGTGGGGCAGCGTCACAGACGCAGTATATTACCAGCTGTACCGGACTCCATCCGGCGCTGATGCATATGGGCTTGTGGCCGGCGGCGTGACGGATGCGGTCTACACGGACCGGGGGGTTGCGCTAGGCGCAGCGTATGATTACCGCGTCACTTCCGTGAACGCCTCCGGGCTGGAGTCCGCTCCAAGCACTTCGGTCACGGCGGAAGTCCGCGTGTCACAGCAGCTTCCGGGCGTCCCGTCCGCTCTCTCGGTCACCCGTGTGGAGCCGGGCGCGGTCTCGCTGCAGTGGACGGCGTCCTCCGGCGCCGGCGGCTACCGTATACTCCGGGCAGAGGCGCCTGAGGGGCCGTTTGCCGAGATCGGCACAAGCGGCACCGCCTCCTACACGGATACCGCTGCCGATACGGCGACCGTGCACTACTACCGCATCGCGGCCTACAATGCGGCAGGGGTCTCCGAAGCTTCGAATACGGCGGCGAGCTGGATCTACCAGCCAGCGGGGCCGCTTCCGGCCGGCACGACGCAGAAGTTCGACTTCGGCCCGGGGGCCGTCGCTCCCGGCTACCTGCAGGTGAACGCTTGGGCCGCATATACCAGCGAGCTGCACTACGGTTTCGCCGATCCGTCCAAGGTCGGATCGGGAGACCGGGGTACGGCGGATCCGCTCCAGAGCGACTTCGTCTCGCCGTCCGGCACCACCTTCCGGGTCGATCTGCCGAGTGGCGATTATCACGTGTCGGTGACCGCCGGCGACACGCTGGAAGCGACAGAGGTGGCCATTGCCGCCGAATCGATCCAGAAGCTGCCGCTCACCGCGAAGAATGCGGGAGAGTTCCTGGAGCAGTCGTTCGACATCGCGCTGGTCGACGGTACGCTCGATCTGGCCTTCTCGGGGGCCAAGCCGAAGATCAACGCGCTCGTCATTACGAAGCTGCCAGACCGCACCCCGGGCGAAGTGCCGACCGTCTACATTGCCGGCGATTCGACGGTGCAGACCTACGACGAATACTGGAAGCCGCAAGCGGGCTGGGGCCAGATGCTGCCGCGCTACTTCGGCTCCGGCGTGGAGTTCAAGAACCATGCGATCGGCGGGCGCAGCTCGAAGTCCTTCATCGTGGAGGGGCGTCTCGACACCGTGCTGCGCCAGCTGAAGCCGGGCGACTATCTCTTCGTCCAGTTCGGGCATAATGACGCTACGATCTCGGTGCCGGAGCGGTATGCTTCCGTGCCGGATTACAAGAATTACCTGAAGACTTACGTGAATGGAGCCAGGCAGCGCGGAGCCGAGCCGGTGTTCGTCACGCCGGTAGGCCGCCGGGATTACAATCCGGAGACGGAGAAGTTCAACGTCAGCTTCCCCGAGTATGTGGCCGGCATGAAAGAAGTGGCGGCGGAGCTGGACGTGAAGCTCGTCGATCTCAGCTCGCTGAGCCGGGCCTACTACGACTCGATCGGTGCGGCCGCCACCTTGTCCGTCTTCCTGCATGTGGAGCCGGGCATCTACCAGGCGTTCCCGAACGGGTCGCAGGACAATACCCACTTCCAGGAATACGGCGCAATCCAGTTGGCCCGCATCATCTCCGGATCGGTGAAGGATCTCGGCCTCGCGATCTCGCCGCTGGTCCAGGATGTGGAGCCGCCGGCTGCCGTTCCGGCGAAGCCGGACGGACTGGCCGCCTCTTCCATCTCCAATGCGGGAGCGGTTCTGAAGTGGAACGCCGTGCAGGGGGCGGAGATCTACAAGATCTACCGCAGGCCGGCCGCCGGTACGGAAGAGACGCTGGTCGGTACGGCGACCGTGCCGACGATCTCGCTCGGCGGGATGGCCGAGGGAGTGCAGTACGCCCTGCGCGTATCCGCTGTCAACGGCCGGGGCGAATCCGAGAAGTCGGATGAGCTGCTCCTCCGGACCAAAGAAGCTTTGTACAAGTACGACTTCGGTCTGCCGGCCAGCCCGGTCGAATCCGGGTATACCCAAGTCACGACCATGACCCTGTATACGCCGGAAACAGGGTACGGACTTACCTCCCTTGCCGGGATGGACGGCCGGGACCGTGCGATCGGCACGAACCTCCAGCGCGACTTCCTGATGCGCTCAGGCGGGTACGAGTTCAAGGTGGATGTGCCGAACGGCTTGTATTCGGTCAAAGCGTTCATCGGCGAGATGCTGCCCACCGGTGCAGCGCGTACGGTCGTCAGCATCGAAGGCAAAGATTACGGCACCGTGTCCTCAGGCAAAGGCTCTGTGGCCGAGAAGGTGTTCAACGGGGTCGAAGTCAAAGACGGCCAGATGAACTTCTATTTCGGCAGCTCGGCGGCCGGGGTGAATTCGATCGCGAACGGCGTGGAGATCACACCGGTCCTGCAGGCGCCGGGCGGGCTCCAGGCGGAGAGCCTCCAGCTCGATCCTTCGCAGCCCTCGGTGAAGCTCGTCTGGAGCGCCGTGGAGGAAGCGGCGGAATACCGCGTCTACCGTAAGGATGCAGGCGCCCCATCCGCGAAGCGGCTCGGCGTGTCGGCGGAGCCCGCCTATACGGACGCCACGGCAGATGTTGGCATGAGCTATGAGTACACGGTCACGACCGTGGACAGCGCCGGTGTCGAGAGTGTCGCCTCCAAGGCGCTGGGCGTCTCGATGATCGACCCGTCCGTCCCGGTTCCTGCGAAGCCGGACGGACTTGCCCTGGGGACGGTCAGCAAGAACGACATCACGCTCGGCTGGGCAGCGGTCGAAGGGGCCCAGACGTACAATCTCTACCGCTCGAAGAAAGCGGACGGCAGGTTCGTGCTTGTCGGCAAGACCCGTGACTTGACGTATACGGATCACGAAGTGCTGACGACGATCCCTTATTACTACCGGGTGGCAGCCGTTAGTGCGGGCGGCGTCTCCGAGCCGTCGGATACGCTGGCTTCGCCGGCGGTGACCGTACTCTCGCGTCAGATGGAGAATATCGACCGGGCGTTCGTGGCCGTGAAGACTGGCGGAGGCGTCTATGCCGGCTGGAGGATGCTCGGCCAGGATCCGGGTACGGTAGCCTTCAATCTATACCGCGACGGCGTCAAGCTGAACGCTTCGCCGATCACCGGCAGCACCAATTTCCTCGATGCGTCGGGTACGGTGGAATCGAAGTACAAGCTGACGGTGGTGGCGGACGGCGTGGAACGCGCCGCTTCCGGGGAAACGGCCGTCTGGCAGAAGGATTATCTCTCCGTGCCGGTCCAGAAGCCGGCGGATGATGTGACGAAGGACGGCCTGCCTTACTCCTACTCTGCGGGGGACGCTAGTGCGGCCGACCTGGACGGCGACGGCACATACGAGATCGTCATGCTGTGGAGCCCCTCCAACAGCAAGGACAATTCGCAGGCAGGCTACACGGGCATCGTCTACATGGATGCCTACAAACTGGACGGAACGCGGCTGTGGAGAATCAACCTTGGGCCGAACATTCGGGCCGGTGCGCACTATACGCAGTTCATGGCGTATGACCTCGACGGCGACGGCAAGGCGGAGGTCGCTTTCAAGACGGCGGACGGCACCGTGGACGCTGCCGGGCAGGTCATCGGCAGGGTGGATGCGGACCATCGCAACAGCTCGGGGTATATCCTGCAGGGCGCGGAATATCTTACGGTGTTCGAAGGCGCTACGGGACGCGCGCTGGCGACGACCGAGTATGATCCGCCGCGCGGCGACGTCGGCTCGTGGGGCGATGCGTACGGCAACCGGGTAGACCGCTTCCTGGCGGCTGTTGCTTACCTGGACGGCGAGCGTCCAAGCCTCATTACTAGCCGCGGCTACTACACCAGAACCGTCCTCAGCGCTTACAATTACCGCGACGGACAGCTGACGAAGGTATGGCGGTTCGATACGAATGACGAGGGCAAGGGCGCGTATGCCGGACAAGGCAACCATAACCTCACGGTCGGGGATGTGGACGCAGACGGCAAGGACGAGATCACCTTCGGCGCCATGGCGGTAGACGACGACGGAACCGGTCTCTATTCGACAGGGCTTGGCCACGGGGATGCGCAGCACCTCGGGGATCTCGATCCTGCGCGGCCGGGGCTCGAGCAGTTCGATGTGCACGAGCATACGGATTCGCCGTACGGCATGGAGATGCGGGATGCCGAGACCGGCGAGATACTGTGGGGCGTCTGGACAGGCATCGACACCGGGCGGGGGATGTCCGCGGATATCGACCCGAACTATGCCGGGGAAGAGATGTGGAGCGCTACGATCACCAATGCGCAGCATATTCCGATATCGGGACTCTACAACGCCAAAGGGGAGAAGATCTCGACAGCGATTCCTTCCTCGACGAACTTCGGCATCTGGTGGGATGGGGATCTGATGCGCGAGCTGCTCGATTCCAACCGGATCGACAAGTGGGATTATAACGCGCAGGTGACGAACAACCTGTATACCGCGGCAGGCAGCTCGTCGAATAACGGGACGAAGTCCACGCCGGCCCTTCAAGCGGATCTGTTCGGCGACTGGCGCGAGGAGGTCATCTGGAAGGCGGAGGATTCTTCGGAGCTGCGCATCTATACGACGACGGCACCGACGGAGCACCGCATCCGTACCCTGATGCATGATCCGAACTACCGTCTGGCGGTAGCTTGGCAGAACGTAGGCTATAACCAGCCGCCGCACCCGAGCTTCTTCTTGGGGCAGGGCATGAGCGAGCCGGCCGCACCGCATATGTATGTCAATGCCATTAAGGCGAAGAGCGTCTCCGTCGCCGCCGAGGGCGGCAAAGCGGAAGTGCGCGAGGGCGGTACGCTTCGTATGTCCGCGCTGGTTCTTCCTTTGATCGCGACAGACGCTTCCGTCACCTGGTCGGTGACGAATCCGGACGGGTCGTCGACAGCGCTGGCAGCCGTCGGAACAGACGGTACCGTGCAGGCCAAGGCGGCAGGAACCGTGCGGGTCACGGCGGCTGCCAAGGACGGCTCGGGTGCAGCGGGCTTCCTGGACGTAGTGATCGTGCCGAATGTCAAGGTAACTTCAGTGACCGTATCGGGCGCCGGCGGAGCGACAGCCGTGGTAGCTGGCCGAACGCTTCAGATGAAGGCGGCGGTGCTGCCTGCTGACGCCGCGGACCCGGCGGTGGTGTGGAAGGTACAGAGCCAATTCGGCGGCACCACAAGCATTGCGGCGATTACGGCGGATGGACTGCTTCAGGCCAAGTCGACGGGCATCGTCAAAGTATTCGCCGTAGCGGCGGACGGCTCCGGCGTGAAGGGCAGCGCCTTCATCACGATCACGAAGCCGGTGAAAGTGTTCCAGATTAAGGTAAGCTCTGCGGAGGGCACGAACAAAGTGCGCATCGGTTCCACACTGCAGATGAAAGCGGCCGTGATACCCGTGTATGCTTCCGATCCGTCCGTAAGCTGGAAAGTGGTCGGCCTGAACGGCGCGGCCACCCCGTTCGCTGTCATCGACGGGAACGGCAAGCTGACAGGCAAAGGCGCCGGTACGGTGAAGG
Organism: Paenibacillus caseinilyticus; assembly: GCF_027533645.1. Taxonomy (GTDB): domain Bacteria; phylum Bacillota; class Bacilli; order Paenibacillales; family NBRC-103111; genus Paenibacillus_G; species Paenibacillus_G caseinilyticus. Next base: position 206,810 of record NZ_JAQAGY010000010.1, read on the forward strand.
TCGTGGCGGCTGCGAAGGACGGCTCGGGCGTCACCGGCAGCATGATCGTGACGGTCGCGAAATAACGCCGAATCCCGTGTTGTAAATAAAACCTCCCCTGACAGCGCAATCTAACGCTGAACAAGACTTAACACCCAAGGGGAGGTTATATTCATGAGGAACCGACGGGGAGTAAAAGCCATCTTGGCGGCGGGACTGCTGCTCTCTGCGTTGACGGGCTGCGAAGATTCGAAGACGAAAGATGCAGCAGGAACGCCAGGAGGACCTGCTTGACGAACGCGAAGACCGTGTGCTGCAGAATCCGGTCCAGGAGATGCGCCAGGAGCGCAAGGAAGACCGGTTGGACGAACAAGAGGACCGGAGATAATCACCTCGCCGGTCACCGAAGAACATACGACCAAAAGACGGCATGGGCCCTGAGCTCATGCCGTCTTTTTGGGCGTGCTGGAGTTCGCCATCCCCTAGTCCGCTATTCGTAGGCGGAAGCCCCCATGGCTTACTTACTTCGCTCCGGAATCCTCTTTGGTTTTGAACAGATCGATGATGCCCGAGAGAATGATCGTGAAGCCGAGGGATCCCATCGTATAGGGGAGCAAATACGTGATGACCCGCACATCCTGCAGGCTCCGGATATCCAGGATGTCGAGGAATAAGGGGTAGAGCAGAAGCATCGCGCACAGCAGAAAAGCAATCATGGGGTTCTCCTTTCAGGAGGGCGCCTCCCGGGCCGCAGACCGGAGTGCGCCCCTTCGCACGGGCAGCCTATACCTCTTACTTTTCCTCAAAGAGAGGATCCTCATTCCTATAGCTCATATCGTATGCGGCTGCATCAAGAAGCGGCTCCCTCCCGCATAGGGCAGGGAGAAACAGGGAACCGTACCCGTAAAGAACAAGAGGGCTGATGTAACGACCGGAGGAGGTTCCGCAATGGAAGCGATGGGCAAAAAAATCGACAAGCTGTCCAACCAGCTCACGGAGCTCCGCTGGGACTTCTGGTACCAGCATACGCTCTTTACATGGCAGTGGTGGATGCTTGCCTTGACTTGTGTATTCTCGCTCGGAGCGCTGCTGCTGCTCATAGACAAGAAGCAGGCCCTCCGCATGACCGCCTACTACGGCGCGATCTATCTTCTGAACAAGAATCTGGACGACCTGGCTACGGCGCAGGATTGGTATGATTACCGGATGCAGCTCGAGCCGATCATTCCGACGATGCTGCCGGCCAACCTGTTCTTCATCCCGATGGGCCTGACACTGGTGTACCAGTATTTCTCCCCATGGAGGAAATACCTCCTGGCACTCGGTGCGTTCAGCTTCGCCTTATCCTATATCGCCCTGCCGCTGATGAAGCTGGCCGGCATCTATATGGAGAAGCACTGGAACTCGCACCTCTCCATGCTGAGCCTGGTCGCCATGGCTGCTTTGTCCAAGCTGCTCATTGACCGCTTATCCAGGTTCCAATCCAGAGTCCGGCTCATCGAGTAGGGGAGATTCAGGCTCCAGCCGGAAATCGTCGATCTTCTCCCCATCCTCCCAGATTTCCACGAAGAGCGCATCGCAGTTGTCGAATTCTTCAGGGCGCAGCGCCAGGGCCCGTTCCTCGTCTTCGCCTACATACACATTGATCAGTTCTTCTTCCGTAAAGGAAAGCACTACATAAATTTTCATGGGCAAGGTCCCCCTGTCTTGTTTGCCTATCGAGATAGGGGAATGACACCTTCGCAGCAGATTCCTTATCCTGGCGGATGCTCTCCGTCTATCCCCGCTGAGGCTCGCTCCACGTCCAGAACTTCCACCACCGCCGGTCACGGGAGGCGGCGATCTGGGTCTTCGTCTGCTGGATCTCGCGCAGCGCATACATGAGTTCCTTATCCCGCTGTTCGACCCGGTTCTCGATGTAGCCTTTCAGCGTGAAGAGCTCCTGCTGCTGCTCGGCGAACTGCTGCTGCATTTTTTTGCTCCGGACTTTGAGCTCCTGCAGTTCAAAATCCATCTCATTGATCGTCTGCTTCAGCGTAAGCAGCTCCGGGAGCAGTCCCATCCGCACTTCGGTCTCGATCGTGGTCTTGAGATGGGCTATGAGATCCGCCTGGGGCACAGGTACCTCCCCGGCCGGCTGCAGCGCGGTGAGCTGCGCTTCAAAGGCCGCAGGCTCGTCCTCGGGTCGGCCTGCCTCGGCATCCATGACCTCTTTGGCGGCATCTTCCAGATTCATGCGTTTGTGCTTCACGAGAATCTGAAACCGCTGCAGCGCGGCCATGTCCCTCTCCCGGAATACCCGGGCGCCGTCTTCGCCGAGCACAAATTGGTATCCTTGGAATTCCAGAATGCGGCACCACCTGCGAAGCGAACTGTCGGAGATCCCGAGCTGTTTGGCGAGATCATGGGTCAATCGGACATCCACCGTGGTTTCTTGTGCGAACATGCTTATTTACGCCCCCATTCGATTATACAACCGCACTCTCCGTAGAACAAACGGCCGGGCAGGGACCGGGATGGCGGTTGTGAAGTCTTCGGGCATCGTGGCCCGGTAAGCCGGAGCGGCAAGGGATAGGATCGATTCTCCGTGTCTACTACTCTTCCAACTTCCAAATGATATTTATATCATAAAGGAACCCTGGCGAAGTTACTGTCGAAATGAGGGTGGGGAAACATGGGATATCGTGCGGGAATGGGGGGGCTTTCCATGCTTTTCGCGGATTCGGCGCAAAAAAAGAGGACGGCCGCGGGGGCCATCCTCTCCTGCTACACTGCCTGTATGCTCTACCGAGTGAACACGTGGTTGCCGATCTTGGTAACCCGCGGACGCGACATGCTCCACTTGGAGGTGGCGATCTTCGGGTTATAGTAGAACAGGGAGCCCTTGGTGGGGTCGCTGCCGTTCAGGGCTTCCCGTGCGGCGCGGTAAGCGGATGCATTCGGCTTCAGTTTGTACTGGCCGTCGAGGACCGCGTCGAACTGTCCCTCCTGGAATATTACCTCGCGGATCGAGCCGGGGAACATGGAGTGATTCACCCGGTTCATCACGACGGCTCCCACGGCCACTTGGCCGGTATAGGATTCGCCGCGGGCCTCGGCATGAATGATGCGTGCCATCTGTTCGAGCGTGTTCCCGCTGTCTTTGGTTACTTTCTTGAGCTTGGCGATGGTGGCATCATTCGCTATGCCGCTCGAAGGCAGCTTGTACGCCTTCTGGAACTTCTTCACGGCCTCGGCCGTTACGGTTCCATAGTATCCTGTCGTGCCGACCTTAAAATAGCCGAGGCTGGCGAGCCTCTCTTGCAGGTCAAGCACCTGCGCGCTTTTGTTTCCTTGCTTTAACGTGTAGGCTTGGGCGGTTTCCGATGTCCCTAGGACCCCAAGTGCCACCGCGAATAGGGTGGCTGCTGCTGTCAGTCTTTTCAATGCTGCGGAACCTCCTTATCCATAGGAATCGATACATGGGTCAACCCATTATGTATGTGCTTCTTGTACTGACCTTGCCGCTCGGATGCCTCTTACAGCGGAGGTCTTGCAACAAATTGTTCGGCGGGACTTTGAAGATTGGGTCCCGGCATTTCCACTATACTACCATATTCGTTCATAATTGTGCCAATCTATGCTTCATTTAGGTTGGTTTACTTCCTTATGGAAACGCTCTCGTTCTCCCCTCCCTACAGTACTTAGACAAACTGGAAGCTGCGTAAACATGAAATTAGAAATTGAAACGATGGGGGGAGAGGCTGTGCTCAGAGAACTGGACTGGAGCCTCGCTGTATTCGTTGCGGGGAGCCTCTGGCTGGAGGCGGCAGGACGTTCCTGGCCGCAGGTGGTCTACTGTCCTCCGAAGTGAAGATGAAGCGCCGGGAGGTAGATCCGCAGCGCCGGATTCGAGATGCGGCATCTGTTACCGCACCTGCGCCAGCCCCAAAAGCCCTTGATCTCCATAGAGAGACAAGGGCCTTTAGGGGATTCTTATTTATTTTACCGAAGCCCATTTGAATTCAAGCTCGACGCCGTAAGCCGGGAAGAGGAGGTCTTGAATCTTCGGATTCTTGACCCAGCTCGTCGCCCGGAAGTAGTTCGGCACGATCGGCATTTCTTCGATGAGGAGCTTCTCGGCTTGCACCATGAGATCGGAACGCTTGGCCTTGTCGAGCTCGGCGATGGCACCGTTGGCGAACTTGTCGTACTCGGCGTTAGACCAGTCGACATCGTTGAGCTCGGAGCCGGTGATGAACATGTCGAGGAACGTCATCGGGTCGTTGTAATCCGCACCCCAGCCGGAGACCGAAGCCTGGTACTTGTGATTGTTCTCGTTGTCCACCCGCAGCTTGTGCGGCAGCGGCTCGGCTATGACGTCGATGCCGAGATTCTGCTTCCACTGGGCGACGAGGAACTCCAGCGCTTTGGGGCCGGTGTTGTGGTCATCGCATTGAAGCTTGAAGGACGGCATCGCGCTGAGCCCCGCTTCCTGCAGCCCTTCCTGCAGGAGCTGCTTGGCCTTGGCCGGGTCGAACTTCGGCATGATGCTGCCGGCTTTCTTGCGGAATTCTTCTCCGGTTCCGTCGCTGGTGCCCACAGGCACGAACCCGGTCGCGGCGACAGGTCCTTTGCCCATGACCGTCTCGATGAAGGCGGTATTGTCGATGCTCATAGCGAGCGCCTGCCGGATCTTCTTGTTCCGGAAGGCAGGCACATTCTTCTCACTGAGCTTGATGAACCACGAGGAGAGCTCGGGCTGCAGCACGTATTCCGGCTTGCCCTCCCATTGGCGGATATTCTCGCCCGTAACCGTCTGGAGATCGGACTGGCCCGTCTGGAACAGGTTCAGGCCCGTATTCTCATCCTTGACGATATTGAGCTGGATGCGTTCGAGCTTCACGCTGTCCTTGTCCCAATATTTGTCGTTCTTGACGAGGACAAGCTGCTGGTCATGATCCCACTTCTCGAGTTTGAAGGGGCCGGCTCCGATGACGGACTCGGCATCCGCACCGTTCTTCTCTTTGAATTTATCGATGAGATCCTGGCGCTGCGGGAAGAAGTTCAGGAAGGATAATTGTTCCGTAAAGAAAGGGATCGGCCGTTCCAGCGTGATTTGGAGCGTTTTGTCGTCGAGCGCTTTCACGCCCATCTCTTTTTTCTTCGCCTCGGCTTCTTCCGGGGTCTTGGACTTCATGACGTCGGTACCGCCTTTGACCCAGGCGACCATGAACGCGTAGATGGCTTTGGTGGCCGGATCCACGCTGCGCTGGTAGGAGTAGACGAAGTCCTGCGCTTTGACCGGCACGCCGTCCGAGTAAGTGATATTGTCCTTCAAGGTGATCGTGTAGGTTCTGCCGTCCTCCGAGATCTTGGGCATGCCGCTGGCGAGTCCCGGCTGCGCTTTGTTGTTCTTATCGAGCCGGTACAGGCCTTCCCCTACGGCATTAAGAATCGTGAATGCGGCGATCTGGGTTGTCTTCGAGACATCAAGCGCACCAGGCTCGGCCCGGTAATTGCCCGAAATTTGCTGCTTGGGTGCCGCAGTCTCTTTCCCCTCTGGCGTAGCGGTATCGGTTTGGGACGGCGCTGTGCTGCCGGAACAGCCGGCGGCCAGTGCACAGGCAAGTGAGAGTACAACCGTGGTGGAGAGCCATTTGCGCAGCTTCATAGATTCGCTCCTTCACATGTTTTATGCAATCAAGAACGAAGTGATCTCGTTCGGTGATCCGGCTCCATGCGGTAAGGCAGATTCAAAATGAAAATGCGAGAAGTGCGAATGGAAGATTAGAGCAGGGGAGGTAGAACTTAGGTGATGGATGTGAATTATTTATTAACCTACCATATTGCCTTGCCGGATTCAATAGCAGAATACAAGATTTGGAAGGTATGACAGCAGGAGCCTCTGCGTCTTGGCATTCGGAAGCGAAAGGGAGGTTCATAAGAAAATTTAATTATAACCAAGCAAGGCTTCGACCGGGAGACAGGGTTCCTGTATTCTGTAGGTTGACAAGAGAAGGGATGGGACTGGCTATGAAATCGAAACTGGCACTGTGCATCATCGATATGCAGGAAGGGTTCCTCGGACACCGGCGCAGCGAACCCGGCATGGCATCGGTATGTGAGGTTATCAATCATACGGCAGGCCTGCTGCGTGCCCAAGGTCATCCGGTCATTCATATCCGGGATGTGGAAGCGGCGGACGAGTGGACATCCGGGGACCTGGCGATCCTGCCGGACATTGACGTGCGGGAGGAAGATCTTCACCTTGAGAAATCACATTCGAATGCATTCTGGGAGACAGAGCTCGAAGCGGTGCTCCGGGAGAGCGGAGCAGGCTTCGTTATCGTATGCGGGTTTGCCGCGGAACACTGCGTACTGTTCACCTACCAGGGGGCCGTTGAGCGCGGATGGAGAGCAGCTATCCTTCAGGGCGGCATCCTGAGCGAGCATAGGGAGACGGTCCACGGCACCTATTTGCTGCGGCATATCGTGTCCTATCCGGTCGTCGAGCACATCATGGAGCAGGCCGCGGCTGGAAGAATATAATGAACGCCATAACGGATGGCGTCGGATCCCCGATCATCGTTACGGGGATTTTTTTATCCGGAGATGGAGTTCTGCAGCAGCGAACAAAAGGAGGGAATATGTCGAGTTGGAAAAAAAGAAACCCAGAACGTCTTAAGATAAGACGCTGGGTTTCTATACAATCCATATTCTTATTGTCCGGCTGTATTTGTAGACCAGACAATAGTCGAGCCTCCACCTGCCGCCGCATTCCGAATGACGACATTCCCATCATCTTGAACAACTAAATTTTGTCCAATAACGGAGTTGTTTGAACTCCACGCAAGAATAGCTGTATTCGCATATACGTTAAGCTTGCCGGTAAATTGTGCTCTATTGGCGTGAGAGTTAAATCCATATACACCAGTTGTATTTGTGGACCAGACAGGAACACCGCCATCTTTATAAAGCACTAGATTCCCGTCATATTGGAATATTAATTTGAATCTGCCGTTTTGTGATGTTAGATACTTCATAGCATATCGAAGCTCTTCACCATAACTCAAACTATTGTTAGCGGTAGGCTGGGAAACATCAGACGAGACGGTTCTTATTTTCGCGGAACTAACACTATCATTGCCGACAGGAGTGTTACCTAACCCGGAAGTAGAGGAAAGAAGTCTGCTGCTTGATCCTACAAAGTATGAATCTTTATAAAGCGTGGCTTCATAATATTTGCCATTGCCGTTAACAATCTTAACGGACGAAGCGCTATCGTTTCCGATATTCATAGAAGAAGGAAGGTCATAATCTCCAACATCAGAAAGTCGAACGCAGCTTCCCCCATAATTGGCATCCGCATAAATATAAACTCCGGGAGTTCCATCACAGCTATAAGCAGCCGCTTGAGCTGTTTCGTTGTTAAACAAGCCCATGTTAAGTAATGCAGTTGCTGATAATGTGAGTAATGTTAGCTTTTTCATACCTTTTAACATAATTTTACCTCCTTAATTTTCAAAAACGACTGTAAATTAACTGCCCAACAAATAATAGTTTAATATAGTAGAGGCTTGAGACTCTACCCAGTTCTTGCTGGATACTTTAACGATTCTTGCTATAATATGACGAAGTTTGAGTTCAATTGGTGAATCTTTCCGCGCAGCGCTAAGGCTTATTTGGTACGGTTGCTAACCCTTCCAGGCCCCATGGAATCTCGTGTAAACTCATCTCCTCACCTTAGTTGAATGGGAATACAGAATTCCATACGAACCGGTTGGAGATTTTCCCACGAGTTGTCCGGAAATATCGCAAGCATACGCCGGCTTTCATCCCATTGATAGGGACTGAGACGAAGCCACTGTAGTGACACCAAATGTATGAGCGGGTGCAGCTCATCAATCGGTCCGGTCAGTGGTAAAACGGCGTACATCCCACCCTTAACCGTAAGGGACTGTATCTCTGTGCCAGAGGGGATGGCCTTTGATGTCGTGAAGCAAATCGCATAACGCTGCTTCGACTCCGGGGTAATATAAGGATCGTCGAGTATAGAAACAACTGCCTGACTGTCGTTCTCTATCTGTTCATGAGATCGCATCCAAGTATAGAGTTTGTCGAACTCTAGTTCGACAATCAGCTCGGCGACGTCACGGATAAGTGTCCCTACACGTTGAATGCAGGCCGCACGCCTTTCAGGAAGCCGCCGGATCGTGATTCCCAGGTTGCGGTACTTCTCCTCCATTTTCTCCTCCATTTCCTGAGTCAGATCGCTCCCGGTCGCTTTAGCCACCCGCGCTTTATCATACCGTTCTTTGGTGGGGTCCATAGAACCCCTGTATTCGGAAGCGCTCATCCCCATATAGCGGCGGAACGTCCTTGCCAGATGGGCGGGGGATTGCAGACCGCAGTCAAGCGCAATCTGGGTGAAGCTGCGCTCCGGTTTATGATGAATCATTTTGATAACCATTTCCACCCTCAGCCGGTTGATAAACTGAAGCACATTCTCATTCATCACGCGTTTGAATACACGGTGAAAATGATGAGCTGAAAAGCTGGAAACGTTGGCCAGTTCCTCTACGGTAAGTGGAGAAGCCAAATTCTCTTCGATGTATCGGACCACCTGATAGATCCGAGCTTTATATTCTTTTTCCATAAACGTAACTATCGTAACCTCCCGTCGATTATGAGTTTATAACTGAAGTCAATCGCCCTGATAGGCAGATATGCAACTTGATTTCTTTTGATATAACCAACTTAACAAACGATGAAATACATCTTGGGGGTACCGGCCCAGGTTGGAACAAGTATATCCTAAGGGTTGTATCTACTATATCACCATGTGGCATATTATGGATGACCCCTTCTATCATCAATCGTTAAGATTTCTTCGAGCCTAAATGTTGAAAACTAGTAAGTAACTTCAAAAGGAGTAGAGCAAGCAAGCCAGGGCAGCCCCTCTCAGAGGAATCACCGCAGGGGGCTTTGCTGTGGTCCGGGGAACGCCGCTGGCTCTTCCGTGCGGGGATCGTGTATGATCGAAGTACAGCATGCAAAAAGGAGGGAAGAGGATGGAACCCTACCAGAACCTGATCGGCGTCGTGCTGGAGAAAATGCAGCTTACCTATAAGGAGCTGCTCTTCAATCTGGAAGGATTGAACGGGGTGCTGGAGCAGCACTCCGATGAAGAGAAGCGGAATATACCGGAGCTTCTGACGATTACGCAGCTGCGGGATACGTACGCGGAGCTCGTACGCACGATGGAAGAGCGGTATCCGGGACTGAGAGACGTCTAGCGGATGGACCTCCGCCTGGCAAAAGAAAGGACTCCCGTCCCGCTTCATTCCCTGCTATAATAGGGAAGCTCTGTCCGGGGTGCCGGGCAGGGCGCGAACCGGGTTAGAGGGGAAAGGGGAATATGTCTGTGATAGTGGTTGGGGGAATGATCGGGCTGGGGAAGACATCGGTAGCCACGCTGCTCGGAGAAACGTTGAAGTCGGATGTGTTTTTTGAGAGTGTGGATGATAATCCGATTCTGCCGCTGTTCTATACTTCGGCGCCCGAGGAGATCGAGAAGAAGCGCTATCCGTTTCTTCTTCAGCTTCATTTCTTGAATACGAGATTCAAGGCGATCAAAGCTGCACTTATACATAACCGTAACGTGCTGGACCGCAGTATTTATGAGGATTGGTATTTCGCCAAAGTGAATCTGGAGCTCGGCAGGATCTCTCCGCTGGAGTTCGAGGTGTACGAGGGACTGGCAGACAACATGATGTCCGAGCTGGCCGAACTGCCGAAGAAAGCGCCGGACCTTATGGTGTATCTCAAGGCTTCGTTCGAAACTGTCATGTACCGGATCGGACTGCGCGGGCGCAGCTTCGAACAAGATGCTTCGCTGGTGGAATACTACCGGCAGCTCTGGTCGGGTTATGACAATTGGGTCATGAACCATTACCGCGCTTCGGAGGTCCTCATCGTGGATATGGACCGGATGGACGTGGTGAACCGTCCGGAAGATGCCAGGCAGCTTGTGGCCGACGTTCGGGCCAAGCTGGAAGAGCTGGGAATCGCATAACAAGGAACTCTCCATAGGAAGGGCGCTGCGGGATACCGGGCGCTCTTTTTTGGCGTTTATGAGAAAAAGGGGAGAGGGAAGCGCCGCCTGAAGCGAAGATACCGTAAGAAGGCGAACCCAGCGGCGTGACGCTTAAGGGTTCCCATCCGGCTGAATCCTTGATTCGACCATGGATCCGTATAGAACTGGGAGTTGTGGCAGAAACTGAGTGCCAAAGCAAGCGCTGGATTGTACGAACTGTACTATAAGGAGGCTGGGCCCTTGGAGAAGCAGGAGATCCCGCAGGAGGACCGGCAGACGCTGCTGCACCACGGGGACGAGAAGGAAGCCTTCGGTCACGCGGCGGTGCCGCCCATCTACCAGACCGCGCCGTTCGCCTACGATACCTTCGAGGCGTACGCTGAGGCGGAGCGCGAAGACATGCGGCAGTACGTGTATTGGCGCGGCACGAACCCGACGGTGGAGCTCGCCGAGCGCAAGCTGGCCGAGCTCGAAGGGGGCGAGGCTTGCAAATGCTTCTCCTCCGGCATGGCGGCGATCACGGCCGCGCTCATGAGCAGCCTGAAGGCGGGCGACCATGTCGTCGCGGTAGGCCGGGTGTACGAAACGACAGTCTCGCTGCTGAACTATCTGGCGCGCTGGGGCATCTCGCATACGGTTACGGCGGACTGCCGGATCGAGACCGTCCAAGAGGCGATAGGGGAGCGCACCCAAGTCATCTATATGGAAAGCCCGTCGTCGATGACCTACCGTCTAACCGACGTTCCTGAGATCGCACGGCTCGCCAGAAGTCTTGGCATTCGCACCCTCATCGACAACACATGGGCTACGCCCTTGTACCAGAAACCGTTGGAGCATGGAGTGGATCTGGTGATCCAAGCGGCATCCAAGTACCTTGGCGGCCATAACGATCTGCTGGCGGGAGCGGTCGTCGGGTCGCAGGAAGCGCTCGAGAAGATGTTCTCAAAGGAGTTCCAGCTGTTCGGAGCGGCGCTCGCTCCCTTCGAGGCGTGGCTGCTCACGAGGGGGATGCGGACGCTGCCTCACCGGATGCGGGCGCACCAGGAAGGCGCGCTGGCGGTAGCCCGGTCTCTCGAAGCCCATCCGGCTGTAGCGAAAGTGAACCATCCGGGCCTGCCTTCGCACCCGGATTATGCGCTCGGGCGCAAGGTGCTCCGGGGCTATTCGGGCGTGTTCAGCATCGAGCTCAAGGAAGCGACATATGAGCGGGTCGCCGGGGTGATCAACCGGATGAAACGCTTCGAGATCGCCCCCTCGTGGGGCGGCTATCAGAGCCAGGTCGTATCGCCCAACTACGGATATAACCTGGAGGCTTTGGAGCAGGAGCGGTTATCTCCCGGCCTGATCCGGCTGGCGGTCGGCTTGGAGCCTCCCGGAGAACTGATCGCCGATCTCGAGGAAGCGCTGGAGCCGAAGTGAGCGGGAAGAGAATTGAAGTTAATCGATAGTTTACGGCAAAGCGATTAAGCGCAGAGTGGCCCCCCCTTGTTGTAGGGGGCTTTTTTGTCGTTAACCAACCAACACGTAGACCCGCTCAATCTATACTTTTAAACAATATACTTGTTTGCAATCTTATATCTTCCAGCCAGGTCTATCCGTACCTTGTTTCTATGAATCCTCCCCTACTCCCTCACTATCTAGGACTCTAAGCTCATCAGGAGAAACCGGCATAGAAAGATTTGCATAAAATGAACAAGGGAAGCAACATCCCCCATTTGCCGTTCGTCTGGAGAGGGAAAGATGAGTTCTCGAAAGGGGCAGGGGTCGTGGGGGAATATATAAGAAAAAAGCGCCTTCGGGCAGGAGTCGCAGGGCTGGCCGGCTTGCTGATGAGCCTGATGCTCCTGGCAGGCTGCAGCAGCTCGTCCCGGGAGCAGGCGGGTACAACGCCGACAGGGGCGCAAACCGATTCATCGGCCTCTACGAAGAGCGAAGCAGCGGCGCCGTCCGCCACAACGGACAGTGCAGCTAAGCCGTCTGCAGGAGACCGGGCGCCGGAGAGCAGCCCGCCGGCGGAGAAGCGGATTACGGTGCCGACGGGCCAACCGCCGGCCGCGAACCAAGCCCAGGCCGGACAGCTCACGGCCGGGGAGTGGAACGACCTGCGGGGTTGGGATGCGTGGCTCGGCACGCTGAACAAGCCGGAGTACAGCGGATACCTCGGCCGCTGGCGGATGTATCCTCAGCAGCGGGTCACGGTGAAGGTGACCAGCGGCCAGGAACCGGCAGCGGACGCGGCTGTCGAGCTGCAGGCTCTTGGAGACGGACAGGAAGTCTGGAAGGCGCGTACGAACAACAGGGGAGAGGCGGAGCTGTTCGTCGGCGCCTTCGGCCCGAGGCCGAAAGACACCTACAAGATCAAGGTGACGAGCGGCCAAGTGTCGAAAGAGCTGGATGCGGTCCAGCTGCAATACCGGACCGAGCTTGCAGTCGATCTTGGCGGCGGCGTCCGGAACCCGGGCGGGACCGCCGACCTGATGCTCGTGGTGGATACCACCGGTTCTATGGCGGATGAACTCGATTATATCACCGCCGAGCTATCGGACGTGGTGGAGCGGGTGAAGTCGCAGCATGAGGGGGCGCCCCTGGAGATGAATCTCTCCGCGAACTTCTACCGGGACCATGGGGACGACTATGTGGTCCGGCCCTTTTCGTTTACGAAGGACGTGAAGGAAGCCGTAGGACAGCTCGGCCGGCAGACGGCGAAGGGGGGCGGCGATACGCCGGAAGCCGTAGAGGAAGCGCTCGAGGATGCTTTGCTGGGGCACCAGTGGAGCGAGTCGGCGCGGGCACGCCTGCTGTTCCTCGTGCTGGACGCCCCTCCGCACGGGAGCGAGGCCGCCGTCTCCAAGATGGGGGAGCTGGCGCGCACGGCGGCAAGGATGGGCGTGCGGATCATACCCGTCGCCTCCAGCGGCGTCGATACGAATACGGAATTCCTGATGCGCTCCCTGGCTGCCTTCAGCGGCGGGACCTATGTGTTCCTTACGAACCACAGCGGGATCGGAGGCTCGCATGCTGACCCCGTCGTCGGGGAATACAAAGTGGAATTTTTGAACGATCTCATGGTGCGGGTGATCAGTGAATATACGAAGTGAGGAAAGCGGATGTCCGGAGCTTAACCACACGGGGATAGGAGAGGGCAGCGGAAAAAGAGCGGGGGGTTACCGGCAGCGAGCGGTGACTTTCTGCTGGTGATGGAACTAGAGTGTGTCGTCATGATGATAAGGATCCTGAAGAGGGTCCTTATTTTTTTGTGGTCATTCCTCGCATTCCCGGCCTTCGCTATTCCGGTATGATTCGGTATTCTGGTATCATAATAGGAACAAGAAGAGGAACGGACACGTTCTTCGACGGAGAGAGGAATCGTGTGATGGGTTTCATATTGACGGAGGAAAGCATCAAGGGGCTGTGCGGCCGGTTCTCTTACGAGGAGGGAGAAGCGTACTATGAGGGGGGCAAAGTAAACCTGCTGCCAGGAGATAGGATGTCGGGCCTGCCCGCAATCTACGAAGCGGACGTCGAAGGGGAACGGGGGCTCTGCCGGGTATCGGTCGATCTCGACCGGGAGGGCGAGGTGTATTCGGAATGCTCCTGTCCCGCCTACCATCCGGATGACAAATACTGTGCGCATATTGCCGCCGTGCTGATGAATCTGCACAGGGACCCGCCCCCGGAGCCCGAGGAAGACGAAGCGGTGGACGGGCAGCTTGCCGAAGGCATGCTCGGTCTCTTCGGCTATAAGCCGCGGCGTGCGAGCGGGGCCAGGCCTCTCTTCGATACCCGCACGGTGCTGGGAGCGGAGTTCACCTGTAAGCCCGTCGCCTACGGAGACGGCCGGAGTATGCTCGTGCTCACGCTGAGAATGGGGGCTAAGCGGCTGCATCCCGTGCAGCATATCAGGGAGCTGCTCGAGGCTATTGACCGGAGGGAGCCCTATGGGATCGCCAAAGGGTTCCGCTATGACCCTGATCTGCACAGTTTCGCCGAAGCGGATGACGCGGTGCTCCGCTGCCTCATCGGGATCTGCCGCAATGAGACGCTCTACCGGGACCCGTCCTGGAGCGGCAGCCGTACGCAAGCGGCCGGACGGGAACAGGCGCTCGAGCTTCCACCCTATGTCTGGGATACGCTGTCTCCTCTGCTCGCTGCGGCTCCAGCAGTGCGGATCGAACAGAACGGAGCTGTGCATGCCGGTATAACGGTCGCGGGGGGAACCCTCCCTCTGGAGTTCCGTCTCGCCGAAGTGCCCGCTGATGAGGACAGGCAGAGGCAGGCTTACCTGCTTGAAGTGGAAGGGCTGGACCGGATTGTCGTACTGGAGGCATACCGGCTCGTCCTGTGCGAGGGCACGTTCCGGACAGTGCCGGAGGAGGAGTGCGTCCGGCTCTCGGAGCTGAAGCGTATGCTCGGGGCCGCACGCCGCAGAGCGGTCCGTATCGGCGCGGAGCAGGCGGAGTCGTTCCTCGAGAAGGTCATTCCCGGCCTGGCGAAGCTCGGCAGCGTCCGGATCGAGGAGGAGGTGTCGGAGCGGATTCTGCACGCTCCGCTGAAGGCTAGACTGTATCTCGACCGCGTGAGGGACCGGCTGCTTGCCGCACTGGAGTTCCAGTACGGCGACCTGATTATCAATCCGCTCGAGGACGCGGCTTCGGAGCGGACGTCGGGACCGATCCTGATGCGGGACGGCGAGCGGGAACGGGCCATTCTGGAGCTCATGGAGCAGGGGGAATTCGCGAAGACGGAAGCCGGGTACGTGATGGATGAGGAAGAGGCGGAGTACGACTTCCTCTACCGGGTCGTACCGCAGCTGGAGAAGCTGTTGCAGGTGTTCGCCACCTCGGCCGTCAAGCTCAGAGTCGTCACCGGGACCCTCCTCCCCAAGGCCACCGTGGATGTCGGCGAGCGCACCGACTGGCTGGAGTTCAAGTTCGAGCTGCAGGGCATCCCCGAATCCGAGATCCGGCGGCTGCTGCATTCGCTTCAGGAGAAGCGCCGCTATCACCGGCTGCCGGACGGCTCTTTGCTGCCGCTCGAGGGGGAGGCATTCCAGGAAATCCTCCGTACGATGACGGAGCTCGGGATCCGGCCGGAGCAGCTGTCTGGCCCGGTGCTGCGTCTGCCCGTCTTCCGGGGACTTCACCTGGCGGAGGCGGACGGGCGGAGCGGCTCGGTGAGCCTCGGCAAATCGCTGCGGCGGATGCTGGAGCATATGCGCAACCCGGATCACTTGGAGTTCCCGGTTCCGGACCGCGTGGCCCCGGTGCTCCGGGATTATCAGGCCTACGGTTATCAATGGATGAAGACGCTCGCGCGCTACGGCTTCGGCGGCATCCTCGCCGACGATATGGGGCTCGGCAAGACGCTGCAGAGCATCGCGTTCCTGCTCTCCGTGCTTCCCGAGATTCGGGAGGAGCGCCAGCCGGCACTGGTGGTCTGCCCCGCTTCGCTCATGTACAACTGGCTCGGGGAGCTGCGGAAGTTCGCGCCGGAGATCCGCGCGGTGGTCGCCGACGGCAGCAGGACGCAGCGCAATGCCCTGCTGCGGGACTCAGGGCCGGGAGCGGATGTCATCATCACCTCGTATCCCCTGCTGCGGAGGGATATCGCCTGGTATGCCGGACAAACCTTCCACACGCTGATCCTCGACGAGGCGCAGGCGTACAAGAACCATGCGACGCAGACGGCGCAGGCGGTCGGGGCGGTCCGCGCCAGGGTCCGGTTCGCACTCACCGGGACACCGGTGGAGAACCGGCTCGAAGAGCTGTGGTCGATCTACAACGGGGTGTTCCCTGAGCTGCTGCCGCCTCGCAGCCTCTTCCATGAACTGACCCGGGAGTCCGTGGCGCGGCGGATCCGTCCGTTCCTGCTCCGCAGGCTGAAGACCGACGTGCTGAAGGAGCTGCCGGACAAGATCGAGACGCTCCAGTCCTCCGAGCTGCTCCCGGAGCAGAAGAAGCTGTATGCGGCGTACCTTGCGCAGCTCCAGGAAGAAACGCTGAAGCATTTGAGCGAGCAGGGCTTCGAGAAGCACCGCATACGGATTCTGGCCGGCTTGACGCGCCTGCGCCAGCTGTGCTGCCATCCGGCTTTGTTCGTCGAGGGCTACGAGGGGAGCTCGGCCAAGTTCGAGCAGCTGCTCGAACTCATCGACGACTGCCGGAGCGCGGGAAGGCGGCTGCTCGTCTTCTCGCAGTTTACCGAGATGCTCGGCATCATCTCGCGGGAGCTCGGATACCGCGGGGTGCCGTTCTTCTATCTCGACGGCCGGACGCCTGCCGCCGAGCGGGTCGAGCTCTGCAGCCGGTTCAACGAGGGGGAAGGGGACCTCTTCCTCGTCTCGCTCAAGGCGGGCGGCACCGGCCTCAATCTGACGGGCGCAGATACCGTCGTCCTGTATGATCTGTGGTGGAACCCCGCCGTAGAGGAGCAGGCCGCGGGCCGGGCCCACCGGATCGGGCAGAAGCATGTCGTGCAGGTCGTCCGGCTCGTCGCGCGCGGCACGGTGGAGGACAAGATGTTCGAGCTGCAGCAGCGCAAGAAGAACCTTATCGAGGAGATCATCCGGCCGGGGGAGGAGACCTTATCCTCTCTCACCGAGCAGGAGGTGCGGGAGATTCTGATGCTTCACCCGTGAAGGCGGGGCAGACCGCAGCCCTCCGGCGGCGCGATGACTTCCACCTTGATGCGGTCGGGATCTTCGAAGAATACGGCATAGTGCTCCGGACCGCCCGCATAAGGATACTTATCCCTATAAAGAAGGGGAACTGCTCTCTGCTCGAGCTCCGTGGCGATTTCGTCGACATGCTCTCTGGACCTGGCGACGAAAGCGAGATGGTTCAAGCCGGGCCTGCGGCGGTGATACGGGATGTCCAGGAACCGTTCCTCGGCCTGAACGAACACGAGATAGGTTCCGTCCTTGATGAAGCTCACGCCCCCATCCCATTCGCGGTAGGGCCGGTAGTCCAAACGTCCGAGCAGCCAGCCCCAGAAAGCGCGGGAGGTTGTCAAGTCGGATACGTAACATTCGATATGATGCAGCAAGGGCAAGCGCCTCCTCCTACTTATACTGTTCTTAGTCATCCTGACGGGACGGCTGCCCTATAAGTTGCTGTGCCGCAGTCTGAAATCCTGCCTTGTACCTCACAGGTGGCTGGAGTACAATAGACCAATGATTGGCGGGATACCATTATGATGCAGGCAGGGTGGGGCACATGGAAGCGAACTTTTGTATGAACTGCAGTGCGGCGCTGGAAGACCGGGATATGGACGGAACGATCCGCCGAGCCTGTCCCGAGTGCAGCTTTGTCCACTGGGGCAGTTACAGTATCGGGGTCGGCGCGCTGATTGTGAAGGAGAAGGCGTTCCTGCTTGTAAGGCGGGCGCAGAATCCGGGGATGGGCTACTGGACCAACCCGGGCGGGTATATCGAACAGCTCGAGGGGATCGAGGAGACGATCCGCCGGGAAGTGCGGGAGGAGGCCGGGGTGGATGCGGTCGTACGCCGGATCATCGCGCTGCGGGACCAGCCTAGAACGATACATAACGTGTATATTGCATTCGAGATGGAATATGTGGGCGGGGAGCCGGTCCCGGATGGGGTCGAGGTGGACGCCGCCGGGTTCTTCACGCTGGAGGAGATCGAGTCGATGAATGTCGCGCCGTTCACGCGCTGGCTGCTGGATGCGGCGGCGAACGCGGGAGCGAACGGCCTCCATGCCGACGAAGCACCGGTAGTGCCGCTGGCGGGGTACGGTTTGTTCCGGGCTTGAAGGCCTCGGAGCCCCGAGACGCAGGCAAGCGCAGGAATGGAATGAGGGAGGCTCCCTTTCGCAGCTTGATTTTGATGGGCGGCGGGGAGCTTTTTGTCCATTCAAGTGCATGCTTCCCCAAGAGTGCCCCGTTGAACAGCTTGAAAAATATTGCAGTCCGTAAGAACAGGAAACAATTGACAGACCATCCGCTCTTCGATTAATATTTATTTATCAATAAATCAAATGGGGTGCAAAGCTGTTGGTCCGCGAGAGCAAAAAAGAACAAATCATCGATGGAGCCGTGGGCATCTTCGCGGAGCGCGGTTATTACAAGGCGACTACCGCACTCGTGGCCAAAGCGGCGGGGGTTACCCAGCCGTATGTGTTTCACTTTTTCAAGAACAAGGAAGAACTCTTCTTGGCCGTGATCGACCGTGCAATGAACCGGATGCGCGATGCCTTCAATCAGGCCGAGGCGCCGGCAGACCAGCTGACCGATACGATGGGCGGGGCGTTCATGGAAATTCTGGAAGCGCACCGGGACGAGACGCTGATGGTCATGCAGGCGTATGTAATCGCCGAGCCGCAGATCCGGGAGCATGTCCGCGGGAGATATGAGCTCATCTATGATACCATCTCGGCGAAGTATGTAGAATCGGGACTTCCGCCTTGCAGTGCGGCCGAAGCTGCCTCGAAGTTCATGGGCATGGGCCTGCTCATTACCGCTTCCGAGGTGCTGGGCCTGCCGCGGATCGCGTGTTTAGATTTAGAGGTGTAGTGCGTGCCGGTACGGTGCGTGCTGACATGGAGCGATGGCTTGGGTTGAGATTCAAGGTAAGGAGCCCGGGTGATTCCGTGAGGCCCTATTGTTCGGCCAGCATACATTCCTGCTTCATCTTCCACCACTCATTGCGCTAACCAAGGGTTACGGACAGGGCAGCAGACGCTGCCTTTTTCTAAAGAGATTCATTTATTTATCAATAAATAATAAAGTGGAAGGGATGGATGGGTGTTATGCAGGAAAAAATGGCCAAACAAGCATCGCTGCAGCTGGAGGAGCAGACATTGTTCAAAGGAGAACGGAAGTTTATACTTGTGGGGTTATTGGGTCTGGCCCTAGCCGTGCTGCTCCGGGTCCTGATCTTGTGGAAAGGGGCGGTTGTACTGCCGGAGGGAGACCTGGAAAGTGCCTTTTCGTTCAATGCCGCTCTTGGGATCTTCGTGCTGTCCATAGGTGCGGTCCTGCCTCTGAGCGGGATGAGGGAAGCAGGGAAGCGGAGGTTCCGCGTACTGTTTCTCTCCGGGGCGCTGTATGCTTACCTGATTGAGACGATCCAGCATCTCCGGGGCATCAACCCGCGCTTCTCGCAGGCGGGCTCGACTGTGGACTCGATCTTCGGGCTGCTGTTCGGGATTGACTCTATGCTGCTGATTCTGGCCACGATCCTGGTGGCGGTCCCTTTCTTCCGCCGCCGGCCTGCAGGGGACCGTACCCTGCTGGTCATCGGCATCCGGTATGCTTTCGTATCCACCATGCTGGCATTTGTGGCAGGCATAGCTATGATTGCTCTGCAAAGCCGTTTTACGGGCTCATCCGGCAACTTCATGGTGCTGCACGGACTCGGATTTCACGCACTGCAGACGGTGCCGCTTCTCGGCTGGCTGCTCGAATTCGACGGGGCGCAGTCCCGCCGCGCACGCAGGCTGCTTCATACCGGGGGGATTGCATGGAACCTGGGGGTTGTGCTGGTGGGCATTCAAACGTTCCTGGGATTCACGGTGTTCGAACCGAGCCCGCTTCCGCTGCTCGCCGCATTGCTGCTTCTGGTATGGGCAGCTGCAGCCGTAACGGCTTTCCTGCTCTGGCGCAGCCGGCCGGTCCGGCGGGAGAGGGAGGGAGGTGCGGCTCCGGCGGAAGGAAGGGCATGACGTGGAATCCGCGAGTATTGCACAAGCTTCATATGAATAAACCGGCTGCAGATTTCGGCGATGGTTCCGCATGGATGATCTGACGGTGGCATCATTCCAATCCTTTAGTAAGACTAGAAGAGGTGCGCACATGTATTCTTGGTTGTTTGCCGCAGCGGGGTTCGCAACCCCCTTTTGGCTGCTCATGATCTTCCTGCCGGGCTGGCGCGTTACGAAGTATTTGGCGGACCGTCAGGTGTTCCCGGTCCTGCTCGCCCTGCTGTATACGGTCGGTGTCGGTACTGCTGTCGTACAAGGAGGCTTGGGATTCGTCCGGGACTTCGGGTCGGAGGAAGGCGTCATCCGTCTTTTGGCCGCTCCGGAATTTGCCCTTATCGTATGGATACATATTCTCTGCTTCGACCAGGCCATCGGACACCGGATCTACCGGGAGAACATGGAGCATCGCGTCGTCCCGCTGCCCGTCCAGTCCATTCTTCTGTTCCTCACGCTGATGTTCGGCCCGTTCGGCTGGCTCCTGTATACGGGGCTGCGGGCGCTGCGGAGGCGGACTGCTTAACCGTATTGGGGGGAGCGTAAGGACGACCAGACCTGCTTGTCCCCCATAAAAATTCAAAAGCGCCATAGTCGCTCCCCCAGCGTCTATGGCGCTTTTGAATAGATAAGACTTATATCCCGCCAGGGCTCGATCCTGTCTTCTTAGATAAAGTAACCGGCAAGCAGCCGTTCTTGAAGATCCTGGAAGGAATTCGGGGAGAGGGGCTCGAAGTTATATGTAGAGGGAAGCGTAAACGATCATTGGGGAGGATACACATGAGTACTGTGGAAATCAGAAGACTGGCGGATTGTACGCTGAACGATGCCGTTCAGGCATGGAACCAGGGGTTCAGCGACTATTATATCGATATTCCCATGACGGCAAGCCTGTTCACTCGTGTGAAGTACGGTATCGAAGATATTCATCCTGACCATTCGTTCCTGGCTTATGTAGGCGGGGTGCCCGTAGGCCTGCTGCTGAACGGGATCCGAAGCATTCGTGGACGGAAGGTGGTCTGGAACGGCGGGACGGCGGTAGCCCCAGGCTTCCGGCGGCTGGGCGTCGGCCGGGAACTCATGACACGGACGCTGGAAGAATACAGGGCGCTGAGAGTAGATTCAGCCCAGTTGGAAGCGGTCTCACAGAATGAACGCGCGATCGCCCTCTACAAGCAGTTCGGCTACCGTACTGTGGAGACGCTCCATGTGTACGGGGGCGAGGTCGCGGAGGACGGCGGCCGTTCAACGGAGAAGCGCCCGCGTGAGGCTTCGGCGAATCGTGCCGGTGCCTATGTGCTGCGGCCGGCAAGCCCGCGGGAGGCTGCCGAGATGGCCTTCCATCCGGACCCGGTACCTTGGCAGATGCAGTGGGGCAGCGCGAAGGAAGGGCAGGCGGTGATCGCAGAGGATCCGGGGACGGGAAGGACGGCCGGCTATCTCTTGTACAGGAACGCGTACAACGAAGAAGGCAAACTGGCAGCGACTTCGATTCTGCAGTGCTGCACGGACGGAGGACGCCAGGATACCCAGGAGATTCTGCAGGTACTGCTCCGCAGTGTGCTGTCTGTCGGCGGGGCCCGCAGAGTGACCGCGAACGCCGTGCCGGATACGCAGCCTCATCTGATGAAAGCGCTGGATTCACTCGGACTGCAGCGGAAGATGCAGCAGGTGCATATGGCCTGCAGACCCTGCCAGGAGTAGAATGGTCCTCTAAGGGAACACCAGGCAGGCCTGCATCGTCTAATAGGCATGAAACCAACACGCGTACGTCTATGGCTGGCCGGTATTGCGGCCTTGTTCCTCGTCCTGTATTGTCCGGGGGGCTGGATGCTCCTCCCTCTAGGGTGTTTGGCAGCAGGCATCAAGCGAATCAGGAGTCGCCGCAAATTCGGGAAGCTTCTGATCGTGGCCGCCTTCCTTCTGTTCATCATCCCTTATCTGCTGCTGGCCTGGGTCTGGCTGCGGATGGAACCCATGGAGTTCGTCGATTAAGCGCAGCTTCGTCTGACAGAGCCTGCCGCGCTGCCGCAGAAGCAGCCTCTTGCATCGTGCGCCGTCTCCCGCTAAGCTTAGGGGTATAAAGAACGGCAACAGGAATGGAGACCAGGCACATCATGCATCCACCGAACGATCATGTCTTCTGTCTGCTTGAGCGCGAGATTGCGGTGTTCGTCCGCCGGGCGGAGGCCGCCAGAATCGCGCTGCTGAAGGACCACCAGATGGACCGCTCTACCTACCTGCTGCTTCAGGAGCTCAGCGGCAGGGGGCCGCTCGGCATCAAGGCCTTGGCGGAGGCGCTCTTGCTGGACATATCGACGGCGAGCCGGCAGACGGCGGCGCTGGAAGAGAAGGGGTATGTCGAGCGTATCACCGACCCGAGAGACGCGCGGTACAAGCTGCTGCGGATCACAGAGGAAGGACGCGTGCAGCTGGGCGGGATGGGCCGGACCCGGGCCGCATTCTACGCCGGGCTGCTCAAGGAATGGCCCGAGGAAGAAGCAAGGGCGCTTGGCGAGCTCATAGCCAAGTTCAACCGCACGACCGGTAAGTATATCGCAGGGTATCGGGCTGCGGAGGAAACGTAGGAAGCGAAGGGATGCCTTGCATCCCCACTCACTAGCAGCAAGAGATAGGAACACACGCTGCAGCATCGCAGCATAGCGAAGAAGCCGGTTCCCCAAGGGGCCGGCTTCTTCGCTATGGAATGATCGATGCCTAGGAGTAAGAGGGCGGTAAGGCACCCGCCAGCCAAGGGCGGCGGCGTCTACTTCTGCACCCGGAAGGTGACTGGATACGCTTTGACGCCGAACACGAAGGGGCTCGGAATCGGCACGAGTTCGGCTCCCGGCGTCAACTGCAGATCGCCGAACCGGCGGACGAGCTCTTCGAACGCGACCTTCGCCTCCAGACGGGCCAGCGGGGCGCCGAGGCAGAAGTGCGGGCCGAAGCCGAACGAGAGGTGGGGGTTCGGGCGCCGGTCCGGCCGGAACGCTTCGCCGTCCTCGAACTTGTTCTCATCCCGGTTCGCCGAAGCGACCCAGGAGACGACCTGGTCGCCGGCACGGATCGTCTGTCCGCCAATCTCCACATCCTGCGAGGCCACACGCCCGACGGCGAGAATCGGCGGATAGTAGCGGAGAATCTCCTCGACGAACGCGGGAACGCGATCAGGCTGCTCCCGCAGCAGGGTCTGCAGCCCAGGCTCTTCCGTCAGACGCCGTACACCGTTGGTAATGAGATTCGTCGTCGTTTCATTGCCGGCGACGAGGAGCAGCACCGCGAAGGAAATCACTTCCTCCTCGGTCAGCTGCTTCCCTTCGATCTCGGCTGCAAGCAGGGCGGAGAGGAGATCTTCCCGCGGCTCGGCGCGCCGCTCTTCCAGGATCTTGGAGAAATAGGCGCTGAGCTCGCCGGCCGCTTGGCCCCGCTCTTTCGCCATCCGGGCGAACGCTTCCTCGGTATTCTCGTCCACGCCCTTCACCAGAACGTCCGACCATTCCTTGAACAGCTTCCGGTCGCGGGTGGGAACCCCGAGCAGCTCGGCGATGATGATGACCGGCAGCGGGCCTGCCAGATCGTGCACCGTCTCGAGCGTGCCGCGTGAAGCGGCCTCATCGAGCAGGTCCGCCGTCACACTGCGGATATGCTCTTCGAGGGCATTGATCGCCTTGGGCGTGAAGGCTTTGTTAACGAGATCCCGCATCTGGGTATGTCTCGGGGGGTCCATGACCAGCAGGCTTTCCGTCCGCATATTCATTCCTCGGCGGGACGAGAAAGCGGCCGGATCCTTCAGCACGCGGTGCACATCGGAGTAGAGGAACAGATCCCATGCGCCGCGGTGCTCGTTGTACCGTACGGGCGTGTTCGCCCGGGCATCGCGGTAGAATTCAAACGGATTCAGCTGCTTGTGTACGGTATCGAGTTCTTTCATGGGAATGATGTTCGCATATTTTGCTTGGGAGCCGGTGTTCATTACAATTCCTCCTCTGGATCATATGGGAATAAATGCATACAGTTGCATTATACAACCTTGACTGCCGGCGGGCAAATGCACTGCCTTGACCCTGTGTGGAGAAGTGGCGTATCATCAGGGGGACAACAGACGAGGGAACGAACAAACCATAGAATGGAGCTGCCAAAGAATGAATATGGAAATGATCGGACGCGTGCTTGAGGCCGTCAGGGCCCGGAATCCTCTTGTTCACAATATCACGAACGTGGTGGTGACGAACTTCACCGCGAACGGGCTGCTGGCGCTGGGCGCTTCGCCGGTGATGGCTTATGCGGCGGAGGAAGTGGAGGATATGGCGAAGATCGCCGGCGCGCTCGTCCTCAACATGGGCACGCTCGACGAGACGGTTGTCCGGTCGATGCGGCTGGCCGGCCGTTCCGCCCGGGCGCATGGCGTCCCGGTCGTCTTCGATCCGGTCGGTGCGGGAGCGACCCCCTACCGGACAGAGACCGCCCGAAGTCTCGTGCAGGATCCGGGCGTCACGATCCTGCGCGGCAACGCGGGAGAAGTCGCGAGCGTGCTCGGCATCCCCTGGGGCATTCGGGGGGTCGATTCGGCAGGCGGCAGCGGGGAGGAGCTGGCCTCGCTTGCACGGCAGGCGGCCCGCTCTCTTGGCTGCACTGCCGTAGTGACGGGCCCGGAGGACTGGGTCAGCGACGGCGAACGCACCTGCCGCATCAGCGGAGGCACCCCGCTGCTCACCAAGGTGACGGGGACCGGCTGCCTGCTGACGTCGGTCATCGGTGCCTTCGCAGCCGTCGAGGAGGACAGCGTTCTGGCGGCGGCAGCGGCGCTGGCGTTCTATTCGGCGGCCGCCGAGAGAGCTCTGGCGCGGTCAGGCAGCAGCCGTCCCGGCACGTTCCAGACTGAGCTGCTCGATCAGCTGCATCTGACCGGCGCCGGGGATCTGCAGCCTGAAGGGGGAGAATCCCGTGTGACCCTGCTGTGACGGACCGCGTATGAAGCGGTGCGGGAAGTCCGAAAAAGGAAGTCTGGTAATGGTAGTCTGGTAATGGGAGTCTGGTAATGGAATTCCGGTAATGGAAGTCGGGGAAGGTAGTGCGGGATGGAGGACCGGAAATGGATGAGCTGGGCAATCGGTTCTTTCCTGCAAGGTCTGGAGTGAATAATCATTCCGCGGGAAGGGTAATAGGACAGGGTGCATTTTTCCGCTTTCATTCTATGTATAAAGGAGATGGAGCAAATGCCGATTCACCCAGCTTTAGAGCGGATTCTGGCGGCCATGCCGGCAGCAGGGGACGGAGCGCCTCCTACGCTGGCACAGATGCGGGCCGGGGCTGACTGGCAGGATCTGCATTCGGGAAGGCGGAGGGAAGTCGCCGCCACGGAGGACAGGCGTATCCCGGGCCCCGGAGGAGAGCTTCCCGTACGGATCTATACGCCGGAAGGCAAGGGGCCTTTTCCGTTGTTCCTATTCATCCACGGAGGCGGATTCGTGCTCGGCAGCATCGAGAGTCATGACAGCGTCTGCCGCAGCCTGGCCCATGCCTCCGGCAGCAAAGTCATCTCCGTGGAGTACCGGCTGGCGCCGGAGCATCCGTTCCCGGCAGCGACGGAGGATTGCTATGCGGCAGCGGAGTGGGTGTACGCTCACGCCGGGGAGCTGGACGGCATGTCCGGCCGGATCGCCATCGGCGGAGACAGCGCGGGAGGCAATCTGGCCGCCGCCGTCTGCCTCATGCGCAAAGAGCGGGGGAGACCGCCCTTGGCAAAGCAGCTCCTGCTCTATCCGGTGACGGATTTCCGCAGCTCGGAGGCTGCCGTTTATCCATCCCGGGCCGAGAACGGGGAAGGCAAGATGCTGACCTCCGGAATCATGGAGATGTTCCGGCAGTCCTACCTTCCCGCCGCAGGGGACGCAGCACATCCGCACGCCTCGCTGATGGGCGCGGGTGACTTGAGCGGACTGCCGCCGGCGATGGTGATCACAGCCGAGTACGATCCGCTCCGTGACGAGGGAGAACAGTATGCCGCGCGTCTCCGCGAAGCCGGCGTGCCTGCGGAGACGGTTCGCTGCGACGGGATGATCCACGGCTTCTTCAACCTGCTGGACGAAGAGCAGCTCAAGGAGATTTACCGCCCAGCGGCGGCATTCCTGACGGAGCTGCAGGTGAATTGACAGCCATATGGCCTGGCAGGCAAGCCGGTTCTCCTAGAGAACCGGCTTGTTTGGCTTGTCCAACAGGCGCAAGGCACAACTGGGCGGAAGCCGGGTATATTCGGCCGGTTCCCCTGCCGGGAGGAACCGGCGCACCGCGGAGACGCGAGCCTGAAGCGGGGCCAAAGGAAGCACAGCGAAGCGTATATACGCGACTGCAAGGGCCGCTTCCTTAATCTTGGCCGCCGGCGTGCGGCCGGGCAATGCGAGCTGGGTGAGCCGCACATTCGACAGCGCCTCATGGGGTAAGAAGCCGTCGGGCGGCTCCGGACGGCTTCTTACGGCTGCATGCTTATGTGTTGGGGTTCCCGCTGCCTTGAAGCTCGCAGAGCCTTACCGCTTCAACGCTTTGGCGGCCATTTGGACATCGCCCGCCAGATGCTGGTCCAGGTTATAAGCCGGGTAGCAGCCGCGTTCGTACAGGAAAGCGAAGACCTTGGCATGCAGGGCGATAGCAGCCAGCAGGTGGTACAGGAACGTGCCGTGCAGGATGGGAACATGGTCCGGGCCGGATTCGGTCTCCCGCTTAGAGTCGTACGAGCCGCCACTTCTGGGCGGCGGAGCCGTTATCCCAGGCGATCTGTACGTTCGTGCCGTCCCCGGTGCCTGCGCCTGCCACATCGAGCACTTTGCCGCTGTTCGGGTTGACGAGCTTGTAGGTGCCGTCCGGATTCGAGACGAACTGCCACTTCTGTGCAGCCGACCCGTTCGCTTCCCAGATCGCCACGTTCGTGCCGTCGGCGGTCCCCGCGCCGGCTACATCGAGCGCCTTGCCGCTGTTCGCATTGATGAGGCGGAAGGTGCCGTCGCCGTTGCTGAGGGTCTGCCACCGCTGGGCCCCTGTGCCGTTGTCGCTCCATACGTCTACATTCGCGCCGTTCGCCGTACCGGCCGAATACACATCGAGCGCTTTGCCGCTGTTGACGTTGATGAGCTTGTACGTGGCCCCGGAGACTACGCCGGAGGAGGAAGCCGGACGCTGATACACCCGGACGTAATCGACCTCCATCGTCTGGGGCAGCACGGTAGAGGCGGACGGATCGCCCGGCCAGTCGCCGCCTACGGCGAGATTCAGCAGCAGATGGAAGCGCTGGTTGAACGGCGCGGGCGAACCTCCGGCAGAGGAGTACCACTCGGAAGCGGAGCGGGTCTGGTACAGCTGGTTATCGACGTACCAGCGGATCTGGTCGGGGTCCCATTCCACCGCATACTCATGGAAGCCCTGGTTGGCGCTGTTGTTGGTGATGGTGTAGGAGTTATTGATATACTTCCAAGGGTTGCCAAAATGCAGCGTGCCCCACACTTTCTGCGACGAGGCGGATGCGGATTCCTTGCCGACCATCTCCATGATGTCGATCTCCCCGCTGACGGGCCAGGTGCCGTACACATTGTCGGTAGGCAGCATCCAGATCGCCGGCCAGATGCCCTGCAGCTGCGCAGGGTCTCCCGCCGGCAGCTTGGCCCGAATCACCATCCGGCCGTAGGTCCAGTCTCCTTTGTTCTTCGTTACGAGGCGGGCGGACGTATAATTGCGGCCGCCGAACGATTCCTGGATCGCCTTGATGACCAGCCGGCCGTCCTGGATGTAGGAGTTTTTGCGGGAATCGGTGTAATACTCTCGTTCGTTGTTGCCCCAGCCCCCGTTGTGGCCGGTGCCGATATCGTAAGACCATTTGGCCCCGTCGGGGCCGGACCCGTTCGCGCCGCTGAATTCGTCGTTCCATACCATGTTCCAGGCATCGGTCGGTGCGGCACTCACCGGAGCGGGGGCGGGAGCGGACAGGCCGGCGGCGAGTAAGGCGGCCATGGTTATGGTTTTGAAGATACGGGACATCAAGGGTTCCTCCTTTGGAATGGGAAAGTCGGTTATCCAAGAATTAAAGCGGTTACATATCAGGCTGCGCGTCACCTCCTTTCTAATATTATAAGTAGCTGCGGGCCCGCGCCGACAGGTTCCAGAGTTAAGGTGCGGTCGCGGGATTTCAGGTGCGGTGGGACGGCAGCTGAGCGGCTGGGGTTGATTTTACTTTGGAATATGGAATATTCTAGAAGGGGCTGAACGCCTGGCCTATCCATACCGATACGGAAAGCCGAGGTGGAGAAACGGTGGAGAAACGGCTGGTTAAAGGGGCGGTGTACAGCTTCCTGCTCGGGGCTTGTCTGGCGATATTGTTCATTCCCGACAGCAAAACCATAACCGCTGCGAACGGCAGCATCAGCACGACGACTATGATACCTGTAGCGGAGTACCTTATCCAAGTGGTCCGGTTCGCCGTCAAGGTCATGTTCGGCACGCTGATCGCGCTGTGGTTATTAGATCTTTGGCGCCTCGACCGAGGGGAGATGTATGCGTTCGCCGCAGGCATGGTCAAATCGTTCATTGTCGTCTCCTTGTTCATTGTCCTGGTCGTTCTTATAGCGAATTGGGTAAGATAGCGAATCACATTATTCCGCCGGAGGACCTCCTATGCCTGCGCAAGTTGCAATCGAATATATCACTACGCTCGATCCGGTGATGAGGGAGGAGCTGGCCGAACTGCTCATCGCCGTGGTGGACGACGGCGCCTCCGTAGGCTTCCTGCCGCCTGTGCAGCGCGAGGACGCAGGCCGTTATTGGGATGGCGTCCTGGAGCCGGGCGTCCATCTCTGGGTCGCCCGGATCGGCGGGCGCATCGCCGGGACGGTGCAGCTGCAGTTGGCCGGGAAGGCCAACGGCGCCCACCGGGCCGAGATTGCGAAGCTGATGGTGCATCCGCACAGCCGCCGCCAAGGGGCGGCACGCCTGCTCATGTTAGAAGCGGAGCGCGAAGCGGCGGAGCTTGGACGGGAGCTGCTGGTCCTCGACACACGGGAGGGCGATCCCTCGAACCTGCTGTATCTCTCGCTCGGCTGGACCGAGGCCGGCCGGATCCCGGAATACGCCATTTCGGCCGGCGGCCGCCGGGATGCGACCGTGTTCTACTACAAGGGGATCTAGAAGAAAGTGGCACGGATGTTTAACTCCTGCAGGAGCGGGTAAGTTCTAAGGGAAGGCATCCATCACACTACCCAACCTGAGGAGGGAACAACATGGTAACCAAAAAAACACTGCTGGCAACCGTTGCTCTCGGAGCCGCTTATCTTCTGAAGAATAAGGAGTCCCGCGACAAGCTCATGAATCAGTTCAAAGCGTTCGCCGCTCCTTCGACGAAGGGGAAAGCCTAGGGCCCGCCAGAGGGATCCCGCTCTACCTGATACGCCAATAAGCTTTGCCGGAAGCCGCGCCCAGCGCGGTTTTTTGCTGTTACAGAATTTGTGAAATTTTGGGGTGGAGCTTGTTTTCCGCCTTGTTTTTCTCTTGGTCAGGTAGGAGCCAAGCAGAGAGTAGACAGAGGGAATGGGCATGGGGTGGAAGAGCGTAGCGACCGCCTTTAAAGTCATGTGACTACCGCTAGAACATAAATTCAAGTCCACAGGATTTTAACAGCGGCTGGAACCCCATACCCATCCCCCCACGCACAAACGTTTGGACAAGCACGCGAAAGGACCGCCGGCATACGGACGGCTTTTCTTGCTGCTGCGGCGTGCCCGGAAATTCACTCTGCTTCTCCATGCTCAGCCGGACACCCCGGTTGCCGGTACCAAGCCCGGCTTCCCATCCCGCAACATCCCGGCGGATCTCCCGCATGACAGCCCGCATGACTGGGGTAACTGGTCACATGACGGAGCGGAGAGGTACGATGAAAGCAGTAGAGAACAGGAATCGGAGGGGACAGCATGGAGAAGGTCAAGACGTATGATGTCATCATTGTGGGAGCGCGCGTAGCCGGTTCCTCCCTCGCATATGAGCTGTCGAAGAAGGGGATGCAGGTGCTGCTTCTGGAGA
The DNA here is from genome assembly GCF_027533645.1 of Paenibacillus caseinilyticus. Lineage (GTDB taxonomy): Bacteria > Bacillota > Bacilli > Paenibacillales > NBRC-103111 > Paenibacillus_G > Paenibacillus_G caseinilyticus. The sequence continues at coordinate 236,642 of NZ_JAQAGY010000010.1, forward strand.
AAGGGAGCCTGCCCAGCGATACGCTCTCGACGCATAATTTCTTCAATAACTCGGTGGCGATGCTGAGGGAGATGGGGGTGCTGGACCGGCTGCTGGCCAGCGGTGCCCCTCTGTACCGGAGGGCCCGGGTCCAGTTCGAGGATGCGGTGATCGACGGAGATTACCCGGAGGTCGACGGGGAGCAGGGCTGCCTGTGTGTCCGCCGCACCCACCTGGATCTGGCGCTGTTCGAGCTGGCGGCAGGCATGGAGGGCGTGACTGCCCTGCAGGGCTTCCGCGTGACGGACACCGTGACGGAGAACGGGACCGTCTGCGGCGTAACCGGCAGTCATAAGGACGGCCGCGTGCAGACGTTCCGGGCGCGCCTCGTAGTTGGGGCGGACGGGAGGCATTCGAAGGTCCGGACGCTGGTGAACAGCAGGCGTATACACGCTGTGCCTACGGATTATGCCTCTTATGTCGCGTATTTCGAAGGCTACCGGCAGGAAGGCGAGACCTGCGTCGAGTTCTACAAGCGGGGCGACAAACTGGCGATCATCTTCCCGACGAGCGACGGCCTCGCCGTCGTAGGGCTGATGTATCCGCTTGAAGACGGAGAGTGGAACGGAAGGTTCGCCGCTCATGCCGAGACGGCCTTCCGCGGGCTGGCAGCGGAGGCGTTCGCGCACCTGAGCTTCCCGCAGCGGCTCGCGGAGTCCCGGCTGAGCGGCCCGGTCCGCGGACTGCCCGGATACGACAACGACTGGTTCGAGGCCATGGGCCCCGGCTGGGCGCTGATCGGCGATGCGCTGTCCTTCAAGGACCCGGCCGTGGGCCAAGGCATGCACGATGCGCTGTACGGCAGCCGGGTGCTTGCAGACGTGCTGGCGTCGCAGTCGGACTGGGGCGCCGCATGGGGGGCGATGGGGGAAGCGTATTCCGAGAGGATGGAGGCCAAGACGATGACCCGCTTCGGTATGGCCTGCCTCTACACGAAGAACGTGCCGTTCACGGCCGAACAGACGGCGGTCTTTCATCTGATCGGCTCTCATCCGGCGGCGACCCGGGCGTTCCTTGGGATCTACAACTATGCCAATGAGCCGCACGATCTCGAACGGATCGTCGGAGAGCTGCTCCAGCCGCAGGGCGGGTAGGTCCACAATGATAAATAGGCTCCAATAACAAGCAGCGGCAGGGAATGGACGTGTGAAGAAAGTCCATTCCCTGCCGCTGTTTCATCGCACTAGTGTTCCGCGACTCCCCGGCAAGTTCCGATATAGGCCTGCTGCACTCATGTTCCTGATCATCATAACGCGCTCTTCGCCTTGGGGAAGAAGAGAAACTTCTGCCCAATAAACCCGATGGCTGCAGCAAGCAGGCTGACCCATGGGGACATATACAGCGAGGGCAGCTGATCCTTCAGCAGCATCCCGGCCATGACCGCAAGGGAGGTGAAGACACATAAGATGAGCCACATTCCGATCCAATACTTCCGGTCATCTTTTTTGAATACCGACTTCTTGAAGGTAAGGAACAGTGCGGCTACAAGTATGTTGGCTATCGGAATGTTGATCAGGACAAGCGATAGGTCGAACCCCTGTGCATTCGTTCCCGATTCTGTTGCGAGCAGCACGATACCGCTCAGCGCATGGCCTGCTAACATCCAAGTCAGCAGATTCCAGAAGATAAGTCCCTGCCAATGCACGTGCTCTTTCCATGCGGGACGCGGTATTTCCTTAATCAGCTCGTTACAGTAGGCTTCCGGATCGTCGCCGAAGACATCCTGGGCACAGCGGCCCTCCTCCTGCGCCTCCACCAGATGGACAGCCATCTCAAGCAGCAGCTCATCTCCTTTACGCTGGCTGATCCGGCTGCTCCGCAGGTATAAGATCATATCTCCCAAATAACGCTCATTATCCGGATGCAGCTGCCCGCGCAGCTTATTGATATCCTCAATCGTTTGCTTGTGATTCATCGCCCGTCCCCCTTCGACAGCACATGATCGACACTGATCTTCAAATGCTTCCAATGCTCCTGAAACTGCTGCAGGACCAGCTCCCCCTCGGGGGTTAAGCGATAGTACTTGCGGGGCGGTCCGCCCGACTTGTCGGCTGCCTTCATATAACCGGTAATCCATTGCTCCTTCTGCATGCGAAGGAGAAGCGGATAAATACTCCCCTCGCTTACGAACTCAAATCCGCTCTCCGCAAGAATGGAGTATAACTCATAGCCATATACCTCCCGAGAATCGATGATGGACAGCAGGCAGCCTTCGAGTATCCCCTTTAACATTTGACTATACGTGGAAATGACAGTCACCTCGACATTTAGATAAAACTACATTGTTTTGCAAGGTAGCGGGCCCAAAATATACATCCTCCTACTATATGGCTATGCAATATAGTTTACAGCAAGAATTTTACAATTTCAATAGGTCATTTCCTTTCCTGCGCCCAAAGCACTAACTGCTCGTCAATGCAAAAAAAACAGCCGGTCCCGTGGCCGGCTGCTTGCAGCACATGTTTCCCGTTACTCTCTGCTCGAACGAGTAGTTCAATAATTGTCATGTCTGCTGATAATGAACTGCAGTAATCAAGCAATCTCTGCACAGAAATGCGTAGTAAATCCCCTCACTGTCATCAGCTTGTTCCATATCCACTTGCCCGATAAATCTCATCGTATCTGAACAGGAGCAGCAAGCAGGATATTCCGCATCCTGAATCCAGGCCGGATGACCGCCAATATGAGAAGTGGTTGCCTCAAGCGAGCAATCAGCCCCATCGTAGGTTGGCATTAATCCTTCCATGAGTACCAGGGTACGCCATGTCTGCTCTTCAACCGGATCGCTTTCCGAAGGCAAGCAATCAGGGATGTGATTATATTCACTCCACGAATAAGCGCCATCCAGGTCCACTTTCATACATATGGTGCCATAGCAGCTGCAGTACATGCAGGTCGCGATCCTTAGCCGCTGTCCGGGAAGATCCATAAACCGCAGCAATGGATCCTCCAAATGGCAATCAAGCAGCACTGTCAGCTTCGCATCACACCAAGGACATACCTGGTCACTCTTTTGAAGAGCGGCTACTGCAGACCGAGCCGGCTCCTCTTCCCCGTGCCCATCCCCGCACACTTTGAAATGATATCTTTGGGGGTGAAACAGAAGCCGCTTGCGGCCGCCGCAATCCAATTCCCATCCGGCTGTATGTGCATAGTTCTCTGGCGGTATATATAACTGAGATGCCCATTGGGGCGGGTTTCGTCTCCATTCTGCAAAAAGCTGACTGACTTCTTCGTCACCAATCCAGGCCAATGCAACCAGCAGCTCATTGCGGTTAGTCGAATCCCGATCCACGAGAGAAATGAGCCCATCACGAATCGTCGGTCCTGCTTCCTTGTAAAGGATGCCAGGATCATACTCTCCGCTGTGATAATAGGCATCAATCCCTCGCTCAATACGAGCGTTTGTATAGCATACCAGTGACAACAGAACCGCTGCGGCTTCATCGACGTCCCCTTCATCCATTAAGGCGATGGCATAAGTTTCCAATCTCTCTTTTTCGGAATCGGTCAGTTGACGATACAGCTCCCGGGCGCTTTTGTGGTAGGGCAGCTCATTTTCAAGTGGGTTGTACGTCCGCGGGGCATGCATGATTGTAAGAATCTCGACGGGATCCGTTACGCCTGCATACCGATCAACATCTTTCCGATTTTGTAAAAGGTAAGCTTTTTTCTCCAACGCTACAATCTTCTGATGACATGGCATGCAAATCCCGCCAGTCTTTAATGCCGTTGCGGGAAGTATGGCTGCCGCGCAGCCGGGAGTCCGGCAGGGCAGACGATCGCTCAACGTATCCTCACCACCTTGTGTTAGTTGTTCCGCTGCTGATCACTCTCGTTACTCATTTCTATCTTCCCAGCCATATGCAGCATTAGGAATCCATTGGACGCTCATCCAGCTTCCGGAGGAAGTCCAGCACACGCTGCACCAGCAGCGTCGTACGACGGCAGACTCGAACGCGTCAATTCCCTTCGTCCGTCCCAGCGCATGGTGGAATAGAACAACCTCGGCCATACTTCTTCTTCTCCCATAGGCAAAGTAAGATCAACAATCAGAGTTCATGCAGCGTAACTTCACTGCGAATCAGGAACCGGGCATTGATACCGGCCTGGCCGATCCCTTTGGAGATGTAGAACTTGCCATGAGATCCGGAGTGCAGTCCCTTGTAAATCCCCTCGGTTACTAGTTTGCCTTTGCCTAAGAAGGGGAACAACAACGGCACGTTGAACTGCATGCCGTGGAAATGACCCGCCATGAAGTAAGTATACTTGCGGTGAATATGCAGAACAAGATTGGGGTCATGGGTCAGGACGAGGATCGGCCGACTTGGATCAACGTCTTCAAAGGCCGTATCCACCTTGCTGTGTTTGCTGCTCAAATCATCGATGCCGACAATCTGAAAGTGATCGATGACTGTGGACTGATTGGTAAGGACCTTGATCCCTGCGCTCTCGAGAATCCGGATAAGCTGACTTAAGGCGGCGGGGTTCAGACGATGATCATGATTCCCGAGCACGGCAAAAACAGGAACGCCGGGTTTCGCAATCGCTTGGGCATACCGCTGCACCTTTCGCAAATGCCTTGGTTTTTGGGTGTAGTCTCCCGTAAGAACAATATAATTCGGAGCTTCTTTTCGGATCAGACGGGTCAATCTTGCGGGACTAATGCGCAGTCGCTCCACATGAAGGTCGCTAATCTGAAGAACTCGGATGCCAAGCCCGCAAGGGCAGCGGACACGTTCCACCTTGAGCCATTGCGTCGGAAAGATCAAGAGGAGATAGAAGACGGCACAGAGTATCAAAAGAATAAAAAGGCTCATGGATCCAATCCTTTACGCAGTTGGATAACCCCCCTTACGCGATCATGGAAGAGGGGGGGCAGTGCAGCGAATTCTCCAAGTCTAGCATTACTTACTATACCATAATGTAACTATGGGATCGAAAAGGATCCTGGGAATATCGCCCTGCGAAGCTTCGGGAGAATATTCGGATGAGCATGAACACGTTAAATTGTTGGTAACTGTAAAACAAAGAATATAACTTATCAGGGCCATGCTCCTGTTCATTGCATTACCGAATCATGTGACTGCATTCGTCGAGGGCAGGATTACAATGGGGAGGCTCGGATTGTTTACTCAAAACGCGGGCTGGATCGATCCCGGCTTCCAATTTGGCTGGATAAACATCCTGACTGTGTACAAGTGAAATAAGGTATTGCCGATGACGAACTGCTTTGCTATATTTATTAATAGTAATTATTACTATTACATGATTGGGAGGATAAGTATACCATGCGTGTCATTGTTACACTTGCCTGCACAGAAACCGGTGAGCGGAATTATACAACATCGAAGAACAAGAAAACACATCCAAACCGATTGGAGTTGAAAAAATATTGCCCGCGTTTGAAAAGGGCCACACTTCACCGGGAAACGAGATAAGATAGGGGGCCAATGAGCAGCAATGGAAACAAACAAAATACCAGTTACGGTGCTGAGCGGCTATTTAGGCTCCGGCAAGACAATTGTGCTGAACCACGTATTAAACAATCGGCAAGGACTTAAGGTTGCTGTAATTGTCAATGACATGAGCGAAGTTAACATCGATGCCGACCTCATACGGGAAGGCAGTGATTTATCCCGCACGGAAGAGAAGCTTGTAGAGATGTCGAACGGCTGCATCTGCTGCACGCTGCGGGAAGATTTGCTTCGGGAGGTGGAACGGCTCGCAAAGGAAGGACGGTTCGATTATATTCTCATCGAATCGACGGGGATCAGTGAGCCCGTGCCTGTCGCCCAGACTTTAACGTATGTGGACGAAGAGAACGGGATCGACCTGTCCTCTTACTGCCGTCTCGACTGTATGGTTACGGTAGTGGATGCCTATCGGTTCTGGCACGACTTCTCTTCCGGGGAAAGCTTGCTCGAGCGCAAGCAGGCACTTGGTGAGGACGATACCAGGGAAGTTGTCGACCTGCTCATCGAACAGATCGAGTTTTGCGATGTGCTGCTGTTGAACAAATGCGATCTTGTAAAGTCTAAGGAGCTGGACGAATTGGAACAGGTGCTGCGCAAGCTGCAGCCGCGAGCGAAGCTCATACGGACAACGCGAGGCGAAGTGACTCCGGCAGATATCTTAAACACCAGCTTATTTGATTTTGAGGAGGCAAGCCAGTCGGCCGGATGGCTGAAGGAGCTGCGCGAGATGAGCCATACGCCGGAGACCGAGGAATATGGCATCCGTTCCTTCGTCTATCGGAGGCAAAGGCCATTCCATCCGGAACGGCTTGCGGCCTTCCTTGAGGATTGGCCGGTCGAGGTCGTCCGTGCCAAAGGCATCCTCTGGCTGGCAAGCCGCAATGAGATTGGAGCGAGTATCAGCCAGGCAGGACCATCCATTCAATTTGGTGCGTCCGGCTACTGGGTAGCGGCGCTGTCTGAGGAGGAAAAACGGCAGACGCTTAGCGAAGAGCCAACGCTATTGGACAACTGGCACCCGTTGTGGGGCGATCGGATGACGGAGCTCGTTTTCATCGGAATCGATATGCAGCAGGATGACGTGGTTCGCAGTCTGGATCAGTGTCTCCTGTCGGAGGAGGAAATGGAGTCGGACTGGAGTACGTTCCATGATCCGCTGCCGGCTTGGCCGCAGCAGGAGTCATCCTGTGAACTCACACCTGAGATAGGGCTTGAACCAATACGATAAGGAAACGAGCGTTGTCACGTATATGCACCGTTTTCCGAAAAAGACTCACACCACCGTACATGCGGGTCTGAGCAGTTTTATCTCAGTGGAGTTAGAGGAAAAGGCTGGGAAAAAATGAATTGACGCTATCGTAAATGATGGCTATAATTTTAATCGTAAGTATTACTATTTATCTTGTGCTAGGGAAAATTATGACGAGAGGGTAATTGTGATGAACCGGGAAATCAGCTTTATAAAGTGTAATCCCACACAAAATATGACCATTCTTGTGAAGACAGACCAGCCGGTGGAGGAGTATGCAAATATCGCTTCCAAAATTATGGCCTATGACAGTGTATATGCGGAACAAGTAGGCTTCATTAGGAAGCCGAAAAAGCTTGAGGCTGCAGCTTACCTGCAAATGGCTGGGGGTGAATTTTGCGGCAATGCTTGTATGGCACTAGCGGCTTATCTCGCTTCAAAGGAAGGAATTCAACCCAATCGGTTGACAGAGATTACTCTCGAAGCTTCAGGTACCGATCATTTGGTCATTTGTCAGGTAAAGCAGTCCGCAGAGCAGTTTCATTGTCACCTCTCGATGCCTTTCCCCAACAAGATCGAGCAACGAATCATTATGTATGAGGGTATGGAATTAGATATTGCCATTGTGAGGTATACCGACTTCATTCACATAGTGATGGAGGTGGAAGCTTTTACTGATACCGCGCGGGAGAGGGCGCAATCTTTAGCCAGGCTGTTGGGAGTGACGCTGGGAGCGAATTTGATCGGAATCCTGTTGTACAACACGAATACCAATGAAATGGCTCCACTGATTTATGTCCCGCCTCTTGACAGTATGATTTGGGAAAGAGGCTGCGGATCGGGTACGGCCTCTGTAGGAGCCTATTTGGCATGGAAACATGGCGGCCCTATTACTGCACCCATTAGACAGCCCGGTGGCACAATTCAGGTCACTGCGCAATGCGATAACGAAGGGATGACCAGCCTTGCCATTGATGGAGTGGTCGGAATCGTTGCTGAAGGCAAAGCTTATGTAGAAATATAATGCACATCGTCCAACAGGGACGGCGAGGCCGTTTATCTTGTGTGTAATCATTCATGCATAATGGAGGGTGAACATGAAGACTCAAGAAAATGTGGAATTGCTATTGTCTGAATTTTCAGAACGATTTATCCATTTGATCCAAAAATATGACGGTACAATCCATCACAGCGTGGAGCTTGAGAGGACGATCGATCAATACTCCGCATTTATTACAAATGAAGCCAATACAGAAGCCTGGGAACAAATCATTCTAAATGAGTCCGGTGATATGGATCAGCTTGTTGCCGACTTGCGGAGACACTCCGCAAGATGTGTGGGGATCATGGAAAAATATCGTGCTTTGAAGCTGCTGAGCGGGAATACGGAGATGACGGACTACTTTCAAAATATAGAGTCCTGCATCGAAGAAGAGTTTGGAGGATTCCGGCTGACCGCTGAGTCCAAAGTATTGATGATAGGCTCAGGCGCTTTTCCAATGACCCCTTTGTACATAGCCAAGCAAACGGGTGCGTCAGTGGTTGGTATTGATATTGACGATGAGGCTGTCGAGCTCGGACGACGGGTTGTAGAACGACTGGGTAGCGGTCTGCCGATCATGCTGGCGAAAATCTTTGTGGAAAACCTTGAATATACCAAAAATGCGACGCATATCATTTTCAGTTCCACCGTTGAGAGCAAGTATGATCTCTTGGATCAATTGTATTCCCTGACCAATGAACAAGCGGTTGTGGCGATGAGATATGGAGACCAGCTGAAATCGCTGTTCAACTATCCCATGAAAGATGTGGACGAGCGAAAATGGAGGCTGGCCGAAGTCATTATACGTCCTGAGCATGTATTTGATATCGCCTTGTATGCGAAAGTATAGTTGGGGGGTTCCTATTAAATGAGCAGCTTAAACCGGGTATTGATTCTGGGTACGGGTCCTGCGTCCGTACAGCTTGCCGTCACGCTAAAAAACAAACTGAACTGCTATATCGGCATTGTCGGGCGGCAGTCTGTTCGTTCCGAGCCATTCTTTACGGCGCTCAGGCAAAGCAACCAGGAAGTTCGTGCAGAGATTCAAAATGAAAAGCATCGACAGATGCAGGGCGATTGTATCGTAGATCAAGTCTTTCAGGGATACGAAAGCATTACGGGACAATGGGATACGCTGATCCTCGCGGTCACGACGGATGCTTACGTTGCTGTGTTGAAAAAAACCAAACCAGAGCTTCTAAAGCAGGTCGAAAGCATGCTGCTGCTGTCTCCGACCTTCGGCTCCAACAGTCTGGTACGCCATTATATGAAGGACATTCAACCCTCCGTTGAGATTATCAGCTTCTCAACCTACTCAGGTGATACACGCTGGGCGGGTGAGAAACCGTCTGATCATGTGATAACGACGGCTGTGAAGAAAAAAGTGTTCATCGGCTCGACGCACGGTCGATCCCCTGTGGTCTCGAGCCTTTGCGAGCTGTATGGAATGCTGGGTACCACGCTGGAGGTCATGGGATCGCCCATGGAGGCGGAATCCAGAAATATCTCGTTATATGTACACCCTCCACTTTTTATGAATGAGTTTTCACTTGGCGCTGTATTTGGAGAGGCTGATACCAAGAAGTATGTGTACAAAATGTTCCCGGAAGGCCCCATCACGCAAGGCTTGATTCGCGACATGCTCGCGGCGTGGAAAGAAATGATGAGCCTCCTCGATTCGCTGCGCTTCGAGGGAATTAACTTACTTAAGTTTATGACAGACGATAATTACCCGGTCCGATTGGAGAGCCTGTCTCGTCATGATATTGAGAACTTCGTCCACTTGGAGACCATTCATCAAGAATATTTATTGTACATACGGTATACCTCGTTGTTAATCGACCCCTTCTCGGAGCCGGACCAGGATGGAAGATATTTCGACTTTTCCGCTGTTCCGATCCGACAGATTTTTGTGGACAGGGAAGGGTACTGGGATATCCCGCGTATGCCCAAGGAGGACTATTACCGGATCAAAATCATTCAGGGCATAGCAAGGCACTTGAAGGTTAAGAGTCCCACCATCGACAAGTTCATTGCGACGTACGAGGGGAGATTGCTGTCGGCCTCTGAGGCCCTTCAAGGCCAGAGGTTGTCAAGTGCATTTGCCGTACAGAGCTTTGAAGAAGATTTGAAGATGATATGCACCGAGATCGGTAAGCAGAATGAGCTGTTGGAGGAACTGAAATGAAAAGAGCATGGGTCGCACTAATCACAGGATGTACAGTATTTACAATGCTTCTGGCAGGATGCGGCGGTACGCAAACCGCATCGAAGGAGTCCCCCAAAGAAATAGTATACGCAGCGGCAAAAGACCTGATCGATATGAATCCTCATGTATATGCAGGCTCCAATTCGGCACAAGGAATGGTCTTTGAATCCCTGGTTGAAAATACGGAAGAGGGATTCAAGCCATTGCTGGCAGAATCCTGGGAGATATCCGGCGACGGGAAGGTATATACCTTTCGTCTCCGAAAAGATGTGAAGTTCCATGACGGTGAGCCCTTCAATGCGGAGGCCGTAAAGAGGAATATCGAGGCTGTACATAGGAACGCAGCGAAGCATGCCTGGATTAAGCTGTCAACCAAGATCGTTCAATGTAATGTCATCGATCCGCATACCGTTCAACTGGTTCTCTCGGAACCTTACTACCCCGCGCTGCTTGAACTGTCCTTCACCAGACCTTACGTCTTCGTCTCGCCCAAAAACTTCATCCATGGGGAAACCAAGGATGGTCTGAATGGCTATCATGGTACGGGCCCTTATAAGCTTGCCGAACATAAAGTCGATCAATATGCCGTATTCGAAGCCAACGAAGCTTACTGGGGCGGAGCGCCACGAGTGAAGAAAATAACAGGCAAGGTTCTTCCCGCCGGCGAAACGACTTTCCTGGCACTGCAGAAAGGGGAGGTAAACTTCGTATTTACGGATGATCGCGGCACCGACAGCATCGATGTAGAAGCCATGACCCAATTGACCAAGTCCGGCAAATATCAAATTGCGAGAAGTAAGCCGATGAATACGAAATTGATCGTGGCGAACAGCAGCAAGATAAACAGTCCGATTCATGAGACGGCGGTTCGTCAGGCGGTCTGGCATGCGATTGACCGGGAGACCATCAGCAAGCAAATTTTCAAAAGTACTGAACCGGCGGCCTACACCCTGTTCTCTTCCAACGTCAAATACGCCGATGTCGACTTGAAGAAACGAGGCTACGATCCCGAGTCTGCCCAAAAACTGCTGGATCAGGCAGGCTGGAGTCTTGGCAATGGCCAAGAGGTTAGAACCAAGAACGGCAGCAGCCTGTTGATGAAGCTTTATTACGATTCGAATTCATCTTCCCAGAAAACGCAAGCGGAATTGATTCAGCATGCATTGAAAAAAATCGGGATTGGGCTGGAGATCCTCGGAGAGCAGTCGACTTCCATCGCCAAGCGCAGGTCCACAGGCGATTACGAGTTATTGTTCAACCAAACCTGGGGTCTTGCATACGACCCGCAAAGTACCGTTGCTGCCTTTACCAGCGAATCTTCTTATCTGCATACAACCAAGGGCATCGCGCAGGCAGACGAGCTATACAAGAAAATCAATCAGGTTACGGTGTCCATGGATGACAATACCCGCAAGTCGTTATATGCGGACATCTTGAACATCGTTCACGAAGAGGCTGTCTTTATTCCACTTACCAATGGCAGTGTCACGGTCGTCGCTCCCAAAGCGCTGCAGGGTGTTGGATTTAAGCAAACCCAGTTTGAGCTGCCTTTTGAGAAGATGTATTTTGAATAATTAGAAGAAAGGGGTTATTCCCCTTTCATTGATTAGAAAGCGGGATTGCCATGGGCCGGTATATTGCCAAGCGGGGATTATTATCGATCCCTCTGATGATCATCATCTCGTTCCTGACGTTTATTCTCATTCATATGTCTCCTATGGACCCGGCCGAGGTAGTTCTGGAAGCGCAAGGCGTTCCCCAGATCACGGCGGAGCTTATCGCCCAGACCAAAGCGGAGCTCGGATTGGATCGACCGTTCCTGATCCGGTATGTTCAATGGCTGATGGACTGCTTGCAGCTTAATTTCGGGAATTCCTACGTCACCGGCGAGCCGGTATGGTTCATGCTCGGCCCGGCACTTTTGAACACACTGAAGCTTACGCTGGCATCGGTCATTGCCATCATTGCGTTATCGATGACTCTCGGCGTGGTCTGCGCTTTGAAGGAGGGCCGCTTGTTGGATCAATCGGTCAGGGGCGTTTCCTTTTTTCTGACCTCCATGCCGTCCTATTTACTTGCGGCACTGATGATCTGGTATTTTTCCGTAAAGCTGGATCTGCTGCCGACCAGCGGGATGGACTCTTACCAAAGTTATGTGCTGCCGGTCATTATCATTGCGATCAACTATGCCGGCACCTACTTCCGAATCATTCGAAGCTCCATGATAAGCAATTTACATCAGGACTACGTTCTGTATGGAAGGGCCTGCGGGTTACCGGAGACGAAGATAACGATGCATATCATTCGGAATTCTCTGCTGGTGGCCATTTCCGTATTTTGCATGGCGGTACCGATTATTCTGGGCAGCACGGTTGTTGTGGAGAATGTGTTTGCTTGGCCGGGGTTAGGCAGTCTAAGCGTTAATGCGATCCTGAGCAGGGATTTTCCTATTATTCAGGCGTATGTATTGGTGGTAGCCGTCGCATTTGTCCTGTTCAACACCATCTCGGATATTGTCAATGCGGCGATGAACCCGAAATTAAGAAGGGATCTTTAGTATGAACCTATTGAGGCAGATCATCAAAGACAAGCTGGCTGCGGTGTCCTTGTCCATCCTTGCGATCACGGTTGTGGTCGGAATATTGGCCCCATGGTTTGCGCCGCATGATCCCCATGAAGTCAATATGGAACTGAGATATGCGGACCCGACATGGGGATTTCTGCTGGGCAACGATCATCTGGGAAGATGCGTGCTTTCCCGGCTGATCTTCGGTATCCGTCCCAGCGTGCTGTGGGTGCTTGCAGCGTTGGCCTTGTCCGTAGGTATCGGAGCGGTTCTGGGGTTTATCGCCGGCTACTTCCGGGGGAGAACGGATACGGTTCTCATGAGAGTATGTGATGTCATGCTTTCATTCCCGGGATATGTCATGACCCTGGCACTGATCGGAATATTGGGGGTCGGTCTTGAGAATATTCTGATTGCTTTCGTTTTGAGCAAGTGGGCCTGGTTCGCCCGGATTATACGAACATCGGTTATGCAGGTGTCGGAATCGGATTATGTCAAGTACTCCAAGGCGATTGGCGTCGGTCACTTTACTATCATGGTAAGGCATATTGTGCCGGTATCCTTTCCAGACATTGCGGTGATTTCCAGCAGCTCCTTTGGTTCGATGGTATTGCAAATCTCCGGCTTTTCCTTCCTTGGGTTAGGCATACAGGCTCCCCATGCAGAATGGGGCATGATGCTGAACGAGGCTAGGGAAGTGATGTTCTCGAGGCCGGAGATCATGCTCGCGCCCGGCTTGACCATCATCATCATCGTATCGGCCATCAATTTCTTGTCCGATGCCCTTCAGGTTGCTTTGGATCCGAAGCTGATGACCTCCAAAGACAAGCTTCAAGCTCAGGCAGCGGCCGCGGATGTGAAACTTCAAGGGAGAGAGGTGGCTTAGCCGTGACACATCTGTTAGAGGTCTCCAATCTGAGAATTTGGGACGGCAGTACAGGCGAGATCATCATTCGGGGAAGTTCTTTTCATGTCAAGAAGGGAAGCTGCCTGGCTATTGTCGGAGAAAGCGGGAGCGGCAAATCGGTAACCTGCAGGGCCATTATGCGATTGAACAAATCGGGAATTCGCCAATCCGGGGACATAGTGTTTAAAGGGGAGGACCTGGGTGTTCTTTCGGACAGCGAAATGAGAAAGAAGGGAGGAAAGCAGCTTTGCATGATCATGCAGAATGGCATGAGCGCTTTTGATCCATCTTGTGTGGTGGGCGTTCATCTTCAAGAGACGCTTCAGCAGCATTTCGGCTGGAGCAAGGACGTGATCACGTCTCATATGAAGCTTGCCATGGCAAGTGTGATGCTGAAAAACCCGGTCGAGGTAATGAACAAGTATCCTCATCAGTTGTCGGGCGGCATGCTGCAGCGGATCATGATTGCACTTGCGATTGTGCTGGAGCCCGACCTCATCCTTGCGGATGAGCCCACAACGGCACTCGATACGATTTCGCAGTACGAGGTCGTCGAACAGTTTATTCACTTGCGGGAACGAATGGGAGGCTCGATGATATTTGTTTCTCACGACTTGGGAGTCGTGAGGAAAATCTCCGATGAGGTTTTGGTTATGAAAGACGGGATCATCGTGGAGCGGGGAACCACCCAGGCGATTTTTGCTGAAGCCGAGCATGAATACACCCGATATCTGGTTTCCACGAAGCAGGCGCTGCATCATCATTTCAGACGAGTGATGGGGGGCGTTGGCGTTGCTAAAAGTTGAATGTGTGGAGAAGTTCTATACGAAGGGCGGATTGTTCTCAAGCGAAAGGCAGCATGTCCTGAAGAACATCACCTTTCAGTGCCGCCAGGGAGAATGTCTCGGTATTATTGGGGAGAGCGGCAGCGGCAAGTCGACGCTCGGACGCTTGATTCTGGGGATTGAGCAGCCGGATGGGGGATCGATCCGGTTCGAGGAAGTGAACGTGACGGATCGGAGAACGAGATCCGGGAATATAAGCGCCGTATTCCAAGACTATACGTCTTCGATGAATCCCTTCTTCACGGTAGAAGAAGTGATCAAGGAGCCTCTGCGTCTGATGCGGATGAGTAAGCAAGCTATGCATGATAAGCTGGACGTGTTATTGAATCAGGTAGGTTTGAATCCGTCTTATCGCAAAAAATACCCTCATGAGCTGTCCGGGGGCGAGGCTCAAAGAGTAAGTATAGCCCGCGCAGTCGCTACGGAACCGAAATTGATCCTGCTTGATGAAGCTATCAGTTCCTTGGACGGATCGGTTCAGATCCAGGTACTTGAATTATTAAAAAGCTTAAGAAACATATACAACATGGGGTATATCTTTATCACCCATGACATCCAAGCCGCCGCTTATATCTGTGACAGCGTAATGATCATTCGCGACGGCCAAATCGAAGAGGTGGTCAGGGTTGAAAAATTGAAGGACGTTCAGTCCGCTTATGCCAAAACATTGCTGCAGATGATCCTTATATAGAAAACAGAGAACAAGGAGGAGTGACCGGGTGAGAGGAGCGCTATCATGGCCATTTCTGCGGCTGTATTTAGTAACACTTTCCTACTTTAGCGCCAATTCGATATTGAATGTGATTATCCCTCTTCAAGGGGAGTCGCTGGGAGCAACGAATACAACCATCGGGATCATCATGGGGGCTTACTTGTTCACAGCCATGTTTTTCCGGCCGCTGGCAGGTCAGATTATTCAAAAGTATGGACCCATTCGAGTATTGCGAACGATTCTGATCATCAATGGATTCGCATTGATGTTGTACCCGGTTACCGGTTTGGAAGGTTATTTTGCCGCCCGCGTGATGCAAGGCGTGTGTACGGCTTTTTTCTCGATGGCATTGCAACTGGGCATTATTGACGCGCTGCCGGATCAGGATCGTTCCCAGGGGATCTCGCTCTATTCGTTGTGTGCCTATATGCCAGGGATTGTAGGACCCTTGCTGGCGCTGGGGATTTGGCAGGCTGGGGATATGAGTGACTTTGCGATGGTCATGATCGCCCTTGCCGTCTTTACCGGGTTGATTGGTTACAGCGCGAAGATGGATCACAAAGATTCGGCCGTGCCAGCTACAGGCCAGGCAAAGCAGGGGGCGGCGATGTTCAAGTCCTTTGGCGAGCTCGCCAAAAATCCTTACTTATTTACATGCAGCGTCCTCATGCTGACGGCTTCGATTGTGTTCGGATCGGTTACGACCTTCATTCCGCTGTACGCCGCACAAATCCAGGGGGGCCATGCCGGGTTCTATCTTATGCTTCAGGCAGGCACTCTGGTCTTGTCCCGGTTTACACTGCGGAAGAAGATTCCTTCAGACGGCAAATGGCATTCCTCATTCATTATGGCCATTATACTGATGGTAACCGTCGCCGTGCAATGTGTGAGTTATTCTTTAACAGGCGGGGCCGTCTTTTTCTATATCGGTGCCATCGTCATGGGGGTCGCTCAAGCGCTTCTCTATCCGACGCTGACCACGTATTTGTCTTTTGTACTGCCGCAGTCAAGCCGCAATATGTTAATCGGATTATTCGTAGCTACGGCCGATTTGGGCGTGTCGCTGGGCGGGGTCATGATGGGACCGATTGCCGACCTGACTTCCTATTCTTCCATGTATATGATCTGCGCAATGCTGGGTGCGTCGATGATCCTGTTCGCTTATGTTCGACGGACCAGTTTAGTCGAAGCGAGCCAATCGATGTAATGCAGCACATTGGGAATGAGGCGCTGGACCGAATGGATCTATCTGGGAAGCATCGGCGTAGTCTCGCTGATCGGACAGGTGTTCCTCACGCGGGCCTTTACCCACGAGAACGCCGTGGTGGTCGAGGTCACCCGGTATGTCGGGATCGTGTTCAATGCGGCATGGGGCTTCTTGTTCTGGGCGGAAGTTCCGGATGCCATGACCGTCGCCGGAGGAGTGCTGATTGTGGCCTCCTGCATTCTGCTTTCGCGAAGGAAGCCGGCGAAGGCGGGATGAGGCTGTCCTGATGGGCATGCAGGGATTGACAAGATTACGCATACATAATATATTATTTGTACGTAAAACAATTACATTATGTCAGCTTGTCATTCACTACCCACCGAAAGGGGCGGAAGATTCTGATGGCAGATGAACACTTCGCAGTACACCGGATCGATGAGGGGATCTATCACTTGTTCGAAGCAGCCGGCGTCGGCTGTACGCTTGTGACCGGTACGGACCAGGCCCTGCTGCTGGATACCGGGTATGGCTTTGGGGATCTGGAGAGGACCGTCCGGCGGCTGACCGATCTGCCCCTTCTCGTCGTGAACAGTCACGGCCATATCGACCACATCGGAGGGAACCACGCCTTCGGCGAGGCTTATCTGCATGAGGACGATATGGACTTGGCCCGGCAGCACAGTTCGGAAGCCCTGAGGGAAGGGATGCTGAAGGCGGTAGACTCGGGCGTGCTGCCGGACGGATTCCAGGGAGAGGCGTATATCCGCCGGAAGCTTCCATCCTGGACCGGAATCCGCGAAGGACACGTGTTCCGCCTCGGAGACCGGGATCTGGAGGTATATCACACGCCAGGGCATTCGCCGGGCAGCATTGCGCTGCTCGACCGCAAGACCGGGACGCTGCTTGGCGCCGATACCGTGATGCCGATGGTGTGGTTGTTCCTTCCGGAGAGTACATCGGTCTCCGTCTACCAGGCCAGCCTGGAGAAGCTTCGCCGGCTGCCGTTCCGCCGGATCGTCTCTTCCCACTTTCCCCATGCGCTGGACCGCTCCTGCCTGGAAGGACTGATCCGCTGCGCGTCGCGGATCGATGTCTCGAAGAGCGTTCCCTATTCGACGCCGCTGGCCGAAGGCGAGGCGCTGCTCTACACCGAGGAAGGGGAGGCGGGAGAGGAGAGCCGGGTGTCCATCGCCTATCACATCAGCAAGCTGGCCGCCGCTCCTCAATAACGCCGGAAGCTGCCCCTAGGTGGACGCGATGACTTCGCGGCGCCTGATCCGGCTTCGGAGAGGACTGCTTCCGCTCCGAACCGACGATGAAGAGCAAGACGGTCCGGTTGGAGGACATAATGCAGGAGGAAGCCGCCCGGCAGCAGCGGCCCCGAGAGCGGCATGACTGCGGGCGGGGGATAGGGGAGGAAGCGATGGAGCTCACGGCAAGGACTTCGTGCCTCTCCATGATGAAGGTTCTCTGAAAGGCTTGGTCGCCCTTGGCCTCCGTGGTATAGTATTACATGAACTTCTACATCCAACCGGAAAAGAGGATAACCATGATCGATCATATCGTACTCGTCAAATTCGGCGAATCCACCACGCAGGAACAGCTTGCCGAGGTTGTAACCCGTTTCAAGGCCCTGAGGGAGCATCTGAGCGGCATTGTGGACCTGCAGGCCGGTCTGAATTTCTCGGAGAAGAACCAGGGCTACCAGGTGGTGCTCTCGGTCCGCTTCGAGGACCGGGCCGCGCTGGCTGCCTACGGCCCTAACCCGCGCCACCAGGAAGTGGCCGCTTATATCCGCGAAGTCGGACGGGTTGACAGCATCGTAGTGGATATCGAGATTTAAGGGAATACACAGATCAGCACGACCAAAGAACCTTGAGAGACGGGGCATTGCACTGCCCGGCCGCTCAAGGTTTTTTGGTTGGTCTATGGGTGCCGATACCGGCGTGTCCCCGGTCTTCTCCGCCCGGCTCTCTCTCTTCCCCGGATGTACGGTGCCGCTGTACGTACTTCCAGACGAGCATTGCAAGGAACATGGAGCTGATGAAGAAGCCGAAGAGCATCTCCGCAGCGGCTGCCAGATGGGCGAGCGCGCCACGGGGGGAGATATCGCCGTACCCGGTGGAGGTGATGGTCATAACGCTGAAGTAGAGAAAGTCGCCTTCCGTCAGCATTTCGCCCGTGAAGGAGGTTCCGTCGCAGAGACGGTACAACTCGTGGAATAGAATCGCATAGCTGAAGACGATGATCGACAGCAGAATCGCTGAAGCGGTGAAGATATGGCTTACGCCGGACGAGGAATTCGGGATGCTGTCCATGAACTCGACGATCATCCGGGTCCCGGCTCCCAGCAGCACGACCGCAGCGAGGCAGCGGATTCCGGCGGCTGCCGGGTGGAGCGAGACCGAGGCCCCCAAGACCTGCTCCCAGAACAGGAGAAAGACGAGCAGGGCCGCCGCCCCGCCGTATGCGGCCAGCTTCCGGCTGCTGAACTCCGAGCCCCGCTTGGGTTCTCTGGTGCCTTTCATTGCCGGTTTCCCCTCCCCTTGGCTTGTCAAGTAATCCCATCAGGGGGTACTATGCCCGAAGCCGGCCCGGTTTATGCGGTGCGGCCCTATGTGAAGCAGGCAGAGGGGCCGCGGCGGTCGGCGTTCTTCCCGCTATTCAAGGAAGGAGAAACATGCGGAGCAGGAGCGCGGTATCCGGAATTCGGTACTCGCTGTCCCTCGTATGCAGCACCATCAGACCGGAGAGCACCGAGAAGTAGGAAGCGATAAGCTCCTCCGCCGGTTCGGGCACGATCTCGCCGAGGCGCTGCCCCTCCTGGAACAAGGGCAGCATGACGTCGATGAAGCGGGCCATGGAGTATTGCGCGATGAGTTCCTTTGCTTCCGCAGGCACGCCGTCCGATGTGCGCGCCTGGTGGATCAGCATGAAATATTCCGCGCCGTCTTCCTGCAGAATCTGTTCGGTCAGCAGTCGCAGCTTCCCGGCTGGAGATCCAGGGAGGTCATAGAGCTGCCTAACGGACTCATCGGCGGCAACGACGGCTTCCTCGATCAGGGAAGTGAACAATTCGTCTTTGGATTTGAAATAATGGTAGAGAAGGCCGTGCGAGACGCCGGCAGCCGCGGCGATCATGCTCATTTTGGTTCCGAGAATGCCGCGGCGGGCGAATACTCCAAGGCCGGCCTGCATAATTTGTTCTTTGCGCTGGTCGCGGATTTGGCCCAGCCGATCTTCATTTAATGGCGACAATGCTCGCAAGCTCCTTTATTGGACGGTGTCTGGTATCCCGCCTGAGGAATGATAGGGTCCTGGTCATGAGTATACCACTGCCGTCCGTCCGGTGCAGCTAGGCCGATGGTGTTTCTGCCGGCTGCGGACGGAAGAAAGCAGGTAACAGCGCTCCCGGAAGTTCTTCCGCCGGCAGCCCGTGTTCGGCCGACAGGGCGTGGAACCATGCCTTCTCCGCTTCGGAAGCCCCGGCGAGCACGGCTGTCACCAGCTCTGGCT
The DNA here is from genome assembly GCF_027533645.1 of Paenibacillus caseinilyticus. Classification (GTDB taxonomy): domain Bacteria; phylum Bacillota; class Bacilli; order Paenibacillales; family NBRC-103111; genus Paenibacillus_G; species Paenibacillus_G caseinilyticus. The sequence continues at coordinate 256,411 of NZ_JAQAGY010000010.1, forward strand.
GGGCCAGCTTATTGGGGGACACCAGGAGCGTATTGACCATCCAGTACAATCCGTAGAGTTCCATATTCTGTTCGCGGATCGAGTGCGCCAGATACAGATCGAAATAATGGTGGGCGAATTCCACCCCCACTAGCGGCTCGGAGCCGGCATATTCCACGCCCGGCCAGCGCAGCCCCGCCGTGCAGTTCAGCCACCAAGCGGGCTCCAGCAGCTCCTGAATTCTTCCCAGAATGCGAATCTCCATGCCGGGACGGGCGGAGAGCAGCTCTTCACGGAGGGCTTCTTCGAGAATCTCGGCCTCCATGGCGGCCGCCGTAATGCCTTGGCCGAAGATCGGGTCAAAATGGCAGAAGGCATCGCCAAGCACGAGCAGCCCCTGCGGCCAATCGCTCATGAGGCCGAAGCGCTGCCGGACCAGCTCCGGCACCCGGAAGCCGCGGGGCGGTCCGAGCGGCTCCAGCTCCTGGATGGACTCCGCAAGCGCAGGGGAGGTCAGGCGGGCAGCCTCGTACGGATACGCCTCGGGCGAGGTCGTAGGGTAGAGGCCGCCCGCGCTGTAGAGCGTGCTCTCGGCCGTATCGTCCTCGATGACCGAGAAGACGCCGGTAGGGATGCGCTTCTCGGGCTGTCCCGACGTATGGATGACCTCCCAGGGCAGCTGCTTGCCTGCGGGAACACGGTAGCGGCGTGTGCTGTAAGCCAGATCCAAGCGGAGAATGTCCGGTTCAGGGACATCGAATCCCAGATCCCGCAGCCAAGGGACCAGCCGGGAGAAGCGGCCCGAGGCATCCAGCACGAGATCGGCGCTGAGGGGGCGGGGCGCCGCATCCGCCGGACCGCGGCTGCGCACCCTTACGCCGGTGACGGTGCGGCCGTCCGCGGACACCTCAAGCCCGGTCGCCTCGTGCCGGGTGAGGAAGGAGACACCCGGCAGCGCCTGCACCCGGCGCCGGAACACCCATTCGAGCAGGGCACGGGAGCAGGAGGCGTTGTTCTGCGGGTCGGGTCCCATGATCAGGGAGCCATAGGCATTGCTCATGTGACTGGTCATGCCGAGGGAGGACGGGGCGCCGTGGGTGAGCAGCTCCTCGTTGAAGCCGGGAAAGTAACGCTCCAGAACTTGAATGCCCCGGGGCGTCAAACGGTGCGGATGGAAGGCTTGGGGCGTCCCGGCACGGTTCGCAGGCTCCGAAGGAAGCTCATCTCTCTCCACGACGAGCACCTCACGGTATACATCGGAGAGCACTCTTGCGGCCAGCAGGCCAGCCATGCTTCCTCCGATAATAATAGCTGTGCCAAGGTGGCGGTGTTGGTTCTGCTCCATAGGTAATCGCTCCTTAGATTGGGGATGGGCGGCAGGCTATGCAGCGGACCGGATGTAATGGGTGTGCCGTATGACCTTACTATAATTTAGATTGACTGGATCAGTCAACAATAAAATACAGAGGCATGTCCCTTGCCGCGGCAGCAAGAGGGCGATTCATACCGCAGCGGTCCGCATGGCAAGCGTAACGCACGAACAGCCGCCCGGCATGGGAACCGGGCGGCTTCGTCGCAAGAGACAGAGGCAGAGACAACGACAGAGACAGGCCAAACGAATGTCAGCCGGGAGTAACGCTTTTCGCCGGGAAACCTGCCCGGCGGTCCCGCGGGCAAGGATCTATAGCTAGGGCTCCTATGGTTCCTGTACCTATACTGCATCGTACTGGTCTGCATCGTACTGGTTCTGCCTCCGCTTAGCCGCGTTCGTACCACTTGCCGGACATCCACTCCGATGCTTTCCAGCGCAGCACGTCAGGGGAGGCCAAGTGGGCGATTTCCTTCAGAAATTCGGCGCGCTCGATCTCGGTCATCGGCTTGAAGCTCTCCGCAGCCGCGAGGTTGCGTTCGAGCTGGTCCATGGATTCCATGCCGACGATCGCCGTGGCGACCGGCAGGGACCAGGTGTACCTCAGCGCTTGCTCGTACCAAGGGCCGAGCTTGCCGAGAGCGAATACTTTCATCCCGACTACCGCCGTCCCGCGTTCGGCCGCTGTTGGCAGTAACTCATGGGCGAAGCTGTAGATGAAGTGGTCGGCTGCCGACAAGGCCACAAGCGCGCTGTCGAAGGGAAAGCGTCCCAGCGCTTCCACCTGCACAAGCGGATTCGTATGGCCGCTGATGCTCAGCGCCCGCACTACGCCCTGTTCCTTGGCCTCCCGCAGCGCCTGCAGGGCCCCGTCCTCCGCGAAGCAGGCGTCCAGCTCCTCCATCGTCATGATGTTGTGCAGCCGCCACTCGTCCACATGATCGGTTCCGAGCCGCTTCAAGCTCGCTTCGAGCAGCCGCCACGAGCCGTCCCGCGTCCGGTCATGCGTCTTGGTGGCGATCCACACGCCGCTGCGTTTTCCTTCCAGGGCTAGCCCCAGCCGCTGCTCCGACTGCCCGTCCGAGTAGCTGGGCGCCGTGTCGAAGTATGTGATGCCCGCTTCGATCGCGCGGTGTACGATGCGTACGGCTTCCTCCTCTGTGCATCCGTGCTCGTCCACGATGCGCTGGGCGCCGAAGCCGAGGATCGGGAATGTTCGTCCCGTCGATCCGAACGGTCTATGTTCCAAGGGTACCTTCTCCTCTACTGATAGGGTCTGCTGCTGTAGCAAAGTATACCATACCCGGGCCGGCAGGCGGGAGCAGCGGAGGACGCCGGCAGGTGGAAGAGGATGGAATACCGGGAGGGCACTCTGGGAAAAGTAACCTCTGGGCCTCGCTACCCGGCCATTGATCCCACCACCCAAAGGAGATAATTCCCATGCCATTCGGCGCTCACGAAACGATGGAAGTCCATGAAATTCTGAACGAGAAGATGAATCTGATCGGGCATTTGGCGCTGTATGCGCAGATGGCCCAATCCCCGGCGGTCCGCGACCTGGCGGCGCGCCACCTGCAGACGGCTGCCGCAGGCTACGACCAATTGGTAGGCTATACCCACGACTACAGCGCGGCGAATGCGCCGGGCCCGGGCCTGCCGGGATACAACACCCAGGTGCGTCCGGAACAAATCCTCTACGGTCTGGATCGTCCCGCCCCCGTAGGCCCGGTGCTTCAGGGCACCCTGAACGACCGGCAGATTCTCGCCGCGGTGCTGTCCGCCCACAAAGCTTCGGCCAAGACCCACATGCAGGCCTGCCTTGAGTGCGCCGACCCGAATGTCAGACGTATGCTGCAGCAGGGGGCGAACCTGTGCGCCGAGCAGGCGTACGAGACGTTCCTGATCATGAACCAGCAGGGCATGTACCAGGTGCCAACGATGCAGGACCACACGGCCAAAACATTCCTGCACGCCTACCAGCCTTCGAACCCGATGTAAGCCGGGGCAGCACAGAGGAGGACAAACCTATGGAAGCGCAAGTACAGCAAATTTTGGAGCGGATCCGTTTTGCCGCCGCCCTGTGCGAGCTCGATACCGCCAAATCCAAGCTGGGTTCAGACCGTCTGCAGGAGCTGATCGGCCATCTCGATGCGATGAGAGACCGTTTTGCCGGGCTGCACACCCTGCCGGCGGAGCGCGGAGAGGTGATGAGCCTGCGCCAAAGCCTCGCGGGCCTGCGGACCGAGCTGCGTCCGTGCATCGGCGAGGTAGAAGCGAAGCTCGAAGAGGTATTGAACGAATACCGTACCGCCCTCGGCGGCGATAAGGAAGCGTTCGAGAAGCTGAGCGAGGAAGAGCAGGCGGGCAGCCGGCCTCTCGCCTACGGGTTCAAGCAGGATTACCGGACTTTAAAGGACCTCTCCGAGGTCTTGTCCCTGATCTCCGCGGATCTGATGAACCTCAGCGACCGGGTGGAGCATCGCTTCCTGCACAGCCATCCGGCTTCGGAGACCGGAGAGTACGAATACAGGGACAATGTGCCGCCGCCGCCGAGCCTGTCGCCCTAGGATAGGCGGCAGTCTGTCTGCGCAGGTGCTGCGCTGCCAGCCGTGAGCTTCCGATTGAGGAGGCCCACGGCTGTTTGGCATGCGGCCCCGTTTGCTTATTCGCTGCAATGGTACACGCTTTTGCTTTCTTTCCGTGAATCTGACAACGCTCTTCGACAGTATATTCCGGCGGGGGGAGGTATTCTAGTAGATAGTGAGATCAACCGTTACCAGAGAGAGGATGATAGAGTAATGAACATAGAATCGGCAGCCCAAAGCGTGTTCGTGTCGGCGGTTTCCTTGAAGCGGTGGTGTGTATTGATGGAGAAACACGGATATCAGTTCACAGTGGACGGGAAAGGGGAGCGGGATTTCTCCGAGCGGGATATGGAAGCCGTGAAGCTCATCTCGATGAAGCTCCTCGACAAGAAAGAACTGCGGGAAGCGGTCAAAGAAGTGGTAGAGCAGTATACGGCGCCCGCCTCGGTAAGCGATGACACCCAAGCTGCAGCGAAGCTTGCGGCCGACCGGGAAGAGATCAAGGGACTCATCGATCATTTGTTCGAGCTGCGGATGAAGGAGTATATGGAGAGTACGGACCAGCGTCTGGCCGACTTGGAGGTGCTGTCCAAAGAAACCGGTACGAAGGTCTCGAAGCTCGAGAAAGACCAGGACGCCATCGTCACGGAAGTGTTGGTGCTTCATGAGAGATTCGACGAGGTAAGCAGGCAGAACGAAGCCCACCGCAAAATCCGCGAGGATGAAATGATGCATATGATGAAAGAAATTCTGGAGACGAAGCGGATGGCGGCGGCCGCAAGGCAGCGGCGCTGGCAGCATGTATGGAAAACGGTCACCCATTATTTTTCGCAGAAGAAGGAAACGCTCGAGGGCGGCGCGACCCGCTGAAGTATAGATTTTCCAGTCCTGCTCCATACTACAAGGTATACAAGTAGAGCGGAGGGCGGGGACATGACGAATCTATTTGAGGCGGCGGCCGAGCTGATGAAGTCTTTCGTTCACGGCAGCGGGGACAAGCAGCCCATGCATGTCGGGGAAGTGATGCACTGCTGGGCGTATTTGGCCTCGGTCGGCGATGCGAACAATTATGTGAAAATGGGTCTGAACACCACCAAAGACGAAGACCTGCGTTCGATCCTGGCGGATTCCCTGAAGACCTGCGAAAGCCAGAGAAAGCGCTTGACGGAAGTCCTCTTGTCGGAGGGTGTTCCTCTGCCTCCGTTGTCCGAGATGAAGCCCGACTGCAATCCGGACGACATCCCTCAGGGGGTCAAGCAGACGGACAATGAAATCGCCAACGGAATCAGTATCAAGGTGGCCATCTCGATCGTCGACTGCGCGACAGGGATCGCCCAGTCGATCCGGCCGGACGTAGGGCTGTTATGGGCGAGCTTCCAGGAGGAACATATGAAGCTGGCCGCCGCTATCCGTCCTCTCCTGAGCAAGCGGGGATGGCTGAAGCAGCCGCCCTTCTACGTTCCACCGGGCTCTCCGGTCCAGTAGCCTGTGCACCGGGTTCCCGGTGCAAGCCCTGCGGACGCCCGGCATTTTGGCCCTTTGCGGCTTTCCTTCGGGAGAGCCGCTTTTTGCGCTGCCCGCGGCAGGACTTGCGGCTGCCCCGTGCTCTTGGGATATAATCGTAAGGAGAACTTCCGCCCCCAACCCGTCATCTTCCCGTCTGTATCCCGTTGTATTCCCCTAGGACGATGAAAGAAAACGCATTCACCAGAACGCATTCCATGAAGAAAGGGGCGACCCCATGTTCGACCGTAGAGAAAGCTTGAAAGAATACATGAGGCTGTACCCAGTCACCTTGGCGCTGATCCTGATTCAGGTTCTTGTCTGGTTCACGATGGAATGGTACGGCTCATCGAATGACCAGAGGACCCTGCTGGAGTTCGGGGCGATGTTCGCTGTCCCTGGACTGGAGCCCGAACCCTGGCGCTATGTTACGGCGATCTTCATTCATATCGGGTTTCAGCATCTGCTCTTCAACAGCTTCGCCTTGTATGTCTTCGCGGCGCCGCTTGAGCGTCTGCTCGGCCGGTGGAAGTATCTGTTGTTCTACCTGCTGTGCGGAATCGCAGGCAACGCGGCGAGTGCCCTGATGCATGACGAGCCCTACATCGGGGCAGGGGCGTCGGGAGCCATCTACGGCGTCTACGCCGCATTCCTGTTCTTGTCGGTCTTCCGCAAGGACCTGATCGATTATGCGACGAAGCAGACGGTCGGGACCATCGTCATCGTCGGATTCGTCTATTCCCTTATCGTCCCCCGGGTCGATCTGTATGCGCATGGCGGAGGTTTCGTAGGAGGGCTTCTGCTCTGCGGGCTGATCAGCCTTGCGGTAACAAAGAGATCCTCTGGGCAGCCGCTTGATAAGGGGAGGGATGGCGACGGGCAGGAGGATATGCGCTAAGCTATAAGACCGAAGGTCCTGTGAATTCCGGCAAGGAGAGAACCGAACAGGAACAGGAACAGCGGTATCAACCCATCAGGACGGGGCTGTGCCCTGCCACAGAAGGAGCGATTCTCATGCATCCGGTCAAGAACGAGATTGGTTCGTCTTTATTCCTGTCCGTCATATCGCACCCGCCCGGGATTGGTACTGCTCCCTGCTGGGACTGCCCTCGGGCGGCGAGATTCTCTTCGGTCATTTGTTCAACTTCAAGGATCCGGACGGCAATCACCTCATGGTGTGCCGTTATAAGGGGGAGGGGCCGGAGCCCATACTGCAGATAAGGCAGCAGACGGGCAAGTGCTTGCGTCAGTTGTGGGCATCCGGGCAGCAAGGCCTTCCCCGCAATATACAAAAGGAACCACTCCGTAAGAGTGGTTCCTTTTTTTCAGTGGCTCGTAATATTAAAGTTTCACAACGTTCGCAGCTTGTGGGCCGCGTTGACCTTCAACGATGTCGAACTCTACGTCTTGGCCTTCGTCGAGAGTTTTGAAGCCATCGGATTGAATCGCGCTGAAGTGTACGAATACTTCTGTGCCGTCTTCGCCGGCGATGAAGCCGTAGCCCTTTTCAGCGTTAAACCATTTTACTTGACCCTTCATGTAACTTCCTCCTGTGTACAACAACAAATTTTTTCTTACAAGCCTATTATAAGCGTTTTGCGGAAAAAAACCAAATTTTGAAGCGGATTTTTTAAAAAATATTTTTTTGCGGCCTGCGAAGCCGCTCCGGGCCTGGGGAGTCGTTGCTTCCGCCTATTCACACCGGGCGTTCTTTCCCTTATCATGGCAGTGGAACCTTGGAGTTCAACGCGATGAACGGAGGATAAGCGATGAAGCGGATTGCAGTGATAGGAAGCGGTACCGCGGGCCTTCACCTGAGTTACGCGCTTGCGGCAAGCGGAGCGTTCGCAGTCACCGTATTCACGGACAAGACGCCGGAGGAGGTGAAGGCGGGGCGTGTCAGCTCGACTCAGGTTCATTTTGCCAAGACGAGAGAGCGGGAGGCCGCCTACGGTATGCCGGCCTGGGAGGAAGGCCCCGAGCTCAGCTGCATTCACGTGACCGTGGGCGGGCAGAAGCTGTTCACGGGAGAGCTGCAGGCACCGGCCCGTTCGGTGGACCAGCGGGTTTACTTCGCACGGTACATGGAAGAGCTGGAGCGCAGGGGCGTCGTCTTCGAATACGGCCGCGTGGACGCAGCGCGGGCGGGGGAGATCGCCGCACAGTTTGACTTGCTCGTCGATGCTTCGGGCAAGCGAGGGCCGCTGGCACCCTTTCCTGCGGCGGAAGAGCCCGCTATGCCCGCATCTCCCCAGCGCAAATGCAGCGTAGGCTATTTCCATGGGATAACGCCGCTTGCGCCTGCCGGGATCTCGATTCAGATCCTGCCCGGGACAGGCGAGCTCTTCGAGATCCCGGCGCAGACCGCACACGGTCCGGTCACGATTCTGTTCATCGAGGCCGTTCCAGGCGGCGAGCTCGACTGCTTGAGCGGGATCAAATCCCCGGAGGACTTCCGGGACCGGATGCGGGGGGTATTGGACCGCTTCTTCCCGGGGACGGCCGCAAGAATCGACGATAGGGGCCTGCGCCTGTGCGATGAACGGGGGTATGTGCAGATGGCGGTCCAGCCGGCTGTCTTCCGGCCATACTGCATGGTGGGCGGCACGCTGGCGGTAGGCTGCGGAGACAGCGTAGTGCTGAACGACCCCATCACCGGCCAAGGATCGAACACGGCGTCTTACTGCGCCGAGCAGCTCTATCTTACGCTGATGGAACAGAGAGACCGGCCATGGAACGAAGCGACGGGAGAAGCGTACGCGCAGCGGATCCGACGCCATGTCGGCGAGGTGACGCAATGGACGAACGCGATGCTGGGCCCGCTGCCGGAGCATGCGGCTGCCCTCTTGATGGCAGCCGCCGGGGACCAGGACATGGCGAAGCGCATAGCGGGCTGGTTCGCGGACCCGGGTACGGCCTATGAAGATTTGTTCGGGGGACGATAGGCAGGCAAGTAAGCAAATAAGCAGGCTAACAAGCAAACAGCAGGCAGGTAGGCTCCCCTTAAGGGGGTTGCGGTGATCCTGCTTCAAATTCAAAATCTTGCGGGGATAATCGCGACAGCCTCCCTGGCGGCGCAGAAAAGAGGGGCATGATGCAGCTGGCGCATCATGCCCTTCTTGTGGTACGCCCAGCATGGGCGTCATCTCTAGGGTGAAAGTCCCGAACGGGGGCTGGCGAACGCCTACCGTTAGCCAAGAGCAAGGGTGTCCACCGTGAGGTGGAATCTGAAGGAAGCTGGAGG
>NZ_JAQAGY010000011.1 GCF_027533645.1 Paenibacillus caseinilyticus
AACGGATGGGTTCGCAACACCATAGCTTAACGACCTTCCTCACCAGCCGTAAGAATAGTATAGAACGTCTCAGTAAAATTTTCATTATTCTGTGGTGCCCCGGCAGGGGCATGGATGGCTAACGGGACAATGTCATGGATTAGTTCCTCGTGGAAGTAAGCCGGCTCATTTTTGCCGCCATAGAAGGAAGGCGTAACTACAATAAGCGGTTCAATGTCACCGTTTTCAATCATATGATCCAGGATTTTCTTTAACTCTTTGCTCTGACCGGGTCCGCCAAAGATCAGATTCTCATTCTCGCCGCCGCCATGCATCAGATAAAGCACATTATATTTCTTGCTCGGATCGGTGGCATCATAACCATTCGGAAGATAAACGTTAAGCTTCTTCTCGTCTGTACCCTGCGTCAAATTAAGTGTTCTGTATGACAGGCTTTCAATCGTTCCCGGTTTATTGCTCTCCATCCGGTATGCATCTGGAACGGCTTTAAAATACTTCTCATTTGCCGCCTCTTCGGTCATTTCCAGCTTACCTATCGCATCCTTTAAAGCAGCATATTGTTCATCCAGCTGGTTTTGAGTGGTTTTATTGGTCAGAAGAGCGCTTTCAGTTGCTTTGAACACCGCATCCTTTACGATATTTGAATTCTTATAAAGCGTAAAATCAAGCCTCAGCGAATTCCGGATCATATGGAGGAGATCATACGGATTCTGTCCGCTAACGTCCCCCCTGGTCTTGCCGGCAAGCAGAATTTCCCCGAATGTACTCGGATCCTTCCAAGCGCTGCCAGATGAATCGAACAAATTAAGGCTGCCGATTCGCTCTGCTCCTTTGGCATCATTAATCTGCAGCTCGATGCCCAGCACCTTTCCATTCTCCGGTATGGCCTCGAGAGCAATTCTTGCCTCAACGACATATCCGCCTTCCACTTTTTTCGCAGCAGTATAATATTGCTCGGTATGTCCGTTGTCCACAGTCAGTACATTTTCATAGTTAGTGCGGATATGCAAATCATCCACCTGATATTCCTGTGTCTTGTCATTGTTCTCGTCCAGGAATATTTCCACTGAATCCTGCATGTAAGGCGTTCCGGATTGTACGGACAGGTGATTATCTTTGATTTCCGCCAGGATGTACAGGGCACGATCATCCCATAACGCTTTAAACGTTGCTGAAGTGCCGGGATCGACGGTTCCGTGCTTCGGGGCCACCGCAGGCGCCTTCTTCCAGACCTGATCCACTTGACCGTCAATGACCGGCGATCCGAAATAGGCAACCATTCTTCCCTCGGGATCGAATCCGTTCTTGTCGACATGAACCTTTCCAGGTCCCTTTGGCGGTTTTGCAGGGGTGCCATTTTGTTGTACTGCAGGTTCCCCGCCTGCTGCTGCTGCTGAGACATCAGGCCACGCGCCCAGCGAAGACGTGGATAATAGTGTTACGGCAGCCAGACTCATCATGCCGGGGTGCAGACACAACCTTTTAACTTGTTTCATCCCTTGTTTGATTTTAACTTGTTTCATCCCTTGTTTGATTTTAACTTGTTTCATTCTAACTTGTTTCATTACTCGTTTCATTGTTAGCTCCTCCTCGCAATCTTCAAGTACGTACCCCTTCGCGATAATCTTGAGGCGTTAAGCCGGTCCATTTCTTAAAAAAACGGGTGAAGGAATGCGCCGCTTCATACCCGATCTTCGCTCCTACTTCCGCAATTTTCAGCTCGCCTGACCGCAGCATCTCTTTCGCCGCTGCCAGTCTCGTTTCCTCAATATACTCGGATAAGTTCATCCCCCGCTCCAGCTTAAACAATCGGGACAGATACGAGGGGTTAAAATGGATCACTTCTGCCAAACGAACGAGAGAAAGATCCTCGCTGATATGTTCCTCGATGTAGACGCAGATTTTATCGATCGCTGCGGATGCCCGGCTCTGCTCTCCATGCTGCCTTGCTGAGAAGATCGCTTCTGCTGCACCCCGCAAGTGCGTGAAACGCTCAGTCCAGGTTGGATAGAGCTCTGCCTGCATGAGTCCGTCCGCACCGATCTTCTCACGCAGCCCCCAACGGTTCACATGCGATAGCAGAAGCAGCGCGATCGTATAATACAGCTCTGTTACGTACGCGGCTCGGGCTCTTCCCGTACGGACCGGCTCTGCAAGCTCATCGAATAATTCAAGGAATTCCGCTTCCCTACCGCTTTCCAAGTGCGCCGTCAATGCCTCGGCTTTATCCCGCGGAGTGCGCTCCCGGAGATCAGGAAAGTGATCGGCTCCGAACCAATTCACTCTCTGGATCATCCGCGTCCCGTCGCCCGTCCGGTAATGCTGCTGTTCTCTCAATTTCTCATATACGGAAGGGATCCGATCCCATGGCGCAGGCTCGCCCGCGAGGGCCACCGCTACGGTCATCTGCAATGAATCCAGGCAGGATTGCAAAATGAGCTCGAACATTCCCTCCAGGAAACGGACGGTCTCTTCGTGAGTCCGGGAAGAAGGCGGCTGCACAAGCCAAACCAAATCATCGTACCGGTCAATAAACCCGACGCTCGCTGTCTGCCCGGAGAAGAAAGCATCGGACAGCATCTTAACGGCGAGCGCCTGCTCCTGTCTGTAAGTGCGCGATGATTGCCCGCCCGAGAGCGTCAATGAACCTAGTGCGACGATCACAGGCGCCTCCGGATTCAGCCGAATGTTCAGCCTCCGGAAGTCTTCCCCTACGGTTTCGTTGCCCGGAGCGTCGTACAGGAAGTTTCGGAAGTAGTTGCTTTGCGCCAAAGTCTCGATCATATTGGATTGCGTTTTGGACTGCTGAAGAAGATCGGAGATTCGCAGTTCGTCCTCAACTTCCTTGATCGTCTCTTTTACCGCCTCGATGACCTTCGGGTACCCTTCGCTCTTCAGCATATATTTCACGCCCGGGTGCCGGATGGCCTGGTACACGTACTCGAAATCGTTATAACCGGTAAGAAAGATCACTTTACAACGCGGCCAGCTTTGCCGGATCACCTCCATGAGCGCCAACCCGTCCATCCCCGGCATCGAAATGTCCGACAAAACGATGTCGAAGCGGGTCCGCTGCAGCCATTGCAGAGCTTCCTGCCCCGAGTACGCTTTATACATATCCAGCTCGAGGCCTAGAGTGCTGAAAATATCGAACAGACCATCCGTGATAATTTGCTCGTCGTCGACGATCAATAGCCTATACATCCACATCTCCCCTTCTTCTCGGCAGACGGAGTGTTGCCTGGAGACCTCCAAGAGCACTGCGGGACACCTGCAATCCGCTGCTACTGCCGAACGTCATGCGGACCCTGCGGTGTATGTTCATCATGCCGGTCGTCTCGGCCTGTTCGTCCCGATCGTGTAAAGCATGCGAGATCAAGATCAGCTTTTCTTCCGTAAGCCCGTCACCGTTATCCTCTACGATAACCCGAACTTCCTCCTCGTCCGTTTCGAAGCGTATGATGATGAGGCCCTCCCGTACTTTGCGCTCCAAGCTGTGCTCAAACGCATTCTCTATGATCGGCTGCACGATCAGTCTCGGGACCATCAACGCTTCGAACTCCTCCGGCAGCGGTTCGAAGCGAACCCCGATTCTTCGGGAGAACCGAAGGTCTTGAATTTCCGTATACATGCGCGCATGGCGAATCTCCTGCTTCAAGGTAATTTCATCCGATGCACTGCGCGTCACAAATTGAAAGTAGCTTCCCAGCAGCAGGGTGAATTGTTCGACCCGCTCCACATCGCCTGTCTTCGCCATGGTGCTCAGGATAAAGAAGCTGTTATACAAGAAGTGCGGATTAATCTGGGACTGCAGTTGTTTGAGTTCGGCGCGCTGCGCCAAGATTTTCTGTTTGTATGCTTGATCGATCAGCGAACGTAAATTCGCCACCATCTGGTTGAAGCGGTCATATAGATATCCGAACTCGTCTTTCGACCCACGGGCCAGGAAAATATCCAAATCGCCGCTTTCCATCCGGCGGAAGCTTTTGACGAGCGTCAGCAGAGGCCTGTGGATGAACTTGTATGTAGATAACGCGTACACGGCGATCATCGACAGCGCTAGAATGGAGAAGAGCCATGCCCACGTATAGAACCGGTCCATCGGCTCCTGAACGACCCACTCCGGAATGAAGCGGTACATGGTAAATTCCAGCTTCGGGGAGCCCGCACGGACAAGAAAGTACCTGTCTCCCGAGAGGGTAACGGTTTGCGAATCGGATAATGGGGCCTGTTCGGTTTGGCGTAAGAACGAAGGGAATTCCCTTAACGCTACCGCCCCCGTACCGCTGGTCAGCACGACCCCGCTGCGCCCGGGCAGCAGCATCGTCCCGCTGCCGTCATACGTGTCGAATTGATGGAGCGCTCCCTGCAATTTCTGATTGTCGAGCTCGATCTCAACTGTGAACAGCGGTTCCCGGCCTCTCGTTCCGCTTGGCTTGGCTGCGCTGAGAAATAAGCTCCCGTTCCACTCGACAACCTGAGAGCCTCGGCCGAATTCAGAGCGGATACCGTAATAGCGCTGCGCATCGAACGGCAGCGCACCATTCAACGCGGACACCGACCGGCCGATCGTCGCGATGTGCACGCTTACGTTTCTGATATACATACTGCTGTTCTGGATCGTAAACAACCGTTTCACGAGAGAGTTGATATGCTCCATCTGATCGATCGTACCCAGCGTCTGCCACGTCAAGGCCATTTCGTTCAAATCCTCATCTTCGAGCAGACTGTACTGCAGCAGCTTCATGCGTTCGATTTGATTCTCGAGATCGGTCAAATAGAATTCGATCTGTGAACCCGCCGTCTTCGATATATCCTCGCGTGCGGTGTCTACCAGCCAGCTGTACAGGTAAACGCCGAGCGACAGTACGGGCAGCAAGATGAGAAGGAACGTAACGATCAAGCGGAGAAATATCGTATTCCGCAGCGAGAAGACTTGATGATTGAACAACATCTCAGCCCCCGAAGTTTTCCTCCATTATAGCTTGGAATCCACGAACTTGTCTGTCTCAACTTCCCGCATTATCCCTTCACGCTGCCCAGCACAATGCCCTTGACAAAATACTTTTGGAGGAACGGGTACGCCAGGATAATCGGCAGGGAGCCTAAGAAAATCTGCGATGCCTTCAAGGTCCGGTCGGAAATCAGCGCCAAGTTCAACATAGCGTCACGGGACATATTCGACAAATTCTGTTGAATCACGATCGTCTGGATGTAGCTCTGCAGGGGATAGTTGGCCGGGTTGCCCATCATGAGCAGCCCGTCGAACCAGCTGTTCCAATGCTCGACCATCGAGAACAGCGCAAGCGTTGCGAGCGCCGGCTTTGAGATCGGCACATAGATGCGCCACAGCGTGGTCCAGTGGCTCGCGCCGTCGATGAGGGCGGCCTCTTCCAACTCCTTCGGCACTTCTCTGAAGAAGTTTAACAGGAGGACGACACTGAATACGGGGACGGCCGTGGGCAGAACCAGCGCCCAGATCGTATCGAGCAAGCCGAGCTCTTTGACCGTGATGTACCAAGGAATCAATCCGCCGTTGAACAGCATGGTGAGAAAGAAGGTCCAGGCATACACCGGCCGGAATCTAAGGGCATCCGACTCTTTGGACAGCGGGTAAGCGACCATAATCGTTAACAATAAATTCAAGGGGGTGCCGATGGCAATCCGCTTTAGGGACACAACCATGGATTGCCAAAACTCGGACCGGCTTGCCGCATACTCGTAAGACGCCAGCGTAAAATCAACCGGCCATAGCTTGACATATCCGGCAGACGCTGCGGCACTCGAACTGAAGGACACGGCGATAATATGAATCAAGGGCAGGATGCATAATAAGGCTACAAGAATCAGAAACGTTGTGTTTACGATAGGGAACCATTCGAACCGCCGCCCCCGAAGAGCCGGGCTCATTCCCCTTTGGACCGTTGTTCGCTCCACTGCTCCCCCTCCTCTCTAGAAAATGCGGTATCTCGCAAACTTGTATGCAAAGAAATAAGAAGTTGAAATTAGGATCAACGAGACTACCGACTTGAAGAATCCAACCGCCGTCGCGACACCGTACTGCGCGTCCAGCAAGCCGATCCGGTAGACGAACGTATCCAGGATATCTCCGCTCTCGTATACCTGGGGACTGTACAGGTTGAACACTTGATCGAATCCTGCGTTCAGCAGCTGCCCAAGGCTTAGCACCGAGAGCAGGACAATGACCATTCGCATCCCGGGAAGGGTGATATGCCAGATTTTGTGCCACCGGTTCGCACCGTCGATCGTAGCCGCTTCGTACAACCCCGGATCGATATTCGTGATGGCCGCCAAATAGACGATCGTACCGTAACCGAAGTTTTTCCATACATCGGAGACGATGAGCGTGCCCGGAAACCAGTTGTTATCGCCGAGGAAAAAAACCTGCGGGAGTCCAATCGCTCTCAGGAAGCTGTTCATGATCCCGCCGGAAGGCGACAAAATATCGATCAGAATACCTCCAAGGACTACCCAGGACAGAAAATACGGCAGATAAATCGTCGTCTGTACCGACCGCTTCACGAACTCATTCTTCAATTCGTTGAGCAGCACCGCAAAGACAATCGGGACGAGCAAGCCGAGAATCAGCTTCAGGCTTGCGATGAACAACGTGTTCCATAACACCTGCCCGAAGTTCGGCAGGCTCATGACGTACTCAAAATTGTCCCATCCGATCCACTTTTGATTCCCGAAGAGCCCTTTGGCGGGAATAAACTTCTGAAACGCGATCATAATCCCGGCCATCGGAATGTACGAGAAGATCACGATGAACAGCAAACCCGGCAAAAGCATGAAATGCAGCGGCAGCTCTCTCCTTATTTTTACGCCCAATCCAATCCCTCCGTCCTCTGCAAGTTATGGCAGCAGAGGATACAAGAGCCGTTCCATCCCCTGCCTGGCGCCATTACTTCTTCGATGCGTACCATTCGTTGACTTCCTGCGTAATCCGATCGCCGCCAAGCTGCTTCCAGTCTTTGACGAATTTATCGAACGTTTCGATCGGTTCACCCAGAATAATGTTCACGAACACTTGGTTCTGCAGCTTCTTGAGCGTCGCATCCCGTTCGACCATCGTTGGCGTCGGGGCACCTACGAACTTCTCCATCAGGAATTGTTTATTCTTGTCGTATTGGTCCACGACACCCATGGAGCCTTGAGTACCGTAGATCCGCTCCCAGCCCCACAGCCCAAATCCTTCCTTAGAGCCCGAAGCGAACATGTCCAGCTTCTCCTGAATCGTCTTCGCCTCGCCTTTCAATGCCGATTTATCGCCGGCTTTGCGTGCCGCATCGATCGCCCGGAACGCTTCCACGTTCTTCTTCAGCGGGTACGGCGTCACCGGCGACAGCTGCCATACGCTTTCCGCTTCCGGCGGCGCGAAGTATGTATTGAATTCTTCCGTCTCGCCCCAGTTTTTCTCAAGATGCATGTTGAACAGCTTCACGATGGCCTCAGGATGCTTGGTGCCTTTCTTCACGGCCCAGAACCGCGTTGTGCTGAATTTAAGCGGCACCTTCGGCGTTTCCCCGGATTCCGAGACGATCGGGAACGCCTGCCATTGGGCCTTCGGATCGTTGTCCCGGTTCAGCTGGAGCGGCCAGATTGAGTTCCACTGCTCGCCGTATTCCATGCCGATCTTGCCGGCGGAGATTTGCTCCGATACTTTGCCTCCGTCCTTGATGCCGAACTCCTTGTCGATCTCTCCGTTCTTGGCCATGGTTTGCAGGGCCTGCAGCGCCTTCCGGACTTCCGGCTGGATGCCGCCGAACTCCAGCTTGCCGGAGCTGTTCTCGATCCAGATGTTCGGGTAGGCCTTGTAACCGGCCATGAAGCCCTCCAGCCCCATCGCCCCGCCCCATAGATCTTTGGTCACACCAAGTCCGAACGAATCCTTCTGCCCGTTGCCGTCGGGGTCCTTCTCCGCGAACGCTTTCGAGATCGCCAGCACGTCTGCCATCGTCTTCGGCGGCTGCAAGCCGAGCTTCTCGAGCCAATCGGTGCGAACCCAGATGAACATCGCCCGCTCGATCGAAGATTCGACCTGAGGAATCGCCATGAGCTTTCCGTCCAGCGTCACGGCATCGAACGGACTAGAGCCTTCCTGCTTCAACACCTCTTTGGTCATCGGAGAAGCGTATTTTTCGTAAATGGCTCCCACATCTTCGATCTGATCGGAATCTGCCAGTTGTTTCAGCTGCGTTGCATTGACGGGAATGAAGTCCGGCAAATCGCCCGATGCCAGCGTTACGTTGATTTTCTGCAAGTATTGATCCGAAGTTGGACTGCCCTTCACGATCCAGTCATACTTCATTTTGATGCCAAGCTCTTTTTCATAGAGACGGGACCAACGGTTATCCTCCAGCGTTTCGTTCTTCAATACGCCGAGCACGTTGTTCTCTACCACGTCGCTAAGGTCCCGAACGAACGACACTTCAATCGGAGGTTCGTATTTGCCGAACGGTCCGTCGTTTGCAACCGCCGTCCCGCCGTCTCCGCCGCTGTTTTTATCTGCCGTAGATCCGCCCCCGCCCGTGCAGCCCGAGAGCACCAGCGAAGTGAACAGCATGACGGAAAGTCCGCGCTGCAGCTTCGTCGAAGTCGATGTTTTGTTCATTGGTCATCCTCCTTTTTTCGTTACTTCCACTTGGGTACGCTTTCATTATGAAGCCAAAAAGTGGAGCAAACAATGTACATGTCTTTACTTGCTTACCTGATGTTTACAAAAGTGCCATGTATCCTTAAAAAGAAAAAACCGCAGCTTATGCGGCTCTTAATGAATATATGGTCTTGTCCTCCGACAGTGCTTTGAACCGTTCTGACTTTCCGGTGCACGATAAGAGCATCCAGCATGCGGTCAAGAGTGGATTGCTTCGATTATCGTCAAACATGCTTAACCCTCTGCTCTATTCCATCAAGCAATAACATCATTCCGGAATGAAACAGTTCATCAGAACCGATCAATGTAAAGATATCTTCAGCGTGCATCCGTTGAAGCAATGTAAATTGCGATAGATCCACATGGGTTTTCTCGTTATGATCCTCCTGTAACGATATCTGTAACATGCGTTGTTCATATTCTTCAATGACAAAATTGATGACGTAGTTAAACAAATGGGTCGTATATGAAAATTTTTGTTTATCCGTCAATGAAGTAGGTTCGATCATCTGCAACAAATATTCGAATAGTTCCATAAAATCAGCCTCTGGCCTTGACTTCATCAGAAGCTGACCGGAGCAAGGGAATTGCTGAAGCTTGCTCCGAATCACCGTTGCGCTGATCTGAAGCCTCTCTCGCCAGTCTCCTTGCTTGGGAAGATCACTTATGATCTCTCTTGAAACCAGGTTGGCCAACGTTTGATACAGGACTTGCTTACTCTCGAAATACCAGTAGATCGTTGGGGCTTGAACATTCAATTCCTTAGAGAGGTTTCTCATTGTAAAATTTTCGATACCTTGGTCGGAGAGAAGCCGCCATGAGGCTGCTATTATTTTCTCTTCGCTGATATGTGGCCTGCGATTAGGCATAAAGAACATTCCAACTCCATTCCAAAACTTCTTATGTGACTTATTATACTCGGAATCAAAAAAGAAACCTGGTTATTCCTCCAATTCTACATCTTCAGCGGGCAGCGGCTTCTGGTTGAACATACGCTCCCCTGCTTTCGAGGAGAGCCGAACATCCCTCATCCCCCGTTCAATGGCACTCACTTCATAATCGCGTAACGCGGTTAAAAGTTCCTTTTCCCCATTTTTTACGTTGATTAGTTCTTTCGAGAGTTCGCAGGCATCAAAGAGTGCCGCGTTCCCGCCAATACCTGCCGGCGTCATGGGATGCAGGGCGTCTCCCAGCAAAACCAGAGGGGTCGTTTCTTTCCAAGGCTTATACGGCAGAACATTACGGAGGTGATAGACAGCCGTTTGCTCTGGATCTGCTAATTCCAGCATCCGGTTTACTTGCGGATGCCAATGTTTGGTTTTCTCTTGAGCAGAAGACAACAATTCACAACCGTTCCATTGGAAGAGCTGCTCGTCAGGAATCCCAAACCACTCAGGCGAGCACGCGAACACAGCGTACAGGTAATCCTGTTGAGGCGAAATTTTCACATGAAGGGACAGGGATCCCGGTAATTGTTCCATATTCGGCTTGAAAGCCATGTCTTCAAGAAGAAGGGAAACCGGAGCATCTCCTTCAGGATGGGTAAGGCCTCTCATGCTGCCATCCCCAATGAGCCTATTCAGTTCCTTTCTCCGCTCATCATCCAGAAATACCTTGGTATAAAGTGCCCTGCCCCCCGTATCTAATATTTTCACCCCAGGTTTGTACTGATGGCGGACTCTGGACCCTCCCCCGTCAGCACCAACCAAGACATCCGCATCCATATGCTCCCCATTATCGAACCACGCTCTTAAGCGTCCGTTTTCTAACCTTTCATAATGGGTAAACCGGTATCCGAACCTAATCTTGTCACTAAGTTCGCCAAGCAGCACTTCACGAAAGGTAAACCGATTGACGGATGGTGTGGTCTCCGCTTTGTTGTACATGGGGTGCTGTTCTTCTGTAGGTTCCAAAGAAATCGGATCTAAGAAAACAGGGTGTGCCGGTCCTAGGACGGATGTTTCAATATAGAGATCATAAAGTGTATCGGGAAGACAAAACCGCAGTGCATGGGATCCATTCGCATTGATTTTGATTCGGTAGCCTGTTTGAACAAAATGGTCTGCCTGCTCGCGTTCACAAACATGGAAATCAATGCGGTTTTTTTTCAAACTTTGTGCCAATGCAAGCCCGCCGAGACCGCCGCCGATAATCACTACAGATAGTGATTTCATATCATTCCATCTCCCTTTAACTAAGTTAGATTTGTCTTACAACGTTATATTAGATCTATCCTTCTCTATTTGTCAATCCATTATAAATAAAACCTCACCCGCACCCTGAATAGAAAAAGGAGCCTTCATGGCTCCTCTCCTCTCAAAGTCGAACAGATCCTCTCTCCGCAGACGGCCACCCGCAAGATGCCTACAGCGGCATAAGTCCCACGGGCCGACAGCGGCGGAGGATGCGACGTCCTCCCCACGGTCCTCGCCGGCTTGGGCATCGGGTATCCGATCGGTCGTGCTCTCCATTTGATCAGTAATCGCGCGCTGCATCGAACCAGCGATGAGCCATCTCCTCTGTTATGGGCTGGCCAATCATGTGATCGGACTGGCTGAGCTGCCATATTGCTTCGCCGAGGTCTTCTCTTTCGGTGGTTTCGATGCCTTTGAGGGTATTGAAGCGCACGGTGAAAGCGGTAATAGCTGCCTCGGCATCGGAAAAGCTGCGGGCCTGGGCCAAGGCTGCCTGAGCAGCGTTGTAAGCTTCGTTAGCCAGCTTGGCCAGACGTTTAGGCCAGGACGAGAACGGGCGGCCGTATTCGGTCGTCCACCACTCGGGCTTACGTAATTGGCTCACGGAAGCATGGTCGGTCCACGGGCGGGTTTTAGCGCGTGTTTTCATTTGCTGCCTAAGGCGCTTGCCCGCACTCTCTTCCACATTGTAGGCAATAAATCTGTCAAGCAACGGCCACGTGTTCAAGGAAGGCAAGTCCTCCAGATCAGGCATGAAGCGCAGCTCCAGATTCGTTAACTGGGCTTGATGAGCCAACAAGCCCACATCGCAGAAGTTCCCCCACAAACTCAGGGAAGTAAGGTTTGGGAACCGGTCTAGGCAGTCCAGCGAGATGGGCTGACCCAGGGGCGCGTTGTGCAGCGTCAGGCTCGTCACCTGGTGCAATTCACCCAGATCGGGCAGCAGGAAAGGAGGATCATTCTTGCGTCGGCTGGTACGCGGCGCTAGGGTCAGAGAAGACGGTAGACTGCCGCCAGCGGCCGAGAAGCGTGATAGATCGCCGGACACGTTCAGGCGGGTGGGCCTCTTCGGAAGCTTCAAGCTCAGAGACCCTCCGGACTGGCCCAGCTCGATATGCAAGCCATGCACAATGGACTGGCTGGCGTCCGCTGCCGTATCGCAAGAGAGGACCGGAGCCCACGTCATCTCTTCAATGGGCCGTTTCTGCGCCCACTCCAAGAATCCCGCGTCACTGCCTGTATAGTGCAAAAATCGCGGCCAGGGCGAGCCCGCCGGCGTGGCAAAGGCATCGAATACGGTCCAATCGATGCGTGCGCCGGGTGCGACGTAAAGATCCGCTTTTTTCCCCAAGTGCGACGGTCCGATGGATAGGCTGCCCACACCGGGTTGAATGACAAGAGTGTGGCTGTGAGGACCCGTCAGGTCTATGGGATAACGACCGGCTTCTCTAACAGAAGCAGGAGGGCGAGCATGGTTATCATTTGGCACTTCCAACATCCTTTCTACAACTTCCATTGCCGCGTAAATCATTTCCCCTCATTTTACCACACGAATCTCCCTCTAAGAAGAATCAGGAATGTGTAGTAGACTTTAGGCCGAAGCGATTGTAATCTGTTTATATGGATGAACTATATTTACTTGGGAGGTATCCAAATCCATTCCGAGGAGAATTCCAATGAAAATGCAAGTCAGCTTACCCGTGGAACCGCCGATCATCACCTCGTGGAGCAACCAATCGCATGTTTTTTCCATTGCCCAGCGCCATCCGGGCTATAAGCCCTGGATCTATTCCCACTATATCCAACTCGAACTGATTAAGGGATTGAGCGGCAAAGACACCCTTCTGAACTACTCCCACATCGCCACCCCCCAAGAGGACTGCCCGTGGATCGAAATCAGCCGCACGAGCGTACAGCACATCCAAGAATCAGAGGGTGACCTGGTTTCGTTTTTGAAAGAAAGTCTGCTCCAAGGCTATTATATCTACGCCTTTGTGGATACGTACTATATTCCTGCTTACCCGTTCTATCAGCAGAGAAATGCTCAGCATGATGCGTTACTCCTCGGGTTTAACGAGGAACAGGAGTTATTTTACATGGCCGATTTTCATCAACATGCGGACGGGGCCAACCGGTACGGGATCTTCGAAGTTTCCTACGACCAGTTAGCGGACTCCATCCTTCATCTTAAGGAAGAGCTCAATCCATTGAAGGGCATCGAGCTCCTCCGCTACAGAACCGACGTTGCCTATACCTTTGATACGGAGAGGGTCAAGCAGTCCCTATCCGATTATCTGGAGTCTACCTATACACCCCGCCGGGAACCGACCTGGCTTACTACTCCGGTTCTAGCGTACGGGATCGCATACTATGACCATTTGATCCAGCATATCGAGGAGATCCGGACGGACAGCGGCATCAGAGACTTCCGTTTCTTTCATGTGATGGGCGACCATAAGCTGCTGATGCATCAAAGACTCCAGTATATGCATGAGATCGGCTTGATTCGTGCCGAGCGGGCTGAGGCTTATGAGAAGGAAATCTTGCAGGATGCTTCCATTCTCAGAAACCTGCTCCTGAAATTCGGCTTAACCGGAAATATCCGTCTGCTGGATCGAATTAATCTTCTTCTCCGCAAGATTGCGGAATGCGAGAAAAACATTCTGGGAGAGGTGCTGGGAGATTTGAAGGCCCTCACCCCCGCATCCGTTCAGGCGTAATGCGGAATATTGGTACGCTGCATAAGAAAAACGCCTGTCGGCGTTCTTTAAGATCTCTGCGTGCTGTCCATACGTTGGTGCACGGTGAGGTAATGGGTATGGGGTTCCAGCCGCTGTTAAAGTCCTGTGGACTTGAATTATTCTTCTCTAATCTACTCCTTGCTTGGCTCCTACCTTACCAAAAACAAAAACAGGGTGGAGGACAAGCTCCACCCTGAAAATTTATAAATTTTACTTCGCTCCTGGAGTCACCGAGATCCGGCCTTCCACGTAATCCGCCACATCGGCGACCGTAATGAATTTGCCTGGAATCATATCCTCGTCGGGAAATTCGAAATCGAACTCCTCTTCCATCGCCACAATGGCCCGCATATAGCTCAAGGAATTCACGCCCATGTCCGCCAAGTGATCCAGCATGCCAATCTTGGACACCCCTAGAAGTTCTTGCCAAATGGCGGCTACCCTGATCTCGATCGGGCTTTCCGGCGCTTGATACTCGTCCTGTATCGAAACGCCAAGGTCCGGGAGAGGCAGCGCTCTGCGGTCCACTTTCCCGTTCGCATTCAGCGGCATGCTCTCCAGCCGGATCACGTAGGCTGGCAGCATGTAGGACGGCAGCATCCGCGACAGCGCTGTCCGTATTTCGCCGGCACTGTACGCAAGCTCTCCCGTATAGTAAGCGCACAGCTGATCTTGTCCCGACAGATCGGGCCGGGCCATGACCACGGCTTCTTCGATGCCTTCCAGCGCCGCCAGCTGCGCTTCGATCTCACCCAGCTCGATCCGGTACCCCCGGATTTTCACCTGGTGGTCGATGCGTCCCGCATACGCGATACTCCCATCCGGCAGCCATCTCGCCAGATCGCCCGTCCGGTACATCCGCTCTCCCGGCAGGAAAGGATTCTCCACGAACTTCTCCGCCGTCAGCTCCGGACGCCGCCAATAGCCCCGGGCCAGCCCGTCCCCGCCGATGCACAGCTCCCCGGTCACGCCGACCGGCTGGAGCTGGACTCCGGACGGGTCCACAATATACACCTGCGTGTTCATGATCGGCTTGCCAATGCCAACTTCCCGGCCGCTTCCGCTGAGCTCCGTCATCGTGGACCACACCGTCGTTTCTGTCGGGCCGTACAAGTTGTACAGCTTCGCCTCGGAATGGCTTCGGATCTGCTCCGGCAATCCCGCCGGCATCGCTTCGCCCCCGAGGAGGATCTGCTTCACACCGGCCCATCCCTTCCCGCGGCCCGCACCCAGCAGCAGCCCCATCCGGGACGGGGTAGTCTGTATGAGCTCCACATGCTCTCTCTCCATGAGCTGAAGCAGCTTCTGCGGTTCCTTCTGCTCCTCCTCTGTCGCCAGGACCATCACAGCCCCGACGGTGAGCGTCAGCAGGCACTCCAGAACAAAGATGTCGAAGCCATAGGTGGTGACCGCCAGGATGCGCTGGCCTTCATAGAAAGGGATCTGCTGCTTCATCCCCAGGACCAAGTTATGCACGCTCCGGTGCTCCAGCATCACTCCCTTCGGCTTCCCGGTGGAACCCGAGGTGTAGATGACGTAGGCCAGGTGGCCGCCGTGATTGATCTGCACCGGATTGCCGGTATCTTCCCGCTGCAGCTGAGACCCCGCCATATCGCAAACCTCGATATCCCCCGGAACGAGCCCGCGCACAGGAGCGGATGCTACCACCAGCCGAACCTCGCTGTCCTCCAGGATCGCTGCGATTCTTTCTTCCGGGAAAGCGGGGTCGATCGGGCAATAGGCTCCCCCGGCTTTCAGCACGGCCAGCATAGCGGCGGGCATGTCCACCGACCGCTCCATCAATAAGCCTACGATCTGATCGGGCTGCACTCCCCTGCTGCGGAGGAGATGCGCCAGCCTGTTCGCCCTAGCGTTCAGCTCCCGGTAGGTCAGCCGCTCCCCGCCGCACACGACAGCCAGACTGTCCGGCGTCCGCTCCGCCTGCTCCTCGAACAGCTCGTGGACGGTTTTCTCCCGGTCATAGTCTGCCGCCGTGCCGTTGAACTGCTCCAGCAGCTGCCTGCGCTCCGCTTCCGTGGCCAGCTCCAGAGAAGAGAGCGTGCGCTGCGGATCCTCAAGCAGCAGGTCGATCACGCGGAGCCAGTGTCCAGCCATCCGCTCCGCCGTCTCCCGCTTGAACAGCGCCGTGGCATATTCCAGCGTGAACTGGAGACCCTCAGCCGATTCTTCCGCATTCAATGTCAAATCGAATTTGGAAGCCATGAATTCCTGAGGATAAGAGGACAGCCGGACTCCCTCGATGGCAAGCTCTTGGGACCCCATATTGTTCATAATGAACATCGTGTCGAACAGCGGATTGCGGCTCAGGTCCCTCGGAAGCGCAAGCCGCTCCACAAGCTCTTCGAACGGATACTCCTGGTGCTCGTACGCTTGCAGCAGCCCGTGCCTCACTTCCTCCAGATAGGCCCCGAACGTCTTGTCCGCCGCCGGATATTGGCGAAGCGCCAGCGTGCCGACGAACATCCCGACAAGGGGCTCCAGTTCCTCCTGCAGCCTGCCGGCCACCGGCGTACCCACGATGATCTCCCCGCTGCCGGTGTATTTGCCAAGCCATGCGGTATAAGCGGCAAGCAGCACCATATACAGCGTGGTGCCCGTGCGGGAGGCCAGCTGCCGGAGCGCTTCGCTCCGGTCTCCTCCCAGCGTGAATCTCACCGCGGCTCCTTCATAGCTGCGTACCGGCGGCCTGGCATAGTCGGCCGGCAGCTCGAGCACCGGCAGTTCGCCGCGGAACACCTCCAGCCAGTAGGCTTCCTGCTTCATCAGCCGCTCGCTGGCAGCCTCCCTCTGCTGCCATACCGCATAGTCCTTATACTGAAGGGCCAGCGGCTGCAGCGTCTCGCCTTCGTACAGCCTCGTAAATTCATAGGCCAGGTTGATCATGGAGATGCCGTCCGACACGATATGATGAATATCGAACAGCAGCAGATGGCGCTGCGGCTCCAGCTCGACGAGACCTGCCCGCATGAGCGGTGCCTGCTTCAGATTGAAGGGGCGCATGAATCCCTTGATATACGCCGGCGCTTCTTCCTCGTTCAGCCGGACGGTTTCCACCTCAAAGGAGGCCGCCTCCCGAATCCGCTGGATCATCTCTCCATTCTTCATCTCGAATCCGGTCCGCAGCGTTTCATGGCGGGCGATCAGCCTGCGGAAGGCTTCCTGTACCCGGCTGGGGTCCAAGGGGCCATCCAGCTGAAGCACCACCGGCGTATTGTAGCTCATCTCCCCGCCTTCCAGGCTGCTGACGAGGTAGATCCGCTTCTGTGCCGAGGACAAGGGATAAACTTCCCTCTCGGACGCCTTCGGAATCAGGGACAGGCCCGCAGGCTGCCCAGCCTCTTCAGCCTCCTTGGCCCGGATGAGCTTCGCCAGCTCCCGGACCGTCGGTGACTGGAACACCTCCTGCAAGGGGACTTCCACCTTAAAATGGTTACGGATACGGGCAGCCAGCCTCGTGGCGCTGAGCGAATCCCCGCCCCGCTCGAAGAAGGATTCATTCACCCCGATGGTTCCTTGGCCGAGGATGTCCTCCCACAACTCAGCCAGACCCTGCTCCGTTGCGTCGGCAGGGGCATCCGCTTCGGACGGATGGGCTGACCCTAGGACCGGCTCCGGCAGCGCCTTGCGGTCTACCTTGCCGTTTGCGTTCAGCGGCAGTCCTTCCAGGAACACATAGGCGCCCGGCACCATGTAGGACGGCAGCTCCGCCGCGAGATAGTCCCGGACCGCGGCCACGGTCAGCTCGCCCGACGGGACGATGTAGGCGCACAAGTACCGCTGCTCCCGTCCGTCCAGCCGGTCCATCACCACCGCTTCGCGGATCCGCGGGTGCCGGGCCAGCCGGCTGTCGATCTCGCCCAGCTCCACCCGGTAGCCGCGGATCTTCACCTGATGGTCCTTGCGGCCCAGGAACTCCATGTTCCCGTCCGGCAGCAGTCGCCCGAGGTCCCCGGTCTTGTACATCCGGCCCCCTCCCGGCAGGAACGGATCGGGCAGGAAGGCGGCTGCCGTCTTCGCCTCGTCGTTCATATAGCCGCGGGCCACGCCCACGCCGCCGATATACAGCTCGCCGACCACGCCCCACGGCACGGGCTCCCGGTCGTCGTCCAGAAAGTAGAAGGCGTTGCCCCCGATCGGCCGGCCGTACGGAATGCTGCTCTGGTACACGCTGACTTCCGAGACCGGATAGTAGTTCGACCACACGGTCCCCTCGGTCGCTCCTCCCAGCGAGATCACTTCCGCCTGCGGGAACAGCTGCCGGATCCGCCCAGGCAGTGTCACTGGAATCCAGTCCCCGCTCAGGAAGACCAGACGCAGTCCCGCCGGAAGCGAAGCCGCCTCCGTACCTTCTTCCAGATGATGAATGAAGTGGTTCATCGTCGTCGGCACCGAATCCCAGAACGTGACCTTCTCGGCTTCCATCAGCCTCAGAAGCGCGCCAGGCTCGAGGACCTCCTCGCGTTCCGCCACCACAACGGTTCCCCCGGCCGCCAGCATCCCGAAGATATCGTAGACGGACAAGTCGAAGCACATCGAGGTAATGAACAGCAGGCGGTCTTCCCCGCCGACCGCGAACCGCAGGTTGACCCAGGAGACCAGATTGACCGCGCTGCGGTGCTCGATCATCACGCCCTTCGGCGTGCCGGTGGAGCCGGAGGTGTAGATGATATAGGCCAGCTCCCCGCTGTCCTTCACAAGCTTCAGCGGTTCGGCACTCTCTGCGCTCAGGCTGTCATCCTGCATGAGGATGATCCGCTCATGCGCGAGATCCGGGTAAGCGCGGTCGGCCAGCACCGCAGCGGCTTCCGCGTTCTGCAGAATATACGCCTTGCGGCCCGGCGGGTACTCCGGGTCCACAGGCACGTAAGCCGCGCCCGCCTTGAGGATGGCGAGCATCCCGGTGATCATGCCGGCTCCGCGCCCGGCCACCAGGGCCACATGATCCCCGCTGCGCACGCCTTGACGTGCCAAGTGACGCGCCAGCCGGTTCGCCTCCGACTCCAGCTGCGCATAGGTCAGCGTCCGGCCCCCATGGCGGACCGCCGCACTGTCCGGCGTTCTTGCCGCCTGTTCCTCGAACAGCCCGTGCAGCGTCTTGCCCTCCGTGCAGGCTGCCGCAAGCTCGTGCACCGGAGCATTCCATTCGCGGAGCGCTGCTCTTGCTTCCTCCGGTAGGAATGTCCGGCTGTCCAGTGCAGAATGGTCCCCGCTGCACAGCTCTTCCAGAATACGGACATAGAGGGTAAACACCAATTCCATATCACGTTCATAGAAGTAGTTCGGGGCGTATTTGATTTGGACACTCATCCGGCTTCCCGCCCGGTGCACCTCGACATCCAGCAGCGTGTTGGTCATTTCGGCGTTCTGCAGCTCCAGCCCGCCGGCTTGTTCCGGACGAATGCTGCTCCCCTCGTGATCATAATCCAGGATATGGAAGTCCGTATAATTGAATAACGTATCGAATATCGGATTGAGCGACGGATCGGAACGTTCGCCGATCATTCGGGCGATATCGCTCAGGAACGCTTCCCCGGACTTCATCCGGTAGACCGTATCCGCGACCCTCCGCACCAGCCCCTTCTTGTCTTCCTGCTTGCCGACCTGCAGCCGCATCGGCAGCGTGTTCAGGAAGCAGCCGAGCATCCGGTCCCCGTCCTCTACCGCAGGACGATCGTGCGATACCACACCCGTTACGATATCCTCCTCTGCGGTCACGATGCGAAGCAGGTACAGATGGGCGCTTAGGCAAAGGTCTCTTACGGTGATCCCGTACGTTCCTGCCGCCGCCTCCAACCTGCTCGCCAGAGGCGGAGCCAAAGGTCTCTTGATGATGGCGCTGGATGCGGTGCCCGCCATGGGCTTGCGGGCGATATTAAATGGCAGCTTGCCCCGTGTATAGCCCTTCAGGAATTCCCTCCACCATTCCCCCGTCGTCTCGTCTGCCTGCCTGAACGCATTCAGCGCCACATATTGTTTGTACGAGCTGCGGAGCGGAGACCACTCTGAAGATGATGCCGGAGCAGCTCCCTCTCCTGCCGCAAGCTCCGCGTATAACTCCATGAATTCCTGCTGGAACACCGCTACACTCCATCCGTCGAGAGCCGCATGATGGAACGATAAGAGAATGACGGTCTCCTCCTCGCCTATTCGGAACAGCCGGAGACGCCACAACAAGCCGCGGTCTTGTACATATTTATCGCGCAGATCCGCCTCCCTGCATGCTTCGATATGGGTCTTCCGGGCATCGGCCGCAAGATGCCGGATGTCCTCTAAGACCACCTCCGGCTCGATCTGCTTGTAGACCAGCTGGACCGGCTCGTCAAAGTTCGCCGTATCGATCACTGTCCTAAGAACGGCATGCCGGTCCATCAGCCTGCGTACCGTTTGGATGAAGATATCGCTGTTCATAGGACTCATCCGGACGGCAAAGAAGAATTGATCATGATAGATCGGCTGATCGGGCTTCAGCAGCGAGTAGTACACCATGCTCTGCTGGATCTTGCTCAGCGGGTAGAAGTCTTCCAGCTCTCCTTCCAGCTCCTGCGAAGCATAAGTCTGGAATGCCGCGGATCCGCGCAGCGTCTCTTGGAACGCTTCGATCAGGCGCAGGCCGCTCTCCAGCTCTTCGGATTGGCGCTTCGTACCTGCCTCATCCACATAACGGGCATACTCGCGGATCGTGCGGTGCGTATACAGGTCTTTCAGCTGGACGGGGATCTCCAGCTCCCGTTGAATTCGGCTGGCCAGCCGGAGCAAGGTAATGGAGTCTCCGCCGGAGAGGAAGAAATCATCCGTGGCACCTATCTTTTCTTTACCAAGGATCCCGCTCCAAAGATATGACAGCTGAGCTTCCGTCCCTGCGGCAGGAGCCGTGAAGGTTCCCCCGCCTTCCCTCTTCATGTCCGGCTCCGGCAGCGCCCTCCGGTCCAGTTTGCCATTCGGCGTCAGCGGCAACCGCTCCAGCTCTACAAAATAAGAGGGCACCATATACATTGGCAGGCTCTTCACCAGATGCTCTCTGCACTCGGCAGCAGATAGCCCCCTCCTGGAAACTACATAAGCGCAAAGGGATTTGGCCCCAGACCCCGACGGGTCCACCCGGTCCACTACAACGGCCTCAGCCACCTCCGGATGATGCATGAGCGCACTTTCGATTTCGCCCAATTCGATCCGGTAGCCCCGAATCTTCACCTGGTGATCCATGCGGCCGAGATATTCCACCTGGCCGTCCGGCAGCCAGCGGGCCACGTCGCCGGTACGGTACATCCGCTCGCCCGGCAGGAAGGGGATGTCCACGAACTTCTCCGCCGTCAGCTCCGGCTGCCCCACATATCCCCGGGCCAGGCCGGCCCCTGCAATACACAGCTCGCCCGGTATGCCGATCGGCAGCAGGTTCAGCTTCTCGTCCACCATATACAGCATGGTATTGTCGATCGGCGCTCCAATCGGGATACGCCCCAGCCCCGGAGCACATTCGTATGAACTGACATCCACGGTCGCCTCCGTCGGTCCGTACAGATTCACCAGCTTGACCCGGTCCGGTCCGAACCGGGCGAAGAACCTCTCCACCATAGGACCCGGCAGTGCTTCGCCGCTGGCGAACACTTGCTTAAGACTGGCGATCTGCGCCGATGCCCCTTCCGCCGCTTCCAAGTCTTCCAGGAACGCCCCCAGCATGGATGGCACGAAGTGCATCGTCGTCACGCCATACTTCGAGACTGCCTCCCGGATGAGGCTGGGGTCTTTCTCCCCTCCAGGCGTCAGGAGGCACACGCCCGCACCATACCACGACCACCAGAACAGCTCCCATACCGATACGTCGAAGGAGATCGGCGTTTTCTGGAGGATGACGTCCTCCTCGCCCAGATTGTAGCGCTTCTGCATCCAGTGGATCCGGTTGATCACCGAATGATGCTCAATCATGACGCCCTTCGGTCTTCCGGTGGAGCCGGAAGTATAAATCATGTAGGCGAGATCCTGAGGTCCGCTTACCGGCACAGGATTGTCCGCAGGCCGGTTATCGATCTCTTCATGCCGGAGATCCAGCACGGTGCCGGTGAACCGGATCGCTGTGATATCATCTGCCCCTTGGGTCAGCAGCACCCCCGCCCTGCTGTCCTCCAGCATGTAGCGGACCCGCTCCGCCGGATACGCCGGATCGATCGGCAGGTAGGCGCCTCCAGCCTTCAATATGCCGAAGATGCCGGCCATCATCTCGAAGGAGCGGTCCGTCCTTATTGCGACAACGGCATCCGGCCCGACGCCATGGTCCCGCAAAGTATGGGCAACCTGATTGGCTCTGGCGTTCAGCTCGGCGTAAGTCAGCGAACGGTCTTCAAAGACTACCGCCACGCGATCCGGCGTGCGCGCCGCCTGTTCTTCGAACAAGCCGTGGACCGTCTTCTCCCTCGGGTAATCCGCCTCTGTGTCGTTGAACTCCTCAAGGATTTGCCGGCGCTCCCCGGAAGTCATCAGCTCCAGAGAAGACAGCGGTCTGGCCGGATCTTCCAGAAGCAGGTCGATCAGCCTCATCCAATGCCCCGCCATACGCTCTACCGTTTCCTGTTGGAACAGCGCGGAGGCGTATTCAATCCAGAACCGCAGCCCGTCCTCCGTCTCTTCCGCATTCATCGTGAGATCGAATTTCGCTGCCGCGAAATCGTGTGCATAAGGGGAGATCTGCAGTCCGTCGATCACTATCGGGGCCGGGCCCGTATTGTGCAGCACGAACATGGTGTCAAACAGCGGATTACGGCTTAAGTCCCGCGGGAGGTCCAGCTGCTCCACCAGTTCTTCGAACGGGAACTCCTGATGCTCGTAAGCTCTCAGCAGCCCCTCCTTGACCTCCTGTAGATAAGACCCGAACGTCTTGTCTCCGGCCGGATACTGCCGCAGCGCCAGCGTGCCCACGAACATGCCGATGAGGGGCTCCAGCTCCGCCTGCAGCCTTCCGGCCACCGGGGTGCCGACGATCACATCGGTCTTTCCGCTGTACCTGCCAAGCCATGCCGTATAGGCTGCGAGCAGCACCATATGCAGGGTTGTCCCTGTCTGCCGGGCCAGCTGTGTCAGCGCTTCGCTTCGAGCCTTGCCCAGCGTGAAGCTCAGGGAGGCCCCTTGGTAGCTCCGTGCCACCGGTCTTGCGTAGTCGGCCGGCAGTTCAAGGACCGGCAGCTCGCCGCTGAATACATCCAGCCAGTACGCCTGCTGTTCCCGGATCCTCCCGCTGTCCGTATTCTCCTGCTGCCATACGGCGTAGTCCTTATACTGGAGCGGCAGGGGAGCCAGCGTCTCTCCTTCATACAGCCGTGCGAACTCGTGCGTCAAAATGTTCATGGACACCCCGTCGGAGATCATGTGATGGGTATCGAACAGCAGCAAATGATGTTCCGGCCCCAGTTCGGCTAGACCCGCTCGCAGCAGCGGCGCCTGATCCAGGTCGAACCCGCGGATGAACCCGCGAATAGCTTCGACAGCCTCCCGCCCGTCCAGCCGGATCGTTTCGAGCTCGAACGGCACCTCCTCCTGAATCCGCTGGACGATCTCGCCGTCCTTCAATTCAAAGCGGGTCCGAAGCGATTCATGGCGGCGGATCAAGGACCGGAAGGCTTCATAGGCCCGTGTGCGGTCCAACGGACCGCGGATCTCCAGAGCCCCCGGCATGTTGTAGCTCAGCTCGCCGCCATCCAGCTGGCTCAGGAGATAGATCCGCTTCTGCGCAGAGGAGACGGGATAGCTCTCTCTCTCCCTCGCACGCGGAATACCGACATATTCGCTGCGCTTCATCCCGTCTATGGCTTCGGCCATGCTTTCAATGGTCGGGGACCGGAACATTTCCCGCAGCGGCAGTTGGACGTTCATTTCCTTGTATATTTTCCCTGCCAATCGCGCTGCCCATAGGGAATGCCCGCCCAATTCGAAGAAATTGTGCTTCACGCCGATATCCGGAAGCTTCAAGACCTCCCTCCAGATCGCGGCCAGCCTCACTTCGGTCGGAGTCCCGGGGGCCGCATACTCGGTGCTGCTCTGCACCGCCTTCGCCGGCTTCGGCAGCGCCCGGCGGTCCAGCTTCCCGCTTGTGGTCAGCGGCAGCTTCTCCAGCTGCACCGTGTACGCAGGGACAATGTAGGAAGGCAGCTTCCGGGAAAGCTCATCTTTCCAATCCCGGGCGGCATGCCCCGCCTTGACGACCACATAGGCACACAGGTGTTTGTCCCCCGCCTCGTCCTCCCCGGCGACGACAACGGCTTCCCGCACGCCTTCCAGACGCAGAAGCTGCGCTTCGATCTCCCCCAACTCGATCCGGTATCCCCGGATCTTCACCTGATGATCGATCCGCCCTATATATTCGATACTGCCGTCCGGCAGCCATCTCGCCAGATCCCCTGTCCGGTACATCCGCTCCCCCTCCTGGAAGGGGTTGTCCACGAACTTCTCCGCCGTCAGTTCCGGCCGGTTCCAGTATCCGCGTGCCAGGCAGACACCTGCTATGCACAGCTCGCCCGCTACGCCTATAGGCTGCAGCTTGGCTGTGCCTTCCTTCATAATATACAGCTCTGTATTGGCTATCGGTTTGCCGATGGGAATCAGCGGATACGGCCGATCTTGTTCGCAAGGAAAGCTGGTCACCTCCACCGTCGCTTCCGTCGGACCGTAGAGGTTGATCATCACCGCCCCATGGACCGATCCGATCAAACGCTGGAAGCGGGACACCTGATGCGGAGTTAGAGCTTCGCCGCTTGCGAACACGTACCGCAGACTGCTTAATTTCACAGACACTTCACCCGGGGGCAGAAGCTCCACATAGT
This sequence comes from Paenibacillus caseinilyticus, assembly GCF_027533645.1. Lineage (GTDB taxonomy): Bacteria > Bacillota > Bacilli > Paenibacillales > NBRC-103111 > Paenibacillus_G > Paenibacillus_G caseinilyticus. Next base: position 24,443 of record NZ_JAQAGY010000011.1, read on the forward strand.
CCAAGAACAGCTGAAGCATCGAGGGGACAAAATGAACGGTAGTGACCCCCGAGCTTGCGATCGCCTCCACCAGCTGTGCCGGGTCCTTCTCTCCCCCAGGGGGCAGCAGGCTGACCGCAGAACCGGCCATACCCCACCAGAACAGCTCCGGTACCGATACATCGAAGGTGAACGCGGTTTTTAGCAGGCTGACATCGCCGCTTCCCAGCGGATACAGGCTCTGTCCCCAGAGAATCCGGTTGACCACGGAATGATGCTCAATCATAACCCCCTTCGGGTTCCCGGTGGAGCCCGAGGTATACATGACATACGCGAGATCTCTTGGCCCGGAGGCCGGCTCCAAGTTGCCCCCATCCCCGCTGCCGCACGAAGCGTCATCGATCAGCAGGCACCGGCCTTCGAAGTTCACCTGATCGCTGAACTGGGTAGTGGTCAGCAGGAGCCCGATACCCGAATCCTCCGCCACGTACTTTAACCGGTCCTCCGGATGGTCCGGGTCCAGCGGCACATAAGCGCCGCCGGCCTTCAGTATGGCATACACCCCGATGACCATCTCCAGCGACCGCTCGGTCAAGATGCCTACAAGCTCCCCCGCGCGCACCCCTTCCGCCCGCAGCCTCCTCGCCAGACGGTTCGCCCTCTCGTTCAGCTCCGCGTAGGTCAGCCGCTCGTCCCCGTACAGGACCGCCGGTCTGTCCGGCGTCCGCTCCACCTGCTCCTCGAACAGCCCGTGGATCGTCATCCCGCTCGGGTAGCTCGCAGCCGTATCGTTGAATTCGGATAAGATTCTGGATTTCTCTTCCTCTGTTACCAGAACCGTGTCCCCGAGCGCGAGATCCGGCGCGCTGACCAGCGCGGAGAGCAGCTCCTGCAGATGCGCGGCCAACCGGAGCATAGCCTCCCGGCTGTACCGCTGCTCATTGTAGGCGAGGTCCAGCACCACATTCGGATCTGTCTGATCAAAGAAGAACAGCAGATCGAATGCGGCCTGTTCCTTGAATTCCATCGTGTGAAGGGGCTTGAACCCCACGATCGTGTGGATTAGCGGTTTGCTCTCCGAAGCGGATCGGGAGGCGATCCGCTCGGTATAGTTCCAGAAGGGAATATTCTGATGCTCCATCGCCTCGCTTACGGCGGCCTTGATGCCGGAGAACAAGGTCTTGAGTGTGCTTTGGTCCGTGACTGTGTTTTTGACAATGACCAGAGAATTGAGACTCTCCGCCGAATCGTCCGGCTGACGGAAGACCGGCACGCCAAGCAGCAGATTGGATTCATTCGTGTAGTGGTGCAGCAGTCCTTCCACGCCGCACAGCAGAATCATGTACAAGGCTAACGGAGAACCGCCGGCGATTTGCATCATCCGCTTGGAGAGAGCGGCCTCCAGGGTCAGGGTAACGGTTTGGAACAGGCTGTCCTGATTTCCGGTCGTCCGGTTATAAGGAAGGCACACGATACGGTCTCCGCCGTCCAGCTTCTGATTCCAATAGGCAGCTTCTTTATCAAACAGGCTCATCAATATAGGTACGTCCTTTCCATCACATCATGGGATTGTGGTAGGGATGTCAAAGATCAAAAGATAAGTTCTATGGATTCCAGCGACAAGACGGTCTTTTGCTGCAAACTAGTGACACGGAGGTCTGCCAAGCGCCGGTCCGGATTCGATGCGATGGCGGCTAACAGCTCCAGATAATCTCGGGTCAAAGCTTCGATCGATTTCATAGGGAACAAGACGGTGCTGTATTCAAAAGCTCCCCTGAGCCCGCCGTCTTCAAGCTCCATCGTTAAGGACAGATCGAACTTGGCCGTAGTGTGCTCCATGGCATAAGGCCGCACCGAGATGCCGTCAAGCTCGGCATGCCCGGACTCCATCTCGGCGAAAGCAAATACGAGATCAAACAAAGGATTGCGGCCCGGATCGCGGCGGACCCCGAGCTTCTCTACCAATTCGGCGAATGGGTATTCCTGATTCTCGAACGCGCCCAGCGTATTCGCCCTTACTTCATGGACATATTCCCGGAAGGTCAGCTCCTTGCGCGGATAATTCCGCAGGGCCAGGGTGTTAACGAACATCCCGATCATCGGCTCCAGCTCCCCTGATATTCTTCCGGCCACGTGGGTCCCCAGGACAATATCTTCAGAGCCGCTGTAGTGGGAGAGCAGTACAGTATAAGCGGCCATGAGCGTCATGAACATCGTACTGCCGCTGCTTGCGGCCAGCTGCCGCAGCGCTTCGGTTACGGCGGAATCCACCTCGAAAGCGTGCCGCGCCCCCTCGTAGCTTCGCTGCGCAGGCCTAGGGTAAGCAATCGGAAGCTCCCCTGCCCGGAGCTCGCCGGACAACGACTTCAGCCAGTACGCCTCCTGCGCCAGGTAGGCCTCGCTCTGCATCCTCTCCCGCTGCCAGGCGGCATAGTCCTTATACTGGACCGGCAGCGGCGCAAGCTCTTCTCCCGCGTACAGCCGCAGGAAGTCCCGCATGACGATCTGCATGGACACGCCGTCCGAAATGATATGGTGCATGTCCACGATCAGGAGATGCTTGCCGGTCTGCTGATCGGCTAACCCTACGCGAAGCAGCGGCGGTTTCGAGAGATCGAACGAGCGGATAAACCGGGAGATGATCTCCTGCATTTCCCGCTTGTCCTGCTTCCACGGGAGCCGCTCGATCTCGAAAGGCACCTCCGGATAAATACGCTGCACCACTTCCTCCTCCTGGATCTCGAATCCGGTCCTCAGCGTCTCATGATGCTCCATCAGCTTCAGGAAGGTGGAGCGCAGCCGGTCCTCATCGAGCTGGCCCGAGACTTCCAGCACGTGCGGCATATTATAGACATCCCCTTCGCCCGACATCGTGCTCACGGTATACATCCATTCCTGCGCAGCGGATGCCCTGTAATATTCCCGGTTCGGCAGAACGGGGATGCCCGCGTAGTCGGCCTGCTGCGAGCCCTCCACCAGAACGGACAGCTGCTCAATGGTCGGCAGCCGGAAGATTTCGCGCAGCGGAAGCGCAATTCCCATGTCCTTTTGAATCCTGCCTGCCATCGAGGCTGCCCCCAGCGAATCTCCGCCGATCTCAAAGAAATCCTCATGGACGCCGACCCGCTTCAAGCCGAGTACCTCCTGCCAGATCTCAGCGAGCTTCCGCTCTGCGGGGGTCTGCGGCGCAGTGTAGCTCGTTCCGCTATCCTGGAGATCCCCCGGCTCCGGCAGCGCCTTGCGGTCTACCTTGCCGTTCGCATTCAGCGGCAGTCCCTCCAGGAACACATAGGCGCCCGGCACCATGTAGGAAGGCAGCTCCGCCGCGAGATCGTCCCGTACCGCGGCTGCCGTCAGCTCGCCCGACGGGACGATGTAGGCGCACAAGTACCGCTGCTCCCGTCCGTCCAGCCGGTCGATCACCACCGCTTCGCGGACCCCCGGGTGCCGGGCCAGCCGGCTGTCGATCTCGCCCAGCTCCACCCGGTAGCCGCGGATCTTCACCTGATGGTCCTTGCGGCCCAGGAACTCCATGTTCCCGTCCGGCAGCAGTCGCCCGAGGTCCCCGGTCTTGTACATCCGCCCCCCTCCCGGGTGGAACGGATCGGGCAGGAAGGCGGCTGCGGTCTTGGCCTCGTCGTTCATGTAGCCGCGGGCCACGCCCACGCCGCCGATATACAGCTCGCCGACTACGCCCCACGGCACGGGCTCCCGGTCGTCGTCCAGAATGTAGAAGGCATTGCCCCCGATCGGCTTGCCGTATGGAATGCTGCTCTGGTCGGCACTGACCTCCAGAACCGGATAATAGTTCGACCACACGGTCCCCTCGGTCGCTCCCCCCAGCGAGATCACTTCCGCCTGCGGGAACAGCTGCCGGATCCGCCCGGGCAGCGTAACCGGAATCCAGTCTCCGCTCAGGAAGACCAGACGCAATCCCGCCGGAAGCGAAGCCGCCGCCGGGCCTTCTTCCAGATGATGAATGAAGTGGTTCATCGTCGTCGGCACCGAATCCCAGAACGTGACCTTCTCGGCTTCCATCAGCCTCAGCAGCGCGCCAGGCTCGAGGACCTCCTCGCGTTCCGCCACCACAACGGTTCCCCCGGCCGCCAGCATCCCGAAGATATCGTAGACGGACAAGTCGAAGCACATCGAGGTAATGAACAGCAGGCGGTCTTCCCCGCCGACCGCGAACCGCAGGTTGACCCAGGAGACCAGATTGACCGCGCTGCGGTGCTCGATCATCACGCCCTTCGGCGTGCCGGTGGAGCCGGAGGTGTAGATGATATAGGCCAGCTCCCCGCTGTCCTTCACAAGCTTCAGCGGTTCGGTACTCTCTGCGCTCAGGCTGTCATCCTGCATAAGGATGATCCGCTCATGCGCGAGATCCGGGTAAGCGCGGTCGGCCAGCACCGCAGCGGCTTCCGCGTTCTGCAGAATATACGCCTTGCGGCCCGGCGGGTACTCCGGGTCCACAGGCACGTAAGCCGCCCCCGCCTTGAGGATGGCGAGCATCCCGGCGATCATGCCGGCTCCGCGCCCGGCCACCAGGGCCACATGATCCCCGCTGCGCACGCCTTGCCGCGCCAAGTGCCGCGCCAGCCGGTTCGCCTCCGACTCCAGCTGCGCATAGGTCAGCGTCCGGCCTCCATGGCGGACCGCCGCATTGTCCGGCGTTCTGGCCGCCTGCTCCTCGAACAGCCCGTGCAGCGTCTTGCCCTCCGTGCAGGCCGCCGCAAGCTCGTGCACCGGAGAATTCCATTCGCGGAGGAGCCGGGTCCTCTCCTCCGTCAGGATCAATGCCCCGCTGTCCAGCATCGGATTCGCCTCGTCGCACAGCTCCTCCAGAATCCGCACATAGAGCGTGAATACCGTCTCCATATCCTGGTCATAGAAGTAGCCCGGGGCATACTTGATCTGCACATTCATGTGCTCGCTGCTCCGGTGCACTTCGACATCCAGCAGCGTGTTGGTCATCTCGGCGCTTTCCATCTCCAGCCCTGCCGCTTCCTCCGGGCGGATGCCTTCGCCGGCTGTGCGGAAATTCAGCACATGGAAGTCCGTATAGTTGAACAAGGTGTCAAAAATCGGGTTAAGGGACGGATCGGAACGTTCTCCGGTCATCCGTGCGATATCGCTAAGGAACAATTCATGGGCCTTCATCCGGTAGAGGGTATCCGCCACCTGGCGGAGCAGCCCCTGCTTGGCCTCGCGCTTGCCGATGCGCATCCGCATCGGGAGCGAATTCAGGAAGCAGCCGAGTATGCGGTCCCCGTCGTCCACAGCCGGGCGATCATGGGAGACGACGCCGGTCACGATATCCTCCTCGGTCGTGATGATGCGCAGCAGGTAGAGATGGGCGCCGAGACACAAGTCTCTCACGGTGCAGCCGTAAGCCCGGGCCCCCTCCTCCAGCTTGCGTACGAGCCCGGGTTCCACCGGTTTATTGATCATGGCGCTTGGCGCCGTGCTTGAGCGCGGTTTGCGCGCGATATTGAACGGCAGCTTGCCGCGCGTGCTCTCCGCGAGGAACGCTCTCCAGAACTCCGCCGTCTTCCCGTCCGCTTGCTTATAAGCATTCAGCGCCACATATTCCTTGTACGAAGTGCGGAGCGGAGGCAGCTCGAAGGATTCCGGAAGGGCATCCTGCCGAGCATCGGCTAGCCGGTTGTACAGCTCCATGAACTCCTGCTGGAACACGGCCACGCTCCAGCCGTCAAGCGCCGCATGATGGAAGGACAGCAGGATCACCGCATCCTCCGCTCCAATTCGGAACACCCGAAGTCTCCACAGCAGCCGGTCGTCCGTCAAGTACTTGTCGGCCAGATCGGCTTGCCGCCGCTCTTCGATATACTGCCGCTGCTCCTCTACGGGCAACTGCATGATGTCCTCGACCGACAGCTCCGGCTCCGCCTGCCTGTACACCAGCTGAAGCGGCTCGGAGAACCGGGCGGTGTCGAACACGGTCCGGAGGATGGCATGCCTGCCCATCAGCGCGAGGGTCGTCTGCCGGATCCATCCCGCATCCAGCCGGTGAATCCGCGCGGTGAAGAAGAACTGGTCGTGATAGATCGGCTCCTCCGGCTTCAGCTTCGAGTAATAGACCATACTCTGCTGGATTTTGCTCAGAGGATAGCAATCCTCGATTCCCTGCAGCAGATACCGCTGCATCGCCGGTTCATCCCGGAGCCGGTCCTGGAGGGCCTCGATGAGCCCCAGCCCCCGCGCCATCTCCATCTCCATCTTATCTGGCCCGCTGCCGGTTCCGGGCTCCTCCATGCAGCGGGCAAACTCGGCGATGGTCTGGTGGGCATACAAGTCGTTCAGACGGGCCTCCGTCCCGAACACCTGATGAATCCGGTTGGACAGGCGAATGAGCTTAATCGAGTCCCCGCCCATCTGGAAGAAATTATCCTGAATCCCTACTTGCTCCGCTCCGAGCACCTCGCTCCAGATCTCCGCCAGCTTCCACTCCGTGCTGCTTTGAGGCGCCACATAAGCTTCCGCCCTGGCCGCAGCCGTATCGGGAACCGGCAGAGCTCTCCGGTCCAGCTTGCCGCTTGGCGTCAGCGGCAGGCGTTCCATCGTGACAAAATAGGTAGGAATCATATACTGCGGCAGACTCCGGGCCAGATGAGCCCTAAGCTCATATCCCGCCATCTCGGCCTGGGCAGCTACGTAGGCAACGAGATAGCTCATCCCGGTTTCATCGGTCCGGTCGATTACGGCCGCTTCCCGAACCTGCTCATGGCGCAGGAGCGCTTCTTCAATCTCACCCGGCTCGATCCGGTTGCCCCGGATCTTGACCTGGTGGTCCATCCGGCCGAGGTACTCCACATTCCCGTCCGGCAGCCACCTGGCTGTATCGCCGGTCCGGTACATCCGCCCTTCCCCTGCGAACGGATCGTCCACGAACTTCTCCGCCGTAAGCTCCGGACGGCCCAGATACCCCCTGGCGAGGCCGACCCCGGCAATGCACAGCTCGCCGGGGATGCCGACGGGGAGCAGCTGCAGGTTCTCATCCACCACATACAGGCGGATATTGTCAATCGGCTTGCCGATCGGGATGCGTTCCAGCCCCGGTGTGCAGTCGAACGAAGTGACGTCCACCGTCGCTTCGGTGGGCCCGTACAAATTCACAAGCCGGATGCCGTCTTCGCCAAGGCAGGCGTAGAACCTGTCCACCAGCTGCTTCGGCAGCGCCTGGCCGCTGGCGAACACCTGCTTCAAGGAAGCCATGCCGGGCACCTCTTCCGGGTGTGCTTCCAGATAATCGAGGAACGCTCCCAGCATGGGCGGCACGAAGTGCATGGTGGTCACCCGCTGCTGTGCAATGACCGCCGCGATGGCAGCCGGGTCCTTCTCTCCTCCCGGCGGCAGGAGGCACAGGCCGGCACCGTACCAAGACCACCAGAATAGCTCCCACACCGACACATCGAAGGGGATCGGCGTCTTTTGCAGCACGAGATCCTCTTCGCCGAGCCCGTACGCCTTCTGCATCCAATGCAGCCGGTTGATGACCGAATGGTGCTCGATCATGACGCCCTTCGGCCGTCCGGTCGATCCGGACGTGTAGATGACATAGGCGAGATGGTCCGGTCCGCTGACAGGCACAAGATTGTCCATAGGCTCATCGCTGAAAGCATCGCCCTGCAGATCAAGGATGGTGCCATCGAACGCGGAAGCTTCCTGAGCAGCCCATTGCCCGGTAAGCAGCACCTTCGTCCCGCTGTCCTCCAGCATGTAGCGGATCCGCTCCGCCGGATACGACGGATCGACCGGCAGGTAGGCCCCTCCCGCCTTCAAAATACCGAAGATCCCGACCATCATGTCGAGCGAGCGCTCCGTCAGCAGCCCAACGATCGTATCCGCCTGAACGCCGCAGCCGCGAAGCTTGTTCGCCACCTGATTCGCCCTGGCATTCAGCTCGGCATAGGTCAGCTGCCGGCCTTCCGAATCGATTACGGCCGCCGCATCCGGTGTCCGCGCCGCCTGTTCTTCGAACAAGGCATGGATCGTTCGCTCACGGGGGTACCCGGCCTCCGTCCGGTTGAATACGTCCAGAATGTCATGCCGCTCCGGAGCCGTCATGATCTGAATATCGCCCAGGAGCCGATCCGGCTCTTTCACTACAGACCCCAGCACCTCAAGGAAGTGGGCGGCCATCCGCTCCGCCGTTTCCCGCTTGAACAGACTGCTGGCATACGCGAGACGGCCCTGCAGCCCGCCGTGCTCTTCCGTCAGCGTAAGGGTCAGGTCGAATTTGACTGCCCGCGAATCGATCTCGTAAGAGCTGAGAATGAGTCCCGGAGCCGATAATTCGTCCTGCTCCATATTCTGAAGCACGAGCATCACATCGAATAACGGGCTGCGGCTCAAATCCCTGTGCACCTGCACCTGTTCCACCAGCTCCTCGAACGGATAGGCTTGATGGTCGAACGCTTCCACCGCCCGCTCGCCCACTTCCGAGAGGAAGGCACGGAAAGCTTTGCCGCCTTCCGGAAAGCTGCGCAGCGCGAGGGTGTTAACGAACATGCCGATGAGCGGTTCCACATCGGGATGCTCGCGGCCGGCTATCGGGCTGCCTACTACGATATCCGGCTGCCCCGAATATTTGAACAGCAGCACGTTGAAGGCTGCGAGCAGCGTCATGTACAGCGTGGTTCCCGTCTCCCGGGCCAGCTCCTGCAGCCCCTGCAGCAGCTCTTGGTCGATCCGGAAGATCACCATATCGCCTTCGAAGCTCTGTGCAGGGGGACGCGGGTAGTCCGTCGGCAGCTCCAGGACCGGAACCCCGTCCTGGAAGCGGTCAATCCAGTACTGCCGGTGCGGCTGCATCGCGGGCTGGGCGGACAGCTCCTGCTGCCAGACCGCATAGTCTTTGTATTGAACGGAGAGGGGCGGCAGTTCTTGCCCCTGATAGTACTGGATAAACTCCCGGGCCAGAAGGTTCAGCGACACGCCGTCCGAGATGATATGATGCATATCGAACAGCAGCAGATGCTGCTCCGGCCCCTTCTCGATCAGCCTGGCCCTCAGAAGCGGTGCTTGCGACAGATCGAACGGCCGGACGAAATCCGCAATAAGATCCGTCTCCGCCTGCTCCATTAACGGGACGAGTTCAACGGAGAAGGGCACCGCTTCATAGATCCGGGCGATGACATCCCCGTCCAACATGTCGAATCCGGTCCGCAGCGATTCATGGCGGGCGATCAGCCGCTGGAGGGCCTCCTGGACCTGGATGCGGTCCAATGTGCCGTCGATCTGCAGCGCCCCCGGCATGTTGTAGCTCAGCCCGCCGCCATTCAGCTGACTGACCAGATAGATGCGCTTCTGGGCGGAGGATACCGGGTAGTACGCTCTCTCCTCCGCCAGTGGGATCGGGGTATATCCGCTTCGGCTCGCAGCATCGATTACCTGTGCCATGCCCTCAATGGTCGGATACCGGAATACCTCTCTTAGCGGGAGCTCCAGGTTCAATTCTTTGTAGATGCGTCCGGTCAAGCTGGCCGCCGATAAGGAATGACCTCCGAGTTCAAAGAAATTGTCCCTCACTCCAATGTCCTGGCGCTTCAATACGCTCTTCCAAATGTCCGCAAGCCGGTCTTCGGTCTCATTGCGCGGAGCTGCATACACCGCATCGCTGCGAACATGGTCCGGCTTAGGCAGCGCCCTGCGGTCCACCTTGCCGTTGACCGTCAGCGGCAGGCTGCCCAGCTGTACGATGAAGGAAGGGACCATATAGGCAGGCAGCTCCTCCGCCAGCGCGCTTCTGATTTCTCCCGGGGTGAGCCCGGATTCCGCCACAACGTACGCGCACAGGTATTTCGCTCCATCCTCATCATCCAAAGCCAAAACTACCGCTTCGGTGACGGGCTCAATGTCCAGCAGCCGGGATTCCACCTCGCCAAGCTCAACCCGGTATCCCCGGATTTTCACTTGATGGTCCATACGGCCTAAGTATTCCAGCGTGCCGTCCGGCAGCCAGCGTGCCAAATCGCCCGTACGGTACACGCGTTCACCCGCCTGAAGCGGATGATTCACAAACTTCTCGGCCGTCATCTCGGCACGGTTGACGTACCCGCGTGCGAGACCGGCTCCGCCGATGCACAGCTCCCCTGCCGCTCCTGCAGGCAGCAGGCGCCCGTTCCGGCCGATAATGAAGAGGCTGGTGTTGGCTATGGGCTTGCCGATCGGCGGCAGGCTCGGGAGCAGCGGATCCTTGCCCTGCATCCTGTGGGAGGTCACCACATGGGTTTCGGAAGGACCGTAATGATTATGCAGAGTCACTTCATGCTCCAACAGGTAAGCGCGCAGGTTCGGATGAAGCACAAGCTGCTCTCCGGCCACAACGATGTGCCGCACCCGCCCTGGGGACAGCGCCTCCAGATACCGCTTCTCTGAAGCCAAAAATTTGAGATAAGCGGTAGGAAGGAATACGATATCGATGCCGCTGCTTACAACCGATTGGACGAACGCCTCCGGCTGCCGCTTCTGGTCTTCTCCAATCAGATGCAGCTCGGCCCCTCCAAGAAGCGCCGTGAATATCTCCTGGTAGCAGACATCGAAGCCCATCGCAGCAAACTGAAGCACCTTCGAGGCCCCCGCCTCCATGGGGAGGCTGTCCCGCTGCCACTGCAGCAAATTGATCAGGGTCCGGTGCTCGAGCAGCACTCCCTTGGGCGTTCCCGTTGATCCCGACGTATAGATCACATACAGGGCATCGCCTGAGCCTGAGCTGGCATCAGGGGTCAGATCCGTTGACGGCAGCGTCCTCGAACGGGAGACGGCTTCCTCTACCGTCACTGCCACTGCGTCGCCAAGGATCGCTTCCGGCAGTGGAAGCTCCGTTATTACGAGCGCAGGGCTGCTATCGCTCAGCATGTGCCGTATGCGCTCAGCGGGCGTCGACGGGTCGACGGGCAGAATCGCTCCCCCCGCCTTTAACACTCCCAGCACAAACTGAATGTAACGCAGGGAACGGGGCATCCGCAGAGCAACGATGCTTTCCCGTCCGACGCCCTTGCTCCGAAGGAACCGCGCCAGCCGGTTCGACTGTTCGTCCAACTCTCGGTAGGTCACCGCTTCCCCGTCCGAGACCACCGCAAGGGCATCCGGCGTCTTCTCCGCCTGCTCCCGGAACAGCGCATGAACGGTCTTCTCCTTCGGATAAGGTACAGCCGTGTTATTGAAGGCTTCCTGCTGCTGGAGGATCTCCTGCTGCGTCATCAGCTCCAGTTCGCCGACTGCCCGGTGCGGGTCGTTCACCACTTGCTCCAGGATGTGGAGCAGGTGTCCGGCCCATCTCTGCACAGCCCGTTCCTCGTAGACCGTGCCGTTGAATTGAAATTGAACGGTCAGCTCTTCGCCCGGAAGCACGATGAGGTTCAGATCGTAATGGGTCTGCTCCCGCACCGTGATGTCCCCAAATGTCAGATGGGTATCCAGCTGTTCCCCCACAGGGCTGACGGGGCTGAGTCCTTCGGCCAGCGGGTAGTTCTCGAAGACAAGAATGTGGTCGATCAACGTTCCATTCTGCGGAAGCTTGGCCTGGATCTCGTACAGCGGATAAGCATGGTAGGCCTCGGAACCGAGAGCCCCCTCCTGCGTTCTGCGCATGGCTTCGGAGAAGCTTTCCTCCATCCCGCACATGATGCGGACGGGGATCGTATTGATACAAAGACCGACCATCGCATCAATTCCCGGGATTTCCGGAGGTCTTCCCGAGACCACGCTCCCGAAGACCACATCCTGCCTCCCGGTATACATTTGCAGCAGCAAGGCCCACGCAGTTTGCAAAAGGGTATTCAAGGTCACGCCGCTCCGCTGGGCGGTAACGTTCATCCGCTCCGTCAAATCCCTGCCGAACCCGGCTTTGTACACTCTTGGATCGTAAGCGGACTGCTGCGCTTCTTCGGCAGCCCGCTTCGGCAGCAGGGACGCCGAGCCTTCATATCCCTCGAGGTAGGCCATCCAGTATTTCTCCGCCGCTTCCGCATCCCTCTGCTCCAGCCACGAGAGATACCGGCGATACGGCACGGCTGGCGGGAGTTCAGGCTCGTTCCCCTTGAGATAACAAGCATAGAGGGAGAAGAGCTCGCGGAAAATCAACGGCAGACACCAGCCATCGAGAAGAATATGATGATGGCTCCACAGCATTTGATACGCCGCGTCTTCCTGGCGCAGAACGGCAATCCGCATCAGCGGATCCCTGCTGAGCTCGAAGCCTCTGGCCCGGTCCCGGACGATCCAATCCTCTGCATACGCGGCCCGCTCGATCACGTTCATGCCGCGGATATCCTCGTACTGGAAGGGGATCTCCTGCGCGCGGAATACCACCTGCACCGGCTCTTCCCTTCCGCTGCTGTAGAAGTTCGTTCTCAGCACATCGTGCCGCTCTATTACCGCAATCCAGCTTCTGCGGAGGAGCTTGATATCGAGGCTTCCCTGCAGCCGGAGGCTGACTTGTTCTACATAGGCCCCGGGCTGGCCGCCGAGGAGGGAATGGAACAGCATGCCTTTTTGCATCGGGGTCAGCGGGTACACATTCTCGAGCTCACCGTAAGGCCGGCACTGTTCCGTCAGTTCCTCTACCTCTTCGAGCGTTATATCCTGGATTAACAAATCGCTCGGTGTGAGTTCGGCGTACTCCCTCTCCATGCAGTGGCTAAGCACTTCGCGAAGTGCCGTCTGCAGCCGTTCAGCCAAGCGCCCGATCGACGTGCTGCGGTACTGCTTGGAGCTGTAGCTGATCGTTAGCGACAGCCGGCCTGAAGTGACCGCGCACTGGATATCCAGGGCGTACGGTCGTTCGGCATTCCCGCCGACCAGGCTGCCGCTGGCATAGGGCGATAGGCTGAGATTCAGCCCAGGATGCTGCAAATTCGGATCGAACTGCCCCAGATAGTTGAAGCTGATCTCCGGTTTGGCGCATAATCCCCACTGCTCTTTGCCTGCCGATAAATACCTCAGAAGCCCATACCCCACGCCCTTGCCCGGCACGCTCCGCAGCTGCTCTTTCACCTTCTTGATCCGCTGCGACAGAGGAAGCTCCGCTTCGTTCCTGAGCACGACAGGGAAGATGCTCGTAAACCAGCCTACCGTTCTAGAGATATCGATATCCTGGAGATGGGCTTCCCGGCCGTGTCCCTCCAGATCGACCATGACTTCCCGGTGCCCGCTCCATTCCCCGACCGCGATGCCCAGTGCCGTTAACAGCAGATCGTTCACTTCGGTATTGTAGGCCCGCTGTGCTTCTTTGAGCAGCAGCTCGGTTTCTTCCACCGACCACTCCACCGTGAGAGCTTCGCTGTCTTGAACCCGAGGGGCCGCCTGCTGCATATCCTTGGGCAGTGCTCTAACCGGAGTGCGGTCCACCTCCTGCCAATAGGAGAGTTCCTCCAGCAGAGACTCCGAGTCCGCATAGGCCGTAAGCTTGTCCGACCAGACCTGGAACGAATCGGTTTTGAGCGGCAGTACCGGTTCCTCGCCGAGAAGAGCCTGTTCGTACCCTTTGGCGAGATCTTCGAGCACAATCCTCCAGGAGTACCCATCGACTGCCAAATGATGAATGACGATGAGCAGATGGTCGCCATCCCCGCATTGGAACAGCGCCAGCTTCATCAGCGGCCCGCTGCTTAGGTTGAAGCCGCTCTGCAGCTCGGCTGCCTTCGCTTCCATGATGCTCCTTGCGGTATCCCCTGCAGACGCTTCCCCAGTGCAATCGATAACCTCCAGGTTGAAGAGCTCTCCTTCCTCGGCGCTCCGAATCCACAGCGTATTCCCCTGCTCCTCCTGCTTCATGATCATGCGCAGGGCATCATGATGCGTAACGATCTGACGCAGGGTTAGACGCAGTGCGGCTTCCTCGAACCGTTCCGGCCGGAACAAGAAGAGGCTCTGGTTATAGTGATGAAGGGACTCCTTCGTCAGCTCCATGAACCTTGTGATCACCGGCGTCGGACGGACGCCGCCGGTAATTTCCCCCTGATCCGCCAGACGCGTGACCGGCGTTAGTCTGGTGCTCATCTGCTCCAGCGTCGGATAATGGAATACATCCTTCATGTCCAGCTTATAACCGGCGGGATACAGCTTGGAGATCATTTGGAGGGATTGGATCGAATCCCCGCCCAGCTCGAAGAAGCTGTCCTTGACGCCGATTCGCTCCGCTCCAAGGACCGTCTTCCATACCGACACGAGCAAATGCTCCTCCGGCGTCCGGGGTGCCTGATACTCCACACCGGTCTGCCTGCGTCCGCCTGGTGCAGGCAGTGCTTTGCGGTCGAGCTTGCCGTTGACGGTTAACGGCATGCGGGGCAGCTGGATCAGATGGGCAGGGATCATGTGCCCCGGCAGTACAGCCGACAGGCGGCTCCGGATTTCACTTGGAGCCAGCTCCCGTGCAGCCACGTAATACGCGCAGAGCTGCTTCTGGCCCAGCTTGTCGTCTCTTGCGATCACCACCGCTTCCGAGACGTCATCCGCTTGAAGCAGCTGCGCTTCCACTTCGCCGAGCTCGATGCGGTAGCCGCGGATTTTGACCTGGTGATCCATCCGGCCGATATACTCCACATTCCCGTCCGGCAGCCATCTGGCCAGGTCGCCCGTCCGGTACATCCGCTCCCCGGGTTCGAAGGGATTCTCCACGAATTTCTCCCGGGTCAGCTCCGGCCGGCCCAGGTAGCCGCGCGCCAGTCCCGCGCCAGCGATACAGAGCTCTCCCGGAACCCCGATCGGCCGCAGCTGCCGGTCTTCATCTACGATGTACAGCCGGGTGTTATCGATCGGCCGTCCGATCGGAATCCGCTCCAGCCCCGGTGTGCAGTCGTAATAAGTCACATCCACCGTAGCCTCGGTCGGACCATATAAATTCACCAAAGCCGTCCCGTGTTCGCCGGCGATGCGGTAAAAGCGGTCCACCTGCTGCTTGTTAAGCGCTTCGCCGCTCGCAAATACCCGCTGGACGCCGGCAAGTTCCGCCGGGTTCCCCACTGTTTCCATATACCCAAGCCAGGCATTCAGCATGGAAGGCACAAAATGAAGCACCGTGACTCCGTGGGCGGCAATAGCCTGTGTAAGCACGGCCGGGTCTTTCTCCCCGCCGGGCTCCAGTAGGCACACGCCCGCACCGTAGAGCGACCACCAGAACAACTCCCATACGGAGACGTCGAAGCTAAGCGGCGTCTTCTGCAGGATCACGTCTTGGGCGCCCAGCGGGTAGCGGTTCTGCATCCAGGCCAAGCGGTTGACCACGGCCCGGTGCTCGATCATGACCCCCTTCGGCCTTCCCGTGGACCCCGAGGTATAGATCACATAAGCGAGATCTCCCGGGCTGCCGGCCTGCTCCGGATTCCCCTCCGGCAGGCCGTCATTCGCTTCAGCGCTGAGGTCCATAACGATCCCTTTGAAAGGAACGCCAGCCAGAGACTCGGCTGAACCGAGCAGCAGCCCGGCCCCGCTGTCCTCCAGCATGTAGCGGAGGCGCTCCTGCGGATAGCCCGGATCAAGCGGCAGGTAGGCTGCGCCGGCCTTCAAGATGCCATAGATGCCGGCCAGCATATCCAGCGAGCGGTGAGCCATGAGCGCAACCACGCTGCCGGCCCGCACGCCTTCGGCTCTGAGCCTCCAGGCCAGCCGGTTCGCCCTCGCATTGAGCTCACGGTACGTAAGCTTTCCATCCGGATCTATGGCAGCCGTCGCATCCGGCGATCTCTCCACCTGCTGCTCGAACAAAGAAACCACCGTCTGGTCCGAAGGATACGGCGTGGAAGTTTCATTGAATTCGTAAAGAATCCGCTTTCTTTCTTCCTTGTGCATGATGTCGATATCCTTCAGCCGAAGCTCTCCGTTCTTAAGCAGCTGATCGATAAGGAATTGAATGCGCTCATTCATCAGGACAATGTCTTGTTCGGTGAACATCTCTGTTTTGTAGTCGTACATGACCATGAGCTTCCGCTCATGCCGCTCCCCTATCAGTAATGTCAGGGATTCGGTTTGCTCTCCGGTATGATGCCAGTTGGTCACGATAGGGATTCCGTTCAGCTCCGGAATGAAGCGGTAGTTCAGGAAATTGAGGCCGTATTCGAACAATTGATTCAGTTCGGGATGTTGTTTCTTCAGCGAAGGAATCAGGAGATCGTAGGGGTATTTCTGGTGAATATAGCAGCGCCCCAGTTCTTTGTGAACGGAGCTGAACAGCCCGCGGAGCGGCACGTCGGCATCGCTCTTGAGTCGGACAGGCATCGTGCTCGTACACATCCCGAACATAGCCCGCTCTTCCCTGCTGGAACGATTGAATACGGGCGTACCCAAGACAAGATCGGTGCACTGCTGCACTTGGCTGAGGTACATATAGAGCACCGTCATGAAAAAGGAAGGAATCGAAATATCGCTGTCCTGAATGAATTTCCGTATGCCCGCATCCTGCTCATCCGAAAGGAGAAAGTAACTTCTTCTCGCAGCGGTGGAATCGCTCGGAGCGGGGAGCTTCTCCGGCAGCGGCGTGAAGGTGTTCAGCCAGAAGCTGCTGTTCTTTGCCCGCCGGCTGGAGTCCATATATCTTCGTTCGCTCTCCATATACCGCAGGTAAGACCCTTGGGGGGCAGGTACTTGAAGTGCTTGAGGTACATGAGGGAGCTGATCTTCACCGGCCGGCTGCCCGGCCGTGCGAAGATAGTCATTCCAGACGTAGTCAAGAAATAAAGTGGCCGACCAGCCGTCCGCAATGATGTGATGAAATTTCGCGATAAACCCCCTTCGCTCTCCGATTTCATAAAAGTAAATTTTGAACAATGGGCAGTCGAACAGGTCCAGCTGGAACGCTTCCTTACGGGATGCGAGAGCATCCAGCGGATCTGCGGCGCCGGCCGGCCGGTCGAGCTTCACTCGTTCCACCGGCTGCAGATCCGCCTCTTCGTCCATATACTGCCTGATATCACCGTCCGCCCGGGTCAGCCGGATGCGCAGGCTATCCTGACTATCGATAAACTTACGGATGGCCTGCTCCAGAACATCGAACCGGACGGCCTGCTCGGTCTCGCTGCTGATCACAATCACATTTACATTCGACTGTGGGTATTTATTTTCCGTATACCAGATTCGGCTCTGCGGATGGGTTAGGGGAAAAAGCGTTTTTCGTTTCAAACGGGTCATTTGAAGCGTGCACTCCCTTGTTTATGTTTTAGATTTTGCTCAGATGTCGAAGCCGCTCTTATGGTCTGCGGCCGCTTCGAACTGCTCGAGCCGCCAGCCTTCGTCATTACTCTCCGTTATTTTCAATAGATGGTTAGGGGTGTATATGTATACTATTTTATGGTATTTTTGTTTCCTTTTCTTTTCAAGGTGTACAAATTAGGAAATTATGTTTGTCTTATCAATAATTATTGAGGGTCCCTCTTCTTGCTGTTTTCTTAAGAACGATTCGGACATGGCTTTACAAAAAAAATGTGCATATTGCACACAATTTGTGTTATACTTATTTTATGTGCAATATGCACATAATCTGAAGCGAAAGAAGGGCAAATAACAATGAGGGCAGCCATCGTAAAGGAAAAAGGGGCAATTCCCGTAATAGGCCATTTTGATTCCCCCGTTGCGACAGATGGAGAAGTGTTAATTAACGTTTCGGCAGCAGCCTTGAGTAGGGTTAGCAAGTTCCATTCCATGGGTATGCACTACTCATCTGATGGTAACTTTCCGCTTGTAGCCGGTATGGACGGAGTTGGAACTTTGGAAGATGGGACTCGCGTTTACTTTGTGATGCCTGCAGCACCCTATGGCAGTTTGGCTGAGCAAACCATTGTGGGCGAGAAGCTGACGGTCCGTTTGCCAGATGGTATTGATGATTTCACTGCTGCCGCTATCGCCAACCCGGCTATGTCCTCCTGGGCTGCATTGTTATTTAGAGCCGGCTTCAAGTCGGGCCAAACCGTCTTGATTAATGGAGCTACTGGTGCATCCGGTAGTTTAGCCGTTCAGATTGCTAAGAGCCTGGGGGCCAAGAAAATCATTGTAACGGGACGCAATGAATCGAAGCTGGGAACACTGGAAGCCGATGAGGCTATTGCATTCGATATGACCGCCGACAACGGGCAAAAAAGGTTTGAAAACGCCCTAATGCCCGTTGTTGCCGATGGCGTTGATGTAATATTGGATTATCTTTGGGGCGATAGCGCATTCGCCATCATGACAGCTATTGCTAATACGAATACGAATCGCGCAACTCGTTTTGTAAGCATCGGGACTTCATCCGGCCAAGAAAGCATTCCTTTACCTTCATCTATTCTTCGCTCATCAACAATCGAACTCGTAGGCAGCGGAGGTAAGAGCGTTTCTAAAGCTGATATGCTGACCGCTGTTAAAGGGGTTTTTGAAATGGCCGCTGAGGGAAAGCTGAAGATGGAGATAAAAGAGTATGCGCTAGATGAACTCGAAGAGGCTTGGCATGCCTCACTGACGCCTCGTCCCGTTGTAAAGGTGAGATAAAAGCAAATGGAAAATGAGATTTTTAAAGCGCTGATCGATCTGGTTTCTCTTATCAATCGTCCAGACCGTGATAGGAAAATGATTGCCAATGCTGGCGTTAATTTGGAGGCGGCAGCCTTTCGCGTCTTAGTTGGCATCGGCCATCTCCAGCCGACGGGTGTTGGTGATTTGGCTGCCATGATGGGGAAGAACTATTCGAGCGTAAGCCGGCAAATCGATAAGCTGGAGACCGCCGGGCTCGTTCATACTTATCCATCAAGTTCAGACTCCCGCATTCGTATGTCTGAATTGACTAACTACGGGGAGAGCATCAATGAAATGATTAATCTCACTCGTGAACGCATGATGCAAGAAGCATTGGCCGATTGGACCCTGGAGGAAAAAAACGGCTTATTGCATAACTTAAGACGTTTATTCGAAACGATGCAAAAGTTCGACTAGTACAGTTGTTGGTGACAGCCCGGACGGTTGGAAATGGGCCGCGCCGAACGCCTCCCCTCTGTGCCTGGTTCCCTGTCCCCAAAAAAACGGGCAACGGACTGATCTGCCCGTTACCCGTTTTTTTGAAAGACTAGAATTTATATCTCACAGAGCTTGATCCTGTCTTCTTGTATTTCTTATAATCGCGCATCGTCCTTAAAGAACGGCGAAGCCGTTGATCTCGCTCTCCTACCGCTCGCCAAGCTTGAGCAGCCCGTAACCGGATGTATTCTGGTAGGACTGGCCGGAGGTATCGTTCCAGATCGAGACGCTGTCGCGGTCCCCATCTCCGTCTTCATCATTGTTGACTTGGATATCGAAGCCGATGAGCGCGTTTGCTTTCGGCGGCGCTCCGGTCCATGCGATGGAAGCCTCGACGACATAGCCGTCTTCTGTCCGTTTGGCCGCGGAGACCAGGCTTCCGCTCAGCGAAGCTGGGTTGACGGAACGTTCATTGTCGAAGTTGATCCGGTATTGCCCGTCATCCGGTTCAAAGAAGTCCGTCTTGGCATTGTTCGAGTCTACGAAAATCTCAATGGAATCCTGCTCGTAGGCATTACGGCTTTGTTTGGACAGCAGCGTATCCTTCACCTCGGCCAAAACATATAAGCGGTCCTTGTCCCATAGGGTCCGTACCTTGGCCGTCGATCCCGCCGAACCGATGACATAGCGATCGGTCTGGGCGGTGTCCGCCCCATTCCAGGCCGCATCGATCGTTCCGTCAATAACCGGCGTTCCCTGCTTAGCCGATACGTAGCGGGGCCCTTCGTCCAGCTTCAGGACCCCGAACTTGGAGGTGTCTGTATCCTGCGATCCGGTGGTATCGTTCCACGAACTCCTCTTCACGTCCTTACCGGAACGATCGGTAACCCGTATATCGAACCCGAGCTCTTGGCCCAGCACGGCTTTCTCTACGGGGATCGCGGCTTCGATGCGATACCCTTCCTTGGTCTTGATCGTCTTATAATCCGCCTGCTTGTGCGGATGGGCCCCGCTGCGCCGGAACGTGTACTTCTTGTCGTCCCCTTCGTAGGCAGTCGTTTTGCCATTATTGCCGTCGATGAACACCTCTACCGCATCATTGCCGTTCTCCGTTGTATCGAATACATCGATGGTCACATACAGATGCCGCTGGTCCCACAGCGATCTAAAAGCAGCTTTGGTCTCGCCGTTCTTTCGTATAGGTACGGAGGTTCCGCGCACCCAAGCATCCTCCAGCCTGCCGTCAATTTTTATTAAGCCGGAGGAGCTGGAGGCTGAGGCATGCCCGATCTCTACCGGCACCTTGACCGGGTCGACGAGAGCCCAATAAGCATATTTTGCCTGCAGGTTCTCGTCGAAGAGCAGCGGCCAGTTCTTGCGCACGGTCGGGAACGTTGTAAGCCATGTATTTCCGTCATCTTTGCCCCAGAAGATTACGGCGGTCAATTGGTCTTTATGCTTCTTGAACACGTCGAAGGTGTCTTTGTATTGGTAGGCCTGCCTGATCTGCAGATCCACCGGGAACGTCTCCCAGGAATCCGTATCGTTCGTATAGCTGCTCATGTCAAGCTCGGTAATCTGCTGCTCGATGCCGAGATCCTTGAAGGCGTCGAGCGTTGCGTCAATCTGCTGCGGGGAAGGATTCTGAATGCTGTTGTGCATCTGGTGGCCCACGCCGTCCACGGGAACCCCTTTCTCCTTCAGCCGCTTGATCAAATCGTGCAGATACTGCCGCTTCACCGGATCATGCGTATTGTAGTCGTTGATGAACAGCTTGGCGGACGGGTCGGCGGCATGGGCATATTGGAACGCCTTCTCGATGTACTCCTCGCCGGCGATCTGGTACCATAAGCTGCTGCGCAGACCCTGCGGCTGCGAAGGATCGATGACTTCGTTCACTACGTCCCAGGCATATATACGGCCCTTGTACCGCCCGACTACCGTATCGATGTGCCGTTTCATCCGCTGCAAGAGAACTTCCTTGCTGGCCAGGTTCCCGTCCGCCCCGCGAAACACCCAATCCGGTGTCTGGCTGTGCCACACCAGCGTGTGTCCCCGGAAGGCTATCCCGTTGTCGACAGCGAACCGGAAGGCTTGGTCCGCACGCGTAAAATCAAACGTTCCGTCCCGGGGCTCGGTGGCGTCCCACTTCAGCTCATTGCCTGCCGTCAAGCTGTTAAAATGCTTCTTGAGCAGCTTGGCGTCCGGCCCGTTTGGGTCGGCGATCTCCGATACGAGAAAGGCGGAGCCGAGCTTGAAGTCATCCCTGAATACATCCTTCAGCGATGGAATATCCTCCTGGATCGCGGCCTGCGGGCCGTTCGAGCCCTGGGAGTCCGGCTCTGCCTGCGCCCGCTTCGGCATTGCCGCAAGAGACAAGACGGTCGTACCGAGAAGAACGGCAGACAGCATCAGAGCAATGGATCGTTTATGGATGAGTCTCATTTTCATAGAATAAATCACACACCTTCCTAGAATCATATTTAATCAAACGTCCAGCCCATTATGGCTGTTATTCCTTCACACTGCCCATCTGCATCCCGTGTACGAAGTATTTTTGCAGGAACGGATAGACGACGAGGATCGGCAGGGAAGCCACGATCGTGATCGATGCCCGGATGGACATGGGGGTCACCATATTACGCGCGGCACCGGGGTCCGCCCCGTTAGCAACCGCCGCACTGCTATTCGAGATCATGGAAGAAGACAGCAGCTTCATAAGCTCATACTGCAGCGTGCTCAGATTCTGCTTGGAGGAGGCGAAGAGGAACGTATCGAACCACGAGTTCCACTGTCCGACAGCCACGAACAATGCCACGGTCGCAAGCACCGGCTGGCAGAGCGGCAGAATGATCGACAGGAACGTGCGGAAGTCCCCCGCCCCATCCATCTTAGCGGATTCCACCAGGCCTTCCGGCAGCGTCTGGATATATGTCCGGATGACGATCATATTGAATGCGCTGATCAGGCCTGGAATGATGTAGACCATAAAGTGATTGAGCAGATGCAGGTCTTTGATCAGGAAGTAATAGGGAATCAGTCCGGCATTGAAATACATCGTGAGCACGATGATGATCGTAACCGGCTTGCGGAATACATATTCCTTGCGGCTGATCGTATAGGCAATCATGGAAGTCAGGAACAGGCTCAATACCGTGGCGATCAACGTACGGGCGACGGATATCCAGAAGGCGTGAAAAATATTGCCGCCTGCGAAGACCGCCTCATAGTTCTGAGCCGTCCAGATGCGGGGCCATAGATAGATTCCCCCGCGGATCGTATCATTGCCGGCGTTGAATGAAATCGCGAGCGTATTCAAAAACGGATACAGCGTAACGACCGCCATCAGGATCATGACCACCGCGTTGAACGTATGAAAGAATAGTGGTTCCATGCGGATCGAGCGGGTTCTCATCGGCTTGTCCTCCTCATATCAGTCTGTCTTCGCCGAGCCGCTTGGCGATCGTATTCGCGGCAAAGATGAGAGAAATACTGACCACCGTCTTGAATATGCCTGCAGCGGTAGCCAGCGAATAGTTGCCGACCTGCAGGCCGTACTTCAGCACGAAGATATCGATCGTCTGCGCCCAATCCACAACGACGCCGTTGCCTAAGAGGTACTGCACCTCGAAGCCCGCTTCGAGGATCCAGCCCATATTCATAATGAGCAGAATGACAACGATCGACTTGATGCCCGGCAGCGTCACATACAGCATCTTCTGGTACCGGTTCGCCCCGTCGATCTCCGCCGCTTCATACTGTGCCGGATCGATCGAAGTAATGGCGGCCAGGTAGATGATCGCGTTCCAGCCGACCTCCTTCCATACATGGGAAGCCCCTACGATGCCCCAGAAGTAGCTGGGCTCGCTGAGCCACATGACCGGTCCGTCGATCCATCCGAGCTTCATGAGCAGTACATTGACAATGCCGCCGTCCACGGACAGTGAGTTGGCCACAATGCCCGTGACAATAATCCAGGACAGGAAGTGCGGCAGGTACGATATGGTCTGAATCGTGCGCTTGTACAGTTTGTGTTTGATCTCGTTGAGCAGGATCGCGAACACGATCGACGTAACGAAGCCGAGAACCATGTTGATCAGGCTCATGGCGACCGTATTGCGCAGCACATTCAGGAACGTCGCGTCGCTGAACAGAAAGGCAAAATGCTTGAAGCCTACCCATTGCTGCTCCGAGAAGGACTTCGCGGGGCTGTAGTTCTGAAAGGCCATGGTCCATCCCCATATGGGGTAATAAGCGAATACGATGACATAAGCCACGATGGGCAGCGACATCCACATCAGCTGCTTCTGCCCGCGCATACGATAAAGCAGGGACGCTCTCCGGGAGGCGGCGCCCGCTGCGGATTTCTTGGATGGCACGATCTCTTGAATGCCCGCCATCGTTCTCTCCTCCTGTCTCTCTAGCGGCTGGAGCTTCCGACGTAAGCGGCGGAAAGCACGGGAAGGGGTGCCAGTGCTCTCCACCGTTCTATCGATGCCGTCCGTTTACTTGGAAGACCAGTTTTTGATCCTCCACTGAATCTGCTCGTTGATGCGGTCCTCGTAAGCCTTCACGTTGATTTTCTTGTAGGCATTGACATACTCGGTCCATACGGAGTCGAATTGGTCCGATTTGGACATAATCGCCTTCGGCAAATATTTGAGCGAAGCATCGGTCATCTGCTTATTGGCGACCGAGGCATCGGAGCCGTCGATCAGATCGATCTGCCATGCCGGGTAATAGACCGCATTCTCAGGCGGCGGGGAGAAGAAGTCCGTCCAGGTCTTGTGCCCGTAAGCATCGAGCAGCTCCTTATCCTCCGGCTTCAAGGATTGGTAGAATTCCTCCGGCTGGCTGCCCGCACTTGTCGCATTCCCGTCGCTGAAGGTGCCTTCCATCTTCGGTGCGGCTCCGAAGAACCCGTCGGCACGGTTGGCAAGCTTCCAGGCCGGGTCCTCCTGCTGCTTGCGCTGCTCCGGCGTACGGTAGAATTTCCCGTCCTTGCCTACCATGTAGTCGACGCCCTCTTCCCCCCAGGATAGCAGCTTCTGGTATTTCTCATCCATCAGCGCGTCGAGGAATTTGATGATGCGTACAGGGTCTTTGGCGTCCTTGCTGATGCCAAAGCCGTTGTTCAAGTTAGGCGCGGGGCGCTCGAGATAGTAATCCTTGGTGCTTGTGTCATAGACCAGCGGGAACCCGACATAGGTTTTGCCGATCTTATTCTGCGAGACCAGCGTATCTTCCGCCGGCTGGAAGTTCCAATGCTGGTCGAACATGCCAAGCACGCGTCCGGATGACAGCTTCGCCAGATACTGATCGTAGTTCTGGACGAAGGCTTCCTTATCCAGCAGACCGTCGTTATACAGGCCATTGAGTTCCTTGTAATACCGCTTGGCGATATCCTTGTCGGCGAACACAGAGGCTTTGGCATTATCCACGACCACTCCGCCGTCGTTCGGATGGCCGGTCAGATGCTCGGGCGCATTCAGCAGCGGAAAGGTTCTCCAGTCGTAAGCGAGGGTGGTGAAGCCGATCGTCGGCTGGCCGTCGATGGCCGGATGCTTCTTCGCATAATCCCGGATCAGCTTCGTGTAGTCGTCCAGAGTCTTCGGTGTGGGGTAGCCCGCTTCCTTCAGAATATCTTTCTGAATCCAGAACGCCGGGCCGGAATAAGAATTCGCACGATACTCCCCGGTAATCACTCCGTAGTTCGGCAGCCAATAGATATGCCCGTCTTTGGAGTCCTTCATTTTGTTCCAAACCTTGGCAAAGTGTTTTTTGAGATTGGGCGCATGCTGGTCGATCAGCTCTTCCAGCGGAATGACCGCACCCGCCGATACGAGCTTGGGATCAGCCGAAATGAGATCCGGGTAGTCGCCCCCCGCGATCATGACGCCGAGCTTTTGCTGCAGGTCACCGACGATGAATTCCATGTTCAGCTTGACGCCGAGCTCCTGCTCGATTTTTTTGTAGATCCGGTTGTCCGCCGTCGGTGCCTGATTCGGCGTATTGATGAAAGCGGATAGGCTAAGCGCATTCGTTCCCTCTGTTGCTGCGATGCCGTCGCTGCCGCTGTCCGAACAGCCGGTAAGCCCCAGACTTAGTGCCAGAACAAGCGATATCCGGCCGCCTTTGTTTCTTGCTCCCCCCATGCCTTTCTCCTCCTTCGGGATTGTGTTGGCTTCTCATTTATTATGTTGGAATGTATTCGTTTACAAAATAAATAGATTAAAGCACTATGCCCCCTTAACTATAGATGCTGCGGGGAGGGCTCCGCAGGAAGCTGTTCCTCTCTGCGAAACAAAAGCCTGTAAGGGGCGGGCTTCATCCCAAGCCGTTTCTCGAACTGCTTCAGAAAATGCTGATAGCCGCAGTAGCCAAGGGATTCGGCGATCACATACGAGGCCACATTCGTCTCTCTGAGCAGCCGCTGGGCTTCTTCGATGCGAAGGTTATGAATATAATCCAAAATGCCCACGCCGTACTTTCGGGAGAACGACTGGCCCAAGTAGACAGGGTTGATATAGAAGCGGTCTGCGAGTTCTTTGATTGTGAACGTCTCCCTGTAATGGCGTCTCAGGAAGTCGGCTACCTGGGCCTGTGTGCTCCCCGTCTGCCTCCCCCACAGCGTGGATGCGGCTGATTGGCAATTCAGGCACAACTGGGTCAGCATACGGATGGACTCCTCTATGTGACTGCCATACCGCATCGAAGCCCCCAAGCCCGATGAATGAAGAAGTTCATCGGCATCGCCGCCGAGCTCCTTATAGAACATGGCGCAGCGAAGCACCACCTGCGTGGCAACCATGCCTACGAGCTCGGGCAGGATCATCTGCTCTTGGAACGTACAGAAAGCATTGTTGACCGCAGCGGCAATGGTTTCCGGGTGCCCCCCCTCCACTGCATCCATGATGATATCCGCTGCTTTCAGGGCCTCCGGGTCGGAAGAGAGCGTCCTGCCCTGAATATCAGCATAATGAGCGATACCGGCAGGGCTGTAATACAAAAACCGAGCGGCCTCAAGCGCGCTGCTGTAAGAGGCCGGCAGGTCGTTGAGATAGCCTACGCTGCAGCCTGCGGCCACCCCTGCCCTGCCGCCGGATGATGTGCACTGCACAGTCTCATGCAGACGCTCTGCGAAATCCCGGTAACTGCCGGGTTCACGCGAACCGTAGACGAGCCCGAATGTGCCCCTGCCCGAGTCGACCAAGCAGCAGCAGGCCGTGCTCTCCGCAAGGCGCTGCGCGGCTTCCCGGGCGCTGCCCGAGCTTTCTTCCTCCGTCTCGACATGCAGATAAGTCCACTCGGACGCCCGGTCCGCAAGCTTCGCGAGCGTCCGTTCCGCTTCCCGCCGCCCCGCCGGCTCGCTCCCGAAGAGCAGCACCGATAGCGAGCGGCTGACCGCATACCCTTTCGCCTGGTCTCTGACGAGCCTCTGCCTCTCCCGTTCGCGAAGCTCCGCACCTAGCTGCGCCAGAACCTCTTCCACTTCCGAGGGGATGAGCGGCTTCGTCAAATAATGCGAAACGCCCAGACGCATGGCCCGTCTCGCATAATCGAAATCGCTGTGCCCGCTCATGATCACGAACAGGGCGGAATCTATGCCCTCCCGGCGTGTTTCTTCCATAAGCTCCACCCCGTTCATCACCGGCATGCAGATGTCGGTAACAACCAGATCGGGCGGATCCCTAAGGATATGGCGAAGGGCCTCCCCCCCATTGCCGTAGGCGGCGTCAATATGAAAGCCATAGGTCTTCCAATCCACCAGCATCCGAAGTCCCTCGATGGCGTATGGTTCATCGTCCACCAGCAGCACCTTGTACATGTTCACGCCTCCTTCATCCATACCTTCAAGTCCAGCTTGGAGACCGGAATATGAAAGCCCGCTTCCGTCCCCGTAATCGGATCGCTCACCATCTGAAAACGGGCCTGATCGTGATAGAACAGCCCGAGCCGCCGGTATACATTGCGTATCCCGATATGGCCGTCCGTCCTTCGGTCGGACCGTATATCCTCCATCAGCCTGCGGAGCTTCGCTTCCTCCATACCGACTCCATTATCGACGACCCGGATTTCCAGCGCACGCTCCGTCAGCCTCGCAGCGACCCTGATTTTGCGATTGTCCTTTCGGGCCTGAAGCCCATGTTTGCAGGCATTCTCCACGAGCGGTTGAATGCTCATTCTGGGAATGCGCAGGGTAAGCGCCTGCGGATCGATGTCGAAGGTATAATCGAACAGTTCGCCGAAGCGGAATTTCTCGATCTGCAGGTACATCGCCGTAAACTGAATCTCTTCCTGCAGCGGAACGAGGTCGTCCGCACGGGTGAGCAGCTGCCTCATGAGCAAGGACAAGTTCTTCATGATCTCGGCCACGTCGGTATACCCTTTTTTCATGCAGACGACCAGCAAAGCATTGAGCGTATTGAACAAAAAATGCGGATTCATTTGGCTTTGCAGCATGGACAATTCCGTGCGTACGCGTTCGAGCTCAAGACTTTTTTGCCGGATCTCCAGCTTGTAGACTTCGTTGATGAGCGAGTTGATTTTGCAGGTCATGATGTTGAAGCTCCCGATGAGAGCGCCGATCTCATCGCGTCCCTCCGGGATGTCGATCAGGTCGAAGCACTCGTTGCGTACCCTGCCCATGTGCTTGGAGAGCTTTTTGACCCGGTAATGATAGGAGCGGAGAATGATCCAAATCAGGAGCGTAGGCAGCACCGTGCTTGCGACGGCCAGCCACTGTATGGAGCGGTGGGCGGCCGCCAGCAGCGCATCGATGCGCCGGGTATCGGCGAAGCCGACCAGCTTCCACCCCTTCACATAGTTCAAGCTCGCAATGGGCCGCTCCATCACTAAACCGGATTCCGGGTCAACGGGCTGGAATGACGGATGGGCCGGGTTCTGCTCGCCCGGCTCCCCGAAGCCAGCGCTGGCGGCCACAACCCGGTTCTGTTCATCGACAAGTTGAAGCTGAAGGCTTCCGGTCTCCCGGCTCAGAATGCGGTCCACTTTGTCCACGTTCAGGTCGATCTTCAAGTATTTGGCATACTTCGAATAAGAGGAGAACTTGTTCATCCGGGACACGACGCTGATGCGCCTGCCGGGGTTGAAGCTGCGGTCGTCGTGGTAAGCCGTGAAGGAGATGCTTCCATCTGTGCGCATCAGCCGCTCCAGCCATGGCGTGTTCTCGCTCCCGGCACCGATGACATGGTAGTGCGTACCGGTCTGTATCGTCGGGTTATCCGCATAGATGCCGATTTCAAGAATATTCGGGGAGGAAGACTGATAGCGGGTCAACTTGCCCCGCAGGGAGCTGTTATATTCTTCGTAGTAATCGACCGGAGAAGCATACGCGCGATCAAGGGCCTCGTATATCGAATTGTCGCTTGCAATCGAATGGCTGAGTGCCACGCTTTCCTCGATCATGCCCAGCAGCTCCCCCGAAGCCCTTTCGATCGACTTGCGGAGATTGTCTTCCTCGCGGATCCGAATATCGGCAGTATGGCGTTGATAGAAGAAGATATTGAGCGTAATGATCGGGAGGAGCACACAGAACAAGTAGATCAGCAAAAATTTATACTTGAGAGGAATGTCATTTACTTTATGGAATATCCGGCTTGGATTCCGCACGCCGCTCCCCCCTGCATTTCGATTTATAAACAGAAGGCGACTCGCCTGTAAGCGCTTTAAATTTATCGGTGAAATACTCGGCATCGTGGTAACCCAGCATGGGGGCGATTTCGGAGACACGCAGTTCGGTTAGGCGAAGCAGCTTGAGGGCTTCGTCGATCCGCAGCCGGTGGAGGAATTCGTTGAAGCGCATGCCGGTTTCCCGTTTGAACTGCTGTCCGAAGTAGACGGGACTGAGATGAAAGCGCCGGGCCAGATCCTGAAGCCGGATTTTCTCGCGGTAATGCCGCTTCAGGTAGGCGACCGCCTCCGCTGCGACGCTAGGGTTCGCCAAGGGGGAGCCTTGCTTCCCCGCGAGCCGCCCGGACGTCTCGGTCCACAGCCGCTTCAGACTCTCGCCGGACCATGCATCCGCACCGCCATCCTGTCCGGGCAGCATCTGCCGCAGCCAGCCGTCTTCCTCAGCGGCTGCTTCGCCTGACGCGGCATACCGGCGGAGCAGCTCTCCGTGAAGATGTCTGACCGCTGCCTGAACCCAGCATTCCTGCGCCCCGGATCTCTCTAATAGAAGAATCAGTGTGTCCGCGGCGCGGCTGACCCCTTCCACGTCCCCCGAATCCATGGCATGCAGAAGCGTCCCTGTACATCTTGTCAGATCCTCGAGACGGAAGGATGGAGCAGCCGGGTGCTCTTGGTATCGGTGCATGCCCGTTCTGCGGCCGCAGAGCATGGACTGCCGGCGGGTGGCCATCGTCTGTCGGTACAGCTCCGGCAATCCGGAGAGTCCGATGGCCGCCCTGCTGCAGTAAACCGCAGCATGCTCAAGCTGCTCCGCCAGCATGGCAGCCGTCCCGGTCAGCCGGGATTCGAACGCCTCTCCGCTGGATCCGCCATCCAAGACAAGCAGGCCGGCGCGGCCCGGCGCTTCTTCGAATGCCAAGAGCTGCAGCCGGTCCGGAAATTCGGCTCCGGCCATGGTCTGCACCCGGGGGAGCAACGACATTCCGTCATCCCCCCTCCCGGGATCTCCCTGCGCAGCTTCAGCGATCAGCAGACCGCATCGCGTCCCTTCCCGGACGCCGAGCAGCCGGGCTGCTGCTCCGGCTGCCGCCGGTCCTCCCTGTTTCAGCAGGCTGACCACGGCGGCTGCCGCCGCTGCGGCCTGCTCCCTTGGGGCCGCGTCTCTCTCCAGAAGACGCTTCTCCAGCGGCCCCGTCTGCTCCAGCAGCAGCTTGTGAATTTCTTCCGGCACGAGCGGTTTCAGTACATAACGGTCCACCTGGTAGCGCAGGGCCTGCTGAGCGTAGGTGAATTCCGAATAGGCGCTCACAATCACCGTCATGGGACTGACGCGCAGCTCATCTCTCATGGCCCGGATCAATCCGAGCCCGTCGAGAACGGGCATCCGGACGTCGGTGAAGACGAGATCCGGTTCATGGACCCGAATCCATGCCAAGGCTTCTTCCCCGTCCGTCGCCGTTCCGCAAAGCTCGTAGCCGCAGCTCTGCCAATCCACCATGGTTTTCCAGCCCTCGAGCATCAACGGTTCGTCATCCACCACCAGAACCTTAAACATCCGTTTCACCTGCCTCTTCTTTTATTGCAAGATAGGATTGTCCTTTTTACTCACAGGGGCATCAGCGCTTCGCGGTATTCCTGCGGGGTCATGCCCGTCGCCTTTTTGAAGAAGCGGGTAAAAGAATGCGCCGCCTCATAGCCGACCGATACGGCCACCTCGCGTATTTTGTGCTCTCCATCCCCCAGGAGCTCCTTGGCCCTTCGGATTCGGCACTGCTCGATATAATCCGATAGGTTCACTCCTGTCTCCTGTTTGAATAACCTGGATAAGTAAGACGGGTTGAAGAAATGGATTTCCGCCAGCCGGACCAGGGACAGGTCTTCGTGCAAATGCCCGGCAATGAATCCGCAGATTCTGTCGATGATATGCGTCGTCCGGTCCCTTTCATCCATCTGCCTCACGCTGAATATACGGTCAGCAAGGCTGTGCAAATAGTCGAATCCGTCCCTCATGGAGGGGTGTTCGTCGAGGCGCATCAACTTGCTGTAATCACCGATTTGACCCTGCAGCCTCCAGCGGTTGATACAGGAGAGCAGAACGAGGGCGACCGAATAATAGGCCTCGATCGTTTTTTGTACATCCCCCTTCCTCTGCAACATGCTGCTCGTCATTTCCTCCAGGCATTGGAAGAAGTCCTCTGCTCTGCCGGCCTCCAGGTGGGATTCCAGAAGTTCCGCCTGCAGCCCGGTTCGCGACCCTTCTTTGATCGGAACGGGATCCCCTTGATCCTGTCGGTCCGTTAAGATCATGGCCGCCCCGTCACCGATCTTCATCTGCTGCAGCTGGCGGAGCCGTTCATACTGCGCGGTGACGGCGTCCCATTCACAGGAGGCGCCGCTTAGGGTGAAGAACATCGTGAACCCGAGGGAGGACTGGCAGGCTTCCTGGATCAGCTCGAGCGTTCCCTCCAAGTAACGGATGAAGTGCTCTCCGAACTTCTTTTCCTTTTTATCAGACATCTGAATGAACCACAGCATATCTTCGTGCTTGTCCAGTACTCCGATGCTGCGCACATACTCGGACAGGAAGGAACTCCAGATGATTCTGGCGGAAGCCAGCATCCCGCTTCTTTGGGCATACGTGCTCCCTTCGGGATACGCTAAGCGGCCAAGAGCCAGCACAACGGGAACATTCGGATCGAGCGGGATATGAAACGTATTGAAATGGCCGGTCAGCACCTCCGGATGCTTAGCAAGGAGATGGCTTTCCTGCAGAAGGTGGCGGATATAGCCTCCTTGCGCCATGAAGTCAAACGCATCCCGCTGCTCATGCGACCGCTCGACTAAGGCATTCATTTGACTGCTTTGTTCTAATTCCAGCATGACCTCTTGAACGGTTTGGGTCACCTTGGCGTACCCTTCCGTTTTGAGCAAATACCGGACGTGGGGCATTTGAATCGCCTGGTAGGCATAGTCGAACTCACTGTAACCGGTGAGAAAAATAATTCTGCACCTTGGCCAATACGATTGGATGGACTTGGACAATTCGAGGCCCGTCATTCCGGGCATACGAATGTCCGTCAATACCATATCGATACGGGTGCGGGACAGCCAGTTCAGTGCTTCTTTGGCCGAATAAGCTTTGCAAACATCCAGGTGATCCGGCGTGAGCTGGCGGAACACCTCGTACAGTCCGTCGGTGATGATTTCTTCGTCATCCACAATCAGCAATCGGTACATACCCATCCTCCTCTTTCGTGAATGATCCGAATCTCGACCCGCAATCCCTTCATCCCGTTTTGCGACAAAAAGAGGCCGCTGCCTTCCCCGTAAGTTAGATGGATCCTCCGGTGAATGTTAATCATCCCCGTCATCTCGCTCTCCGCCGTATGAACCAGACGATGTTTCATGGCCTCGATCTCTGCAGGGGTAATGCCCTCTCCGTTATCTTCTACGATGATCCTCGCCTCGCTGCCATGCGACTCAAAGCAAATGCGCAGGAACCCTTCCCCATCCATTTCCTCCAGACTGTGCTCATAGGCATTTTCTATGAGCGGCTGCAGGATGAGCTTGGGGACACGGATCCGCTCCATGGCTTCCGGCAGTTCATCGAACTGTACGCGGATGCGCCGGCTGAAACGAAACTGCTGAATATCCGTGTACATCCTGGAATGCCTGATCTCTTCCGACAGCCATACATGGTCTTCCCCATTGCGGGTAATGAACCGGAAATACTCCCCAAGCATATGGGTGAATTGTTCGATTCTCTCAATATCCCCGGTTCGGGAGAGCGAGTTGAGAATAAAAAAGCTGTTGTAGAGAAAATGCGGATTGATCTGGGATTGCAATTGCTTCAGCTCCGCCTTCTGCATCATCAGCTTCTGCTTATAATCCTGATCAATCAGCGCCTGCAGCTTCAACAGCATCTGGTTGAACCGGTGATACAGATATCCGAATTCATCCTTCGGTTCGTGTTCAATCCGCATATCGAGAGCACCTTCTTCCATTCGTTTGAAGCTTTTCAAGAGAATCAGCAGGGGCTTATGTACATACCTGTAGGTGGAAAAGGAATAGATGGCGACCGCCACCAAAGAGGTAAAGGCGAACAGCCACGCCCAAGTATAGAACCTGCCGAGCGGCCTGCTGACGGCTTCTTCAGGCATATAGGCCACCGCGGACAATCCCAGTGCACCCGAATAGACACGATCAATGTGATACTTCATGCCTTCGGAATGGACATACAACGTATCGGAGCTTGCTGCCCTCGCCTCCCGCAGATAGCTTTGGACCACAGGAGCGGCCTCCTGACCGCTCGTTACGGTGAACCCTGCTCCGTCCGAGACGAGAAACGTACCGCTTTCCGGATTGATGTTCATTTGAAGCAAGGACTCCCTCAGCTTCTCCATATCCAATTCGATCTGCACTGCGAACAGGGGCCCCTCGCCCATCTTCCCTCTTTGCTTCAACGCACTGAGATGGAGGGAATCCCTCCACCAGATCAGCCGGCTTTCCTCTCTTCCCGGTTGAGAACGAAACCAGCCGAACCGCTCTTGATCCAGCTCGTCCACCGCAAGCACCGCAGAGACGGTTTTATTCGCGGATGGAATATGTACGCTGATATCCTTGATATAAGCACTGGTATTCTTAACGGAGGTCAGCCGCTTCCGCAGATCATTCAGGCTGGCTCTCCGGTCCACAGGATCCATCCTCTCCCAGGTGACCGTAAGCTTATTCAGGTCGGGATCTTCCAGAATATCGTACTGCTGGAGCTCCATCCAGCTGATCTCCCGATTCAGATCCTGCAAATAGTGGGACAGCCGTGTGATGGAGGTTCGGGATAACTCTTCACTGGCGTTCGTATAGCTCCACTGGTATAGATATATCCCCAGCGCAAGAATGGGCGCGATCACGATGACATAAGTGAAGAGCAGCCGGGCAAAGATAGAACTGCGCAGGGTTCTTGAGTGAATAGGTATCAACAAAAATGCCTCCGTAACCGTTAGGATGGTATGATCTCATGATGCGCGGCGGCCGGCGGCCTAATCCGTTTCAGAGCGCTCCCTGCCCTTCTCCGCACGCCACCGGTTCACCTCCTCGGTCATCCGGTCTCCGCCCAAGCGGCGCCACTCTTCTACGAACCGGTCAAACTCATCGATCGGCCTGCCGAGAATGATTCGGATAAATGCTTCATCCTGCAGCTCATTGAGGATCGATTGCCTGTCCATCATCGTGTCCGTCAGGGCCCCGTTAAACCCATCCGTCAGGAGTTGGTGATTGTGTTCATACCCGTCAATGATTCCATAAGCACCGTTCGGACCATAGATCTTCTCCCATCCCCAACCAGACTCCTTATCCGGGCCTCCGGATGCATAGGCGTCCAGGCGCTTTTTGATCGCCCTGGCTTCCTCTTTCAGGAAGGAGAAGTCTCCTGTACGGCGCGCCTTGTCCAGCTGCTGAAAGGCCTCCAGGTTTTTCCTGGCCGGATAGGGAGTGACCGGAGACAGCTGCCATACGGGAAGAGGAGAGATATAGTAGGTTTCGTACGCTGCCGATGCTCCCCAATTCTTCTCCAAGTGAAGATTGAATAGCTGGACGACGGCTTCCGGGTGCGGCACGTCTTTCCTTACCGCATAGAACTGCCATGTGCTGAAGCGCAGTGGAACTTGGGGCGGCGCTCCGGACTTGGATACAAGTGGAAAAGCCTGCCACTCTGAGGAAGGGGCGCTACCTCGGCTCCCCTGCACTCCAAACGCACTCCACTGCTCCCCATACAGCATGCCGATCTTACCGGCAGCGATCTGCTTCCCCACTTTGGTACTATCCTTCATTCCGAATTCACTGTCAATTTGCCCGCTGCGGTACATGTTCTGGAGCTCCAGAAGCGCGGTTTTCACCTCGGGCTGAATGCCTCCATATTCAAGCTCCCCAGATGAATTCTTCACCCACAGATTCGGAAACGCCCCATAGCCGGCCATGAAGCCCGTGATTCCCATAGCGGGATCCCATAGATTCTGGGTCACCGCAAGTCCGAAGGTATCCGGCTGTCCATTCCGGTCCGGGTCCCTCGATGTAAACGCTTTAGAAATAGCGAGTACGTCATCGATCGTTTGCGGCGGCTGGAGCCCGAGCCTGCTCAGCCAATCCGTGCGAATCCAGATCAGCTGGGCCCGGTCGATAGAAGAGTTCGTCTCTGGAATCGCCATTAATCTGCCATCGATCGTGGCCGCATCGAAGGGGCCGCTCCCCTCCTGACTCAGAATGTCTTTGGTCAGCGGGGAAGCATACTGCTCATACACCTGGGACAGCTCCTGGATTAACCCCTTGTTCGTAAGCAGCCTCAGCTGCTGCGCATTCACCTTGACCACATCCGGAATATT
Organism: Paenibacillus caseinilyticus; assembly: GCF_027533645.1. GTDB lineage: Bacteria > Bacillota > Bacilli > Paenibacillales > NBRC-103111 > Paenibacillus_G > Paenibacillus_G caseinilyticus. Next base: position 59,392 of record NZ_JAQAGY010000011.1, read on the forward strand.
TCCTGACGCAACCGCCACACCAAGCTTCTTCTGGTACAAATCCCCCTTGGCCGTCCAATCGTACTTTATTTTAATCCCCAGCTCCTGCTCATAGATCCGGGTCCACCGGTTATCCCCCAGCGTCTCGCCCTGCAGTTGACGGAGCAGCTCCTCCAGACCGTCCGTCTCGGCTCCGACAAAGGAGACTTCAACCGAGCGATGAGACCCGGCTGCTGATTGCACGCCTTCAGACTCTGCCCTAGGGCTGGTCTCCGTGCCGCTCCCGCCATCGCATGCGGACAGGATCAGGACGGGGAGCATGGCGGTAAGTATATAATGAACGATGCTCCTTGCTGGCATCTGCAAATGACATGACCCCATTTCTCCTTGTGTGTATGCTGCCACCCGCTGTTCTTTTTTTCATTTTCATTATCCAGGCTTACGGAAGGGAAGACAATACACATTTCTTTATTTCCTTACCCATTCTTTACTAAAAATTGAAAATAACTGTACACCGTCAGGAAATGTGATATGATTCGTTGCGTTACAATTCAGCATCCGCGGCGATTCGGATGCATTTGCGGCCAGTTAATATGATAGCGGTTACAGAATGGCCGCAAGCCGCCGTACTTGTTGAAAGGAGGTGTATACAAGCTACCAAGCATAGGCTTTTCGGTTCGATGGAAAGATCAAACAAATGGAGGTAATAGGTTTATGATCAGGAAACTGAGCGTTTTTGTATTCGTTCTCACCTTACTGTTGAGTGGGCTGCCGGGAATGTCTGTTCATGCGGCGAACAGCCCTCTCGCTAAGATTCCAGGTAACTCCAATCCCCTGATGGACCATAAATTAGGGGCCGATCCGTTCACCCTGGTCTATAAAGGCCGAGTGTACGTCTATATGTCCAGCGACGCGTATGTATACAACAGTAACGGAACGGTCAAAGAGAATGATTTTAGCCCGCTCAATAAAATTCAGGTCATCTCTTCCGCCGATATGGTGAACTGGACCGACCACGGAGCCATTCCAGTCGCAGGATCTAACAATGCGAATAACGGAAGCGGCATTGCCAAGTGGGCCTCCCTCTCCTGGGCGCCGTCAGCGGCATACAAAACGATCAACGGGAAGGATAAATTCTTCCTGTATTTCGCCAACGGCGCATCCGGTATCGGCGTGCTGACTGCGGACTCGCCGATCGGCCCTTGGAGCGACCCGCTCGGTAAAGCTCTGGTTACTACAAATACACCGGGCATGTCCGGCGTTACCTGGCTTTTTGACCCGGCCGTACTGGTGGATGATGACGGTACAGGGTATCTCTACAGCGGCGGGGGAATCCCGAATACCTCGGATCCGGCTTCTGTCGCGAATCCCAAAACGGCCCGGGTGTTAAAGCTGGGAGCGGACATGACCAGTGTTGCCGGAAGTGCGGTAACCATCGACGCCCCTTACATGTTCGAAGATTCCGGAATTCATAAGTACAACGGCAAATATTATTATTCGTACTGCATTAATTTCTCGGGTACCCACCCTTCCAATTATCCGACGGGCGAGATCGGCTATATGGTGAGCAATAGTCCTATGGGGCCGTTTACTTACAAAGGGCATTTTCTGAAAAATCCATATACCTTCTTCGGCGTAGGCGGAAACAACCATCATGCGGTGTTCAACTTCAACAATCAGTGGTATGTGGTCTACCATGCCCAAACGGTCAGCAAGGCACAGCTTGGAGAAGGAAAAGGCTACCGTTCTCCGCATATCAATAAGCTTGTGCATAATGCGGATGGCACCATCCAGGAGGTTCAGGGCAATATGGCAGGCATCTCCCAAACCGCCAACCTGAATCCGTATACCCGGGTCGAAGCCGAAACGATCGGGTGGCAGGCCGGCGTGACAACCGAAAAAAGTCAAGCAGCCGGAGGTCCCATTGCGAATCTCAATGTAACGAATATCCATAATGGAGACTGGATCGCAGTAGGCAACGCTGACTTTGGTACCGGAGGCGCCAAGACGGTGAAGGCGAGCGTAGCCTCTACGGCAGGCGGCAAGATCGAAGTGCGTCTGGACAGCGCAACCGGGCCCCTGGTCGGCACGCTGAACGTCAGCCCAACCGGCGGAGCGCAGGTCTGGAAGGAGATCGAAACCGGCGTAAGCGGCGCAGCGGGCGTTCACAAGGTATTCTTTGTTTTCACCGGATCCGGGACCGGCAGCTTATTTAATATGGATTACTGGCAGTTTACTCCGAATACCGCCGGAACCAGGGTGGAAGCGGAGTCGATGACCCTGGGCGGCAGCTATGCCGGTAAGGTCAGTTCCCCTTTTTCGGGAGCCGTTCTATACGCTAATGGGGATTATGCCGCCTACACGCAGAATTTTGCCAACTCCACGCACAGCATTTCAGTACGGGGGGCCTCGAGCAGCTCTACAGCCGCGAGAGTAGACCTTCTCATCGGAGGAACGGCCGTCGGCTCCTTTTATTTTACCGGAACGGCGCCGACGGTTCAGACCTTGTCCGGCATCCCCCATGCCACTGGAAATCAAGAGGTGAAGCTGATCATCACCACGGATAACGGCAGCTGGGATGCCTATGTGGATTATATCGAATTTCAATAACACTTAGTAGGAGGCCATTTTCATTCTCAAGAGAGGACAACTAGAGACATTGTATCGGCTTGGCTGAGATTTTTAGATCACATTTCCAATATATTCAGGAATGGTGGCACAATAATAAGGCACCAGAGGCAGCCGGCCCTAAGATGATACCGCTCCCCTTACGGTAGACAGGTGAAATAATAAAACCTTCTACAGTAAGGGGGCTTTTTCGTGCCTAAAAGAAAACGTTATCACTTGACATTTACCACAAGTCCGAATTATGATTAAATAACCGAGCGTTTAGTTATTTAGCTAATAGCAAATTGGAGACGATACACCAATGCAAGCCCATAATTCGACGCAACTTGAGACACTCGTCCATCAGCAGCTGAGGGAATGCAGCCAAATCTTCCTTGCCTTGGCCGACCCTATCCGGCAAGATATTATTATGATGTTAACGAAACACGATTCGCTCAACGTCGCTCAAATCGTTGAACGATCGCCAATGTCCCGATCTGCCATTTCCCATCATCTGAAAATATTAAAACAAGCCAAACTCGTCACTTCCACAAAAGTAGCCACCGAAATTTATTACTGCCTGGATATCGAGGAACCGGTGCAGCAGCTGAAGGATTTCCTCGCAACAACCGAATGCATCATCGAGATGAAGACTACCGGGGCCGAATGAGGCCCTCTCTTTACTGACTAAATAACCAAATAATTAGATGGTTAGTTGTTTTGTCTTTAGATAATTTATTAATTTAGGGGGCTTCATTCTCATGCAAACCGTCCTGATTACAGGCGCATCTAGCGGCATTGGCAAAGCATTCGCTGAATTGTTCGCCAAGAAGAATTACCGCATCATTCTTGCATCCCGTGACGAAGAGAAGCTTAACCGTATCGCTCAACAACTGAGGGACAGCTACGGCATCTCTACGATGACAATTCCCGTTGACCTGGCGCGGAGTTGCGGTCCCGTCCTGCTTCACGAGCGACTAAAGGAACTAGGCATCGTGATCGACGTTCTCATCAACAATGCAGGGATCGGCTCCTTCGGACTACTACATGAGCAAGACGTGAGCTCCGAGCTTGAGATGCTGCAGCTCAATGTCCAGTCGCTCTCGCACCTAATGATGTTGTTTCTTCCAGACATGGTCCAACGCGGAAGTGGACACATGCTGAACGTAGGTTCGACCACTTCGTTCTACGCCTGCCCGCTCAGTGCGAACTATTCCGCTTCTAAAGCATTCGTCCTTTCACTCACCGAAGCCGTTGCGAATGAGCTACAGGGGACTGGGGTCACCGTTACCGCATTATGCCCCGGGGCTACCGAGACAGACTTTTTCCGGAGCTCCAAGATGGATGGTCAAAAAGTGGCCGATCCGAAAAAGCTTATGAGTCCGCAAACCGTTGCCGAAATTGGATACAAAGCATTGATGGGCAAAAAAACATTCATTGTCCCCGGCTTCCAGAACTGGTTACTCACCCAAGCGCCGCGCTTCTTTCCAAGAAAGATTGTCACCCGAATCACACGAAGTGTACTGGAGCAAAAGCTGAACACGATATCGCGGTGATTTCCCCTTACTAAGGCTCCCTTCGGGCGACTCGGAGGAAGCCTTGCCACGGATCGGATCTCTATCGTAAAAGAAATAGGGCAGCCCCACTCTCCTGGCCGCCTTGACCGGCATCAACCCGTCGCTATACGAAGCGGCCGAAGTCGACGGCGCCTCACGCTGGAAGCAGACGCTGCACATCACGCTTCCCTCGCTGATCCCCATCACCGTCGTGGTGAGAGGAGACCGGTCTGTACCGTTCCCCGTTAAGGTTCGTACTCGGGTAAAGACCGGAATGGATAGCTCCACAGTTATCCCATCGCGGGTGCCAAACCTGCCGCCACAACCACCAAAACTTCCTTCGCCCTGGCTTCCGCCGGTTGATCTTGCGGATGTCTGCTCCACTCGAATGCCGCCCCAAAGATGCCCCAGCTTGTAATGAGGGCGGTGGTCTCCACCGTCTCTCTTGAATTGGACGGTTCCGTTTGTTTACTTAACCAGCTTAATAATAAGTCATACAGCTCCTTTTGCATCGCGATCTCAAACAACGGTTCAAACTGACGATCGCCTATCGTCATATACTGCCGAGTACGGACAAGAAAATCGAAAACGATTAATATAAGCGCCCGCAGGCTCCCTATATCGGATAAAGCAGCATTGGGCAGCTCATTTTTCAGCTTTTTCTGAAATTTTTCTCTCATCCAGCACTCAAGAAATGCGTACTTGTCTTCGAAATGCGCATAGAATGTGGCCCGATTTACGGTCGCGCGAGCCGTAATATCCTGTACAGTAATGGAATGGATATTTCTCCTCTGTTCAAGCAATTCCATGAAGGCTTGCATCAACAGTTGACGTGTCCGTTTTACGCGGGGATCATTTGCGTTGGTCGGCATGTTTTGTTTCTCACCTCAAAATGTAGTCAGTGTGCGATTGTCATTAAGTAGTAAGGACAACAGATAGGTCGATGTGTTGTCTAAGCTACGAAAATGTATGATTGCTGGTTGTGCAGCTTAAGCCGCTTACCCTAAGATTAACACTAACAGTGCAGCTTAAACAACACTGTTGGATTGATAATGATCTTTCGTTGATCGAAAACAGCTCCAATCCAAAACAGAAAGGATGAATGGTATGATCGTTATAACCACTCCCTCCGGCCAGATTGGCCACCAGGTCCTTGACCACGTCCTTCATAGCGGGGAGGCTGTCCGTGTAATTGCGCGAGATCCTTCCCGATTGTCGCAACGCGTGCGCGAACGGGCGGAAGTCTTTCAAGGGTCGCACAGTGACTTACATGTCGTTACGGAGGCGTTCACTGGTGCAGACAGTGTGCTCTGGTTGGTACCGCCGAACCCTGGAGCCGAGAATCCCATGGATTATTATTTGGACTTTACCCGGCCCGCTTGTCAAGCAGTCAAGAGTCTCCATGTGAAACGAGTGGTAGGAGTGTCAAGCATGGGTCGTGAGTTCGGAAGAAACGCCGGGCTATTATCGGCGGCATTTGAGATGGACGATCTAATAGAAAGCACAGGCGTGAGCTACCGATCGCTGCGTATGCCGTACTTTTTAGAAAATTTGCTTCTCCAGCTCAAGACAATCAAAAACCAAGGAATGTTCTTTATGCCTAATACGGGAGACCGCAAGCTCGTGGCCTGCGCCACCCGAGATATCGCCGCCATGGCTGCCAAGTTGTTGCTCGATAAATCCTGGAGCGGCCAAGACAGTGTTCCGGTATGTAGTCCTGATCCTTTGTCACCACATGACATGGCCCATGTCATGTCTGAAGTGCTGGGACGGTCTATCCGCTTTGGGCAGGTCTCGCCTTCTGACTATAAAACAACACTAATGCAATTCGGGACGGAGGCTTGGGCACAGGACTATATAGATATGGTGAATGCTCAAAATGAGGGTATCTATGACAACGATTTCCACAAAGCACAGCCCGCTGGAACAAGCTTCCGTCAGTGGTGCGAAGAAGTGCTCAAGCCAGCTGTTCAAGCTTAACCTCAGGTCTGCTTTCAAACGGTAAGACCACTTATACTACAAACTTGTTCTTGACATGTACGGCTAAAGATATATGTTCTTGTCATGCACTTTGGACAAGAGCATATATCTTTAAAATGAGAAAAGCCGCATATTATGCGGCTTAATGAATATATGTTCTTGTCCTCCGGCAGTTAACGTATCTGCCTTCCACATCCGGTATTCATTCCTGGACTGCTACCCGCAGGCCGATGGTTAAAGTGTTTTAAGGCTTCTTTAGAATGGCTTAAGGATCATAAGCACGGTAATGGCGATCATCAGCAGCTGTGACGCCGTCTCGACCGGTATGGTCTTTTTCATCAATCGACCGAGCTCGTCGGGTAATTTATCCCCCCATCTTGGTTATGACTATAAGCCAAACTCCGGTAATAATAAGTACGGCTCCGCCAATTTTAGGCAGGATGGCAAGCTTGTTCGTTACATCAAAAGCAAAGCGCAACTGGCCGGCGGTTCTAGCGGACCTTCGGATGTAGGGTAACACGAAGGCGGGACCGATTACCGCAATCGAAGCCAATATATGAAAAACGAGGAGCCATCCCAACAAACTGATCCTCTCCCTTCTTCCTCCTTAGCTCACCGGAATATCGCTTTGATAGGCGAGAGCGACCCTTTTTCTCTTAAAAGGCCCTCCGGGCTCAATATGGTCCAGCATGCATTTCACGACATCATCATAAGCAACATTCAGCTCTTGAAGCCGGCTGAACAAGTAACCGGCTATCTCGGCCTCGGAAAATTCATTGATCGCCTTCGGAATGGATATGGGCAAGGTTTCCGTTGTCACATGCAGATGAACCGGCGCCGCAGGCTCTATCGAATCCATCATCGTTCCCGGACACATAACGGACCAATCGAGCTCAGAGCGTAGGAGTCGTTCAAAATTCCGGTTGTGATTTTTATACTCGGGCGGGAAGCCGGGCAGATTGTTGCCAATGAGGTCCGTATATGGAATATCCAGCAGGCCGGCACCTCCCATTACCCATACCCTCCCGGAAAAATTAGGGTGGATTTCACATTGGCTTATAATGTTATCAACAAGACGAACGAACTCATCTCCTTGACCGGCATGGCCGGCAGCAATAATAGCGGCGTCTTGATGCGAGAGCGCCTCGCCGACGCTTACTGGGTTTATGATATCGTCCACGATCACTTTCACCTGTTTTGCCGAACGCTCTCCTTGCTGTTCATAAAACTTCCCTGGGTTTCGCACGAATGCTGTCATTTCATGTCCCATGTTAACCCCCTGCTCCAGTGCTCTTTTACCCGTATTTCCTGTTGCTCCGAAAACAATAATTTTCATCATGCTTTCCTCCTTTTATTTATGACTCCCGATAGTTGAGTAGTTCATCTCTGGATTGACTCAAGCTTAGCATCGTTTAAAAATCTTGATAAGAACCCACTTTAATGTAGGGTCCTTACTTAAAAGTAAGTATTAAGCAGAAAGGGCAATCCAAGTTGGTCCATGGCAAAATCGTAAAGGAATATGGACTGAAAAAAGCAAAAGCTGCCAGGGCAAATCCCGTGGCAGCTTTTGCTATGCGATCTTGAAATTAGTATGCAAATGAATGGAACAAGCATTAAGAAGCAGAGTCTTCATATTTCCGCTTATTATGTTTTTCTCCCCAAGCACACATGACTTCTGCTACAGGGATCAATGTTTTGCCATATTCACTAAGGGAATATTCTACTTTTGGAGGGACGGTGGGGTAGACCGTTCTATCGATGATGCCCTCTCGTTCCAAGTCCCGCAGATGTTGTGAAAGCATTTTTTGAGATACATCAGGTATAAGCTTTTCCAGATCGTTGAATCGTTTATTGGATTGTATCAAATGCCACAATATCATTGGTTTCCATTTGCCGCCTAGAACATGAATGAGGGTCTCCACTGGACATTCAAGCTGATGAATCATTGATCGATCATCCCCTTACCTTTAAGTAAGTTCATTACCTTAAAATATTGACCTAACAAAATTTTACAGGTTAGTTGCAAGCCGGTCAACAAAAAACGAACTTCTTATTGGGATGATCGGATTTTCACCAGTGACGAACAACTCCCTAAACGAAGAATGACAGTTCTGTATTTCCCCCACCCGCTCTGTTGCCGATACGTACCTTATCCAAGGGTCGCATTTAGGGTACAAAAATTACAAAATTTCACCTTTTAAAGCAAGAATAGTTCATATATATTCTGAAAATGCACTAGGCATGAATCTCAAGATCCCCTATCTTTACAGCTAAAGGAGGTGAGGCTCAACCTGATCGAAAGCGCTTAACAGTCGGTAGCTCCGTTAGGTGACCAGCTTTTGTAACTAACCAAGCGAAAGGAAGGATTCATTAATGAGCTTACGATGGCCAAAGATGTGTAGTTATTTGCTGATTGCTCTGCTGGGGCTGCAGGTGTTCAGTGCAGTATTATTGGCTTCCCGTACGGAGGCGGCGGCAGGGAGTGTACAGAACGGCATTCAGTTCAAGGACACGAACGGCAATGTCATTCATGCCCACGGCGGCGGCGCCATCAAGGTAGGCAGCTACTATTATTGGTTCGGAGAGAACCGCAATGCGGACGGCACGTTCAACGCGGTTTCCTGCTACCGGTCGAGCGACCTGAAAAACTGGGAATTCCGGAAGGATGTTCTGACGAAAAACTCGGCAGCGGAGCTGAATATCTCCAACATTGAGCGGCCCAAAGTCATCTATAACAACTCCACCGGTCAATTCGTGCTGTGGATGCACTGGGAGAATGGCTCCGACTACGGGCAGGCGCGCACCGCTGTCGCTTACTCCAGCACGGTCGATGGCAGCTACACCTATCACGGCAGCTTCCGGCCGCTGGGTTATGACTCCCGCGATATGACGGTGTACAACGATAACGGGACCGCGTATTTAATCTCGGCGACGCGGGTTAACGCAGATCTTAACATTTACAAGCTGACTCCTGACTTCCTTGGTGTAGAATCCCTTGTGCAGACGCTGTGGGTAGGGCAGTATAGAGAAGCGCCAGCCATGTTCAAGCGCGGCAGCGTCTATTTCCTCATCACCTCCGGCGCCACAGGCTGGAATCCGAATCAGGCGAAATATGCAACAGCGACAAGCATTACAGGCACATGGAGCGGTCTCGCTAATTTTGGCGACAGCACGACATTCGATTCACAGAGCGCCTATGTGCTGCCGGTGGAGGGCTCCAGTACAACCTCCTATCTGTATATGGGTGACCGCTGGGCCGGAGCCTGGGGTGGCAAAGTGATGGAATCCCGCTATGTCTGGCTGCCGCTGTCGTTCCCTTCGAACACGTCGCTCTCCATGAGTTGGGGCAGCTCGACCACCATCGATTCGAGCTTGGGTACGATAACGGCTTCCTCCCCGGCCATCGACACGAATGCATACTACATTATTGAAAATCGCAACAGCGGAAAAGGCTTGAACGTCCGCAGCTCGGGTACAGCCAACGGAGATGACCTCGAGCAGTGGACGAATACCGGACTATACAGCCAGCAGTGGAAGTTCGTAAGCGCAGGCAGCGGCTACTACAAGCTGGTCAACCGGAACAGTTCCAAGCTGATTGGCGTCGAGAGCGGCTCCGCAACGGATGGAGCCATCATTGAACAGTGGTCCGACGGCAGCTGGACCAGCCAGCACTGGCAGATCATCGACGGCGGCTCAGGCCATTTCAAGCTGAAGAACCGCGGCTCAGGCAAGCTGATCGACATTTCTGACAGCTCACAAGCAGATGGTACCCGTGCCATACAATGGACGGACAACGGCGGTAAAAACCAGCAGTGGAGACTGCTGAAGGTCGAGTAGTATGCAGACACACCCTGCTTAAGCTGCGAAAAGCCGGCTCCTTCATTGCAGAATGGAGCCGGCTTTTTATCGTGGATCAAGGAACTGATTTTGTTTAAACGTATCCTCAACTGACGGGGCATGGTAAAATAAGGGTGGAAAATCGAAGCATACTTTTGGGTGAATATAGGGGGAATGATGATGACTGAGTCCCGGCCCTTCGGCACAGCAGCGCAGTGCAAGCGCGCCGCCTCTTTGGATTTGGCCCGCGGCGCAATGCTGCTCCTTATTGTGCTGGCACATGTGCCGCTCTATCTGTATGCGACGGAGCCAGGTATCATGCAGCGGGTAGCGAGCGGCTCCATCCTCGACCAAGCCGTTAACCTGTTCGGGGTTCTCGTCATTGATAACCGGGCCAGAGCCATGTTCGCGACACTTTTCGGTTATGGTCTCGTGTTGGCTTATGAACGCCAAGCAGCCCATGGAACTCACCCGCAGATCGCCCTCAAGTCGATCCGTCGGCGTTCGGGGTTCTTGATTCTATTCGGTATTGTGCTCGCAGTTGTCATTGGCGGCCAAGATATTCTGATGGCTTACGGTACAGCCGGGCTGCTCGTTAGCTCGCTGCTTACGCGGGAGCAGCGAGCATGGAAGCGCGCCTTCGTGACTGTCACGACGTTATATATCTTATTCGTCCCGATCTTCTGGGGATTCAATATGCAGGAAATGGGCAGCTACGGCTTCCCTCCTGAGGTAACAGCCGAGGATACGTACCTGCATTCAGCCCTCATCCGTCTCACCTCGTTCCCGACGATCCCCATTCTCATTCATGTCCTGTTTCCAATTCTGCCCTCCGTGCTTCTCGGCATGTGGATGGCCCGGCTTCGGCTATTAACGGAACCTCAGCAGCAGTCAAGGACGATTGCCTCGATTATTCGGATCGGATTGCCGGTCTCCTTGCTCGGGGCGTTGCCCGTAACGCTGCTCGGCACTCTCTGGCAGCCGGCCTGGTTCACGGCCGGCCTCGCCCAAGGCTTGCACATCCTAACCGGAATCGCAGGCGGACTTTCTTATGCGGCGGTCTTCGGCTTACTCGGCGCGATGCTAGGGAAGCCTATAACATGGGCCCGTGCTGTCATGGCCGTAGGAAAACGTTCCTTAACGTTCTATGTGTGGAATGAGGCGGTGCTCGTGCTGCTCTTCTCCCCTGTCGCGCTGGATTTAGGCGGACGGTTGAGCAATGCTGCTGCCGCTCTGATTGCTGTAGGCGTCTGGGTGTTATCGGCTCTCTTAGCTGCAGGCTTAGAGAAGATGAACAAGAACGGGCCGCTCGAGGCATTGTTGAGGCGGTTGATAACAGCTTCCAACTCACATGATTATACCACTTAGAAACAACGGTACGGGTAAATATAAGTTTACTGGGGATGGAAGTCATAGCCGGAATCCGGAACTGATAGGGAACCTTAGGGTCCGCCACGCCCCCTCCTAGAACGTAACGCTCCTCTTCCATCATTACTGATCCTCTACTTTGAGCAGGATAAACCGTGCCCTGGTCGTCTTGGAATACCCACTCCGATGCAATGGGGTCGTTTAACAGCCTTCCCTCAAGGTGCAGGGTACCTTCGCTTTGCTCTACATCAGGATTCTCATTGGGCTCAAGCGTGAATCGTCTGAGTATGAATTCATCACCGGCTGAACGGAAGGCTAGGGTTCCTCGCCTAGTCTCCCTGGTTCGAAGCTTATTTTTGCGTTCTCGGGTAGATAGCGAAATGTGTAGCTCCACAGCATCGTCCCCCGCTTCGTACCCGGTATGCTTGAGGAGGTCATTATACTATCGTTGTGAGGGAATTTCCGTGCATTGACAGATTCCACGCACTTATGCTCCTTTCCTATTCCAATGAATAAGACGAGAAAGACTGTAAAAATCTCAGCGATCAAGGATTTATTTTCATAAAGAGTTCTGGTTCTTGCTTTTCTTGCTTCTCTTCTCTCCGTCAAGGGATTGGCCACTTGAAACTGTGATTCTATGGAATGCAAAAAAGCACCCATCAGGTGCTTTGACCTTCTCCAAACCCCATTTGCCGCGTTGACCTGCCGGTTACTTGAACGACCACCTGAGAATTTCGAGTTACAAGGATGTCTTATATCTCCAGCTACTGCTAGCGGGTGTTCTCCAGTTGGATCAATTTCATTTGCAGCATCCAACAATCCCTGCTCACACTTGTGGCAGTTATACTGTAAGGCGTTCAATTAACTTGACTGGTATTTCCTTTTGAAAGAAGCTTCCGCTTATGGATCGGACGAACAATTCCCTGCCAATGTCCACTAAGGGAATTTCAAAAGTTGTGATATTTAATATCTTAGCGATCGGTTGGTTGTCAAACCCGACGATGGCAAGTCTGGATGGCACATCGATTCCTCGTTCTTTGCAACATGCCAAAATCCCGCTTGCTACTTGGTCGCTCGTAACGAGAAGCGCAGTTGGGGGAGTGTTCATCGCCATCAATCGTTGCACGATCCATTCGCCGTCTTCAAAATGAATGGCGTCATAAAAGATGTAATTCGGATCAAACGGTTCACCGATGTTATTCAAATAATCCCGGTAAGCCAGTTCCCTTTGTTTACTGCTTGTTCCAGATTTTCTGGCCAAGCAGCAGCCAATCCTACAGTGGCCCTTGGCGTTTAAATACGCTAACGCTTCCACACAACTTTTATAATGGTCGACAAAAATAGACGAGACGGCACGCCCTCTTGCATCTTCAAATACAATAATTGAACCGTAATTGGCGTACTTCTCTACAATTTCCCAATCGCTAATTTTTGAACAAATAATCAGGGCGTCTATTTGTTTCAGTTTTAGCATCTTTAATGCTTCTAACTCTCGATGTTCTTCATAATTGGTTTGAATCAGCACCAGATTATTGTTATTCTTCAAGGCTTCCTCGGCGATTCCTTCGACAACGAGACCGAAATAGGGCCTTTTTATAGAGGGAACAACGACGCCTATGAGATGGGTCTTTCCCTTAATCAAATGTACGGCGTTAATGTTCCGTTCGTAGTTTGTTATCTCCATTGCACGTAGAACAGCTTCTTTTTTTGCGACGCTTACATATGGGCTGTCATTGATTACGCGTGATACCGTCGTAACAGATACTCCGGCTAATTTTGCAACATCTTTAATATTTGCCATTATTCGCACTCCCTCCCCTAATAAATTTCTTGACATGAAAAGCATTCCATAAATTACATTGGTTTTGCAAGCCTTGCAAAAATAAATGTTTTAGCCGTTAGCTAATCTCATTCAAAACAAAGAGGAGAATGACACAATGAAATGCATCATTTTTGATCTTGACGGTACGATCGGAAATACATTGCCGCTTTGTATTGCCGCTTTCAAGAAAGCAATTGAACCATTGGCGGGCAAAGCCCTAAGCGATAAGGAAATTATCGATACCTTTGGCCCTTCTGAAGAAGGAACTGTCCAAGCTTTAATACCAGCATACTACGAACAGGGAATAGAGAGCTATTTAAGACACTATCGCGAATTGCATTCCATGTGTGCCGTTCCATTCGAGGGTATGACAGAGGTTCTTGACTACATAAAAGACATGAATGTACGACTGGCCTTGGTTACGGGAAAAGGTGATCGAAGCACAGAGATTACGTTGGACATGTTCGGTATCCGATCGTATTTCGAGGCGATTGAAACCGGATCTCCTCAAGGGCCAAGAAAAGTTCAGGGGATTCAAAGCGTGTTGAAACAACTTGGGATCGCGACCGTGGATAGTATATATGTTGGGGATGCACCAAGTGATATAAAAGCATCGAGGGAAGCAGGAGTTCCGATTGTGTCTGCCGCGTGGGCGGAGACTGCTGAGCCAGAGCTGCTGCAACTGCTTCAACCCGACCAACTGTTCACGACAATACAAGAGTTCAGGCAATACATTCAGCAGACTATTGGCAGGGGTGGCGTTGAATCCATGCTGCCGATGTAACGCGTCACTTCTCCCCCCCACCGGAAGTCGACAGCCTGCGTACAAACTTCCGTTATTTTAATAGAAGCTATGGTAAACTATGAACAAACCTGGGCAGGCAAGTACGCAGAATGAGTCCTTAGCCGTTTTCCCAAGGAGAAGGAGATGGAAAGGTGCCAACCAAGGGAAATCATGGGGTGAAGTTCGTTTATTATGCCAATACAAAGGTTTGGCGCGTTTCGGTGGCGGGGACCTTTAACGGCTGGAATTATCTGCGCGGTGACATGCAGAACATAGGAGGAAAGGCTTGGGAGCTGGAGCTGAGCCTGCCGAAAGGAAGACATCTTTACAAGATTGTCATCAATGAAGAAGAATGGATCGTGGATCCGCTCAACCCCAATATTTCGGAAGACGGTCAGAACAATTCGGCCTTTACCGTGACGGAGGATGGAGAGGTGCTGATCCGAACAACCGACATTTCCGCACAGCGGCCCAACTATATCTATCAAAACTTCACTGCGGTGCAGAGTCCGGAATGGATCCAAAAATCAGTCATCTACGAGCTTCACCTCAGAGCGTTCGGCAAGCATGGATTCAAGGGGCTTATGGAGAAATTGGAATACCTGCAGGAGCTTGGCGTCAATACCCTATGGATGATGCCGTTTCAACAAGTCGGAAAGCAAAAAAGACAGGGCACCTATGGGGACCCCTACGCAGTGCAAGACTATTATTCCATTGACGCGAGCTTCGGGACAGCAGAGGATCTGAGGGCTCTAATCGGTAAGGCACACGGAATGGGAATGAGAATGATCATGGACTGGGTCATGAATCGCGGAAGCGTCGACCATGTATGGACGGGTAGCCACCCTGAATACTTCACTCGCAATGGTCAGGGTGAAGTCTATTACGAGGTTCCGAACCGGGATTACTTTGCGGGCTTGAACTTTGATAACAGCGAGATGAGAAAAAGCGTGATCGACGCCATGACACATTGGGCAGCCGATTTCGATTTTGACGGGTTCCGGTTGGACGATTCGGATATCACACCGGTAGATTTTCTGGAGGAAAGCAGACATGCGCTCAGCCGGATCAAGAAGGACATCGTTCTCATCTCCCAGTCTTATGACGAATATCACCACATGGTCGCATGTGACTTGACTTACGATGGCAGTTTGCGGCTCCTGATTCAGGATATGGCTGAAAACAAGGTAAGTCAGAGTGATTTTGCGCGAGTCTATCACTCCTATAAGTACAGCTTTCCCAAGGGTGCCCTGCGCATGAGGTGGCTGGAGGAGAAGGAGCAGACAATAATAAGGGAAATCTTTGGAGAACATTTGTCCAAGGCGGCGGCGTCCGTTCTGCTGACGATGGACGGTGTTCCTATGATCATGATGGGCCAGGAGTTTAATGAGCGAAGCTTACATACATGGACTTCCTTATTCGAGGAATATCAACTGGATTGGAGTCATTTCGATCAGGAGCTGTTCGAGCATTACCGATTCCCCATCGAGCTCCGGACCCGGTCCGCAGCCTTTTGGAACGGTGAATTGGAGTTTATCGCAGCTTCCGAAGATAAGGTATTGTCTTATGTGAGGAGCTCTGAGACAGAGCAGTTTCTGGTTATCGTCAGTTTTTCGGAGAACCCCCTGCTTGCTCGGTTGGACATCGAACCGGAGATACGGAATCCTTTTCTCGTTCACGGTGAATTGATTTATCGGACCGGCAAGGGGACCCATTCTATCTCTGAAGACGGCGACGGGATAAGCCTAGATCCATTCGAAACGCAAATTTATCGGCTGGAGCCCCATCATTGAATCTGAGTTCGACCGGATCGTTCATACCAAAAGGCCGTTCGTGCGGCCTTCTGCTACCCTCGGGAAGCTGTGGGAAGAGCCTATAGGCTCTTCCCTATTCTTGTACTCCTTTCCTTCGGAAGTCAAAGGAATCGCCGGGTAAATGTAAGGTGCGATTATTTATTATCACAGTATCCTCGTCCAGCCATTGTATTTCGGCTCGATCCTCCCTGTATTCCCAATACATATTCTTGGGCCCCTCGAGCTTGCCATTACTGTTTTTAATCATCTCAGCCCGCACGGCGTAGCCCGTTGTTGCCCCGCCATTAACTCGGTAAGCCTTAATGATATAAGTACCACCAGGCGAATGGGATTCCAAGATCAACTCCCCTTGGGGCAAATGATTCGTGCTGTAAATAAAATAATAAAAGGCATACGAGAGAAGCGATAAAACAAATAAACTTATAACTAAAATAACCAATAATACGTTTCGTTTGATTTTTTTAGCTTCTTGACTCGATTTGTCATCGTTCCATCCTATGTCGGTCACCGGATCACCTTCCTTGTTCGCATAATAGAGCAGCTGCCCGCGGCAACCGTTTCTTTTGCCTTTTGGATCACTTCGATGTGAATATGGATTCATAATTGGAAAATTTGCCGAAAATAGGCATACACCTGAGCGGAACAAGCATTCGTACAATATAAATGGTTGTGTATACTCAATATACTCGATGTGAAAATGGATCCGGTGAATCGAAGAATCATTTATCTTCAAGTAACTGTAGGATAAAGGATTGTGATTCGAATGTCGATCAAACGAGACAAATGGATGCAATATCGCATCCTAAAGGATGCATCCTCTCTCGCCTCGAGGCTGCCTGAAACTCGGCTGCTCAAGCTTAACGAGTTGGTAAAGCAGATGCAGCAATATCAAAGCCTCGTCCTAAAGCCGCGTGCCGGGAGCTTCGGTCGGCACATCCTGTTTATTACCCGACACGGAGCGAACGCCTATCGTATTCATAGCGAAAAGAAAACGGTCACTATGAAAGATAACAAGCTGTTACTTAAATGGATCGGTAAAAAAACCGGAAAACGTGGATATATTGTCCAGCGGCGCCTGCAGCTTGCTCAAATTCAACACAATCCGTTCGATCTTCGGATCATGGTGCAGCGAAGAAAAGGCACTTCGTCCACTTGGAAAGTGACTGGCTCATATGCAAAAGTAGCGGCGAAGGGCTATCTCGTCACGAATGTGCCCAGCGGCATCATTCCGGTACCTTTGGCTCTGAAATTAGCTCGCTTCGGTGATCGAAGCTTGATCGTCCAGGCTGAACGGATCGCGCTGTTGGCTGCTCGACACCTGGGTGAGCATTTCCCCGAGCTTAGGCAGGTCGGGTTTGACATCGGCATTGATAGGAAACGGAGAATTTGGATCATCGAAGGCAATTATTGGCCGGATTTGCGCCCTTTTCGGCTATTGAAGGATTCCTCGATGTACTACAGAATACGATGGTATCAAAAGCATTAAAACAGCGGACCTTTTCGGGTTCGCTGTTTTTGCGTGCAAACCTTCGTGAATGCCGGACGGACGTGCATTTATAAGCTTATCCACATCTATACCTTACCAAAACTTTTCCAACGTCATAAACTGAACTATGTCGTTAAGAAGGGAGGGAGCCGGTATGGGATGCAGGGGTTGTAAAGCTAATGCTTACCCACCCGTTCAGATCTTTAACTCTACGTCATTTAATGCGTCCGGGAAAGTTGAATATGCATCTATCTTTTGTTCCGACGACAATTATAGTGTTCAACGTGACGAAACTTGGACAGCTTCGGGCCGTGGAGTCTGCTTAGTGACGAAAATCAGCGCAACTGTTAAAACCCCAAGTGGAAATATTCAAGCGCAGCCATACACTTCTTCCGGCACTTCTTTCAGCCAGTTTGCAATTATACAGGTAGGAGTAAACCAGTTCCAGGTGACGCGTGTCGTCAGCGCCAAGAGACGCAGGCGCAAGTGACGCGTGTGAAATTCCAGGTGGGGCCTTTTCCTAGGTAGGGAACGATAAGACGACCGGCCACTAACATAAGGCTGGTCGTCTCTTTTTTGTTCTCCTCAGAACATTAATTCTCATTCGCCTTCTCCAAACGAATGCCCTTGCCAAGCCTCAATGCTTCCTGAAGATAGAACTTGGCTGCACTGATATCGAATACGGCAAGGCCCATCGGGTTGAAGAACACAGCCTCTTCCCCATTACATGCATCCAGCTTATCATGACAAATGACATCCTCCAACGTCAGAACAGCGGACGGGAGCAAGCCGTACTGCAGATGCAGCCGCTCGATGTCCGTATTCTCCCGGCATACCTCCTGCCAATCATCGACCACAACCACGGGTACCTTCGCTACACTTTCCGGCTTATAATCTCTCAGCGATACATTGAGCAGAAGTGCCCCTTTTCTTGGGGGCTCGTCAATATATCTTTCGGCGGATACGGTGCACGTGATAAAGATATCCGAATTCCGGTAAACCTGCCGCCAATCGTCAGCGATCTCTATCTTGGCCCGGGCAGCTTCAGGCACGGTATCCATATCGATGGGTAACAAGTCATACAAGGCAATTCGCTCCAGTTTGTCACCAAATAGGGCGGTGCACATATCGAGATGCATCCGTCCGACAGGACCGCATCCGACAATGCCGCGCCGCAGCTTGGCCGATGGCCTCCCGGCCAGGAAAGCCTCCATCATTAAACCGCTGACGGCGGCTGTACGGATGGCGCTTAGCAAACCGCTATGAATAAAAGCGGCAGGCTCCCCGGTCGCAGGATCATTCAGGATCATCGTATTATGGGCTCTGGGCAGACCAAGCCGTCTGTTATTTGGAAAGCTTGCGATCCACTTGATGCCTGCCATATCGACGCTTCCGCCGACAAAGGCAGGCATAGCGATAATCCGGTTCGCCCGGTCGCGGAACCTCAGATAAGGCTTAAGCGGGTGAACACAGTCGCCTTCGGCCTTGATTCTTACCGTCTCCTCCATGAGTCCGGTTAACATCGGCCAATCGATTCCGATCTCGAGAATATGGCGGTCATGTAAATAAATCATTCTCTAGCCTCCATCTGAGGAACGTGGCTCTAGACCTAACTCCCGCCGCACCCAATCATCGTTATATACCGTGTCCAAGTACCGTTCCCCGCGATCCGGAAGGATGACTGCGCAGATCGAGCCCGCCGGGATGCTGTCCGCCAACCTGCGTACGGCGGATAGGACACCGCCGGAGGAGGCGCCGGCCAGGATCGCTTCCCGGCGGACCAAATCACGACAGCCCCGCACGCATTCTTCATCCGATACCTGTACGACTTCATCGGCTATGTCTGGGCGGTACAGGCCGGGCGTGATTCCGGCGCCCATGCCGGGGAGCTTGCGAGGGCCTTTCTCCCCGCCGAATATAACGCTGCCTATCGCATCCACAGCTACAATCCGGGTAGACCACTGCCGGCTTCGGATATATTCCATGCAGCCGCGAATCGTTCCACATGAGCTCGCAGCGCAAAATAAGTAGTCAACATTCCCCAGTTGTTCCCCTATTTCCCGCATGGTGGTCTCCGCGTGAGCCAAATAGTTATCCGGGTTCCCGTATTGGTTGGTCCAATAGGCCTGCGGCCATTGGCGAAGCAGCTCCTGTACCCTCTGAATCCGCGCCGGCAAGTATTCCCCTGTCTCCTCATCCGGTTTCGTTACCAGGCTGATTTCGCCGTGGAAGCTCCGGATGATCTGCTTGTGCTGTTCTGTCGTACGCGGGTCTACCACACAGATGAATCGAAGTCCCAGATAACAGCATAATTGAGCCAGGGAAATGGCTAGATTACCCGAGCTGGACTCGATCACGACGGTGTCTTTCGATATGTCACCGCGTCGTATCGCCTCGCGAAGCATATACAGGGCAGGCCTGTCTTTCGAGCTTCCTCCGGGATTCATCCATTCCAGCTTGCCGTAGACCTGGAACGGTTTATCTTCAAACAGCCGCTCGAGCCGGATCAGCGGCGTACCGCCGATCGCTGCAGCGATCCCCTCTTCAAGCTTCAACCCCATCACTTCTTTACTCATAAAATATTTTTTTGTTCTTGATGGACCCGGCTTGATAGGTATCCTCATAAGTGCCCCTTAGGACCTGAATCCCGTTGATGATTCCTGCCCGAATCATCATGCCGATTTCTGGAATGTGATTCTCTACATCGCACCTGATTTGCTCTATCACCGTTTCGGAGGCATCGGGGCTGAACAGGTACACGATAATCGCGTTCCCCGCGACCTTGACACGAACGCCCGCATTGGCTATGTGACGGTATACCACATTTTCAATATCGTAAATACTGATTTTCTCGCCATGCTTCAGATCCGGGCCAATTCGTTTCACGATGCTCCGGAAGCTTTGTCTTGGCGAGCCATCCACCAGGATCGGGCGAAGATCCCGAACCACATCGTAGGTCACATAACGTATAGCGGGGAACGCTTCTCTCACCGTCGACGTCAGAACAAGCACCCGTTCCCCCTCATCGGATAACGGATCGAGCCCCTCTTCTATCTCTTCCGGCTGCAGCCCTTCGGCTTCGATTCCCTCTGCGAACAGGTACCGTCCATGTTCATGCGAATAGTAGGCAATCGTACCGATCTCAATCGAGCCATACGTATCGGTGATCCCCTCTGTGCCTATACCGAGCCGCTGTGCCGCCTGGCTGAGCCAGGCCGGTGAAGCCATTTCCCCGACCAGAATGACATGGCGAATTCCGTAGGCCGCCGGGTCGGGAGATTCCAGAAGAATCCGATTTAGAATGGATGGCATGGTATACAGTACCTCAGGCTTCAAGCATGCCAACCGCTCCAGATGCTGCTGAATCGGCAGCCGGAAGGATATGGATTCGGCGTTCATTCCCAAGCGGCGGAATACTTCCACCGCCGTCGCTTCAGCATGTCCCGTTCCCATATCGGCTAAGGCGGTCCGGCAGTCATAGGGCCCCAAGATCGTCCGGTACACGTCAAGCTTAATACGCAGATAGTTCTCTTCGTCTGAACGGGAGTAATAAATGGACTTCCGCAAGCCGGAGCTTGTGCCGGACGTCTGGTAACGGTGGATATCGCTGCGCAGTGCCAGCGGATGGTCCGCCACATAATAATGGGCCTCCAGCACGGAAGCCGTCACCAACGGCAATTCTTCCCCTGCCGTAACCCCTGCCTCGCGCTCGAGCTGTGATCGAATCCATGATTGGTACCACGGCACGTAGGGCGCCATTCGGTCGATCGTTTGTTCTAAGTGTAAAGAATGACGCATTCCCATCGTTTCCCCTCATCATGGAATTCCGTTCAAGAATAAGAATGTATATAGGACGGCGAAGCCGTTGATCTTGCATCTGCCGCTTTGCTTTATACCTTATGCGGCTCTGCTGCTGGGCGTTCCTCCGGATTACGTCAATGGCCTAGGGATGATAACGTACATACACCTATATATAGATGTTTCATATCATGTAGGAACATAATATTCGGAAATGAGGCCAAACAGATGATAAGCAACCGGAAGGCTGTTTCGAGCAAGTGGGTTAAAACGCAGCTCCTGCTTCAAAGCCCGGAGTTATCTAGCTATGTACCCGCCACTTACCGGCTTACCCGCAGCCGCCTGCTGGCTATGTTGGCACGGTATGGAATGTTGTACTTGAAGCCGGATAGGGGTTCACTGGGCATTGGGGTTATGCGGGTGGAGAAGCGGGGGCGGGCTTTCCTATACCAAAGCGGCGTACAATCCTGTTCCTTCACTGCGTTTGAGGACATGTTCCAATCCTTGCAGCGTCGGATCGGAAGCAGGCCTTATCTTATTCAAAAAGGAATTTCCCTGTTGGCATACGAGGGACGCCCATTCGACTTCCGCGTGATGATCCAAAAGAACCCATCCGGCGCATGGGAGTCTACCGGTATCGTCGGCCGTGTCGCCCATCCTCATAAAGTGGTGACCAACGGGAGCCAGGGAGGCACCATATACCCTGCCCGCGATCTGCTGAGACCGAAGGCGGGAACGAAAAGAGCGGCCGGGCTCCTTCAACAGATGGACCGCTTGGCACGGCGGACCGCAGCTGAGTTCAGCCGGATATACCCTGCCATGAATGAGTTAGGACTGGATATCGCAATTGACCGCAACTTGGCGCCATGGATCCTGGAAGTGAATACCCGTCCCGATCCTTGTCCGTTCACCAAGCTGGACAATAAAGACAGTATCCGTAAAATGATTGCATACGCCAAGGCTTACGGAAGGCAGTACAATTTGGTATGCTCCAAAGCCAAGAGAGCTCCTAGATGCTGTGCGTCCAACCCAGCCAAACGGCCCCTGCGAAAATCACCTTAAACACAGCGGCGCTTCCGCCGTCTCTACTAGCTGCAGGAACGGCTCCCGCTCTTTACACCAGCCTGCTGTCTAATGAAATATAAGAAAACGCCTGGGATAACCAGGCGTTTCAGAGTGAAGATAACCTCCCTTCTGCCGATAGGGCAAGGGAGGTTATTGTCTTCTAAATAAGTGATTTCAAGGTGAACACTGTCGGTGCGATGACCGTTGCGTCGATTCAGCACCCGTTATCCCCTTCTTCATCCATCGCCCGCACCCACTGAACATGTTTTGTGCCCAGCTCGCTCGTCCAATCTGCAGGGCAAGGAGCATCCGTGACAATCACATCGACCTTCTCCAGCGGCATAATATAGGCAAACGTACTGATGCCAAGCTTGGAATGGTCGGCCAAGACAATGACCTCCTGCGCGATTTCGGCGAAAGTGCGTGACATGGAAGCTTCGCTCGGATCGAAGTCGGTGACGCCATGGGTAAGGGAAATCCCGCCAATGGACAAGAACGCTTGGTCGACACGGAACTGCCGGGCCATCTGTTCACAGATCGGACCGTTGACCGCCTGCTGCTCCGGCTTTAGTTCGCCTCCAAGCAGAATCACTTTGCCCGAAAATCGTTCCTGCCCTGCCAGCTCCAGCAGGCAAGCCGCGACCGACAGACTGTTCGTGAGCACAGTCAGCCTCATTTTCCCCCGGATCGCTTTGGCCAGTTCAAGCGGGGTCGTCCCTGCATCAATGGCAATGGTGCTGCCGTCTTGAACAAGCTCCGCCGCAGCCCGGCCGATGGCTTCTTTACCCGCCTGGTGGACCTTTTGTCTCTGCTCATAAGGGGCTTCCCTGTTGTGGAAGGTCGGCTTGACCGCTCCGCCGTATACCCGCTTGAGCTTCCCTTCCTTCTCCAGCGCGGCCATATCGCGCCGCACCGTCTCTGTGGAGACCTCCAATTGCGCCGCGAGCCCGACGACCATCGCTTTTCCTTCCCTCTCCAGCCAGTCTAGGATATACTGCTTCCGCTCTTCCGCTAGGAGGGACACTTACGCCTCACCCGATTCCAGCGGCTGACAATCCGCCCATTGCATCCCAAGATGGACGGCGGTGCCTGTCTTCAGCCATGTTCTCTGGCTCCCGTTTAAGGTATCCACGGTGACGGGAGTACCGTTCACCTGTACGGTGTATCGAATAATATTGCCAAGTACAGCCAGCTCCTCAATGCGGCCCGCTGTGTGCAGATCAGCATCTAGGCGGGATGTAGTCTCCTCGGCCGCCGCAGGAGAAATTCGAATCGCTTCGGGACGGATGGCCAGCGATTGGCTGCCCCTCTTCGCTTCCCCGCCCTGCCAGGAATGCAGCTGCGCTGGGGTCAGGATATTATAATGTCCGATGAAACGGGCAACGAATTCGTTCTGTGGATGGGTGTAGACCTGCTCTGGAGAGCCGATCTGCACGATACGCCCCTTGCTCATGATGCAGACGCGGTCCGAGAGGGTCAGCGCTTCTTCCTGATCATGCGTTACGAAAATCGTCGTCATCCCAAGCTCCCTCTGAATCCGGCGAAATTCGGACCGCACCTGCTTCCGGATTTGGGCATCCAGCGCGCTGAAGGGTTCATCCATCAGCATGAGCTTAGGCTCGACCGCCAGAGACCTGGCGAGCGCGACCCTCTGCTGCTGGCCGCCGGACAGCTCATACGGATACGACCTCATCTTATCCTCCAGCCCGACGATCCGCACCATCTCTTCCACCCGGCGCTGAATGTCCGCTTTTGATTTTCTTTTCATGATCAGTCCGAACGCAATGTTATCATAGACGGTCATATTGGGAAAAAGGGCATACGATTGAAACACCATGCCGACCTCGCGCTGCTTAGGCATCAGCGAGGTGATGCGCCGCTGGTCCAGATAGATTTCCCCCCGCTCCATCGGCAGCAGGCCGGATATACATCGGAGCAGCGTACTTTTGCCGCAGCCGCTAGCTCCAAGCAGCGTTAGCAGCTCCCCTTGCTCCACATGGAGATGCAGTTCATGCAGGACTGTCGCTGTTTTGAATGTATGTGAAATGCCCTCTAAACGTAAATAGCTCACGAGATGTTCCCTCCGCTGGCTCCGAACAGTCGCTTACTAAGGCGAATCCATAGCACGGACAGGAGCAAAATGATTAGAAAGTATGCCATAACGACAGCGCTGGCCAAGTGGCCGCTCTCGTTCAGACGGCGGTACAAGTAAATTTGAATAGTCTCGAATTGGCCTCCGATCAACAGATTCGCAAGTACGAATTCCCCGAACAGCACCGACAGGGACAGCAGGGCCGATACACTGACACCGGGCAGGATCGCAGGTAGAATAATACGCCGGAAGGCGGTCGCGGTATTCGCCCCAAGCAGTTCAGCCGCCTCCATGAGCTCCACGGAGTTCACGGTGCGCAGACTGTTGCGGATCCCCTGATACATGTACGGGAGAATCGCCACAAAATAAGAGCCCAGGAGGATCCAGACCGTACCCGAGATGGCGATGGGCCCCGAGGAATACAGCTTGATTAATCCGACGGCGGCGACGACCCCGGGTACCGCATAAGGAAGGAGAACGAGCATTTGCAGCAGGCGCTCCCAGCGGGGGGCGTACACCGTGATGACGAACACCGCAGGCAGCATAACAAGCAGGCATACCGCTATACTGGCAATGCAGATCCAGATTGTGCGCAGCAGCGCTTGTCCGAACCGGGCATCATGAACCAAATCGACATACCAATGAAGGGTCCACGTCTCGGGCAGCACGGTCGTCTGCCATTGCCCCGAGATCGAATAAAGCAATGTCGCGAGGAGCGGTATGAATAAATAGATGATCGCGATAACTAAAATGATGTGCGGCCATCTTCGGCTGCTCTTCATTGCAGGTCCCTCCTTACCCGGCGCATGAACCTCTCGTTCGCCCACATCGCAAGCACCATCATGGCCCCGAGCAGCACAGCAAGGGCACAGCCTAAAGCTGGCCTGGTTACGACATTGCCGGCAACCAGAGCGCCGATGCGGATCGCAAGCAAATTATAATTCCCTCCAACCAGTGCGTAAGCCGTCGCATAGGCGCCCATCGCATTGGCGAACAAGATTGTGAAGGTTCCGGCAATGCCCGGAAGCAGAATCGGGAGTGCAATTCGCCGCCAGAACGACAAACGACCGGCTCCCAGCAGGGAAGCGGCTTCCTTCCACTGCTCGCGGATGCCATAGAAGGAGGGATATAACAGCAGCGCGCCTAGCGGCAGTTGAAAATAGACGTAGACCAGCGCCAGCCCCGTCCACGAGTAGAGATCGAACCCTTCGAATACGGACCAGCCCCAAGTTTTCAGCAGAATGGTAATGACCCCGTTATTGCCCAGCAAAATAATATACGCGAACGCCAGCGGCAGTCCGGCGAAGTTAGAGGTCATATTCGAAATCGTAAGAACGGTGTTCCTTGTCGTGTCAGACGACCTCGCAATAGCGTAGGCCAACAGCAAGGAAGCGGCAATGCCGACCGTACTGGAGTAGAACGAGATCAAGAGGCTGTTCGTAATCGCCTTTACATAGAACGGATTCGTGGTTGCCGTAACATACTGCTGCAAGGTGAAGGCAGTGCCGTCGTCCGTCCGAAAGCTGTTCAGGATCATCGCGGCTGTCGGGAGCAGCTCGAACAAAAGAATGAGTAACAAGAGTGGTAGAAGCGCGATAACCATTGTGATTGGACTTATTTGTCGATGATTCATGAACGGCACAGCTCCTTAGAAAAAACAGCTACCTTCTTCTTGCGAAAGAAGGTAACTGCCGGTTGGCTTACATTAATTTAAGTTCACCAATACTTTTTCTTCCCACATCTGAGGGATCGCTTTCGAGGCGGCGTCCCAAGCTTTGAAGTCTTTGATCGGCCTGGCATTCTTATACTGATCGATAGGGATCATCTTGCTGGCTACATCGTCAGGAAGCTTGACATCGTCGCGGATCGGGCGGGCAAAGCCTTTGGCGAGGTTAATTTGACCGGCATCGCTAAGTATGTATTCTCTTGTCAGCTTCGCAGCGTTCGGATGCGGAGCGTATTTGTTGATAATGGTCGCATAGCCCCCAATAACGCTGGCCTCTTTGGGGATGACGATATCGTAATCATTCGATTTCAACTGGTCTTTGTAGCCGAGTGCATTGAAATCCCATACGAGGGCAACCTCGACTTCCCCCTTCTCGAAGTTCGCCACTTTTACTTCCGATAAGGAAATGCGCTTCTGTTTGGACAGCTTCTCGAAGAAGTCGATGCCTGGCTGAATGTTCTTCTCGTCGCCGCCAAAAGCCATCGCAGCTGCCAATATAGCCGTCTGTGCCTGGGATGCTTTGGCCACATCACCGATGGCTACTTTGTAATCGCCTTTTAGAATATCGTCGAAGCTCTTCGGTGGATTCTTGACCAGCTTCGTATTCGTCATAATCGCAATGGTACCTTGATAGCCGACAACCCAGTTGCCGTCTTTGTCCTTCGCCCATTCCGGGATTTTGTCCCAAGTGCTGGGCTTGTACGGTTGAACTACACCCTTCTCGACGGCTACCGATGTGAAGGCCATTCCCACGTCGCCGATATCCGCCGTAGGCTTGTCCTTCTCCGCTTCGAACTTCGCAATCTCTTCGACGCTCGACATGTCGGTATCGGTATGCTGAATCCCATGCTTGGTTGAGAGCTCGTTCCAAGTGTCTTTCCAATTGGCCCAGGTGTCAGGCATGCCCACGCTCACGACCTTGCCTTCCTGCTTGGCCTTCTCGGTAATTTGGTCCAGCGTCATCGTCTTGTTCGCGTCCTCCGCAGCTGCGGGGGTCACCGATGCTGCAGGCGCGGCCGTTGTGCCCGCCGTCTTCGAATCCGTCGCGCCGCATGCGGTAAGCACACTGAGCAGCGCAGGTACGACCATAAGGCTAATTGCTCTGCGTTTCATTCTCTTGCTACCTCCGATTTTTTACTTTTGTGGTTTGTTGTGAGTTTCTGTAGTTTGTTGTCTAAGTTCATCATATGCCCCATTTATTATCGCTGATTGAGATTCATTTGAAGTTTAAGTAAAGCCTACCTCCTGACGTCATCAGAATGAGTGCTATTCGGCATCAAAACATTGTTTGAATGATTGATGTGAACTGGAAAAGCAGCTATCACTGGGAGCGATAGCTGCTTTATACGTGTGCTTAAAGAATAGAATTTGCTCAACGTGATTCCTCAAACTGATCCCGAATAGCGCTCAACACGTCTTCCCAGAGCAGCTTCATCTGCTCCCGCGTAACCGGATGATCAAGATGTTCCTGGTGGAAACTGATCGTCGTTTTGTCCGGTTGATTGGACAGCAGCCGAATTTGCAGAGTGGACGGCTCTTCCCACTCCCTCTTCTTCCATCTTAAGCGGAGCTGCCGGTACGGTTTGACGACCCGGAATTGGCCGGAAATGCCTTCCTCGGAATGAAAGGCTTCCCCCTCGCGAAAGGACAAGGGCGATACGGTACCGATCCACAGCTTCAACCCTTCTGCTGAGGTCAGATACGTCCATGCCTGCTCTGGCGAGAGCAGCAGCGTTCTTCGAACCCCTACTTGAAAGCCCACGGAAGCCGTTAGACCGACAACCTTGTTCGATGTGGACAATCTGCTTTTCATCGTATCCCTACTCTCAGTATGTTGGTTAGCACTCACTATCTATCATACAAATCCATATTTAGGGACGTACCCCCCGCACGAACAGCTCGATACTCGACTCTATAAATGCTGGCAGGGTTACCTTCGTAATCGTGGACGCACCGAATAGCTGTGTCATGAAGGCCCCGTAATTCATCCACATAAACGTAATCGCCTGTGTTTCCGCATCCGTGAGGATCATTTGATTCCTGCTTTGCATGTCATTAAAATATTTCGTTAACAGCTCCAGCATTTTACGCGGATGCTTCTGTGCCTTCTCGCGGATCTCGATCAATTCGTCGTCGCGTAAGACGATGAGGAACAACTTACGGTTACGGTCCATAATTTCATGATACATCCGGCTAATTGTAAGCAGGTCCTTCCTCAGATCCCAAGCGACATTCTCGTTAAAGATTCGGGTCATTTCAATCGAATAATGATAACGGTCAACGGCTTTCTCCAGCAAATTGAATTTGCTGCCGAAGTTGCGAAACAATGTCATCTCGCTGACGCCCGCCGCTGAGGCGATTTCCTTAGTCGATACGCCTTTGTATCCTTTCTCAGCCATTAAGTCAATGGCAGCCAGCATCAACCGGCTTTTATTATCCAATGTCTTCTTGTCTTCCAAATCATCACCTTCCAAGCACGGGTAGAACGACACTATGATAGTTAGTGATAACTAACACATAATATGTTTATAATATCCATTTTTGTTATATTTGTCAATGGCCCCGTGCGGGCTTTAATCGGAAGCTGGCACACGAAAACCTGCTTCCCGTAGCGCACATCTTCCGATCGCCGATTTGACTCCGTTCACTTTCTTCAGTATCGGTTTCGACGAATGTACTAGAGGGGCGACGCTCGTAGAATTAGGGATACATAATGGGAAAGATAGCCATAATAAAGGCAGGTAAATTTTGAAAATCATGAATCCAAAGACAGAGGAAACGGTCGAATATTAAATCATCATATTTTTTAACTATGCGGGCTATTACTGCCCATGGATGGAGGCGGCCACTTGAATATCATCCGCGAACTGTCCCTCCCGTCATTAAGGATGCCGCTTATACTGACCTTCCTCGGCATGGCCGCGGCCATTTATCCGTTGTCCTTTCTGTACGGGATCGAACTCTATTTCATCCATGCCGCTGCGTGGTTTGCCTATCGCAGGCATTCATACAGCGCAGCGTTCGCCGTATCTCTTACCGGAGCCGCAAGCGGCATCTTTCTTTGGGGACATACTCCCCTGCTGGCACTGTTTCCGCTGGAAATTATGGCGGTTCACGCACTGGTCCTCCGGTTCGGGTTCCCGCTTGCCGGCGGCGCCCTGCTCTATTGGTCCACACTCGGCCTGCTGCTTCACGGGGCCGGCTACTTTTGGGTTACGAACGGGGAGCCGAAATTCTGGATGCTCGTATTGCTTTTCCAGGCGGGCAGCGGTCTGTTGAACGTCGTTATCGGCGATATTGCGGCAGACTATATTCCCCGCCTGCGGCGGCTGGAGATGCAGACAGACCGCCCTGTATGGCGTATCCAACGGATATGGTTCCAGCTGTGCGTCATCCTGCTGGTTACCCCGCTTAGCATCTTCCTATACCAGAGCGGCCATTTTACTTACCGGGAAGTGCTGGCCTCGACAGCCGGACAATTTGAGTCCATGGCCTTTCATTTGAACCGAAATATCAATGCGATGTCCGAACAGGATCTTCACGATCTCAAGGTGCATTCCACCCTTCAAAAGGCGGCGCTTCATACGCTGTTCGCTAACCTGACGCTGCAGTCGGATATAAAGCTCACCCTTGTCGACGAGGAGAACAGGGTCATTGCCGCTAATGAACGGTCCGTTCAGCAGTTATCCGGGGCATATGATTGGCGGAGCGGAGGTGAGATCAAGCCCCTCCCTCATGGGCTGCAGCTCTGGATGCCCGGAGACGTACCGGACTACAATACGATATCCAGGTGGGAAGGCGGCAAATTCGCAGCCTCATATACACTGGAGAGGCTGCCGTATAAGCTGATCGCTGCCCTGCCGATCGCTCCTTTTCAGCAGTCCGTGTTTGCTATGTTTATCAAGAGCCTCATCCTCGCATTCGCCTTGATTCTCGTGTCCGCACTGCTTGCGCTGTGGGCGACCCGCCGGTTCTCTCATTCGCTGTCCGAGCTCGCCGACTTCTCGACGGATCTCCCCCGCAAGATCAGAACGGAGTCTCTCTTTGCGTGGAAGCAAAGCCGGATTCACGAGGTGAGCATGCTTAGTAACAATATTGCGGAGATGTCCCGGGAGCTGTCCCGGATGTTTCATGACATCAATGAAAGTGAAGAAAAGCTGCGTATTCTTGTCGACTTCGATACGCTCACAGGGCTCGCCAACCGTCATAGCTTCTCGATCTATCTCCCTTCCGTCATCCGGGGGGCTCAGCAGGGGGGCGGCCGTGCCGCCTGTCTGTTTATCGATCTCGACCGGTTCAAGTCGATCAACGATACATACGGTCACGAGGCCGGTGACACTTTTCTTCGGGAATTCGGGGCGCGGCTCGGACGCTTCAGCTCCGATGGTGTCAAGGTTTTCCGCTTGGCCGGTGACGAATTCGTTATCGTACTCAGCGAACCGCTGCCAGATGACCTGAAGCAGTGGGCGGACGGCGTCCAGCGCATGCTCGCCGAGGGCAGCGTGCTGCTGGACGGCCACCATGTGCCCATCTCTTTCAGTGCAGGGCTCGCCGTTTATCCGGACCATGGGCCCGATGCGGACAGCCTGGTCAGAAGCGCGGACACAGCTATGTATCAGGCGAAGGTATCGGGCCGAGGCCGCGTCCGAATGACAGCGGACCCGGATCATCCCATAGAGGAAGGAGAAGCGCCGCCATGAAAGCAGTCATTCATAGTATTCTGGTTGCCGCACTGCTCATCGCTGCCGGCTGGCATGCAAAGAGGGGCGGCACGGCGCCACCGGAGGGCGGGAAGTCCGACAAGGCAGCTTCAGAATGGACAGCAGCGGAAGACGCCCGAGGTCCAGTCAAGCTGAAGATATGGATGCCGGATCCCATGCTGGAAACCGAAATCCGCGATTTCCAATCCAGCAATCCGAATATTGACATAGAAGTGGTCAGTCTGGCAGGCAGCACGCGGATTACGGAGCGATACCGCGAGGCGCTGGCTTCCGGCAGTGCGCCGGATCTGCTCGTATTGACGCACGGGATGCTGGGATCGTTCAATGGGATTGAAGAGCTCGCCGATCTGTCGGACAGTCCGCTCCCGCTCGCCGAATATAGGGAGCAGATGGGAGAGTACCTATGGAACATCCACCGGTCGCTCGACAGTAAACGCCTCATCGCCGTCCCTTTCCAGACGCACCCCAACGTTCTGTTCTACCGGGCCGACCTGTTCGAACGGGCCGGATTTCCGTCAGAACCGGACCAGCTTGCCGCATTCCTTGAGGAGCCGGATCATGTGGTCAATCTCGTATCTTCACTCAGCGAGAACGGGATCTCAACCATTCAGTGGAACCATGATTTTATTACCGTACTGAGCACCGGGAATTATATGTTCAGCCCTTCGTTCGAGTTCCAGCGAATGTCGGCCATGTACCGTAATGCCGCGTCGGTGTCCTTCCGGACCAAAGCCTATATAGCCAACACATCCATATGGTTGCCTGAAGGTCATGCGATGCTCAAGGAGGGCAGGCTCGCGGCCGTTATGATGCCGGACTGGGGCGAGAATCAACTGGCGGAGTGGCTCCCTGAACAGGCCGGCCTCTGGCGCGTCACGCGTCTCCCGCTCGGGGGATCAAGCATTGACCTGGTTTCGAGCAATTCCATTGCGGTTACGGCACAGAGCAGGAACAAAGCAGCCGCTGCAAAGTTTCTTGACTATCTCCGGAGATATTCCGGAAGCCTGAACTGGGATAATTCCACCAGCCCCTCACCGTTTCTCGGCGGTCAGCTCTCGAAACAGCTCTATCTGAAGCTCACACTTTCACAGCCCGTTACGACGATTCCAACTCCCTTGGACCCGAAGGCGTTCGACCGCTGGAGAACGTCAATGGAGATGGCGATTGATCAGAACATACCGCCCGAGGAAATGCTTGAAAGCGCAAAAAACGACGTCTTGGATGTACTGGCTGTCCCACTGGAACAGCTCCGGGAGTTTAGCTCGGATTGGCATTCTGAACAGTAACATTAGGAAGATGAGGATGACCGGCCATGAACTTCTTGTCTTTGTAGAAGAAGTCCATAATCCGGCGCACATTCGACTCCACACTGTCCGTAAGCGTATCGATCGTGATTTCCGGATGCGCCGGCGGTTCGTAGACATCGGAAATACCGGTAAACGCTGCGATCTCCCCTTTTCTCGCTTTTGCATATAAGCCTTTCACATCTCGGCGTACACATTCTTCTAGTGGACAATGCACATACACTTCAACGTAGGACTCCAGCTCTGCCCGTGCATAGTTCCGCATTTCCGCATAGGGCGCGATCATAGAGATGATCGTCGTCACCCCATTGCGGTTCAGCAGCTTGCTAATATAGACGGCTCGGCGAATATTCTCGAGCCGGTCTTCTTTGCCGAACCCAAGCTCTCGTCCTACCTCGCGTCTAAGCTCATCGCCGTCCAAGCATTCGACTCTAGCGCCTCTTTCCTGGAGAGCCGCTGTCAGAGCTATGGCCGTCGTTGTTTTACCAGAGCTTGGAAGTCCTGTTAACCATATTGCCTTCCCGACCAATGGCTCTGTCCTCCTCTACGATAACATAGCGATCCTCTCAAGTAGGCGGTCTCCGTAAATACGCTCGAACGGCTGCCCCTCCATGTGGATATAGCCTATATAACAATCACATTGCTTCATCCGGCACGGGCTTTCTTTTGAGATGCCTTCCAGCCCATGTTTATACAGATTGCCGATCACTTGCCGATCCTTATAGCAGCGCTTGACGCGCCCGTCTCCTTGGACATAAAACACATGGTGTCCGGCACGGCACGGCTTGCCCAGACTGTCGTAATCCTTGGCATTATGTACAAAATAGGGGTCTATACGGCTCAAAAACGCTGTATCCTCGGCAGAATAATAATCCCGTTTATCTTTGTAGGCGTTCACCCACATATACACATCTTCAGGCAATGCCTTCCTTAGGGAAGAAATGGAGTGGAACGCGCTCTTGACACCGACACAACCTACACTGAAGTGGATTTTTTGTTCGTAGAGTTTGCCGCATTGCCGTAAGAATCGCTCTTCCTCCGTCTGCCCGGGATGGTAGGTAACCCAGAATGCAGCTGTTACCGGGTTCAACTCGCTCGTCCAATCGAGATTAGCGGATAAGTTGGTTTGGATAGCGACTTTATCCACGTGGTGCATATGCGACAGCTGAGCCAAGGCCTCCCTGTACCAACGATGCGTAAGCCCTTCGCCATAAGGGTTGAAGAACACGGACAGCTGATGTCCGCTGTCCTCTTGATTCCTAACCCAGTCGACAAAGGTCTGCACCTGCAGCCGGTCCTTCGCCAATGTCTCCTGGCTATCCGTGTTCTTGCTAAAAGGACAGTACGGGCAGTCGTAATTGCACGAGCTTAAGCTCCCGCGGAAATAAATCGTCGCTTTCATGAGAGCACACAGCTTTCCATGCGCGCCCGGATATCCGGGGAGATGAACCAATCTCCGATGGCGTCGGAGTACATAAGCCCTTCTTCCGTCAGCCGCAGTACCTCTTGCTCTACAGCAGCAAGGTCCGTATGCAGAAGCAGATTCAACTCGGGATAATCGGCGAGAACGGACGCTCCGAACCTCTCCGCATAGCTGCTCAACACCAAGCCTTCCGTATGAAGCAGCGCTTTCAGGATGAAGCGGCGCTGTTGGTCATCCTTGCTCAGCACAATGCCGTAATCGGCATGGGTGTAATCGGCTGCAGCCACGTAGTCGGCTATGATGCTTGCTGTGGCTGAACGCCCTACGCTGTATCGCGAGGAATAATGGACCGATCTTGTGTAGGATCGCGCACCGCAGCCGAGTCCGACCATCCCTTCCTCCTGACAGCCATAAGGAAGCAATGGCTTCGCCGAACCCGCTTCCGCTTTGGCGAACCTCCGCATCGAGTACTGGGTATACCCGTGCGCAAGCATACGTTCCCGCGCCGCGCGGTAGAACCTTACCCTCTGATCCTCGCCGCTCTGCCTGATCTGCTCCGGCTTTACAATCGTGTGCTCGCGGGTGTACAGCGGATAAATAAAGATCTCCTCCGGCTCATAGGACAGCGCTTTATCCAGCGAATACATCCATGTATCAAGGGTTTGACCGGGAAGGCCGTAGATCAAATCCAAATTAAGGATCGGAAATTGGTACTGCTTGAGCTGTTCCAGAGCTCTTTCGACTTCCTGCGGCTTCTGCGGACGATAGATCGCTTCCGCTTCCGACTCGATGAAGCTTTGGATGCCCATGCTGACCCGGTCCACCTGCCTGCTCTTTAGAATGGCCAGGCGTTCGGAGGTTACCGTCTCGGGAGATGTCTCTACCGAGATGGAAGCTTGAAGCGGATCCACGCCTATGACATGCTGGGC
Source organism: Paenibacillus caseinilyticus (assembly GCF_027533645.1). Lineage (GTDB taxonomy): Bacteria > Bacillota > Bacilli > Paenibacillales > NBRC-103111 > Paenibacillus_G > Paenibacillus_G caseinilyticus. The sequence continues at coordinate 93,683 of NZ_JAQAGY010000011.1, forward strand.
AATATGAAACAACCGGTCAAGCTGGCGGGGTTCGAGCAAAGTCGGCGTTCCGCCTCCGATCGCGAATCGGGCAACCGGCTTATTCTGAAGGAACGGCGCCCATTGTGCAGCTTGTCTTTCCAAGGCATCCACATACTGGGCATGCACATCGGCTCTCTTGTCAGGCAATGTGAATAGATTGCAGAAGCCGCAGCGGGCCCCGCAAAACGGGATATGCATATATAAAAAGAACGTATCTGCCAATTCCTGGCTCCACAGATCGGAAAGCGGCAGCCTCGTCTCGAGTTCTCGATAGGAAGTTTTGTGCGGATAAGAGTACAGATAAGACCGGTAAGGATCTAGTGTCAGGTTATCCTTCCAGCTGCGCAGAGCTTCCGGGTTCTGGATGATGTCCAAATCAGTAGGGTGGACCGTATGGCTCATAATTGATCTCCTCTTCTCACCTTACAAAATAAATTCGCGATAAGGCACGTTCCATACGACCTCATGGGCAAGCCTGTGGCCGTTGTAGCCATCTTCACCGAAGGCGGTGCCGTGATCGGAGAACGCCATGCAAAATACAGGCCGTTCCCGTTCTCTGAATTCCTGAAATAATCGGCCAAGCTCGCCGTCAACATATCGGAGTGCCGCGCGCTGCGTCTCTACCGAGTCTTTCTTCGCTCCGGGCACAAAATAATGATTCGGCCCATGAATCGCTGAAATATTCATAAACAGAAACAGACGCTCCGTCTTCTCCGAATTGTGCAGCAGCTTGATGGCATGGTTCACCTGATGCTCGGTAGAGCGTGGATTCGTAACCCCAAAGTTCATTCTCCAATAGCTTTCCTGGAAATAGCCGGGAAGCACTTTGGCGAGCGGAACTTTTTTGGTGAAAAAGATGACGCCTCCAATACAGATCGTACGGTAGCCCTCTGCCTGCAATCCGGACACGATATCCGTCGAATCAAATTGCCATGTATAGGGATGGATCTTGAATCCCGTATTCTTCGAATGAAATAATCGAACATGCTCTGACTTATCGGTTGTAGCCGGGGTGGGCAGAAATCCGCCGAAGAAAGCATGATGCGCCGCATAAGTGAAGCTGCCCGGCGTGTGCCGAAGTTCCCAAGGTCCGCTGCCGCACAGGTTCGGGCAGTTGTCTTCCTCCATGACGGCGGCGTCATAGCGCAGCGTATCCAGTGTAATCATGAGAATATCATGACTGCCTACAATTTCATTCATGTTAAACATGGTGGTGATCCCCTTCCATTGAGATCCTCGAAGGGAGTGAAGCCATTCTCATTTCCCATTCATAGGGGTCATGTCCTTCATAATGACTATGATACAGCAAATCTCCGAACGGATTGACATCGAGTACATAGGGCCGAAAGGACGTGCTGCTCAATAATACATCGATGCCCGCGACGGTAGAATGTGGAAAGGCCGCTAACGTCTGTTCGGCACATTGCCGCACGGCAGCCTGAAGCTCGTCAGGCAGGCCAATTGCATCCAAGCTGAGCCGGTCGCTATCGAGATGCAAGTTCGTTATCGGTGTTCGGCTTGCCCTGGCAATACTGTGACAAGCCTTACCGGCTACCACAAGCTGCCGGATATCATAAGCGCGATCCTGATAAGATGCTTTCGGAATCCATTGCTCTATATGAGCGCCATGCCCTAATAACCAGTTGATGATTTGGCGGATGACAGGGCGTTCTGTGTAGGTCACCAGCTTTTTGACGTTATAGAATAACGGAGGTCTGGTTTGATAGCTCTGCACACCAATCGTAGTCACGGCCGATTCTGCCCCTGTAGCGGGGTTGACTTGGTACGCCATGACGCCGCACGCGCCGGAGCCTGATGCCAGCTTAATAAATAAACGGTGCATCCGCTCATTCACCATAGCATCCCGCAGAGTATTGTAATCCGCAATGGCTTCCGGCGAAGCTAGTCTTCTGGGCACCGGCAATCCAGCGGATGATAAGATCTGGTGCGTGTGCCTCTTATCGAACATCGCGGCTATTTCCTCAGGAGCATTCATCCATCTCGGCGTATTCCACAGCTGTATGGCCTCCCTGTCCAGTCGGGACAACAGCCTGCAATACCCGCGAAACCACTGGGAAGGATGATACAGCTTGCCCTTGATTTCCTTCAAACCATGGGCCGTCCTAACCGGAATAGGCTGAACCACGCTCTTGTTATACCCCACCCATCGCTCGTCTATAGGGAGGCTTGCCGCATCAGGGGCGCCAAGTGCTATAAGCTCACGTTCCACTTCAAAATGCTCCCCTGGCGCGTCGAGCCGAAGCAAGGGCGGTTCATCCATCGTCCCCCGCCCCAGACTTTGTACAATCGAACTCAAGGATGCTTGTCCCTGCAGCACATCGATATAATTCAAAACAAGGGCTGGGGGTAACCCCAGCCGAGCTCTCGCCGCTTGCAGTCCGGTTGTTCTTCTATTATCGGAATTGCCAATGACAATCATCGATTGCATCTTTATTCCGTCAAGGAAGGATAGCGGTAATCCTCGTCATCCTCCGCATCCTGCTGATCGCTGATATCTACGCTCAGGCCTGACTGCTTCCACCGATTCATCATTTCATCCGACATGTAATGATGGCTTAAATCAAGATGCTCCAGTTTCTTTATCTTCTCACTGTTGATCAGTGCTTCAGCGCCAGCATCCGTTAACGTACCCAGGGAAAGATCCAGCGTATGTAGTCCATCAAGAATAGGCGCATTGGCTACTGCAATCGCAATTTGGTCTTGAATTTCGCTGTTTTTGAGCCCAAGATAGGTAAGCTGGGGGAATTTTCCGGGCTCGATCAGCGGGAGAACATCTTCGAGGCTCCCGTCGAATCCATAGTTTTCCACCCCTAGATACAGCTCCAGCTTTTTGAGGTTTTTGAAGCTGCCTTCGCTAATGCTGGCAAGGACGTCTTTGCCAAGCCCGCCGCAAATGATCGTAAGCTCCTCCAGCTTGTCATGGCGAGCAGGATCCAGGCTGAGCCCTGTGCTTCCTTGAATCGTGAGTGAGCTAAGCTCGGGATAAGCAGATAGAATCGGGCCCAGGTTGGATTGATTAATCCAAGAGACCTCGCATTCTTCTGAGGACATATCGCCAATAAACAAGCTGCGCAGCTGTGGAAAGCGGTCTTTCAACCGAACCAGCGCTTCGACAATTTCACTGGAATCATTCTCGTAGGCGCCGCCCCAGTCACCGATGATGAGGCTTTCAAGCTGTAAGCTCTCTTCTTTGTCTGCAAGCTCTTCTATTAAACTTACGATTTCGACTCCATTCTCGTATTGATCATAATCGACAGATAGTTTACGCACGGGCATAAGACGACCTCCTGGAAATGAGTACTAGCCTTTCTTATTATAAGAGTCACTCTTGCGAGTTTCAAATGTACCTTCGGCAGCACCAGATCGACGAGGGATACGCCGTGTTTATGTGTAACGTTTTATTTTATCGGGAGCGGTAAAGCATAATGGCCAAACGCTTTATCCAACAGGGCAGCTGCCTCCTGCCGAAGCAAAGGCTGGTTGGAACGGAAATCGACGGTGCCATCGGCCTGTACGATGGTATCCGGATCGATAACGCCCTGCGAAACCAGCGCAGTAACGGCCTCAACCGCCCACGCGTCCGTTTGACCGCTCAATCGGACTTCGGACGCCGGCTTGAGTGCTTTCAGGTTTTGAATCATGACCGCTGCGGTTTGCCTTGTCATGCCCGCATTCGAGTCCAATGGAGGGAGACCGGCTATCATTTGCTTTTTCGTTCCTTCAATGGCATAGGGGAACCCATACATTCCATGGGCACGAAACAGCGCGTCAGCAAACTCGCCTTGCGTCATGATTGCCTGCGGCTCAAAGTTGCCGCCCGATTTTGCTCCCATGATATCCAGGGCATGCAAATCGTCAATGAAGCTTTTATGTTTGTTTTCCTCCGCTACATCGGGAAACGGCGGCTTCCTATGGATTTTTCGCGAATCCGATCCCAGGTGAAATCCCTCAAAATTGTCGTAATAAAAATATTCAATGGATCCGCGATGGTCTTTTTTAAATGCCAGCTTATTGCCGGATTCGTCTTCAAACAGCAGCGGAGTAATCATCTGGAAGGTGTGCTTGCCCGGCGTCCCTGTCTCCATCTGCAACGTCCCGTCGGCGTACGAAAATTTCGATTTCAAGAAATGAAAGCGCGTATTCTGATACAGTCCGACGTATTTCTCCGCATCCTTTTCAGCCAAAGGGACATACACAGGTTTCTCCGGCTGTTTCGTCTGAGGAAAATAGTGATCCATAAAGGCTTCATATACTTCCAAACTCATCATCGTATCATTATTGTACGACATATAAAATGCGGTGTTCTTCTCGGGTACCAAAACGATCAAAGATTGATGGCCCGTCATATTCCCGCCCTTCAAAACGACATGCTGGCCATTCGCCAGTTCTTTGCGGTAGCCTTCGAATCCCCCTACGGTGGTGATCGGAATGCTCTTATCGGCGAAAATCTGATACGTGTGCATCTGCTCGGCCGCCTTTTCGCTGACCAACCGCCGGTCTTCGTATTTTCCTTTTTGCAGCTGCATAATCAAGTACTTGGCCATATCATCGCCAGTCGATATGATGCTCCCCTGCGGCCCGTCGGTCGGGGCAGTTCCTTCGACCGGAATCAGGTCGCCGGCCGGATTATAGTGAGCGGCCATGCGATCGAGAAGCTTCGGGATGATACGTACGCTGGTCGAATTCATGCCCAGCGGCTTGAACACATTCTTGTCCATGTACTGATGGAACGGCATGCCGCTTACATTTTCTATCGCATATCCCGCTAACAAGAAAGCAAAGTTATCGTACGTATAAGCTTCACCGGGAGGCCGGACCACCGTAGGCATATGATCCAGGAGGAACTGCTTCATCGGGATGTCCTTATCTACATACTCAGGCCCAATAAAACTTGTACTATCTGGTAAATCAACCCCGCTCGTATACGTAAGCATATCAAACATGGTCAGTTTTTTTTCGGTCTTGTTTGGAATCTTCATTCCTCCCAAGTACGTTTGGATGTCCTCATGAAGGTCAAGTTTCCCTTGATCGGCAAGCTGCATGGCGGCCAATCCGGTGAATGTCTTCGAAACGGAACCGATTTGGAAGACGGTATGTTGATCGACAGGAATTTTCTTTTCCAGATCGGCATAGCCATACCCCTTGTTTACCAATACCTTGCCATCCTTGACAACAACAAAATTTGAACCGTTGACATTGTATTTTTTCATTACCTCTGCAAATAAAGAATCGGCAAATGCCTCTGCTTCCTTGGTATCCTGCGGGCCATCCAGGTTCGGTTGTTCCGTTGCCTGTTCCGATACAGGTATGCTATCGGATGGGGTGCATGCCGTCATCAGGGCCGCACACAATACTAGCGCCGCCAAATTCAACTTGGGATTCATTTTGCTCATGGTTTGTTCTCCCTCTCGTCTTTTGTTTCGTGAAACATCGGTTCGCTTCTAGCCTGTCCTCCTTCTCTTGGGCTAGTATGGCAAACCACGTGTCATAGGAGGGAGTGATTTTCTGTCACCGTTTTTTTTATCCCGCGCCCCGCAAGCGAATTCCCTGCCGGGATGACAGAATGTCATATGACATTCATGCTGGGCAAATGCACCGGATAAATAAAAAAGCACGGATCTGGTCCTTTTTTCAAAGGTACAAACCCGTGCCGTCTTCCCAAACCATCTATATTTGATTTCCGAAAACTCTTTGTAAAGCCTCATCCCGATTGCGAACGCCCAGCTTGGCATAAATCGTGGAAGCATAATTGCGGACGGTTCCTTCAGATAAATACAATTTGGCCGCGATCGATTTATAACGAAGCCCCTTGGATAAACACAGCAAAATATCCATCTCCCGCGGGGTCAACCCCGAAGGAGGAAGCGGTTTGTCCGGCTCTGCCGGTTGCTCCCTAGAAGCTCCTCCATAGTTTTGAATCAATTGGCTGGTGACATCTTGGGCGATCATTCTCACCCCGCGATGCACAAGACGTATCGTTTCGGAAAGCTCCTTCGGCTCCGAAGACTTTAATAAGTACCCGTCGATTCCGCTCCGCAAAGCTTCCACAGCTTTTTCGGTCTCTTGAAATGTGGTCAAGATCAGCACACGGACACCCGGATACTTTTGCTTCATTCGTTTGGCCGCTTCCACACCGTCCATACGGGGCATATGTAGATCCATGAGAACGACATGTGGGCGAAGCCGCTCGCATTGTTCCACCGCCTGCTCCCCGTCCTCCGCAAGTCCCACGACTTGGAGATCTTTTTCTCTCTCCAACATCACTTGAAGGCTCTCCCGGATGTATGGCTGGTCGTCAACCAACAGCAGCCGGATCGCCTCCTCCTGCTGCTCCACTTGCCTGGGCAATGTGCAGGTCACGACCGTTCCTTCGTCCGGATTCGAGTGAATGGACACCTGTCCCTGCAAATCGGAAGCGCGCTCCTTCATCGCCGTTAAACCAAAACCCGCCCGAAGTTCTTCGGTACCCACCCCGTTGTCCTGCACTACCAGTCGAATCTGCTTCTCCTCAAACTGCAGGCGAACCTCAATTTCACCCGCCTGTCCGTGACGTGCGGCATTTGTCAGCGATTCCTGCAGACAACGGTACAGGGTCATCTTGACCTGTTTGGATACCTGAACCTCATCGCCTAGTATCCTTATTCGAACCGTCACTTTAGTCAGCGCTTGAAACTCCGCCGTCAATGCCTGCAACGACTCTACAAGGGTAAGAGAATCTTGTGCAGCGCCAACCTGATGCAAATATTGACGGACCTCATCCAGACTGCCGCGGGTTAGTTTTACCAAGGAATCGAGTTTCCGCTCCCCTTCCGGGGTGTTCACTTCCAAGCGTAACGTTTCAAGCCCCATCATAATGGAAGTAAAGGAATGTCCCATGGTATCATGAAGATCCTTCGAGAGCCGGTTTCGCTCTTCCGCCAATGTCATTCGCGCCACTTGCGACGAATAGTGTTCCAGCACGGCATATTGATCACGAATCATTTGACTTTGCCGATGGTTCACAACCAGCAATTGAAAGGCAAACCCTACCGCGTAAATGAGGCCGAATTGGAAGATCATGGTTAGCAGGCTGCCTGGTTCAGACAGTTCCGCAAATAAGGCGGGGAAGACCAAGATGGTCATCGGGCCAGACCAACGGTATGACTTTTGGGCGCTATTGCTGGCAATCATAAAAGCCGGACTTAAAAAAGCCACGTAGGCTTCGGGGAACAAGGAGACCATGTATAGGCATAATCCCCCTGATATGACCATTTCCGCGATCAGGTAATACGTATAGTGCCTTTGTAAACAAACCCAAGGAATGAAAAAAGCCGTGATCCCCCACAGAGCCCCTAACCAGAAAGGGACAGTCAACTTTTCAGAAACATGTTCCATTGTAAAGAGAAGAGAAACGAAAAGGATGGTCCGAATGACGAACATCATCCAGTCATACCAATACCAACGCTTGATAAAGTCCAGCAATTCATCACCCTCGTTGCGTTCATTGCGTTTTTTTCTAAGCGGCGGACGGTTTCTTAATCCGAGGGAATACGACGAGTCTTTTTTGACCCGCCGGCAGTTTCCCTCTCGCCCGCTTCCCATAACGGCATCCTTAGGACCTATGCCGTTCCATCCACGCGGCGGCCCAGTCGACCAGCGGCCGCTGTTCCAGTAACCGGACGTCCGCACCGCCAATTCTGTGGACTGCAAGTCCCTTCTCCCGCTCGTACTCGTCCCCGAGGCGCAGGAAGTCGCTGTCGTCTACGACTTGGGTCGTATAAGTGACCCACTCTCTCCTGCCGCCTACCCGCATGGCACTGCTCTCTTCCGAGTATCGCTTGGAGGGGAACCGAGCCCGGGTTTCCGCCAAGTGCAGCGAAGTGTTCTTGTCATGCCCTACGCCGATCAGGAGCACATACCCGCTGCGCCGGTACAGCCTCTCGAGCGGTGATCCGTCGCCGAAGATGTTGGAGAGGTCATGCCCTTCGGTGAGCTCTTCCGCGTACCGGCCGACCGCTGCGAAGGAGCGGGCCGGATGGTCCGACCTCCGGGCGCCGGGCCACTTCCGGAGCATCTCTGCTGCGGCCCCCATGCCTACTGCGGGAGTAATGTCTTTATCATAAGCGGGCCAGTGTGCGCGGATGACCGGCCAGCTCTCTACGGGAGCCTCCCAGTGCACACCGGCAGCCGGGTCAAGGTTACGCCAGGTCTGGGATGGCATCAGGAGCGTTCCCTCCTCCCCGACCACCTCGAGCAGCGACCGGATCAGCGTCTCGGCCCCTCCGACCACATACCCAAGCCGGCTTAGCGACGCATGGACAATGACCGCGTGTCCCTGCGCCAGGCCGCATTGTCTCCATCCCTCTGCCAGGTCCGCTTGCGTCAGTACCGCTTTCTTTTCAACTGATTCTTCCATGTTCTGGGGCCTCCTTCTACGTTGCTTGTTCTTCGCCCAAAGAAATAACCCCGCTGAGATCAGCGGGGTTGTCACCGGATGCGTCCGGGAAGCATTGCCCTTTGGTTTACACGTCTATCTGATTCCGGATTATACCAGCAGGTGAGGCTGTTGCGCAATAGCCCAAACGGAGGAACATGTAGTTCCAGTGGGCTTGAACTCCCAAGGCCTGCAAAAAAAATGGGATTGCGCCTTCAGGAAGATTATGCTATTTTTGTTCTCGTGGAAACCGGTTTCCTGTAAATTTCATACCCTTGGGGGGCTCATACGATGAGTTTGAATTGTTCACGCAAGCTGTGGATCCGTAGTGTCACGGCCGTTCTTCTCGCATGCTCGCTGTCCGGCTGCAGTCTGAACGGCAGCGGCTCCTCCGGCAGTCATGCCGCCGACTCCCCCGCCCCGGAGCAGACGGGAGCGCAGAGCGCTGGATCCGCCGAAGCGGCTGAGCTGATGCCCGAAGCGGGGGCAGCGCTAACCATCTGGGAAGAGAAGTCGGAATCCGCCTTCCTGCTCCCTGCACTGAAAGCGTTCGAAGCGAAGTTCGGCGTCCCGGTTACGATGGAGGAAGTCCCGTCGCCCGACCAGCCGGGCAAGCTGGCGAACGACGGTCCGGCCAACCTCGCGGCGGATGTTGTGCTGCTGCCGCATGACCGGCTGGGGGATGTAGCCAGCGCCAACCTGGTGCTTCCCAATGATGTGCTCGCGCAGAGCATCCGTCAGACGAAGCTTGAGACCGCTGTGCAAGCGGTTACCTTCGGCGGTATCCTCTACGGCTACCCCAAATCGATAGAGACGTATGCGCTTTATTACAACAAAGACCTTGTCAAGCAGGCCCCCCGCACCTGGGAGGAGATTGCCGAGTTCGCCCGCACCTTCAATGACCCCTCCACGAATCGGTACGCCGTCATGTGGGAGAACAAGAGCTTGTATTATAACTACTCGTTCATCAGTGCCCTCGGCGGTTACGTCTACGGCAAGAACGGTACAGACCCTTCGGACATCGGCCTGAATCTTCCGGAGGCGGTGGAAGGTATGACCTACTTCCAGAGTCTGAAGTCCATTCTGCCTGTGCAGACGGCCGATGTCACCTATGATGTGAAGACGCAGCTGTTCCAGCAGGGCAAGTTGGCCTTCAACATCGACGGCCCTTGGTCCGTAGGGAGCTTCCGGAATCAGGTCAACTTCGGTGTCGCTCCCCTCCCCCAGCTGCCCGGGGGGAGGAACAGCATCTCGCTCTCCGGCATTCGTGCCTACTATGTGAATTCGTATACGAAGTACCCGAACGCCTCCAAGCTTCTGGCTGATTTTCTGACGAACAAAGAGAATGCGCTGGCCAACTTCAAGGCCACCGGCAGTATCACGGCCGACAAAGAGGCAGCGGAAGATCCCCTACTGAAGAAGGATCCAGTTGTAAGCGGTTTCTTGGAACAGTTCGGTCATTCCCATCCCATGCCCTCCCTTCCCGAGATGGCTAATGTCTGGGCTCCCGTGGAGGCCGCCATCTCCGCGATATGGAATGACAAGGCGGACGTACGGACTTCCCTGGACAAGGCGGTCCAGACGATCCGGGACCAGAATCAGAAGCAGTCCCCCCACAAATAAGGATCACCCTACCCTTACGACCTTTTGGCAGGAGGCCATGAGCCTATGAAATGGAATCGAACTACGAAGGCCGCCGCGCTGTCCGCCCTGTGGATGGGTGCCGGACAGCTGTATAACCGGCAGTATATGAAGGGCTTGGCATTTGCGGCAGTCGGCGCCGCAGCCGTCAGCTGGGGAGCGGCCGGCCTGACCCGCCGCCTGCACGGCCTGATCACACTCGGCACCACGCCAAGACAGATGGTCAAGACGGGCAATCAATACCGGATGACGGACGGCGACCATTCGATCTTCCTCATGATCGACGGACTCATCGCCCTGATCCTTCTCTTGCTTCTGGCAGGCCTCTATGTGCTCAGCATCCGGGATGCGAAGCGTCAGGCCAGCCGCGCGGAGCGGGGCGAGAGGCTGGAGACCTTCCGCGAGAGCCTGCTGGCGCTGGGCGGACGGCACTTTCCCTACATCATTCTGGCGCTTCCCCTGACCGCCGCGCTTTTCTTGACCGTGCTTCCGCTGCTCTTCAGCATTCTGCTCGCTTTTACCGACTTTGCCGCCCCCAACCTGCCCCCCGCCAAGCTTGTGAACTGGGTGGGGCTGCAGAATTTCACCAATCTGATCTCTCTCCAATCTTGGAGCCGCACGTTCTTCGGGGTGTTCGGGTGGACCGTGATCTGGACCCTGCTCTCCACGATCACCACCTACTTCGGCGGGATGGCGCTGGCCGTGCTGATCCACCAGCCGGAGGTGAAGTTCAAAGCGTTGTGGCGCACGTTGCTGGTCATTCCCTTCGCGCTTCCGAACCTGGTGTCGCTGCTGGTATTCCGCAATCTGCTCAACAACCAGTTCGGCCCGGTGAACCAAACCCTCCGGCTCCTGGGTCTGGAAGGCTTGCCGTGGCTGACCGACCCCTTCTGGGCGAAGGTCACGGTGCTAACGGTCAACATGTGGATCGGGGTGCCGCTGTCCATGATCCTGATCTCGGGCGTGCTGACCACCATCCCCCGGGATCTGTACGAGGCTGCCACGGTAGACGGTGCTTCCCCGTGGCAGCGGTTCAGTGGCATCACCCTGCCCCTGGTCCTGTTCACTACGGCTCCCGTTCTCATCATGCAGTTTGCGGGGAATTTCAACAACTTCAACGTGATTTTCCTGCTGACCGAGGGCAATCCCGCCATCTCAGACTACCAGTATGCGGGAGGCACGGATCTGCTCGTGACCTGGCTCTACAAGCTGACGCTGAACAACCGGCAGTATAATATGGCTGCGGTGATCGGTATCCTCATCTTCATTATCGTAGCAAGCCTGTCCATCATCAATTACCGGCGAAGCCGATCCTACCGCGAGGAGGATATGTCAGCATGAACATCAGACTGATCCTGACCTATGTCATTCTGGCTGCCGCCTTGCTGGCCAGTCTGTATCCCGCGCTATGGATTCTGCTCTCCTCGTTCAAGACAGGGACCAGCCTGTACAGCGAGACACTGCTGCCGCAGGGCCTGACCCTGGATCATTACCGGGAGCTGCTGTCTGGACGCAAATACGATTATCTGCTCTGGTTCCGGAACACGCTGAAGGTCGCTATCTTCTCTACCCTGTTCGGTACGTTCCTCACGCTGCTCGGCTCGTATGCGGTGGCCCGCTTCCGGTTCGTGGGGCGGCGCTATGGCCTCATGGGGATCCTCGTGCTGAACATGTTTCCGGGCTTCATGTCTATGATCGCCATCTACGTGCTCCTCCTGCAGCTCAATCTGCTGAACAGCCACTGGGCGCTTATCCTGGTCTACAGCTCGGGATCCTTCCTCTCCAACGTGTTCGTAGCCAAGGGCTTCTATGACACCATTCCCCGGACTCTGGACGAGGCGGCCCGAATCGACGGAGCGACGAACTGGCAGATCTTCGCCCGCATCATGCTTCCCCTGTCGAAGCCGATGCTCACCTATGTAAGCCTGGTGATCTTCAACGGGGCGTGGGTCGACTTCATCTTCGCCAAGCTGATCCTGCGCACCGGGGACAAGACGACGCTGGCCATCGGGCTCTATGACATGGTAAGCCGCTTCAACTCCACCGATTTCACGGTCTTCGCGGCCGGCGCGGTACTGCTCGCCGTCCCGGTTATGATCCTGTTTATCTGGCTGCAGCGGTTCCTGGTGGACGGCCTGACCGCCGGTGCGGCCAAGGGATAGACCGGATGGGACGGTCCTGATAAGAAAAAAAGGAGAGAACCTGCTATGAATCTGGAAGCAATCTATCATATTGACGATATCCCTTATGCCTTCGCCGTGCGTTCCGACGCTATCAAGGTGCGCATCCGCGCCAAGCGCGGCGAGGTGGCCAGAGCGAGGGTGCTGCATTCGGACCGCTATGTCCCGTACGGACATGAGGTGCCGCTTGAGCTGGAGCTTGCAGCCTCGACGGGCGCACACGATTACTTCGAGGGACTTATCGAGACAATGACGTTCCGAGTGCGCTACCTATTCCTGCTGGAGGACGCTGAGGGCCAAGCGTTGTGGTATGGTGAACGCGGGGCGTCCGTGCACCGGGATAAGGCCGGGCTGTTCCAATTCCCTTACCTCAACCCATCGAATGTGCACGAGGTGCCGGACTGGATCCACGATGCGGTTGTATACCAGATCTTCCCCGAGCGCTTCTGCAACGGAGATACCTCCAACGATCCCGCGCAGACGGAAGCCTGGTCGCCGGAGGCCCGTCCCCGTCCCGACTCGTGGTACGGCGGCGATCTGGCCGGCATTCGGCAGAAGCTTCCTTATCTGCACGACCTCGGCGTCAATCTGATCTACCTGACTCCGGTCTTCCTGTCCCCTTCGACGCACAAGTATGATATTTCCGATTATCTCCAGGTCGACCCGCAGTTCGGTGATATGGAGCTGCTGCGGACCCTGGTGGCCGAAGCGCACGCGCTAGGCATCCGGGTGATGCTCGATGCGGTGTTCAATCATTCAAGCAATGAGTTCTTCGCGTTCCGCGATCTAGTCGAGAAAGGTGAGAATTCCAGCTACCGTCAGTGGTATTACGCCGACCGGTTCCCGGTTACCGAGGAGCCTGAGGCGAACTATCTCACCTTCGCGACGGGAATCAAGACGATGCCCAAGCTCCGCGCATCCGATGCCGGACTGGCTCAATACCTGCTGGAGGTGGCGGCCTATTGGATCCGGGAGACCGGCATCGACGGCTGGCGCCTCGACGTAGCCAACGAGGTCGATATGGGGTTCTGGCGCGGGTTCCGGCAGACGGTCAAAGCGGTGAAGCCGGATGCGCTGATTATCGGCGAGATTATGCATCACGCGGGGCCGTGGCTGCGCGGCGACCAATTCGACGGCGTGATGAATTATGTGCTTCGCGAAGCGCTCGTCGATTTCTTCGCGAAGCAGGCCATCGGGGTGCGCGAGTTCTCTTCCCGGCTGGCCCTGAACCGGATGATGCACAGCGATGCCGCCAACCAGGCGATGTTCAACTTGATCGGCAGCCACGATACCGACCGGTTCCTGACGTTGTGCGAGCGTCACGGACTGGGCTGGAATGACAAGTTGTACGCCGTGGAACGACTGCGTCTTGCCATCTTCTTCCTGATGACCTATACCGGTATGCCGATGATCTACTATGGCGACGAAGTGGGCATGAGGGGCGGCTATGATCCTGACTGCCGGCGGCCGATGGTCTGGGAGGAGGAGGCGCAGGACCGGGAGCTGTTCGGCTTCTTCCGCACCATGATCGCGCTGCGCCGGCGCCACCGCGCATTGCGGCGGGGTACATTCCGCAGCTGGCTCGAAGAGGAGGCGCTCGGGGTGCTGGGCTACATCCGCGACGACGGCACGGACCTGGTCCTGGCAGTGATGAACCACAGCCCGAACCCGGTGGAGCTGGAGCTCGATCTGCCAGCCGGAAGGCTGGACGGTGGGAAGCTGACCGATGCCCTGTCGGGAGCGGTATATGCTCCCGCGGCGCGGCAGGTGCTGACGCTGCCGCCCTTCGGCTGCGTGCTGCTGGTCGAGACGTGAGAAAGTCGCATGACGTGGTAGGTGATGGCCTCATCGACATCGGCATAATGAAAAAAAATAAAACCGGCATGGATTCTATGCCGGTTTTATTGGACTTCTCTGTTGGCGGCTCCGTAGTCCCTTCCACCATACGATGATCACTCCGCTAAAAGATTTTCGCGCAGTGTCTCACCGGGATAGAAAGTCCGGTATCGTCCCCGCCTTTGTAACTCCGGCACGACCAGATCAACGAATTCCTCGAAGCACCCTGGTGTATTGGTGGCAATGAGCATAAATCCATCCGCACCGCCCTCATCCATAAAATGCTCCATCTGGTCGGCAATGTCCGCCGGGGTTCCTACCGCAATCGGCATGCCCATGCCCTGGGCATAGTACAGAGCAGCCTCACGAATTGTCACGGGCTCTCCACCCTTTAAGTAAATGACAGATTCAAACAATCCCTGGATACCGGGAACCTCGATATTCTGGATGTACTCATCCGGACTATACTTGGAGAAATCGAGTCCAAAGTGCCCCGATATCCAGGCTAATGCCGCTTCCAGAGGAATGTTGGCCTTAAGACGCTCATATTTCTCTTCTGCTTCTCCGCGGGTCAGCCCTACCACGGTTTGCAATCCGAAAATCCGAACGATCGAATTTTCGGGACGCCCAAATTTGGCAAGGCGTGCGTTAATATCGTCTGTGTACTGTCTCATCCGCTCCGCTGTCGGATGTACAGCGAATATAGCCTCCGCATATTGGACTGCAAAGTCCCTTCCCCGGTCGGACGATCCCGCCTGCCAGAACACGGGACGACCTTGAGGAGATGGCGCGCAGAAATGCCTTCCCCTGCTTTTGAAATACTTCCCTTCGAATTCAACGACTTTCACTTTATTCGGGTCAGCGAATACACCACTCTCTTTATCTGCGATGATGGCATCCGGCTCCCACGAATCCCAGAGCTGGCAGCACAGATCCACGTATTCCTCCATCCGTTCATAGCGGTCGGCCCGTACGGTCATATCCTGACCGTAGGCATCCCATTCACTTTTGGAATAAGAGCTAACAATATTCCAGGCAACCCGGCCGTTTGATAAATGATCGAGACTCGATAACCTGCGAGCCATCGAATAGGGGTGCTCGAAGGCAGTAGACAGCGTAACACCGACGCCAAGCTTTTCAGTTGCAGTGGTAATGATCGGTACGATCGTCGATGGCTCGTGCGTCGGGCATTGGACACCGTATTTGACGCATGCGTCTGAGCTTTCCTGGTAGGTGTTGTAGGGGGCCAGCTCATCGGCGATAAACATCGCGTCGAATAATCCACGCTCCATCGTCCGAGCCATATGCTGCCAATATGCCGGCTTCTGCCAGTCCCAATTCACTTTGTCCTTCGGATGGCGCCACATCCCGATAGCATGGCTGTTTACTCCATGTTGAATAAAACCAAGCAAGTGAGCCTTCTTTTTAGATGGGTTAGCGCTCATATCTACAGATCTCCTTCGTTGGTTCCCTGGATAGGGTGACTGTTATTCTTTGAAACGAGTGTAATTCTTACTGTGATCTATGTTTAAATTCGATTGAGAAAGCAAGAATGACTGCTATAGCAGAGCCAATCGCGATGAACGGAACATAATTCCACAGCACCGCCGATTTGCCCAAGGCAAAGAGAATGACGCTTGACGCAGCAATGCTGATGAACGCTTTCCAGCTGAACCACTTCTCATTCTGCCATTCCGTTCCTTCGCTTGCCGCCATCGTATGAGAAGCGTTCCTTTCTTGACTTACTAGACGAAAGGACCGCCATACATAACCAAGGTAAACGAGGCTGACGATAACCGAGATCATGGAGGCTGCGATTACGTATCCCATATCGATTTACACCTCCCTGCCTGCAGACTTTTTGGGTATGTAAGCATGCCCTGCTTGATTTGACACAGCATGCTCTGCAAGCTCATCGTTAAGTTGATTCGTATGTTTCAGCACATTAAAATCAAACGGCTTTTCCTTGGACAATAGACTCCATACCACCGGCACAATAGCGCTGACACCGAAAATGACGAGTGTGCCAACCAGCTCATCGTACGCAATGCGCACGGGAAGCCCGATCGCGGTGCTGAGCACGATCCCCCAGAGAAACCCTTTGCTTGTCAGCTTGGTCCAATATATCGCCAGAATGAGCGGGATAAGCAGCGAGGTCTTGATGGCATAAGTCGTCAGTACAAGGCTGACAAAATTCAGGCCCGACATGACGATTGCTCCTGCCACAACCGCGCAGGCGACGATGCTGAGCTTCGTAACCGCAAACAGCTTTTTCTCCGACAGACGCGGCCAGAGCGGCCTGACAATATCCACGGCCACAAGGGACGATAAAGCCGAGAAGGCACCGTCGATTGTCGAGTAGCAAGCGTTTAGTACGAGCAAGGCATACAAAATCACAATGATCAGAGGCAGGCCCAAATGAGAAATCAGGTAAGGACCTACTGCCGTGACATCGCCGCCGATGTCCTCCAGTTTAAGGCCGATACCAAGCGCAACCAACCCAATCAGTCCGAGCGCGATCGGAATCGGATAGAACCAGGCTCCGCTCCAGATGAAGGTTCTTTTCACGTAATTCGGCTTAATGGCCCATACCTTCTGCCAGAACGTCTGATCCGCTACGGTGGAGGCAAGGAGACCGAGTGCCAGCGTAACGCCGAAGCCTGCCGCGGCTTCAGGGCGGAAGATCGACAGCAGTTCCGGATCCTGCTTCTTCAGGGAGTCGAACACTACCCCTGGTCCGCCGACCTTATAGAGCACATACAAGGCAACAATGGCAGCAGGTACTGTAATCAGCAGTGTGTTGATGGTAGCCGTTATCGCGGACGTCCAGATTCCTCCGAAATAGGAATAGACCGTGACGACCACAATAACGATCGCAAGAATCATAATCTCCCGGATGCCGAATATCGTCTGAACGAGCAGTACAGCCCCCTTCAGGTTAATGATGATCTCAAGGAAAATACCAAAAATCATGCCAATAATCGCGATAATAAGTGCAGGACGATTCTGAAAACGGGAACGAATAAAGTCGGTGATGGTATAGCCGTTTGGAATCACCTTCCGAAGCCGCAATGCAAAAGGAACCATCGCCATGACCGCGATGCCGTTCGGAACGGTGAACCAGAAGAGGCCGGATAACCCCCATGAATAGGCTTGACCGGACGACATCATGACCGCCATCGCCCATGTCCAGACCGCGATTACAGAACCTACCCCGAAGCCAAGGCCGATTTTTCGGTCTGCAATAATGTAGTCATGCGTAGTACGAACCAGTGACTTTCTTACCGATAAAGCTATGAATAGCATAAACAATCCTAGTCCTGCCATGAGAATATATCCGATGTAGGGTTGAATGTGATTTGCTTGCAGCATTTTGCTCCCCCTATTGCTCTTGATATGAAACACAAGCTGCCTAATAAGAAACCATTTCCTAAGAAAAAGAATAAAGTCTCCTTTAGGATCGACTCTGTCTCTGGTTAACCAGTTGACATTTTAATTAAAGTTAACCTACCAAGTTACTTGGGATTGAGTTATCTTAGCATCACACCAAAAAGGTTGTCAAAGGTTTTATTCTAAATCAATCGCAAGCCCTTATGATCCTTCCTTCATTGCTAGTCAAATAAATCAAGGGTAGGAAAATATGGATATTTGTTGTAGAAACATAAGAGGAGGGCCACACCTGGTGCAGGTGTGGCCCTCCTAATAAAAGGTCAAATCGAAGAAAACGAAATTTGTGTCTCCTGACTATATGCCAACGCAAAGGAAGGGATCAGCTCATCTAATCTCTCTTGTATGTGCTGCTCATCTGCATCCCCCAGTTCAGCTAACAATTGCTTCTCCTCAGGAGATCCATCCCCGGTCAATAACATGCTCAGTATATGCGGATTGATGATTTCCCTTGGCGAAAGGACCAAGGAGTTCATCATAAAATACTGCAGAAACATAGAAGGATCGTTCTCCTCGTTCGCCAGCTTCACGGCTTGTTTGACATACAAATCAATATAGCTCTGCGCAAAGGTTACGCCTTTTAACGGCTCGGCTCCCACATGCGCGACTCCGTTCCAACGCAGGTCCGCAACCGAACTCAACCACCACGCCGGTTCAATCGCCTCTTGCATGCGCTGCAGTACTTTGCGTTCAAAGTTGGGCTCTGGGGTATGCCGCTGTTCGCTCAAACAAAGGCCCAGCATTTCGGCTTCGATCCCAGCGACGGTCATCCCCTGCCCATGGATCGGGTCAAAGTTACAAAACGCATCGCCTAATACGAGTAATCCGGACGGCCAATCTTCCATCTGCTCAAAGTGTTGACGAACCGATTCGGGTGTACGGTAGCCCCGCGGAGCGCCCACCGGCTCCAGCTCTTTGACCACTTCCGCCAGCATGGGGCTAGCTAAGGCTTGTAGTTCCTTTTCGTACTCTTCCGGGTCCGTTGAAGGATAATGTGCACCCCCGGCACTAAACAGCAGCGTTTGAGCCATGTGATCTTCGATATACCCCAGCATCCCCGTACCGATTCCTTTCGCAGGCTGTGCTTCCGAAATCATGACGCCCCATTTCTCTTTGATTCCTTGAGGCACCCGGTAATAACGCGTGCTGTAGCCAAGCGACACCTTCAAACGTTCTGCCTCCGGCACCTCAAGCCCCATAGCCTCCAGCCATGGAATGACTTTGGAAGAACGTCCGCTCGTATCCACTACCAGGTCTGCCGCCACGGGCCGTGCTTCTTGTTTCGGTTCGATTCGTTCTTTGATATGAACCCCTGTCACCTGCCTGCCGTCCGCCGCTGTTTGCAGACCTGTCACTTGCCCTGGAAGAATACGTATATTTACAATCCTTTGTACACGCTGGCGGAGCGTCCACTCCAATAATGCCCGGCTGCTCTTTGCATTTTTTTCATTGGAGGAAATTTCTACAGCTCCGTGTGACGTGAATAGGCTCATTTTCTCATCCTGTGTGGGGTCAGCCCCTTGAGCTAATAAATCATCGATATAGCCGGGGAAGAAACGCTCCATAATTATATTCCCGCGTGGTAGTACACGATGAGGATGAAACGATTGAGGCGTACCTGGACGAGCAGACGGCTCTTGCGGCAGCTCATCCCTTTCGGCAATGATCACTTCCTGATAATAATCAGAAAGAACGCGGGCCGCGAGCAGGCCTGCGATGCCTCCTCCGATCACAATGGCTGTTTCTTGGGGCTTTAACCGGTTATCCATCTTTACCGTCTCCTTTTCCAGCTCCCTGGGAATTGTCATAGCTGCTCTGATCACTAGACTCATGTGCATTTTTTAGACATGTGTATGCTTTATTTACTGTTGTATCTTATATAGTAAGGTGTATAATTACGTTAATCAATAAACAATAAAGCGGAACTGTCGATTAACGATACAGAAGCGAGGAAATGTGTATGGGACCAAAAAAAAAAGAAGACCTGCGAGTCAAAAGAACTCGTATGCTGCTTTCTCAAGCTTTGCTGTCATTAATGAATCATCATTCGTTTCATGCCATTTCCGTAAAAGAAATCTGTGAAGAAGCCATGGTTCATCGCGCTACCTTTTATACCCATTTTAATGATAAATATGATTTGCTAGCTTATTCCCTAAAGCAAATTGCTGAGGAGTTTCATTTCTCGGAAGGCAGCACGGAAGAGGTGCATTTAAAATTGTTTGCTGTCGCCATCAAATACAAAAGGTTATTCTCTCAGCTGTTGCAGGAAGAACGGGACTCATTAAGGTATGTCATCAAACAAGAAATGACCTTGGGAATAACGCAGCGTCTCCGCACAGAATCTAAAACTCAAACGATTTCCAGCTCCTCGGAGATTGTTATGGCCGCATTCGCTGGGGCTACTCTGGGCGTTGTCCATTGGTGGATCGAGAATGAGATGCCCCTTACGGGGGAAGAGGTATATCATGAGTTAAAGAAGGTGTTCGATTGGAAGCATGTCGAAGAGGCGATTGGCAAGGAATAGAACCGGCGCCCGCCAATGAAGTTACCCCGGTCAAGTCGACCCATATAAAATAAGAGCAGTTAAGCAGCCTTAGTCCGATAGAATACCGTACTAAGGCTGCTTAACTGCTTTTGATCTTCTCCTGATACCGATAACTAACAGCCACTCTGCTGGCTGCCCATTCGAATCAAGCCGGGCCTCTCTGGCTGCTGTCCAAGGCCACGGATGACACCCGTCTTCCACTCTCCATCTTGATTACCTGGTCGGCTAGACCAAAATACCGGTCATCATGGGTGATCGCGATGACACACTTGCCTCTCTTCTTCAGATCCGGCAGGATGACGCAATAAAAGAAGTCTCTGAACTCCGGATCCTGATCGGCGGCCCACTCATCCAGGATCCAGACGGGACGATCCTCCAGATAGCAGATCAGGAGGGCGAGCCTTTTTCGCTGCCCGGTGGACAGCTTCACTGTACTGAAGACGCCGTCCTTCACGCTGATCTTCCCGCTCAACTGAAGCAGCTCCAGATAGTGCCGGATGTCCTCTTCTTTGCTTTCGAAGTCGATACCATACAGCTTATCGAACAGATATGCATCGCTGGAAACGACGGATACGCTCTCGCGAATCTCCGCTGCAGGGGAGCTCCTGCCGTTGATCCGAATCTCGCCCCCATCGGGACGGTATAAGCCGGTCAGAAGCTTCATAAGCGTAGTTTTTCCGCTCCCGTTGCCTCCTGTAATAAAGGTGATTTCTCCGGTATGGAAGCGGCCATCGACTGGGCCTACCGTGAACGGAGTGCCATCCTGCTGCTTGTAGGTATAGCTGACACTTCGCAGTTCCACCTGCCGCACCGGTGTCTCCACCGCGGCGGCCGCTTCAGGAGCAGAAACGATCGCGGTCTCCTTCCCTTCCGCCAGGCGCTGATTCAGCTCTTGGATCCGCCGCCATGCGATGCGAATCTGCAGCAGCTCGGGCACGGCATTCAGCGTACTGACGATCGGCCCCGTCATATAGAGGAACACGAAGGCGAAGCTTCTCACGGTATTGAGCTCCAAGCTGGAGAACAGACGCGGGAAGACGAAGACGGCCATCCCGATCACGAAGACGAACATGAGCTCTCCGATAATCTGGACATTGGCGAAGTTCACCTCCGCCCTCACGCGGAATTGACGGTACGCCTCCCCGTTCGCGGTCATCTCCGCTTGGAACTGCTCCCGTCTCCTGCGGTTCAAGCTCAGCTCCTTAAACCCATACACCAGATCGTGGATCAGCTGGAAGAACTGCGTCTGGATGTCCCTGGAATGCTCCCACAGCCGGCCCGACCGCTTGCCCATGAACATATAAAATCCGGCGGTGATCAGAATCACTAGGGCCGACAGCGCCACGCCCACCCCGCTCAGATAGCCGAGATAGAGGAAGCAGAAGAAGACCGTCAACACGTTGGTGACGACAGACAGCAGCAGGCCGACCAACCGGTTCATCCGTTCCGTATCGTTGTTGAGTCCGGCGGTGATGGTCCCGCCCTCCATTTGTTCTATGATTTCATAGGAGCTCTCGAGGAGGTTGCGGATCAGGTCCTTCCGTTTGTCGAAAATGATTTGGTTCGAGATGAGAATCAGCCGGGACATAATGATTTTCTGGGAAACGATATAGACGAACAGGCTGAGCCCAAAGTAAATGGCCGTCTGCCCCGACTGCTCTCCGAACAGGGCCGTGTTGATCAGAAAAATAATCGAGGCATTGCCAAGCCCGCTGGTAAGGCTCATTACGAGCAGGAAGCCGTATGGGATCTCCTTGGGCCGCGGGAAGACCCATACCAGCAGTACATACCCATAGACGAGCAGTCCGAGCAGGGAGAGAGAATAGACCGCGGCTGCGATGCTGACAGGCGACCACACCTGAATGAAAGAGAACGGCAGTCCTTGAAAGACAGTGTGTCCGGCAATATAGACGGCGGTGTAGCAGAAGATGCCCGCGAAAATAGCGGAGCAGCCAATGAACGCCAGCGTTCTTGCATCCAGCCGGATTCTCTTTCGCTCTCCGCGGACGGTCTGGCGTACGGTTCTGCCCATCCAATAGAGCAGTCCCCCCGCAAGCGGGATGCTGACCAGGGCAACAAGGGAGGCCATGAAGTCGAAGTCCCGGTATGTATCCGCAGCGGTGAGCTTCGCTTCCTGCCCTCTCATCAGGGAGGCAATCCCCTGCGCGAGCGAAGCGGTATAAGCGGAATTGATATTCGCGAGGACCGCAATGCCGAGCCGCTCCTCCGGCCTAAGGATCACCGAGGAGGAGAACCCCGGGTTATTCCCGCCGTGTGTGATCTGCCGCGAATGGTCCACCTCCGCAAACTCCCACCCGAAGTGATAGGCTTCCCCGCTCTCGTGCGACCGTTCGATCAGCGGTGTCAGCGCCTCATGGTGCTGCAGGCCCAGCTGGTACTGCAGCCACCGCTGCATATCTAATCCGCTCGAGAGAATATACCCGGCGGGTGTATTGCCTCTGTAGTCCGGCGCCAGGTAGGCCCTCGGCTGAAAGAAGCCCATCTTGTAGCCTTGGGCCAAGCTGTGCCCCTCTTCTGCACGGAACACAAACGTATCATGCAATCCAAGAGGCGTAATGATCTGCTGCCGCATATAGTCCTCGTAGGATACGCCGGCCGCATTCTGGATGATCAGCCCCAGGATATCGTAGTTGACCGTAGCATATTCGAAGTGCTCCCCCGGCGGGTGGGACAATTCCGTTCCCGCCAAGGTACGCACCGTCTGCTCCAGGGCACTGCCTGACTGCAGGGCCGGAATGGCCCCTATGGATCCGAACGGGATGCCGCTCTTGTGGAGGAGCAGCTGCCTGATCGTTATGTGTGCTTCTTGCCCCTGATACGTCAGGGTTAAGAACGGCACATGCTGCCGGATGTCATCGTCAAGGCCCAGCACCCCTTCCCGTTCCAGCTTCAAGATCCCGAGCGCCGTAAAGGCCTTGGTGTTGGAGCCCAGCTCGAACAGCGTCCGGTCGGTCACCGGCGCGCGCTTCTCCACATCCGCGTACCCGTAACCCTTCCGGTAGACGGCGTCCCCTTGTACCAGCGTTAAGGAGACGCCCGGAAGATCCCCTTCCCGCATGGCTCTGCCGACCAAGTCGTCGATGGCCCGAAGCAGTCCGGTGTCGATGCCCGCGGACGCTGCTGCCCCTTCTCCGCCGCCGGCTGCGGCCGCCAGGCCGCTTGCAGCTCCGACCAGCAGTTGGAGCACCAACAGGAGCGCAGCCGCCGGCCTTAGGATTCGATAATGGAATACGCTCATCTCATGATCCTCTCTTCTGCACTGCCATCGCCTTCGTGCCGTTCAGGACGGACTTCAGGTGCAGGAAATAATCCTGCAAACTGCTATGAAGACCGGACAGCTGAGCCTGCACCCGGGGCCCATTGGAAGCCCACTGCCCAGGAGAGAGCGTCCGGCATTCGAGCGACAGGCCGCCGAGGAGATGAATCCCCTCGTTCAGGGGATCGGCGGGCAGCTCCAGACCTGGAAGGAGTTCCTGAAGATCCTGGATGAGATCGGCCAGAAAATGAAGCTTGTATTTCCACGCGTTGCCCATCTCGCACATGAACTCGGACAGGCCTGGGAGAAGCTCCGGATTACCGCAGCTGTCCCCAATCGTTCGGATCAGGTGCGTGATCGCATCCAGTCCGGCGACAACGCGGAAGGGTACCCCCTTCTCTTCCAGCTCAAGGGTGGGCGCATGCAGATACGCTTCTACTATGGCTCGCAGGAGCGCTTCGCCATACCCCGTTCCATCCGGAGTCTTCCAAGCGTCCGTATGGACTTCGATGACCTGGTAGGGAACGACGGTGTTCTGAGCCGGATGGTCGATGAAGGTCATCCGGCCGATGCCTCCGAAGGACTGAATGAACTCTTCCCGCCCGATGGGGCCGAAATATTGGTAGGAGCTGTCGTAGACGATGCACTCGTGCTCCGTCATATCTACCAGCACATAGATGTGCGTGCGGCCGATGCCGATCTCATCGCTGCTTCGATCCAGGATGTCGAGAAACTCCTTCTGCGGCGCACGGTATTCGGGCGTATACGGCAAATAGTAGGTCGAGCCGCTGAGTATCACAAGCTCTTTGCGGCTCAGCTTGTCCTCACACCAGCTGATAGCCTCGTCCGGCTCCTCGAAGCTGCGGGTGCCGAAGGACACGCCGAGCTCTTCGAGGAGAGGGGGAAACCCCATCAGCTCGCCCAAGCGGGCCTGCGATGAGTGGTACGTGATCCGGTCCTCGGGACGCTTCGTACCGTATTTATAGAAGAGCACCCCGTCTCCCCTGGCATTGGTGAGGAAGCTTTTGGGAACCTGAAGGTTCCGCTCGTACCGAAGCTTCTCCAAGACGGCGCCGACGGAGCAGGGATAATAGTACGGGTAGTCCGCAGGCCGGACAAAATCCGGATTGTAGCGTCGCTGGGCACCTACCGGGTGCTCGGCTGCCGCCGCGGTCAGCCCCTCGCTAAGCGGTTCTCTGCGCATATGCTCCGCTGCGGCACGGATCGTTCTCAGCTCCATGAGCTCCTTTAAGGAAAGGGGCAGCTGCTGCTGCCGGGCTAACTCGACCGCCTGGATGGCCTTCAGCGAGTGGCCTCCCAGCTCGAAAAAGTCATCGTGGACGCCGATTCGCTCCACGTCCAGCAGGTCCTGCCAGATCGCGGCGAGCGCCTCCTCCAGCCCATTGCCGGGGGCCTCGTAAGCCGCAGTGTGCTGCTGGAGCAGCGGGTGGTCCGGCGCCGGCAGCGCTCCGCGGTCGATCTTGCCGTTCAAAGTGAGCGGCAGCCGCTCCAGCTGTACGAAATGCGTAGGGATCATGTAATCGGGCAGGCTGCCGGCCAGCTCGGTGCGGAGCCAAGCAGGCGGCAGCTCCTCATCCCTATGGACCGCGAAGTAAGCGCACAGCGCCTTCTGCCCGTCCGCTTCTCCGAGCGCCAGCACCACCGCTTCGCGAATCCCTTTCACCTCCAGGAGCTTCGACTCGATCTCGCCGATCTCTATGCGGTGGCCCCGGATCTTCACCTGGTGATCGCGGCGTCCCGCGTATTCGAGCGTCCCGTCCGGAAGCCACCTCGCCAGATCCCCGGTACGGTACATCCGCTCTCCGGGAAGATCGGGATGGCTGATGAACCGCTCCTCCGTGATGTCCGGCCGATTCAGATAGCCCCTGCCCACGGCATCGCCTGAGACGCACAGCTCTCCCACAACGCCGAGAGGCACCAGGCGAAGCTCCGGACTGACGATCAACACCCGGGTATTCTGAATCGGCTGCCCAATCGGCGGAATCTCCTCCATGGGCTGCCCGGGATCCATCGTATAAGTGGTGACGACATGGGTCTCCGAGGGACCGTAGTGATTGTGGAGGCGGATTCCGCTGCGCTTCAGATAGGTTATCATGGAATCGCTTAGGATCAGCTGTTCTCCTGCCGTAACGATATCGGACACTGACGGCAGATCGGGTGTCAGGGATCCACCGAAGAGAACCTTAGAGTAAGATGCCGATATCAGCATCACTTGGATGCGGTGCTTCTGAATGTAGCTGAGCAGCCGGCTCGGGCTCATTTTGGTTTCTTGGTCGACGATATGCAGCGTCCCGCCCGACAGCAGCGTCGAGAAGATTTCCTGGTAGCACACATCGAAGCTTATGCTGGTGCTTTGAAGCACATTTCCATGGAAGGAAATGGAGGAGCGTGTCCTCTGATGGCAGATCAGGTTGACCAGATTCCGGTGCTCCAGCATCACTCCTTTGGGCTGGCCCGTCGTCCCCGAAGTATAGATGACATATAAGAGATTCCGCGGACCGCTTATGGGTTCGGCGGGGCCGGCATCTTCTCGAAGGACGGCGGAAGCCCCCAGTTCGAGCACCTCCCCTTCATAGGAGGCAGGGATGCTGCGCAGGCTCTCCGCGCCGGCCAGCAGGTGGCGGGCCCCGCAGTCGGCCAGCATAAACCGGATGCGCTCCTCGGGATAAGAGGGATCGACCGGAACGAAGGCGCCGCCTGCCTTGAGCACAGCCAGGATGCCGATCACCATCTCGGGCGACCTCTCGGCCAGGACTCCGACAAGGGTGTCCGCTTGCACGCCTCTCCCCCGCAGCGCCCGGGCCAGCCGGTTCGCCCGCTCATTGAGCTCGCGGTACGTGAGCTGCTCCTGCTCCATTACGACCGCGATCCGGTCCGGCGTCCGCTCCGCCTGCTCCTCGAACAAGCCGTGGATCGTCTGTTCCCGGGGGTATTCCGCCGCCGTATCATTGAAGCGCTCGAGCAGCAGATGCCACTCCTCAGCTGTCAACAGCTCCAGCTCCGCCAGCCGCATCTCCGGCGAATGCACGATCTGCCCCAGCAGCTGCTCGTAGTTCCGGAGGATCCGCTCCGCCGTCGCAGGGAAGATCAGCTTCGCCGCGTATTCGAGCTCCAGCTCGACCGTCTCCAGTTCGATCCGCTCGACCGCTTGCAGCGTCAGGTCGAATTTGGACATGGGATTCTCGAACCTGAGCGGCGTGATGCTGACCCCCGCGGGGGTTTCCAGCGGCCCCCCCTGCCCTGCGTTCTGCATGACAAACATGACATCGAATACCGGGTTGCGGCTCAGGTCCCGCGGGAGGTTCAGCCGCTCTACCACCTGCTCGAACGGATAGTCCTGATGCTCATAGGCTTCCAGCGCCCCCGCTTTGACTTCCTGCAGGAACTGGAGAAACGTCTTGACGCCCTCGGGTCTGCCGCGCATCGGCAGGGTATGGACGAACATGCCGAGCACCCGCTCCAAGTCGGCATGGGGCCGTCCGGCGGCCGGCACGCCGACGATGACGTCCTCCTGGCCGCTGTACCGCGATAGGAGGACCTGGAAGCCGGCGAGCAGCAGCATGCTCAGCGTCACGCCTTCCCTGGCGCACAGCGCCTTGAGCTGCCGTGTCAGCTCCTGCGGCAGCACGAGACGCGCCCGGCCGCCCTCGAAGCTCTGCAGTGCCGGCCGCGGAAGGTCCAGCGGCAGACCCAGTACCGGCAGCTCGCCGCCGAGTGCATCCAGCCAGTAGGCTTCCTGCCGCTTCAGCCGTTCGCCTTGCAGCTGCTCCCGCTGCCAGGCGGCGTAGTCCTTGTACTGAACGCGCAGCGGCGGCAGAGTCTCCCCGTTGTAGAGCTGCAGCCATTCCCGCACGAGGACGTCCATCGAGACGCCGTCGGAGACGATATGGTGCAGATCGACGAACAGGATCGCTTCGCCGCCGGGCAGCGGCAGCAGTCCCGCCCGCAGCAGCGGCGCCCGGCTCAGATCAAACGGGCGGATGAATCGCGCGATCTGCCCGTAGAGCTCCAACTCGCTATCGGCGGTATGGGATGCGTGCGGATAGGACGCGGGGAGCGGTTGTCCGGTAGGGCGGCTGTACTGCCCGTTGCCGGTCCCCTCCCACTCGAGGGCAGACCGCAGGGGACCCGGCTTCAGCTCCTCGAGCTCGAACGCAGCGGCCGGATGCACATACTGCACCGGCTCTCCGTTCACGAGCCCGAACGAGGTGCGAAGCGCTTCGTGCCGCTCGATCATCCCGGCGAAGGCCTCCGCCAGACGTGCCCTGTCCCAGGCGCCGCTGAGCCGGAACACGCCTGGCATGTTGTAGCTCGTCTGCAGGTCCTCCAGCTGAGCCAGCACGTACAGCCGCTGCTGCGCTGAGGATACCGTATAATATGGCTGCTCGGGCACCTGAGGGATCGCGCTATGGGCGGTGCCGTCGAGACGGCCGAGATGCGAGGCCATCTCCTCCAGGGTCGGGTGCGCGAACAGGTCGCGCAGCGCCGCTTCCACATGCATCTCCTTGTGGATGCGGGCGGCCAGGCTCATCGCCTTCAGCGAGTGCCCTCCGAGCTCGAAGAAGTGGTCGTGCAGGCCGACCCGCTCCACGCCCAGCAGCTCCTGCCAGATGCGGGCGAGCGCCGCTTCGCGCTGGTCCCGAGGGGCGGCATATGCCGCGCGCCCGCTCCACTGCTCGTGTGGACGGGGCAGCGCACGGCGGTCCAGCTTGCCGCTCGGCGTGAGCGGCAGCCGTTCCACGGCCACGAACGCCGCGGGCAGCATATACTCCGGCAGGCTGCGCGCCAGGCAGGTCCGCAATTCTGCGGGAGCAGGAGCCTCCTGCCCCGGCGCGGCGGTGATATAGGCGCACAGCGCCTGCCGGCCCCCGCCCTCCTCGAAGGCGGTGACAGCGGCCTCGCGAATGGCGCTGTGGGCGAGCAGCTTCGCTTCGATCTCGCCGGTTTCAATCCGGTAGCCCCTTATCTTCACCTGGCCGTCGATCCGCCCGAGGTACTCCAGCTCGCCGTCCGGCAGCCAGCGCGCCAGGTCGCCCGTGCGGTACATCCGCCCGCCGGGGACGTGCGGGTTCAGGGTGAACTTCTCGGCCGTCAGGTCCGGCCGGTTCACATAGCCGCGCGCCACCCCATCCCCGCCGATGTACAGCTCGCCTGCCGCCCCAACCGGCTGCAGCTGTTCGCCTGCGCCCAGGATGTACACCTGCGTGTTCATGATCGGCGAACCGATCCTCACCTGGTCCCCCTTCAGCTCGCTGGCCGTGGACCAGATGGTCGTTTCCGTCGGGCCGTACACATTGAACAGCTGGGCATCCGTCCGGCTCCGCAGCTCGTTGATCAGCTCCGGGGTGCTCGCTTCCCCGCCGATCAATATTTTCTTGATCGCCCCCAGCCACGATACATCGCTTCGCTGGAGAAGGGATTGCCAGCGCGAAGGGGTGGTCTGGACCACATCGACGCCGTGCCGCACGGCAAGCTCCTGCAGCCGCAGCTCGCGGATCTCCTCCTCCTCAGCGATTACCGCCTTCATGCCGAAGAGGAGCGGAAGAAACAGCTCCAGTGCAAAGATATCGAACGACACGGTCGTCAAGGACAGGAACGTGTGGCCGGTACCAAGCCCCAGCCTCGTTTTCATGCCGTACAGAAAGTTGACGACGGAGCGGTGCTCGATCATGACGCCCTTCGGCTGTCCGGTCGAACCGGAAGTGTAGATGACATAAGCCAGATGCGCCGAATCGTTCGAGGACGGCAGGTCGGATGCTTCGCCCGCCAGCCACTGCGGATCTGCGGCATCGAGCTTCTCCCCCGCGAAGCTCACTCTGTCCATCAGGTGATTCTGAGTAAGCAGCAGCCCCGCTCCGCTGTCCTCCAGCATATACCGGATTCGGTCGTCGGGATAAGCGGGATCGATGGGAACGTAGGCGCCCCCGGCCTTCAGAATGGCGAGGAGCCCTGTGACCATCTCGGGCGAGCGGCTGGCCATCAGCCCGACACAGTGATCCGCCCGCACTCCCCTGGCGCGCAGCGCCCGGGCGAGCCGGTTGGCCCGGCGGTTCAGCTCCCCGTACGTGAGCTCCTCCCCTCCGCAGATGATAGCCGTCCGATCCGGTGTCCTTCGCGCCTGCTCCTCGAACAGCCCTTGAATCGTTTGCTCCTGCGGATAGGACCCCAAGGTCCGGTTGAATCCGCTCAGCAGCTGCTGTGTCATCCCCGCAGGCAGCATCCGTTCCTTCCGGATCGGCCCGGAGGCTTGCTCCGTCATCTCCTCCAGCGACCGCAGGAAATATCCGGACAGCTGCTCTACTGTATGCTCGCTCATATGTTTGTAGCTGATCGTACAGCTGAGCTGGTTCCTCGCATGGGACACGGCGAAGTCGAGCCAGGTGTTCGTGTTCTCGTACCCTTCGGCATCCAGCAGAGGCCGCACATCGGCCTGCCGGTCGACCTGATCGTAGATATGGAAGTCGATATAGTTGAAATAGGTATCGAAGAGCGGGTTCTCGGATGCCCGGGCGGCTCCGGCGTCCGCATGTCCTATAATGTCCGTTAGAGGCAGTCTCCCGTACAGCTTGAGTTCCGTCAGCTTCCGGTCCACCTGCCGGAGGAAGCCTTCCCAGGTGAGGGAGGAGTCCACTTGGAACCGGAAAGGGATAGTATTGAGAAAACACCCCAGCAGCCGGTCCCCGTCCCGGATGAGAGGACGATTGCTTTCCACCAAGCCTACGAGAACATCGCCATCGCAGGTCAGCATGTAAGCCATACTGACATACGCGGCAAAGCAGATCGTCCTTACCGGAATCCGCAGCTCCCGGGAGAGCTGTTCGATGCGGACTTGCAGCGCTCCATCCAGCTCGAAGTGGAGCTTTCTCAGCTGATCTGCGGATGGCTCGTCCCAGGGAAGCTCCAGCCGCTTGAAGTCTTCCAGCTCCCGCTTCCAATAAGAAGCGGCCTCCATGTTCTCCTTGAACAGCATCAGGTCCACGATATAGTCCTTGTAAGTGCACTTCAGCGCCGGAGGAGCATAATGGGCATCGGCCTTGAGCCCAAGATACGTATTGACCAGTTCGGTAATGAATGAAGCCGCGCTCCACCCATCGAGAATGCTGTGATGGAACATCCACCCGAAGGCGTAGTGCGCATCATCCAGGCGGTAGAGCTTCGCCCTCCACAAGGGGGCCTCCGCCATGGAGAAAGGCCGGCTCCGGTCCTCGCTAAGGGACTGCTGCAGCCTCTGCTCCTGTTCTTCCTTGGAATGGAGGCGCCAATCGTGGTCCTCCACCTGCACGTCTACCTTGCGGTGAACGATCTGGATCCCGGAATCGGACAGATCGAAGTGAAAGCTCGTACGCAGGATCGAATGCTTCTGTACCAACAGCTCCAGCGCTCTCTGAAACAGCAGACGCTCGAAGCCGGGTTCCCTCAGCTGATAGACGAACTGTTCGTGATACAGGGACTGCCCGCTGTGCCGCAAGGAATAGAAGACCATTCCCTGCTGAATGTCACTCATGGGATAGAGGTCTTCAATTTGATCTGTGTCCAGGTTAACCATGGTGTCCTCCCAACAGCTTCTGTTTCAGCTCATCCAGCTGATTCTTGATTTCGTCTCTTTTGGTGCTGTGCCCGGCTGCCTGGTCCGCTTGCGTTCCCTTGTCCGGGAGGAGCCGGGATAAATCCGCGATGCTCGGGGCGGCATACAAGTCCTTCAAGGTCAGCTCCACTCCAAAACGGCTGCGGAGCTGCTCCATGAGGCGGATCGCTTTGATCGAATCGCCCCCGAGGTTGAAATAGTTATCCGTGATGCCGATCCTGCCGATTCCCAGTACCTCCTCCCATAGGGCAGCCAGCTGCATCTCCGTCTCGCTGCGGGGAGCCTGATAGGTCTCCTGCTCCAGGTGGACCTCGGGGCTGGGCAGCGAGGCACGGTCTACCTTGCCGCTGGGGGTGAGAGGCATACGTTCCAGCCGGATGATGTAGCGGGGAATCATGAAGGAAGGCAGCCTGCCCGCGAGCTGCAGCCGGATCTCGGCCGTCCGGATATCAATGCTTGCCGTAACATACGCGCAGAGATAGGTCTCCTCTTCCTCCCTCGCTATGACGACGGCCTCCTTCAGACTGTCAAGCTGAAGGAGCTGCGTCTCGATTTCCCCCAGCTCGATCCGGTAGCCGCGGATTTTGACCTGATGATCGAGTCTTCCGAGGTACTCCACCACTCCATCCGGGAGCCAGCGGGCAGCGTCCCCCGTCCGGTACAGCAGTTCTCCCGGGCGGAAAGGATTCGCAGCGAATCGCTCGGCCGTGAGCTCCGGACGGTTCCAGTACCCCCGCGCCAAGCCGGCACCGCCTATGTACAGCTCGCCGGAGGCCAATAACGGTACCGGCTGCCGGTGCCTGTCCAGGATATACAGCTGCATATTGTCGATAGGTCTGCCGATCGGCACGCTGGAGTGATGAGCCCCAAGCTCCGCGCAATCGAAGAAAGAGACATCTACGGTCGCCTCCGTCGGTCCATACAGATTGATCAGCTGCGTTCCGTTCGGAGCCGTCAGCTCTTCTTGGAACCGCCTCGCAAGCGGCAGGCCGAGGGCTTCTCCGCTCGCAAATACGCGTCTTACGGAGATGAGCTTCCGGACCTCCGGCACCGTACGGATATGCTCGACAAACTGCTGCAGCATGCTGGGCACAAAATGCAGGGTGGTGACCCCATGATCGTCAATCGCTTTTATGATCTGACGAGGCTCCTTCTCGTGCCCGGGCGGAAGCAGGCACAGCTGCGCGCCCGCCATCGCCCACCAGAACAGCTCCCACACCGATACATCGAAGCTGATACTCGTTTTTTGCAAAATAACGTCGTCCGGCTGCAGCGGGCAGCTCTTCTGCATCCAGTGGATCCGGTTCACGACGGAATGATGCTCGATCATCACTCCCTTCGGCCGGCCGGTCGAGCCGGACGTATACATGATGTACGCCAAGGAGCGGGAGGTACCCACCGGCTCCGGATTGCCGCTCGGGACTGCGCTGCTCACCGCCTCTTGAATCCGGATGATCTCCGTCTGACCGAGCTTCACATCTCCAAGAGTAGTCAATACCAGGGAAGCTCCGCTGTCTTCCAGCATGTACCGGATGCGCTCCTGCGGGTATTCGGGGTCAAGTGGGACGTAGGCGGCACCGGCCTTGAGGATCGCCAGCAGCCCGACGATCATCTCCGGCGACCGCTCCGCAAGGATGCCGACAGGGGTGTCCACCCCTGCGCCTCTCTCGCGCAGCACCCGGGCTAGGCGGTTAGCCCGCCCGTTCAGCTCCCGGTAGGTGAGGCGCTCCCGCTCCATCACCACAGCCACCCGATCCGGGGTGCGCGCCGCCTGCGCTTCGAACAAGCCGTGGATCGTCTGCTCCCTCGGGTAGTCCGCTCCCGTGTCGTTGAAGCGCTCCAGCAGGAGACGCCTCTCTGCCGCCGTCAGCACCTCCAGCTCGGCCAGCTTCAGCTCAGGCGATTGCACGATCTGACCCAGCAGCTGTTCGTAGTGCCGGATCATCCGCTCTGCCGACGCCCGGGAGAACAGCTTCGCCGCATATTCCAGCTCCAGCTCGATCGTCTCCGGTACTATCCGCTCTGGATCCATCCGCTCTGCCGCCTGCAGCGTCAGATCGAACTTGGACACGGGGTTGTCGAACGCAAACGGAGTGATGCTCCCTTCCGTGATGTCCTGCGGCGGTCTCGCCTGCCCCGTGTTCTGCATGACAAACATGACGTCGAACACCGGGTTGCGGCTCAGGTCCCTTGGCAGCTGCAGCTGCTGAACGAGCTGCTCGAACGGGTAGTCCTGATGCTCGTACGCTTCCAGCGCGCCCTCCTTCACTTCCCGCAGGAATTCGAGGAACGTCTTCTCCCCTTGAGGTCTTCCCCGCAGGGCCAGGGTGTTCACGAACATGCCGAGCACGGAGTCCAGGTCGGCATGAGGGCGTCCGGCGACCGGCATGCCGACGATGACGTCCTCTTGGCCGCTGTATCGCGCCAGCAGCACTTGGAAGCTAGCGAGCAGCAGCATGCTCAGCGTCAGGCCTTCCGCCGCGCACAGCGCTTGCAGCTGCCGGGTCAGCTCCTGCGGCAGAGCGAGCCGTACCCGGCCGCCTTCGAAGCTCTGCTGCGCCGGCCGCGGATCGTCAGCCGGCAGATTCAGCACCGGCAGCTCTCCGGCGAGCCGCTCCAGCCAGTAGGCTTCCTGGCGCTGCATCTCCTCTCCCCGCAGCCGCTCCCGCTGCCAGGCGGCATAGTCCTTGTACTGGAGGGGCAGCGGCTGAAGCGTCTCCCCTCGGTAGAGCTGCAGCCACTCGCGCACGAACAGGTTCATCGACACACCGTCGGAGACGATATGGTGCAGATCGACGAGCAGCAGCGCTTCGCCGCCGGGCAGCGGCAGCAGCCCCGCCCGCAAGAGCGGCGCCCGGCTCAGGTCGAACGGCCGGATGAAGCGGGCGACGAGCCTGCGGAGCTCCGGGCCGCCGTCCGCATCCGCGCTTATGCTTAGCGGCATCGCGCCTTGCTGAGGGGGCTGCTGCGGTGTGCCGAAGACCTGCCGCCCGAAGGCGGCATACGGTTCGAGCTCCAGCGCTTCGAGCTCGAACGCAGCGGAAGGGTGCACGTACTGCACCGGCTCTCCGCCCTCCAGCCCGAACGAGGTGCGAAGCGCCTCGTGCCGCCCGATCATCCCGGCGAAGGCTCCCTCCATCCGCGTCTTGTCCCAAGCGCCGCTGAGCCGGAACGCGCCGGGCATGTTGTAGCTCGTCTGCAAGCCCTCCAGCTGCGCCAGCACGTACAGCCGCTTCTGTGCCGACGATACCGCATAGTACGGCTGCTCGGGCACCGGCGCGATCGCGCTGTAGGCGCTGCGCTCCAAGCGGCCCAGGTGCGCGGTCATCTCCTCCAGGGTCGGATTCGCGAACAGGTCGCGCAGCGCCGCCTCCACATGCAGCTCCTTGTGGATGCGGGCGGCCAGGCTCATGGCCTTCAGCGAGTGGCCTCCGAGCTCGAAGAAGTGGTCTCGCAGGCCGACCCGTTCCACGCCCAGGAGCTCCTGCCAGATGCGGGCGAGCGCGGCTTCGCGCTTGTCCCTCGGCGCGGCATAGGCTTCGCGTCCGCCCCCCTCCTGCGGCCGGGGCAGCGCACGGCGGTCCAGCTTGCCGCTTGGCGTGAGCGGCAGCCGCTCCACGGCCACGAACCGGGACGGGAGCATATACTCCGGCAGGCTGCGCGCCAGATAGGCCCGCAGCTCTGCGGGAGCGGGAGCATCCTGCCCCGGCGCAGCGGTGATGTAGGCGCAGAGCGCCTGGCGGCCCCCGTCTTCGTCGAAGGCGGTGACGGCGGCCTCTCGAATACTGTTGTGGGCCAGCAGCTTCGCTTCGATCTCGCCGGTTTCAACCCGGTAGCCCCGGATTTTGACTTGGCCGTCCATTCGTCCGAGGTACTCCAGCTCGCCACCCGGCAGCCAGCGCACCAGGTCGCCCGTGCGGTATATCCGCCCGCCGGGGATGTGCGGGTGGTTCAGGGTGAACCTCTCGGCCGTCAGCTCCGGCCGGTTCACATAACCGCGCGCCACCCCGTCCCCGCCAATGCACAGCTCCCCGGGCACGCCAATCGGCTGAAGCTGATCGTCCGCGCTCAGGATGTAACACTGTACATTGGGCAAAGGACGTCCAATCGGAAGCATCTGGCTGCCGGGAACGCCGCCGTCCTCCAGCAGAAACTCCGTACGCCGGATCGGATGAATCACCGCATCGACGCAGCACTCGGTCGGACCGTACACGTTCCAGATCGTCAGCCCCGGGTCAGCGAAGGCATGCCAGAGACCGCGGACCGTCGAACGGGTCAGCGCTTCCCCGCCGACCAGGAGGTGCCTCAACCCGCTGGGGGCAGCTGCGGCTGCGCCCTCGGCGCCTGCGGCAATCTCCGCCGCACTCCCGCTTCGCAGTG
The DNA here is from genome assembly GCF_027533645.1 of Paenibacillus caseinilyticus. Lineage (GTDB taxonomy): Bacteria > Bacillota > Bacilli > Paenibacillales > NBRC-103111 > Paenibacillus_G > Paenibacillus_G caseinilyticus. Next base: position 129,050 of record NZ_JAQAGY010000011.1, read on the forward strand.
CTTTCTCGTCGCTTCTCCCGCTTCGCAGCACTTCATCCGCTGCTGGCCCGCTTGGCAGGAATTTATCCTCACTGCCGGCCCTCTGCTGCGCTTCGTCCACTCCATTTCCTATCCGCGCCCCTTCCGCGCATAGGAAGGCCAGATGGCTCGGGGTGCCGTCGCACACCTCAATGCCATGCGCTCGGATATAGCTCATAAACGCCCTCGGCTGGGTCCGGCATTCCTCCGGCAGCACATGCAGCGTATGCCCGAACAGCAGGGCGCTGCCGATCTGCTGCACCGAGGCGTCGAACACATGGGAGGCGAGCAGTGCGACCTTCAGCGGTTCCGTGGAATAGCCGTATACTTCCCGCTGCAGGCCGTACAGTAAATTCACCACGGAAGCGTGCTCGATCCCTACACCCTTCGGCTGCCCGGTTGAACCGGATGTGTAGATCACGTAGGCCAGATCGCTGGCGCTGCAGCCCTGAGGCGGATTACAGCTGTCGGCATCGTCTGCCGTGTCGCCATCATCTATAGCAAGCTTCTCCCCGTCAAAAGAGACATTTTCCATCCAATGCCGCTGTGTCAGCAGGAGTGCGGCTCCGCTGTCGTGCAGCATGAACCTCCGGCGCTCGTCCGGATCTTGCGGCTGGAGCGGCAGGTAGGCTCCGCCCGCCTTGAGGATGGCCAGCAGGCCAATGAGCATGTCCGCCGACCGCTCCGTCATCAGCCCGACGACCGTGTTCGGCTGCACTCCTCTGGACCGTAGGGTATGCGCCAGCTGGTTCGCCCGCGCGTTCAGCTCCCCGTAGCTCAGCCGCCGGCTGCCCCACACCACCGCCGTGCGCTCGGGTGTGCGCTCGGCCTGGGCCTCGAACAGATCCTGGATCGTCCGCTCCTCAGGGTACGCGTGCCGGTACCCGCGGAACCCTTCAAGCTGAAGCGTTTCTTCCGGGGTAAGGATGTGCAGGCCGCGGATATACCGGTTCTCCTGGGCGGTACACTGGGCAATCAGCTGCCGCAGATGGCCTTCTATACGGCCGATCGTGAGTGCGTCGTACACCTGCGAGTTATACACAAGCTCTACCGCCAGCTCCTCGCCTGGAATCACCAGCACGTTGAAATCATAGTTGGTCTGTTCGTCCGCCTGAACGCTCCGCACGGCAAATCCGTTGCCCGGAATCTCATCCCCCTGCTTCAGCTGCTCCTCCACAGGGTAGTTCTCAAAGACAACAATATGCTGGAACAGCTCCCGCTTCAGTCTGCTGCCCGCCTGAATTTCGGCCAGGGAGGCAAAGTCGAAGCTCGCCGACCGAACCGCCTGCACCTGCACCTGCCCCAGCAGCTCGGCCAAGGTTTGGTCCGGGCCGCATTGAATCCGCACCGGGATCGTATTGATGAACAAGCCGACCATGGTCTCGACGCCCGGCAGCTCGGGAGGCCTTCCCGACACCACGCTGCCGAAGACCACATCCTTCGTTCCGTTATAAGCTTGAAGCAGCAGCCCCCAGATGGATTGGAACACTACATTCAAGGTGACCTGATGCTGCCGGGCGAGCTGGACTAGTCCGGCGGTCTCTTCCCGGCTCAGGGTGAAGGTGACCGCTTCCTTGACATACTCGCGCGCGGCGCCGGATTTTGGCCGCAGGAGCGAGGGAATCACCGCCGTCTGCTCGCAGCCTTCCAGATACGATGTCCAGTACGCTGCCGCCTCTTCATGATCCTGCTGCTGCAGCCAGTTCACATAATCGCTGTACGGCTTCACGGGTGCCAGACGGACGGGTTCGCCCGTAGCAAGGCTTTGATACATATGCATAAAATCCTTCATGAGAAGCGAGACGCACCATCCGTCCATCAGAATGTGATGGTGCGTCCAGATCACTTGATAGTCCCGCTCACCGGTTCTAATAAGGACCACCCGGAGCAGCATGTCCCTGGATAACTGAAATCCCTGAGTCCGCTCCGAATGCCGGCGCTCTCGTATGGCTTCGCGCTGGACGGCGTCGGAACGATCTCTGAGGTCCTCGAAGCTCACCGTCAGCTTTCGTTCCTTGAGCACGACCTGCATGCTGCGCGATAGCTTCTTATACCGGAACACCGTCCGCAGCACCTCGTGCCTGGCGATCAGATGGTTGACGCAGTCCTCAAACCGCTGCGGATCCACATCCCCCTGCAGGGTGAACACGAACTGCTCGATATAAGCCCCGGCGTCGTCCCCCTTCACATCGTGGAACAGCATTCCTTCCTGCATGCCGGTCAAGGGATATATTTTTTGAATGTCCTGTTTGTTCATCTGTGCTCCCTCCAAGCGCGTTCTGTTCGCTCCATTCGGCTATTCTTCCAATAACAGCTCCAGTTCGCCCAAGTCGATCTCGATGCCGTAATCGCTCGGCGTGGATTCCGCCTCTTCCTTACCGGCGCAGTGCTGGACCACCTCCCGCAGGCTCTGCTCCAGGTGGGCGGCCAGCCGTTCCATTGTCGCTTCCTCGTACTCGTGCGCATTGTACCGCAGCTCTATCGTAAGCCTGCCCGCCGCCACGACCGCCGCCACGTCCAGGGCATACAGCACCCCAGCCTGCTCGCTGACGGTATTTCCCACCGGCATGGCAGAAGAGACGAACCCATCCGCGCCGCTTCCCGCTTGGGCCGGGTCCACCTGCCCCAGGTAGTTGAACAAGAGGTCCGGTTGGCGTTGGTTACCCTCACCACTGCGGTTCGGCAGGAGCCCCTTCAGGAGCCCGTAGCCGATCCCTTTGCGGGGCACCCGGCGGAGCGTTTCTTTGACCTGCTTGATCGTTGTGGACAGCGGCTCATCCGCCCCGGCCGTCAGATGCACCGGGTACAGGCTCGTGAACCAGCCGACCGTCCGGCTGACGTCCACGCCCTCCAGCACGTCTTCCCGGCCGTGGCCTTCCAGATGGAGGCTCACTTCCGAGTTCCCCGACCAGCGCTGCACCGCCATAGCCAGCGAGGCCAGCAGCAGGTCGTTGATCTCCGTGTGATACGCCCGGTGGGCCCGGGTCAGCAGCTCCTCCGTGAGTTCCGCCGGCCACGTGACGCTCCGGCTGCGTTGGTCGGCAAGCCGCCTTTGCTCCACGCGGTGATCCTTCGGCAGAGGCGCTCCGGTTCGGCGCTCCGCTTCATCCCAGTACGCCGCTTCCTTCTTCAGCGCCTTGCCCGCCGCGTAGTCGCGCAGCTTGCGGGACCACCGCTGGTACGAAGCGGTCTTCGGCGGAAGGGCAATCGCTTCCCCACGGCTCAGCTGCGCGTACCCCTGCGCCAAGTCCTCGAGCAGGATGCGCCACGACACCCCGTCCACCACCAGATGGTGGATCACGATCAGCAGGTGGTCGCCTTCCCGCGTCCGGAAGAGCCCCAGCCGCACCAACGGACCGTGCTCCAGCCGCAGGCTGCGCTGCAGCCGCTCGGCTTGGTGCCAGATGGATGCTTCAGCATCCTCCTCCACCGCTGCTTCTTGCTCCAGATCAATGACCTCGAGCGTAAAGTGCGGCGCTTCCCCGCCGTCTGAGTACGCCTGCTCCACCTGTCCGCCTGCGACCCGGTAACGCAGCCGCAGAGCGTCGTGATGGGAGACAAGTCGTTCGAACACAGTCTCCAGCTTTCCGGGGTCGATCCCCCCGGGACGGTGCAGCATGACCGCCTGATTGAAGTGGTCGGGCATGTCTGCATACTGCCCGAAAAACCACTCCTGGATGGGCGTCAGCGGAACGCTGCCGGAAGCCGGGCCCTGTTCCTCCGCCGTCTGCGGCCCGCTTTCTTTGACATACTCGCTTAACGCTTCGATTACGGGATGGCGGAACAGGTCTTTCATCTCGAAGGTCAGTCCATGGCTGCCCAGACGGGAAGCCACTTGGATCGCCTTGATCGAATCGCCCCCGAGCTCGAAGAAGTTGTCCCGGATGCCGAGGCCCGGCACGCCGAGCACTTCGCGCCAAACACTGACGAGCGCTTCCTGAACGGGCGTGCGGGGCGGTGCATAGTCCGCTCCTGCGGCCAGGCCGACGGCCGGCTCGGGCAGCGCTTTGCGGTCCAGCTTGCCGTTCACGGTCAGCGGGAGCCCATCGAGCCGGACGAAGTAAGCCGGGATCATATAGCCGGGCAGCCCTCCGGACAAGAATGAGCGGAGCTCAGCGGAGGACAGCTCCTCACGGGAGCCGGACACATAGTAGGCGCACAGCGCCGGCTGGCCCGGCTGATCCTCCCGGACGATCACGGCCGCCTGGCCGATGCTTCCGTGCCGCAGCAGTGCCGCTTCGATCTCCCCGAGTTCGATACGGTAGCCTCGGATCTTCACCTGATGGTCGATCCGGCCCAGGTATTCCAGAGAGCCGTCCGGCAGCCATCGGGCCAAGTCCCCGGACCGGTACAGCCGCTCTCCCGGGAGAAGCGGATGGTCGATGAACCTCTCCGCGGTCAGCTCCGGCCGATTCAGGTAGCCTCTCGCCAGCCCGTCCCCGCTGATGCACAGCTCACCCGGCACCCCGATCGGTACGGCCTGGAGCCGCTTGTCCAGAATGCAGGCGGACAGGGTCGGAATCGGGCTGCCGATGCTTCTCGAGTTCGAAGCGATCTCCGCCTCCCCGATCTCTTGGAAGGTCACATGCACGGTGGTCTCGGTAATGCCGTACATGTTGATCAGCCTGGCGGCGGGATACCGCTTCTTCCATGGCTGCAGAAGAGCCGGCTGCAGCGCTTCTCCGCCGAAGATGACGTATCTCACCTGCAGCGGGCTATCCTGCTTCTCGTCCGCCTGGATCAGCTGATGGAATGCGGTCGGCGTCTGGTTGACCACCGTGACTCCGTGATGGTTCAGCAGCCGGCGATAAGCCGCCGGGTCCAGCGTGGCCTCCTTGGGCACCACAATCAACGTGCCGCCGTACAGCAGCGCACCGTACATTTCCCACACAGAGAAGTCAAAGCAGAACGAGTGGAACATTGTCCATACGTCGCGTTCCGAAAAACGGAACGCGAACCGGTCGTTCTTCAACAGGCGGATCACCTGACGGTGCTCGATCATCACCCCTTTGGGCGTCCCTGTGGAGCCGGAGGTATAGATCACATAGGCCAAGTCGGACGGATGGTTGACTGGCTCCGGATTGGAGGTTTCTCCTTGGAATAGCGCTGTGTCGTTCAGGGAGATGATGTTCCCTGAGAATGCCGCTCTGCCGGCGCTTTCGCCCCTTCCCTGGACGAGCAGGTGGCTGCAGCCGCTATCCTCCAGCATGAACCGGATTCGTTCCGCAGGATAATCCGGATCGACCGGCGCATAAGCCCCCCCGGCCTTGAGAATCGCGAGCAGTCCGACGATCATGTCGAGGGAGCGGTCCGCCAGGATCCCGACGATGCTGTCGGGCTTGACCCCCTGAAGGCGCAGCATGCGGGCCAGCTGGTTGGCCTTGGCATTCAGCTCTCCGTAGGTCAGCTGTTCCCCGCCATACACGAGCGCCGTATGCTGCGGAGTCCGCGCCGCTTGTTCCTCGAAGCAGGCATGGATCGTGAGGTCTGCGGGATACGAGACCTGCCTCCATGGGTTAAAGAGATGAAGCTGCCGCTCCGCTTCCTCGGCCGTTAATAGCGTGAGGTCCTGAACCAGGCCGGATGGGGACCGGAGCACTTGGGTGAGGATATGCTCTAAGTGTCCAGCCAGCCGGTCCATCGTCCCGGGGTCGTAGACATGGGCGTTATATTCGAACCGGATCTCGAGCGGTTCGCCGGGAACGATATTGACAAGGAAGTCATAGTTCGTCTGCTCGAATACCTCCACCCCCGCAATCGAGAGGGACCGCTCCTTCCCGGGCACGGCCTGCAGCAGCTCCTTCTCCAGAGGGTAGTTCTCAAAGGCCACCAGATGGTGAATCAAATCCTGCTTGAGCGGACTCAGGGACTGGATCTCGGTCAGCGGATACGTATCGTAGCGGCCCGACTCCAGGGCCTGCTCCTGCACTTCCTTCAGGAGCTGCCCGAAGGTCGTCTCCGGATGGGTTCTGATCCGCACCGGGATCGTGTGAATGAACAAGCCTACCATCGTCTCGATGCCCGGGATCTCTGCCGGCCTTCCCGAGACGACGCTGCCGAACACCACATCCTCCGCCTGGTTGTACTTCTGCAGCACAATCCCCCAAACCGTCTGCAGCACGGTATTCAGGGTGACCTCGTGGCGTGCGGCCAGCTGCTGCAGCTGACCGGCAGCCGGTTCCTCCAGACGCAGGACGGTTTGCTGCAGACGATAGCCCGCACCGCCAGCGTCCGGTTGGCGGGGAAGCGTCACCTGCTGCTCGTACCCCTGCAGATACTGCTCCCAGTATGCTCTCGCTTCTTCACGGTCCTGATCTTCCAGCCAGTCCATGTAGATCATGTAGGGAACGACGTGAGGCAGCTGCAGCTCCCTGCCCTCCGATAGGGAATGATACAGAGCAAGAAATTCGCGGATCAGGATGGAAGTGCACCAGCCATCCATCAACAGATGATGGAAGCTCCAGATGAGCCGGCCGGCATTGTCCTCCGTCCGGACGAACGACGCCCGGACCAGGAGGTCGTCTCCTGCTCGGAAGACTCGGTCCATGTCTTCCCGGATGAGGCGCTGCAAGCGGTCCGCCTTCTCTTCCTCGGCCAGATGACGGAGGTCGAAGAGGTTCAGGGGCACGTAGGCGTGCTTGCGGACCACCTGCAGGGGCTCTTTCACGCGGTCAAACACAAACCGTGTGCGGAGAATATCATATCGGGCGATGAGTCGCTCCAGCGCCTGCTCCAGCACGGCTTCATCTATAAGCCCGTGCAGAGCCACGACATTTTGCTGAAAATAGGCTGCCGAATCCGGTTCCATCACGCTGTGAAACAACATTCCCTGCTGCATGGGAGTCAGCGGATAGATGGCTTGGATCCCTGTCCTGCCGACCAGCTCTTCGACATGGGCAAGCTCCTTCAGACGTAAGCTGTTCATGCCGTAATCGCTCGGCGTGGACTCCGCCTCTTCCCTGTCGGCGCAGTGCCCCACCACGTCCAGCAAGCTCAGCTCCATGTGGGCGGCCAGCCGCTCGATCGTCGCCTCCTCGTATTCGTGCGCGTTGTACCGCAGCTCCATCGTCAGACGGCCTGCAGTGACGACCGCCGCCACATCCAGGGCATACTGTACCCGGGCCTGCCCGTCGATGGTGGTTCCCACCGGCATGGCGGAAGGGACGAACGTAGGGGGACCGCTTCCCGCTTCTACCGGGTCCACCTGCCCCAGGTAGTTGAACAAGAGGTCCGGTTGGCGTTGGTTACCCTCACCACTGCGGTTCGGCAGGTGCCCCTTCAGGAGCCCGTAGCCGATCCCTTTGCGGGGCACCCGGCGTAGCGTTTCTTTGACCTGCTTGATCGTTGTGGACAGCGGCTCATCCGCCCCGGCCGTCAGATGCACCGGGTACAGGCTCGTGAACCAGCCGACCGTCCGGCTGACGTCCACGCCCTCCAGCACGTCTTCCCGGCCGTGGCCTTCCAGATGGAGGCTCACTTCCGAGTTCCCCGACCAGCGCTGCACCGCCATAGCCAGCGAGGCCAGCAGCAGGTCGTTGATCTCCGTGCGGTACGCCCGGTGGGCCCGGGTCAGCAGCTCCTCCGTGAGCTCCGCCGGCCACGTGACGCTCCGGCTGCGTTGGTCGGCAAGCCGCCTCTGCTCCACGCGGTGATCCTTCGGCAGAGGCGCTCCGGTTCGGCGCTCCGCTTCATCCCAGTATGCCGCTTCCTTCTTCAGCGCCTTGCCCGCCGCGTAGTCGCGCAGCTTGCGGGACCACCGCTGGTACGAAGCGGTCTTCGGCGGAAGGGCAATCGCTTCCCCACGGCTCAGCTGCGCGTACCCCTGCGCCAAGTCCTCGAGCAGGATACGCCACGACACCCCGTCCACCACCAGATGGTGGATGACGATCAGCAGGTGGTCGCCTTCCCGCGTCCGGAAGAGTCCCAGCCGCACCAGCGGACCGTGCTCCAGCCGCAGGCTGCGCTGCAGCCGTTCTGCATGATGCCGGATGGCCGCTTCCGCCTCCACCGCTGCCTCTTGCTCCAGATCAATGACCTCGAGCGTAAAGTGCGGCGCTTCCCCGCCGTCCGAGTACGCCTGCTCCACCTGTCCGCCTGCGACCCGGTAACGCAGCCGCAGCGCATCATGATGGGCGATGAGCCTCTCGAATACCGCCTCCAGCCTCCCGGGATCGATTCCTTCCGGCCGGTGCAGCATGACCGCCTGATTGAAGTGGTCGAGCGTGTCTGCATACTGCCCGAAAAACCACTCCTGGATGGGCGTCAGCGGAACGCTGCCGGAAGCCGGGCCCTGTTCCTCCGCCGTCTGCGGCGCGCTTTCTTTGACATGCTTGCTTAAGGCTTCGATCACGGGATGGCGGAACAGGTCTTTCATCTCGAAGGTCAGTCCATGGCTGCCCAGACGGGAAGCCACTTGGATCGCCTTGATCGAATCGCCCCCGAGCTCGAAGAAGTTGTCCCGGATGCCAAGGCCCGGCACGCCGAGCACTTCGCGCCAGACACTGACGAGCGCTTCCTGAACGGGCGTGCGGGGCGGTACATAGTCCGCTCCTGCGGCCAGTCCGAGGTCCGGCTCCGGCAGCGCTTTGCGGTCCAGCTTGCCGTTCACGGTCAGCGGGAGCGCATCGAGCCGGACGAAGTAAGCCGGGATCATATACCCGGGCAGCGCTCCGGACATAAATGCGCGAAGCTCGGCGGCGGACTGCTCCTCAGGGGAGCCGGACACATAGTAGGCGCACAGCGCCGGCCGGCCCGGCTGATCCTCCCGGACGATCACGGCCGCCTGGCCGATGCTTCCGTGCCGCAGCAGTGCCGCTTCGATCTCCCCGAGTTCAATGCGGTAGCCTCGGATCTTCACCTGCTGGTCGATCCGGCCCAGGTATTCCAGAGAGCCGTCCGGCAGCCATCGGGCCAAGTCCCCGGACCGGTACAGCCGCTCTCCCGGGAGAAGCGGATGGCCGATGAACCTCTCCGCGGTCAGCTCCGGCCGGTTCAGGTAGCCTCTCGCCAGCCCGTCCCCGCTGATGCACAGCTCGCCCGGCACGCCGATTGGCTGCAGCCGCCCATGGCCGCTCAGGATGAAGACCCGGGTATTCGGAATCGGCTTCCCGATGGAAGAGCCCTCCGCTTCGCTTACGTTTCTCAAGAAGGTAGTTACGACACTGTATTCCGTCGGGCCGTATTCGTTGGCCAGCTCCAGCGCGGCTTTCTTCGCCTTCGACTTCCGGAGGAGTCCGGGGGCAGCCTGCTCCCCCGCAAGGGTCACCATCCTCAGGGTTCTCATGGCTTGCGGGGTCAGCCCCTCCAGCACGGCCTCGTACAGGCTGGGCACGCTGAGGAAATAGGTGATCCCATGCGTAACGATCGCCTGCCGGATGTGTGCGGGATCTTTGGAAGAGGCTTCATGCAGCAGAACAACGGCGGCTCCCGATACGAGCGGGGTGAACAGACTCAGCACAAATCCGTCAAAAGCATAGCTGAACAGCTGAAGCACACATTCCCGGTCGAGCGCATACTGCGCTTTCCTCCACCATAAGGCGTTCACGACACCGCGATGCTCCACCTGGACGCCTTTGGGCTGACCCGTCGTCCCCGAGGTGTATATCACATAAGCCAGATGATGAGCCTGAGAAGCCGAAGGAAGATCGAGAAGTTCTTCTTCCCTAAGGTCCGTGGAACTTACTGGGCCGGCTGCGGCATCAATTTCGATGATTTCCCCTTCAAAAGGAGGCATATCCTTCTTCGTATGAGCCGTAACGAGAAGATGCCGTGTCCCGGTGTCCTCCAGCATGAAGCGGATCCTCTCCTGCGGGTATTCGGGATCGATGGGCACATAAGCGCCGCCGGCTTTGAGGATCGCGAGAATGCCGACGATCATCTCGAGCGACCGCTCGGCCAGGATGCCGACGAGCGTGTCCGCTTCAACGCCCCTCTCGCGGAGCACCCGGGCCAAGGCGTTCGCCCGCGTGTTCAGCTCCCGGTATGTGAGCTGCTCCTGCTCCAGCACCACCGCTGTCCGGTCCGGCGTCCGCGCCGCCTGTTCCTCGAACAAGCCGTGGATCGTCTGCTCTCTCGGATAGTCCGCCGCCGTGTCGTTGAAGCCCTCCAGCAGCCGGTGCTTCTCTGCCGCCGTCAGTACCTCCAGCTCCGCCAGCCTCCGCTGTGGAGACTGTACGATCTGACCCAGCAGCTGTTCGTAATGCCGGATCATCCGCTCTGCCGTCGCTGGGACGAACAGCTTCGAGGCATACTCCAGCTCCAGCTCGATCGTCTCCAGATCCATCCGCTCCGCCGCCTGCAGCGTCAGGTCGAATTTGGACACGGGATTCTCAAAGTCATAAGGGGTGATGTCCACGCTCCCATCAGCGGATGGTTCCAGCCGGCCCCCTTGCCCGGCATTCTGCATGACGAACATAACGTCGAACACCGGATTGCGGCTCAGGTCCCGCGGAAGGCCCAGATGCTGTACAAGCTGCTCGAACGGGTAGTCCTGACTCTCGTACCCTTCCAGCGCCCCCTCCTTCACTTCCCGCAGGAATCCGAGGAACGTCTTCTCCCCTTCGGGTCTGTTCCTCATAGCCAGAAGGTTCACGAACATGCCGAGCACGGAGTCCAGATCGGCATGAGGGCGTCCGGCGACCGGCATGCCGACGATGACGTCCTCCTGGCCGCTGTACCGCGCCAGCAGCACCTGCCAGGCCGCCAGCAGCATCATGCTCAGCGTTACGCCTTCCGCCGCACACAGCGCCTTCAGCTGCCGGGTCAGCTCCCGCGGAAGCTCGAGCCGCACCCGGCCTCCCTCGAAGCTCTGCTGTGCCGGCCTGGGATCGTCTGCCGGCAGATTCAGCACCGGCAGCTCCCCGCCAAGCCGCTCCAGCCAGTAGGCTTCCTGCCGCTTCAGCTCTTCTCCCTGCAGCCGCTCCTGCTGCCAGGCGGCATAGTCCTTGTACTGGATCGGCAGGGGCTGCAGCGCCTCCCCGCGGTAGAGCTGCTGCCACTCGCGCACGAACAGGCCCATCGATACGCCGTCGGAGACGATATGGTGCAGATCGACGAGCAGCAGCGCCTCGCCGCCGGGCAGCGGCAGCAGTCCCGCCCGCAGCAGCGGTGCCCGGCTCAGGTCGAACGGCCGGATGAAGCGGGCGATGAGCCTGCGGATCTGCGGGCCGGCGTCCGTGCTTATGATTAGCGACTCCACCGCGCCTGCATGAGGGGTCAGCAGCTCTGTGCCGCAGACCATCTCCCCGCTGGCTTTTGGAGCTTCGAGCTCCAGCGCTTCAAGCTCCAATGCAGCGGAAGGATGCACGTACTGCACCGGCTCTCCGCCCTCCAGCCCGAACGAGGTGCGGAGCGCCTCGTGCCGCCCGATCATTCCGGCGAAGGCTCTCTCCATCCGCTTCTTGTCCCAGGTGCCGCTGAGCCGGAACACGCCGGGCATGTTGTAGCCCGTCCGCAGGCCCTCCAGCTGCTCCAATACGTACAGCCGCTTCTGTGCCGACGATACCGCATAGTACGGCTGCTCGGGCACTGGCGCGATCGCGCTGTAGCCGCTGCGATCCAAGCGCCCCAGGTGCGCGGCCATCTCCTCCAGGGTTGGGTGCGCGAACAGGTCGCCCAGCGCCGGCTCCACATGCAGCTCCTTGTGGATGCGGGCGGCCAGGCTCATCGCCTTCAGCGAGTGGCCTCCGAGCTCGAAGAAGTGGTCGTGCAGGCCAACGCGCTCCACGCCGAGCAGCTCCTGCCAGATGCGGGCGAGCGCCGCTTCACGCTTGTCCCTCGGCGCGGCATACGCTTCGTGCCCGCTCCATTCCTGCGGCCGGGGCAGCGCCCGGCGGTCCAGCTTGCCGCTCGGCGTGAGCGGCAGCCGCTCCACGGCCACGAATCGGGACGGGAGCATATACTCCGGCAAGCTGCGCGCGAGGTAGGCCCGCAGCTCCGCCGGCGGCGGCGCCTGCTGCCCCGGCAGCGGGGCGATATAGGCGCAGAGCGACTGACGGCCCCCGCCTTCGTCGAAGGCGGTGACGGCGGCCTCGCGAATGCCGCTGTGGGCCAGCAGCTTCGCTTCGATCTCGCCGGTTTCAATCCGGTAGCCCCGGATTTTCACCTGGCCGTCGATCCGCCCGAGGTACTCCAGCACGCCGTCCGGCAGCCAGCGCGCCAGGTCGCCCGTGCGGTACATCCGCCCGCCGGGGACGCACGGGTTCAGGGTGAACTTCCCGGCCGTCAGCTCCGGCCGGTTCACATAGCCTCGCGCTACCCCCTCCCCGCCGATGCACAGCTCCCCGGGTGCTCCGATGGGCTGCGGCCGGCCGCCTGTACCGAGGATATAACACTGCACGTTCGGCAGCGGCCGTCCGATCGGTAGGGTCTGACCGCCGGGAACGCCGCCGTCCTCCCGCAGAAACTCCGTACGCCGGATCGGATGGATCACCGCATCGACGCAGCACTCCGTCGGACCGTACACGTTCCAGATCGTCAGCTCCGGGTCAGTGAAGGCCCGCCAGAGCTCACGGACCGTCGAACGGGTCAGGACTTCCCCGCCGACCAGAAGGTGCCTCAGCCCGCTGACGGCCGCTGACGCTGCACGCTCGGCGCCTGCGGCAATCTCCGCCGCACTCTCGCTCTGCTGCGCATTCCCGTCGGTGCTCCCCCTTGGCTGCACGTCATCCGCTGCCCGCCCGCTTGGCAAGGCGTTGACCTCCCCGCTGTCGCTTGCCCCGCTGTCGCTTGCCCCGCTGTCGCTTCGCAGCGCTTCGGCCGCTCCACTGCCGCTGAGCGCCCCTTCCCCGCACAAGAAGGCCAGATGGCTCGGGGTGCCGTCGCACACCTGAATGCCATGCGCCCGGATATAGCTCATAAACGCCCGCGGATGCATCCGGCATGCCTCCGGCAGCACATGCAGCGTGTGCCCGAACAGCAGGGCGCTGCCGATCTGCTGCACCGAGGCGTCGAACACATAGGAGGCCAGCAGCGCGACCTGCAGCGGCTCCGCAGTATGGCCATATACTTCCTGCTGCAGACCGTGCAGCAAATTCATCACGGAAGCGTGCTCGATCCCGACGCCCTTCGGCTGCCCTGTTGAGCCGGACGTATAGATCACATAGGCCAGATCGCCGGCGCCGTTCACGGCTTCTGGGTTGTTGCTGACGGCACCGGGCGCAGCTGCATCCTCAATGGCAAGCAGGTCGACCCCGAGTGGGCCGCAGCCCTCCATCAGATGCCGCTGTGTCAGCAGCAGCACGGCTCCGCTGTCGTGCAGCATGAACCGTCTGCGCTCGGCCGGATCCTGCGGATGGATCGGCAGGTAAGCGCCACCGGCTTTGAGGATGGCGAGCAGCCCCACGAGCATGTCCGGGGACCGCTCCGTCATCAGCCCGACCACCGTATCCGGCCGTATTCCCCTCGCCCGAAGAGTTTGGGCCAGGCGGTTCGCCCGCGCATTGAGTTCGCCGTAGCTCAGCGTGCGGTCTCCCGATACCACCGCCGTGCGCTCGGGTGTGCGGTTTGCCTGTTCCTCGAACAAGCCTTGGATGGTTTGCCCTTTGGGGTATGGATGCCGCTCGCCGTGGAGTTCCTTGAGCTGCCGCTGTTCGTCCGGCGCCAGCCAATCGAGTTCAGCCGCCTTGCGCGACGGCGTCCCCACCGTCTGACCGATGACCGACCGTACCTGCTCGGCGATTCTTCGAATGCTCCCTTCCGTGAAGAGATGGCCATCGTAATGAAATTCGATATCGATCCCGTTGTGAAGCAGGACGCTTACCGTCAACCCGTAATTCGTTCGTTCCTTGGCGGAGTAGGCCACAGGCTTCAAGCCCTGCAGCTGCCCCCACGCTGCCAAGTCCAGAGGGTAGTTCTCGATGACCATAATGCTGTCGAAGAGGGGATGAAGATGGCTGATCCCTCCATACTGCATGATGTCCGTCAGTGAAGCGGTATCATGACCGACTCTTTCCTTCAACAGGCGGTCAACCTTCAGGTTGAGCTCCAGGAGGCTGTCCCCATCGCTGCGACGTACCCGCAGGGGCACCGTGTTGATGAACAAACCGACCATGTCGGCGATTCCCGGCAGGGCGGCATCTCTTCCCGATACGGTGGTTCCGAATACCGCCTCATCGCTGTGGTTATAGGCCTGCAGGCAGATCGCCCAGGCGCTGTACAACAAGGAGGCCAAGGATACCTTGTGTTCCGACGTGTAGCTGTGGATTTGTTCTACAAGCTGTGCAGCCAGAGTGATCTTATGCTGCCCCCCTGGCGATGCCAACCCCTGCGCGAGCCCCGTGCAAGGCAGATCCGTCTTGGACTCCATGTCATAGAGCTGCTGGTTCCAATACCGTTGGTGCCGCTCTTGATCCTGACGCTGCAGCCATTTGATGTACTCTTTATACGGTGTTTTTCTTGGGAGCTCCCCATGCCTCCCTTCACTTCGAAGGGTATACAGTTTGAAGAATTCCTGCAGCAGAATCCCGCTGCTCCACCCGTCATAGAGGATATGATGATAGCTGATCGTCATCTCGTGCAGATCCTGCTCCAGCTCGGCGAGCCGGATGCGGAAGGGAACCTCCTGGAGGTTCACCCGTTCCTCCGCCTGCGGGAGCTGCAGCCGAAGCGCTGCGTCCACTTCATGCCGTTTCAGAATGATCTGAACCGGCTTCTCCAGCCTCTCCCATCGGAATACCGTTCGAAGAGCCGGGTTGGTCTCGGCGATCTGCTGCCATACCTCCCGGAACCGAGTGAAGTTCAGCTCGCCCTGCAGCAGGACGTTCAGCTCCTCGAAGTATGCGTCGCTGGACGGGTTGTGCAGATGGTGAAACAGCATGCCTTCCTGCAGCGGACTGAGGGACAATATATCTTCGATGTTGTTTTTATCGATTCTGGCCACGGTACATCTCCTTCTTCGTTGATGCCTGAGCGATGGTTATAACAGCAGGCTGTCCAGATCCTCCTGGCTCAGCTGGATCGTCTCAAAATCGGAAGGGGTATACCCCTTCCCGTCCTGGTCGCCGCAGTGCCGGATGATCTCCTGCAGCCTGTCCATGTACATGCCGAGGAGCCTGTTCATTGTCTCTTCCCGATAAGCAAGACGGTTGTAATGCAGCTGCACTCTTAGCGTGCCGCCCACATAGAGGCACTGAACGTCCAGCTCAGCCGTCGCCGGGTTGGAGGGATCCGTATCCGAACCCGTTCCATGATCGGACAAGGAGAACCAGTCATTCTCGATCTCCTGCTGAAACTGTCCGAGATAATTGAAGCGGACCTCTGCCCTGCGGGGGGAAGCGAGCCTTGCCTCCGGGTGCATGTACTTCAGCACGCCGAAGCTTATGCCTTCGTCCGGAAGCCGTCTCACTTTTTCTTTGACCCCCTTGATCACCTCCGGAAGCGTAGAGGCAGCCGCCTCCAGCTTCAGCGGGAACATGGAGGTAAACCAGCCGACGGTGCGCGACACGTCTAGTGCGGCCGCATTCCGGCCGTGTCCTTCCAGCTCGACAACGAAGGACGTTCTCCCCGTCCACTGCCGCATGGCTAATGCCCAAGCGGCCAACAACAGATCCTGCACATTCGTGCTGTACGCTTCATGAATGGAGGAACGCAGCCGCTCCGACCACTCCGTCTCCAGCTCGCGCTGGACGCTTACGATGTGCTCCATTCCCCAGTAGTCAGGCTCGGCATCCCAAGGGATCGTACGCTCTGCCGCTTCCTCACCGATCCAATACGGCAGGCTCGATGCCATGGAAGGCGCCCTCTCGGTCAGCTCATTGTGCCACTGTGTGAGTGAAGCGGTTTTTGGGGGCAGCGCAGGCTCCCCTCCCAAGGCCAAGCTCCGATAGATCCGCAGCAGATCCTCCAGAACAATCCTCCAGGACACCCCGTCGATGACCAGATGATGGGCTGTGAGGAGCAGCAGTTGTTCACCGGGGCCGAACTGGACAAGAGCCGCTTTGATCAGTAAATCGGTGTCGATCCGGAAGCCCGATTTGACTTCTGTGCCGATCTCCTGCAGCCGATCCGGCTTCTGTTCTTCCGTCAGGGCGGATAAGTCGTAGCGGAGCAGGCGGAACGGCGCGGCTGCGTGCTTCTCGTTGAAGAATAGAACGTGCGTTACCGGATTGTAATTCATTCGAAGCCCATCATGATGCTCGACCAGCCTGCCAAGCGCCTGCTCCAGCAGCCGGTCCTCCATAGGCTGTTTCAGCCGCAGAAGGACGGACTGCTGGTAGTAGTGCGGGTTGGGGAACGCTTGGCCGAAGAACCATTGTTCAATGGGAGTCAGCCCCTTCTCTCCGGCTAAGAGCCCCTGCTCGCAGACCTGCTGCTCCCCTGCGGGACGAACGAGGGCACTGATTTGGCGGATCGTCTGATAGATCAGAATGTGCCGGATCTCTACGATATACCCGTACTCCGAGAGCTTGGAGCTGACTTGGATCGCTTTGATGGAATCGCCGCCGACGGCATAGAAGGCATCCTCCACGCCGAGCCGACTGAGGCCCAGCACTTCTTTCCATACGGTCACGAGCAGCTCTTCGGTTTCCGTATCCGGAGGGATCAAGGCATCCGCTGGCAAGTGGGTTCCTGCAGCCGGAGCGGGAAGCGCGCTTCGGTCCAGCTTGCCGTTAGGCGTAAGCGGGAACGGGGTTACCCGTACGAAATACGACGGCAGCATATACTCCGGCAGTGCGCTTGACAGAAAGGAACGCAGCTCGCGGGTGTCCAGCTCTTCCGCAGCGTCGTAATAAGCACAGAGTGAGGCGGTTCCGTAGCGGTCGGCCGCTGCGAGCACATGGCACTCCCGGATCCCCGGGTATGCGGCCAAGCGGGACTCGATCTCCCCAAGCTCGATCCGGTATCCCCGAATCTTCACTTGATGATCCTTCCGGCCGACGAATACGATATTGCCGTCCGGAAGCATGCGGGCCATGTCGCCTGTCCGGTACATCCGTCCGCCCGGGACGAAGGGGTTGTCGATGAATTTCTCGTTCGTCACTTCCGGCCGGTTCAGATACCCCCGGGCAACCCCGTCTCCGGAGATATACAGCTCGCCGGCCGCATGGCAGGGCACGGGCTGCAGGAAGGAATCCAGAATGTAGAGCTGCACATTGGCAGCCGGCCGGCCGATCGGGACATAAGCATCGGTGTCCTTCTCCGGCGAATACCGGTAGATCATACAGCCCACCACGGTTTCCGTAGGCCCGTATTCGTTGTAGATGTCCACCTCGTGACCAAAGAGGCGGGACACTTCCGCGCACAACCGGGTATCCAGCTGTTCGCCGCCGACAATGAGACGCTTGATGCCTGAATCCCGCAACTCCATCGCTGCTAGCAGCTTCAGATGGGACGGCGTCAGCTTCACCACTTCCACTTCGTTCTGCCGGAGGACGTCATGAATCACGAGATCCTGCTGCGCTCCCGGATAGATCACCACGGAATTCCCTGTGACCAGAGGCGTGAAGATGGAGGTGACCGTTAGGTCGAAGGCAATGGAGGAATACAGCGGGAACGAGACCTTCTCCCCTTGAACGTATACTTCGCTCGCCCACCAAATGTAATTGACGAGTCCGCGATGCTCGATCATCGTTCCTTTGGGCTTGCCCGTGGAGCCTGACGTATAGATAACGTAAGCCAAATCCCGCGGGTTGTTCCCAGGCTCTGCCGGACTCCACGGCTCCGCCGCCTCCTGTCCGCTTGCCAATAAGGCTTCCACATCCGTGATCTCCCCGTTGAACTTGACCGTGCCCCGCAGCCGGGGAGAAACCACGAGCAGCTCCGCTCCGCTGTCCTCGAGCATATATTGAATCCGCTCCGGCGGGTATTCCGGATCCAGCGGCAGATAGGCGGCTCCGGAGCGCAGGATTCCGAGGATCGCCACCATCAGGTCGATGCTCCGGTCCATTAGAATGGCGATCACCCGGCCCGGCCGGGCCCCTTTACGGATGAGCGCACGCCCCGCAGCCTGCACCCTGTTATGAAGCTCTTCGTAGGTCATCAGCTGCTCCTGGCAGCGAAGGGCCACGGCCTGCGGCGATCTCGACACCTGTTCCTCGAACAGCTGCACGACCGTCTTGTCTGCAGGATAAGCTCGGGTGGTAGCGTTGCGTTGATGTATGATCTCGTCATATTCTTCGGGGGACAGCATCCGAAACTGGGAGATCTCCCTGTCCGGCCGGTCGGCAATCTCCCGCAGAAGGTTCACATAGTGGCGCGCCAGGACCTCCATGGTCTCCCTGCGGAACCGGCTGGTCTTGTATTCCAGCTGCAATTCCAGGCCCGCATCCGTATCATAGACGAACAGCGACAGATCGAACTTCGAGGTACCATTATGATAATCGCAGACACGGAGCTCTAGACCGGCGGCGTGAGGCTCGAACGGCTTCATGTTCTGCATAACAAACGCGGTGTTAAACGGGGCCAGGCCCGGTTCCACGGGAACACTCTGATGCTCGTGCGCTTCCAGGAAGCGGGAGTGGACTTCCTGCAGCCACTCGGTATAAGTCCGGCCGCCGGCGGGATGGCTCCGCAGCGGCACCGTATTCACGAACATGCCGACCAAGGGCTCCAGCTCCGCCCGCGTTCGGCCCGCCAAGGATGTGCCGATCACCACATCGTCCTGCTGTGCGTATTTGGACAGCAGGATATAGAAGGCGCTCAAGCAGACCGTGTACAGGCTCGTGCTCTGCCGAACCGACAAGCTTCTTAGCCGTGCGGCGAGCTCGGGATGAACGGGATGCGCTACCGTATCGCCGCGGAAATCGTCCTCCGCCCTTAGGGTGCCGTCTGCCGGCAGGTCCAGGAGAGGCTGGCAGCCCGCCAGACGCTGGGCCCAGTATGCCTTCTTCCCTTCCTGATCCCCGCCTTGCGCTTCCTGCCATTCCGCCACATCCTTGAACTGCAGCGCCAGGGGGGCAAGCTCGCGTCCCTCATAGAGCTGAACCCATTCCTCCATGAGCCGGATCACCGAGATGCCGTCAGCCGCCAGATGATGAACCTCCACTACCAGCAGGCTCTCATCCGCCGAGAGACTGGCGATTCCTGCCCGCAGCAGCGGCGGCCGGGTCAAGTCGAAGACGGCGGAGAAGCCCCGGATGATCTCTTCGTCCGTTCCCTCCCCCTTGAGCGCTGCGATTTCGAAAGGTACATCGTCGCGAACGGCCTGAACCGGCTGTCCGTCCCTCAGCTCGAATCCCGTACGGAGCGTCTCGTGGCGCCGGATCAGCTTCGCAAAAGCCGCTTCGGCGGCTGCATTATCGATCCTGCCTTTGATTCTGGCCGCCTTGACGATATTGTACGTCTGATCCTGGTAGATCTCATGATGCGCATAGATACTCTTCTGACCGGGCAGCAAAGGATACCAAGGCCGCTTCCCCGCCCTGGGAATGGATGACTCCCGATCTTCGCCTAACGCCGTGATGCAGCGGGCCAGGGCGGACAACGTAGGATATTCGTACACATGCTTCAGCTCGAGCGGCGCATGCAGCCGGCTCCGGACTTCCGACACGAGCAGAGCCGCTTTTAACGAATTGCCGCCATGCTCGAAGAAGTGCTCCTCCCCGCCCCGCGCCTCCTTCCCCAGTGCCCGGTTCCACAAGGGAAGCAGCGCCGTTTCCGTTTCACTGGAGGGCTGCAGGGAATCTTGCTGACGGCTCTCCTGTAAGCTATTCAGCCGCGTGATCACCTCGTTGAATTCGCCGTCCGCATAACGGTCCCGAAGAGCATACCGCTGGAGTTTTCCGCTGGTCGTTTTGGGGATCGAACGGACGGGAATCACCTCCTTCACCTCGACGCCAAGCCTCCGGTTGATCACTGCCCTCAAGGCTTCGCTGAGCGGAGTCAGCGCCTCCGGCTCTTTCCTCCAGACCAGGAAGATCAGCAGCTCCTCCATCATCGTCTCTTCGCTCCGCACACCGCAGGCAGCCACCTTCCCCGCTTCGATGCCGGGCACCTCCGCGGCGATGCGTTCGATATCATGGGGATAGAGATTGATCCCGTTGATGAACAGAATATCCTTGGCTCTTCCCGTCACGATCAACCGGCCGCCGCGCAGGAACCCCAGATCGCCCGTAGTCAGCCAGCCTTCCGGATCGATCGCCTGCCGGGTCGCCTGCTCGTCGTTGTAATAGGCGGAGGTGACGTTCGCTCCCCGGATTTGAATATGGCCCACATGCTGTTCCTCGACCTCCAGACCCTGATCGTCGCACAGACGAAGCGAGCCGGGTTCGATCGGATAGCCCACATCCACCAGGGCCACACCGTCCGGGTCCGCGGGATCCGCCAGCTCTTGAATGCTCTGGCCTACGGCCATCCTTCTCCGGTGGATGGTCATCGTCACGAGCTCCTCGTGAACGGGCGGGAAGGTCACCGCAAGGCAGGCCTCGGCCAGTCCGTACACGGGATACATGCTGCTTCGGGATAGACCGTACGGCTGCATCGTGCTCAGGAAACGGCGGATCAGTTCGGGTGCGATCGGCTCAGCGCCGTTGAAGATCAACCTCACGCGAGAGAGATCCCATTGCTCCGGGCTTCGCCTGCCCAGATGCTGAAGCAGATAGTGATAGCCGAAATTCGGGGAAGAAAGAATCGTTGCTCCGTGTTCAGCGGCTTTGTCGAGCCATAGATGAGGCCGGGTGATGAACAGCGAGGTCGGCAGCAAGAACTGGTGAAGATCGGCGGCGAGCGGAACCAGATGGTTGCCAATCAGTCCCATATCATGTGTCAGCGGCATCCAGCTCAGCACCGAGTCCCGCTCGTCGATCTCGGAGCTGCGGATGATCGAACGGATGTTGCTGAGAAGGTTCCCGTGGGTTAATACCACACCCTTCGGTTCACCGGTGGAGCCCGATGAGAACTGAATGAATGCGCTTTCTTCTGCTTGCGTCTGATAGACCGTACCATGCCCCTCTTCCACCGCCGATGCGGTATCCAGGAACAGACAGCGGTCCTTCATGGAAGGAACAATATGGGGCTGCATGTTCTCCCACCTTGCAGTGTTGGTAACCAGCCAAGGATGGCGCAGCTTGGCCCACACGTTGACAAGCTTGAGCTTGTGCTCCTCGTACTCCCCCACCGTGACGGGGACGGGGACGATCCCGCCAAGCAGGCAGGCCCAGAAGGCCCTGATGAAGTCCGCTTGGCCTTCGAGTTGGAATACAGCCTCTTCTCCCGGTCTCATGCCTGTATCCTGCATTCGCTTGAGCAGCCTCAGGGAGCTGTCGTATAGGGCGGCGTAGGAGATGAAGATTTCCTTGTCCCTGCCCTGAATAAACCGGATTCCCTTCTCGCTGTGCTTCCGTTGCAGCAGCAGTCCGCTTAAAGTATCCATGGTGCGCATCTCTCCATCCGTGACACGTGTTAAGGTATTTGAAAGTTGAATACAATCCGTAAAAATCCATAGAACTTCACTTCATTATCTGTGGATTGTCAAAAACAGGATAGATACGATGTTGATGAAATGCGTGCATTATATTGACTACTTGCTATTTTCTTAAAGAAAAAGCCTTGACATCCAATGCTCCGAACTCATGAATAGCTAGCAGTGGTATAATAAATGGTTGAAAAAAAAGCGGATTCTGATTTCCGGAGCAAGCATTGCGGGGGCCGGCGCTCGCTTACTGGCTGCACCGCTACGGCTTTGAGGCGACGGTCGTAGATAAGATCAAAGGGCGTATAAGCGAAGCGAAACCCAGCGGCTTCTTCATGCCGTGAAGGATTCTGCCCGTATGGTCAAAAGAAGAACGATGGCTGGCACGGTGTGCGCGAAAATATACGAAGGCATCATACAGGAACACACTCCTTAGTTATATTTTGCCCGTATTCGTCTTAATCCAATGCAAAAAAATCAAGCTGCGAAGCGAATACGCCGTCTTCACAAACTCGGGAATATAATATATCCGTTTATCGCGATGTGGGACCGGGCCCCCTTTCGCCTGTAACATGCCCATCCTTCATTTGGATTTCATTTCAACTCGAATCACGTCGATAGTCTATTAGAGATGTAATCCATTCTAATAGGAGTGATATCGGTTGAAGAAGAACCTCAAGAGTTTACGCTTCCGGCTTACGATGATGATTCTGGTACTCACATTGATCCCGCTTGTTACGCTTGCTTCCATACAAATGGGTCAATTCAAGAGTCAGCTGACCACGAGCATTAACGATCAAGAGATCGGTATTGCCACAAGCAATGCACAAGCAACAGACGTTTGGCTCCATACGAAAATAAACGCTATCCAGAAAGTGCTCCAGAGCAACCCGGGCTTCAGCAGCATGGACGCTGTAGGAAAGAATAATGCCGTCCAGCCGGCCGTCAAAACCGACCCTGAGGTCGTGATGACCATTGTTTCCGATGCAGAGGGTAAGATACCGGCTGAGGATGGTACGCTGACCGATATTTCAGACCGCGAGTATTTCAAGCAAGCGAAAGAAACCAAGAAACCTGCCGTAAGTGACCTGCTGATGATAAGGAGCATCGAGCAGCTTGGGGTGACGATGGCCGTCCCTTATTTCGATGCGCAAAACCAGTTTCAAGGTGTCGTGATCGACATCGTTTCCGTGGCATCCTTAAAGAGCAGCTTCGATAAAGTTAAAGTAGGCGAAACGGGTTATGGGAATTTGCTTTCCAGCAAAGGCGTGTTTATGTATCACCCAGATGAATCGAAGGTGAATAAAACGTATCAAGAGGCCGTTAGTGAATCGGCGATCAAGGCTTATGACTCGGTGTATACGAAGGATTCCGGGGTAGAAACGTATACGAATGAGGAGGGAGTAGACAAAATGGCAGCCTTTGCTACGGTTGCCACTACAGGTTGGAAAGTCATGATTACTGTACCGGCTAACGAAGTTTTCCAAAACCTGCAATCCAGCGTGAACAAGACCATCCTATTGATTCTTGTCACAGTCGTGATCGTCGTGCTGATTTCTATTTTTACAGCCGGGTTCATTTCGGGACCAATCAAGCGTCTTTCGGAATTCTTAAATGTCATGGCCGCGGCAGATTTTACTCACACGCTGCCAGCAGGACTGCTGAAGCGTACGGATGAGATCGGGCACCTGGCTCATTCGGTTGAGAAGATGTCGGCGTCCATACGAACGGTTCTTGGCCAAGTCGCCAGTGAAACGTCGAACGTAAAATCATTCATCGGCCAATCTTCGGCCAGCATGAGCTCGCTCGCATCCCAGGTGGAAGACGTTTCTGCGACAACCGAACAAATGTCAGCAGGTATGCAAGAAACGGCCGCAATGGCACATACTATGAATGTTACCTCTTCGGAGATTAAGGACGCGGTGACTTCCATCGCGTTAAAAGCGCAGGACGGATCTTCGATGGCGGATGAAATTGCGGGTCGTGCTCAGCATCTGAAGGAGTCGGCGATCACATCCCGAAATTCAGCACAGGATATTCGCGGTTCGATCGAGAGCGAGTCGAGAGCTGCGATGGAACAGGCCAAAGCGGTTGAGCAAATTCATGTCCTGACAGGTTCCATTCTTGACATTACCAATCAGACGAATCTGCTTGCTCTCAATGCTGCTATTGAGGCGGCACGCGCAGGCGAAGCGGGCAAAGGATTCGCCGTTGTCGCCGGTGAGATCCGGAAGCTGGCCGAGAATTCCGCGAAGACGGCGAATGAAATTCAGACCGTCGCGAGCTTGGTGATGTCCTCCGTTCAGGCACTTACGAAGAGTTCCGAAAAAGCACTTACGTTCATTGATGAGACCGTCATCCAGGACTACAATGCGATGGTGGCCAATGGTGAACAATATTCCAAGGACGCCGGATCCGTCCAAGCGCTCGTGACCGATTTCAGTGCGACGGCCGAGCAGCTGCTGGCTTCGATTCAAAATGTGGCTCAATCGATTGAGGAAGTTACGCAATCCAACAATGAGAACGCGGCAGGAACTCAGAATATTGCCGAGAAAACATCGGACATGCGCTTACACTCCGAGCAGTTGGCTGAATTGATGCTAAGAACAGAAGAAACGGCCGCACAGCTGCTTGCTGCTGTCCATAAATTCATAATCTAACCCATGGATCCAGGCCGGCACCTTGCCGGCCTTTTTGATGTGTTCTACGCAATTCGCCTATCATCATATCCATATCATATTCGGCTGCCGTTCCGTCGATTTTGCATTTACTTGAGGTTGGAATAGGCTTCATCAGATACGGGTTCTAACCAATCCGTTTGCCCCGGTGTAAGAGCTAAGTGTACAAACCAACTGTCTCTCGTTGCACCATGCCAGTGTTTCACATGGGGAGGGATATTTACCACATCACCTGTTTTGAGTAACTGGGCTGGTTTTCCCTCTTCTTGGTACCATCCCTCACCGCCAGTTACTAATAACACTTGTCCCGCATGGTGTGAGTGCCAGTTATTGCGGGCTCCGGGAGCAAATGTGACATTTCTCGGACCTTTTCGAAACGATTTTCTTCTTCCACTTGCTTTTGGCTCTCAAGCGGTAAGGCCATATTTTGGGATGTTAAAAACAAGCCATTGGCGAAATCAGGTGCTTCCGGAGCTGCGGACATCATTAAATATTGATTGATATTACCTCCAATACCCGCCAATATCCCCCAGATTAAAATAATGATGGCCATCGGAAGGCTAAACTTTCCAAAAGAAGAACAACATGATGTAAACAGCTCCCAATACAAAAGGAAAAGCTGCAACAGATCGGATGGCACTCTTGGTAAGCAGTTTTCCTGCGACCACATCCTGCAGCCCCCTCGTGACCCTGCCACACATCCAAGCGTTAACTCCGAATGCAATCGCTACAAAACCGCGTTCTGCCTTGGTTTGCGCATAGTTCCGATATTTTCGAATGAACAGTAATTATTTAATTAATCACCTTTGTTGACAGCGCTTTCGTTAATAACGGGAGCCGGGGATCGAACGATTCTGTCTGTGGGACTTGGATCCCGAGAGCTATTCAGTTCATCCCCTGTACATCGGCCCCCATGTTCATCTGCGTTCAGAGCGAAGAATGTTATTTGGGTAAGGTTGCCATCATGGGGTAGAATTCCATAGTCATCAATCCCGCGATGACGGCAGGGTCTTCGGCCATGAGCTGCGGGACTTGGTCTGCAGTCTCTACCTCAACGATGGCGAGTCCGTGAGGATCGTTCGGTTTTAGAATCGGTCCAAAAATAAGGGCAATCCCCTTATTCTGCTTATCCGTCCAATAGGCGATGTGCTGGTACATCACGTCTCGCTCTTCTGCGGACATGTCCCCATGAAAAGTTGTTCTAGGGGGCGTTGACCATAACAGGAAGTGCGTTTTTCCTGGATTGCTGCCCCTTGCGTTGTTAGCGGACATTGCCGAAGACCCCTCCATTAACCTGAATTTGGATTTGATGTCATGACGCTGTAGTATCTCTCTATCTATTGTACCCGTTCAAGAAAATGAGCTTTGTTCGCAACAGTAATGACTGTTTTAGTTTTCCAGATATGGAGATGCTCTATGCATTTCTCGGTCAAGCTGGATTTGCTCCATAAGCTGCTCGAATCCCGGGTTCCCCGCTGTAAACTACAGATAAAAACAAGCACCGTCCAAGTTTAACGGTGCTTGCTGCATCCATTTTTGAATCACAAATGAGATCGCGGTATCGCCATCGATCGAGATTTGGTTTGTGCCAGCCCCCTGATCTACTCGGCGGCCTTGTACTCAAACCAGTCAAAGTGTGCGGGCGATAGGGAGCGTTGACCGTTTCCTGTCGCGTACATGGCAATAAAGACCCCCGTAAATCCTCCTGCCACCTCGGTGGACAGCAGCCCGCATTCCCCCAGACCGACCTGAACCGGCTCTTCTCCCCCGCCGCTGGCATACCCGAAGTAATAGTGCGCTTTGTCCGAGCTAACCGTCAGAACAACCGAATCGGCTGACCATGGAACTTCGTATTCGACCTTCCACAACGTGCCCAGCCTTCTGCGGAGAATGAGTTTACGCTTGCCCGCAGCTCGCGTCACCGCCAGCTCGTAATGGAACCGTTCATTCATAAACACGGTAATCCCCGCTTCTTCACCGTCGTGCTGAGGTACAAACGTCAAGTGTGCGGCAGTGCGGCAGTCAAAATGCTGCTGCCTTCTCCCGACAAACGCGACAATGCCCATCTCATTCAGCGTATCCGGCGATCCGAACAGCGTTAGGCAGCTTCTCTGAGCGGAGAGTGACCAATTCTCCGTGTCCGGCGAACGCAGGAAGTTCCAGCACGGAGCAAGAGTCCCGGCGTCGAAGTCGTCTCTAGCGGAGGCAGCTTGTATCTGGTGCAATGGAAGGCTGCCCGCCGACATAGTCTCGGATACGGTTCCGTTGTCTCCGATGACCGGCCAGCCGTCCTCTGTCCATGTAACCGGCGCCAGGAACGTTTCCCTGCCGAGATGATGGTGCATGGGATAGCCTGCGGGCCGAATGCCAAGGAATACAGCCCACCAGCTGCCGTCCGGCATCTGAACCAAATCGGCATGCCCCGTCGCATGAATCGGCTCCAGCAGGCTTCTATGAGACAGGATCGGATTATGCGGACAGCTCTCGAACGGACCGTCGGGTCTCCTGCCTCTGGCCACCGTGACCATGTGCCCATATTCCGTGCCCCCTTCCGACAGCATAAGATAGTACCATTCGCCAACCCGATAGAGATGCGGGCCCTCGGGGTATTGGCCGCCTGTTCCCTTCCATAGGAGGGTAATATCTGACAGCCTTTTCCCTGACCTTAGATCGATCCGGCTTTGATAAGCGCCTTGACCCGAGGCGTCGTGGGAAGTCGTGTAGTAGACTGTGCCGTCCTCGTCTACGAAGAGATCGGGGTCGATGCCCGGCTGATCCACATAGACGGGGTCAGACCAGTCGCCCCGCGGATTCTCCGTATATACATAAAAGTTCCCGCCGTTCGAGACATTCGTGGTGGTCATATAGAACATCCCATCGTGATAACGGATCGTCGGCGCAAAAATGCCTCCCGAACTCCAAGCCTTACGCAGATCCAATTGTTCCGTTCGCGTCAAGACATGTCCAAGCTGTTCCCAGTTCACCAGGTCCTTGCTGTGAAACAGCGGAACGCCGGGAAAATATTCGAAGGAGCTGGTGACCAAATAATAGTCTTCTCCGACTCTGCAGACGCTGGGGTCCGGATGAAAGCCGCTGATAACCGGATTGCGATAATTCATATGGAAACTCTCCTTCTTTTGTCTAACAACTACCGCGTTTGCTACTCATTCCACAGTTTTACGTGGTCTTGCACATATTTCGTAAAGCCCTTTTCCATTTTCTCCACGCCGACTTTGATCAGTTCTTGCTGATATTCGTCCCAGATCTTATCGAACGCTTCGGGGCTTGACATAATCGCCTGCGGAATTCTCTTCCGCGTGATGTCCTTCATTTTGTTCCCCAGAATGGTAACTTCATCATCGCCCGGAACGGCGATATTCCAGGCCGCTCCCCAAGGTTTAACCGGGAATTCGTCCTCTTTCGCGAACAGATCCATCCAGGTTGTCGCGCCGTATGCCTTCAACGTCTCTTTGTCGGTATCGGTATACCTCTCCAGAATTTGTTCCAAGAAATTTTTAGTATAGTAATTGCCGGTGGAATCCTTAACGCCGTCACCGTAGTGGGCGCCCAGGTTGGTATAGAAGCCGATACCGGATTCCTTGCTGAATGCCGTGTTGTCGTTAACAATGCGCTGCTGGATGTCCTCCGGGACGACGCGTTTACCGTCCACCACCTTGTAATGCTTGCCCTCGATGCCCCAATTGTTGAGGATCTGTGCTTGCTCGGACGCCAGGAAGTCCAGGAATTGGATGGCGCGGACCGGATCCTTGCAATCCACGGTAATACCGACTCCCCAACCTGCCATAAAGCCGGTCGATTGGAGCCGGTTGTCCTTGTACTTGTCAGACAGCATCACGGGGTAGTGCCCGTATGTCCGGTCAAGCTTCCCTGCCGTTTTGAGCGATTTCTCGGCGTCTGCATAATTCCAATCAGCATCAATCAACCCGATGACCCGTCCCGAAGCGATCTTGGCCTGATACTGGTCATACTTCTGAACAAAGCTTTCTCTATCGAGCAAACCGGTGTTGTGCATATGGTTAAGCCACTTGAAATACTCTTTCTCGCCTTCCGTGCGGTAGTGATAGGTCGCTTGGTAAGTTGCCGGGTCGATGTAGTATTCGCCATCTCCCGATTTGCCGGTCGTTTCGGCAGCCGGGTTCGTGACGGAGATGTACATCCGCCAATCATCCGTATTCAGGGTAAGCCCGATGTTCTTGTTCCCCGCTTCATCGGTCGGGTGCTTCTCGAGATAAGACTTTATGACATTCTCGTAATCCTGGAGCGTCTTGATCGGAGGGTAGCCCGCTTCCTTCACGGCGCGATGCTGCAGTTCGAATCCGCCGCCGGCGACTAAGGTCTTCCCGTCTACGGCTGAGTATGTCGGAATTACATAGATCGACGGGTCCTCGTTACTGTGGCGAAGCCGCTTCATCTGGCTGCCGAATAACTTTTTGAGATTCGGAGCATGCTTGTCGATCAGATCGGTTAAATCGAGCATCGCCCCCGCCTCAACCAGTTTGTTCAGTTCCCCTTTCGGACTGATAAGGTCTGGATAATCACCGCTCGTCGCGATCAACGCGATCTTCTGTGCCGGGTCGCCGACCGCGAATTCAGCATCCAGCGTGACGCCCGTCTGCCTCGTGATTTCTTTGCCGGCTTCATCCTGCATCTTCTGCCAGTTCGGATTGGGATCCGCACTGAAGAAGGAGAAGGAGACCGGTGACGTATCGTTTCCTTTCGTCTTATCCGCGGTTTCCGTGCTGCCTTCCGGCTTGGTCGCCGTAGTGTCGTTGTTGCCGCTGCAGCCCGCCAGCATGCCAATCGCAAGCGTCAATGCCAGGATTCGCTGCGGCATTGCCCTTTTCCCCATTACCATCCCCCATTTATTCGTTCCATTGGCCAACCGCCAAGGGTAGCGCGGTCTGCTCATCGCTTTCATCTAACATTATAGTGCAAGCCTTCAGGCTCAAACCTTGATTTTAGAGTCTTAAAATAGCATGATTAGGACAATATCATTAACTCTGTTGGGAGGGCTCTGTGTGGAAAGCGTACACTTGAATTGGTTCACAAACGACACGCATTTCCAGTTTTTTATTCAGTACGGCGGGCATGAGGAAGACATGTTTTTGCATCATCATGTCGGGTTCTCCGAACTCGTCGTTGTATTGCAAGGGAACGCTACGCATATTGTGAACACCGAAGAGTCTTACATCAAGAAGGGGGACGTTTTTGTCATTGACGGTTCAACCTCTCATGCATACAAGGATCCTCATGATTTCCGAATCTGCAACATTATGTATCATGATGAATTTCTAAGATCAGCCGGCCCTGACCTCAGAATGTCCAATGGCTATCAGGCTCTATTTGTTTTGGAACCGTTTTACCGCAACATTCAACATTTCGAGAGCAAACTGAGGTTATCGATATCTAGTCTGGAATATGTTTCGTCCCTCGTATCCTTCATGATCGACGAGTTTACGAACAAGCTCCAGGGCTATCAGACCATGCTCCGATCCAGGTTTATGGAGCTTGTCGTCTACCTGTCGAGGCAGTATGAGAATCAGGAACAGCAAGGGATTCAAGGCAATCTGATGCATTTAGCGAATTCCATTTCCTTTATGGAAGATCACTATCTGGAGCGGATCTCGCGTGAGCAGATCGCAGCCCAGTCCAATATTTCCGTCCGACATTTGAACCGGATTTTTCAATCCTATTACGAGACGACACCCTGTGCTTACCTCCAGCAGCTCCGTTTGGAACATGCATGTATGCTGCTTAAGACCTCAAACCTCCCTGTCTCCGAGATCTCTTATCAAAGCGGATTCAACGACAGCAACTACTTCACACGTCAGTTTACCAAGGCTTACGGCATGTCCCCTAAGGCGTTCCGGAAAATACGCTAGCTGCGCATGATTCGGCTCGATCTCATGGCACTGGAGCGGGAATTCGTTGTAGATGTAAAGTAATAGTCAACCCTTTATTCATTTCCTTGCTATATGAATGTATGTTCATTGTTCCACACAGCGATGCAGGTTATCATCTTGTTATTCATCTTAAGTAATTGGTATCGCTTACATTTGATGTCCCTGATAGCATAGAGAGGTAACACAATCTCTATACTCAGGAGGTAGGTTGATGAAAAAGAAGAAATGGATGGTTGCACTGGTCGGATTGATTTTATCGCTTTGTCTGGTTACATCCGCTTCAGCAGCATGGTCGTTCTGGGAGCCGCTCACTTATCACAATTCCAGCACTTGGCAGAAGGCAGACAACTACTCCAACGGTTCTATGTTTAATTGTACTTGGAGAGCGAATAACGCCAATTTCACCAGCGGCGGACAATTGGAACTCAAGATCACAAGTCCATCCTACAACAAGTTCGATTGTGGCGAGTACCGTTCCACGAACAAATACGGCTACGGCAAATACGAAGTCAACATGAAGCCTGCCAAGAATGTGGGTATTGTCTCCTCTTTCTTCACCTATACCGGCCCGAGCGACGGTACCCAGTGGGATGAGATCGACATCGAATTCCTTGGCAAGGACACCACCAAAGTACAGTTTAATTACTATACCAATGGTGTCGGCGGTCATGAGAAGGTCGTTGACCTCGGCTTCGATGCTTCACAAGGCTTTCATACGTACGCGTTCGATTGGCAGGCAGGCTCAATTAAGTGGTATGTAGATGGCGTGCTGAAGCACACAGCTACCTCTAACATTCCAAAGACACCGGGCAAGATCATGATGAACATTTGGAATGGCACGGGCGTGGACTCCTGGCTCGGGAGTTATAACGGAAAAACTCCTCTCTCTGCTTACTACGATTGGGTAAAGTATACAAGCAATTAATACACTCTGCCCCAGAAAAAACATCCATCATGCAGCTACCCGCTTATTGGTAAGCGCTTGCAATATCCGGTGCTGATTTTCATCTTATAGATGAAGTCTGTGCCCTGTGCTAGGCATGCTCCAGAAGGGGTGCCGATGATCTCATTCATCGCACCCCTTCTGCTTGCCTTTACTTCACCTCGTCATACCACTGGTTCACTTCCTCGGTGATCTGTTCGCCTCCGAGTTCTCTCCATGATTTCGCAAATTCACGGAACGCGGCAGCCGGGAGCCGCGAATAAATGATTTGAATAAAGGTTTCCTTCTCCAACTTATGGAGCAGCTCCCCTTTCAGTCTCATCGTTTCGGTCGGGGCCCCCCGAAACATGTCTTGCTTCGAGGCGTTAGCCTGGCTCAGCAGCACCTTATGAACAGGTACATCTTCAGGTCCAACGTTCCTGTTCCATGCTTCCGGAATTCTCGCCCCGTCAAATGTCAATGTGTATGCCGCCACCCGTACATACCCGCCAGAGATATCGCTCGGTTTCGACGACTCTTGCCCCTCCGGTGTCCTCGCCCAATCATAGCCTTCGGCCAATCCGTATTTGAATTCACCGGATTGCTGTGCATAGTGATCGAACAAATAATTCTGATACGTAAAGAACAGCTCCGGATGCTTCATATCCTTGTTGATCAGCACGGATCCGTTGTTAAGCAGGCTGCCTCTGCGTGCAACCTTACCGTCCGGGCCGGAGGGTATCTTATATGCGACGATCACCGCATCCTTGTTCCTGCTCAACATATCACCGAGCGGCCAATATTTCATCCAGATCGGTCCGGCAACGATCCCAGCCTTCCCCGAGGCGAATTGCTCGGCGGCACGCAGCTCATCGAACCATTCGGCTTCTCTGGAGATATACCCCTCCTTCATCCACTTTTGCAATAGGGCCAGAGCCGTCTCGGCTCCCGGATCTACCGAGCCGTATTCCAGTCCGCCTCCCTCTCCGGCATTCCACTGTCCTGGAACACTGCCGAACCCTCCGAAGATCCAGTTGGCATCGGCCATCCAGCTGTTCATCCCGTTCTTGAAGCCGACCGCCAGCCCATACGTATCCTTCAGCCGATTGCCATCCGGATCCCCGGTTGAGAACGCCTTCATCACCTCAGTCAGCTCATCCATGGTTTCCGGCGCCTTGAGGTTCAACCGCTTCAGCCAGTCCTCGCGGATCCACAGCACAGGATCGGAGGAATACTCATAGTCCAGGATGGGTATCGCATACTTCTTGCCGTTTCTCATATAGGGATACCATACCGATGGATCGGTATCCATCGCTTTCTTCCAAGACTCCGAAGCGTATCGCTCGAAGAGCTCCCCCACCTCCATGAACTGACCGGAGTCGATCAACTCGTGCACAACCTCACCTCTAACGGGAAGCACATCGGGCAAAGGCCGTCCGGCAGCAAGCTCCAATCTTAGTTTGGTATCGAAAGAATGATTCTGATTGGGAATGGTCCACAAGTAACGGATATCGATACCAAGCCGCTCCTTCGCCCAGCGGGTGTGCACATTGTTCTCGAGCGTCTCGCCATTCTTGAACGCCATCTCCGGATTCACCGCTGCAGCGACGGTCATCACTGCCGGAGGATCATATTTGTCTTTTTGGGAGTCGAATCTGACGATCTGACCTCCGGCCGTATCCGAAGAGCTCTGCATCGACTCCGACTCCTTCTCCCCTTCCTTGCTGCAGCTGGTGAGAAGGAACAGTGCGGTCATACCAAGTAATACAAAGCGTTTCATTTCGTATCCACTGCCTTCAACTAAGATAAGAATCCATCACAGAATTCCTGCATTGTTACTCTTGTTCTTCAATCTATAGTAAAATAAGTGTATTGGAATATAAAGAGGGTGTCCAGATTGAAAATTCAGCCGAACCTATCGACCAAAATGATATTCGCCGTATTTATGATATTCCTCGTCATCTTCTTGCTATATCGGCATACATACTTGATCAATGTTAGCGTAGTCCGCGAGGAAATTCAGCGAAGCAACGTAAACCAGCTGGAATTCTTCCTGAGTCAAATGGAGAACCAAATCGACCAGCTGGCTATCAGCGCCTACACCCTTGAGCGCGATCCGTCGATTCAGGATTATCGCAACATCAGTCATTTGGATCATTTGCTCGACGCCAATAAACTGAGAATCACCATTCTGGAGAAATTAACCCTGCAGAGCGCCAGCAGTTCGTGGTCCAATCAAATGCGGCTGCATTTCCCGTTAACGAGTGAAACCATCTCCACCGCGCCTTCACTTGACAGCGATTACAGGCAGGTCATGGGACAGAATCCCGGATCATGGACTTATTCCAAACATGGGCAGCCGGAGCAGGGCGAATTTGTTTTTCTGATTGCGGCCCCCCAGCGTGGCAAGACCCCCGTCCAACATCCGAATCTCGTGATTGAGACTCGGTTTCAGGATGAGAACATTCGCAAGATGCTCGATCAGTTCAAACGTGCGGGAGGAGACCCGTTCTTGTTTCACCAGCAGAACGGGACGATCGTCAATCAAACCTCTCAAGCGGAATTCACGAACGAAGTCGCATCCAAGTTAAAGGAGCAATCCCTTTCCTCCAACGGTTCGCAACTGATCCTGATTCATGGTCAGCAGTACTTCGTCAACTATGTCCAGTCGAAATCACTCGGGTGGTATTTGGTCGACTATGTTCCGCTTGAACGGGTGCTCGCCCCGATCAAGGAAGGCCGCAATTTCTTTATCGCGTCTACGGTGATGCTCCTGATCTTGGGGATCGTGCTGTCCGCTATGCTGTACCGGAATATCCAAAGACCCATATCCCTGTTCATCAGGGTAATGAACAAGTTCAAGCAAGGGGACCTGACGGCTCGCGTAAGGCCTATCCGGACCTATGAATTCCGGTTGTTGTATACGGGCTTCAATGAGATGGCCGATCGGATCCAGGAGCTCATTGAGCGTGTATACTTGGAGCAAATCCGTTCCCAGGATGCCGTGATGAAGCAGCTTCAATCCCAAATCAATCCCCATTTCCTATACAACTGCCTGTTCTTTATCAAAAGCAAAGCCTCGGTCGGCGATACCGAATCGATTAAGTCGATGGCCCTCAGCTTGGGCGAATACTATCGTTACTTGACCCGTGTGGATACGTCCCAGACCACGTTAGGCCAGGAGTTGAAGCTGGTCATCCATTATCTGAACATTCAAAACCTGCGAAAGCAGCGGATCCATCATGTGATAGAAATTCCGGACCCTCTACTGGAGCTCCAAATCCCGAAGCTGCTAATTCAGCCGCTAGTAGAAAATAGCATCATCCATGGCATCGAACCCAAAGTGGGCAGCGGGTTGATCCGTATCTGCGCGGAGCTGTCCGGAAGATGGCTGACCATTCGAATAGAGGATGACGGAGTGGGGATGGAGCCCCAGCAGCTGCAGCTGCTTCGCGACAGTCTGCTGGCCCCGGCACCGAAGTCATCGGGCTACGGATTGTGGAATGTACACCAGCGAACCCTGCTGCACTTTGGCCAAGGCTCCGGACTGCAGGTGAGCGAGTCGGCCGCAGGCGGCATCCGATTCATACTGAACATTCAAATTCAGGATTAACACTGACTAATAAAACTTTGGAGGAACATATATGCTTACCCTATTGCTGGTGGATGATGAATCCTACGTTGTGGAAGATTTGGCTGCAACGATACCATGGAACGAGCTGCAGGTGGAAGAGGTATTCACGGCCTCCTCGGGAGCGGAAGCATTACAAATCATGGAGCACTCCGCCATCGATATCGTGGTCACCGATATTTCCATGCCGGGGATGTCCGGCATCGAGCTGGCTGAGACGATTCGCCTTCAATACAAGCAGACCAAATGTATTCTGCTATCCGGCTATGCGGAGTTCGACTATGCACGTAAAGCGTTATCCCACGAGGTAAGCGAATATTTGCTGAAGCCGATCAGCGACGCCGATTTTATGGCCGCAATCCGGAATGCGGCGGATCAAATTCGGGAGCAGTGGAAAGCCTTGGCTTCTTACGATCAGGCGATCCGCACGTTCGAGGAACATCTGCCTCTTCTGAAGGACAAGCTGCTGAATGAGCTCCTTCAAGGCAGGAGCGCCCTATCCCCCTCTTTACCGGATCAGCTGGAGAAATACCGGATTCCTTTCTTCCCAGGGGCCCGGATCAGCGTCATGTTGATTCGGTTGGAGGAATTTTTTCTCAAACATGATACGGACAGCTTACTGCTGTTTGAGTATGCCATTGACAACATTGCACGGGAAACGTTCTCGGAGCAGTTCCAATTGTGGTCCTGCAAGGACATCCATGAGATGCTTGTTTATATCGTAAGTCACAAGGAAGCTTCCTTCGATTCGCCCGATATCTCGGACCATGCCTTGGAGACTTTGGCCAGCCAGCTTCAGCGAAATGTCAATATTTACCTCCGGGGAGGCATCTCGGTCGTGACGGGCAAGTGGGGCCAATTCCCAGAAGACGTTCAGGCGATTTACCAGGACTCCTTATCGGCGCTGCGCAAGAGAATCGGGAATGACAAAGGATACTTCCTCTCCCTATCGGGCGACCCGGAGCCCCTATCGGTCCAAACGATTCGATCGTTGTACGAACCGCCTACCTTGATCCATCTGTACGAGTCAGGACGCTGGGATGCTTTCGAAGAGAAGCTGAGCTCGATATTCGGCGAGATCCGCAGCGAGTGGAATGATTCGCAGGAGCATCTCATGGAAACCTACACCGTGCTGTCGTCCGCTTTTTATTATATTGCCCATAAGAATGGCCGGCTGCTCTCCGATATGGCAGAAGCGCCTCTTCCTCCGGAGCATCTCAGATCCATCCAGCTCGTAGAAGAGTGGACGTTCCGCATGGTGAGCGGGATCCGTAGAGAACTGGAGTTCGAGGTCAAGCATTCCAAAAGCGCCCTCGTTCAAACCATTCATCAGTTTGTGGAAGCCCATCTGTCTACCGTAACATTGCAGACGATCGCCGCCCAAGTCTCCCTCCACCCCGCTTATTTGTCCAAGGTGTATAAAACGGAAACCGGACAAAGCATCAGTGAGCTGATCTACAATGCCAAGATGGACAAAGCCGCTTATCTCCTCAAGAGCTGCAGTGATAAAATCTATGAAATCTCATCAAGGCTCGGGTATTCCAATGCACATTACTTTATCAAGGTGTTCAAGGAACGATACGGGGTCACCCCCCAGGAATACCGGGACCAATTCTAATAGTCGATCATATGCTAAAAGCCCCCCGAAACCCGGAGGGCTTTTAGCATATTCTAATGCTTTCAATTACATGTCGGTTCTTATGGCTTGGAAGGCCCGTTATTCACCAAACGGATATCATCAATATATACAGACAGCCCGCCCGAACCGCCTCCGTCGATGTTCCCCAGCTCAAGACTAACACGGCCGCTGGCATTCGTGGGCTGCCGTACATCGAAGTTCACGGTGTGCGTCTGCTCCTCAGCTGTCAGCTCGATCACCTCGGAATGGTAGCCCGTCCATACGTAGTCGGGGGCTCCGCTCAGCCGGCCGGTGCTCACATTCATTTTCCTCGGCGTCTTGGTTGTTCGGGCTTTGAAGGTCAGCGTATAGTTGTATCCTTCCTGAAAAGCAACGCCCTCCAGGAATACCTGCCGATCCCACGGATTGCTGCCCGGCGTGCCTATATCGATCTTCAGCTGCTCCTCTGCAGCAGATACCGTAAGCTGATCGGCTTCCGGGGAGTAAGAAGCCCAGCCGGATGTCCCTTGAGAGAAATCCGAATTCGGCAGCAGATTGACGCCTTGAGGCTGGATCGTGGCCCGTTCCTTCAATACCACATTGTCGATATAGACGGCATGCGGGACAGAGATTGCGCCCGACTGTCCAAGCGCAAATTGAAAGAGGGCACTCGGATCGGAGTCATGCTGCATGATAAAAGCATCTTCTACATGCTGCTGTGTGCCATCCAGATGAATCATCTTCTCATAATAAGGCGTCCATACATTATCCTGAGTTCCATCATGCTGGGCCACCACCCGTATGTTCCGCTCCACCGTGGAATACACATCAAAGCTTACGGTATAGGACCGGTCCTTCAGGAGCGATCTGCCTGGCTGCTTCACCTGGATGTTCCACTCTTCCGTACCCGGATTGGCGATGTTGACCTGAAGCTTCCCATCCTTGGCTTCAGCGAAGGACGGGCTTACACCCGGCAGCCAATCCGCTTCGAAGTAATCCCAGCCCTGCAGGCCGTCATCGAAGCCGCCATTGTCGATCAGGGAAGGGCTCAGCTCCACCCAATCGGTGTTGAATTTATCACCTGAGATCTCCAGATAATACACGCCCGGATTCAAATGAATCGACCCCATATCCATCGTGCGGTAAGTATCCCACCCGCCTGTGCGGCCGACCCCATAGTCCTGTGTGCCCAACACGTTCCGGTTGGCATCGCGCCAGGTCAGTCTGGCGAAGGATTCGCTCAAATCACTGGCCAGCCTGGATTGGACAAGATAATTGCCGGCCTGCGAGACATTCAGTTTGAATTCAAAATAATCCCCCGCATCCAGATAGCCGACAGTCCCGTCTGCGCCCACCTGAATCCCCTGCATTCCCCAGTACTGGTCAGCATCCATATGCGTCCATCCGTTCACTTCCGTTGGGACTCCCCGTTTCACAAGCCGGACGTTATCCAGATAGACGCTGCCACGGGCGTCGCCGAGCAGAAATTCGAGCTTCGCTTCGAGGGAACGGTCCGAATCGGCTGTGGCAAAGTCGAACTGATAGTTCTTCATCTCGGGAGTCAGCTCCAGCTGCCTTCCGCTCAGGAATTCGATATCTTGCGGGTCGCCCGCCTTCACATTCCATTCCAGGGGACGCGGAGAATCCGCCCTTGCGCTGAACATGACGCTGTACGCGGACGCTTTGTCCAGAGACAGCTTGTCCTGACTCACCGCTACGGAAGCTGCGCCAGTCCCTTCTTTCCTGACGTCCACCTGAAGCTCTCTTACCAGGCGGGAGCCGATCCGCCCGTTCGTAACCCCCAAGTCTGCTTCTGCGCCATCCGCGGTAATGAAGTCCCAGAATATCTTCCGGTCGTCGCCCTGATCGAAGGTGCCGTTATAGATATAATTGCCGTCAGGCAGCACTTCCTTCACCGGGTGCGGGTCCGGTGCTTTCGTTTGGATGAGCTTCACATTGCTGATCCAAACCGGCCGTGTTCCGGCCTTCCCGAGGTTGAATTCCAGGCGCGCGCTGCCGTCCGTCTCTGCCTTCATCTCGAAATCATACGTATAGCGTTGAAGTTCGGAGTTCAGCCGGACGCTCTGATCGTCCAAATACCTTGTGTAGCTCCGCTCGGGTCCCGAAATGCCTGTGACCATGGTGCGTTCCCCGTCCGATCTGGCATCGAAGGTCAGCCGGTAAGCAGCTCCCTTCTCCAAAGGGATCTGCGGCTGAACGAATTGAACCGCATAGGTTTGGCTGCCTTCCTGATCGATCGTGATTTTGGCTGCGCCCTGCTCCACCGCTGCGCTTCCCATACCGCCGAACAGGTCCGCGGGCGGGGCAAACGGCTGGAACTGCCATGCATCCAATCCGTTCTCGAAACTGCCGTTATATACATAGTTTCCATCCGCAGCAGGCCCCCGCAGCACCTCTTCCTGCTTCGGACGGGTTCCTGCACTGCGGTACATTCCGTCGAGCTCATACACCCTTACATAATCGACGAGCATCCGCTGCGGGAACGTTGTGGACGCATCCGGATTCCCGGGCCAGCCTCCGCCCACGGCTAGATTCAGCTGCATATAGAAATCGCGGTCGAAAGGCGCAGGATACGTGTACGCTGCCGCCTCATTCTCATTGCGGGTGAACCAGTCGTTCATCCGGCTGTAGAGGATGCCGTCTACATAATGCCGGATCTCGCCCGGTTCCCATTCGATGGCGAATACATGATAGTCGTCATCGAAGCCTGCACCTCCGGGCAGGATGTACGAAGCCTGGGTTTCCTCTTTGGGCTTGCCGTAGTGAAGCGTGCCGTATATTTGATCCGGCCGATGCCCGAGCAGCTCCATGATATCGATCTCGCCTGACGATGGCCAAGGGCCATAGAGGGCCTCATCCGCCGGCATCATCCAGATCGCAGGCCAGATGCCCTGCCCGGCCGGCAGCTTGGCACGGATCTCATACCGGCCATACGTCCATTCGCCTTTTCCTTGGGATGTGAGCTTGGAAGAGGTGTATGCGCTCCCTCCTAAGGATTCCTCGCGGGCCTCAATCACCAGGCTGCCGTCCTCCACGCGCGCGTTCTCGGGACGGTTCGTATAGTTCTGAAGCTCGTTATTCCCGTATCCGCCGCCGCCCTCGATGAAGTTCCACTTGGCTGTATCTATGCCTGGCCGGTCGAATTCATCCGCCCACTTGAGCTTCCATGCTTCTGCTGCGATATGATCAGCACCCAGTTCGATGAGCCGGTATCTTATCACCTTCTGGTTCGAATCCAGCTCATACAGCCCAATATATTTATTGGTTACCGCGTCGACGCCGCTAATGTCCGTGCCCGGCACATAAGGGTTCTGCACCGTCCGGTCCGCAGGTGCCTTGTCGCCCGCTGCCGGCTGGGCTAAGACTTCGTGGCTCACCTTGACGGCAAGGTGATGGCCCTCGGCCGCAAGCGCGTCGATCCGGGTGGTTCCGTGAAGAGTGCCGGCCTGGACCGTATAGGCGAGACCCTGATCGCTGCCATCATCGCCGTCACCATGGTCGCTGCCTCCGCTGCCATCATCGCCGTCACCATGGTCGCCGCCTCCGCTGCCATCATCGCCGTCACCGGGATCGCTGCCTCCGCTGCTGTCATCATCGCGGTCACTGGAGTTGCTGCCTCCATCGCCACTGCCGGGGTTACTGCCCCCGCCAGCATTGCCGCTGCCTCCGCTGCCAGG
The DNA here is from genome assembly GCF_027533645.1 of Paenibacillus caseinilyticus. Taxonomy (GTDB): domain Bacteria; phylum Bacillota; class Bacilli; order Paenibacillales; family NBRC-103111; genus Paenibacillus_G; species Paenibacillus_G caseinilyticus. Next base: position 168,885 of record NZ_JAQAGY010000011.1, read on the forward strand.
GCTGCTGTTCCCGCCTGGTGGCAGCACATCTTTCCATGTTGCGCCTTTGGCGACCATTTTCCCGTTTAATGATACGCCATCAGCGTCAACCGACAAGCTTCGGAGCGTTCCCTCGGAATCCACTTTCGTTCCTTTGGCACCCTCAAGAATATGGAGCTCGCCGATGGTTGATCCGGCCGCCACCACGACATGGCTGTCAGCCGACGCGACTTCTACACGCCCGAAGCTGCCGGACAGCGTAACGGTGTCATTCGGCCCTTCGGTATGAATGAGCACATCCTTCATACCTGAAGAAGCGGCTTCCACAATCGCTTCCGACCGTACCTCCAACCTCTCTACAGTCGTAGTCCCCGCCGCTTTTACACCAATTTTCTGTTCCTGCTCCTTGATTACTACGGTACCGAACGTGGAATCGGTCAGCTGCACGCTGCCCCCTCCACCGATATTTGTAACCCCTTTCACCTGCATGCGCTCCAAGGCCACATCTCCGCCGCCAATGCCATCGGTCAAATATAGACGTCCGGCAATCGTTGCATCCGAGAGATGGATGCCTGGCGCATTCACGATGGCATTCGGCATGGTCTCTGCTTTACTGTATGTGCCCGGCTTATGGAATATCTCTCCGCTCAGACGGTGAAGAAGACTTACCGTTTCGGCACGCGTAATCGGCTCGTGAGGGCGGAAGGTACCGTCCGGATAGCCTGTGATTGAGCCTTCTGCCAGCAGGGCTGCCGCCGCATTCCGGGCGAATCCGCTGATCCGCTCCCCATCCGGATACGGGGGCATCGTTCCCTCCCCGTCATGCCTTACTTCCAGCCCGAACACCCTGGCGGCAAGAACGGCGGCTTCTTCCCGGGTAATCGGCGCATTCGGCCGGAAGCTGTTGTCCGGGTACCCGGATACGTATCCTTTTTGCAGCGCTGCGGTGACCGTATCTTTGTACCAAGCATCCGCTTCGATATCAGCGAAAGCTGCCTGGCTGCCGGATGGACTTACACTCAGCCCGAACAGCTTTTGGAGCACGGACACAAATTCCGCCCTCGTAATCGGCGCGTCGGGCCGAAAGGTTCCATCCGGATACCCTTCAAGCACCTTAGCATCGACCCACTTAGCCACTTCGGCTGCCGACCAATGCTGACTCAAATCCGCCAATTCCGTCCCTTGACTGCTTGGAGCGGGTGGGCTCGCGAGTATGCCGCCTGCCGCTTGTCCCCATAAGACCAATCCGGACAGTCCAATAACCAGTGCTTTCCTCATTTTCATCGTCTTCAACTCCTTATGTATGAACGTCCTGCTCCAGATGAATATTGCGCCTAAGCGGCCGAGGCAAGCGCCGGATGCCTCCTGTACCTGGCGGAGGACCCTCAAGCCCGCCCTCCACTTCGTACAGTCTGCATCCTTTGAATGCTTATCCGGTCACGGGTGCGGCACTTCCATAACGATCGTTCTATCATGCCTACGCACTTCTCTATCTGTATTAGACGTTAAGCATCAGCTAAGCTCATCTTGCCGGCAGGGCATTGGAATGGATGAGCTCCTTCAACCATAACGCGCTTTGCTTGGGCGTCCGGACCTGGGTCTCGTAATCCACATGCGTAACGCCGAACCGCTTGGAGTATCCGTAAGCCCATTCGTAATTATCCATGAACGACCAGCAGTAATATCCCTTCAGCGGTCCGCCCTCCCGGATGAACCGGTGTGCAGCCTCCAGATGCCCGCGGTAATACTCGATCCGTTCCCCGTCGTTCACCGAGCCGTCGCAGAGCTCATCGGCATAAGCGGCCCCGTTCTCCGTGATATAAATCGGCAGTTCGGTGTATTCGCCGGATACCTTCCGCAGCAGATGATACAGCCCGTCGGGGTATACCTCCCAATCCATATCGGTGTGCGGATTCTCTCCTTTGACGTGAGCCAAACCGAAAGCCTTGTCCTCCGGATTGGCACGAATCAATTGGCGGGTATAGTAATTGATTCCCACAAAGTCATTGGGTGTGGAGATCGTCTTGAAATCGCCCGGCTCTACGAATTCAAAGGTAACACCAAGGTCAGCAAAACGGAGCATCATGTCCTCGGGATAACTACCGCGGAATACAGGGTCCAGGAACCAGCGATTCGTAAACCCGTCTGCGGTTCGGGCTGCCCTTTGATCCTCTTCCGATGGAGAAGCCGCATCGACGTGGCTCAGATTGAGTGTGATGCCGATCTGCCCTTGAAGGCCTGCTGCTCGGTAATTCTGTACGGCTCTGCCGTGGGATAGCAGCAGATGATGGGCAGCCGTTAACGCTTCGTTCCAATCCTCATGCCCGGGAGCATGCACGCCCATGCCGTATCCCAAAAATGCCGCGCACCAAGGCTCGTTATGGGTGATCCACATCGGTACGGCGTCCCCGAGTCTTCGGTATAAGGTGTCGGCGTATTCTTCAAAATGCGATACCGTGTCCCGGCTGAGCCATCCCCCTTGTTCATACAGCCACATCGGCAGATCCCAATGATACATCGTCACCGACGGCTTGATGTGATGCTTGTGCAGCTGCTCCAGTACACGCAGATAGAAGTCGATGCCCTTCTCATTGAGCTTCCCCTTCTCCGGAAATATACGGGGCCAGGCGACGGAGAACCGGTACGACTGGAACCCAAGCTCACTCATCAAGGCAATATCCTCGGGATAGCGGTGGTAATGGTCGCACGCCACGCTTCCGTTATGCCCCTCGTGTACCTTTCCCGGGATTGCAGCGAACATGTCCCATATGCAGGGGGTTCGCCCATCCTCGCTTGCGGCCCCTTCGATTTGGTATGCCGCCGTTGCCGTCCCCCACGTAAAGTCAGATGGAAATAGCCTATTGTTCATGACTGTCAACCTCACTTTTTGGATTGTATTATGCTCAAGGGATCACTAGCCCTTGACCGCACCTGCCGTCATGCCCCGAATGAAGTATTTCTGCGTCAAGAAGAACGTGATGATCACCGGAATGGTCACTACGGTAGCCGCCGACATCAGCAGGTCGTACCGATTCTGATATTGTCCGACGAACAGCCGGATCCCCACCGGGATCGTCTGTACATCCGGGCTTGTCGTAAGCACCCAAGCGAACAGCAGTTCATCCCAGGCGGTAAGGAAGATATAGATGCAGGTGGCGATCATGCCGGGAACCGACAACGGCAGAATCACCTTCACGAATGCCTGGAACCGGGTGCAGCCGTCAATCAGTGCCGATTCTTCCAGATCGTTCGGGATCGCAACGAAGAAGCTTCGCATAATCCAGATACTCATCGGTGTATAGAAAGCGGTGTAGACCAGAATCATACCCCAGTAGGTATTGATCATAGGAATGCCGAGTACTTCTTTCAATCCCAAGAACATGAGGTAGATCGGGAGCAGGAACATAATGCCTGGAATCATCTGTGTCGAGATAATGCCCATTTCAAGTGTTTTGGATCCGAAAAACCTGTATTTGGCAAGCGCATAGCCGGCCATCACGGCGAAGGAACTGGCGAGCAGCATCGTCACTGTACAGATAATGAGGCTGTTTTTGAAGAAGTTGAAGAAATCGATGTTAATCCACATATCCCGGTAATTCTCCCACTTGGGGTCCACGAGCTTGAAGCTTGTAATTCCCCGGAGAATGTCCTCATTCGAGTGCAGGGAAGCAAAGACCATATAGAATATAGGAAAAATGGTGAACAGCACGATCATCCAGGTGAATGTGGTCAAGGAACCGTTCAGAATAAAACGGGATTGCCGCTTACTCATTTTGTATTCAACTCCGATCTGAAGACTCGATACCAGATGCCGACGATGACAAACATGATCAGCATCAGCATGAACGAGGCGGCGGAACCGCTTCCGAAGGCCCAGTACCCGAAAGTCTGACGGGTCATCGCCGTCATCACCAGATCGCCCCACTCTCCCGGATAACCCGATCCGTTACCGAACATCATGGCAACAATGTTATAGGAATACACATTATAAATAATTTGGAACAAGAGCTGAACGGCAATAATCGGTCTCAGCAAAGGCAGGGTAATGCTCATGAACTGCCTGAACTTGTTCGCTCCGTCGATCTCGGCCGCTTCGTAGAGCTCATCGGATATCGTCTGCAGACCGGCCAGGAAGACGATCATCAGAAACGGCCAGCTGCGCCAGACGGTCGGAATGATAATGGCCCATAACGTGTTGGGGCCGATCAACCAGAATGGCTTGGCATCCAGCAGATGCAGTACATCCACCAGAACATAATTGATGATCCCTTCCTTCTGCCACATAAATCCCCATAGGATCCCGACCACATAGGAGGGAACCACCCAAGGCAGCAGCAGAGCGGTTCGCGCAATCGCTCTTCCCGGGAAAGTCCGGTTCATCAGCATGGCCGTCCCAAGTCCGCAGGCCATCACGGCGATCGTGACGACGACCGTGTAAATCGCCGTATTCCGGAGCGCATACTGCAAGCCCTGTCGAACCGGATTGTTCGTATTAAAGAGCAGCTCCGTATAGTTATGCAGGCCAACGAACGGCGCTTTCAAATATTGGTTAAGCGTAAACTGGTTGAGCTTGAGCAGGGACATCCAGATTCCCTGCAGCATAGGCCATAAATGGACAGCCAGCATAAAGAGAATCGTCGGCAGGACCAAGGCATAGGCGAATCGATTTTTTTTGAAATCATGGAGGATGACCGCAAATTTCTTGTTATCATCTCCTGGAGAACCGGTTGCAGGCTGCATAACATATCTCCTTCTGATTACTGATTGAGAATTCCGTTCACTTCGCGGGCGGCATCGTCAAGCTGCTGTTTCACCGCTTCTTTGCTGTATGTTCCTTTCACCCCGGCGACAATATCCCAAATATTGCCGAAATACTTGACGAGGGCCGTTTCCATAGGTCCCCACTGTGGGATCGACGGGTAGGATTTGCCGTATTTGGCCGCTTCGGCGAAAGCTGCGAATCCCGGATCCTTGGTAAGCTCCTCCGATTGAATCACTTTGGTCTTGGCAGGCAGGAAGCCGGTCAACTTGGCATAAGACAATTGAGCCTCGTCCGTAGAGAGGAACCGGATGACATCCCAGGCGGCATCCTTGTTCTTGGAGCCTTTGAACACCGTCAAATTGCTTCCTCCAATGAAGGTTGCTCTCTCCTTCGGTCCGGCAGGCAGCGGGGCTACGCCATAGTTGCTGGCTGCGAGCTTCTCGGCCATTCCGCCTGCATCCGTCGGCGTGGTAAAGTTCTTCACCATCCAAGGACCTGCGATGAGAGCGGCTGATCTTCCGTCGGCAAAGTCCGATTCCACTTGGGCCGAGTTCTTCTCAAGGGATGTCTTATCCACTAACCCATCCTGCACAAGTCCCGTATAATACAGGATGCCATCCATGGACAACTCATCATTGAATGCGGCTGCCTTGTTGTCCTTGGTCAGCACGCTGCCTCCGGCGCTCCAAATCCAGGGGAACAGGTTATGCGGCACGTTCCAGTCATTCTTGCCCGGTATACCCAGGGCGCTCATCTTCTGATCGCCGATTTGAACTCCGTTGACTTTCTTTAGCGCTTCCCTGAACGAATCCCAGGTATCGAATGCCGTGGCCGGGTCGACTCCCGCCTTCTTAAAGGCGTCCGTCCGGTAGAAGATCGCACGCGCATCGACAAACCAGGGAACACCATAAACTTTGTCGGTGCCTTCAATCTTGGTTGTCTTCCAGCTTGCAGGCAGATAGGCCTCTTCGCCGCCGATCTCCTTCACCTTGCCGGAAATTTCTTCGATTCCATTCATCGAGGCGATCGCCGGCACCCAGGATGTGCCGAGCTGAAGCAGGTCGGGACCTTCTCCGCTGGTTGCGGCTGTCGTTATTTTGGTCCATGCCGAACCCCAATCCAGCACCGTTACCTTCAGGGTCACGTGTTTATTCTGGTCTAGGTATGGCTTCAATGTCGTCAAAAAGTCCTGATCCGGCTTCGGACTGTTCGGCATGATCCAGGCATTCAGAGTAACCGGCTTGTCTTTGCCGCCCGGCTCTGAAGCTGCCGGTCCGGCGTCCGAAGCAGGCGTGCTCGAGGAACAACCTGTGAACATCATGGATGCCGTTAACATAGCTGCCAATACGTAAGTCGGTGTTTTTTTCAAGAATAACTCCCCCTGTATGTTCAATAATTTGGTGATCATTCCGTAACCGGTTTCGACGAAGGAAGCAGTGAGGCGACGCTCTCCCGTATCACCAGTTCTGTCGGGACCGTCAGGATCGGCGGGTGCGATTGCGGGCAATCCATCATGTCCAAGAGAGCCTGCGCCGCCCTCCTCCCGATTTCTTCCCGGTTCTGGCGGATCGTGGTTAATCCGGGCTTCAGGTACTTCAGTATCGCAATGTCGTCGAATCCGATAATCGAGATATCCCGTCCCACGACAAGCGCTGCCATAGAGAGCGCCTCCATGGCACCAAGAGCCATGGTATCCGATGCGCAGAAGAGAGCGGTGGGCTGCTTCCCCAGGCTGAGCAGGCGCTGTGCCGCCTCGTAGCCGCCCTGTTCGCTAAAATCGGAATGAAGGGTCCATTCAGACGGATAATGCAGCCCGTGCTTGTTCATGGCCTGCTGATAACCGATCAAGCGATCCAGCCCCGGCTTGCTGTTATAAATGTCGGCAAAGAAGGCAATGTCCCGGTGCCCGTTGGCCACGAAGTGATCAATGGCAAGAATGGCGCCGCCCACATTGTCGGAAGCCAAATACCCCATGCGCGGACCATATAAGTCCATGTCGATAGAAATACAAGGAATTTGGCTTTTGATGATCGTCGACACATTGGGATCGGTCTTCGAGATCCCGAATAACAGCACGCCGTCGACATCTCTGCGTCTGGCTCTGGCTTCATAATTCGCGGTACCTTCCGCACTGTTATTCGCAAACAGCAGCAAGTCATATCCCTTCTCACCGGCCACCGCCTCGAAGCTGCTCAGCACATCCTGCAGGAACGGATGCTTTAACCCCGTCAGGAGATGATCCTGAAAAAATACGCCGATCAGCTGTGAGTTTTTAGTCGCCAGCCCCCGGGCCGTCGCATTTGGCCGAAAATCGAGTTCGGCCATGATGCTTTTCACATTTTGCCTTGTTTTCTCACTAACATCCCTGTGCTCGTTGATCACCCGGGACACCGTTGCGGAAGATACGCCCGCTCTCTTGGCAATATCGTAAATCGTCGTCACACTCGAATCCTCCTAAGACACTGTAACCGGTTACGATGTTGTTGGCTTCTTCATTATATTCCGTAGGCTGCTCCCTCTTAAATAACAAAAAGAAAGCATGAATAACAACTTTTTAAGCTTGCGTTATCCAAATGAAAAGAATCCTCCAGAGTTGTCTCTTCGGCATTTGGGAAAACTATACACAAAAAAGGCAGCCATTCTATGAACAGCCACCCGTCAAGTAAACAGAATAAACAATAAAAATTATTGAGATAATCCCCTCAAGGCAGTCCTTCACTGCTTGGAGTTTCAGCTCAGCACTATACCTTCGGTAGTATGGGGAGCTGATCACTAACGGCTGCCGTTTATTGCAAACCATTCCTTTTCTAGAATACTCATTTCCCACACACTCCAGAATTCGTTATCCATTCTTCGTTTATCCCGGAAGAGTCCTTCTTTTACAAACCCTGCCTTCTCGTAACAGGCAATAGCAGACAGATTAAAATCTAACACACCCAGACTGACTCTGTGCAACTTTATTTCTTCGAAAGCAATAGTCAAAACCTTTTTTATCATCTCTTGTCCTATGCCTTGTCCTCTTAAGCCTCGTTTTCCAATCAAAACCTTACCTACCCTTGCAGATTTATTGATCGGATCGATTTGTAACTGGATATGGCCAATGACCTCATTATTTTCTTCCTGTACTACCCTATAGATTAGGGTTTGGGCAGCATCTGTATTCGAGTTTTTGATGTAATGATCCAATTGCTGCTCGCTTAATGGAAAGCTAAACGTTTGACCTCCCCATTGAAATAGAAATTCGGGCGAATCGATCCATTCCATTAGCTGCCCAAAATCGGTACGTCCGAAAGGTTCAAGCTTGATCACTAGCACCAGTCCTTCCCTATGCAGCAGCCTGCAATAGCGATCTATATTTTATTTTACCTTGAGCTTAGTGGTATTGTCCCGTTAGATGCTCCTTCGTATCTCGTAACATTTTGGTGAGCATTACGATCTGCCCCGCATGGTACGCGTAGTGTGCGGCAACCTGAACAAGCAGTCGGCCCATACCTCTTGTATCGCAGGCTTCGTGGACAGGAGAAGCACTTCGATGCATACGCATCCAATCCTCTGGGTCATAGCGGATGGTGACTTCCCGGGATAGATCGTCATTCACTAAGGCAAATAATACACGCTCCGACTCGGATCGAGTTTGGCGCAGAAGGCCAATCAGCTCATCCTTTGACAGTCCCCCATCCGTAGTGAATTCACGGGAGCGCTCCCGGATGAACGGTCTGTTTCCGATGGCGCTCACCACATTCTGATATTCGTTTCCCGCCAAGTGCAAGCAGATATTCCCAATGCTATTCATGGAATCTTTCCATCGCGTCCAAATGAGTTCATCATTCAGCAGATGAAGGCTTCGTTCGATTCGATCAAGCTGCTTATTCATGTCTTCCATTACATCCTTAATCAGTTCTACCATGAGAACCCCTCCTGAATTGATGTTTGGTTCAACCTTCGTAACGGCAGATTACCCTCGAGTGGTACATGTTGTTTAGATAGTTGGCAATATTATGTATTTGCGGTAAGGTTACAGTACTGGCATCAGGCACAGCTCCAGCCGGGGTGCCTTCAAAATCACTCCCTTTTAACTTATCATGATAGTGAAGATCCCATCCAACGTAAAATGAAAATTTACCATACCATACATGAAGAAATATTCATGGAAGTGAGGGGCGAACATGACACTGTATCAATTAGAAGTATTCCTTGCTGTCGTCCAGACGGGCAGTTTCACCAGAGCGGGGGAGCTCTTGAATGCAAGCCAATCGGGCGTCAGCCACAGCATGGGTGATTTGGAGAAAGAATTAGGAATGAAACTTTTTAAGCGCGATCGCAATGGTGTTACACTAACGGATACGGGAGAACAAATCTTAGCACATGTTCGTGAGATTGTTCATCATATGGAAGGGATCAATCAAGTTGCTGCTGCGGCAAGAGGTATGAACCGTGTGACCCTACGGATCGGTGCGTTTCCCAGTATCTCGGCCCATGTCATTCCAGGTCTGTTTCAAGCGTTTCGCAGCCATTATCCGGGTGTAGAACTGCTTCTCTTTGAAGGAAGTTATGCAGAGGTTGAAGCCTGGATCAAGACAGGTGTTGTTGACCTTGGGTTTGTGGCTGATCCATGTGATGGATTAGAAACCGTGCAGCTGCTAAGCGATCCCTATGTTGCAGTCCTCCCGGCGAATCATCCTTTGCGGGAGCATGAGGTTATCTCCCTCGAGCAGCTTACACATGAACCGTTTCTTTCGCTTAAATCCGGATGTGAACGCCTTGTGATGCGTGCATTTCAAGAGAAGGGGCTTAGCTTGAATAAGCAGCTCGAGGTTGCAGAGAATGCCACCATTCTCTCCATGGTTGAGGCAGGCATTGGAGTGTCCATCATACCTTCCATGATCCTGCAGGCTATACCGGCTAATGTAGCTGTTAAACCGTTGAATTCTCCCATAATTCGTCAAATAGGATTAGCTGTACTCTCCCAGCAGATGGTCTCCGTCTCCCCAGTCGTAGCCGCTTTTATCAAAGAGGCGCAAATGCGGCAGCTGAGAACCTCCTGAGCCAGGGCTTTGGCTTGGATACTTTACCTGCAATATAGATGCCATTCTTGTGAGCTTTCGATCCGCCGCGGAACCTGAATTAAGATCAACGCGCGCCGTCCTTTAAAGAACGGCGCGCGTTGATTAGCAATAGAAGCAGAATGGAAAAAGCCGCCAATGGCGGCCGATCATGCACATTACAATATTTCGATATACCCTTCTGTTCCATTCACGCGAATCCGCTGCCCATCTTGTATCCGTTTGGCAGCATTCTCCACTCCGACAACGGCTGGCAGGCCATATTCACGTGCGATAACGGCCCCATGGGTCATCAGTCCGCCAACTTCGGTGACGAGTCCCTTAATGGATACGAACAATGGTGTCCAGCTTGGGTCAGTAAACGTAGTGACTAGTATATCTCCTTCTTCCAGATTAGCCTCCTGCATATTCACAATAACGCGCGCTCGCCCCTCGATCACACCGGAAGAAACGGGCAACCCTATTATAGCATCAGCCGGGAGATTTTCGCGGTTGTATTTGCCTGCAATGATTTCACCATCAGAGGTGATCACACGCGGCGGAGTTAGTTTTTCGAATAATTGGTACTCATCTCTTCGTTTGCTGATGATCCCGTAATCTACTTTATTTGTGCGTACCACTTCGTTAAGTTCTTCAAAAGTGAGATAGTAGATATCTTCTTCGTCATGAATAACGCCCGCTTGTACGAGCTGCTGGGCTTCTTTCAGTATAGCCTGCTTATAGACGAAGTAGCGATTAACCAGGCCGTATTTGGGGTATTCACGATAGCCGATGAAATTCCGGACCAGGTCGATCATTCGTTTTGTTTCTTTGGCTTTGGGTTCGCCATCCGGCAATGCCTTCAATCGCTCTAATAACTCTTGTTCTTTCTTCAAAGCTTCCTGTCGCCCTTGCTCGAATTTCCGATGGCTTGCATGAGGCTCAAAGGATTTGATGTTATTCAGTATCAACGGGACAAGGGTAGTAGGTTTCTCGCTCCAACGCGGTCTGGTAATATCGATTTCTCCGGCACAGCGCATTCCGTATTTGTCGAGATAAGCACGAATCGCGTCTTGGGTTTCCTTTCCGCCCTCCAAGGCAAGCAGTTCATCCCCAAAATGATCCTCTTTTGCTTGTTGTAAATATTCAATGACTTCCGGATAAGGACGAATCGCATCGGCGACATCCAACAGCGCCAATCCCATTTCCGAAGTAATATTGTTTGGTACAGATTGAGTAAGCGTATCTGCTGCGTTTTTTTCGCCTAACCACTCCATCATCTTTTCATTGATCCATGATGAAGCGTTCATAGCAGCCATAAACACAGCCGAACTTTGCGGGTCAAATAAGATCTTCTTTAATTCCTGGATATCTTCCCGAATAAAATCAAACAAATCCGTCCCCGATTTCGTTCGGATGTTTTGTTTCAACTCTTCGATCGATGTTTGATTACGCTGAATCAAATCTGAAACGATGGTCGGATCGTTTTCGTTAGGTGCTTGAATACCCGCAGCCGGCATACCTTTATTGCTTTTACCAAGACTCTGTTCATTTTTATCATTTGGTACCGATTTTATAAAATCTCCTCGCTCGATTATGGTCATAAGAGCGTCTTTCATGAGCGGATCGTGTTGTCCCATGGCATTTAATAAATTTTCTCTGCTGTCAGGCGAAGCAAGCATTGGTGTCACATCAACAAACAACCTTCCGCCAGCCCTACGCATAGGTGCAGGGGTAATTAACAGGTAAAACGACAATCCCAGTGGTTTGATGGGATCGGTCATCATTTGTTGATGACCCACAGATATATAGACGTGATTGTCTCCATCATTCGCTTCAGGGATCGGGTATAGCGTAGTGATCGGCCGGCTCTGGACAATATAAAAGGTATCATCGACCAAACACCATTCGATATCTTGCGGGGAACCAAAGTGAGCTTCGATTTGTCTTCCTATGTGTGCCAGCTGCAGAATTTGTTGTTCAGTGAGGGTTTGCGTTTTTTGCTGATCGGGATCGATCGGCCGGGTCTCTGTACCGCCTTCTTTTCTTCCATAGATCGCCAATTTTTTGGCTGCTATCCTCTTATCGACGATTTGCTCATAGCGAACTTTATAACAATCGGCGGATACCAAACCGGAGACCAATGCTTCTCCAAGTCCAAAGCTGGCATCGATGGATAGCAGCTTTCGGTTAGAAGTCATCGGATCAGCGGTAAATAAAATCCCGGAAGCCTGCGGGAAAACCATCTTTTGAACGATAACGGATAAAAAAACTTGACTGTGGTCAAATCCATGCTGCGTACGGTAGATTACCGCGCGATCGGTAAACAGAGAAGCCCAGCATTTGCTGATATGCTGCAATATGGCTTCTTTGCCGATGATATTTAAATAGGTGTCTTGTTGACCGGCAAAAGAGGCATAGGGTAAATCTTCAGCAGTCGCACTGGAACGCACGGCATAAGGATGTTCTTCGCCGAACTGGGAGAGATAGTGAGTCACGGCTTTCACAACATCGGAAGGAATTTCCACCTCCCTAATAAGCTGCCGAATCTTCCTGCTGATCTCACCCATTTGATCTCGATCTTCTGCTTTTAGCATGGTTAGTTCATCCAACAAAGCATGATACGTTTCGTTTTGTTCGATGGCTTTTTGATAGCCCGCTGTTGTAACACAAAATCCTTCTGGGACTTGTATTCCGTCCATTTTTGATAATTCCCCTAAATGCAACCCTTTTCCGCCAACAAGCCAAAGCTGCGAATGGTCCATTTCCTGAAAACGAAGAACCAACGTACTCATTCAACATCTCTCCTAACCATTAAATTGAGAAAAAACATTTGACAAGAGTTCGCCGGCCATGGTAAGATAAAAGTGTAAGATGAACAAACTTTGCAAATTCCACTTGAAAAAAGTGGTATTCTGATTATAACACCGCATCTGTCTATATGCAATGTTTAAGAACCTGATAAACTTTTCAGGTTCTTTTTTGGTTTCCCGCTATCCTTGGCCTCATCTCTAACATGGCTCGGGCCGAACTCTCCTCGCTGCAAGCCCCCCCTCCCCTCTGCGGCACTTGACCTAGAGTGAACTCTAGATTCTATAATGAATCCATCTTGGTTTGGGAAGGATGGATAAAAATGTGGAATGTAACGGGCAAAGTTGTGATGATTACCGGAGCGTCGAGCGGAATCGGTGAGGCCACTGCAAAACTACTCGCTCAAAATGGAGCGAAGGTCGTACTGGCAGCCAGGCGCGAGGAAAGGCTAAGTTCACTAAAAAACACAATTGAAGAACAAGGTGGCGCTGCCATATACAAAGTTACGGATATTTCATCCCATAAAGAGGTGGAGGAACTTTCGCAATATGCTATCGATACCTATGGTCAAATCGATGTACTGGTTAATAACGCCGGGATCATGCCTTTATCTTATCTGCATGAGAAGAAAGTAAGCGAATGGGATCAAATGATCGATATCAATATAAAAGGTGTATTGTACGGCATTGGCGCGGTTCTTCCGTATATGAGAGCGCGGAAACAGGGTCATATCATTAATGTCTCTTCGGTAACAGGGCATATTGTTAGAAAATCTTGGGCCGTGTATTCCGGCACGAAATTCGCCGTTCGGGCAATAACCGAAGCGCTTCGGCAGGAGGAGGCAGAGAATAACATTCGGACTACGATTATTTGTCCGGGAGGTGTTGCAACCGAACTTGTCCACACTGTATCAAATGCGGAGATCAGGAAAGACATCGAGGAATCGCTTCAAAGGGGGCTGCCTGCTGAAGCTGTAGCTAATTCCATTCTTTATGCCATTTCCCAACCGGAGTATACCGCAGTTAACGAAATCATTGTAAGGCCCACCAGTCAAGAACTATAATAAGGTCAGCCTAGCCTAGATATCCCGATGAGGGAGGAAGTTCGTGTGAGTTATACGATCGGTCAAGTTGCTGAGTTAACCGGGTTATCCATTCATACCCTGCGGTATTATGAGAAGGAAGGGATATTACCTTCTGTCATGCGCAGCAGCAGTGGTATGCGCAGCTATGTAGAAAAGGACTTGGAGGCGCTCGAATTTATAGGCTGCCTCCGAGCTATTGGAATGACGATAGCGGATATTAAGCATTTTGTTCAGGAAAGTACAACCATTGACCAGCGCCTGCTGGTATTAGAAAAACAAAAAGAAACCGTGAATGCTCAGATCAATCAATTGGTTTCATATCAGAGCATGATTCATCGAAAAATCGCTTTGTACATGAATATGCGCAAAGAAGTGAACTCCTCTTAGAGAATCGGCGAAACCTGTCCTCCGAACAACAAAAAAACCGCGACGGGCGCGGCTCTGAGTAAATATGTGCTATGGTCCTCCGGCAAGTCGGAGGACAGCCTCTTTTTATCTTAATGCGATGAATGCATAACGGCCTGTTTGACTATGACGCGGCGAATGAAGAACGCCATGGCTAGGCCGACCAGGGTTACAATCATCGCAAACACGAACACATTTTGCGATCCTAAGGTAAGTGCGTTCGCGAGTTCGGTCTTCTCCGTCGGTGCTGAGGAGTTGTGCAGGTACTTCTCCATCCCGCTCGTAAGGATACTTATTGCAACTGCTGTGCCGATTGCCCCTGCGACCTGCTGCAGTGTATTCATGATAGCTGTACCGTGCGGGTAAAGCTCAGGCGGCAGTTGGTTCAGACCATTCGTCTGCGAAGGCATCCACACCATGGAGATACCCACCATTAGCCCGATATGGAGCGTGACGATCAAAGCCACCGAAGAAGCGGGCGAGATATCGGAGAAAAACCATAAAGTCACCGCAACGATGATGAGGCCGGGAATCACGAGCCATCTCGGCCCGTATTTGTCGAACAAACGCCCCATGCGCGGCGAGAGAATGCCGTTCAGCGCGCTGCCCGGCAGCAGCATAAGTCCGGCGCCGAATGCTGACAGCCCCCTGCCGTTCTGCAGGAACATGGGAAGAATAATCATGCTCGACAAGATAATCATCATGCACGACAGTACCATGAACAACCCTACGATATACATCGGGTACTTGAATACTCGCAAATTCATCATCGGCTCGCGCATTACTTGCTGCCGCAGCACGAAGAATACGAGCGCCAATAACCCGATGGCAATCGAAGCCACCACGACCGTACTGCCCCATCCTCCCTCGCCTTCCCCTGCCTTGCTGAAGCCAAAGACAACTCCGCCGAACCCAATCGTTGACAGGACGACAGACAGAAGATCGATGCGCGGCTTAGCGACTTCGGTAACGTTATCCAGATACTTCAGTCCTACCATTAACCCTGCGATCAAGAACGGGAGCGACAACCAGAAGATGTAGTGCCATGTGAAATATTCGATCAATAGGCCTGCCACAGTCGGACCGGTTGCCGGTGCAAACATGATGACGAGTCCGACGAAGCCCATCGCCGCCCCGCGCTGTTCAGGCGGATACACGACAAGGATCGTATTAAACATGAGCGGAATTAACAGCCCCATGCCCACTGCTTGCAGCACACGCGCAAACATCAACATTTCGAAATTGTATGCGAGAGCCGCAATCAACGTGCCGACAATCGAGCTTACGAGCGAAGCAATAAACAACTGCCTCGTTGTAAATCTCTGCAGTAACCACCCGGTCATCGGCATTAATATGCCTAACGTCAGCAAAAATCCCGTCGTCAGCCATTGTGCGGTCGCCGCCGAAATGTGGAACACATCCATTAAATTACTGATCGCGATATTCAGAGCTGTTTCGCTAAACATGCCAACAAAGCCGCAGATCAGCAATGACGCCATGATGGCACGCGTATTGTATACTTTCATTACTTCGTTCCACTTCCCTATTTAATGGTAATATGTATGTTAAACCTAGTCCAACCAAGTGCCAGGTGTCGACTTCTTCCTATGATAATTATTCCATTCATCCCTTCCAT
This sequence comes from Paenibacillus caseinilyticus, assembly GCF_027533645.1. Classification (GTDB taxonomy): domain Bacteria; phylum Bacillota; class Bacilli; order Paenibacillales; family NBRC-103111; genus Paenibacillus_G; species Paenibacillus_G caseinilyticus. Next base: position 184,604 of record NZ_JAQAGY010000011.1, read on the forward strand.
TGATCCATACCCGATGGTCTGGATCAGCTCTCAAGCTGCCTCTATGTCTGTTCACTCCCCGTACTGGAACTATTTTAATCGATATGAATCGATTTGGGATAGTAAATATTATATAAAATAAAACTCTCCTTACGTCTTGCCTAAAAAGTGGACGATTTGTTAAGCGAAGTGGAACCAAAAAGGCGATCGCTTCCCCATAGATACGGGGAAGCGATCGCCTTTCGAATAGGCCGCTGCAGCATGACCGGGAGATCTCCCTTGGCTTTGAAGATAGGATTACCGGCTATCGATTGCCAGCGGGAGTTGATGCGTTTGAGTCTTGCCAATTTATGCTTTCTATTTAACAAATTGTGCGTTATTTTGCTATAATAAGAAATAAATGATAAATGTGGTGAATTTATGTCGACGGTTACTTTGCTAGAGAAAGAATATCAAATGCGGATGAATCAGGTGGTACGCTATATCGACGAACATTTGGCTTCGCCGCTTACCGCTGAGGAACTCGCGGAGGTATCCGCCTTCTCGGTCCATCATTTTCACCGTGTGTTTAAACGTACCATGAATGAGAATGTCCTTCATTTCGTCAATCGGCTGAGGGTGGAGAAGGCGGCGAAATTGAGTGTGTTTCAACCGGAAAGAAGCTTGACGGATATTGCGCTGGATTGCGGTCTGCAGACTCCCGCCCATTTTGCCCGAACGTTCCGCAGGTATACGGGGCTTACCGCTACCGATTATCGTACGCGCTTTGGCCTGGACCTGATGTATTCGCGGTTTCGGGAGATACAGATCGCGGGCAAGAACGGCAGCGCCCGGCTGCGTGAGCTCGAAGAGAAGTATCGCAGGCTGAAGATTGAGGTGAGCCTCCTGCCGGCGCAGCGTGCCGCATGCGTGCATCACCGGGGGACGCTTGTTCAAGGAGGGGTAAACCGGGGGATCGGAGAGGAGTTCGGCAGGCTCGAAGCATGGATGCGGGCCCATGATCTGCTCGACAGTACAAGTCAAGCGATTGGTCTGGTCTTCGACGATCCTTGCGTAACCCCGGTGTCGAAGCAGAGGTATGCGGTGTGCTTCACGACAACCAATCCTATCCCCTCTTCCTTGGAGGTTCAACCCATAGAGACGGCCGGCGGGAAGTATGCTGTACTTTCATTGGACGAACCGGCCGATGTGCTCTTCGAACTCATTCATATGTCGAGTATCCACTGGCTTCCACACAGTCCTTATCTGTGGGACGAGAGCCGGTCTATGATGGCGATTTTCCCAAGCGCTCCGTTCCCGGATCCTCAAGATCCGGTTCGGATCGACTTTTGCATCCCCGTCAAGCTAAAATAGGATCAAAATTTGATTTTGAGACTCTTCCCACTGACATATACACCCTCCGAACGGGTAATCGGCAGCTTCTGTTCTGCTGTGAAGCCGATCGTTTCTCCATCCCTTAAAGTAACGTCATGTGCTACTACATACTCGGAAATATCCATCAGAAAATCACGCAGCTCGGCGGGAGCGGCCTGACTATCCAGTATTTCGATTTCATCTTTGCCAAAAGAAGCAAGTCCGCAGGTGTATCCATTCATCCCGGTTTCCGTTCCGACAAGTCCCAAGTGAACCAGATTCAACAAAGGAAACGCGTCATCGGTCTTCATCAACTCGGCCAGCTCCACATAAAGCTCGGGCTTGAATACGGTGCCGGATGTATAGAGCCCGATCGCGTTAGGCAGCTTCAAACAGCTGGCCGCCAGCTTGGTGTACAGCCTGCCGCTTTCCATAGGGGAGCCGGAGCGGGCCAATACAGCCACTATGATCTGGGCTACATGAGTCTTGGTAACTTCAGCGGCCTCTGGCCAGAGATAGCTTCCTTGGGCGTGATGCTCGGCCTCCCCATCCGGTACGGGAGCATTCACCACACTTACTGCTAACGTACAGCCGTCCACATCCCAGACCAGGATGCCTTCCTTGTCCCCTCCAGCATTCTGCCCTTCGCCTTCTGCGGGGGAGTAGGAGATATTCCAGTCCTGCAGAAGGTTCGTCTTGATAAGATCAAGATCACACGTTGGGGAATTCAACAGAACGAATCCATTGAAAATGCCGGGTGAATCGTTCTTGCTCTCTGTCTCCTCTTCTTGTGTTAGTGCCGCCGCTTCAAAGGCTGCAGCCTCTTTCATCCAGTACTCTCGTATCATTTCAACCATGGCGGCTGCTTCCTGCACTGCGGTGGCCGGGTCATAGAGTGTCATCTCACTGAATACATGGCCGCAATGGTCCGTATCCGATGGATGTTCATATCCCCCGCAGACGCCAAGGAGCCATTTGCCGAACATTGTTTTTTTGTACCTGAATATGTAATAATGCATGCCGTGTAGATCAAATTCTCCTGCAGCTTTTATTCTGCTGGGCTTGTGGCCGAGTTCGCGCTCATCCGCGAGCCAGTCGATCAGGGATTGCATGGCTGCTTGTTGTTGGGCTGTCATTGTTTTCTCTCCTCTTGTATCGTAGGTGTCGAGTGCTTCGATCCTGTATCCAGCCGCTTCCGGTGGCATGCTGGCTGTGCCTTGGCCATATTCTATCATAATCTTTGGCTGTATACTTGTCATTCGATGGGCATAAGGAAGTGGGTGGCAAAGTGGATATGGCAAAGCAAGAAGCCGCGTGATCCGCGGCTTCTTAAGTGGATATGCGAGTGCATGTAGGCCTTTAACCCAATAATGTCATAATATATGGCTTAAAAGTAAAGTAGATCAACGCAATACCAAAGGCAAAGGCGAAAAATTCACCTTTCATAGATTTCACCCCCACATAAGACAAAAAAATAAGCTCATCAGGATATTATAGCGTCTATTAGCCAAATTACAAAATGGATAGGCTCAAGACTCTCTTAATAATAACCATTAAATCCTATTAGATCAAATGAATGGTTTTCTCTAGTCCGATGTTCCATGTTATGTAAACGCAGAAAAGAGAGCCGATCGATCTGGACCGGCTCTTCTGTGTCTTTATTGCCCCTTTAAATCAATCCGATAAATAGGTTCAGCCGATGCGCATCGGCTTGCAGGCCGATCACCACCTTGTGATCATGTACCCGCTGCACTTCGAGTTCGATTTTCTTGTCAGGGTACTTCACCCTGAAGTTCGTGAACCAGCCCTGCTCTGATTCTACAATGCAATCGTCCGTGACCGGCTCCCAGCTTGGTATACGATTCCTGTCTCCCGTATAGACTCGGAAGGCGGCCTCCCCTGTTCCCGCGCTGAGGAGGGCAAGCCCTGCATCTGTCGGGACGAGCGGGGCCTTCGGGCTGATCGCGCCCATCTATTCCATCAGGGGATGGGGGAACGCGCCTGTCCCGGAGGATGAAGTACTCCCGCTCTACGGCGGGTACTTCTACACGCCTTGGGCTGTCAGCCTTCAGCATCCCGAGCAGAAGCCGACGCGCGAGTATTTGTTCACAAGCTATCATGATAACGACGTGATCTCCCATGAATTTGCCCCGCTTTACATGGTGGGTATGGACACCAGTTATTTCATTCGGATGTTCAAGCGCACGTACGGGACCACTCCCATACAGTATCTGAAACGCAAAGCCCTATAATTGAACAAAAAGCGGAGGCCTCTTGGCCTCCGCTCTCCATGCTTATATCGCTATTCACTGCAGGTGCGAATCCATACCGACATCTCGCCCGGCTTCCGGTTGCCCCACAGGTAATACGGCACGGCCTTCAGCTTCACCGGCACGGCCGTCTGCGTCCCTGAGAGCGGACGGTATGGCGTATCCTCCTGCCAGGATGCCGCTTCATCCCTGCGGCCCTCCGCTTCGATGACGAGCGCCCCGCCGGGCAGCCCGGAATCCTCATGCGTCTCCAGCTTCGTCGTGCGTACGATGGACAAGGAGGCCAGCAGCCTTCCGTTGTCGGTCTCTTCCAAACAGTAGACGAGCGGCCCGCGTTCGATGGCGGCCCTGCCTGCATTGGAGCGGATCTCCGGATGTGCGGCCGTCAGGTGCGGCTCGAGCTCAGGCTCCCACTCCACGATGTCGCCCTGCGCCCACTGTCGGTTCACGGCTGCATAGCCATTCACCGTGTCGTACGCAGCCGCAGAGCCGTTGATCTTCATCACGGCCCGGCCGCCGCACCAGGATGGGATGCGCAGCGCCAGCGTCAACGCAGCCTCCGGCACTGCGGTGATTTCAAAGCGCGCATACCCCTTCCAGGGCAGCTGCGACTGCTGCTTCAGCTTCAGCGTTCCGCCTGCCAGCTCGAACTGCGCTTCGCTGCCGATGAACAAGTGCACATGCACCACGCTGTCCTCAGCCGATGCGGTATATATATAGTCGTTCAGGGAGCTCAGCAGCCGTGCCACATTGGGCGGACAGCAGGAGCAGCCGAACCATTTTTGCCGGACCTCCTTCACATGATGCCGGCCCGGATTGTTCCTGGACGCCTCCGGCCATACCTCCAGCGGATTGACATAGAAGTAGTGCTTGCCATCCTGCGACATACTGCCGATCACATTGTTATATAAAGCTCTCTCGAGCACATCGGCATACTCGCTCTTCGCCTCTAGCTGCAGCATCCGGCGGGCGAAGAAGATCAGGCCGATCGAAGCGCAGGTTTCGGCATATACCGTATCATTGGGCAGGTCATAATCAAAGGAAAACGCCTCTCCATGATGGGTTGAACCGATGCCGCCGGTAATATACATCTGCTTAGTCGTCATGTTATTCCACAAGCGGCGGCACGCCTCGAGCAGCTCGCTGTCTCCTGTCAGCCTGGCCAGGTCTGCCATCGCGGTATACATGTATACCGCCCGAACCGAGTGGCCCACAGCCTCCTCCTGCTTGCGGACCGGCTTGTGCGCCTGGTTGTAAGCCATCTGCTCCGCCGTGGGGATCGGCAGCTCCTTCTTCGCCCAGTGGCTGTACCCGCCTCTTTGTCTGCATTCTTCAACCAAGAAGTTCGGCTCCGTCCCCCGCTCGTCGATGAAGAACTGTGCCAGCTTCAAATAACGCTTCTCGCCGGTCACCCGGTAGAGCTTCACCAGCGCCAGCTCGATCTCCTGGTGCCCATCGTAGCCGCGCAGCTGATCCGGCCCGTGTCCAAACACGGTATCGATATAATCGGCGAACCTGCATACCACCTCCAGCAGCTTCCGCTTGCCGGTTGCTTCATAGTAGGCCACCGCTGCCTCCATCATATGGCCTGCGCAGTACAGCTCGTGCGCCTCGTGCAGATTGGTCCACTGCTTGCCGGGCTCTTGGACGGTATAATAGGTATTCAAGTAACCGCTCTCATGCTGGGCAGCGGCAATCAGTTCGATGACTTCATCCGCGGTACGTTCCAGCTCAGGGTCCGGATGGCTTGCGAGAGAATAGCCGACGGCTTCGAGCCACTTGGCCACGTCGCTGTCCTGGAATACCATGCCGCCATACTCTCCTTCTTCCTGCCCTGCCGCAATACGGAAATTACGAATCGCATAGCTTGGCTCGGCATCCGTGATCCGGTCATTCAGCGCTTCCCATTGATAAGGAATTACGGTCCCCCTTACCAGCTCCGTGAACGAATTCCAGAATTCATCCCGAATGCGTACCTGCCAGCCGCCCTGCTGACCGCTCGCTGTTATCGCCATGTACATTTCCTCCTCGAGTTGATGTATTCAAAATTTATAAATTTGATTTCGGCCTTTATCTAGTTTATCTTTGAATTCAAAGAGAAAACAGGAATAAACCGAACCTTTTTTTATAAAATTTCACACCTATCCGAAAAGGAGATGCACGGTGATGAGCCAACAGGACATGGTCTCCCTGGAGCTGCCCCCGATGCCTTATTACATCACCACCGGCCTTACGACCTTTGCTCCGGGGGAGCAGCACCCGAGCCGGCGGAGCCTCGGCATCTTCGATCTCCTCTGTGTCGTACAGGGTGAGCTGCATATGGGCGAAGACGGCCGGCAGTGGACTGTAGCAGCCGGACATTCGCTTCTGCTGCTGCCCGACCGCTATCATTATGCCGTCAAGCCCTGTGAGACGGAGACGGTATTCTACTGGATCCACTTTGACTTCGATGGAAAGTGGTACCATACCGTGGACAGCCTTGCGGCAAATTCGGCCCATCCCGCCCGCCAGACATGGGCGAATCCTTATACGCTCCGGCTGAGACAATATGGCGCGCTCCCGGAATTCGCCCTGGCCGAGCGCCACCTGCGCCAACTGCTCTCCTATTCGGGCCAGCACCGCTCGGCTGCGTATTGGAATGAGCAGGGGCTGTTCATGGAGCTGTTGCGGCTGCTGGAGGTGGGACTTGCCGGCAGCGGGGCTTCTCCCCTGCTGCGGCTCGCCGAGAGGACGGAAGCTTTCCTGCGGCAGCACTATCCCTCTGACATCACCAATCAATCGCTGGCAGATGCACTCCACTTTCATCCGAACTACATCGTCAGGGCCATGAAGGAGATCTACCATTGCACCCCGATGGAGTATTTGCACGAGTACCGCCTGGAGCAGGCCAAGCTGCTGCTGATCCAAACGGACTGGTCCATCGCGCAGATCGCCGACCGCGTCGGCTTTCAGTACGTGCCCTATTTCTCCAGCTGCTTCAAGCAGTATGCCGGTATTTCGCCGCTGCGGTTCCGTAAGCAGTATGTGCCGTAGGATTATTGGCCAGCGCAACCGATCATATGGATATCGGCAAGTGACAACAGAGCCACGGCAGGAATCCCGCCATGGCTCTGTTGTCACTTGCGATTATTGTTGCAGCACCTGATCAAGCTTGCCGCACCAAGCAGTCCAGCCATACTTGGCTCCCTGGAGTGCTTGGGCATTGGAGATTCCGGTTTGTTCCAGATGAAGGTTAATCTTACCGTCGCCTACATCCTGCAGCGTCCAAGTGACCGTATGCTTCTCGCCGCTCTCCCAAGTATAGGACAACCGGTGCGGCTCCTCCACGAGCAGTACTTCGCCTTCAATAATGCCATTCCAATATTCGGTCGGCTGCGTGCGGAATTGAAAGCGGTGTCCTGCCACGGGCTTAAAATCATTCTCCATCGCCTCACCGGTACGGATGTCGGCCACCCACTTGGCAAGCTTGCTTGAATCGGTTAAGGCAAACCAAAGCTTCTCGATCGTTGTCGTGTACTGAAAATCAAGGGTTAATGTTTGACTCATTCTTCTTCCTCCTCTAATAGCTGCTTCAAGCGCAGCATGTTCGCGCTCCAGAACTGGCTGTAATAAGCCACCCAATCTTGAACTTCTCTGAGTGGAGAAGCGTTCAGCCTAAATCGCGTTTCTCTGCCGACTTTTCGGTCAAGGATCAGTCCGGCCTCTTTGAGGATGGTCAAATGCTTGGATACCGCCGTACGGCCCATGGGAAACTGTGCCGTTAATTCATGAAGCGGTAACTCCTCGGCCTCCGCTAAAAGACGGATTAGTCGGCGCCTCGTTGGATCTGCAATCGCGTCAAACACATCCCGAGGCGGGTTGTTCTCGTTCACCACAGCCCCTCCAAACTATTATTTTATGCAGTAGAGTTCTAATGTTGATACGAAGGGACAGCCGTTCATTTCACCACCTCCTTAAAGTGTGCGGCTCTTCGGACGCAGCGCCCACGAGGCGATATTCAGTGCAGCATAGAAAAGCGGAAGGATAATAGGGAACCCGTAATCGCCAGCAAACACATGAGATAGAGCCGCGCCCGTCATTAAAAAGAAGATACCCGCGTGGACCCATTCTTTAAGCCGCGGAAATCCGGGCACGACGAGAGCAGCGGCCCCAAGCACTTTCCATATCCCTAGAATGGTTAAGACGTATACCGGGTAACCCAGATTCGTCACTAACTCGAGATTCCCCCCATACCGCATCAGCTGCCCGATCCCGCTTAGCATAATCGTTGCTGCGAGCAGTAATGTGACGGACCAATAAGCAATCATTTTACCTCGAGGCTGGGTTTGTGCTTTTGCGGTTGTTTTGCACCCAAGATCATACTCATTTTGTTTCCTCCTCCGAAGGGTTGATTCAAGTAAACTATACTCTTGCTTCATACGTTCCGAATGACTAGCTCCTGATTAGACACCTTATGGTGACGCTTTTATTATAAGACACCATATGGTGTCCTGTAAAGGAGAATTTTAAACTTCGTATATGATGGGCCCTTCAACCAATACAATAGCTGTATGGGTTCCATGTATAAAGGCGATGCATGCGTGTTCTCTATACTTGGATATCCCTTACCCGCGCGGTACAATAAACCATGTCATGATTATAGGATACGGAGGAGGAAACAACGTATTATGTCTACCCAAAATTATTCGAATCACCGGATGATGGACCCGCTCTACCATTACGTCCTGCTGCTGCTTACCCTGATCGTCTCCATCGGAGCGATCGTCAGGGTAGTGCAGGGCTTCCTCTACGGAGGAGAGCTCTTCCTTCCGCTGCTTGCAGCCGGCCTGGCCGCTATGGGCCTCATTGCGGCACTGCGTCTGCGCATGTATGCATTGAAGGCACAGGACCGCGCGATCCGAGCGGAAGAGCAGCTTCGCCATTTCATGCTGACGGGTATGCCTATCGATACGCGGCTGTCCATGAATCAGATTGTTGCGCTGCGCTTCGCTTCTAATGGAGAACTCCCTGACCTAAGCCGAAGGGCCGCAGAGCAGAAGCTGTCCCCGGATGAGATCAAGAAGCAGATTCACTCCTGGCGGGAAGATTCCAACCGTCTCTAGCAAAGCCGCAGACAGCCGTGCGGCTGCGACTCAATGCCCGTGACTAGGGAAATCCCAGCGTTCCCGAACCCCGATAAAGCTGTCCCTCATTCGATGAATAAGGGACAGCAGACCAAACCTAGCGTTTTCTTGACGATGTCTAACCTGGGGGAGAAGTCTGTGCATTCGAAGATTACATTAAGTATTGTCCCGTGATCGACTGCTCCGCATGGAGGATCTGCGGAGGTGCGCCCTCGAACACCACCTGGCCGCCCCTGCTCCCTCCGTCCGGTCCCATATCGATGATCCAATCCGCTTGGGAGATCACATCCAGGTTGTGCTCGATGACGATCACCGTATTGCCGGCATCCACGAGGCGGTTCATGATCTCCAGAAGGTGGCCGATATCCGACATATGCAGGCCGGTCGTCGGCTCGTCCATCACGTAGATGCTGCCCTTCTTGTGCAGCTCGCTTGCCAGCTTGATGCGCTGGCATTCCCCGCCCGAGAGCGTGCTGAGCGGCTGGCCGAGCGTAATATAGTTCAGCCCCACATCACTCATCGCCTGAAGCTTGCGTACCACCTCTTTTAGCTCCAAACAATCCAATGCCTGCTCCACCGTCATCTCCAGCACTTCTGCAATGGATTTGCCGTTCAGCTTGTACGCGAGCACCTCTTCCTTGAACCGCCTGCCTCCGCATACCTCGCATGGCAGCTTCACGCTGTCGAGGAAGGCAAGGTCTGTATACACAACTCCCTGGCCGTGGCAGTTCTCGCAAGCCCCCTTGGAGTTGAAGCTGAACAACCCTGGGCTTACTTTGTTCGCGGAAGCAAACGCCTTGCGCACATCATCCATGATGCCCGTGTAGGTCGCGGGATTCGAGCGTGTGGATACGCCTACCGCCGATTGGTCGATGACGATCGCATCCGGATGCTGGCTGAGGAATACTTCATTAATGAGCGTACTCTTGCCCGAGCCGGCGACACCCGTAACGACGGTCAGCACCCCGGCCGGAATATCTACACTGACGTTCCGCAGGTTGTGAAGCTGGGCATCCTTGATGGACAGCTTGCCGGACGGCTGCCTGCTACCGTGCTTCAGCTGGAGCGGCTGTTTCATATGGGTGCCTGTCAACGTACCTGACTCCAGCAGGCCTTGGAAGCTTCCTTCGTACATGATGGTACCGCCGCGGCTGCCGGCGTGAGGCCCGACGTCGACGATATGATCCGCCACCTTGATCACATCGGGATCATGCTCGACGACAATCACGGTATTGCCCTTGTCGCGCAGCTTCTGGAGCAATCCGTTCAACCGGTGTACATCACGGGGGTGCAGGCCAACGCTGGGCTCATCGAAGATGTAAGTGACATCCACCAGACTGCCGCTCAGATGCTTCACCATCTTGACGCGCTGCGATTCGCCGCCGGACAACGTATCAGTCTCCCGGTCCAGCGTCAAGTAGTCAAGTCCGATATCGACCAGATGCTGCAGCCGCTCCGTCAGCGCCTTCACGACCGGTGCAGCCTTCGCATCGTCAATCTCCCGTATGACGCCGATAAGCTGTCCGACCTCCATGGAGGACAGTTCCGCAATGTTGAGTCCATGAATCCTGCAGCCCAGCGCGGCCTGACTGAGTCTCGCGCCGCGGCAGCTATAGCAGATCCCCTCGGTGATGTACGGCGCGACTGCTCGCTGTGTGCGCTCGGACTTCGTCTTCACATCCTGCTTGATGTACTTATTGGTGAACTTCTCGATGATGCCTTCTACTGTAATATTCATGGCCTTCCCGGCGAAATCCATCTCCACTTTCCTCGCCTTGGAATACAGCAGCCCCTCCAACTCCTCCTCCGAATAATCGCTCAGCTTCTTGTCCGGATCAAAGGAACCCGACTGCACGATCATGTTCCAATCCCAGCTGTCCACCTTATAATCCGGCAGCAGGATGGCCCCTTCATTGAGCGACTTCGACTTGTCCAGCGCCTTGCTCATATCGACGCCCAGCCTGCGGCCGATCCCGCTGCACTCGGGACACATGCCTTGGGGATCGTTAAACGAGAACATGTGCGCTTGTCCCACATAGGGCTGCCCGACCCTGGAGAAGAGAAGACGGAGAATAGGAGAGATATCGGTAATCGTCCCCATCGTAGAATGAGAACCGCCCCCCAGCCGCTTCTGATCCACAATCACAGCCATGCTGAGATTCTCGATCGCGTCTGCATCCGGCTGCGGAAGGCGCGGCAGAAAGCTGCGGACGAACATGCTGAAGTTTTCGTTGAGCAGACGCTGCGATTCGGCGGCGATAGTATCGAAAACGATCGATGACTTGCCGGACCCGGATACCCCGGTGAAGATCGTAATCTTGCGCTTGGGAATGCGCAAAGACACGTTCTTGAGATTGTTTTCCCGTGCACCTGTGATGACGATAAACTCTTGATTCGATTCGCTCATGCTTACCCCCCTTGCTCCAACACCTTATCCAGCTCGCCGCACCATTTATTCCAGCCATACTTAGCTCCACCCAGTGCTTGGGCATTGGAGATTCCGGTTTGTTCCAGATGAAGGTTAACCCTGCCTTCCCCTAAATCCTGGAGCGTCCAAGTGACCGTGTGCTTCTCCCCGCTCGCCCAAGTGTAGGACAACCGGTGCGGTTCCTCCACGAGCAGTACTTCGCCGTCAATCACACCATTCCAATATTCGGTCGGCTCCGTGCGAAATTGGAAACGGTGTCCCACGACGGGCTTAAAATCATTCTCCATCGGCTTACCGGTTTGGATGTTGGCCACCCACTTGGCAAGCTTGCTTGAATCCGTTAAGGCGGACCAAAGCTTCTGGATCGACGTCGTGTACTGAAAATCCAAGGTTAAGGTTAGACTCATTCTTCTTCCTCCTCTAATAATTGTTGCAAGCGCAGCATATTCGTACTCCAGAACCTGCTAGGATGGACAAATGCTTGGATACCGCTGTACGGCCCATCTCAAACTGATCCGTTAACTCGTGAAGCGGTATCTCCTCTGCCTCTGCTATCAGACGAATCAGCCGGCGGCTGGTAGGATCAGCAATCGCGTCAAACACATCCCGCAACGGGTTATTCTCGCTCACAACACGCTCTCCCCCATATTATTTCATGTAGTGGAAATCTATTGTTTGTACGAAGGGACAGCCGTTCATTTCACCACCTCCTTACCGTTTGCGGCTCTTCGGTCGCAGCGCCTACCCATTCTTTATTGCGGTTGATTTACACCTGTGATCGTGCTCATGTTTCCTCGTCATAATGGATGATTCAAGAGGCCCCTATTCCCGCTGCTCGAATGACGGCTCATGAATGGACACCGATTAGTGTCGTTTTTATTGTATGTCACCATTTGGTGTCGTGTCAACAACCCGTTGAAACTCCACATGAAATCGTCAAGCTGATCTCATGCACATCGAATCATCCGATCGAATCCTACTCACCGGAGGCCAAGGGAAAACCTCATCCCGTATCGCACAACACACAGCGATACAGAAAGGCCATCCCAATAGTCATCACTGATGACCATTGGGATGGCACTGTTCTACCTTTATTTTTTCTTGGATAAAATCCCGTTCGCCTACTCTCGGAATTCCGCAGCGGCCGCCTCCGGAGTCACCCGGTCGAACAGCAGCTGGTCGTACAAGTCCCGCAGCGCCTTCGTCACTTCCGATGATCCGAGCGGGTCTGTCGGGTCTATCGGGCTGCTGTTCTTCTCGACCCATGCGAAGTACTCGAACACCTGCGCAAGCTCCGGTTCAATATGCGGCAGGCTCTTCGGCTTCAATCTGGGAGTCAACAAATGCTCGTACTCATGCTGCGGCATCACGCGTTCCAGGCTGAGCTAGATCGTTCGGACGAACACCTCCCGGTCGTCGCGTTCCCGGATCTCGCCGACAAGCTCGGATCGGTTTCTCCCATGTGATCCTCCCAGTTCGCAATTTTCATGTATCTCCGTTAACGCAGCGAAGCTGCCGTACATGCCGGCAGCCTCGTCCATACCGTTTAGTGCGCTTTAAACCGGAACCAGTCGATATTGAGCAAAGATTCGCTGGATCTTCCTGTAAATTTCAAATAGACATCGTGCGTAACCGAGACCCCTTTTACGGAACATGATTGAGTCTCCCAAGTCTGCTTTCTGTCGGTATCCTTTACCTTGCAAGCTCCGGCCAGAGGTCCGGTCAAGCTGTCAAGTCGAATTTCGATAGTTCCCCCTGCTTTTGCCGCTACTCTGGCTTCCATTTTCTTGGGCTCACGGGTTCCGAATTGAACATGATTAAATACGATGTAATCCCCATTTTGAATATCTCCTACGAACGAACTGCCTTTGGCACCTGCTTCAATTTTTACACCGGACATGCTGTTGTGACTCTCCGCTTCGATCGTCGAATAGGCATCCACATAATGGGTTCCTAACCAGTCTGCAGCACTGAAATTCACTTTGGAGACCCCGGCGTATGTTTTCACTGTTGGTACCACGCTGGATAATGGAAAGGTTTTGTAAGCGTAAGGCAATTTCTCATCGTACCCGTAGGTGAATGTAAACGGTATGCTTGGAGGGGTCGTTTTGCTCATATTTTCTACCCCGTCGATGTGCGAAGACCAGGCCCACTTCCCTATCGTGGATTTGTCATACCATGTGAATCCCTTGGTGAACGCATTCACGCCATTGTTGTCCCAGCTGCTGCCTATGTAGGTCCCGCTGCTGTTGGTTACTTGGGAATTGACAAGTAAACTGTGATTTATCGCATCCTTGAATAAATCGCTGAAAGGCGGACTCATATTCCCTGTATCATCACCCTGCCGTTCCGCACCGATGATGGGTTCATTGATCGCATGATAAACGTTGGTATCTCCTGCGATCGAAGCTCCATTTCTTGCATTGATGCCGCGTGATAATTTGTCTCCGCCGTATTTGGAGATCGCGGCGACACTGTCGATGGCATTCTGATGCGTCGAATTATCAAAATAGTTGTTATAGAGGTGCCCCGTGCCCTGGCGAATCATAGGCAAACGTTGTCCCACATTCGTATAGCTGTTGTACGCCATGGTCAATCGGATTCTTTGATTGCCATCCTTCACTTCGACGCCGGCCGGGCTGACGTAGTTCGTATAATCCTTGTCGCCGGAGCCTGCCAAGTGAACTTTGGAGTGATAGGCCGCATAAGCCATAATCTGATTGGTTGTAGCGCCTTCGTTACGCATTTTATAATACACGCTGGTTGATGGGTTCAGCGTGCCTGCCGCATATTTTTGCTCCATATAGCTGATGGACTGATAAACGGAAGAGGTGACCGATGGATTGGAATCTGCCTTCAGTCCGAACTCATTCCAGGAGAGCGTTACACCTGACGCGCCATTCTCCATGTCAATCATTCCGTCTGCCGCGATAGCAAACTTGCAGTGGTCGATCCATACATTGTTAGCGCCGTTTACCTTGATAAAGGTCCAGCCTACCTCTTTATGCTGCCCGGAGTCATCCCACTGCCACATTTCATCAAAATTGAGGTTTCGGATGACAATATCGTTGGCGGAAGCCTGCAGCTTCATCTCCGCGTGCCTGATCGTTTTGCCTGAGGTCGAGAAAATGGTCAGTCCATCCACATTGGATATGTTGACTTTGGATACGCCGGAAGCGACCAGCAGCGGGTTCGTGAATCCGTTGGAGGGATTCGGATACTTGGAGACAAAACTATATTTCGATCTTTCGGCTGCATCCAGGGCTAATTCCGTCCACCCCAGGTTAATATCTTCCTTCACTTCGATGACCTTGACGGTACCGCTGCTCGCATCCAGGAGGGCTTGCAGAAATTCTTTGCCATTGCTGACGGTACGATAAAATGGCGTTCCTATGTAACTGCTTCGATCCTTCACTCCCAGAGAGGCATAGCCGGGAACCGATAAGAAGCTGCTGTCATAGTTTTTCTCCACCTTCGTCGTATTAGGGATGGATTGAATCACGGCTGCCTCTGCTTTACTGCTTGTATCAATGAAAGTAGGAGTGACGAGCAGACTGCCGGTCACCAAACTGCTTATAACTTTTTTTATCACGTTTATATTCCTCCTTCAAATGGTTACACGCCTTCCCGAACTATGTTGGCAGCCCTGGTTACGAATACCCCCTCTCATTAAAACGCTTCCAAATCTCCCTGATGCTCGTCCTGTTACCGATCTCAGAATCGTATCCGAAAGGAGCCGTTAATCGGAATGCCGAGTGCATGTAAGGGGAATCAGGAAATAATTACTTGGATTATATCATAGCCAATGATGTGCAATAAGCGTTTAAATCAGCCATTGTATAGGGTGAAGTTATCATCTTGGCTGCTTAGGCCCTCATGATGTGTTCTATTATTTACTGTTTTTTATATTGCTTAGTTTATTCATATCAAGTATAAAGAGAAAGGGCAAAATTACCTCAAATCATATTAATTGGAAGGAAGAATGACATGAAAAGAAAGAAATGGCTGCATGTGGCAGCCGCAGGCACCCTGTTTACCATGTCCTTGCCGCTTGCTGTATGGAGTCCTACGATCGCGAATGCGGCAGTTCTCCCCGAAACCACCGCAAACAAACACATCCTTACCGGTCCGCAAGTTGACGAGTTGGCGGACACTAACCTTACATGGTATACATATAATCTTAAACAGACACCCGAAGACCCATATTACGGCGAAGACAAATCAAGTTACATTCGCGATCTAAAGACAGAAACTGAAGGAAAAATGATCTATGCTTCAAGTGTTGCTATTAAGGATGTACAAGTAACAACACATGCGTATGAAAAGGCTAAACTGGATTCCGTTCGTTTCGAATACTCGCTAGACGGCACAACTTTCTTCGCCATTCCCACGGATAAAGTTACCCGACATTACGTAGGTAGCCATGTTAAGGATTGGCAGAAATTTTCCTACCATATTTCCCCACTCCCTGAAAATGCGCGGTATTTCAAAATCATCATTGTTGGTGATCCCCAAGCAACAACCAGTAACACGGCTATTTCCAAAGTAGTCATCAATAAAGCCGTCGCTCCGGTCCAAATTGCACCCACGAATGAAATATTTGATGGTACCACTGTCAATGTCAACTTGACCTCTACACCAGGAGCCTCAATATCATATCGATTATTACCTAATGAAACGTACATACCATACACATCTCCGCTGGTAATAGATAAAGCAGTAATGATTGAAGCCATAGCAAAGACTCCGGGGTTGGAACCCAGTCTGCCCCGTACGTTCAGGCTTGTACCGAGAAGCAGCCTGAAAGTAGATAAATTTGGGCAATCCTATACTGCAAGCTTTCCGGCGGAAGATCCATTACTAAAAAAGGTGATGAATGAGAAAGAACTTGCAGATGATGCCAACAGCGATAAATCCTACTACTCCGATGCAACTTTACCAAAACCTAAAAATCGCGATTTATATGGTGGCTGGGTAGGAAGCAATACGAAATATGGATTGGCAGCTAATGGGTATTTTTCTATACAGCATATCAACAAGAATCCTGATAATCCTGTACTTACAACACCTGACGGAAATGTTTTCTTTAGTCTAGGGGTGAACGGACTCTCACGTGGCGATACCTTTACCGAAGTCTACAAAAACGGGGAAGACTTAGATTTTAAGTTAGGGTTAGAAGATCTTCCTAAAATGTGGGAGATACCTGGGGCTACTGCGTACAATTATGACTCGGTTAAACAAATTAAAACTTTTTCGTATTATAGTTGGAACGAGTATCGTAAGTTTAAGCAAACAGATGGTACGTATACTGTAGGGGGAAATGAGGACTTCTACAAACGTGCGGTCGACCGCATACAAAGATGGGGCTTTAATAGTTCGGGGGGGTGGGGACTTGGCTTTGCAGCGAGCAATAAATTACCTTATACCTCCATGCTTGATTTACTTAACTACAACATCGGTGGAACGAAAATAGATGCATTGAAAGTGTTCGATATCTATGCACTCGACGAGACGATAGCCGGTGAAGCCGGTAAGACAGCAAAACAAGCATTAGAAGATAAAATAAAAGCGGCTGTGGATCCGAAACAATATAATACGGAAACTGATCAGACTAAAGTTGAGGACAAGTTACAAGACAAGTATCTGATTGGTTATTTTATTGGGAATGAGTATAAATACGATGATTTCTTTAGAGTAGTGTCAACTCTTACACCAACTACTGGACAACCTGCTTATATAAAAAAAGCGTTTGTGAAATATGTAAAACACGAATATGAAAAGACTGTGACCGATCCCAATACCACGCCATTAAATGAATTTAAGAAAAATTGGAATTTAACTGGTAATCCTTCAATTACATCGTTCGATCAGTTAGTATCTATCAGCTTTGCGAGACCTGACAATGCTGCTACCTTAGCCGATATTGGAGGGTTTTACAAGGAATATCTAGACAAGTTCTATGGCACAGTGAGCGGGATTTTCCGTACGTATGATTCGAATCATCTGCTGCTCGGAGACCGGTGGCTGATGGATGTGATTACTCATAAACATCCTACTGTTGATTTTAGAGCGAGATACGCTTTAGCTGCAGCTCAAGGAAAGTACATGGATGTGATCTCCCTTAATTACTATACTAATGACCTGAATGAAACCTTCCTCAATGAAGTTTATCGTAATTCGGGGAAAAAACCGATTCTTATTTCGGAGTTCAGCTTTAGTACGTTGGAATATGGCTTTAAAGACTTTACAAATAAAACAATTCCGACAGGCAACGAAGAGGGTTCGCAAACCACCCGAAGAGACCGATATATCGATTACGTAAACTCGGCTGCTGGTTTAGGATTCGTTGTAGGGGCCCACTGGTTTAGTTATCTAGACCAGCCGCTTACCACACGTGCTAACGACAATGAAAGTTATTCTGTTGGGCTTCTCAATGTCGCAGACCGTCCATACAAAACATTCCTTCAGGGTGTAACGAAAACGAATCATGACATCTACAACGTACTTAAGGCGACAAAAACGCCATAAGAGAACAGCACCTTCACAGCGACCAGGTCACTGCTGAAGGTGCTGTTGCTATCTCACAAAGTAATAGGTCGGCTATCCCGGCTCCAGCTGATTCCCGTACCAACACCTTCGATTATTTCCTGTAAGCCCCTATCTCCAAAAATTCATCCACACTAATGTGGCGCATTTCATAGTCCGCACCGATGCTCTTTAGCTGGTCCTCTATTACAGAGGCGCGTTGTCCGATGCCCTTAAATACCATTAGAGGAGTCGCCTCCAGATAGGTCTTCGCCTGTGCAAAATCGCAGGAAAACACTTTTTTGATGAACACCAATGTCTTGATCTTGTCGGTGCCTGTACCTGTAATGAAAATGTTGTAGTAGTCATACGGTTCGCTTTCATCTGTCTCGCACTCCTCGACACTTCTCGGCAGTAAGACACTATGAAGAAACTCCACGAGATTGTCATAAGCTATGGAGAAATTCCAAGATCCTGCCCCATGCGCCGCTGTATAAATAACGGTATCCCCTCTGGACAGATCGATACAATAAGGATCGCCTTCATCCGAGGCAATGACCAGATAGTCGCTCGGCCAATCCGTAATGGCTTCATCGGTAACTGGATTGTAATTGTACCCCGATTGACCCGGCAGAATATCCTTAGCACCATAAATAGTTATATTGATATATTCGTCCGTACTCCAAGAAACCGATTCGGGGACATAATGCTTCAAGAAATACAAGTACTCCTCAGGCAGACTCCATTGGTCGGTAACGCTGCGGATCGCCTGCTCCTCTGCTAGGGTAATCAGCTGCATGGGATACTTGGCATAAAAATCGGGATTTTGTTCCCGAATCCCCTCTAAAGCCGCTTGCATTTTCTCTATAACAGCATCGATTTCTGTATACACATGCTCCACGAGAATCACCACTTTCAATAATGTTCACGAGGAGATATTCCACATGGAACAAGAGGTTCCTGCCTGTTAACGGTGCGAAGTCCCGATTATTAAAAAAAGAATACATAATAATTATTATGTAAACAAAAACTGTACACAGTCAGGCAATCCAGCGTTCACGCCGAAGGCCGCCGCCGCCCGGGAGCCCCGTATCGCCAGGCTGACCCATGAGCTGTTGGACCGCGTGGAGGCACCGGGAAGATCGGCCACCTCCAGGACTTCGCTTATCTGCTTGGGGTGATGGTCATAGCCGAACTTCCCGGCATTCCAAGCGGGGTCCGCGGCCGGTTCAAGCTTTGGTCCGACAAGGTCATGACAAACAGCCGGGCCTGCACCTCCTTCTTCTCCGAAGGCGGTGCAGGCCCGGCTGTGATTCCGTGTGCAGTCCCAGCAAGCGGTCTGAGTACAGCATAACGGCCTGCGCTCGCTTCGATGCTCCGCATGACCGAACACTTGCTCAGATGAGGCTCACCTGCGATGCCGGTACCCGTGCGGCGAGGCTCCGTTTCAGCTTCGCGATCTCCGTGCCCGCCAGCATCATGATGCCAATACCGTGGTTGTCGTTGAGCACGGTGCGCAGGTCGTACTTGTAGTAGTCGGCTGTGAACGCGTAGCGCGAACCGCTGCAGACGCCGTGCACATTCCCGTGCCGGTCGATCGCATGCCGAGTCAGCCCTTCCCAGGCCTTCAGCGCTGCGGCGGTGTACTTCGTCTCCCCGCCCTCCAGCCAGCCGAAGCGCACGCCCCGGGCGAAGCCGTACGCGAACATAGCCGTGCAGGACGCCTCCGCGTAGGCTTCGGGGTCGTCGAGCACCTGGCGCCACAGCCCGCGTTCGCCCTGCAGCGCCGAATAACCGGCGCACAGCTCCCGGAAGAACGCCAGGAGCGCCGGGCGGTCCGCATGGTCCTCAGGCAGCGCCTCCAGCACCTCCGATAGCGAGAACAGCGTCCAGCCGTTGCCGCGTCCCCAGGGGATGCCGGTGGCCCGCCCGTATTTGAAGTCATACACATGCGACATAATCCGCTTCTCCGGCAGGAAGAGATAGCGCCGGAAGCGCAGGAACTGTGCCGCCGCCTCGTCCCAAGCTTCCCGGGAGCCGGTCAGCCGGGCATACCGGCATAGGAACGGCGTGCTCATGTAGAGGTCGTCGGCCCACATCGTATGGGCCGAATACTCGCCCGGACACAGACGGTAGAAGGCACCGTCCTCCCGCCGCTCCAGGCGGCGCAGCATGAAGTCCGCGATCCGCTCCGCAATCGTCCCGGCCTCCTCCCGAAAGCGGGCATCCCCGCTGTCCTCCAGGGCCTCGAGCATCGCCGAGCCGAACGAGCCGCAGTTGTCCAGCATGCGGATCTGCACGAGCTGCTGGTTCAAGGCGGGGAACCCGTACTGAACCTCGTCCCAGCGGGCATACGCGTCCATCTCCGTGCAGGCCTGCACATGAGCCTGCGCATAGGAGACAAGGTCGCTGCGGCCGAGCCAGCGTCCCGCCTGCAGCAGCCCGTATACCGTCACGCCGAGCGGGTAATCCCACCGGCCATAATTGGTCACAGTGCCGACCGTCCAGCGGGAGCTCAGCATTGCATTCTCGTAATAAGGCCGGATACGCACCTCTGGAAGATCGAGACTCCAATACAGTCCTCCCTCCCCGCCGGGATAGACCCGGTCCGTCCTCAGCAGCGCTTCCCAGGCCGGGAGCTCCCCGCCGTCTTCGAACGGCCCCAGCCACAGCCAAGGCCCTTCGCCGGCGCCGTGCACGGTCAGCGGCAGGGCCAGACGGCAGCCGGCCGGGCTGCTGTCTAAAGAAGCTTCGAGTGAGGCTTCGAGTGAGGCTTCGAGTGGGGGTTCGAGTGAAGCCTCAAGCGTGAAGTTCCACGCGTCCGCCTCCGGGCAGCCGGTGCGGACGAGCACATCGTGCGCGCCCCAGCCGAGCGGCAGGCTCTCGCGGAACGCCCCGCCTTCCGGCAGGTCGGCCACCAACCGTCCGCCCGCCCACACGGCGAGCGGCCCTGCGGCCGACCCGGCCAGCGTGAGCGGACCGCTGCCGGCGTCCGTGCGCTGCAGCAGCGTCCGGGCGAACGCCGTCCGGCCCGGCCCGCGGCCGAACAGCCGCTCGGGCGCGGGCATCGCCGCCTCGGCGCCGCTCCAGCCGGCCTGCGGCAGCCACTGGAGGCCCGTGGCCGCTTCGCTGCCGCGCAGATCCGGCAGGGCGCCGTCCTCGAAGCGCCGGCCCGCCGCCGGCCGGGAGAACACCCAGCCGGCCTGGCCGGCCCGCTCCTCGAACGGGGCGAGCACGTTCAGGATGCGCACCTTGGCCTCCTCGGCGCCGAGGAGGCAGCCGAATCCGGCCGGCGTCCACTGCGCCTCGAGCCACAGGGTGTTCCACCCTTCGGACAGCTCGAGGGGCAGCGTGACGCGCGCATCCGCCCTCAGCTCCTCCACCACGGAGGAGCGGTACGCCAGGCTTCCGTTCAAGAAGAACCGCAGCGGGCCAAGTGGAGCAAGCTGCAGATCCAAGGAGCGCCGGTTGTCGCTCCACACCAGGGCTGCCGCGTAAGCGTACTCTCCGGGACCGGCTTCCGGGAACCGGGGAGCGAGGTTCAGATCGTACAGACCTCCCTTCGTCTGCAGCACCCCGGCGGTGCTGAAGGCGCGCCAGACGAAGCCAGCCGGCGGATTCGCGCCGACATACCGGCCGGCGATCACGCCCAGCATAGCGGCATCGTCCTCCCCGAACCGGTACCGCAGGCTTTCTCCCTCATCGAAATATACCGTCATTCCAGCTCCTCCTATCTTTCCATCTTCCTTCCTTCATCCATGAAGTCCCCGGGGCTTACAGCAGCCGGATCGTTACCGTATGGTCAAACGGCGTCACGAGATTCACATGCACACAGCGGCAGCCCGCCGGATGGACATCCTCGCGGAGTTCAGGGAGCCGGTGCTCGAACGCTCCGCCCGTAAGCTCCATGGCCGCCCTGCCGGCACGGTACACGGCATGGCCTCCCGTGAGGAAGTGCCGGCCCTCGCCAGCCGGCTGCAGCCCTTCGCCGTCCAGCTCCCCGCCGGGTCCGAAGACGAACGTGAGCTGCGCCAGCACGTCTTCCCGTTCGTCGGACCGCACGCGGATCTTCCACTCGCTTCCTGTACGGCTCACCTCCGCCTCCAGCCGGTGCTCCTGCAGATGCGTCATCGGCCGGAGCTGGTGCGGGAGCAGGTACCACGGCGAGAGGTCCCCGCTGCCGGGCCTTGCAGGCAGCAGCTCCTGCGGTACGGGGCCGTTGTAGCCCTTCTCCGCCGTGCGTACCAGCCGGTACACGCCGCCTCCCGGCTGTTGGAGCTCATCGAACTTCACGATGCCCGGCTCGAACGAAGCCGCCAGCTTCACGCCGAGCAGCTTGGCCGCTCCGTGCCGCAGCGACATGAAGGACGGCGTGCCGGCCATCACCGTGGCGCTCAGCTCCCCGTCGCGGATGCGGACCACCGGCGAGCCGAAGGCCAGGTGCATCGAGGAGTGGAGGATCCGCAGGCCATGCCCGGCCTTCTCCGCCAAGGCCGTATGCTCGCGCACCGGGTGCGTGCCGTTCAGCACCACCTCGTAGCGGTCCGGCAGCGGGGTCCGCTCCACTCCCGCAAGGCTCAGCGACGGGTCGAGCAGATACCCGAGCAGCAGGTTGTTATTGACCGCCTCCGGCTGGCGGACAAAGCCAGCGGCGTAATCCGCCATCTCGGCGAGGAGCCCGTCGCGGTCGTGCGCAGCCATCAGGCGGCAGACCAGCGCATACGGAGCGGGATCGGCCGCCTGGCCGAAGTCCTGCCGGCCCGAATAATCCGTTACGACCTCGCCTCCGGGATGGAACAGGTACGCCATCATCTTCAGGTTGCGGCGTACATACTCGAGCAGCTCTGGCCGGCCCAGCAGCCTTGCGGTATGGTACAGCGCGATATCGCTCACGGCATTGTAGATGCCGTTGCTCCGTTCGGTCCACTCCCCGTCCGACGTAATGTCCATGCCTTCGGCGAGCCATTCCTCGGCCCGGGCCGCCAGCTCCGGCCGGCCGAACAGCTCATGGAGCATCGAGAGCGCTGCGGTCAGTACCCAGCGGTGGTTCGGCGTATGGCACCCGCCGGTCTCCATTGCGGGGATGGTCCGCGCAAGGAACAGGCGAAGCTTCTCCCGGGCTCCGGCCAGCGGAGCCCACTCGTGCCCCTCGAGCAGCCGGTACACCTGCGCGAGGCCGCCCACCACGAAGGCGGTATCGGGCGGCGAGTTGAAGTTCGTCGAGCCGAGCGATACCGTGCCGTCCGGATGCTGGCGGTTCAGGATGAAATCGCAGGCATGCCCGAACGCCTCCAGCAGCTCTTCATCGTGGTAATAACGGGAGTCCGGGTGCACCAGCGCACACGCCCAGACCGCCATGTGGCGGGGCGTGCCCACATGGGTAGGGCGGGCGATGCCGCTCTCGTCGCGCACGCCTCCATTATAGCGGGAAGCAGCATCCCTGATCTGCCCTCGCAGGGAAGCTTCCGTCCATTCGTCATTCATGCGGATCAAATTCCGGAATATGGCATCCAAGCTTCATCATTTCCCTTCTCTGCGTCGGATTTTGCGTTAGATCTTCCGTCCTCAGCCTCTCCCCGCCCGGCCGGTTCAGCCCGCCGCCGCACTGTCCTGCAAGGTCTGCAGCTTACCGGTCAGGATATCGTGACACCGGTGAATCTCCTCCGGCAGACACGCGGCTTTGAGCTCATATACCTTGACTTTCGCGAGCGCAATGGCTTCCAGATACGGGTCATAATACCGGTCTTCCCCGCTGTGGACATACGGGCACCAATGATCCGACAGACCGAGGGTTTCATGAAGGTGCACGCCATAAATGAAGCGCTTAACCTCCTCTAGCTCCGTCTCTGCATCATAGAGTCCCATCCGCTGCATCATCATCGCATGCCCGGTGTCGAGCCACAGGTGCACCGGCGCCCCCTGCAGTCTGCCGCAGATCTCCGCCGCCTCCCTGAGCGTTGGGATCTGGTAGCAGCGAGAGCGCGTCTCAATGCCGATGGCCGCATTCCACTCCCGCCGCGCCGCCTCTTCGCACGCCTCCTCGAGGCTCTCGGCAATGCGCTGCACGTATCTTGGCGCCAGCGCCGACCGGCGTTCCATCATGCGGTCCCAGAGCGCCCGGTACTGCGGCGACTGCGGTCCGTGAGCCTGCCACAGCCCTTTCAGCTCCGCATCGATATTGCTCTCGAACGGTACCTCGCCGGGGTGGACCACCACTGCTTCTGCCCCGTACCGGTGGGCATATTCCATCGATTGCAGCAGCAGCTCTACGGACCTCTTCCTCATCGCTTCATCGTCATAGCCGAGCATCACCGAATCCGTGTCGTAAGCCTTGTCGTTCACGAACGGGAAGACGTTATGTACGCTGGACACTGCGATCTCCCCCTGCTCGATCATCGGCTCGATCGTCTCCAGCAGCTCCCGCGTAATGTTGTAGTTGAGCTCCACCCGTCTGAACCCTAGGGCCCGGATCTCGTCGATTAGCTCCCGGCCGCTCGTATGTCTTTTGATATTCCAGCAGGTGGAGAACGAATACATACCTTTGTCTATCACAATCACTGCTCCTTCCTTCATCTGCCTGATGTTATATTGTACGTGAAGCCGGCCGCAGCAGGCCCCTGAAGGAACCCGGGTTACCCTTTGACGGAACCGAGCATAATACCCGACACAAAATACCGCTGCAGCCACGGATAAACGATCAGGATCGGCACGGTGGCGAAGACGATGCTCGCCGCCTTAAGGCTCTCCGGCAGCACTTGGATGATCTGCGCGCCTTCCATCTGCATCTGGTCGGTCATCATCGAATTCATGATAAGCTGGTAGAGCTTCAGCTGCAGAGGATACAGATTCGTATCCGTAATGTAAAAGAGCGTATCCATGAAGCCGTTCCAGCGGTTGACGGCGTAGAAGAGGCTGAGCGTTGCGACAGCCGGCATCGACAGCGGCAGAATGATGCGCACCAGCGTGCCGAAGTGGCTGCAGCCGTCGAGCTCCGCCGACTCTTCGAGGCTCTTCGGGATCGAGTTAAAGAACGTAATGAGGATGATGAGATAGAACGGATTGACGAGCAGCGGCAGAACCAGCGACCACAGCGAGTTCACGAGGTGCAGCTGCTTGATCAGGATATATTCGGGGATGATCCCCCCGCTGAAGAACATGGTGAAGACGATGAGATACATCGCGAGTTTGCGTCCCTTGAGCTCCGTCTTCGTCAGAGGGTATGCGGCACAGATCGTCATCGCCATGCAGAGCACGGTGAACCCGAGTGTCAGGCCGACCGTCAGGCCGAGCGAGCGAAGCATCGTCAGATCCGAGAAGACGCGGTTGTAGGCTTCGAAGTTCAGGTCGACGGGAAACAGCGTGACGGCCCCCGACATGATCGGCCGGTTGGAGCTCAGCGACACCGCCACAATATGCAGGAACGGCGCCAGGCATAACAGCACGCAGAGCGACAGAAGCAGGTAGTTCAAGCCGTCGAACAGACGGCTTCCGAGCTTGGCATTCATGCGAATGGGCCTCCTTTCGGCTTGCGGTCTTCATGGATTTATCGGACAGCGGGCCGGCATCATCAGATGATGCCTTCGTCCGTCGTTTTCTTCGAGATATAATTGGAGGTGAGGATGAACACGAGCCCGACCACCGCCTGGAAAAAGCCCACGGCCGTCGCGACCGAATATTCCCCGGTCTCCATCCCCATCTTGTACACGAAGGTACTGAGCACCTCCGAATATTCGCTGACCGTCACGTTGCCGATGACGAAAGGACGCTCGAAGCCGATCTGTACCATCTCGCCGAGCTTCAGCACGAGCAGCACGACGATCGTGGAGCGGATGCCCGGCAGCGTGATGTTCCAGATCCGGGCCAGCCTGCCCGCACCGTCCACCTCGGCCGCTTCGTACAGCTCCTTGTTGATTCCTGTCATCGCCGCCAAGTAAATGATCGTCCCCCACCCGGCGCTCTGCCAGATCCCGGTGCCGAGATAGGTGAAGAGCCAGTATACTTTGTCGGAGAGGAACGGAAACGGTCCGAGCCCGAGGCGTCCCAGGAACAGATTGACCATCCCTGTGTTCGTCGCGAACACCTGGTAGACGATTCCCCCGATGATGACCCAGGATATGAAATGCGGCAGATACAAGATGGTCTGCGAAATTTTCTTGAACGCCGGGCTGCGCAGCTCATTGAGCATCACCGCGAGCAGAATCGGCGCAGGGAACGAGAAGACGAGGTCGAGAAAGTTGAGCATGAACGTATTGCGCAGCGCCAGATAGAACGAGTCCATCTTGAAGATGCTGCGGAACGTATCGAGCCCGATCCACGGGCTCTTCGATATCCCCTGGAACAGGTTAAAATCCTTGAATGCGATCGTGACGCCGTACATCGGCCCGTACTTGAAGACGAAGAAGTAGAGCATCGGCAGCGCCAGCATCGCGTAGAGCTGCCAGTAGCGGCCCAGATATAGGCCGGCCCCCTTCGCGAGGCCGAGCCGTCTTCTCGCGCCCGCCCGCGGAATCTCCGCCTGCAGATTCTCCATGTGGTTCCCTCCCTGGAAGCCGGATGCGTAAGGCGCCTCATATCCTGCTCACAGGCGTTACGCACTCCGGCCCTCTTTTTATATTCCCTACCCGCCTGCAGCAGCCTTATTTCTTCATCGACTTGTAGGCTTCCGTCCGTTCCTTGCGGACCTCTTCGCCGCCGCTGTTCATGTAGTCCTTCACCATGCTGTCGTACACCCCGTCGAATGCGTCTGGCTTCGCCATCACCGACTTCACGAGCAGCTCGTCGTACTTGTCGGCCAGCGCGTTGCCGTACTTCACTTCGGCGGCGATCGGGTGGTCGAAGCGGACCGGCGGCAGGCCCTCCGTCAGGCCGTTCTTGAACGCCTGCATCGCATCCTCCGCGTCCTGTCCCTTCAAACTTACCGTCATCGACTTGAGATTGAGCTCGCTGCTGCCGAAGTCGATGCCGTTGGCCACCAGGCGCATGTCGCCGGCATTATAGAGCCGGTTCTGCGTCTCGGTGTCGTCCTTGATGACCGGCAGACCGTCCTTCATCGTATAATTCGTGCCCTCCAGACCGCTCGACAGGGTGATCAGCACGTCCTTCGATGCCATCCAGTTCAGATACTTGACGGCTTCAGCCGCCTTTGTGCTGCTCTTCGGGATCATGATGTACATGCCCGCCGGCTGGTAGGACGGCTTGACATGCTTGCCCTCCGCATTCGTATAGGGGTCGACCGGCTTCACGATCGCTTCCGGCACATTCTTGCGCAGCACGCCCAGAATATCCGGCGCCTTGCCGTAGCTTCCGCCTGCATCCTCCGCGTACATGCCGACCTTGCCGGTCATGATATCCTGCTGCAGCTTCTTTTTATCCTTATCCAGTGCAAAATCCGGGGACATCAGTCCTTCGTTATACAGCTTGTTCAGGAACCGAAAGGCATCCTTATGCCCCGGAAGGAGCAGCGGATTGTCCCGGGAGCCGAGCTGCTGGAGCATCGTATATTTCTCTTCCTCCGTCGTCTTCCCGATGAATGGCCAGATGATCGGCTCATAGGAAGCCGGGGCCAGCGAGAAGCCGAGAGGAACCGTCTGCGGGCCGCCCGGCTGCTTCTCCTTGAATGCCTTGAGCGCTGCATACACCTCGTCCGTCGTCTGCGGGAGGGGGAGGCCGAGCTTATCGAGCCAGTCCTGTCGGATCATCGAGGAATATTTGCCAAGGTACGCCCGCTTCGCCGGGATCGCGTACTGCACGCCGTCGAACTTGCCGTAAGCGAGCGTATCCTCTCCGAGGTAAGACTTCAGATTCGGACCGTGCTCGTCGATCACCTTGCCGAGATCGGTCAGTCCGCCCTGCTTCACGTACTTATATACAAGGTTGGAATCGTAGGTGAAGACGATGTCGGGCGCGTCGCCGCTGGCCATGAGCACATTGAGCTTCTCGATCTCCTGCGACCTCGGAACAGGTACGAACTCGAGTTTGATGTTATTCGGCTTACCGAAGGTCTCCTGGATCCACTGCGTATTGTCATTGTTCGTAGCGGTCTTGCCTGCCGGGGAGTTGCCCCGGTCGAAGATCTCCACCTTGAGCGTTACGGGACCTGAGCCTGTGCCTGCCCCGGCTCCCTGCGTTCCTGCAGCCCCCTGCCCCTGGGAACTATTGTCCGAACAGCCAGCGAGCAGCCCTGTTGTAAGTACGGCCGACATGACGGCTGCGCTCCCTCTTCTCCATTTCATCCTTCATCCACCCCTTCTTGGCGTATCGCCGCTCCATTGGTACCGCTGTCATTTCTGCGGGTCACCGGAGTCCGGCGGGAATATCCCTGTTATAACCGGGGGCGAGCGGCAGGGTCAACCAGCATGTTTCTGTGCCGCCAACCCAAACGGCGGAGCCCCTACGAACGGCACACCAACCGTTTTCCGGACACCAACTCCGGCGGCAGAACTCGGTCCGAATTCGCTCTGCAGCGCGGGTTGCCAGACCTGGAGCCGGCGTACTAAGACATCGATTCGCCCGTCACCCCGCGGTTCCCGGGCGGCTGCATATATTTGCGGTAATCCCCCGGCGTGACGCCGACGACCTTCTTGAACGTGCGGCCGAACGAGATGGAATGCGTATAGCCGACCTGCTGGGAGATCTCAGGCAGGGAAGCATCGGTCTCGAGCAGCAGACGCTTGGCCTGCTCCATCCGCAGGGAGCAGAGGTAGTCGACGAACTTCATGCCGAACTCCTCCTTGAACAGCTGGCTGGCGTACTTGGCCCCGACACCGAACTTGTCGCTGATGAGCGAGAGCGACAGGTCGGCATTGGCATAGTCGCCTTCGATGAACCGGCGGATCTCCCCGGCCAGTCCCCGCCGGCCATGCCGGTCCGTATGGGCCAGATACTGCCGGTGCAGCCCTTCGAGCGTGCGCTTCCAGGACGGCAGAAGCTCTTCGAGCGTGTCCAGCTCCTCCATCGCCTGCAGCAGCTCCGGCTCTGCCTGCCGCTCCCAGTAAGTCAGAGTTTCTCCGCCGAGCTCCTCCAGAGCCCGGCGAAGCGCTCCGGCCCAATACTCCAGGAGCACCAGGATGGCGTCATCCCGGAGCAGATCCCCCTCCAGCGCCAGCAGCAGCTCCGCCGCCTGGTCTTCCCAATCCTCATCCGCCAGGCGGAAGCTGCGGACGAGCGCATCGATGCGGCCGAAGTAAGGATGAATATCCCCGGCCGGCTGCCCGGCCTGATCCTCGCAGCGGAGCACCCTGCCGCCGCCGAGCGACATTTTGTATCGGAGAGCGGCCAGGGCCTCCGCGAAGGAGCCGCCGGCCTGTGTGATCTCCTCGCGCGGCCTGCCGATTCCCGCCGTCAGCGAGAGCTTCAGATGCACGGGGGTCCAGGTCCGCAGCCGGTCCAGCACCTCGGCCGGATTGCCGGCCTGCGCCTCCTCCCTATCCTCCAGGAAGAGAACCCCAAGGCGGTGCTCCTCGGTCCATTCGGCCCACACCGTCAGCCCCTCCCTGCCGGCAAATTCCTGTGCCGCATTCGTCACCGCGAATTGGAGGAGATTCCGGTCGCGCATACTGTACTGCTCCCGGAACCGGGCATACCGGTCGATCTCGACGACCGCCGCGGTATAACGCCCTCCCCCGCCCCCGATGCCGAGCCGCGTGAGCAGCTCCTCCCACTGTGCCGCGGAGCGTTCGGGCCGGCCCGAGAGCAGCTCGAGGAACACTTGTCTGCGGCGGACGAGCAGATCTTCCTTGTACTGCTTCTCGTATTGCGCCGTCTGGTTCATTAGATTGTCCAGCACCCGGCCGATGAACGAAAATTCGTCGCTGTTCTGCGGCCTTGCACCGGCACCGCTCTGGTAAGCCTGAATCTGCCTCATGATGCTCTCGATGGGCTTATAGTGGCTTCGTGTAATATAGAACAGATAACCGATGGAGATCAGGATGGCGAAGCCGCCGATCCATACCCAGAGATGGGAGAGCAGCGATAAGCCTCCGAGCAGTGCCCCGGGCTTGATACCGCTGACAATCTCCCAGCCGAGCGCTTCCGAGTGCAGGCGGGCCGTCGGCTCGGCACTGGTCTCCGCCTGCAGACCGGCTCCCTCTGCGGAAGTGTACAGCCGGGAATCCCCGTTGCGGATTTCCATATATGTGAGATCCTTGTTGATCATTTCATCGGCAATCCCGAAGAGCCCGCGGGCCTTCACATTGACCACGACAATGCCGTCGCCGCCCAAGGGGAGCAGGGCTCTCTTGGCCAGCGAGATCACCTCGGTCTCCGGCTCTCCCTCCCATTCTCTGAGCCTGCGCACGCCCGACCAGGGGGAATTTCCTTCCCGCCCGGCAGCGTCCTCTACGAACCTGCGGTCCGCGAAGACACGGAGGTCTTCCATGCCGCTCAGGGTCAGCACGGCTCCGTCGCGGGCGCGGTAGAGATAGATCGAATGAATCAGCGGATGGTCGTCCGTCAGCCGGTGCAGCCCCTTCGAGACCTGGTAAGGAAGCAGCGGATCCGGAGTACCGCCCGGATCATAGAAGGCACCGAGGGCGGCGCTTGCGCCCATCTCCTCCAGGACGGCCCGCTCGATGTCCCGCAGCCGCGTCTCCAGGGAATCCATCACATAGCGGGCGGAGATCCGGTTCGCCTTCTCGGTCTCCCGAATCGAGATCTCGCTGATGACCGACAGGGCCGCGAAGATCAGCACCGTGATCAGGAGAAAGATCACCGGCACATACGACAGGATGAGGCGGTGGTACCATGTTCTTTTCATAAGAAGACCGTTCTCCTTTCTCCTCTGGCGGAGAGAGTGGGAATGCAGAGCATACGGCACAGCAGCAAGGAAATAGGCGTACCAAGTTGGGTTAAGCGATTAACTAAAACGGGCTGACTAACCCTAAGTGGAAACTAACGGAAACAGCCTTATTATAACGCAGGACAGGAAACGCTTACAATAAAAAGTGCAGGATGGCGGAGGCCGGACCATAGACCCCAAAAAGCACACCGAACCCCAAGCGGGGATCCAATGTGCCTTGGTAACGAATGATGCTGGCTCGGTCGGTTGGCTTATCGGTTGAATATCGTGCTAGGCTTAGAAGTCGCCTTAATCCCATTCGGGCCATTGATAATAGCATTGCCCTGCTCCGTATAGCTAGTACCTGCCCAGTCGTTGGCCATATCGAGGTACTCAAGACCCGTACCATTCCCTTTCCATGACCATCCAAGATAGCCTACGCCCTTTTGCTGGGAATAGCTCATGATCGTTGCCTCGTCAACATCTCCGTCTGTATGTCTAATTCCGAACTCGCCGATAATGAGTGCCAAATTTTTGTTTAACACGTTGTCAATATTGCTTCGCACTGTTGTCGCATTGCCGCCCGCGTACTCATACATGTGGATAGAGAACATCGTATTTTTGAGCGGATCGGAATTCAATACCTGCTGTCCATTGTCCACAATCGACTGAGGGTATTGTCCCCACCCCGCTGCGTCTACGATAATGGTGTTTTTAATCCCGGCAGCTCGAAGCTTAGGAATAACGGACGTGTAGCCACTGGCCCAACCGGCACTGTTCCATGTGCCATACCATTCATTGGCAATGTTTAGGATAACGGTCTTCTCCTTGCCGATCAGTGCGCTTTTCATTTCAATCCAGTAATTGGCTATATTCTCCAAAACGGCTGCACTATCGGAGCCCGTCCCATCGTGTACCTCGAGGATGGTCACCAGCTTATTTTGTTCACTTAATGCGATCAAGTTTTGTAAGGAGGATAGACTGTCTTTGGTCCACTTCTGACCATCAGAGAGAACAATCCTTATCGTATTGGCTCCTGTTTTGGCAATGGCCGGAATGGCGACGGATTCTTGTCCTTTATACCAATTATAAGCATGGTTGACCCCCCGCATGACAAAGGGATTTCCATTTGCATCATAGAGAGTCGTGCCTTGTATGTAGAAGCCGTCTTTTGTACTAACATCACCATCACTTGTTGTCACACTTAATGCGCTGCTTTTTACAGACTTGTTGCCTGCGGCGTCTTTTGCTTGTACCGTGAAGCTGTACGTTGTGTTGGCGGTTAAACCTGTGACGGTATAGCTGGTTGTTGTGCTTGAACCGACCAGATTACTTCCGCAGAAGATGTCATAACCCATTACTCCTGCGTTATCTATGGATGCGGTCCATGTAAGGCTGACTGATGCAGCCGTTTTGGAAGGGCTTGCAAGATGGGTCGGAGCTGTAGGCGCGGTGGTATCCGGAAGTGTCGTTACCCGGGTCAATTTCCATTTTTGCTGCGGAGCACCAGTATATGTCCACTGCTGTACATTGGCTCCATCGTTCGTAAAGCCTCCGGTCACATCGAGTGCTTTACCGCTGGATTGGACCACGAGCTTATAATACCCTTCGCCGGCATCGACAATTTTCCATTTTTGGTTTGACTGGCCATTGTCCGTCCATTGCAGTACATTCGCACCGTCGTTAGCAGAAGATCCGGCCACATCCAATGCTTTGCCGCTGGATTGCGAAATTAATTTATAGTACCCGCTTCCAACATCAACGATCTTCCATTGCTGCTGGGGATTTCCATTGTCGGACCATTGCTGTACATTGGCACCATCTGCAGTAGAGCCTCCTTCTACATCCAAGTTTTTTCCGCTGTGCTTGGCTGTAAGCTTGTAAACCTCACCGGAGATAATCCCTGAGGCTGCAGCACTTGAAGCGGCAGTGTTGTCAAGAGGAGCCTTCGTTGCAGCAGCAACACCGAGTGGCGGTATGATACTGAGTAGCAGTGTGGGCATAAGCAGGTACGACAATATCTTTTTCACTATTCTAACCTCCAGAATATAGTAGTTTGTAAGCATCAACTTGCTGTAGTCTGCACTTTGGCCTATAACCTCCTTCCTTATATGATTAGACTACAAGCACTCTTGTCATCACAACAGGAGTGAAGATGCTTACATTTATATTAATGCTCTCTCTAAGGAGTGAATGGAGAGAGTCATTAATGTCAACCGTGAAAATAAATAGAGTCCACCTTAGAGCCTGCACATACACCCACTTGTTATCGTTGTTATCGCTTTCATTATATTTCCTATTCGGATAAACTAAAATGTACTGTATACGCTTTTCTTGTATCGAATTATCCTAAATAAGGTAATGTAAGAGTTTACTACAACGCATTGAAGGGTTTATTTATTATTTTCGTTATATAACTTATTTGATTGTGTGTTCCCGGCTAACGCAAAGAAGCCGCGTTGGACGCGGCGTTACATGAGTAATTTGTTGTCTCCTTTATCTGCAGCATCCGGGCTCGACTTCAGCATTTCCATAAACTCCAATAACGGTTGCGAGATCCACTTCTTGGGGTGAATAACCATTTGTAAATCCAGCCGGATGTCGGGATGCGTGAATGGGAGCACTGCCAGCTCTCCTCTCCGTATCTCATCTGCGGCTGCCATTCTTGGCAAAAGGGAGATACCGGAGCCAGCCATTACACATCGTTTAATGGCTTCCGGATTGCCTAGTTCTAAACCGATCCGATACGGGATTCCGCTGCCCCGCAGTACCTTCTCCAGCATGATCCGGTAATTGCAGCTTTCCTCTGCCATAATCCATACCATGCCGCTTAGATGGCCGAGATCTACTTCTGTCAGCACGGATAAGGGATGATCCGCATGGGCTATCAAGACCAACGGCTCTTCTTTTATCATGATCCATTGCAGAGTGGGATCTGATGGTTTCCTGTCCAGGATGAGTCCTATGTCGATTTCGCCTTCCTTGACTTTGTTTACAATGAGTGTTTCGCGGTCTGGCTGAAGCCGGATAGCAAGATCGGGATAGTTCTGCCGAAGTTGTTGGATCAAGGGCGGAAGAACGTAGGAAGCTATGGAATCGATCGTCCCCATCGTCAGGGTTCCCCCTCCCTGCCGGGTTATCGTTTCTTTTGACTGCTGATATAGATCGAGCATTTGAACAGCAATCTTCAGCAATTCCTCTCCTGCCGATGTCAGACGAAGCCGCCTGCCATACCGCTCGAATAAGGGTACGCCGTATGCCTTCTCCAGTTTCTGAATCTGTATCGTAACACTGGACTGCGCATAGCCGAGTTCCTCGGCTGCCCGGGTGAAGCTCTGGCGGACGGCGACCTCCCGGAAGGTTTGAAAATAGGTTAATTCCATGCTCTCCCACCACATTAATAATATTGATACTGCTCATCACTTATTATAGATAACACTGATGCAAAATACCATGATAATATAAAATCACTTCAGAACATGGGGAGGAAAAAAATGCTGAATGAACGGGATTTGAAAGGGATCTATGTGCCGGTCGTAACCCCCTTCTTGCCGAATGCGGAGCTCGATACGGATTCGTACCGGACCTACTTAGGGAAGCTGTTAGAAGAGGATATTCAAGGAGTGGTCATTAACGGTACCACGGGAGAAGCTCCTACGGTTTCTTGGGAAGAGGTGGCAGATCTCTTCCATGCAACGAGAGCATGTATGTCGGGGAGGCAGAGCCATATACCAGTCGTCATAGGTACGGGAACGAATGATACGCGTTCTACCGTGAGACGGACAGAAATGGCAGGACAACTCGGTGCGGATGCAGTCCTTGTCGTGACCCCCTACTACAGCCGTCCATCGCAAGAGGGCATTCTCGAGCATTTTCGGCAGGTGGCACAAGTCGGTGTACCCATTATTGCCTACGAGGTCCCGTTCCGTACGGGTGTACGGTTAAGCGCGGATACGATAAGAAGAATTATGGAGCTGAACGGGGTTATTGGTTTGAAAGACAGCTCAGGCGGCCTCGCGCTCATCACCGAATTGACACGCCTTGGTACTAAGCCGATTCTCTGCGGCGAGGACCTTTATTTTCATGCGATGTTAACCCAAGGTGCCAGCGGCGGTATACTCGCGTCGGCGAATGTGAATACGTCCGCGTTTATCCATGTCTTCCGTCTGGCCAGCCAAGGTGACTTTATTGCAGCGCAAAAGGCATTCGATCTCCTGGTTCCCTTCATCGAGCGCTTATTCCAGGAATCCAACCCTGCGCCTCTCAAATGGCTGCTTGCCCGGCAAGGGATTCTTGCATCCGGCACCCTCCGTTTGCCCATGGTACCCATTACCAAAGGACTGCAGCTGGAATTCGAACAAACGATGCGCAATCCGGCTGAATAACCTTTCGAATCAAAGCTTCCGATAAACAAGCAGCCCTGCTCCCCTTCCTGCTGGGGACAGGGCTTCAGGTTCACCGGAACGATCCGACTCCGCCTGCCTCGGCCAGGAACATTCCGCTTCGCGAACTGAGGTCTCTCCATTTGGCGAGAAGCTTATACGGGTCCCCCCTTTCCAATAGAGTGCGGGCCAGCTGGAAGCCCTCCTCGTAGGATTCCACTTTCTCGAACCAATACAAACGCAGGCCGGCGTTGAATACGATATGCTCCTTTTCATTGTGAAGATCCGGGCCCTCCTCCCCTTGGAGAATCCGGTTCAAAAGCTGAAGCTGCTTTTCCTTGGAGCATGGCTCCAGGGGCTTGCCGCTGAACCCGAAGACCGCCGGGTCGATCATGCTGGTCGTATCTCCCCATGGGTTCACCCTGCGGACCAGCGTCGTCTTGTAAGTGGGCAGGTCCTCCGAGCCCTCGATCCCTTGTATGGCATAGGCCGTCTCGATGCCCAGCTGCGGCAGGAGATGGGTCAGCTGATCCATGGCCGCTTCGTGATTGACCCCAATCAGCATGTATTGGGATTGAACGGGGTTCAAGATCTTCTCGATCCTATTGAGGAAGGTGCGGAGCGCGAGCTGTTTGCGGACGGGCCGCACCCGGCCAAGCGGAGGACAGATCAGCTCGGTCCAGATGAATCCGATCCCGAGACTGCGGAAGAGGTCCTCCCATTCCTTGGCTTGCAGCTCCACCTGGACGCCCAGTCCTTCGAGCAGCTCCTTCAGAGATACGCCAAGCTTGGGTGGAAGCGATTCGCTGCCATGCAGAACCTGGGGGAAGCCGGCCGAAGCCAGCAGCAGGGAAACCGGAAGAGTCACAGGGAAGTACAGCCGCCCGTCATAAGGCCCGGCACAGTTCAGGGAATGGGGGAATGGCTTGTAAGGAAGCGAGTATTTCCGGAATACATCGATGAATCCTTTGACTTCCTCGAATGACTCCCCTTTCATCCGCATGGCGATTAAGAATGCGGCGGTTTGCGCATCGGTGGACTCGCCCCTGGCTACCATATGGGCAGCCTGGACGGCCTCTTCATATGTCAGATGCCGGGAGCCTTGCCGGCCCCTTCCAGTGATATTGATCCACTCTTCCATATGCTCCCTCCGAGATTCTTTGGTTTCTATGCCGAATTCTATGTTGATTTAGATGCCGATGGATGTATATAACAATTTAACAAGTATTACAAATAATTACATAATCACTATAAGCGAGAATCCTTAAAGAAAACTTAAATGAAGTTAAATGTTTAGTCCTCATTATTTTATTGGTGACAAAATGATGAACGGATGCTCGGCTCTCTGACCCTTCTGCGCCTAACCAAAAGGCCGCCCTTCAACAGGGACGGCCTTGTTTATGATCTATGAATCCCTTGATCCTTCATTGCTGCGGCAAATACTTCAAAGCCTAACTTGTTATAGTAAGCGATGTGATCCTCTGTACAAATCAATTGGATATGAAGGCGCTCTTCCCGACATTTTTCAACTATATAAGACGCAATTAAGATTATAACCTTAAGAGTAGTCGATCAATTGTCATCAATGGATGCTTGTTGATTCGCTTCATGAACTGACCTACATGTAACTTGATTCGATAAAACTTTTCAAA